>CAZRGO010000001.1:0-101591 GCA_964599665.1 uncultured Prevotella sp.
AGGTTCTTTCAATAACACAGGCTTACGGCTCTACCGTTACAAAACCGGCAGACCCGACTAAGGCCGGTTATACCTTTGCTGGTTGGGTTCCCGAACTTCCTGCAACAATGCCGATAGACGGTATCATTGTTAAGGCACAGTGGACTCCTAATCAGTACACTATTACGTTTAACACCGACGGTGGCACCGTAATTGAGCCGATAAAACAAGACTTCGGTTCTGCCATTACCGCTCCCGCTGATCCTACAAAGGATGGCTATGTGTTCCTTGGCTGGATTCCAGAGATACCCGCAACAATGCCGATAGACGGTGTCATTGTTGAGGCGCAGTGGAGGTCGCTTGATACTTATTCTATCATATTCGACACTAAGGGTGGTACGTCTATCACTCCGATAACCGGCTATCCCGGTGATGCCGTTATCGCTCCGGGCAATCCTAACAAAGATGGTTATACCTTTGCGGGATGGATACCTGAACTTCCTGAAGTAATCCCTGAGGCTGATTGCACACTTGAGGCACAGTGGACTCCTAAAAATTACACCATCAAGTTTGACAGTGACGGTGGTTCTGAGGTTCTTTCAATAACACAGGCTTACGGCTCTACCGTTACAAAACCGGCAGACCCGACTAAGGCCGGTTATACCTTTGCTGGTTGGGTTCCCGAACTTCCTGCAACAATGCCGATAGACGGTATCATTGTTAAGGCACAGTGGACTCTTAACAATTACACCATCAAGTTTGACAGTGACGGTGGCTCTGATATAGCCTCAGTAACACAGGCTTATGGTTCTGCTGTTACAAAACCGACAGACCCAACCAAGGTTGGTTATACCTTTGCGGGTTGGGATCCTGAACTTCCTGCAACGATGCCGATAGACGGCCTCATTGTTAAGGCACAGTGGACTCCTAATCAGTACACTATTACGTTTAACAGCGCCGGTGGCAGTGATGTTGATCCGATAACACAAGATTTCGGTTCTGAAATAGTTGCTCCTGATGTTCCGGTTAAGTTTGGGTATACCTTTAACGGTTGGAGTGAGGAGCTTCCGGCTACTATGCCTGCAGAGAACAAGACCTTCACAGCTACCTGGATTGTGGCCTGCCATGATTGTGCTATGACGTTGTCTTCCGGCTGGAACTGGATAGCGTTCCCGATATGTTTTGAGGAAATGAGTGATGTGGCTACTATGCTTGTCGGTGGCAATTGGACCTCAGGTGATGAGATAAAGACCCACACACATGTTGCAGCTTATACCAAACAGTACAACAAGTGGATAGGCTCACTCACACGTCAGGACCGTCTTGACCATACCGCTATGTATAAGTTGCGCTCTAATAATTCCCAGACTTCGATGGTCAAAGAGGGTGCTCGTGTACTGATACCGTCTGAGGTGAATATTACTGTAAATCAAGGCTGGAACTATATTGCATTCCTTCCCGCCGATGATATGACGCTTTCAGAGGCACTTTCCAACTATGTTCCTTCTGACGGCGATATAATTAAGTCTCAAGACGCTTCTTCTGTATATTCAGATGAAGAGGGATGGGTAGGTGAACTGAAAATATTGTGTAAGGGACAGGGTTATATGCTTAAGCGTACAGCCTCACAACCGGTAAATTTCCGTTATCCTGACCAGGCGCAGACAAAGGTCGAGAACGTTGCCTCCAAGCAGCGTAATTATCGCTTTGCTGACAATATGACAGTGGTAGCTAATATTGAGGACATCGCAACCGAGGCCGGCGACAGCATTGTCGCTATGGTTGACGGTGATGTTCGCGGTGCGGCAGCTGTGGCAACCGATGGCAAACTCATTCTCACCGTAGAGGGTGACAAGGCTGCTACCGTATCACTTGCATTGATGCGTGACGGTGCTGTCTATGCAATGGCCAAGACCTCTGTTTGCTATGAGGCTGACGCCGTAGTGGGTTCTCTTGCCAATCCTACCGCAATATCATTTGTTGAGGACGACGTCGACCGCTCTTCTGTATTTGATGGCAATGTCATTGCAATCTATACCGTTGACGGTATGAGACTCAACACCCTCAATCCAAGTGCTCTTTCTGCCGGTACGTACATCGTTTATGCAGAGGCAGACGGTAAGACAAATGTAACAAAAATAACAAAGAAGTAGTAGATGATGAAAAAACTTATAACAATATTTCTCGCCGCCACATTGTGTCTTACGTTGACCTCATGCGGTGGTGGAGGAGATGATGCACCGGCACAGACTAATCCCCCCGGCTCTAATCAGGGAAACAACGATCCCGGCCAATCCGGTCCTTCCAATCCGGAGCCAATTAAACCGGAAACACCGGTGTATCCCACTTTTGATGCACCGCAGTTTAAGGCTGATGGCATGGAAAACAAGTACGATAACAATATGACCGTATATGTTGTGCTGCCTGATAACCTTTTGGCCGAGTCCGTTTCCGGTGACGAGCTTGCCGTGTTCTGTAATGGCGAGTGTAGAGGTGTCGCTTATCGTGAATTGCTGTCAGATAATAAATATGTATGGATAGCAATGGTTTATGGTAACGAAGGTGACGCTCTTACGTTCCGCTATTGGTCAAAGACCAAGGGATATATGTATAATACCACCCCGGTCGTAATGTTTAAGGCTGATGAGAGTTATGGTAACCCGGACAATCCGGAAGTTCTCAGTCTTAATATAGATATGGGCAAGTAGCGGCAAACCGGCCGATAGGATACTTAAGCCCCCTTTGTTCAAGAGGGGGGAATAAACAGACAAGCGTGAGGTATTACTGCCTCACGCTTGTCGTTTTTTCTTATCCGTTTATCGTATTTATTGTCCCCCCGTTGTAATCGCATTGCTTTTACGATGCAATCAGGCCTCAATTACATTACAATCGCATTGCGTTTACAATGTAAAAGCAATGCGATTGTAATGGGGACAGTAATGCCTTGTATTATAGATGTTTGCAGTGCTGTGCCTGGAAACCCGTCCGTCAGTGTGTTACAGAGACGGCACTCATGTGCCGGATGCTTGTCTGTCGCGTCAGTTTTTTACCACAAACGGTATGAAATCCTTGCGCTAATCTCCGGAAATACCGGAAATTGTTTTACTGCATCCACATAATCCTTAACGTTACCTTTTAGGTTTGTTATGTCTCTTGATATATCATACGTCATGTATATCGTCTCTCCGTCGGCGTTAATGCCTATTGGTGTGCGCACATCCACAGACGGATGGTTTCCCCAAAACATAATTCCCGCATCTATACCCACATGAAAACGCTTGTCTTTGTTTATTGAAGTCTCGTAGCCAATGCCAATATACGGTTTGAATTTTGAGGCCCTTGCGGTAGCCTTGACAATATTATCAGCATCCGGTATCATGCGGAATTCATCTCCCTCGTGGTGTATTACTTCACCTTTCTTGTAGCGTATCTCCCCTTTCTTTATATAACGGCCGTTATCATCCTTCTGATAGTGATACTCGTCAGCGTTCACGTCGATGGATAAATTCTGGTGATATGGATTTATATCTCCCGTATTCAGTTCCTGATACAATTTCTCCGTATAGTCATAGTATATGTCCTCTTGTGCTATTATGTTGTGTGCATATCGGCCTATCGGTATGCTTATGCCATGCTCTGCAAATGTTCCTTTCTTTAATATTATCTCACCGTCATCATAATGTTGGCCGCTTATTGCGTGGTCATATTCATATCTCACTACTTCTGTCTCTATTATGGCATTACCTTTTTCGTCATTGTTACGCGAGCCCCACTTCCTCAGCTTGTTTTTATATTCCTGTATCTGGCTTATCTCAAGCTCGTCGAGGTTTATGCCCATTGAAGACATGTCTATAGGGCTTTTGTTTTCCAGCACACGCTTATACATATTGTTGTATGTTGCGACAGCCGTCAGGGTGTTCATGCTCTCCGCCTTGTTCTTAGCCTCTATCAATGTTCCGTTGCCATAATAGAATCCTACGGTCACATACCAATGGCAGTTGTTCTTGAATGGGAACACGTCTACAAGGAACTTGAAATTGTTCATGCCCAGGTCTCCCTCCATTTCCACAACGCTCTTGGGCCTGTAACCGTTAAATGTCTGCATCATGTCAGCGAGTTTGTTAAACCTCTGGCTGTTCATGCTTGTGCTAAGATTCTCCGCTACCTCTATTCCGAACTTTGCGGTTTGATGTTTCAGCGGTCTGAATACACCTCCTGCACGTAGACGTGTCCATTCCGTTACGGGTGTCGCAAACTCAAATCCAAACCCACTCGTACCGCCTGTCACGGCGAAATCAATGTGGTTAAATATTCCGTTCCTTAATATGTTCGGAGTTGTTGCACTCTCTGATGATGCCTCTGTTGTCTGTGCAGCTATCGGCATGCATGGCAAAAGCCATATCAGTGCTGTTGAAAGTTGTTCTTTTATCATTAGATATTACTCCTTAATTCAATTATAACTCGGTGCCTTTGTGTTTATTCTATTACGGTATAGCGGAACACGCAACCGTTCTTGCGGTTGGGATCGCTTCCTGCAAACTGTGCGGAATACGGCTCACCCATATCAGGTGAGCATCCGACGAAACGGTTTGTCTTCAGTGACAGTAGCATACACTCGCCCCTAAGCATATCCTGCCATTGGAACAGGCTTGCCTCTGTCTCCTCTTTCTGCAATCTGACATCAGCGGAGATACCCATTCCGGTTATCGTAACGAAGCCCATACCGTTCATGCACTCCAATGCTACTCGTCCGTTACCACGGTCATGTACCTTGAAACGACAGTCGTTGGAATTATATTCTTGTGAACCTTTTCGGGTGGAGTGGCACAGTCCACGTCTCATACCCCACATGCGGCTGCCATTAGACAGATTGTCAAGTGTTATTATCTTGCCTGCAGGCAGGTTGGCAGAACGGTCCGCCATCGGCTCGTTCACGGTGAAATTGTCAAACTCCGCATATCCTGTTGCTTTAGCTTGTGCCCCGTCCATCTGTTGATTAAAGCAGAATAGCGCAAGCCTTGAGCCTTGGAATGTCCTCAACTGGTATGGCAGTCGTAGTGTGTCGCCCACGTTTTGGAATGTCTTGCCGTCGAGCGAGTAGCTGAATACCGCCCACATCTCGTCATAGTCGCCATGCACTCTGAGTGTGACGTCACTGTCTTTCATACCTTTTGCAGCTTTCATGCCCTTCAGTTCTCCAATCTCTTGCACTCCGGTCGTTTGCTGCATCCATTGCAGTTTCAGTGTCCCGTTGCTATTACGCACCCCGATCCATGCGTATGGCAGGTTCAGAATAGCCAGTCCGGCCACGTCATTATTCTTCAGCCCTTTGGCACTTAGCGTTACCGTTGCGTCCGAAACTGGTCCTATACATCTCTGCGTCAAAGTGTTTTTTGCCCATAAGAAGTTATCCGCCGGCATGGCGTTCAAACGCAGTTTCCCGCTTTTCAGAGTCCATTTGTCCTCCACCGGCTCATGGTTCCACTGCCATACGCGGCTCAACTGTTTGCCGTCAAAGCTGTCGTTGCGCTGATATGGAGAGTGAGGCTTCTCGTTTGCGCCGGTATTCGGCTTCACCCATGTCCGCGGACAGCGTCCGGGATTACCCTCCAGGCCGAACATTGGCCATCCATCCTGCCACGTAACAGGCACGAGACACACTGTTCTGCCTACGGCAACGAAGTCAAGCATGGATACGGCCCACCATTCTCCCGACGGTGTTTGCAGCATGCCGCCCTGATGAATGGTACCACATCCCAGCTCATTATCGCCCGGTTGCGCCACATTGAACCTGTATCCGTCTTTCATCCAGTCCTTGCCGTTGGCGTTTGTCACAAGAGGAAACTTCTTTGTGCCGAGCGATTCCATGCATGCCACAGCCGTAGTCTCGTATGGTCCGAACAGATTGTCAGCCCTTGCGCACTGCGAACGTCCCATAGGACTGTACTCTGCGCTGATGATATAGTACTTGCCGTTAATCTTATATGCGTGGTGTCCTTCGCCCATAGCGTTGCCTTTCGGTATGATAACACGTTCCGAACCCTCCACATATCCGGAGAAGTCCGGTTTGAACTGTGTTGCCTTCACCTCGTCATAGCCGTGTATGGCCCATGCCGTTCCGTCGTCATCAAACAGCACGCTGAGGTCGTATATGTTGCCGCCAAGTGCTTTATGCTCCCACGGGCCATAGGCAGACTTCGACGTAAACAATTGCAGACCGTTGCCATTGACGTTGGTGAATACGTAAAAAGTACCGTTGTTATATCGTATAACCGGTGCCCATACTCCCTGACCATATACCTGTTTCCCGTTCTTCAGACGGAATTTGTCGTCCGGCAGCACCTCGTTCCATCTGTCAAAGCAATAACTTGCCAGTTCCCAGTTTACGAGATCCTTACTGTGTAGTATCACAAGTCCCGGAGTGCAGTGCATCGTTGTGCCTGCCAGATAGTAGTCCTCGCCGACTCTTATCACGTCGGGGTCAGAGAATTCATCGTAGAATAAAGGGTTGGTATATGTGCCGTTGCCATTGTCGGCCGTCCATGACGTGTTGCCATAGCAAGGAGTTGTCTGTGCCATTGCCTCCATAGCTGTCAGCGCGGCCATAATGAAAGAAAGCAAGTACTTTTTCGTATGTTTCATGTTTCTGTTACTTGTTTATTTGCAAATAGTTCCGCAAAGGTAATAAAATAATTCTATCTGAGCAAACAAAACTCGCAAAGTTCTCGGCGTGTTGGCGGCATTTGAATAAAAAGACTAAAAAAACGCCATGAAATTTTGCCGTGTGAGATAAATTCTTTAACTTTGCAAACTATATTAGCTTAGTGTGACCGTGGTGTCACAAGACAAGAAATGGTAACAGACGACGATTTATTATTGATGCAAGATGCCATGTTCCTTGCACAGAAAGGGGAGGGCTTGGTAAACCCTAATCCTCTTGTGGGGGCTTTGGTGGTAAGGGATGACGAAGTGATAGCCGGTGGTTATCATGCAAAATACGGCGACTTACATGCGGAGCGTATGGCATTTCAGGATGCCGATGAACGTGGTGTCGACTGCCATGGTGCCACTATGTACGTAACCCTTGAGCCTTGTTGCCATGAGGGGCACCAGCCGCCATGCACCGATGCCATTGTCGAGCGTGGCATAACCCGTGTCGTTGTAGGGCTGAACGACCCCAATCCGCTTGTTGCCGGCAAAGGTATCGGTATCTTACGTGAGGCCGGTATAGAGGTGGATGTTCTTGAAGGCGCCGCCATAGCCGGCCGTATGGTAGAACAACTGCGTACTCAAAACCGTGTATTCCTGAAATATATCACAAGCGGAATGCCTTGGGTTACGGCGAAATGGGCCATGACTCTCGACGGTAAGATAGCCACCAAAACCGGTGACAGCCGTTGGATTACCGGAGCGACATCACGTGAATATGTGCATAAGGTGCGCAGAGTACACAGCGGAATATTGTGCGGCATAGGCACGGTGCTTGCCGATGACCCTCTGCTCAATGTGCGTTTGTCGTCTGAGACACTTGCAGAGATGGGGCTGAAAGAGCATGAGGTGCGTCATCCTGTGCGCATTGTAGCCGACCGGCAGGCCCGCATACCGATGGAGAGCCAGCTTGTCAGCACGGCAAGGGAGATACCAACTGTAGTGGCATACGCCGATGGTGCTGACGAGGAGAAACTGCAAATGCTCCGTGATGCCGGTGTCGTACTATGGAACTGCAACACGCTGACGGAGCTGATACAGCGTGCCGGGGCAGAGAAGATAGACAGTATCCTGCTTGAGAGCGGCGGCACACTTAGCGAGGCGCTTCTCAAAGCCGGATTGATAGATGAGGTAATGGCATTCATTGCGCCTAAGATTGTAGGCGGAAAGATGGCCAAGACACCTGTTGAGGGAGAGGGATCGGACATGATGGCCGATGCCATTGAACTGCAAAACAGGGTCATTGTACCGATAGGCGAGGATATTCTTGTCAGTGGTCTGATAAGGAAATGACTGTCAGCCGTATGACCGTGGGCAATGAAATGCTGCCGATTACAAAACAGAGAGGTTAGAATAATAGTTAAGTGACCGTGTCTTTCATGCGTGCCGGATGTCAATCTTAATTTGCCTATTTAACCTATTGATGTTTAATTTTGTTACTTACTTAACTGAAATACAGACTGATGTTCACCGGGATAATAGAGGAAGTCGGCCGCGTCAAGACCATATATCGTGGCACAAGGAGCATAAGCATAGAGGTGGAAGCCACTGTTGTCATGCAGAATACCATGATTGGCGACAGTATAGCCACCAATGGTGTGTGCCTTACCGTTACCTCAAAGACGGCAACGGGCTTTACGGCAGACGTAATGCCTGAGACGGTGGAGCGTACCTCGCTGGCAAGTCTAAGGCCCGGAAGCCCCGTAAACCTTGAGAGAGCGTTGACATTACAGTCGCGGTTGGGCGGTCATATCGTGCAGGGACATGTTGACGGCACCGGCACAGTATGCCGTTGCACCAACGATGACAATGCCGTATGGCTGTGGATTGACTGTCCTTCATCCCTGATGAGACATATAATAACCAAAGGAAGCGTGACGTTGCAGGGCGTTAGTCTTACCGTGGCCAAGACGGGAGGCAATACATTCGCCGTGTCTCTTATCCCCCATACACAGGGAACCACCACGCTGTACGCCGCAAAGCCCGGCGATGTGGTGAATATAGAGACCGATGTTATAGCCAAATACGTTGAGAAACTGCTTACGCCACACGTCACTCCAGCAACGGAAGGAGTGGAGTCGGGCAATGCCGATGATAAAATTGAGGTGTACCGCCGTTTCATGAGCTCCACCATGTGAGCCTGTCAAAATAGAGAATAGACATCATAAATATGCAAGAAGAATTTCAATTCAATACAATAGACGAAGCCCTTGCGGAATTAAGGGCCGGTAAATGCATCCTCGTTCTGGACGATCCTGACCGTGAGAACGAGGGAGACCTTGTCTGTGCGGCTCAGTTTGCCACGACAGAAAATGTCAATCTCATGGCGAGCGTTGCAAAAGGGCTTATATGTATGCCCATGAGCCGTGAGCTGTGCGAAAGGCTTAACCTTCCGCAAATGGTGGCAGAGAACGGCGATAATCATCAGACGGCGTTCACTGTCAGTGTTGATCATGTCTCCACCACAACCGGTATCTCGGCCGTAGAGCGTGGTATTACGGCACGTGCCATCGCTGATCCCGCCTCAAAACCGATAGACTTCCGTCGTCCCGGCCACATGTTCCCATTGCAGGCGCGTGACGGTGGTGTGCTGGTGCGTACCGGACATACCGAGGCTACCGTAGATCTCTGCCGTCTCGCGGGTCTCACACAGGCCGGATTGTGCTGTGAGGTGATGCGTGAGGACGGCACGATGATGCGCACGGAGGAACTGAAACAGTTGGCGAAAGAGCACGGCCTGGTGTGCGTAACGGTTAAGTCGCTGGTGGAATATCGCCGCCATACCGAGAAACTGATAGAGAGAGTGACAGACGCTGAGCTGCCAACAAAATACGGTTCTTTCCGTGCCGTGGGATATATCAATAAGGTTACGGGCGAGCATCATGTGGCATTGGTGAAGGGAGACGTCACCACACCGGAGCCGGTACTGTGCCGTGTGCATTCGGAATGCCTCACAGGCGATGCCTTTGGTAGCTTGCGTTGCGACTGCGGAGAGCAGTTGGCCGAGGCGTTGAGGCGCATAGAAGAGCGTGGCCGTGGCGTGTTGCTGTACTTACGACAGGAGGGTCGCGGCATAGGCCTTATCAACAAGCTGCGCGCATACAACCTGCAGGATCAGGGCATGGATACCGTAGAGGCTAACATAGCACTCGGATTTGCGGCCGATTTGCGTGAGTATGGCACCGGAGCGAGTATCCTTGCAGACCTCGGGATACACGAGCTGATTCTTATGACCAACAACCCGTTGAAGATTTCAGGCATAGACGGGTTTGGATTGAAGGTCGTTGGCCGTGAGCCGATAGAGATGGAGTGCAACGAGAAAGATGAGTTCTATATGTATACCAAATACACCAAGATGGGACATCTGTTGCATATAAAGAACAAAAAGACTGAATAACCCGTGCCATTGTTCCGCTGCCGTTGTGCTGCGGCAATGTGTCCGGATAATAAAACGACAAAACAACCAAACTGTAAATATGAAGATTGTAGAAGGCAAACTGGTTGCCGAAGGCCAGAAGATAGGCATTGTAGCCTCACGTTTTAATGATTTTATAGTGTCTCACCTCATTACCGGGGCTGAAGACTGTTTCGTACGCCATGGCGGAAACACCGACAATCTGACGTTAGCCTACGTCCCCGGTGCGTTTGAGATACCGCTGACGGCACAGAAAATGGCCGAGACGGGCAAATATGATGCTGTGGTATGTCTCGGAGCCGTTATCCGTGGCGCCACGCCCCACTTCGATATGGTAGCCAATGAGTCTGCCAAGGGAATAGCACAGGCCGCCATGAAGAGCGGGGTACCGGTGCTTAATGGCATTCTTACGACCGACAGTATAGAACAAGCGGTAGAGCGTGCCGGTACCAAGGCCGGTAACAAGGGCGCTGATGCCATGCTCTCCGCGATAGAAATGATAAACCTTAACAATAGTCTCTAATAGCGGCAGGATGACAAAGATAGGTTTTGATAACGATAAGTACATCCGTATACAATCGGAGCATATAAAGGAACGCATTGCGCAGTTTCGCGGAAAACTGTATCTGGAGCTTGGGGGGAAACTGTTTGACGACCATCATGCCAGCCGTGTGCTGCCCGGGTTTCAGCCTGACAGTAAGCTGCGGATGTTCAGAAAGATAAGCGATCAGATAGAGATTGTCATAGTAATCAGTGCCGAGGATATTGAGAAGAACAAGGTACGTGCTGATCTTGGCATCACTTATGACGAGGATGTGCTGCGTCTTCGTGACGAGTTCATAAAGCGCGACTTCTTTGTCGGCTCCGTGGTCATTACACACTACAACGGTCAACACGCCGCCGATGCGTTCCGCCAGCGTCTGACGCGCCTCGGTATAAAGTCATATTACCACTATCTCATAGACGGCTATCCGCACAATGTGGATCTCATTGCGAGCGACGGAGGATTCGGCAAGAATGACTATGTAGAGACAGAGCGCCCGTTGGTCATCGTTACCGCACCGGGACCGGGTTCCGGCAAGATGGCCGTTTGCCTGTCGCAGTTATATAATGAGCACAAGCGTGGGGTGGAAGCCGGTTACGCCAAGTTTGAGACATTCCCGGTTTGGAATCTGCCTTTGAAGCATCCGGTGAATATTGCATACGAGGCCGCCACGGCAGACCTGAACGATGTCAACATGATAGACCCGTTCCATCTTGAGGCATATAATAAGATTGCGGTTAACTACAACCGTGATATAGAGATATTTCCTGTGCTCAACGCATTGTTCGAGGGCATTTACGGCACCAACCCGTATAAGTCTCCTACCGATATGGGAGTGAATATGGTAGGCTTCTGCATCAGTGATGACAACGTATGCTGCGACGCTTCCAAGGACGAGATAATACGTCGCTACTATGATGCCACCAATAAGTTCGCCGATGGGGCGGACAATGAGAGTGAAGTACAGAAGATACAGTTGCTCTTTAATCAGGCAAAGATAACGACGGCGACACGTAAGGTGACGACCGTGGCAAAGCAACGCCGTGAGGAAACGGGCACGCCGTGTGCGGCTATGGAACTGTCTGACGGCACTATGATAACGTCAAACTCCACCGCTCTGTTAGGGCCGAGCGCGGCGTTGTTGCTCAATGCCACCAAGCATCTGGCAGGTATAGACCACAGTGTGAAGCTCATACCGCAGAATATGATAGAGCTTATACAGAAGACCAAGATTGATTATCTTGGAGGCAATAACCCACGCCTGCATACTGACGAGGTGCTTGTGGCGCTGTCGGTACTCAGTCAGGTTGACGATAATTGTCGTAAGGCACTGGAACAGCTGCCTTCACTGCGTGGTTGTCAGGTGCATTGTACGGTAATGTTGTCTGAGGTGGACCGCAAGATTTTCAAGAAACTCGGCGTAGGGTTGTCTTGCGAGCCGGTAAAGAAAAAATAGCGATAAGGACATGGTTTTCGGAGGGCGTCGCAAACGCACCCTGATTACACTGTAATCGCAGCCCGATTGCAACGTAAACGCAATGCTTTTACAATGCAATCGGGCTGCGATTGTAATTGGGCAGTAACGGGCTTATTATAATTATGTATGCGTACATATTAATCATATATACCATATACTGTCGGTATGATGTCGTGCTCAAGGAATTGCGGCATTAATATTTTCTGTTACAAAAACGAAAAAGATTTGTTATATATAAAAACTTTTCGTAACTTTGCAAGCGGTTTAGAAACGAATATGCGGAATGTACTTTTTTTCATATTTGTCTTTATAATGTCTGCTGTGGTGACCGTTGATGTCGCCGCACGCCGCTTTACGCTTGTGATTGACGCCGGGCACGGCGGACATGACGCCGGAGCGACGGGCTCTTTTTCCAAGGAAAAGGATATAAACCTGAAGACAGCGATGGCTTTCGGACGCTATGTGGAGCGTAATTGCCCGGATGTGGATGTGATATACACCCGCAAGACGGATGTGTTCGTGACACTTCACGGCAGGGCTGACATAGCCAACAAGGCCAAGGCAGACCTGTTTGTGAGCATACACACCAATTCTCTGCCCGGAAAGCGGATGGCGCGTGGTCTTGAGACATATACGCTCGGTATGCACAGGGCTGCCGATAACTTTGACGTCGCGAAGCGTGAGAATAGCGTTATACTTGTGGAGCAGAACTATAAGGAACGCTATCAGGGGTTTGACCCGAACTCGGCGGAGAGCTATATAATCTTTGAGCTGTTGCAAGACAACAATATGCAGAGGTCGGTGGAGATGGCAAAGTTGGTGCAGAGAAATGTGTGTGCCACGGCGTTGAGACCCGACAAGGGTGTCAAACAGGCCGGTTTCCTTGTCCTGAGAGAAACATCCATGCCAAGTTGCCTTATAGAATTGGGATTCATATCAACCCCCGACGAGGAGAAACAGCTGAACGACGAGGGGCATATAAATAATATAGCCAAGGGAATATACAAGGCTTTCATAGCTTACCGCTGTAAGTTCGACGACGCCGCAAGCCCGCCACGCGCTATGCAGGAAACTCTGCAGGCGGAGATGCCGGAGCCGGTACCGGTCAAAAACAAAAAGAGTACGACCAAAACACCGGAGCCGGAAAACAAGGAGACAGCCCCGAAGGAGCCGCGTCAGGATAAGACCATGAAAGCGGTTGAGCAGCCGGTGGCACCTAAAGAGCCTGTTCCCGAACCTGTTAAAGGTGATGACAGGCCTATATTCAAACTTCAGATATTTGTGTCGGACAGAGTGTTGAAGGCGGGGGATCCCCACTTTAAGGGACGGACTGACGCGCAATATTATAAGGAGGGGAACCTGTTGAAATACACACTCGGGGCATCTGCCGAATATAATGAGTTGTATCAACTGAGAAAGAGTGTGGCGGATAAATTCCCCGGATGCTTCATTATCGCTTTCAAGAACGGTAAAAAGATGAACGTAAACGAGGCGATAAGTGAGTATCGGGCAAATAAAGGAAAATAACGGAACCATTATCACGGCCGAATAAATAAATTGTTACACAATGGAAAAGGTTTTTACAAAGGAGGTAAAGATTGCCTTGGTGGCAATAGCCGGCATAGTGTTGTTGTTCTTCGGGATGAACTTCCTGAAAGGACTGACACTCTTTGGGGGGAACAGCACCTATTTTATGGTGTTTCAGGATATAAAGGGATTGTCGAAATCGACGGCTGTATATGCTGACGGCTATAAGGTGGGTACCGTAACGACTATAAATTACGACTATGAGAAGGCGGGAAACATCACCGTTGAGGTGGCTCTTGACCCGAATTTGCGCATACCTGCGGGATCTACGGCAATGATAGAGACCGACCTGATGGGCAATATGAAAGTGTCGTTGCTGCTCGCCAACAATCCGAGGGAGCGTGTCAAGCCCGGAGAGATTATACCCGGAGTGAATGAAGAGGGGCTGATGACCGGCGTGGCGGCTATGATGCCGCAGGTGCAGGCTATGATACCGAAACTGGACAGCATAGTGACATCACTGCATATATTGCTGTCAGACCCTGCAATGCTGAATATGTTGCACAACGTGGAGGATATGTCGGCAAACCTGAAGAAGTCCACCGCCGAACTGAATATGATGATGGCTGGCATGAACAGCAACCTGCCGGCGCTGATGCGGCATGCCAATAATACGCTGGCTAACACCGAGGCGTTGACGGACAACCTGTCGCAGGTGGATGTTAACGCTACGATGGCCAAGGTAAACCAGACATTGGAGAACGTGGAGAAACTGACACAGACGCTGAACGGCAACGAGGGGTCATTGGGATTGCTTATGCACGATAATAAACTTTACAACAATCTGAACGCTGTCGTAAGCAATGCGGATTCGCTTGTTATAGACTTGAAGGCGCACCCGAAACGTTATGTGCACTTCTCTGTCTTCGGAAAGAAAGATAAATAATTGTCTCAGACGGGTCGAAAGGCCGACAATAAACAGAACTTTGCTACAGAATACCAAGGCTCTATGGGCCTCATGCCAAAAGTATATCAGTGAGAATGTGTCGCCGGAAGAATATGAACGGCTCTTCTCACATGTCGCGTTGCAAACCTATAAGGTTGCGACGCGTACGTTGGTATTGCAGGTACCCAGTTCATATATTTGTGAAGAGATAGAGAAACTGTACCTTGACGTGATGCGTGTGGCTATTCTTAATACTTTCGGCAAGATACGTCTCGACTGGAATATCGTACTTGTAAAAGGGCAGCAGGACAGCAAGGGTACCGGACTGGTGGTGGAAGGCAACGACGAGACACTGGCACCTGACGGCAGCGCGGGGACTGAAAAGAATGTCCTGAAAGTGGCTCCGGGTACGGAATGGGCCAATAACCTGCCACAAATAGACCCGCAACTGGATCCAAACCAGACATTCCGTTCTTTCATAGAGGGCGACAGTAACAAATTGTCACGCTCTGTCGGACTGTCTATTGCCGAACATCCGCAGGGTACACAGTTCAATCCGATGTTTATCTTTGGCCCGTCGGGATGCGGAAAGACGCATCTCGTGAACGCTATCGGCAATCATTGCAAGAAAATCTATCCCCAAAAACGTGTTCTTTACGTAAGTGCCAGGATATTTCAGGTGCAGTATACCAATGCTGTATTGCAGAAACAGATTAATGACTTCATCGCGTTCTATCAGACAATAGACATGCTTATTGTTGACGACGTGCAGGAATGGATGTCGGCAAAGGGTACGCAGGACACTTTTTTTCATATCTTCAACCACCTGTTCCGCAACGGACGCAGGATTATTCTTGTAAGCGACAGACCGCCGGTGGAGCTGGAAGGCATGAACAAACGTCTGCTGACAAGGTTCTCGTGTGGCCTGATGGCGGAGATGGAGAAGCCTAATCTGCAACTGTGTGTGGATATATTAAGGAAGAAAATACTTCGGGACGGCTTGAGAGTGCCTGACGATGTGGTTCTGTATATAGCACAGAAGGCCAATGGCTCGGTAAGAGACCTTGAGGGAGTGATAAACTCTCTGCTGGCATATAGCGTGGTATATAATTGTAATATAGACATGAGGCTGGTGGAAAAGGTTCTGCAACGCGCGGTGAAAATGGACGACATGCCGCTCACGGTGGATGATATACTGGAGAGAGTGTGCCGGCATTATGAGGTTACACCGAATGCAGTGAAGGGCCGTTCGCGTAAAAGGGAGTTCCTTTTGCCGCGGCAGCTGGCTATGTATTTGTCGAGGAAGTACACCAATATTCCTGCCTCTCGCATAGGAAGGATGATTGGCTCGAGAGACCACAGCACCGTATTGCACAGTATAGAACTGATAGAAACGAGGTTGAAGAGTGACAAGGCTTTTGTGGCTGAGGTCGCAAAGATTGAGCAGGCAATGAAAATTAAAAAGGATTGATGGCGCGCATGCATTACGACTGTAACCGGATTTCTTAAAAAAATATAAATAATAGCCGTTGTGTTAGCTCTGTATGGTAAAATGGCCCGATAGGGTTGCTTGTTTGAAAAAAAAACACTACCTTTGTAACCGATTTCATATAAAACCAATTGTTTCGGCGGATTTTGTGTTAATCGCAGGCAGGAAACAATCTAAAATAAGGAGTACTAACCTATGATTTTTAATAAAACGTATTATGTTATAGTTGTCGTATTATTGACGGTGGTTGCGAGTCCCGCAGTCGCTCAGGACTTATTGGCCAAGCAAGCACCCGTGGACAGACGCATGAAGATGGTGGATACGCTGACACTTCGTCCGGCAATGGAGGCTGAAGAGGCTGTGATGGCTGTCAATAAGCTATACGATGATTGGAATAATACATACGCTCACCGTGCAACCGAGTTGCCGGACTCTTTCCGTATCAACCTGAAACACTTCTGTATGCCTACGGAAAGCCGTGTCGTTACAAGTAATTTCGGCGCAAGGTGGGGACGTTCGCACAAGGGATTGGATATAAAGGTATATATCGGGGATACCATTCGCTCTGCTTTTTCAGGCAAGGTGCGTATGGTTAAGAATGAGCCTGCGGGCTATGGCAAGTATGTTGTCATAAGACATAACAACGGGTTGGAGACAATATATGGCCACATGAGCGGCTGGCTCGTAAAAGAGGATGAGGTGGTTAAGGCCGGACAGCCTATCGGTCTTGGTGGTAATACAGGCCGAAGCACAGGTTCTCACCTCCATTTCGAGACACGCCTGTGTGGCGTGGCACTCAATCCGGCGCTGATGTTTGACTTCCGCAATCAGGATGTAGTGGACGATTATTACATGTTCCGTAAGGATAGTTACGAGAAAGAGTCTGTTGTGGCAAACCAATTGCGTGGCAAAGTAGGCAATGGCGGGTATGTAGCGTCTGACGTAAGAGGAGAGACGATGCTCGGAGGAAAGCCCGTTGACGACAACAAACCGGCTGAGACAAGAAACGCAGAGATACGTTATCACAAGGTTGCGGCAGGCGAAACGCTGTATGGGATAGCCAAACGCAGGAAGGTTACTGTGGATGAATTGTGTAAACTCAATCACATTACACGTGACGTTAAGGTGCGTCCGGGACAGTTGTTGCGTTATATTTAATAAGGAATGTGGACATATCTCAGATGTCTATGGATATAATAATAACCTGTCGGGATAGATATTCCGGCAGGTTATTGCTTTTGATAACCGCTATTTTATAGCTTTTTTGTGTCTTTAGTTTAATTTATTGCACTCATCTTACAATGCAATCAATGTTGACGGGTATCCCTTCCATACTCACAATAACAGGTTCCGACTGTACGGGAGGTTCCGGTGTGCAGGCTGACATCAGAACTATTACGGCGCTTGGCGGGTATGCTGTTACGGCGATAACGTCTGTAACGGTACAGGATAGTGGTGGCATAAGGCGCATACATGATCTTGATGCGGATCTTGTTGCGGAGCAGGTGCGCTCCGTTATGGTCGGGACACATCCTCAGGCTGTTAAGATTGGCTTGGTACGTGATGTCGTTGCCATACAGTCTGTGCTGGAACATGTCAGGTCTTGTGGGAATATCGTGTGCGATCCGGGCTTCCTTTCCTCACACGGTATGCAGCTGATGCCTGACAATGCGATAGAGGCTGTCAGGGATTGTATTGTTCCTGTGGCGTCATTGCTGCTGTTGCGGTGTAATGAGGCGGAGCGATTACTGGGCACTAAAATCTCAAACGATGACGATATGGCCGATGCCGCGGTAAGATTGAGGGCTATGGGAGCCGGTGCCGTGCTGCTTCGTGGCGGCAGGCAGACTGACGGCATGCTCACGGCGCTGTTCTGTTATGACGGGAATAAGGTTTTCTACCGTTCCCGTAATACCGAGGGATGGCAGCGACATGGTGTCGGTGGGGCGTTATCTACCGCTGTTGCCACCCGACTTGCGTTTGGTGATGATATTGCTACGGCTGTTCGGACAGCTCATGACTATATCCATCGTCAGGTGGTTTATGCCGTTGTGCCGGATGTTTACGGTCTGCGTCCTGCCGATTTGTATAACCGTTTCATGTCGCTTATAGCGCAACATTACTGCAAGGAGCATAGTGTTTCGTTTTATGCTGACGCTATGGCTATCAGCACCCGATACCTTTCGCAGATAACAGAGAGAGTGATAGGTAAGTCACCAAAGCAGCTTATTGCCGATTATCTTATGCAGGAGGCACGGATATACCTTGAGACATCGAGCATGACGGTTCAGGAAATATCTGACAGGCTGGGCTTCTCGTCGCAGTCCCTGTTCTCAAGTTTCTTCCATACGCAGCAGGGTTGTTCGCCGAAAGAATATCGCTTGCAATAGGCTTGTTGTAGTTTTTCGGAACAATGTTTTATGATATGGGAACGGATACTTGCCTGTTCCTGTATTTGTTTGTACCTTTGCAAAACATTATTGACATCGTATGCGGTGACAATTAATTAAGCCTTGAATAATATTAACAATATAAATATATAAAAATGGAGGATAGAACAACCCTAAACCGCAACTTGGCGCAGATGCTCAAGGGCGGAGTTATCATGGACGTGACAACACCAGAGCAGGCTCGTATAGCTGAAGCGGCCGGCGCATGTGCCGTAATGGCTTTGGAACGCATACCGGCTGACATTCGTGCGGCAGGCGGTGTGAGCCGTATGAGCGACCCGAAGATGATTAAAGGCATTCAGGAGGCTGTCAGCATTCCGGTCATGGCTAAGTGTCGTATCGGTCATTTCGTTGAGGCTCAGATTCTGGAAGCAATAGAAATAGACTACATTGACGAGAGTGAGGTACTCTCACCGGCTGATGATATCTACCACATTAACAAGCGTGACTTTAAGGTTCCGTTCGTTTGTGGTGCCAAAGACCTTGGCGAGGCATTGCGTCGCATCAATGAAGGTGCTACAATGATTCGCACAAAGGGTGAGCCCGGCACCGGTGATGTTATACAGGCAGTGCGCCATATGCGTATGATGCAGAGCGAGATGCGCCACCTTACTTCTATGGCTGAGGATGAACTTTATGAGGCTGCCAAGCAGTTGCGTGTGCCGTTTGACCTCGTTCAGTATGTTCATGATAACGGTAAGCTCCCTGTTGTCAACTTCGCTGCGGGCGGTGTAGCCACTCCTGCCGATGCAGCTCTTATGATGCAGCTTGGCGCAGAGGGCGTGTTTGTAGGTAGCGGCATATTCAAGAGCGGTGATCCGGAGAAGCGTGCGCAGGCTATTGTCAAGGCCGTTACAAACTATAACAACCCGAAAATAATAGCAGAACTCTCTGAAGACCTCGGCGAGGCTATGGTTGGCATCAACGAGAGCGAGATAGAACTGCTCATGGCAGAACGCGGCAAGTAATGAAAAAAATAGCGATACTTGCACTTCAAGGGGCCTTTGCCGAGCATGAGCAGATGCTTGAGCGTCTCGGAGCGTCCACGATGCAGATACGAAATCTTGCCGATTGGAACGCATTCCTTGGCGATGCGGGGCTGGCAGGCGACTATCGTGGGCTGGGATTGGTCATACCCGGCGGCGAGAGTACGGCCATGATGCGTATCATGCGTGACGAGGAACTGTTCTTGCCATTGCAGAAAGCCATTCGTGGTGGGCTGCCGGTATTCGGTACTTGCGCCGGTCTTATTCTCTTGGATAAGGTACATCTTGACACGATGAACATCACTGCATTGCGTAATGCCTATGGCCGCCAGTTGGGAAGCTTCTACGATGAGGCTCCTTTCGAGGGACTTGACGGTTCCGTTCCCATGACGTTCATACGCGCGCCGTATATCAGTGAGGCCGGTGATGGAGTCGATATACTCGCCATTGTGGGCGGACGTATCGTGGCAGCGCGGCAGGACAAGCAGTTGGTTACGGCCTTCCATCCTGAACTGAATGATGATACGAGGGTACATGCGTACTTCCTTAGTCTTGTAGACTGACACTTTTCAGGGACTTGTCCCTATGGTTTCGCAACAGAACTGAGATGAGGTTATCTTGATTCCACGTATTCATTTTATTTTATGATAGATATTATTCAGCCCCGGAAGCATTAATGTTTCCGGGGCTGAATTGTTATACTACGGTCGTTTCCTGTTCCATAAGCGAATCATTCCTTTAATTGTCAGTTTCTGATTATGTTGATTGTGCAGTCATATCCTGCCCCCAATGCAGTCGGAATGGAATACCAAAAAGCATCGGCGGATACTCTCTACCAAAGAGAATATCCGCCTAAAAGAAAATGATAATTATGAGAGAATGGATGTATTGCTATTTGTTAAGGTATGCGTCAACCTTCTTTGCCGCCTCTTTGCCGCCTGCCATGGCGCGCACTACCAATGATGCTCCTGACGCCGCGTCGCCACATACGAATACGTTGTCTTTGAATTTCGGCTGCTCCGGTTTCAGGAATCCCATGGCGAGGAAACATATCTCGCACTTAATCACCTCCGGTTCTCCGGCCGTTACCATTTTGGGTCGGCCGCCTTCGGGATTCGGTTCCCAGTCGATAGGCTGCACACGTACTCCTGTCAGCTTGCCATCCTTGCCGAGAAACTCCAAAGAGTTGATGTTCCAGCGGCGAGTACAGCCCTCTTCATGAGAAGAAGTGGTCTTGAGAGTGCGTGGATAGTTGGGCCAAGGGTTCTGCGGATCTTCCGGTCCTTCTACCGGTTTCGGCATTATTTCTATCTGAGTCACGCTGAGACATCCCTGTCGGTGTGATGTTCCTATGCAGTCAGAACCGGTGTCTCCACCTCCTATCACGAGAACATCCTTACCTTTTGCCGTTACACGCTCTTCCTTAGAAAAATCCATTCCTGCCAGCACACGGTTCTGCTGCGCCAGCAGTTCCAGTGCGAGGTGTACGCCTTTGAGGTCGCGTCCGGGTATATTCAGGTCACGTGCCGTAGGTGTTCCTGTGCTTACTACGTAGGCGTCAAACTCACCTTGTGGCAACTTTCCTTCGTCAGCCAGTTGCTGCAGGTCTATCTCCGCATTGAAAACGAATTGTATTCCCTCCTGTTCCAGCAGGTTCATGCGGCGGTCTATCACCTTTTTGTTTAACTTAAAGTTAGGTATTCCGTATCGCAACAATCCGCCTGCCGCTTCGTTTTTATCGAATACTGTTACGCTGTAACCCATCTTGTTAAGGCGGTTTGCCGCTACAAGTCCGGCGGGACCGGCACCTATTACGGCAACCGTCTTGCCGTTACGCTCATATTGTTGTGGCTGTATCAGGTTCTCACGCCATGCGCCTTCGGTTATGGCACACTCGTCTTCGCGGTTTGTTGTCGGCTCATGGTCGGTAAGATTCAGCACGCATGCCTTCTCACACAGAGCGGGACAGATACGTCCTGTGAACTCCGGGAAGTCGTTTGTAGAGTTTAGAAGCTTGTATGCCAGCGCCCAATCGCCTTTGTGTAGCGCGTCATTCCACTCCGGCGGCTTGTTTCCCATGGGACAAGCCCAGTGACAGAATGGTACGCCGCAATCCATACAACGGCTTGCCTGTAGTTTGCGGTCGTGTGAATTGAGTGTCTGTTCCACTTCGCCGAAGTCCTGCACACGGTCGTGGAGGTCTCTGTATCCGGCCTCCTTTCTATGTATTGTAAGAAAAGCTTTAGGATTTCCCATTTTCGATTGTCTTTTTGTTGTTAAGTGATTTGCTTGGTACATCAGTTGTTTATCAACTGCATGTTGGCTATCTTCTCTTGCAGTTTACGCATCTGCTCTTCCTGCAATACACGTTTATACTCTATCGGCACAACCTGTATGAAGTCTTCTACGTACCTGTTCCAGTCGTCGAGCATACGTCCTGCCAATGCAGAGCCGGTATACAGGTAGTGTTTGCGTATCAACTCCTTGAGTTCCTTGCGGTGTACCGCCTCTTCAACAAGGTTTATTTCTACCTGATCCATGTTACAGAAGTAGTCGAAATTGTGGTTCTTGTCCCATACGTATGCGACGCCTCCCGACATGCCTGCCGCAAAGTTACGGCCCGTTTCGCCAAGCACTACCACACGTCCTCCGGTCATATACTCGCAACAGTGGTCGCCTGCGCCTTCCACAACGGCTGTGGCTCCGGAGTTACGCACGGCAAATCGCTCTCCTACTCTGCCGTTTACGTACAGTTCTCCGGCTGTGGCTCCGTAGAGGCCCGTGTTGCCTGCTATGATGTTGTCTTCCGCAACGAATCCGGCATTTACCCGTGCCGGTGGCAGAATGGCTATCCTTCCGCCTGACAGTCCCTTGCCAAAGTAGTCGTTAGCCTCTCCTTCCAGCTTCAGATTTATGCCGTTTACGGCAAACGCACCGAAAGACTGTCCTGCCGAACCCTTGAACTTTATGTTGACGGTGCTGTCCGGCAATCCCTGCTCGCCATATTTCTTTGCTATGACTCCCGACAGCATTGTACCCGCCGCGCGGTCTGTGTTCTTTATGGTAAAGTCGAGATTCACCTCTTCTTTCTCCTCGATGGCTTTCCGGCAATCCTTTATTATCTCGAAATCCTTTACTCCCTCGACTTTAGTGAAAGCCTCACGATCCCAGCAGCGTGGCTTGTCTGTCTCCGGCTTGAACAGCAGGCGTGAGAAGTCTATGGTGCCCTGCTTGGTCATTGGGTCCGCCTGCAGTACCTCAATGAGGTCTGTGCGGCCTATGATGTCTTTCAGATTGCGCACTCCTATCTCCGCAAGATATTCGCGTGTCTGCTGTGCAAGGAATGTGAAGAAGTTCACAAGATACTCCGCACGTCCACGGAATTTTGCCCTGAGGCGCTCGTCTTGCGTTGCCACACCCACCGGACAGGTGTTAGTGTTGCACTTGCGCATCATGAGACATCCGAGCACTATCAGCGGCAGTGTGCCGAAAGAGAACTCGTCTGCACCCAGCATTGCCATTACTATCACGTCCTTTGCTGTCTTCAACTGGCCGTCTGTCTGTAGTCTTACCTGATTGCGCAGACCGTTCATTACCAATGTTTGCTGTGTCTCCGCAAGGCCTATCTCCGGCGATATGCCTGCAAAGCGCATGGAAGATGCCGGCGATGCTCCCGTGCCGCCTTCGGCACCGGATATTACTATGAGGTCTGCTTTGGCCTTAGCTACGCCCGCCGCTATTGTGCCCACTCCGCTTTCCGCCACGAGTTTCACTGATACGGCAGCCGTAGGGTTGATGTTCTTCAGGTCGAAGATAAGCTGCGCGAGATCCTCAATGGAGTATATGTCGTGGTGAGGTGGGGGAGATATGAGCGTGATACCGGGTATGGCGTTACGTGTCTTGGCTATAATCTTGTTTACCTTGAAGCCCGGCAGCTGTCCACCCTCACCGGGTTTCGCGCCTTGTGCCACCTTTATCTGCAACTCTTCCGCATTGACGAGATACTCGGCCGTTACGCCAAACCGTCCTGATGCTATCTGTTTTGTCTTTGAAGAAAGGCTCACGCCGTCCACGGTCTTGTGGTAGCGCTCGTTGTCTTCGCCACCCTCGCCGGTGTTGGAGCGTGCTCCGAGTTTGTTCATGGCAATGGCCATGGCCTCATGTGCCTCTATTGACAATGCACCAAACGACATGGCACCGGTAACGAAGTGTTTTACAATGCTCTCCACCGGCTCTACCTCCTCAACGGGTATGGGTTTGGCGGCTTTCTTGAATGTGAAGAAATCACGCAGGAATATAGGCTTTTCTTTTTCGTCAACCATCTTCTCCCACTCCTTATACTTCTTGTATGAGCCCATGCGTGTGGCCAGTTGCAGGTTGGCGATGGTATCGGGGTTCCATGCGTGCGCAATGCCATCCTTGCGGTAGTTGAACAGTCCCGTGTTGGGTAGGAAACCGTCCAGCTTCTTTGGCAGGAAAGCGTTATCGTGGAGACGTATCGCATCGTGAGCGATGTCACGTAGCCCTATGCCGCCGATGGTAGATATTTCCGTGCCAAAGTAGTTCTGTAACAACTCCTCAGACAGTCCTACCGCCTCGAAGATTTTTGCTCCGCGATAAGAGCGTATTGTCGAGATGCCCATCTTGGACATAATCTTCTTCAGGCCTTTGTCAACGGCTTTGATATAGTTTTTCTCTGCGGTGGCATACTCTTCCTGCACCTTATGGTTCTTGACAAGGTCGTCTATTACCGCAAACGTCATGTAAGGGTTTATGGCTGAGGCACCATAGCCCAGCAACAGTGCCGCATGCATAACCTCGCGTATCTCGCCTGACTCTACAATCAGGGCCGTCTGTACTCGCTTTCCTACAGAGATGAGATAGTGGTGTACCGCACTCACGGCCAGTAATGACGGTATGGCGGCCTGCTTGTCGTTGATGTCACGGTCGGAGAGGATGATATAGTTCACGCCATCATCCACAGACTGCTCGGCAGCCTTGCAGAGATCGGTGAGAGCCTTGCCCAGTCCGGCCTCGCCGTCGGCTACATTGAAGAGTATCGGAAGTTTCTTCGTCTTGAAACCCTTGTAGCGTATGTTGCAGAGAATGTCGAGTTCGGTGTTTGTCAGCACCGGTTGCGGCAAGCGCACCATCTTGCAGTTGCTCTCATCGGGGTTCAGTATGCCCGAACCCACACGGCCTATGTATTCCGTTAGCGACATGACAAGCTCCTCGCGTATAGGGTCTATGGCCGGATTGGTGACCTGAGCAAACTGCTGACGGAAGTAGTTGAAGAAGATTTGTGGCTTGTCTGATATTACGGCCAGAGGCGTATCGTTGCCCATGGCGGCTACCGGCTCCTGCCCGTTGGTACACATAGGCACTACGGTCTTGTCAATATCCTCCTGCCCGAAACCGAAAGTTATGAGCTTGCGGTCGTAGTCCTCCACCGAGTTCTCCACCTTACGGCCTGATTTCAGCTTCTCAAGCTGTATGCGGTTGGTGGACAGCCACTGGCGGTACGGGTGTTCTCCGGCGAGTTTTTCTTTTATCTCGCCATCGTAATAGATTTTTCCTTCAAGTGTGTCTATGAGCAGAATCTTGCCCGGTTGCAGTCTGCCCTTGCTCACGATGTCGCCCGGTTCAAAGTCCATTACGCCCACTTCTGACGCCACTACCATCATACCGTTTTTGGTAATGGTGTAACGTGACGGACGAAGACCGTTGCGGTCGAGCATTCCTCCGGCGAAACGGCCGTCAGAGAACATCAGTGCCGCGGGGCCGTCCCATGGCTCCATCAGTATGGAGTAATACTCATAGAACGCCTTGAGGTCTTCGGATATGGGGTTCTTGTCGTTGAATGATTCCGGTACAAGGATGGCCATTGCCTGTGGAAGCGACATGCCGCTCTGCACGAGAAACTCGAACACGTTGTCGAGGCTGGCGGAGTCAGACATGTCCTCCTGTACGATAGGGCTGATTTCCTTTATATTACCCAATGCGTCAGAGGACAGTACGCTCTCGCGGGCTTTCATCCAACCGCGGTTTCCACGCACGGTGTTGATCTCGCCGTTGTGACACAGCAGACGGAATGGCTGCGCTAACTTCCATTTAGGGAAAGTGTTGGTAGAGAAACGTGAGTGAACCAAAGCCAGTCCGCTGGTGAAATAGTTGTTGGACAGGTCAGGATAGTAGCGGCGCAGTTGTCCGGAGGTAAGCATGCCTTTATACACTATCTCTTTGCAGGATAGAGAACAGATATAGAAGTCCTCGTCGTTGACGCGCTTTTCTATCTTCTTGCGCACCTTATATAATACGCGTTCAAACTGCTCCGCTATCTCGTCTGCTATGCCCGTCACGAACACTTGCTTTATGTCCGGCTCCACATCGCGGGCGCCAACGCCCAACACCTCAGGGCATGTAGGCACATTGCGCAGGTGCATCAGAGTCAGTCCCTCTCTTTCTATCTCTTCAATCATGATAGAAAGAATCTCATCCTGCCGTTTCGTTTCCTTGGGCAGGAATATGAGGCCTGTTCCGTATCTGCCTTTTTCCGGTACGGGGATGCCCTGTAACAGAATGAATTCGTGTGGTATCTGTAGCAGGATGCCAGCGCCGTCGCCTGTCTTGTCGCGGGTTTCGGCACCTCTGTGCTCCATGTTCTCAAGCACTCTCAGTGCATTGTCAACCAAATCATGGCTTTTGTTACCGTGGATGTTTACCACCATGCCCACTCCACAAGCGTCGTGCTCGTATTGGGCACTATACAATCCATCTCTCATATCAGTTCTGAATTTAATTGTGTTGTTGTCTCTCATCATTGTCTTGACACGGGCATTATGTTAGGAAATATAACGCTTTTGTGTCAAATCGTTTGCAAAATTATATATTTTTCGGCATTTTGCCAAATGTTTAGTGTTCTTTTTGTGACTTTTCTGTCTTGTTTTTGCGCTTGGTGTTCAAATTGTAAGCGTTAGCGTGCTGTGTAGTTGCAGTTTGAAACGGAAATGGTGTGTAGATGTTACGGATTGATATTTTTCTGTATTTTATAGATTCTTTTTGTGTTTTTGTCTCGCGGGTGTTATCCGGGGGCTTTGTAATCGCACTGCGATTGCATTGTAAAGGCACCGCGATTACAGTGTAAAAGCAGTGCGATTAGATTGTAAAGGCAGTGCTTTCACAGAGTGACTAAAAAAATATAAGGAAAAATTAGTATAGGTGATAAAAAAACACTAACTTTGCACGGTAAACTGATAATATGTGTTTACGTATCCGACAACAATAAAAACTACACAAAAATATATGCTAAAACAGTTTCTGCAAATCATGGCGCGATACCTAAAACCATACAGAGTGTATCTGATATGGTCTGTCGCACTGAACTTCTTTTCGCAATGGATGAATGTATTCTCGTTCGTTGTGTTGATTCCTATCCTTAATATTCTTTTCAGGATAGACCAGACGGTTTATACTTACAAGCCGTGGTCGTTGAAGACATTGAACAAGGACTTGATTGTAAACAATGGTTACGCTTATGTGCAGGAGCTGATAAGCAACCACGGGGCCTTTCTGACACTCGTCTTCATGGGCGTCGCCCTGATAGTGATGACGGGTATAAAGACGGCGGGATATTTTGCATCCAGTGCCGTAATGGTGCCTTTGCGCACGGGTATAGTACGCGATATACGCACGGAACTGTACAATAAAGTGTTGCGTTTGCCACTGAGTTTCTTCTCGGAAGAGAAAAAGGGCGACATTATAGCCCGCATGAGTGCTGATGTGCAGTGTGTGGAAAATTCCGTTACCTCATCTGTCGATATGCTTATTCGTCAGCCGATAGCCATAGTAGTGTGCTTCTTTACCCTCTTTACCGTGAGCTGGGAGCTGACACTTTTCGTAATAGTAGTGGCCCCGCTGGCAGGGTATATCATGGGTAAGGTGAGCCGTAAGCTGAAGAGCCAGTCGGCGGCAGTGCAGGGACAATGGGGCGATATCATCGCACAATTGGACGAAACGCTTGGCGGACTGCGCATTATCAAGGCTTTTATAGCCGAGAGTAAGATGGCGGAGCGCTTCAGGTTTATCAACGACGAGTTCCGCCGTGGCATGAACGACATGATTATCAGACAGAATGCGGCGCATCCCATGTCGGAGTTTCTCGGTACGATAATTATTGTTGTGGTGCTGTGGTTTGGCGGTTGGCTGATATTGGAGGGCTCAAGTCTGGTGGATGCTTCCACATTCATATTCTATATGGTGATACTCTACAGTGTCATTAATCCGCTGAAAGAACTCTCGAAGGCTACATATCAGGTGCCTTTGGGACTGGCTTCGATGGATCGTATAGACTTTATTCTGAAGGCTGAGAACCCAATAAGGGAACTGCCGCAGCCGGAATCTCTTGACAGCTTTGAGAAAGAGGTAACGCTGGAAAACGTTTCGTTCCACTATGTGGAGGGACGTGATGTATTGAAACATATTAACCTGACTGTGCCGAAAGGCAAGACAATTGCTCTTGTGGGCCAGTCGGGGTCGGGCAAGTCAACATTGGTGGACCTTATACCACGTTATCATGATGTGTGTGAGGGCCGGATACTGATAGACGGCCATGATGTCCGTAATGTTGGCATAAGCAAACTGCGTGCCCTTATTGGCAATGTCAATCAGGAGGCGATATTGTTTAACGATACATTCTACAATAATATAACCTTTGGTGTGGAGAATGCCACTATGGAACAGGTGATAGAGGCGGCGAAGATAGCCAATGCGCATGACTTTATAATGGAGTCGGAGAATGGCTACGACACTATGATAGGTGACCGTGGCGGGCGTTTGTCGGGCGGACAGCGGCAACGTGTAAGTATTGCTCGCGCGATATTGAAGAACCCTCCAATCCTGATACTCGATGAGGCAACATCGGCACTTGACACGGAATCGGAGCGTTTGGTGCAGGAGGCTTTGGAGCGATTGATGAAGAGTCGTACCACGGTTGCTATCGCACACAGGTTGTCTACCATTAAGAATGCCGATGAGATATTCGTGCTTTATGAAGGGGAGATTGTGGAGCGTGGACAGCATGACGAGTTGATAGAGAAGAACGGATACTACAAACGACTGTATGATATGCAACAGTTGTAAGCGGATTGAAGGTCTATTCTTTTGGCCGAGAGATGTATTTTAGTAATTGGGGCAGTTTAATCATTAAATAGTGGGGTTATGGTACAGAAACGATTTAAGAACCTTCCGATAGGCATACAGACATTTTCTAACATTATAGAGGGTGACTATCTGTATGTAGACAAGACCGGATACATCTACGATTTGGTGTCATCGGGTGTGAAATACTGTTTTCTTAGTCGTCCGCGCAGGTTCGGAAAGTCCCTGCTTGTGTCCACAATGGAATCCTATTTTAATGGTGACAAGGAGTTGTTTAATGGCCTTGCCATATCGGAATTGGAAAAAGAGTGGCGTAAATACCCCGTGCTTCATTTCGACATGAGTCTCGGCAAGCATAGGGATAAGGATATGCTGCTGCGGTTTCTTGGCAAAAGGCTGGAGGAATATGAGAGAGAGTATGGCATAATGTCTCCGGCTGTTGACTGCAATGACAGGCTAACGGAACTTATACAGACAGCTTACAGGCGGACTGGTCAGAAGGTTGTGGTGCTTATTGATGAGTATGACGCTCCGCTACTCGACGTCGCTCACGAAGAGGAGGAGTTGCCGGTACTCCGCAATGTGATGAGGAACTTCTACTCCCCGCTGAAGGGTTGTGACCGTTACCTGCACTTTGTGTTCCTTACCGGTATCACGAAGTTCTCGCAGTTGAGCATATTCAGTGAACTGAACAATCTGAAGAACATCAGCATGGACAGACAGTATGCCGGTATATGTGGTATTACCTCTGATGAGCTTCATTCGCAAATGTCAGACTATATAGACCGTATGGCAAAGGAACAGCAACAGGAACGCGATACAATCATAGCGTTATTGAAGAAGAAATATGACGGTTATCACTTCGCTGGAGTGTCTCCCGACATATACAATCCTTTTAGTTTGCTGAACGCTTTCTATGATAATGAGTTCGGCAGCTACTGGTTCTCCAGCGGTACTCCGACCTACCTTATAGAGATGTTGCGCAAGTTTGATGTCCTGCCGTCAGAAATAGGTCGCCGTGACGCTATGTCGTCAGAGTTTGATGCTCCCACCGAGAACATGACTTCCGTCGTTCCCTTGCTCTACCAGAGCGGTTATCTGACCATAAAGGACTATGTGAGTGAGGACAACCTCTATACTCTTGATATTCCCAATCAGGAGATACGCATAGGTCTGATGGAGAGCCTGCTGCCAAATTATCTTCACTCCGCTAATGGCTCCGGCATGACTACTGTCGCCAAGATGCACCGCTCGTTGCGCAATAACGACCTTGACGGAATGTTGCGCCTTTTGCAGCAGTTCCTTTTGACTGTTCCCTATTGTGACAATACCCACTATGAGGGGCATTACCAACAGATGTTCTACATCATCTTCTCTTTGCTTGGTCGTTATGTTGATGTAGAGGTACGCACGGCAACAGGTCGTGTTGACATGGTAATGCGCACCTCCGACAAGCTGTATCTGTTTGAGTTGAAACTGAATAATTCAGCTGAGTCAGCCATTAACCAGATAGAATTGAAAGACTATCCCTCCCGTTTCGCCCTCTCCGGTCTTCCTATTGTCAAGGTAGGCATAAGCTTTGACATGGATAAACGTACGATAGGGGATTGGGCTTTTATATAAACATTTTTTACTATTTTTACAAAAATGAAGAATCCTAAAAATTTGGTTCGTAATTGGATATACCGTACTTTAGAAAAATCAGAAAGTCCAATTAAGAAAAGAATGGAGAATCTTAAAGAAACTATAGAATATTTGTCTCGCCAAATAGATAATATGCAAGACAAACAACTGATGATAGAGAATAGACTGCAGATGTGTGATATAAATAATAATATCTGTAATATTTTTTTGCATAAATACTATAACAAGCATACAGACAGGAGAGTCTCAGACCATTATGTCAGTTATTATTACGAAGCCCCTACTGGGGTTGCTAATTTAGGAGATTACATCCAAACTATAGCAACAGAACAAGCAGTATGCCATTGTTTGAATAAAATAAATATTGTTCCTATATTCAAACCTGTACTGCGCAGTAACCTTGTTACACACGAAGGAGGTACCTGTATAATGCAGGGGTGGTACGAGCACAAACAATTGACGTTTCTACCTGGTCGTGATACAAGACCTGTATGGATAGGTACACATTTTACTAATGATACTAGAACGTTACTCAGTCATTTATTTAGAGCTTCTGAGATACATTTATTTGATGTCGGTTGTAGAGATAAATCTACAATGGAATTTTGTCAGAGTTTAGGTATAAAGTCGTATTTTTCTCGCTGTTTAACTTTGACATTGCCTAAGCGAAAAGATTCAGAAACAAAGAAAGCAGAAGTTGTTTATATAGTTGACTGCACAGATGAAATAATAAAATATTTGCCAAAAAGAATAAAGAAAGGTGCGAAGATTATAACCCAACGTGATTATAAACAAGCCCCTTGGCAGGGATGGAAAGACAGTCGCAAAGCAGCAGAATTGTTACTGGCAGAATATAGAAAGAATGCGAAATTGATTATAACAACAGCATTACATTGCGCTCAACCATGTATGGCTATGGGCATTCCGGTTGTATTCATTAATCCTGAATATAACGAAGCTGATAGATTTTCTTCCATGCATGGTATTATTCCATTGTACTCTATAAACGATCTAATTGAAAAAAAGGTGATTTTCCCTACTGAGGCACCTGTATTTGAGGACTTGAAACTGGCCATCCTAAAGAATTTAGATTTGTCAATGAAAGAAAGTCTTACAGAAAAAGAAACTATAGAACAGCAGCAAGTAAGAAACTTTATTGAACGATATGATATCATTTGTTAAATAGGATATTATGGATTTTTGTAATATAAATATAATAGAGCAAAGATGAGACTATTACCTAAATTTATGCAGCATTTGTTTTTAAAATGTTATGAATACCCAATTGTTAAAAAATCAGGTCTATTTGATGAGATTTGGTATTTAACACAATATCCGGAGGTGAAAGATTTTCGGAAATCACCTTTGTCACATTATATTAAACATGGTTATCATAAAAATTATAATCCTTCTTTGAAATTTTCTACAGAGAGGTATTTGGTTGCATATCCGGATGTTAAACAAAGTGGTAAAAATCCTTTGTTGCATTACCTTAAAAAAGGTAAACGGCAGGGACGAATATGCTATACTGTTCAGGATATGGGTGAACTGAAGACTTATCCAACTAAAAGGAAGCCGTTGATTAGTGTTATTGTAACAAGTTTTAACTATGAACAATATATACGTCATACATTAGAATCTATAGAGGGACAAACATACCGCAATTTTGAAATTATTGTAGTTGATGATGGTTCTAAAGATAATTCTGTAGGTGTTATACAGGAATTTGTAAATATGTATGATAATATACGTTTTTACCAACATCCAAATGGAGAAAACAAAGGATTGGTGGCATCTATGAAACTAGGTATAGATAACGCTCAAGGAGAATATGTGGCTTTTTGTGAAAGTGATGATTATTGGGATCCGCAGCATATAGAGAAGAAAGTATCGATGATTAATAGATATGAAAATATTATTATAATATCGAATAAAGTCAGGCTTTTTGGAGATGAAATGTCTGTGAAAAATAGGCAGAAATATATTTATGATATAGAGAAAATCGTATATCCAGGTGGTACACCTATTGATGTTAAGTATAATTCTTCAATGAATTATATACCGACTCTTTCTGCTGTGATGATAAAGCGAGATGTCTTGTCTTCTTTAGATTTTTCAACTCCAATCCCAGCTTGGATTGATTTTTGGATTTATAGACAAATACTATTGAAATATATTCTATATCATGTAGGGCAAGAATTAACATTTTGGAGACAACATAATTCTTATAACGCACCTAATAATGCAGAAAAATTTGCTGGTCGCATTACTGAATTTCTAATTATGAGCGATAATCTTCTTGGGATAAAAACAATAAAAAAAAATAACAAAGATATTTGTGCTATTGCCAAGTCTAACTTTTTTGATGAAAAGTATTATATTGAGCAAAATAAATACAATATTATAAATATCTCCCCCGCAGCCCATTATTATTATATAGGGTGGAAAAATGGTTTAAATCCATCCGATCAATTTGATGGCGATGCATATCTTGCAATATATCCTGATTTGTATTCTGCTGGCATATGCCCTTTAGTACACTATATTTCTGCTGGACAGAAAGAAGGACGTATAAAATTCTCTGTTGCAGAGAGTAAAGCAATGAGAGTCACAGAAGATGATATTAACATGATAACACAATTACATACAACAAGTAAAACAGTGCTCCTGATAAGTCATGAATTATCATTGACTGGAGCACCGAGAGCATTGTTGAATATGGCAGTAGCAGTAAAAAAGGCAGGAATGGTACCTGTTATAATTTCTAATAAGCATGGAGAATTGTTGGAAGAGATAGAGAAACAAGGTATTCTTTGTAAAATTGATATTAATTTATTAAATCTGTCATCAGAAAAGCATCCTATATTACAAAATTATGTATCACAATTTGACATAATATTATTTAATACCATAGTGACAGCTATGCTTGTAACAAAAATGTGTAATATTAGTGCCCAAAAGATATGTTGGATTCATGAAGGGTATATTGGTTATAATAGTTTCCCAAATAATTCACAATTATTAGATGCCTTTTCTTCTTATAATAGAGTGTTTGTTGTAGGAGAATATGCAAAAGCTATAACAAAAGGATATTGTAATCCAAATACGAAGTTGGAGACTTTATTGTACTATATTGATGATGTCGCAGATTCTATAAATGTATCGGTTCATAATACAGGTAAAATGACAATGGTGATAGCTGGTACAATAGATGAAAGAAAGGGGCATGATGTTCTCTTGGAAAGCATGAGTTTTATTCCAAAGAATGTGCGTGATAACATAGAGGTATTGATAGTTGGTAGTCCGAATAATGAGATAATATATAAAAAAATAAGGCAAAGTAAATATAAATGTATGCAACTTATAGGAGCTGTAACGCATAACAAATTATTATCCTTTATGAAAGGTATGGATATTTTGTTGTGTCCGTCTATTGATGATCCTATGCCTATTGTTTGTACAGAGGCATTTATGCTTTCTAAACCTGTTATTGTAGGCTCTAATACTGGTACAGCAGCTTTTGTTGAGGATGGAGAGAATGGCTTTATTGTAGAAAGTGGAAACGCTAAGTCGTTAGCACAGACAATAATAAAAGCTTATGAGCAGAGAGAATTACTGTCTCAGATGGGCGTAAAAGGTAGAAAAATCTTTGAGGAGAATTTTTCATACAATAGCTTTTATGCTAAAGTATGTAAGATCTTTGTTTGAATAATATGTTTAATTTTTTGCATATCGTTTATGTTAGGAATATATGAGAATTAAATTTGTTACACATATAATAGAGAAAATCTATGTATATTGGAGTCTTCGCAATTCTGATCTGTTTGATAAAGAATGGTATGTGAGTGAATATCCAATATGTAAAACTTCTATCCTTTCTCCATATTGGTATTACGTCTGGTTTGGGTATAAGCTTGGACATAATCCTTCAAGAAAATTCTCGGGAAAATTGTATTGGTATAATCTGCATATTTATGATTGGAAAAAGCGCTGTCCTCTAATTCATTATATGTTGTATAATAAGGATCAGGATATTGCTTTATTTCATGTTAGGAATATACCGCAGGCGAGTTTAACTGCAAAAGATTTTAATGAAATTCGTTCTGTAAAAAAAAATCAAAAGAAGGTATTGCTTATAAGTCATGAAGCTTCTTTAACAGGTGCTCCGCGTGCTTTACTTAATTTGGCAATATGTCTCAAGAAATTTGGAGTGCATGTTGTAGTTTGGTCAATGAAAGATGGGCTTCTTGGAAATGAGATAATTAATAATAATATTGCATACAAAGTACCATTGTTTTGCTTCTTTTTAGAAAAGATGAATAGTCGGGAGATGAATGATACGTTAAGTTATATTAGTGAATTTAATATTGTTTTGTTTAATACTATTGTGACATTCCCTTTTGTAGAGAAAATAAAAGATACGATTACTAAAAAAATAGGTTGGATACATGAAGGAAAAATAAGTTTTGAAACATTGTCAGTGACGAAATTATTTCCAATATATGCAGATATGTTTGATGAGATTTTAGTTGTTGGAGATTATTCAAAATCTATAGTTGATAGTTTTACTGCTAAAAAAATAAAACTACAGAATTTCCTCTATGGTTTGCCTGATTTTATTACAAGCAATGATATTGCTCCTGTTTGGATTTATAAAAATAATAAACTAAAATTACTTATGATAGGAACCATAGAACCGCGTAAAGGACATTTAATTTTGTTAGATAGTTTAAGGTTATTACCTGAATATATTCGTGATAATATTGATATTCTTATAGTGGGAAAAATTGTAAAGGAGAGAATCTTTGAGAAAATTAGAAAGAGCGGATTTCAATGTATTCACATTGTAGAACAAGTTAATCATAAAAGGCTATTATCTTATATTAAAGGTATGGATATTTTACTATGTCCATCAATAGATGATCCGATGCCTATTGTGTGTACTGAGGCTATGATGTTTTCAAAACCTGTTATTGTAGGCTCTAATACTGGTACAGCATCTTTTATTAGAGATGGAGTTAATGGATATATCGTTGAAAGTGGTAATTCTGTATCTCTTGCAAATGCTATAACGTCTGCTTATGTGGCAAGAGCAAATTTAAGAGAGATGGGGGGGAAAGCTAGAAAAATTTATGAAGATTTTTTTACCATGAAGAAATTTGAAAATTATGTGAAAAAGATTTTTAATTTATGAATTTATGTAATTATCCACTTGTTTCTGTAATCATTCCTGGTTATAATCACGCTTCTTATCTGAAAAGGAGGATAGATAGTGTGATAGTGCAAGATTATCCTAATTTTGAGGTGATAATGCTTGACGATTGTTCGTCTGACGGCAGTGACAATATAATGTTATCGTATAAGAAACATGAGCGGGTTACCATGGTCATTGTCAATGATGTTAATAGTGGCAACACTTTTATGCAATGGGAAAAGGGTATATCGTTTGCTAAAGGTGACTATATTTGGATTGCGGAAAGCGACGATGTTGCACAGAGTGATTTCCTTACTAAATTGATGAATAAGTTGCTTGGTACATCAGATGCTGCGCTTGCTTATAGTTGGAGTACAATGATAAATAGTTCTGATGAGCCGTTAAATTATAGTTGGGATGAGGTGTCGAGATATAAAAGTAATGGGATATATGATGGAATTGATTTCTGTCTGCATCGTATGGTTTATAAGAATCTGCTGTATAATGCTTCAATGATTGTTTTCAAAAAAAAACTATATTATAACATTGATAAATCTTTTATGCAATATCGTCATTCTGGCGACTGGTTGTTTTGGTTTAATATTTGTATGCAGGGTAAGGTTTGTGAAGTTCCTGAAAAACTAAACTTTTTCAGGCAACATCCTAATAAAGTCAGCAATGAGGCTTTGGAATGTAAGGATCTTGTAGAAATTGTAGAAATACAGCAGATAATAGCAAAAAGGCTGTCGTTGTCGCATTATCAATGGCGTTGTCTTAGGGGTAGGCAGACCAAGAGGTTGAAGAATTCATATTATCCTGATAAAAGATTGTTACAAGAAAAATATCCTGCTATTTATGGTGCTAATTTGATGGATTATATTATTTACAGTATAGACAAACTGTTTAACTTTTCTAGGTTACAAAGGTAGGTATCTAATAGTAGTATAATAATAATTGGGATAAAAAATTATATTTTTCGTATTATGTTTATTGTATGGGTTATGAAAATGTTGTATCTTTGCAATGCTAAAATGATAATATATAATAAGAGAATGCAATTAGTATGTTTACAAACATAAAATATTGGATACTTTTTAATGCGGTGTATTTGTTCTCATTGTTGCCGCTAAGGGTTTTATATGTATTTTCGGATATTTCCTTTATCATAGTTTATTATCTTACAAGATATAGGAAACGTATAGTGCGTAAGAATCTGCGCAACTCTTTTCCTGATAAATCTGAGAAAGAGTTGTTAAAGATAGAGAGAGAATTCTTTCGTTGGTTTTGTGATTATGTGTTTGAGACAATTAAGTTGATATCCATTGACAAGAATGAGATGGCACGTCGTATGCGTTTTGAAGGGATTGATGAAAGCCTGCAATTTGTTGATAAAAAGATACCGGTTACAGTATATCTTGGACACTACTGTAATTGGGAATGGGTGACATCATTTGCCATGCATACACCTGGTCGTTTCTGTGCCAACCTTTATCATGAACTGGAGAGCAAGACTGCTGATCGTTTGTTTTTGTATATAAGGACCAGATTCGGAGCGCATGCTGTCAAGATGGAGGATACACTTGCTACATTGTCAAAATGGCATAAGGACGGTAATGCAACCCTTGTGGGGTTTGTTTCTGACCAAGTTCCCGGATTTAGCAGTATGCATTATTGGCCTATGTTTCTCAATCAGTTGACGCCTACATATTCCGGAGCGGAACGTATAGCAAAGTTATTTAGCTGTGCTGTTTTTTATATGGATATAAGGCGTCCGAAGAGAGGGTATTATGTGGCTCGGTTAATAAAAATGAGTGATGACGCGAAGAAAGAGCCAAAGTTCGCATTGACAGAGAAGTATTACAGGCTTTTGGAGCGTTCTATAATAGATAATCCGCCATATTGGTTGTGGAGTCATAACAGATGGAAGCGTACATGGGAAGACTTTTGTAAGGTATATCCTGACGGAAATGAGAGAAAAAGAATAATGAGTAAGTTATAAAATATTCTTATTATGCCAAAATTGTGTATATTATATGTTGGAATAGGAAGGTATATAGCGTTGTGGGACGATTTCTATGATACATGTGAACGCTATTTCTGCCCTGATATTCCAAAACATTACTATATAGTGACAGACTGTTTGCGGCAGATGCCTGCAAATGTTACGGTGTTACATCAAGATGATCTTGGGTGGCCTTGTAATGTGTTGTTTCGTTATTTGTTTTTTCTACGCATAAAGGAACAGTTGAGACTTTATGATTATGTGTTTTTCTTTAATGGCAATACACGTTTTAAGACGGTGATAACCAAAGAAGAATTTTTTCCTTCTAATCAAGACGGGGGGGTGATTTCTTTAACATGGAAAGATGGTACAGAGGATGCGGATACTGATTATTTGTTTGAGAGACGTGAGTCTTCTGTAGCTTTTGTACCGTATGGAGTGAGAAACTTATATCTTCAGAGTGGTATTACGGGAGGTTTGGTAGAACCTTATATTAAATTGTTGGAGGAATGTCATGATATGACAATGAAAGATTTGATTAACGGTATTGTGCCCCGTTATCATGATGAGTCTATATATAATAAATATATGCTTGATAGAAATAGTAAGAGGTTATCATTGGAATATGGATGCCCATCTCAGCGTGACAAGAATAATACTGCAAAGATAGTCTTTTTGAAGAAAGAGAAAATCCTTGGACGCTCTTATCTGCGAAATTTCAAAAAACGCCCGCATACAAATACTTGGTTAAGGCAATTGTTTAGTAAAATAGGTTTGGTTGCGCAGGATAGTTAAAGTAAAAAGATGGTTATATGAGACAAATAAGTATACTGGTTAATATCTTTCTGATATGGACAATGGTTGGAATGTTAAGCAAAGTATTCTTCCTGTTGTTTTATCATACGCTTATAAGTGATGCCGGATGGATAGATTATTGTTTGGTGTTATGGTATGGGCTTAAATTGGATGTCGCTATTGCCGGTTATTTGTGTGTGCTGCCTGGTCTGATGTTGATGGTGTCAGTATGGCATTTGGGCAGGGAACTTACTGCTGTATGGAAAATCTATTTTGCTATTTGTGCTTTTGCTTGTTCTTTAGGTTATATAAGTAATATTGGACTTTATTCTTATTGGGGATTTCCCTTAGATAGCACACCATTGCTGTATATTAAAACAGCGCCAATGGCGGCATTAGCAAGTATGGAGACATGGCAGCTTGTTGTACTACCTTTCTTTATAGTAGGTTTATCTGTAGGAATATATAGTTTTTTTCCAGTTCTTGATTATAGAGCAGCATATGATAGGCGAGGAGGGAACAATATTATCTACGGATTACGAGATGCGGCTTGTTGTTCACTGTCTGTGGGAAAGAAAATAGGATATACTTTGATATTGCTGGTCTTTATAGCTTTATTGATTATCCCTATACGTGGAGGGCTTGATACCGGTACGAACCATACGGGTAATGTGTATTTTTCTTCAGATATAAGATTAAATCATGCCGCAGTAAACCCTATATTTTGTTTTGTGGAGTCTGTGACACATCATGAATCTATATCTACAAGATATAGATTCATGGACAATAATGATGCCGATAGAATTTTTGCGGATTTGACTTATACTTGTTTGCGGCCAGATGCAAAGTTACATGATTACAATGTAGTGTTAGTTTGTTTGGAGAGTTTCTCCAAATATATAATGAGTGAGGCGGGACATGTCAGCGGTATAACTCCCAATTTAGATCGTTATTCTAACGAGGGAATATATTTTACCAATTTTTATGCTAACAGTTTTCGTACAGATAGAGCTTTGGTGTCAGTGTTGAGTGGATTGCCGGCGCAGCCAACAATGAGTGTAATGGATTTGCCACGCATTAGTACTTCGTTGCCTTCTATTGCCCGTACATTGTCGAAAGAAGGATATAATACACATTTTTATTATGGCGGTGATGCTGATTACAGCAATATGCGGTCTTATATTATTGGTACAGGTTTTGGTGGACTTACCACACAAAATAATTTCCCTTCCCGTTTGATTACAGGAAAGTGGGGAGTGGCGGACGGACCGTTGTTTGATCGTGTCATGGATGATATAAAGCATGCTCCTGATGGCAAGCCGTTTTTTAAGGTTATAATGACAAGCAGCAGTCATGAACCATTTGATGTTCCAGATTATAAAAAGATAGATTCTCCGGAACTTAATGCTTTCTCTTATACAGATGATTGTCTTGGGCGTTTTGTTGACTCCTTAAGGCGTTTGCCAGATTGGAAGAATACACTTGTGTTTATTGTGCCTGACCATCTTGGGGGTTATCCACAGCGGTTAGATAACTATCAGTTGTGGCGTTACGAGATTCCTTTGTTCGTTTTAGGGGGAATGGTTAAGCCGCGACAGGTGCCAGTCGTAGGTTCGCAAATAGATATAAGTGCCACTTTGCTTGCGATGCTTGGCAGACATCATGAAGATTTTGTCTATTCTAAAGATTTGCTGGATGCCTACGCGCCACACTTCGCTTTTTTCTCGGTTCCAGATGCTATAGGTATGTTAGAGGATAACAATTTTATATATTATGACAATATTGCGCAGAGAGCAATAGTTGCAGAAGGGAAGAATTCAGCCTCATTGTTGCCTAAGGTTAAGGCGTATTTGCAGAAGTTGTATGATTATCTTGGTAGATTCTGAGACTTTATGGATAACGTAATGGCAATAGTATTAGGCTTGTTTGGTAACATTCTTGTTTTTAGATGGTTATATATGTCGTTGTAATCGTATTGTGATTGTAACGTGATTGCAGTGTGATTACACAGCGGTAGCATTGCGTTTATACGACAATTAGGGTGCATTTACAGAACCGTCTGAATGCGTATCATGTTTTTTGTGTTTACGCTCCTTTAGCTTGCCTATCATGACAAGTTGGTATGTGGCTTCAAGGCAGGCGTAAAGAAATCCAGGGAAACCGTCGCGGTACCCTCCTTTGACTATGTAGTTTTTGAGAAAACGGTGTGTAGGTCGCACTATGCAAGCCAGTGCCCTATAATTTTTGCCCGCTTTTTTTACGCACTCATTGCTTGTGTATATGTCTGTCTTTCTTAATCTTGTTGAAATGCTATCGTTTGCGAGGTGTTCAAAATCAAGTCCTTTGTTTCGTGGAGCGTATATAACGTTGCCGTTGATCTTCGGCTGTGTGTGAATTATTGGTGGCCAGTTTACTTTATCCTTCTTGAAAAAACGTAATATGTAGTCCGGATATAGCGAGTGCATGAAACGTCCCATGAAGTAATTGCGTCGTGGAATATATATACCTTCCGCCGCTATTGGCTGCGCTATGTGTCGGTACAGATACTTGCGAAGTTCCTCCGGTACTGTCTCGTCAGCGTCAACCACAAGCACCCATGGGTGTGTGGCTGCCTGGATGGCGAAATTGCGTGCCGGTTCTACTATGGTATGGCCGTTTTTAGGAAATGCTACTATCTTGCATCCATAGCTCTTGGCTATTGCTATTGTGTTGTCAGTACTTTCCATATCGCATATAACAACCTCGTCAAAGTTTTTGACAGATTCCAAAACCCGCTCTAAGTGTTTTGCCGCGTTATATGTGTTTATTACAATTGATATCATGATGGTCAGAAAAGTTGTTCGAGAGTTGATATGTTGTTTTCTGCGAGGAAAATCTTTTTGTGCTTTTTTATCTCCCTTGTCAGTTTTGTTTGCAGTTGCTTGTTTGTCAATAGCTGGTGTGCCTTCTGAGCAAACCCTTCGACATCGCCTATTGGTACAAGTAGACCGGCTTTGCCATTCTTCAGAATTTCCGACGGACCTGTTGGACAGTCTGTTGATACAATAAACTTATCAAGCATTAGAGCTTCAATCAATACCGTGGGTAATCCTTCAAATTTGGAACTGTGTACAATTATTTTTGCCTTTGCTATCCATGGAAAAGGGTTGGCTATGAATCCAAGTAGGATAATCTTGGTTTCAAGACCATGCTTCCTTATATGTTTTTCTATGGTGCTACGGCTTTTGCCTTCGCCTATTATGTACAATAAAGGTGTAGGCTTGGGTATGTTATATTGTTGTAGTAATGCGTATGCATCAATTAAATTTAGTATGTCTTTCTGTGTTTCCTCAAGTCTTTCAACAGCCAATATGTAGTTGTTGTTTATCCGCATGTCGTTCACCGGCGCCTTTGCCTGTACCTGAATGCGGTGCAGGTTGATAGAGTTGTATATGCGAACAAATTTGTCTTTCAGTTCAGGTGCTACATTATACGCTTCTTCTAACATCGCGTTGCTGAGAGTTACAATCCGGTCGTATTTCTTCATGTTGCTTAATTTTCTTTTCATGTGACGTGGCGCACGTTGGAGTTCTGTTGCAAAACTGAAATGAAAGAAGCATATTTTCTTTGCCTTGCTTTTCTTTTCTATAAAGGAACCGAACGTAGAGTCAAAGTCTATAACTACGTCAAATTGGTTAGTCAGCCTGCGTAGCGTTATGTATGTGAATATTCTTCTTATTGGGTTAAGCAACAGTTCATCCAAGATACTTAGTTTCTTGTGTCTGTTTCTTATGCTATGCTTTTTGTACCATGTAAGCAGGCTGCTCTTAATGAGATAAAATGTGTTTATATTATTTGGCAGACGATTTGTGAATACTTCAAACTCTGGCATCTTTAGTAGTATGCCGAGGGAGATCTTGTGGTTTGTCAGCGTGCAAAGGTTGTTTATATATTCAACCATGACTGTGTCTATACCGCCGTCAAGGAATCTGGAGATAAGAAATAATATTTTCTTATTGGGTTTGGGAGGATTGATCCAATAAGAGTCGAAAGTCTTGAAAAGAACATCAAAATCATGAAAGTCGCTTAGCGTCAGTTCTTTTTCGTCACATGTCATCCAATGTAGTTTCGCCTTATTGTACATGGTTGCTATAAGGGAATAGGAACTTGGCGGACCTACTATATAGTCACATTCTGATAATATACACAAATCTTCACCTGCGTTTCCGTTAGGAAATACTACCGTGGCCTCCGACAACTCACTACTATAATAATTTTTGTCTAAGTCAGGGTCATTGCCACAAATGTAGACACTGTATTTCTTTCCGGGGAAAAGCTTTATTATTTCTCTGATGTAGTGGAGGAAAGTATAATCGTAAAAGAAATATATGCCGTTAAAAAAGGTTTGATAATCGCCGCGCCTTATATGTACTCCTATCTTGATTGTGTCGGCATCGGATGTTTTTGCTATAATATCATTAATCTTTTCTCTTATCTTACTCTTAAATTCGAATAGCTCTAATATTTCACTTTTGTACTTAATGAACAGATCATAATAACGCACCCCCCATCCTTCTATAATGACATTCTTATGAGAGAGAATAAAAGCCTCTTTTTGTTGCTTGTCTTTCTCGCCCAAATTGTATGTTACAACTGGCAAGATCTTATACTTTGCACCGTATTTTCCAGCGATATACATTGTGAAATTATGATTCTTCATATCGCATATATTGAAATACTGGTATTTGTAGGCAAAACGCATGGACATACTATGTCTATTGTTTTCTCGTGCCCAGGCATATACATGTGCGTACTGTAGAATGTTATTGCACATTTGCCCCTTGTCTCTTACGAATATCATTGTATTGTCATGTTATTTTAAGGTGATGATTCTAACTTGTTGATTTTGAGGGAATATTGTGCCCATCTTTTTAATGTCGTGCTTGTTTTATTTTGATTTCGGCAAATTCGCTGTATGTCACAAATGTGGCACCAGTATTCTGTAAGTCTTTGATTATATGCTTTAGACGGTCATACATAGCTGATCCGGCGTTGTGCTTGATGATAAAAGGCATTTTAAGCTCAGGATGTTTATCAAGCGGATAAAACTCCCATGGATGGAAATAGGTGTTGAAATATCCGTCATGCTTTATTATTCTACGGTACAATGCTTTGTATAACCATAATGGAAAGTTGTGTAGCGATAGCCAAAACATAGGTATACGAAGCAATGGGGTTACTGATGCTGGTATCTGTAGTACTTCATCTTGCATAAATACTGTTCTGGGAGTGGTAAGGTGCATGTATCTGCCCGGAATGAATGCAGGATTCAATGAGGCATTATAAGTGTATCCCTGTTGCGCCAATTCGGAAATATTTACTTTGAGCATCCTTGGCTGGCGGTAGCCTTTGATTGGCATACCTGTTAGAACTTCAAGTGTTTTCTTGGATGTTATTACATCTTCCGGTCTCGGAGACCAATGGTCGCATCCGTGTGCGGCAATCTCATGCCCTCCTTCTATGATTCTTTTCATTATCTCAGGAGCATGTGTCGCAAAGTTTGTTGTGCAGAAAAAAGTGGCTTTTACCCCGCATTCTTGCAGACAATCAAGTATGCGTTTTGTGCCATATCGTGACACTTCCATTCCTTCTTTCAATGTGTTGTAGGCTACACCATGTTCGCGTGGTACGTCAAATTCTTCGGTGTCAAAACTTAATAGAATCATATTTGTTGTTTGTTGCTTGATAGTTCTTAGTTATTAGTTCCCATGATAGTTTTATCCATATTATGGTAATAGGCAACGCTTTTAATGCGTATGGTTGTATCCATTCCTTTTTTATGTATGTAGGAAAGATGTCGCTGGGTGACATTGAGGATATAACAAATGCCGCAACAAGTAGCGATATGTCCGTTTTCCCTCTTTGCCATGGCACGCAATAATACCAGATGCAGCAACCTATAAAAGGTGTTATGTAGCCGCTTGATTCTGAACCTGTGGAGAATAGTATAACGAACATCAGTATCATGGCAAGAATATTTAAGCGGAAATATATGTTTTTCCATTGTGGAATACGGAAGAAACCTATGGCAGCAATAATACATCCCGCTCCAATCACATATAATATATTGAATGATTGCAGCCACCAATTGTTGAAATTTGGTTTGACACCTTCATTCATCACAGCCACAATATGTGCATGTCCTTCTGTCAGTCCATAGCCAATTTTTGTTATTAGTCCGAGTAACGAGATGTTTTGTGCGGCTGAGAGTATATTCTCGTCGTTCTTATCGTTGAGTGCATGGAACCATTCCGAGTATTGATGCAGCTGGTATTCCGGTGAGGAAAAGGCCATAGGCAGAGCAAATAATGCGACAGACCATAATATTAAAGACACAATGAACCTGACTTTATGGCGTGAGAAAAAGAAAAAAGCAATCCCAACAATACCGTATAATTTCACCAATGCACCAATAACGATGAAGAATGTAGAGTATTCATCACGCTCTTTCTCAACAAAATAGTATGCAAGGATAATGATTGCGCTAATGGCTATGTTGAACTGTTGCATAAATAAGGCTGTGAGCAATTCGTGTGCGCAGAACCATAGCGTAAATACTTTGAGTCTTGGGAGTCCCTGACACAACCTGCTTATAGCCCAATATAGGAACACCACCAGACAAACATCCCATAATAATAACCCGAGCCAGGTAGGTATAACGGCGAATGGCGCAATGATTATAGCGAAAAATGGCCCATAATGGTTTATATCCCAATATCCTCCGTCTGTACTTTCTGCATATAGTGAATTAGTATTCCATGTGTTGTAAAAGACATAACGGAAGATGTCAAAGTTATTATGATGCTTCAATTTGGCTAATGCGGCTATAATGCCGAGCGATATCCATAATGAGCACATCACCCTATTGTCTCGTAGTATGGTAAATAATCGTGGCTTATTCATTTTGAATATTAATTTTTCGCCAATAGCTCTTGTATGTGATACAATGGACGTCGTTTTACTTCGATATATATTTTCCCTATATATAGGCCGACGATGCCTATGGCTATTGTTACTACAGCTCCTATAAACCATAGCGACATTAATAATGACGCCCATCCGGCTGTGTAGTGTTGCATATAGATTGATACGATAACATACACAAACATGCACATAGCGATGACTAACATGAACAGTCCTGCTGTTATTATAAGTTCAATAGGACGTGTCGAAAATGATGTTACACCATCGCAAGCCAATCGTGTCATCTTTCTGATAGTGTATTTTGATGTTCCTGCTATGCGAGGTTGTATGACATCATCCACTGTGCTGGTAGTGAATCCAAGACAGTTAATTAATCCACGTAGATAAAGGTTACGCTCAGGGTAGGAGGCTAATGCTTGCAAAGCTTTTCGGGACATCAGTCTGAAGTCTGCATGATTGTATACAGTTTTTACTCCCATAGCCTGTAAAGTCTTGTAATATAATTCGGCAGACCATTTCTTGCTTTTAGAATCTGCTTGTCGATCTATCTTAATACCGAATACAATTTCTGCTCCCCCATTGTGCTTGTCTATCATCTTTTCTATGGCATTGACATCATCTTGCAGATCGCAGTCCATGGTGATGACAGCGTCTGCCATGTCTTTTGCTGTCATCATTCCGGCCATTAATGCATTTTGGTGTCCGACGTTTTGGGCAAGATTGATTCCGTAAAATATGGTTCCACGCTCGTATAGCTTTTTTATTATCTCCCATGTTGAGTCCTGTGAGCCATCATTAACGTACATGACAAAGCTGTCTTTTGCTATTTTGTTCTTAGCAATGAGACCTTGTAGCACACTTTCTATTTTCTCTGCTGCTTTGTATAATACAGCTTCTTCGTTATAACATGGAGAAACTATTGCCAGTCTGATCATGTAATTAGTTTGTTTGTTGTTATTGTTTCTGCCGCCTTGTTAATTCTACCATCATCCGGGCTGCTTTGTCTGGGGCGCGGTCATTGCCAAGACGCAAGAGTATTTCTTTGTAATCTTGTTGCATTTGTTGTCGCGTTGTTGTGCCGGGGAGTATTTTGGTTAGATGCCGGCGTATGTTTGTTACGCTGAAACGGTCGGCAAAAAGCTCCGGTACCACCTCTTTGTCGGCAATGAGGTTGACCAATGAGATGAATTTCACTTTCAGTATGTGGTCGAAAGCCCATCGCGCGAGGCTTGCAGGGGACACTTTGTAGCATACTACCTGCGGCACATTGAACAGTGCTGTCTCTAATGTTGCCGTCCCGCTTGTTACCAATGCTGCTGTGGCATGGCTTAAGAGTGGGTATGTCTCACCGTATACGATGTAGGTATGGCCATGTGCGTCGGCAAGGAACGGTGAGTAGTAGTCTTTCTCTATGCCCGGGGCACCTGCCACTACCAATTGGTATTTGTCGCGCTCCTCTGTGCCCTCCATGCTTTTTAGCATTGCGGGCAGGTTGTTCCTTATCTCTTGTCGGCGGCTACCTGCGAGTATTGCTATTATGGGCAGATTGGGGTCTATGCCTGTCCTGATGCAGAAGTCGCTGAAATTTTCTTTGTATTCTTTTCTGAATTCTCTCACTTCGTCGGCCGTTGGGTTGCCTACGTAGTGTATGGGGTAGTGGTGTTTGTCCTCAAAGAATGTTTTCTCAAACGGCAGTATTGAGAAAAGCTCGTCTATATCCCTGCGGAAATTCTTGATGCGGTACTCTTTCCATGCCCATAGCTTTGGTGCTATATAGTAGAATAGCTTTGGCGTGTGCTTTTGTTTTCCTTTGCGGCGGCACCCGTTTATGTATTTGGCTATGGTGAGGTTGAAGCCGGCGTAGTCTACGAATATCACGGCGTCCGGTTGCCATTGTGTTATGTCTTGCTTGCACATCCTCATGTTGCGCAATATTGTCGGCAGGTGCGTCAGTACGGGTATGAATCCCATGTATGCCATTTCACGATAGTGTCTCACCCGTGTGCCTTGCTTCCCCGCCGCTGTTGACATATTGTCGCCGCCGAAGAAACGGAACGTTGCCTCGGTGTCTGTTTCTTTTATTGCCTGTATCAGGTGTGAGGCGTGCAGGTCGCCCGATGCCTCTCCGGCTATAAGGTAGTATCTCATTGTTGGATGTCGAGCTTGAAGTCGGCGGTCATGTCAGCCGTCAATGGTGTTATTGCGCAGTAACCGTTGGCTATTGCCCATGCGTCGGTGTCGTCAGCCTGTGGCTCATCGTTCTGATAGTAGCCTGTCATCCAGTAGTAAGGCTTGTGGGTTGACGGGTGTTCGCACTCGTCAACTTCGTTACGCCAGTGCCCGTGTGCCATGCGGCAGTTGCGTATCTTGCCGTTCCATTCTTTGGGCATGTTGATGTTCAGGCATACATATCGTGGCAGGCCGTCCTGTAGCAACTTCCGGGTTACCTTCTTCACTATCGGTTCCATGTGTCGGAACTCTGCGTCGTCGCTGTAGTCGCATAGTGAGAATGCGACAGACGGTATGCCTTTTATGGCTCCTTCCACCACTATGCCTACCGTGCCGCTGTAGTGGGCGTTGGTGCTGGCGTTGTCTCCGTGGTTTATTCCGCCTATCAACAGGTTTGCTTTTCGCGGGCATATCTTGGCGTATGCCATCTTTACGCAGTCCACCGGAGTGCCGGAGCAGCTCCACACGTCTATCGTTGTTCCCTGATACTCTTCGTGTCTGCGGTGCTTCAGTGTCAGTATAGTGGTGCTGAAGGCTCTGGAATATCCTGAGCGTGCACTCTCCGGAGCGCATACTATTATGTCTCCGGTGCCTTTCAGCATCTCTATCAGGCAGTTGATGCCTTTGGCCTGATAGCCGTCGTCATTGGATATGAGTATGAGTGGTTTCATCCTTCGGTTTGATATTTGCTGCAAATTTACGAAAAATATTAGCATTGCGCAAGAAATGCGGATGTTTTTTCACGTGCTGTTTGTGACTTTCCTCCGAAGACGCGAGTGTCAGTTGGGGGTAGTGTGACGCGTTTGGAGGTCGTTCTTTTCGGCGACATAACTGTGTCGTGAAAGGGGCGTTGTCCGTTCCGCTCTGTAATCGCACCCAAATCGTTGTGTAAAGGCATTGCGATTGCAGTGTAATCGCAATGCGATTGTGTCGTAATTGTGCTGCGATTAAAATGGTGCGTGTAATGTGCTGTAAATCAGTTGGGATAGTTGTGTGGGTATGGAAGGGTATGGCGACCGGGACATAACAGTCGGTTTCATTATGATTAGTGCCCTGCGTGAGCGTCAGCCCGCCTGCTGTTATGTGAATATAGGAACTTGACGGCTATGTGAACAAAATTGTATCTTTGTTTTGTAGTTTCAAAAATAAATTGTATTTTTGCAACGGAAATATTCAAATAGAACTATTCTTTATGCTGCAAGTTGCCAACCCTATATATGATACAGTATTCAAATACCTTCTTGAAGACCAGCGTATAGCCAAGACTATCTTGTCCGCATTGCTGAAAAGGGAGGTGGTGAGCGTCAGCCCGCGCCCTCATGAGTATACCAACAAGGAGCGGAATAATATATCAATGTTCCGCATTGACTTTGGAGCCGAGGTGCGTCAGGAGGACGGTTCTTTGAAATTGGTGTTGATAGAGTTGCAGAAAACATGGCTCGAAACGGAGACACTGCGCTTCCGTCAGTATCTTGGTACGCACTATGCAGACCCTAACAATATATCCAAAGAGGACAATCCGGAAGGGTATGCCATACCGATGGTGGCCGTATATGTGCTTGGTCATCGGGTAGGCGATATTGAGGAGCCTGTGCTTTACGTCAATCACGAGTCATACGACTATAATGGTAATGTGGTAACCAAGGGCTTGCCTAACAAGTTTGTGGACAGTCTCGTTCATAGTAGCATTATAGTTCAGATACCGCTTCTGCGCGGTCAGCTGAATAACCGTTTGGATAAGGTCTTGAGTGTTTTTGACCAAAGAATGAAAGACAAGGACAATCAGCAGGTTATAAATATTGATGAGGCTAACTATGAGAATGACTCCGACATGTTATACATCATAGACCGCCTTATAAAAGCTTCGTGTAACGCAAAGGTACGTAAGGAGATGACAGTGGAAGATGAGTTTTTCTCAGTTATAGAAAACCGTGATACCGCCATAATGATGCGTGATAAGAAGATTGCCGAGCAAGATAATGTGATTGCTGAGCAGGGCAGTAAGATTGCCGAGCAGGGCAGTAAAATTGCCGAGCAGAGTAATATGATTGCCGAGCAGGGCAGTAAAATTGCCGAGCAAGATACTTTATTACGTTCAATGATTAGGTGGATGTTGGACAACGGTATGTCCGTTGATGACATCGCAAGGCAGATTGGGAAAAGTGTAGAGGAGATAAAGGCGTTGTCGTAAATAATAATGGCTCTTGTTGTAATGATGATTGCTTATCCGATGAGCTTCAGATAGTCGTTGTATAGTCCCTGTTTTATTCTTCCACATGCTTTATTGCACTCCAAACAATATACCACCTCGGATGCTACGTGTCCGTGATACTGTCTTTGCCGATGTATTATCCCATGATGAATGGCGTGAAGAGGTTAGGCAAGGCAAGATGTTTGGCGCACTTGTAGTGACCGGAACCGCTGAGGTCTTGTTGCGTTGTTCCGCTGTTCTTCATGATATTGGTGGTGTAAAGGTGTTGTTTGCCTACTCCGGGCAAATCCTTGAACGCAGCGATTGGCCCGGTTATGTGCCGGCAATATTCGACTATCTGCAGCCGGATGGATATTTCAAACGCCATGAGGCGGATATAACCGCATTGAATCGGAATATTGATGACATGCGGCAATCGGCGGCCTTTGCGGACGCTCTTTGTGCGCTTGCGGTCGTAAAAGAGCGTGGTGACAATGAGATAGCAGCATATAAGACATTTATTAAAAACAGCAAAGATACTCGAACGGTGCGGGAGGCGCAGTTCCAAAACGCCGAATTACGGCGCATTAAACAGCGTATTGCTGCCGATGTGTCAGTTGCTCAGGCTGTTGTTGACTCTTTTGAAACGGAGATTAAGGCCATGAAAGAGGAGCGACATAAACGCTCGTGCGCCCTGCAACGGTGGCTCTTTACGCAACATCGACTTACATTGCCAAAGGGAGAACAGCGCTCGTTGTTGCGTGTCTTTACGGACTATGCCTGCCACACAGGCAGTAAACGGCTGTTACCACCCTCAGGAACGGGGGAGTGTTGTGCTCCACGGTTGCTGAATTACGCTAACACTCATGGCTTGAAGCCTGAGATTATGGCCGAATTCTGGTATGGTGACTCCCCGAAAGGAGAAGTCCGCCACCACGGACAGTTCTATGAGCCGTGCCAATCAAAGTGTGTTCCCATATTGTGGGCAATGGAGGGATGCCCCACACCTGATGCGGAGACACGGTTGTCGGAGCCTGCTCCGGCTGTTTTTCCTACGTTATTGTATGAGGATGCTTGTCTGATTGCCGTCAATAAGCAGGCCGGTATGTTGTCGGTGCCGGGTAAAGTCGCCCGTCAGAATGTGGAGGATGTGTTGCGGATGATGCGCCCCGATTGCCGGTTTCTGAAGATGATACACCGCTTGGACATGGATACCGGCGGAATAATATTGGCGGCTAAAGACCCCGAAACATATATGGTAATGCAGAAAATGTTTGCCTCTCATAATGAAGTGGATAAACAATATATTGCCATTCTTGCCTGCGGAGAGCATGAAAACGCTGTTTCTGCAGGCGATAGCGGAGAGATAGCGATACCATTGTCCTCCGATGACCTTAACCGTCCACGACAACGGGTGGACTATACAAAAGGAAAGAGAGCGTTAACACGTTACAAATTCATACCGCCTTTGTCCGTTTCTGCCTTTGAAAGCGTCTTTGGCTGTTCCGTTCCTGACGATATTGTCGCCGGCAACGGTAGCTTTCGCACTGTATTGTTAACCCCGCTCACCGGGCGTACGCATCAGTTACGTCTGCATTGTGCCCATCACGACGGGCTGGGCATGCCGATTTTAGGTGACGCCCTCTATGGTAACGTAGCGGCGGAGAGGATGTTTCTGCAAGCCTGCAGGCTGACGTTCCGTCACCCTATGACCCAAATGATAACGACAATCCAAATACCATTATGCTAAAAAAGACTACAATTCTGACATCATTGCTGGCCCTTGTCACCGTAATGGCTCCCGCTCAGAGCCGTAACCCTATCATTACAGACGCTTATTGCGCCGATCCGTCGGCACATGTCTTTGGAGATACGCTGTGGGTGTACCCAAGTCATGATAAGGACGATGCCGTATCATTTTCTATGGAGGACTACCACGCTTATTATACCACCGACATGAGAGTGTGGCATGATGCCGGTGTTATCTTCAATCCGTTGCGACAGACCACTTGGGCCAAAAGCGCTGCATGGGCACCGGATTGCGTTTACCGTAATGGTAAGTATTATTTGTATTACCCTACGGACAAACGGCATATCGGTGTGGCTGTGTCCGATACGCCATACGGGCCTTTTTATGACCCTATCGGCAAGCCATTGCTGTCTATTGACAGTCCCGGTGTTGTGTGCGACAGGGACTTTATCGACCCGGCCGTGTTTATTGATGACGATGGACAGGCTTATCTTTTTGCCGGACAGAATACTGTCTGTTGCGTAAAGCTGAATGAAGATATGGTGTCTTACGATGGGAATGTGCACATAATACAGGGCGTTAAGGACTTCTTTGAGGCCGTATGGGTACATAAGCGCAACGGCATATATTATATGTCATACTCTAATAGCCCTTTCTGTGGACACGAACCGTGTATAGCATATTGCACGAGTACCTCGCCAATGGGGCCTTATACCTATCGTGGTGTGCTGCTTGATCCGGTCAGCAGCGGTACAAACCATCACTCAATAGTAAACTATAAAGGACAGGATTATCTGTTTTACCATACCGCAGACATCTCCCGCACACTCGCACCGCGCAATCATTGCGGTGTGCGCCGTTCGGTTTGTGTGGATTCTTTGTTCTATAATCCGGACGGAACGATACGGAAAGTGAAGCAGACCGTGAACCCGGACCGCCTGACTCTTGCCGATATAGCACCCCGCCGCCGTGCTGCTTTGTTGGCAGGAGCGGTGCGTGAGGTGAAGATAGAGAACCGCACCATGATGTTTTCCGGCAATCACTCACGCAGGGCATTACAGGCTTTGATAGACAGTTGCTCCGCCATTGGAGGCGGAACGGTGTGTGTTCCCGCCGGAGAATATATGATGGATGGGCCTTTGGAGATGAAAAGCGGCGTGCGGTTACATCTGCAGGACGGCGCAACGCTTACCTTCTCGCCCAATCCCGATGACTATTTGCCTGTGGTATTGACGCGCTGGGAAGGTACGGAACTGTACGGACGCTCGTCCATGATACATGCTTTCGGACAGACAAACATTGCCATTACCGGCGAAGGCACGGCTACAATCAACGCCAATGGTGGCGTGATGGCCCGCTGGGGCATGCCGATCGGCACTGAGGAGTTTGAGGAAAATGTGCATGGCACACACGGAGAGACTCCCGAAATGCCTGATGTTAACCGTTTAAGGCAAATGGGTGACGATCTCATTCCGCTCAAAGACAGGGTGTTTGGCAAAGGAACCCGCCTGCGTCCGTGTGCCATTGAGCTGAACAACTGCCGCCGTATCCTTATAGAAGGAGTGACATTGCAGAACAGTCCCTTCTGGTGTATACACCCATTGTATTGCGAAGACGTGACGGTGCGCCGCGTTACCATTGATTCCCACTTCCCTAACAACGACGGTTGTGACCCGGAATCAAGCCGAAGGGTCCTGATTGAGGATTGTACGTTCCGCACCGGCGATGATGCCGTGGCCATAAAGTCGGGGCGTGACGCTGACGGAAGACGTGTGGCACGTCCCTCTGAGGATATAATCATAAGGCGTTGCCGTTTTTATAGCAAGTGCAACGGGCTGTGTATCGGTTCCGAGATGTCCGGAGGTGTTAAGGGAGTGTATATGTATGACATTGAGATTGGCGATGTAAAGAACGCCTTGCTGTTCAAATCCAACCTTGATCGTGGCGGATTCATAGAGAATGTCTATGTCGATTCTGTCAATATACAGAATGTTGCGGGTGCCGTCTTGCGTTTCGAGACAAACTATTTCGGTTATAGGGGAGGCAATTTCCCTTCTCGATACACTGATTTCACCATAAGTAATGTCAATGCCCGTTCTGCCGCCGCATACGCAATCTATTATGATGGCAATGCCGCTGAGCCTATAAGCCGTATCTCTGTCAGCAATTTTAATGTCATGTCGGCGCCGCATCCTTATTATTTGTATAAGACTCAAGATTGCACTTTCAGTAATTGTACGGTCAATGGCAGCTTGCTGCCTGCCGTATTGCCCGAGAGTAAGGAACGCCAGCAGTGCGATGTGTGGTGACTCTTCCCGATGTTTGCGGGACATATCCCAATGCTTTTGCGCTACTTCCTGAACACTAATTTGAGGATAGTGAACTGCACAAGCATTGCGATACCCATAACAACAATTGGCGCTATGAGTCTGTGTATGCCCATATACATACACGCAGAGAACAGGATTATGTGCAATATGAAGTTAATCGCATGGCTGCCTGAGAACCCTATGAACCTACGCAGGGTAGGAGCGGCACGGAATGTGAACCTGCAAGTGAAGTAGAAGTTAAAGGCAAAGCTGACAATGTAGCCTGTTGCGTATGCAATGCTTGTGGCGGTGGCCTTTGTCATCAGTCCGGTTATACAGGCGATGTAATGGTCTATGGCAAGTATCAGAGCCAGATACACCCCGTAGTGTATGGCGGCGGACGCGCAACCGTTTATGATAAACCTTATGAACTGAGCCTTGCCGGCATCGCCTTCCTTTATATCGTGCAGTAATGACATGGTTGTTGTTTTGCCACAAAATTACGAACATTTTCCATTGTGACAAAATTTTTGCCTGTATAATTTAGAGAATGCCATATTGCGCCGTCGCTTTCTTGGTGGTTTCCGTTAAAAGACTTAATTTTGCAACAGCAACAACGTTTGCCGGTTTATATACAATTATTTAACAAACCAATGTTACGACTATGATTCTTACGGCTGACAGCGGAAGCACGAAGACCACATGGCTGCTGGAAAACGGCAGCCATTCGGTGCTGTTCCATACACAGGGACTCAATCCCTTTCATCAGACAGAGGCGGAGATGGGGCGTATTATACGTGAGGAACTTCTGCGGCAGGATGCGTTTCCTGACGCTGACGGGGTGCAGACTGTATATTTCTATGGCGCAGGGTGTACCAAAGACAAGTCCCCTTTGCTCGCCGGCATATTGCGACAGATATTTGTCGGTGCCGCAACTGTTGAGGTCGGCAGTGATATGTTGGGTGCCGCCAGAGCGCTGCTTGGCTCGGAAGAGGGTATAGCATGTATCCTTGGCACCGGTGCCAACTCTTGTTTGTATGACGGATGTGGTATCATATCCAATGTCTCCCCAATGGGATATATACTCGGCGACGAAGGCAGTGGAGCCGTTATAGGCCGCACTTTCGTTAATCTTCTATACAAAGGAGGGCATGCCGACATGGTATCCGTTTTTGAAAAAGACTCCGGACTGACACAGACAGACATCATACAACGGGTGTATCGTGAGGCGATGCCTAACCGCTTTCTTGCCTCTTTAGCCCCTTATGTCAGGCGTTACCTCTCCGAAGAGTGGGTGGAGAGAATGGTAATAGACTGTTTCCGCCTGTTCTTCCGCCACAATGTGGCTCATTATGGCCGTCCGGACCTTCCTTGTTCGTTTGTTGGCAGCATAGCGTTCTATTTCGATAGGCAACTGCGTGAGGCCGCCAAGGCAGAGGGCTATGCCGTGAGTGTGATACGTAAAGAACCGTTGTGATTTCTCGCAACGGTTCTTTACGTATTTCTTTTATTCCCATTTCTCGGTGCTGGTGGCACCGAAATTACTTAAATTCATTGTCACATAGTAGAATTCCTCGTTGCTGTCGTCAGGCGATCCCACGCTGACTACAAAGCGCAGGTTGTTACCCGCGGCCTTGTCGAGGTTCATGCCGAGCAGCACACCGTTCTCGTTGAACTGCTCAGGCAATGCCGGTGCGAAGTTGGCCTTGCTGAAAGTCTTGCGGAAGAATACCGAGCCGTCGGTGCGATATACCGTTAGGCGTATCACGTTGTCATGATATTTCACTCCGTGGTTCTCTACTATCGCAAGCGAGTCGCTTGCCTCCCTTACGATGTTGTAGGTATATTCCGCCCCGCCTATCCATTTCACCGAGCCGTTTCTTTCGTCAGTCTCCATGCGTTGCGGGGTGTCTTGTGGCTTCTCTATGACCTTCTCCACTATGATGTCTTTTTCAGTTCCCTTTTCTTTCTTGCATGAACTGAAGGCGAGTGACATTATTGTCGCCATTATAATAAGGTGGCAGATTCTTTTCACAGTATGTTGTTATTGTTGGTTAATGATTGTGTTTCGTTAGAAATATTTGGGGCTGTAGGCCGTGAACGGAATGCTTCCTTCTTTATACCTACAACCCCAAATCTTGTGTGTGAGTCGTTATGTGACTTATTTTGTTACTCTCTCGATATATTTGTCAATGTCTTGAGCGGCGGCGCTGTTTACATATTTGTTCTTGATGTCATTGTATATAGCGAGTGCATCGGCGGTCTTTCCCTGACTTTCGAGCAGTCTTGCGGCCTGTATCAGGAATGACGGTGAGAGACTGTTGTTGACACCCTCCTCCGATTCGCTGTCCGCCATGCTTGCCGCTTTCTTCAATGTGCTGATGGCCTTGTCTATATCGCCAGTGTGTGCCAGTGCGTTACCGAGCGCTGCTGTCGCGGCCGGGCTGATCATGGCGTCGCCTTGTGTTGAGAAGTCGTCAAGGTATTTCACTGCTTCCTGCCATTTGTTGAGGCTTGCGTAACACAAACCGGCATATAGCTTGGCCAGATTGGCGGCGTCTGTACCGCCGTAGTTCTCTATAACGGCCAGGAAACCCTCTTGTGTCTTGTCGCCGTTCAGCGCCTTCTGGTAGTCGTTTTGCGCAAAAGCGTCCTGCGCTTTCGCTATGGCTGTGGATGCCTTTGTCTCACGCGGGCCTGCAACGAATGTGTTGTAGACCACGATACCTGCTATGATTACCACCACTGCCGCTACAGCTATGAGTATCTGCTTGCGGAATTTCAGGAATAACTCCTCCTGTTTGTTGAGGCTCTGCTCCTGTGCAGCGGCCTCATTGATTTTTGAATTTGCCATTTATATTTTTCTTTTTCGTTTACGTTAATATTCGGTTCAGACAGGATGCGTTTCCGCATCTCGCATGTAACTGCGCTGCAAAGTTAGTATATTTTTTTGAAAAAAAAGAAACATTCCGGTGTTTTTTCAAGGCTATAATGCAATTTTGAGGCCTGAATGAAGATTAAATACGTAAGTTCGGTATTAAGGAAACAATAATATGTGTAGAGATAATATCTGTATTTCATTAGTGGCATCACTCTGTACGAATGCAATATCTCAGTCGATATAGAATGAAAAAAGCGTAAAATACCGCGATAAAGCACTCTTTTAGTGTGTGCGATGCAGGAGACATACTTCCGGTATGGCTGTGCCGCTGCGGCAATGTTTTTGCCGGCTGTCTGTAATCGCAGTACGATTGCATTATAATCGCATTGCCTTTACACTGTAATCGCGTTGCTTTTACATCGCAATCGCAGTGCGATTACAGTGCTGTTGGTAAATGTTTGAGTATCAATGTATATTTTGCGTAATCGGGAACTTTTCCGGCTGGCTGCTTGGAATGGTACGTCTGCTTCCGACAATTGCCAGGCATCCTAATAAGGTTAAAATTTGATAAAAATACTATATAAGTTTTGTTGCGTGTCATTGTTTTTTAGTATCTTTGTAAACTATATTAGTAATTCTGTAAAAACATAGTTATATGGAATCCTCAGTTTTTTGCGGGGGGGGAATTTCAGGCTTCCCTGAAAACGGTAAACATGATGTTAAAAATGATAATGATATTAATATAATGGGCAATAACGATTACAGTAGGTACAGTTTTATTCTGACTTTCCTGACGTTAGCCATAGATTTGGTCATCTGTGTGATAACGTATTTGTTCTTTTGCCGGCAGTTTTTTGATATTTATAGTATCAGGTCACTGCAGTCGGCCCTACTGATTGCTGTACTATATTCGTTTTGTCTGATACAGGGCGGTGTGGTATTGCACAGGCGGAAAGTCATGGATTTCAACGTCTTCATGATAATTATGCGCAATACAGTGCTGTTTGCGGTGCTGTCTGCGTTGCTGTTGAAGTTGGGACGCTTCCTGACCTTGCCTATCTTGTGGCTGTTGCTGTATTATCTGGTTGTGGGCATACTCTCCTTAACGTTCCGTTTTACGTTGCGATACTTTGTCAAGAAACTGAGAATGACGAAGAGGTTCATACGCCATGTGGTGTTTGTGGGAACATCAAACAACAATGTTAACCTTCTGAGGGAGATGGGTAACACGATAGATCATGGTTTGGTTGTGGACGGATATTTTGATGATGCGCCTTGTGACGATATGCCTGAGGACTGCCCTTATCTTGGCAAACCGGATAATGTTATAAAGTATCTTGAGGAGAATGCTACTGTGACAGAGGTGTATTATGGCAAAGCGCCGATAGGTGGGGAGGAGTCCCGGAAACTGATACGATACTGTCTGAACCATATTGTGCGCTGTTATATAGTGCCGAATGTGGAGGATAGCTTCCGCCAGCGTATGTATTATAACACTATCGGCAGCGCGGTCTATCTCAGTTTCTTCCGTGATCCGCTGATGAGCGTGGAAAACAGGTTGCTGAAACGGGCTTTTGATGTCGTCGTATCGTCCATATTCCTCGTGACACTGTTTCCTATCGTGTTCCTGGTTGTAGGCATAATATCGTCCATTACCATGCCGGGGCCGATATTCTTCAGACAGAAGAGGACCGGCGTTAACGGTAAAGACTTCTATTGCCTCAAGTTCAGAAGCATGAAAGTGAACAAGGAGGCGGACAGCATGCAGGCTACAAAGAATGACCCCCGAAAGACAAAATGGGGCAATATCATGCGCAAGACGAATATAGACGAGCTTCCGCAGTTTATAAATGTGCTGATGGGCGACATGAGTGTGGTTGGCCCACGGCCGCACATGCTCAGACATACGGAAGAGTATTCGCAGCTTATTGATAAGTACATGATGCGTCACTTCATCAAACCTGGCATAACGGGATGGAGTCAGGTGACAGGCTATCGTGGAGAGACAAAGGAATTGTCTCAGATGGAGGGGCGTATACGGGGTGATATATGGTATGTTGAGCACTGGAGCATTTGGCTTGACATGTATATTATGTTGAAAACAATAGCGAATCTTATCATAGGCGATAAGAATGCCTATTAACTACTAATACTTTTTTATGAACAAGAAATTTATTGCATTATCTTTTTGCGCTCTTACCATGATGCAGGCTTGGGCTGTGCAGGTTAAAGAGAAATTGAACCGCGCGCCGGTGGCGGTGACGACAAAAACGGGTGTTCTCGTGTCTTGGCGTTCGCTTACATCCGATGCTGACGGCACATCGTTTAATGTTTACCGTGATGGGACGGCAATAGCTAAGGCGGTTACGAGCAAGACCAACTGGCTGGACAAGTCGGGTAAGGCAGACGCTACCTATAAGATAGAGACTGTGGTGGACGGAAAAGTTGTTGAGACGAACGAGGTGAAGCCCTGGGGCAATATGTTCACTACGATAAAGGTGAACAGACCGGCGCCGAAGGCTGCGGCAAATGGTTCGTTAGGCTACTATCGCCCGGACGATATCAGCGTTGGTGACCTTGATGGCGACGGCGATTATGAGCTTGTTCTGAAATGGATGCCGAGTAATCAGCAGGATAATGGCTATAACGGCTATACGTCACCATGTATCATTGACGCGTATCGCATGGACGGAACGCAGTTGTGGCGTATAGACCTTGGACTGAATATACGCTCCGGCAACCACTACACGCAGTTCCTTGTTTACGACTTTGACGGCGATGGCAAGGCGGAGGTGATATGCAAGACGGCTCCGGGTTCAAAAGACGGCAAGGGAGAGTATGTCAGCAAGGCCGGTAGAGAGGCCGCTGTGACGGGCGTGGACAATAGCAAGGTGTATGTGAACAGTAACGGACGCATCAGTGGCGGTGAGGAGTTCCTTACCGTTTTCAACGGGCAGACGGGTGCGGCAATGCATACTATATTCTATTCCCCGGGGCGTTCCGGGGCTAATTTCCCCGCTGCTGCGACAGCATACAGCTCAAACGTGTGGGGAGACAGCAACTATAACCGTGGTAACCGTTACAATGCGGCGGTGGCATACCTGGACGGTGTGGACAAATTGCCGTCGGCTATTATGCAGCGCGGATATTATACACGCTGCTATCTGTGGGCGGTGGATTGGAATGGAACCGTTCTCTCAACCCGATGGCTGCATGTAGGCACGGGAGCCAGGGCTTGGACGGTGTATGACGCGAGTGGTAAGTCGCAGGGATATGGCACTGATGGCTCCAGTTTCGGGCAGGGTGTGCATGGCATAAGTGTTGGCGATGTTAACGGCGACGGGTATGATGACATTGTGACCGGCGGCGCTACGGTGGACCATAACGGCAGGTTGCTATGCTCAACGGGGCTTGGACACGGTGATGCCATACATCTGGCAGACCTCTGTCCGGACCGTCAGGGACTGGAGATAATGATGCCGCACGAGGATAGCCCATACGGTTATGACGTGCATGACGCCACAACGGGAGAGAGAATTGTATATGCTACAAGTTCCGGTGACAACGGACGCGGATTGGCGGCGGACTTCATTCCTGCCAACAATGGATATGAGTTCTGGTCGTCTGCAGACAATAATGTCTATTCTTGCTCTACAGGCAAGGTGTTGATGGGAAGTAAGCCGGATGTGAATTTCCGCATATATTGGACCGGCGACCCTTATGATCAGACCTTTGATGGGCGCTATGACAGCAGTACCGGAAAATGCGCGCCGCGTATACGCGTCTATAACACGGCCAAGAAGTCTATATCTTTGTTGCAGGATTTTACGGCATACGGAAATCCGTCTACCTGTAATACGACAAAGGCTACACCTTGTTTGCAGGCTGACCTGTTGGGTGACTGGCGTGAGGAAATTATAATGTATCAGCATGAGGACGACTATTCGGCTGACTACTGTACGCTGATGGTGTTCTCTACGCCTGAAGAAACGAAATATAAGGTGCCGTGTCTGATGGAGGATCATCTGTATCGTATGGGTATAGCATGGCAGAACTCATCTTATAACCAGCCGCCTCACCTTGGATATAGCCTTCCGGATTATCTTGGTGTGAACGGGGCTACGTATGTGACGCAGACCGTTAGCAATGCTCCTGCGGCTCCGGTTATCGTTAGTCCGGATGATCCTGAGGGTACAATGGCTGAGAAACTGGCGCTGCCATCGTCTGATAAGGCTACGGTTGAGGGTATATGTTATGGCGCAGGTGCCAATGGGGAACTGACAGCGTCTAAGTCTGGCGAGTATATCAAGATGCGTACCGGTAATAATGGTAATACAATTACATTCACAGTTAATCCAGGTTATGTCATTACAGGCATAAAGGTTGAGGCTTATAGCAACAATGCTTCTGCCGTGGCTGATCGCTCCATTACTCTGACAGACATCTTAGTGGACGATGCTACGGCCTCGGTGCTTGACGCCCCGGTTGTATTTCCCGGAGGTACGGCAGGCCGAACCCCTGCGACGGCTGAGGCGACGAGTCTGAATGCCACATCTAAATTGGTGTTGAAATTTGACAATTCGCTCATAACGTCAGGTGATATTGATTCCGCGGGAAAGAACAAACAGATTATGGCTATGGTGACATTCACATACGTAAAGGCTACTGCTGTAGGTGATGTTCAGGCTGTTCCGGCTATGCGGCAGGATATAATATATGACTTGTCTGGACGTAAGGTTGTCACTCCTGTTGGCGGTAAGGTGTATATTAAGAATGGAAAAGCGGTCGTGATAGAGTGATATTATAATACAATATTTATTCTGACAGAACAGAGGCATGGCGGTTACACGACTGTCATGCCTCTGGTTTTATATATATTATGATGGTGTGATGGGCCTTGCGGTGTGGTATTATATAAGAAAGGTGTAGGCCTAAAAAGAAAAAGTCTGAACAATGCCGATGTTCAGACTTTGATTGTGTTGGGATACCCGGACTCGAACCAGGAAAGGCAGGACCAGAATCTGCAGTGTTACCATTACACCATATCCCAATGTCGTGTTGAAGAGACGAGCGTTGAAATATCGTTCCCTCATCTTTTCGAGTGCAAAGGTACTGCTTTTGTTTCATATAGCCAAATTTTTTTGCTTCTTTTTTCTGTAAAAAGCAAAAAAAATAGCTTGTTAGACGAAATAGGCTGGAAAAAGGTCGCACGGATATTGGCTCCGGGATTGGTTGTTATGGTGTAGGGGAGTGATGTTATATAGCCGGTGAGTGCTTCGCTATTTTGTATAAATTGGCAGGATATGCGTTGAATCTGAGGTCGGATAAGAGCTGAAAATGTTGATTTTGTCGCATGTAAGGTTACTCTGTTGTGTCATTATGTCACAATTTGTCAGCATTAAGGCGTTATAGGTAATGTGGCACGGCCATTGCAATAATAAAGAGCGTAACGGTGTTGTAGCATTATATATGATAATGTGTCGGCATCGGAACGGTAATAAGAATAATAACAAACATAAAAAATAATACGACTATGGGAAAGATTATTGGTATTGATTTGGGTACAACAAACTCATGTGTTGCCGTTTTTGAGGGCAACGAACCGGTTGTAATTGCTAACTCTGAGGGCAAGCGCACCACGCCGTCTGTTATCGGTTTCGTGAAAGAAGGAGAGCGTAAGGTGGGTGATCCGGCCAAGCGTCAGGCTATTACAAATCCGAAGAATACGGTGTTCTCTATCAAGCGCTTCATGGGAGAGACTTATGAGCAGTGCTCAAAGGAGGTTACACGTGTTCCATATACGGTGGTAAATGAGAACGGTTATCCTCGTGTTGACATTGACGGACGTAAATATACTCCTCAGGAAATATCCGCTATGGTGCTGCAGAAGATGAAGAAGACTGCGGAGGATTATCTCGGACAGGAGGTGACGGACGCTGTGATTACAGTCCCGGCGTACTTCTCTGACTCGCAGCGTCAGGCAACAAAGGAGGCCGGACAGATAGCCGGACTGAACGTGCAGCGTATTGTTAATGAGCCGACAGCGGCGGCATTGGCTTATGGTGTGGACAAGGCCAATAAGGATATGAAGATTGCGGTGTTCGACCTTGGTGGCGGTACATTCGATATTTCAATCCTTGAGTTCGGTGGCGGAGTGTTCGAGGTGCTGGCAACCAATGGTGATACTCACCTTGGTGGTGATGACTTCGATCAGGTTATCATCGACTGGCTGGCTAATGGCTTTAAGGCTGACGAGGGCATAGATCTCACAAAGGATCCGATGGCTATGCAACGCCTGAAAGAGGCTGCCGAGAAAGCGAAGATTGAACTGTCAAGTTCTACGTCAACAGAAATTAATCTGCCTTATATCTCAGCAGAGGGTGGAGTGCCGAAGCACCTTGTTAAAACCTTGACACGCGCTCAGTTCGAGCAGTTGGCACACGGCCTTATTCAGGCATGTCTGGTGCCTTGCCAGAACGCTATGCGTGATGCTGGTCTCTCAACCTCAGAGATTGATGAGGTGATACTTGTAGGTGGTTCAAGCCGTATTCCCGCTGTGCAGGCTATTGTAAAGGAATACTTTGGCAAGGAGCCTTCAAAGGGCGTGAATCCGGATGAGGTAGTGGCCGTAGGAGCTTCTATTCAGGGTGCTATCCTAAATAAAGAGGCTGGTGTCGGTGACATAGTATTGCTCGATGTGACACCTCTTACTCTTGGTATCGAGACAATGGGTGGTGTGATGACAAAGCTGATTGATGCAAACTCTACGATACCTTGTAAGAAGTCTGAGACTTTCTCTACTGCCGTAGACAACCAGACTGCTGTGACAATCCATGTACTGCAGGGTGAGCGTCCGATGGCCGCGCAGAACAAATCTATTGGTCAGTTTAACCTTGAGGGTATTGCTCCGGCTCGCCGTGGGGTGCCGCAGATTGAGGTTACATTTGATATTGATGCCAACGGTATACTCAATGTGTCTGCCAAGGATAAGGCAACCGGCAAGGAACAGCAGATACGTATCGAGGCCTCTTCCGGCCTTTCTGAGGAGGAAATCAACCGTATGAAGGCCGAGGCGGAGCAGAATGCCGCTGCGGACAAGGCTGAGCGTGAGAAGATTGACAAACTAAATCAGGCTGACTCCATGATTTTCTCAACAGAGAACTTCATGAAAGACAACGCTGACAAGGTTCCGGCAGAGGATAAACCGGCCATTGAGGCGGCTATCCAGAAGTTGAAGGACGCTCATAAGGCACAGGATATGGCTGCCATTGATGCTGCGACAGCCGAGTTGAACAATGTTATGCAGGCTGCATCTCAGAAGATGTATCAGGCCGGTGCACAGCCGGGTGCAGGCGCAGGACCTGATATGAACGGCGCAGGTGGTCCTTTCGGCGGTGCCAACGCACAGCAAGGCCCCCAGTCTGGTCAGTCATCCGCTCAGCAAGATGCGCAGGACGCAGACTTTGAGGAGGTGAAGTAGGACAATGTAAGAATACGAATAGGAAATCATAGAAGAAGCGTGTGGCTCAATGAGTTGTATGCTTCTTCTTGTTTGTGTCATGCAGTATAATGTTGTTATATATGGGCTTATATGCTGAAATACATCAAACGACCTGTCATAACAGGTTTTCTGAATATGGTAGGTCGTTTGTTTTATGTGTCAGTTCCAGCAGATTTATTCATGCCACGTATCATGTGGCGAGGGGAACCGAGAAGTGCACTCCTGGAGAATATGGACAGTAAGTAAGAGTGTATTAATATTCTGCTTGTCATCCTGAAGAGTGTCAAGTACTCTTCTTCTGTCATTTGATATTTGTCCTTGAACGATCATGCACCTTTCGCGCAGTTTTTCCGCATCTGTGAAATTGCCAGTTTGCAGCATCTTGAGTGCTGCTTCGAAAAGGACGACTATCGTGTTTCGTGTACCAATGAAGCGTTCATGCTAAGCAAGTGGGAGCGGTGCGAAATTGTTGCCTATGTGCTCACGCAGAGGGTCGTTGATTCGTTTCAGGCAATAGAGCATCTGCTGACAGGAGTTGATGCCGAGGACATACCACGTATTGCGCTGCATTACAGTCAGGGTGCAAGCCGTCGCATGGCGACAATCTCGCGTCTGCGCTGGCGTTTCAATTCTTTCTGCTCTTCGTCAATCTGTGAAGTCCATCGCCGCACGAATTTGGTCGAAGGTCGCATCCTCAGGCAAAAACATGGCATCACTGTTAAAGCGTGAGTCAATCTCCTTCCACCGACGAGGCACAAAACGCACGATGCCAGCTGCCATTTTAGAAGATGCTCGTATAAGCATACGTGCCATGGCCGACGAGCCGAACATTTCGTCACCCTTATCCTGTCTTGACAAATCGACACTTGTCTTCACCACGTTCTGCGCTTTCTTTGAGAAGCCCAACGACAGCACCACCGGTGACAACAGCAATCTTTCCTGTAAGATCAAACAAAACATTGTTATTCATAACTATTACTACTTAATTCCACAACTTAGTTTATTGATTATTCTTATAAGCTCCTTAGTAACAAAAAGTCGGCCATGTCAAGCATGTTACCTGTTTTAGTGTCGCATTAGAAAACAAATGAATTTCTGAATGACATGGCAAAGATACAAATTAAATCTGAGAAGATAATATCTTTTGGAGACGTTTTTCTGTAAAAGAGTATTTGGACTCTTATATTTTGTTATCAGGATATCAAAAAACTTTAGGAAATTAGTCGCAATACAGATTTTTTTTGTAATTTTGCCCTCGGTTAGCATAGCTATTGTTGTTTATAATGCATAAGTTTAATACCTTAGAGTTATAACAGTTCTCGCTAATAACCAAACTATCAACGAACTAAAATTCGTTGAACTCAAGCTAAAGCCCCACACCGATACTGTTTGCAAAAATGGTGGAAGGGAAGGGGAAAATATAAAAAGGCGTTATTGACGCTCGGTTTCTGTTGTTGAAACTTCGAACACTTCAATGTCAGTTATGAAACCAGGCAACGATGATGCCCATGGGTATGTATGAGTCATACTCCCTTAGGCCTATTCTTTTGTAGAATAGGTGTGTAATGGGGTGTCCTTAAACATACGGTGTGGGGTCTCGTTGCTCGTTTCAACTGACGGGTAAGTTCGAAGACCTCAACAGCGGAGCGAGCAACAATGAGGCTCTACGCTTTTTATATTAGTTTAGCGCAAAGTTGCAAACAAAAAGTCTTTATTAATGAGTCTGAACCTTGGAGCCATAGGACACAAAACAACAAAAAATAATGAAAACAACAATTGCATTCATTCTCATGGCAATCGCTGTATTGCTAGGATTTCAAAACTGTGTCCCCGACCCCGACCCCTACAAACTTACGGTAACCACAAACGACTTTGACTTTAAGGCAATCAACCTTACCGTGGATAACGGCAAATACTCTGCTACAGGAATACTGGGAACCGTTAACAAGACGGAGAGTATTACAAGCAATGGTGAGACAACCACTTTCGACGAGACTAAAAAGTCCAATGAGCTTCCGGTGAGGGTTGGCGATGAAATTGCGATTCAATTCACTCCGTCATGTCCGGAACAGACGGAAGCATATTTCATTATGCCGGACAATACTACATACAAAGTGACTGCAAAAGCACCCACATTCAAATGGGTTGTTCCTGACAAATCCACTATCGGTAGGCGGATAACTGGTGAAACCCACTACGAAACAGAAAACTGCATCTACAACAGAACAGGAGCTATTACACTTGTTGCTTTAGAGTAATTAAATGAACTGAACATCATCTGCTCATTCCTATCATGTCGGCATTATTACAAATGTCAGCATTTGGGTTCAATAACAAACACCAATACGTTAAAATTCTTATGTGCTCCATTATTGAACATTATTCTCATGAGCGATGGAACGTCAAGAAAGGTAATGATTAGATAGTCTTAAACCTAATAGGTAAGAGGAATGCCATAACGTGGCTGTTATAAAAAGACTGCGGTGCCGTAATTACGGCACCGCAGTCTGGTGTAAATGGCAAACAAATCAAATTGCTTTCTGTCGCATACGTCAGCTTTCTTGTGTTATATTGAGAACTGCATACTCTCATGCGACTTTATAAAGTCCACCAGCTTTCTGTTTACTTTCACTCCCGGTAACTTGGAAACAAGTTTTATTGGTTGTGGACTGAGCTTGCTTTCGCGTATGTTAAAGGACAGTTGTGTGTTGCCAGGAGACTCTTTTATTATTGTGGTAAGGTCCTTCAAAGCGCTTCCCGTGCTTGGGACACCCTCTTCCGTCCCCATATTTGTTGCGGGGCCGTTCTCTTTACTCAGCATGTCAAGGTCGATATGTATGGTCAGTTCCGTCATTGATTTCTCCGTTATAGTTTGCAAGAAGTCAATGTTTTGTATGTTTAGGCTGTATTGCCCTGTTCCTCTAAACCTCTCCTGGCTTTTCATCTTCACATATACCGAGCAGCCTTCCGACAGCATGCCCTGCCATCGTCCCCAGTCTTCTCCGAACAATGCCAATTCTCCTTGTCCTTCAAAGTCTTCTATTGTCACCACGCCCATAGGCTTGCCGTTCTTTGTGAACTTTGATATAGTGCTTGTAACTATACCGCCTACCGTTATCAGGTCTCTTTTGGCCAATTCCTCTTTGTTGGCATCCCGTCCTATCTCCGCGCATGTGGTATTGCACATACATTGCAACACAATCGCGAACTCATCCAACGGATGCGCCGACAGGTAAATTCCCACGAGATCCCTTTCCTTGTTCAGTTTTTCTATGGCACTCCATTCCGAGGCTTGCGGTGGTTTGGGCTTGGTTATTTCTATGGCATCAAAATCGCCGAACAGAGAGTTCTGTGCCTCGTTTTTCGCTGTCTGATATTGTTGTCCGTATCTTGTCAGCATACCGATGAACGTGTCGTTGCCTACCGGTGTCACATACTGTTCTCTCTTGATGTTGAAGCAATCCAGTGCTCCCGCCATGGCCAGACATTCCATTGCCTTCTTGTTCATGGCCTGCGCCGGTATCCTTTCCATCAGGCTGTATATTGAATCGTATGGGCCATTAGCCTCACGTTCCTTTATAATAGCGTCTGATGCCGCCTCGCTCATTCCTTTTATTGCCGACAGACCGAAACGAATCTCACCTTTTTGGTTCACACCGAAGTTCGCTATACTTTCGTTTACGTCCGGTCCCAGCGTCGCTATTCCCATGGCCTTGCATTCGTCCATGAGTTTTGTTATTTCCTTTATGTCCGATCTTCTTCGTGTCAATAGCGCCGCCATAAACTCTGCCGGGTAGTGCGCTTTGAGGTATGCTGTCTGATAAGCCACCCAAGAGTAGCATGCGGCATGCGACTTATTGAAGGCGTATGATGCGAACTTCTCCCAGTCGGCCCATATCTTCTCCAGCACCTTCGGGTCATGTCCGTTCTTCTTTCCACCCTCAATGAATTTTGGTTTCATTGCGTCTACGATGTCTTTCTTCTTCTTACCCATCGCCTTACGCAGCGCGTCGCTCTCGCCTCGAGTGAAATTTGCCAGCTGTCTTGACAACAACATGACCTGCTCCTGATACACTGTTATGCCATAAGTATCTTTGAGATACTTTTCCATGCAGTCAATGTCATACGTTATCGGTTCCCTTCCGTTCTTTCTTGCTATGAACGAGGGGATATAGTCCATTGGTCCCGGACGGTACAGGGCGTTCATGGCTATAAGATCCTCGAATACCGTCGGGTGTAACTCACGCAGATACTTCTGCATGCCGGCTGACTCAAACTGGAACGTGCCTATCGTCTGACCGCGTTGATACAGTTGGTAGGTCAGTTCATCATCTATAGGAATATTGTCAAGGTCTACGTCTATTCCCCTTGTCAGCTTCACGTTGCGGCAGGCCTCTTTCTGCTCCGACAGCGTTTTCAGTCCAAGGAAGTCCATTTTTATCAGTCCCGTAGACTCTATGACGTGTCCGTCATACTGTGTTACGGCCGTCTTTATTCCCGGAAAATCGGGGTCGTCGGCTGTAGATACTGGCACATGGTCACTTATTGGGTCACGACATATAATGAAGCCGCAGGCATGTATTCCCACGTTCCTGACCGTTCCCTCCAGCATTTTAGCGTATTTTATGGTGTTTCTCTCCCTTTCGTCGAGCGATGCCTCCGCCTGTTGCAGCTCCGGTGTGCACTTGATGGCATTGCCGAGGTTCATCTTCAGCCCGTCCGGCAGCCTGTCCGGAATGGCCTTACACAAAGCGTTTGTCTTGTCCAACGGCAACTGTTCCACTCTCGCCACGTCTTTCAGCGAGTTCTTTGTTGCCATGGTACCATATGTTATGATGTGCGCGCAGTTCTCCGCCCCGTATTTATTCATAACCCATTGCAGTACCCTGCCTCTGCCGTCATCGTCAAAGTCCGTGTCAATATCAGGCAGTGATATACGGTCGGGGTTAAGAAAACGCTCAAACAGCAGGTCATATCTCAGCGGGTCTATTTTGGTAATGCCAAGGCAGTATGCCACCACCGAGCCGGCAGCGGAGCCACGTCCCGGGCCTACCCATACCCCCAACTCGTTACGTGCCGAGTTGATGAAGTCCTGCACAATAAGGAAGTAGCCCGGAAATCCCATGGTTTTCATTATGTGCAGTTCAAACCTTATTCGGTCGTCCACCTCTTTTGACAGTGGTGTGCCATATATCCTTTCCGCTCCTTCGTATGCCAGTTTGGCCAGATAGTCTGCCTCAAACTTTATGCGGTAAATCTTTTCGTATCCGCCGAGCTTGTCAATCTTTTTCTGCCCCTCCTCTTCCGGTAGCGGGTTCTCTCCGTTTTCGTCGCTTGTAAACTCTTTGAAAAGATCCTCTTCAGAGAATTTCTGCCTCCATAGTTCCTCCGTTCCGAAGTCTTCCGGTATAGGGAAGAACGGCATTATAGGGTCTGAGTCTAAGTTGTATATCTCCACTTTGTCCAGCACCTCAGTCGTGTTGGACAGAGAGTCGGGTACATCCGCAAACAGTTCGTTCATTTCTTCCCTCGTCTTGAACCACTCCTGTTTGGTGTACCTCATTCTGTTGGGGTCATTCAGCGCCCCGCCGGTACTCAGACACAGCAGGTGGTCGTGGGCCTCCGCGTTCTCTTCGTCCACAAAGTGGCAGTCATTGGAGCATATCAGCTTCACCCCATACTCTTTGGCCAGTTCTATCAGCACCGTGTTCACTTTTACCTGCAACGGGTATGTCTCACGGTTTGCCTCCTGCGTAGGGTCTTTTACCTCATGTCTTTGCAGTTCAAGGTAAAAGTCTTCGCCCCAAACTTTTTTGTGCCATTCCAGCGATTGCCTTGCCCCTTCTATGTCTCCCGCCAGTATTTTCTGCGGTATTTCTCCGCCTATGCAGGCCGAGCATATTATAAGGTCTTCATGATAACGCTCCAGTTGCTCGTGATCCGTTCGCGGTCTGCCATAGTAACCGTCCACCCATGAGTCGCTTACCAGTTTTATCAGGTTGCGATAGCCGTTCAGGTTCTTTGCCAACACTATGAGATGCCATCCACTGCGGTCTATCTTTATATCCTCTTTCAACTTCATGTCACGCCGCGCCACGTACATCTCGCATCCGAATATAGGCTTAAACGGCTCCAGCCCCTCTTTCTTGCGGCCTTTGTTCACCTTGCTCACCTCGTCAAACAGTTCCTTAACGCCAAACATATTGCCGTGGTCTGTTATCGCCATGCCCCTCATGCCGTTGTCTATAGCCTTCTTGACAAGGCTTTTTATAGGACTCTGACCGTCAAGCAACGAGTAGTAAGTGTGTACGTGTAGGTGTATGAAGTCTTGCATAATTCAGGTTATATTAAACTATCTGCGAAGTTAATGGTTTTTGTGTAAAAACCAATCAAATCCAATCAAAAAAGCTGTTTTATTACAGTTTCATTGTGTTTTTTTTGCACAATCAAAGAAAAAAAAGTAACTTTGCAAAAATTAAACCGACTCATTGCCGTACCATTAACACTAACCGATGGGAAAACGTATAAAGAAACTCAAGAAGATAAGAATACACCGTGAGGGCACGGATACCCTTATTTATAGCGCCATGGCCTTGATTGCCATAGGAATAATATTGTGGCGATCTTTCGATAGCCATGTGCCATTTTATGTCTTTGCCATTCTTTTCGGCACGGTTTGGTGCATAGTGCTCAATTTTTTCCGTTGTCCTATTCGCCTTTTCGGCACAGACGACACCGACAAGCTTGTCGTGGCACCGGCCGATGGCAGGATAGTCGTGATAGAAGAGGTGCAGGAAGATAAATATTTCCACGAGAAACGCATTATGGTCAGCATCTTCATGAGCCTGTTTAATGTCCATGCCAACTGGTTCCCAGTAGACGGTAAGGTGAAAATGGTAAAGCATCAGAACGGGGCTTTCCATAAGGCATGGTTGCCGAAGGCCAGCGAGGAGAACGAGATGACAGATATTATCATCACCACTCCCGAAGGCACAGACATCCTTTGCCGTCAGGTTGCCGGAGCAATGGCGCGCCGTATCAAGACCTATGCCAAGGAAGGCGATGACTGTTACATAGACGAACATCTTGGATTTATCAAGTTCGGGTCACGCGTAGACGTTTTTCTGCCGGTGGACACGGAGATACTTGTGGGCATGAAACAAGCCACAACAGGTAACCAGACGGTGATAGCAAGACTGAAATAACGTATCTGATGAAACGGCATATCCCCAATACCATAACCTGTTGCAACCTCATTTGCGGTTGCATAGCCACGGTATCGGCCATTAATGGCAATCCGGCGCAGGCGTTACTGTTTATTGTTCTCGGCGCAGTGTTCGATTTTTTTGACGGTATGCTCGCCCGTCTGCTATGTGTGTCGTGTGATATAGGCAAGGAATTGGATTCTTTGGCCGATGACATTACGTTCGGTGTGGCACCTGCCAGCATTATCTTCTACGAGTTACAGGTTATAGATTACCCTGAAGCTCTTGAGGGATTGCGCTCTGTTCTGCCATATACCGCCTATATCGTAGCGGCATTTTCGGCCGTGCGCCTTGCCAAATTCAATCTCGACACCCGCCAGACAACGTCGTTCATAGGTTTGCCTACTCCGGCCAATGCATTGTTCTGGGGGTCTCTTATTGTCGGTTTCGGCCCGTTGCTTGAGCCGTATTCATGGTTCCTGTCGCTTATCTTGACAGGCATAATACTCAGTTCCATGATACTTGTTGCCGAGATTCCGATGTTTGCCCTTAAGTTTAAGCATTGGGGTTTCGCCGGTAATGAAATAAAATACCTTTTCGTTCTTTTCAGTGCCTTTGTGCTTGTCGCCACCGTTGTGGGCGGCATTTGGTCTGAAATATATAATGTATGCTACTCAGGTTTTTCTGTTATTATCGTGGCATACGTTCTTGTCAGCATATTAGCAAATAAACAAAATGGCGTAAATGAGCAGGCCTGACGATAGTGACATTGCTTTCATGCGCAGGGCTTTGGCCGAGGCTGAGCAGGCGGCGTATGAGGGAGAGATACCCGTCGGGGCTGTTGTGGTGTGTCGGGGACGTGTTATTGCGTGCGCCCATAACCTGACCGAGACACTGCACGATGTCACCGCCCATGCGGAAATGCAAGCTATCACGGCGGCAGCCAATGCCTTGGGCGGCAAATATCTCACGGGATGCACCATGTATGTAACCGTAGAGCCGTGCCCGATGTGTGCGGGAGCCCTTGGATGGTCACAGATTTCACGTATCGTTTACGGTGCGAAAGACGACAAACGGGGTTATCATCTGATAGCGCCTGACTCCCTTCACCCCAAGACTGAGGTAACAAACGGGGTGTTTGAGGAAGAGTGTCGCACGCTGATGCAGCGTTTCTTCCGTGAGAAACGGTAGGGAATGCCAATGGCATGAAATTGTATAGTTTTGAGATTTTTTCTTGATATAATTCTTTTGTTTGGGAAAAAACATGTAACTTTGTCTCCCAAAAAGTGTCACAAGTGACACTTTTTGGGAGATTATGGTGGTAGATAGAAACATATATTTAGACCAATTGAGCCGTTCCAAAGGCAACGGGCTTATCAAAATAATCACGGGTTTGCGACGTTCGGGCAAGTCTTTCCTGTTGAGAAAACTCTTCCGGCAACATCTGTTGAACGTGGGGGTAATGGAAGACCATATCCTTGTTATTGACATGGAAGGCAGGAAAAACAGGGAGTTCAAGGATCCCGACTTCCTGTTGGATTGGGTGGAGAAGATGATGGTGGATGAAGAGACCTACTATATCATCATTGATGAGGTGCAGGAGATTGATGATTTTGTGGAAGTGCTGTCTTCATTGGCTGTCATAGATGGAGCGGATGTATATGTCACCGGTTCCAATTCCCGTTTTCTCTCATCGGATGTAGTGACGGAGTTCCGTGGAAGAGGGGACGAAATACATGTGTGGCCGCTGTCATTCAGGGAGTTCATGTCTGTATATGACGGCACGAAAGAAGAGGGATGGGCTGAGTACAGCCTGTATGGGGGACTGCCACAGCTTCTCACGCAGGTTGGCGATGACAGGAAAGCGGGCTTCCTTCGTCGTCTGTATCGCACTGTATATCTCCGTGATATATATGAACGTAACAAGATAGATTTGAAAGCGGAGTTTGAGGAATTGTCCAAAACCGTTGCATCCAGTATCGGCGCGCCTGTCAATGCGCTGAATATTGCCAATACGTTCAAGTCGGTAAGCAATGTGCGGAGTATTACAAACAAGACGGTCTCGGCTTATTTAGAATATATGCAGAACGCTTTCCTCATAGAGAAGTCCGAGAGATACGACATCAAGGGCAGGAAATATATCGGCTCACTGTCCAAGTATTATTATCAGGACGTTGGTTTGAGAAATGCTGTTCTGTCATTCCGTCAAAGTGAGCCAACGCATATTATGGAGAATATCATCTACAATGAGATGCGGATGCGCGGATGGCTTGTTGATGTCGGCAACATATATCACCGCGTGAGGAATAAAGAAGGAAAGCAGCAGCGGGTGACTTTTGAAGTGGATTTTGTCTGTAACAAGGGGAGTGAGCGTATATATATACAATCGGCCTGGCGTATGCCTGACGCAGAGAAGATGGAGCAGGAGAAACGCTCATTATGCTTGGTGGACGATTCTTTCCACAAACTGCTGGTTGTTGGAGAACATACTAAACCGTGGAGCGACGAAAACGGCATACAGATAATGAGTATTTACGATTTCCTGCTTGATTTGTCAAGCACGGAAAAACTGTAATAAAAATGCTCGGAAGATTATAAATGAAATATCCTTTATACATTTCTTCCGTGAGAAACGGTAGGGGTGATAATCATAAGGCGTCGAGGTGATTGCGTTTCTGAAAACGGCTAAAAATCAATAGAATGCAAATTTGTGAGATAAACGCTTTGATGTAGCGTTGTAATCGGGGTGCTTTTATATTATAAAAGCACCCCGATTACATTGTAAAGGCACTGCGATTACCGTGTAAAGGCACTGCGATTGTAATGTTGTGTTTTTACAGTGCTATTGCATAGGCTGGATAATGCTCTTGGATAATATATACAATACGTCCTAAAAATGCAATCAGAAAGGTGATTGTCATCGGTTTTCTCAAATTATTTCAGATGATTATAGTAATAAAAACCAAATGCTTCTTGCTTGTTTAACATAAATTCTATAACTTTGCAGACACATTACTATTAATGTAATATAGGTAAAGTAAATGAAATGTAAATATGAGATATAAAAAGCCTGGAGATGTGTTTGGTACCTCAATGGTTTTAGAACCGCAATCAGATATGTTTTTTAACAATGGGGATAATGAGCGTGTTGAAAAAGGCACGTATAGGGTTCTGTCGCTATTTTCAGGGTGTGGCGGTATGGATTTGGGTATTGAGGGGGGATTCTTATGTCATGAGAAGTCTGCACCTAATAAGTATCATGAGAGAAAATTGCATGATATGAGAGGTTGGGTTAAGTTAAAAAGAAATCGTTTCAGGACAGTTTTTGCCTGCGATATACTACCTGAGGCCAAGGCAACTTGGCTGAGATATATGAGTAGATATAATGTAAATCCAGATATATACCATCTTGAAAGTATTGTGGATTTGGTGAAATTAAGTAACGAGAGGGGCGATATCTTTCCCCGCAATATTGACGTCGTGACTGGAGGCTTTCCTTGTCAGGACTTCAGTGTCGCTGGTAAAAGAAAGGGGTTTGATTCGTCTGTGTCTCATGATGGAAAAAATAATTCTGATAGTGTGTTGTCTGAGGAAACAAGAGGTAAATTGTATATATGGATGAAGCAAGTGATAGATATAGTGCAACCGAAAGTGTTTATTGCAGAGAATGTAAAGGGGCTTGTGAGTCTTGGGGACGTGAAAGATATAATACAGCGAGATTTCTCTACTGCGAATGGTAATGATTATATCGTGTTGTCTCCGAAGATACTCCATGCTGGGAACTATGGTGTTCCAGAAACTCGTGAGCGTGTTATATTTATAGGAATAAAGCGATCTGCGTTAACATGTAAGGCGCTTGAGGCTTTGACTAAAGACGAAATACCTGAGGAATATGACCCATATCCTAAACCTACACACAACTTTAATGTTGATGATCCTTTATTGCCTAAGCCTGTAACATGTGCCGATGTGCTTGGGCATCTACCGGAACCGGATGAAACAATAGACATATCTCATTCTGTATTTTCAGGGGCAAAATATCTTGGCAATGGCAGTCAGGGGCAAACAGAGATAAATATGAATGGACTCGGCCCAACTATACGTTCGGAACATCATGGTAACATAGAATTTCGTAGATTGTCTGCGGAACATGGAGGTAAAAATTTGAAAGAATTGGAGGAAGGAAAGAAAGAACGGCGTTTGACCCCTCGTGAGTGTGCTTTAATACAAACATTCCCCCCGGATTATCCTTTTGTGTTCTATAAGAAAAATTCTCGTAGATATGAAGTGAGTCCTTCTGGGGCATATAAAGTAATAGGTAATGCCGTGCCACCTATGCTCGCATATAATATAGGGAGAAGGTTACAAGAAGTATGGTCATTGTTTTTTAATGTTGAAGAATTATGAATGAAACAAATATTATAGCCGTACGTAAGAAAAACATTCAATTGGCGAGTCAGGCATTTGCGGAGTTGATGGCTATTACGGAACGAATATTAAATGATGATGCAAAAGCTAATCCTGAGACTTATAGAAAACTCTCTGCGTCTGATTTGGAGGCGCATTCTATGTGTAAGATCAAGGAAGCTTGCCACAATTCGCCTTTTGACGCTAATGATGTTCGGTTAGTTTCCGGACAGAGGTTTCCAGATATAATAGCGAATACGTATTATGGAATAGAGGTGAAATCTACAAAAACGAATCATTGGACATCAACCGGAAGCAGCATTATGGAGTCAACACGTGATGCGAATGTTGAGGATATTTATATGCTTTTTGGCAAGATGGGTGGCGATTGCCCACAGTTCAAGTGCAGGCCATATGAAGACGTTTTATATGATATAGCTGTAACTCATTCTCCTCGCTATTTGATAGATATGGGTATTTCTAAGGAAGAGACTATTTTTGCTAAGATGGATACCACTTATGATGATTTCAGAAAAGACGAGGATTCTATTGGTAAGGTAAGAAGGTATTATTATCAGAAAGCCATAAAAACGAATAAACAAGAAATGCCATGGTGGATTACGTTTGATAATGTAGATGTTGGCAAGTCTTTCAATGTCCGATTATGGAATACTTTGGATATGGAAGAGAAGCGTAGGTTGCAAGCTATGTGTATGGTATTGTTTCCTGAAGCATTGAATCCTAAAAGGGATAATTCAAAATATAATCAAACTTCATTGTGGTTGTGTTCGTATAACCAGGTTGTTATGCCTAATATCCGTGATTTGTATTCGGCGGGTGGTAAAATCAAGGCGGTAAATGGAAAGCTATTGGACATACCTGTTGCTCAAGTGTTTAACCAAATCGTAGCTTATTCTGATATAATTAGGGAGATGTTAGAGGCACCAAGCACGGAATTATTGCAGATGATAGCGGATTATAATCCTATATTGTTGCAAGCGCATACGCTATATGAGGGTTGGTTGGCTATCTGTCTTAAATATGCAGCTGACGCCGAGGTGTCGTTAAAAGATTGGATTGATAATAAGCCAACATTTACATTTACAAATTAAGGATATATGTCTAATCGCTATACTAAAGAGCAGTTGTACCATATAATGTCTTCGATCCACAGTAAAGATACAAAACCGGAGCTGTTAGTGCGTAGGTTTCTCTGGAATAGTGGATTCCGCTATCGCTTAAATCATAAACAATTACCTGGCAAACCTGATATTGTATTGAGAAGATATAAAACATGTGTATTTGTCAATGGTTGCTTTTGGCACGGACATGAAGGGTGTGATAGTTTTAGAATGCCTAAAACAAATACAGATTTTTGGCAAAAAAAAATAATAAAAAACAGGCAGCGTGATATCTTAGTGCAAAGGAAACTTGCTTCAATGGGATGGCATACTATAACCATATGGGAGTGTGAATTGAAGTCGCAAAGGCGTGATGAGACTTTGCGATCACTTGTTTATACGCTTAACCATATCTTTTTGGAGAACTATTCGGTAAAACGTTATGCCGTGTTGGGGGATGCTGAGTCGTCTATGGTGGCGGAAGATGTAAATGAGTATTGTTAGAAAGGCGATTTTGGTTTACAGTTGTAATATCCCTACTCCTCCACCAATGTTGTTATGCTGCGTGGGGGCAGTGTTATTTTTGTTGTTGCAGAGCCTGCCGGAGCGAGGCTCTCCGTTGCTATGTCTGATGTGCGGTATAGCCTCCACAGCCGCTTTGCGTCATCCGTGTTGAGGGATATGGATTTAGTTTCTTTTGAATAGTTTATAGCTACCGCCACTAATCTTCCGTCTTTGTTCCTGTATGCCGACAGCATTATGCCGTATGGTTGTGTGTCGCCCTCGGCAATGGTGTTGCCGTGTGTGTCACAGGCTTCCACTGTTAGCCTTACAGCGCCGGGTCTTATGAAACGGCTGTAGTTGCCCAACGCCCATAACAGTTTTGAGTCAACGGCATACCCCGTGTGCATCCTGTCCGATGAATATACGCGCAGCAACCCGTCTTTGTAGTTTCCGCCTGCAGCTCTCCACCACGACCAGCTGCATGCGTTGCCGTAAACAAGGTCATAGTGTATCATGCGGGCTACGTAAAGGGCTGTCTTCATGGAGAAATCGTATTCCTCGCCACCACCTATCTCTTTGTCATTGCTCATGATGCACACCTCACTCTGCCAGTAGTCTATGCCATATTTTCTCACGCTGTCTCTCACGGCAAGGCGTGTCCGGCGCATTTCCTCTATGGGAGTGTTTGTCCAATAGGCGTGTCCAAGAATTGCATTGGCCACGTGTGGCAACCCTTTTACGCAGGTCTCCGTGCTGTCTTTGCCGAACAGTGTGCTGATGGTGTTGCCCCTTTGCCATCCCACCTCATAGATACCGAGCATACATCGCAGGTCAGAACTTTCGTTCAGTACTATCTGTGTGTTGAGGTTGTTTTGCTCAAAGGCCTTGCTTGTAGCTTTGGCGAGACGGCTTATCTCCCTGTTTGTAGCTGGCGAGCCCTCTTGCTTCGGCCCCAGCCAGTTCCAGTGTCCGTCCGGTTCGTTCACGGGACTGATGTAGTCTATGTGTACACTGTCGCGCTTCTCTATCCCCTTTATGGCATTAGCCATGAACAATGCGAAGTCATCGTAACACTCCTCTTTCAGGTTCATGTCGCCACCACGTCCGGTGTTCGTCGCCAGTCCGTTTTTGGTGAACTGCACCGGTGCCGAGTTACAGAACAGCAACAGTCGCGTTACGCCCCTTTCTTTAGCCAGTCTCAGAAACCGTCGCTGTCCTTGCTGCCTGCTCCAGTCCCATCTTCCGTCCGGTTGTAGCAGGCATTCGGTGCGTGTGCTGCGGTTTATCTGTGAATTTTTACCCTGCTCTGCGCTTCCCGCTCCGAGATTCATGCGCCATAAAGACAACCCTATGCCCCTCGGTTTTCCCGCAGTGTCGTTCTCTGTGCTGAACAGCCAGTCGGCAATCTGTTTCTGTTGTTCCTCCGGCCATAGTCCGATATACTGCATGCTCCATGCGTCAGACGCTCCGAAGTGCTCTATTGTCTGTTCATGTTGCGCTGTCTTTATATTATAGACACAGGGAACCGGCATGTCTCCCGCATGCTGTCCCCGCCTGTTTTTCTGCTGCGCCGCAGAGGGCACCGCTATGAATGCCACTATGATGGCGGCAAGAATTTTGTGGTGTGTTGTTCCCGTCAGGTGCATATCATTAATTTTAACGGCTTGTTTATTGTTGCTTTTTGAACATTTCTGCAAAGATAGTGATTAATTGTAACATAGCCTTCTGCAAAGGTCTAAAGTTTGCTTTCTACCTAAAAAAAGGCCGCCGCGCCTAAAAACCGATGGTAAACTTTTGTCGGGTGGAAATAAATTGCTACCTTTGCATGTTGATAGAAATAACACGAAGTTATGGAACAGAAAGATACCAAGGCACTGCAGGCGGAGATACGCAGCATGTGCCGGGAGAAAAATGCAGTGGTGCTGGCGCACTATTACACCGTGGGCGAGGTACAGGAGGTAGCCGATTTTGTCGGCGACTCACTGGCGTTGGCCCGCAAGGCGGCTCAGACCGATGCTGACATAATAGTGATGTGCGGTGTGCATTTTATGGCTGAGACGTGCAAACTGCTTTCGCCCGACAAGCTGGTGCTCGTCCCTGACCTTAGTGCCGGATGCTCCCTTGCCGACTCTTGCAATGCCGAAGACCTCAGAAAGTGGAAGGATGCGCACCCCGACTATATGGTTGTGCAGTATGTAAACACCACTGCCGCCACCAAGGCGCTTACCGATGTGGTGGTGACATCAGGCAATGCCAAAAAGGTTGTGGACCGTTTGCCGCAGGATGTAAAGATACTTTTCGGGCCGGACTATAACCTTGGAGCGTATATAAACGCCGTGACGGGGCGTAATATGGAACTGTGGAACGGCGGTTGCCATGTGCATGAGCGTTTTTCATGCGATGCCATCGCTCAACTGAAACGGCAATATCCCGATGCCATCGTCATGGCGCATCTGGAGTGCAAGGCTCCTGTGCTGGCTATGGCAGAGGTCAAAGGCTCTACGGCCGATATGCTGAAATACGCTCAGGACAACAAACCGCAGACATATATCGTTGCAACAGAGGCCGGAATACTGCATGAGCTGAGGCGCACCTGTCCTGAATGTACTTTCATTCCCGTGCCGCCGGAGGTGGGCGAGGGTGGCGTTGGCTGTCAGTGCAACGAGTGCCAGTATATGAAACTCAACACCCTTGAGAAACTGCGTGACTGCCTTAAGAACGAGTCTCCAACGGTTGAGGTGGCGCCTGAGATAGCCCAAGAGGCGGTAAAGCCCATACGCCGTATGCTGGAGCTGAGCTGACGGAATACAGACACTGTGTGAGTTCAACCGCATAATGATCAAAACATTTAACAAAGACAAATGGAACAGACACTGTTAATATACAATACACTTACGAGAAAGAAAGAGGCGTTCAAGCCAATCAATCCCGGTCATGTAGGCATGTATGTCTGCGGACCTACGGTTTACGGTGATGCACACCTCGGACACGCACGTCCTGCCATTACGTTCGACATCCTTTTCCGTTACCTTCAACACTTAGGCTACAAGGTACGCTATGTGCGTAACATTACAGACGTGGGGCACTTGGAGCACGATGCCGACGAGGGTGAGGACAAGATAGCCAAGAAGGCAAGGCTGGAGCAGCTGGAGCCTATGGAGATAGCGCAGTATTACACCCGTCGTTTCAACTCGGCTATGGACAAGCTCAATGTCTTGCCGCCGTCAATAGAGCCTCATGCCACAGGACATATTATAGAGCAGCAGCAGCTCGTGCAGCAGATACTGGACAATGGTTATGCATATATTAGCAACGGCAGCGTGTATTTCGATATAGAGAAATATAACAACGATTATAAATACGGCATACTGTCAGGGCGTACGCTTGAGAATCTGAAAGACGCCTCACGCGACACGTTGGCCGGTGTGGGCGAAAAGAAAAACCAGGCTGATTTCGCCTTGTGGAAGAAGGCACAGCCGGAGCACATAATGAGATGGCCCTCGCCATGGTCTGAGGGCTTCCCCGGCTGGCACTGCGAATGCACTGCGATGGGAAGAAAATACCTTGGCGACGAGTTTGATATACATGGCGGCGGCATGGATCTCGTGTTCCCACACCATGAGTGTGAGATAGCGCAGGCACAGGCCTCGATGGGACATCCGGCGGTGCGCTATTGGATGCACAACAACATGATAACCATCAACGGACAGAAGATGGGCAAGTCGTATAACAACTTCATTACCCTTGACCAGTTCTTCAAGGGTGAGCACGAACTGCTTACAAAACCGTTCTCGCCCATGACCATTCGCTTCTTCATACTGTCGGCACACTATCGCGGTACCGTTGACTTCTCGTCAGAAGCTTTAGAGGCTGCCGAGAAGGGCTTTGCACGTTTGATGCAGGGGCTGAAAGACCTTAAACGTATACAGCCGTCCAAAGGGTCAACGCCGGAGGTAGAGAAATTTGTGAATGAGTTAGAGCAGAAACTCTATGACGCAATGAACGACGACCTGCAGACACCTGTTGCCATATCATTGCTGTTTGAGGCATGTCATCAGGTTAATCTGCTGGTGGATCGCAAGAGCAAGATTTCACAAGCGCATCTGGATCAGTTGTCAGGAATCATGCACACTTTCACCGAGGATATACTTGGACTGACGACACAGATGCAGGCCGGTTGTGATGCTTCGAGAGAGCAGTCTTTCGGCAAGGTGGTGGACATGGTACTCGACATGCGTGCCAAGGCACGCGCCGAAAAGGACTGGGCTACCTGCGACAAGATAAGGGATTCGCTCAACGAGGCGGGCTTCATCATTAAAGACACACCCGACGGAGCGGTATGGGAACTGTAGAATATGAAATAATGGCACCGGTAGGCTCACGTGAGAGCCTTGCCGCTGCACTCAATGCCGGAGCGGATTCTGTCTACTTCGGCATTGAGCGCCTGAATATGCGTGCCCATTCGGCCTCTACTTTCACCATAACCGACCTGCGGGAGATTGCCGCTTTGTGCGGGCAGCACGGCATAAAGACATATCTTACCGTCAATACCATAATATATGGTGAGGACATAGAGCAGATGCACGAGATAATAGACGCTGCGAAAGCCGCCGGCATCAGTGCCGTCATAGCGTCTGACGTGGCTGTAATGATGTATTGTCGCAAAGTGGGGCAGGAGGTGCATCTCTCCACACAGCTTAACATCTCCAACATCGAGGCATTGCGTTTCTATGCGCAGTTTGCCGATGTCGTGGTGCTGGCGAGGGAACTGCGTATGGAACAGGTAAAGGCAATACACGAGCAGGCCGTAGCGGAGAATATCTGCGGGCCTTCAGGTAAGCCAATACGCATAGAGATGTTCTGCCACGGAGCATTGTGCATGGCCATCTCTGGCAAGTGCTATCTCTCTCTGCATAACGCCAACCGCTCCGCCAATCGTGGCGAGTGCGTGCAGATATGCCGCAGGGGGTATGATGTGACAGACGTGGAGACGGGCAACGAACTGCTTGTGGATAACAAGTATATAATGTCCCCTAAGGACCTGAAGACAATACGTTTCATCGACCGTATGATGGAGGCCGGTGTGAGGGTGTTCAAGATTGAGGGCAGAGCCCGTGGCCCGGAGTATGTTGACACGGTGGTACGTTGTTATCGTGAGGCCATAAACGCTGTTTGTGCCGACAGGCAGGAGGGTAATGCGGAGCCGCGTCATTTCACAGAACAGGCCAAAGACGCATGGGACGAGCGGCTGGCAAGGGTCTTCAACCGTGGTTTTTGGGATGGCTACTACCAAGGGCAGACATTGGGAGAGTGGAACGATTCCTACGGTTCAAAAGCTACAGAGAAGAAGGTGTATGCCGCAAAGACCATTAAATACTTCTCGAAGATAGGAGTGGCGGAGTTTCAGGTAGAGGCCCATGACATCCATGTGGGTGACAAACTGCTGATAACCGGCCCCACGACCGGAGCCATGTATATAGATGAGGTGAAGGAAATACGCTTTGACTTGCAGCCTGTAGATACGGCAAAGAAAGGGCAAAGGATAAGCATAGCAGTGCCGGGCAAGGTCAGACCGAGCGACAAACTGTTTGTTATAGAGAAAGGATAGTGACGGATTTGTTTATAAATAATCTAACACATCATAATTTTATTCTTCTATACTTTGCCGTTTCGGGGTGTTTATGTGAGCTACCAGACACCATAAGTCTCACTTTGATGTGATTTATGTGACAAAACAAAGACAGCAGGAATATGCCGGTTATGGTATATTCCTGCTGTCTTCTTTTGTTTATTACAGTGGCGTGTCAGTACGCTTTAACTATTTCCGCGCCACGATAGTAGTGGGCGAGGATGTCGTTGTATGGTATTCCTTTGGCTCCCATCACTGCGGCTCCTATCTGACAGAGGCCCACGCCGTGTCCCCATCCTTTTCCGTTTAATATGAATGAGACCGGGTATCCGTCGGCATCTGAGCCGTGTGTGGCTACGGTGAATGCCGAACTGTACAGGTGTGTGGCTGACAATGTTTTGCGTATCTCCAGTTCTTTGCCAATGGTGAGTGTCTTGTGCTCGCCGATTATCTTCAGCATAGAGATGCGTCCGCTCTTGCCTCGCTCTATAGCTTCCAATGCTTTTATACGGCCAAAGTCGGCCTTTAGCTTCTCGTTTATGAGCTGCGACAGTTCCTGTTGCGTGTATGCTACCATCCAATCGTGGAAGTCTACCGTCTCCTGGTCGTAGTCATTGAGTACCTCTGACAGTATCTTGCGGTCCTGGGTGTTGCAGTATGGGTCGTTGACAGAGGTGAGATAGGGCTTGGTTATGTTCTCCCAACAGTAGCGGTACTCTTCCGTTACACCGCCACAGCATTTTGAAAATCGTGTGTCGCATATCTCTCCGTCGTATTCCAGCACTTGTCCGCCGGTGGCTTTTACGGCTTTTACCACATGGGGATTGGCGGCATTGGTTATGCCTTGGTATCTTTGGCAGTGGTCATCGGCGCATACATCGAATATGGTATGGTCTTCGCGGTCATACCATCGTATTATTGTGTCATCTTTTTTTACGAACGAGAAGAAGTTGTTTGCATCCTCAGGCATATTCTGTCTCTTGTGCATCTGAGCCAGAAGCCAGGAGCGTGATATTACGGCGTGGGCCTTTAACAGCTCCAGACTGGATGTGGCTGACATCTCACTGGATATTACGCTTTCGAGATAACGTTCTACCGGCAACTCGTTTATGGCGCATATTTTGTCTTCTTCAACTACAAGGCGTAGTGTGCCGAGAAATGTCTGTGTCTGTTTGCGTTCCCAATGGAAGTTGATGCCTATGGTAACGTCCGCTATGCTGAATGACGCGTCGGTTGTTTGTGGTGTGAATATCAGTTCGCGATATTGCGTTCCGCCCCATTGTATGGTACCTTCTGTGCATGTTACGCTTTGTTCGCCGGTTATCTCCTCTCCCTTTGCTGTATAGATACCGTTGAGAGTGAAGTGCAGTTCGGTTGCACTGACAATGCCTACCTTTACATCCGGTTGGGTGGCGTATGTCGTATGCTTTGGATTGTCGGTGTCGTTGGGTTGACGGTTCATTGTCTCTATAATCCTTTCTGCCTCCTCCGGTGTTATGCCCGTTTCCTGAAGTATGGCCGTGGCGGAGTCTGTCGTTAACTTGTTGAAGTCTTCCTCACGCGGCGTTATGATGAGACCGGCCATGTCGAGAGCTCCGGGGCTGACGAGAATCTGTTCCGCTCCTTGCTTATGGTAACAGTCTGGGCGGTGTTTGCGCCGTGGTATTATTGCGATAATGTCTTCCTCTCCCTGTCTCCATGCTATGATATTCATCATCGGCTCGGCTGTGGTACGCTGCACTTCCTGCATGGCGCTGTACAGATTGTGGAATGATTGTAGTGCAATGTCGCTGTCGTGGCTGCGTATAACGAAAACCGGTACGGGATATTCTGTCAGCAATAACAGCTCGTTGCCGTTGTTGTCGGGCGTGACCGGACGCATAGTACGCATCAAGCGTGGCAGCATGGTCTGCAAAGGTGTCAATCCTGATGTGCCGGCTTGCAGGTGTGCATGGTCAGGAGCTGAGGCTCCACACTGAGGCCCGTTGTAGAATACCGTGAGCTGTTGGTGTCGGTGGAGCAGTTGCGGTATGGCATAGAAGTGATCATATATGCTTTGCGGCTCATGTTTCAGTAGCGGTACAGTGTAATGTTGCGGCAGAATGGGATATGGGTTCACGAGTAACTCCATATTATTGTTGTCGTTCTTCAGGAACAGCGGTTTGCTTATCTGCTCTTTTGGTCTGTTGGTGGCGCACAGAAAGCATGGGCGTTTGGCCAAAGACGCTTTGTCTATACTTGCTCCTGTTGACACCATGCGGGCGGGATTGAACTGCAACCGTAGCTCACCTACTTCTTTTGTCATTACATTCTGCAGGTCGGAATAGCGTTGTCGCACATCGTCCCACAGCTCTAACTGACGGTAAAAGAAGCGTTGCAGGCTGTCGCCGACAAGTAGATTGGGCTGTCCGGCGTTGATTTGCTTGCGGGCTTTTAGTTCCATGGTGCGTAAACGGTCTTTGTATAGGTTATTGGCGTTAACCTTTTCTATGCTCAGTGCGGCATCACTGTTGCCTCCCCAGCGTCGGCACAGATACAGCTCGTCGTAGATTCGCCCTATGCGGTAGCTGCGACTGAATGTTAATCCTAAAGCGTAGTCTTCGCCATAACTGGTGTTAGGGAAACCGATTTGTCGGAGCAGGGGGGTGAAAAACGCCCGTGGTGCTCCCAGTCCGTTGATACGTAGTGCGTTATTGGCACCGTTGGTGTCTGTCCATTCGCGGTGATCTATGATGCCGGGAGGTAACGTTTGCAGGTCGAAGTCGCACATACGGTATGCACCTATCACCATTGCGGCTTTCTGATGGTAGAAGCAGTCGACGATGCGTTGCAGGGTATCGTGGCTGGAATAGAGATCGTCAGAGTCTAACTGTACCGCAAAGCGGCCGCACATCTCGTCGTTTATCGCTACATTCCAACAACCGCCTATGCCAAGCGGCATACCATCAGGGCTGTCAGGAATGATGTGAATAAGCCTTCCTGTGCCTTTGGCTTGTTCTTCTGTCTGTAAGCGGCGCAGTATTTCCGTTGTATCGTCAGTGGAGTGATTATCCACTACAATGACATTGTATTTGAATTTCGTTTTCTGTGACAAGGCACTGCGTACGGCATCGGCTATCGTCTTCTCACGGTTGAATACCGGTATGACCACGGTTGCCTCCACAGGAAAGGCCTGTTCGTCGAAGTTTGGGAACAGAACGTCACCGGAGTCGAGTTTTGCTCCGATGGCATCGAGATGCTCTGTGACTGCCTGTTCCATCTCTATTTGCATGCTTCGGTTGCGAGGATTGACGTAATCGAACTGCTTTTCGCCGCTTTTGCGTGTGTCTATCTCCTCTTCCGTGTAGAGATATTCGTTGATGTGAAACAGTTCGCCGTGGCGTTGCATATATAAACGCATGGCATACAGTCCGGCGTATGCGTAGTCGGTTTTCTGTTTCTTCACAAACTCCTTGAAGAGTGATGTGCGGACAAGTAGCAATTGGCCGAAGTCGAAGTCGTCACGTATGCTTCCTTCCTGATAGTCTATGACAGGATGCTGCTGCCGTTGCCCGTTTACTATGGTGTACCGGTCGGCATAAACTATTGCGGCTCCGGTGTCGTCAGCTATACGGCACATTCGTTTCAGAGCGTGCTGACCGAGTGAAAACGGGGTTTGTTTTTGTGATATGAGTATGTATTCCGCAGTTGCCTCTGCCGCTATATGGCGCAATGTCGCCATGGTGGTGATCGGCATGCCTTCCATAAGATGCAGCTTCTTTACTGCTTTTTCCTTCTGTAACCTTTCTGCTGTCTCGGCAATAATGGCGGTGTTGCTGTATGGGATGAATACGTCTATTTTCTGATACATGGTATTTTGTGTTATCTGGTTTTCTTGATTCGGGTTGGATAAAGAACGGAAATGAAACCGACGGCAACGACAGTGAGGAATACTACCAGTACATCGCCGTAATGAACGCTGACGGGGTAGGCGTCAACGACGAACGAACCGCTGGATTGTCCTAATGAAACTATGCCGTATTGCTGTTGCAACAGGCACAGTAACAGGCCGAGGATTACACCAAATACGGCTCCGATTATGCTGATAAGCCATCCTTCTAAAATGAAGATGCAACGCAATAGCGATTGCCGTGCTCCGAGACTGCGCAGTGTTTCAACGTCTTGTTTCTTGTCTATGATAAGCATTGACAATGAGCCAATGATATTAAAGCAGGCTACTACGAGTATGAATGTGAGGAAGATGTATCCCATCAGTTTCTCTATCTTCATGATATTAAAGGTGTCTTCCTGCTGTTCGTAACGATCCATTACACGGAATTTGTCGCCGCATACAGCCTGTATTTTCTGTTTCACGGCTGCGATGTCGCTGCCGGGCTTTAACTTTAACGCAAGACTTGAAATCTCTCCGTCGCACTGGAAGAGCATCCTTGCAAAGTGAATGGATGTTATGATGTAGTTCTTGTCATACTTTCCTTGCTGTACACAGAAGACGACTCCGGGCGAAATAAGTGAGTCTACGACGAAGCCTTCCATGGGATTGCTCATGTCTATTTGGCCATTGCGCCGTGGGGCGTACACATTCAGGTAGCCATCGTAGCGTGCAGGCATGCCAAGTGACTGCGCCAGCCGTATGCCGGGGGTGCCATATTGCAGGTCTGCGGCGTGAAGGTCGAAAGCACCCTCGCCATAACAGATGTCATTAATGCGCGTCAGCTGCGTGAAATTGTCTTCTACGCCTTTTATTATCACCATGGCCTGACGGTCTCCGTATATGGCGAGAGCCTGATCCTGCACACATTCCGTTGCCACTTCTACCTCATCCATTCGCTTTATCTCCATAAGTACCGGACTGTCGGCTGCCACTGTCTTTCCGCTTGTCGGCTTTATCTCCAGTTGCGGGTCAAAAGTAGTAAAGAAAGTGGCCACAAGATCGCTGAAGCCGTTGAACACGCTCAGTACAACAACCATAGCCATAGTGGCTATCATGACCCCGATGACTGAGACGGCGGAGATGATATTGATAACGTTCGTGCTCTTTTTGGAGAACAGATAGCGTCGTGCAATGAAGAAAGCTACCCTCAGATTGCTTTTGTTCTTTTCCATGTTCCTACAATAAAAAACAGGGATTAGGACTCGATACCGTTCAGTACGGGTATCAATTCCTAATCCCTGACTCTTTAACGTTTCAGCAGCTCGTCAATGTGTTCAATGTAATCGAGAGAGTCATCGATAAAGAAACGCAACTCAGGAATTATACGCAACTGGTTACGGACTCTCTGTCCGAGGTCATAACGTATTGTGGAAACGTTGGTATTGATATTCTTTAGCAGTTCTTCGCTCCTCTCTGACGGAAAAATGCTGAGGTATGCGGTGCATATACTCAGGTCAGGCGAGATCTTGACACGTGTGACACTGACCATTATGCCATGTGTCTGGCGTGTCTGACTTTGAAATATTAGGCTCAGTTCTTTTTGGAGCAGACGTGATATTCTGTTCTGTCTTGTTTCTTGCATAGTCTTGTTGTAATTCTAAAATTCGAGTCCGTTATACACATTTATATCTACATGGCCGTGTATTCCCGTAACGCTGCCATCGGGTGACAGTTGCCAATATACAAGGTTTACATCCGGTTTGTATTCTCCATAGCGTGCTATCCATACGTCATAGTTGTTGTGCAGGTCCGGTGCCAGTGACAGATATTTGTTCACAAAGCGCTGGCTTATGTATAGAATAGGTCTTACGCCACGTTGTTTCTCTACGATGTCAAGCCACTGTCTCACATTGCGGAACAGGGTATTGATACCTCCCATTTTCTTTATCTGTGCGTCGGTAGGTTCCAAATCCAGTGCCGGCGGCAGGTCTCCTTGCGTGTATCTGCTGTTGCGCAGGAAGTTATATGCCTGCTGCGAACCTGTTGTTCGTGTTGAGAAGAAGTGGTATGCCCCTGTCTTGTAGCCGTGTTTCCGTGCCGCTGTGTAGTCGGCGGCAAAGTATTTGTTCCGCACTGTGACTCCCTCGGTGGCTTTTATGAATATAAAGCGTACTGGATAGTCAACCTTGCCGTGTATTACCTTCTGCGACATCTTGCCTAATGACACTATGCGTAGGTTCTTCCAGTTGATGGAATAACGCTTGCTACCTTTCTCATGCTGATGCCTTGATATGTCTATGCCGTAGATTCTCTCAGGGGTATAAGTAATTCTCTCACCAAGAAATATGTTGTCTTTCCATTCCCCCAGTTTCAGTTTCTGTTCGGGTGTTATTGAGAAACCTACTCCGGTGCGGCGGCCGTGCTGCCATTCCCCTTCATAATACTCTCCCTTTTCCGTTGTCAAGCTGCCGTAGCCGTGTGGCAAGGCTGCGGAATCGCGGTCTCCTGTGTAGTGTCCGACGCTGTCAATAGCCGATACTGTCAATGGCTTGTTATGCTGTTTGCGTGCCCTTAGGGTTGCCAACGCATCGGTTCTGCTGTTTAATCGTGTCGTGAAATGAGGCTTGTCGTAACTTTCTGCCAACGTCAGCAGTACCACGGAGTCATTGGATGCTACTGGCAGACATTCTATTTTCCGGCCGGTGGAGTCTGCTGTAATGAAGTATCTGCGCTCCATTCTTGCTGACAACCTGTTCGCTTTGATAGCTTTTTTCACTATGTTGTCAGCACTGTGCAGTGCCTGCCGGTATTTTTCCTGTCTCTTACCGTAGCGTGCTACTATATCAAACCCATTGTCCAAGACAGTATGTGTACGCAGAAAATCATCAACATCCTTCAGCTGCGTTTCTACATTCCGTCCTGTTCGCTCTATGTGCCGGCTCTGTCTCTCCAGTAATGCCTTTAACGCATTGTGGTCCATTCGGCATATTGCGTCGGTATCCGTTGCCTCTATCATCAGGGTATGGCCGTTATATGGTAACATTTCCCATCTCCTTACCCATTGAGCGTTTACCGTATCCGTCAGGCATGCAGTCTTTTCCCCCGCTTTTACGGTCTCAATGTCTCCGAGCAGCGTGTCACCTTCTATAGTGGTGAATGAGAAAAGTGCCGTGGTGTCATTGTATATTACATACCTTGTCTCTGTCAGCAGGATGGCATTGCTTTCCCGCCGTTCCTCCGATGAGGTGGGGTAGTAGTACCATAATGCCCATAGTGCAACAACAGCCATGGACAGCAACAGCAGAGGCAGGGCGCACCCTTTCCTCTTTTGTCTTCCGTTTCTACCGTATGCGCCTTGCCTATAGTAGTAACTGTGCTTCTTTCTGAATATGACCGGAAACATCATAGCTCATATCCGCCCATAGAATCCGTGGCGTCATCGTCAGATTGTTGTCTTTCCTGTTGTCTCTTCATGCCTGATGTGTTACCGAAGTTCCACGTGACGGTAAAGTTAACCCTCCGGCTTCCACGCTTGTTCAGTTGGTAACGCTCAAATGACTCGCTCTCGGTGTAGCTCTCAAACTTGCGGCTGTTCAGTACGTCACGGCAGTTGACAGACAGCACCAGTGCCCTGTTGAAGAAGGTTTTCTTTATTCCCATGTCCAAAACGTAGGAGGCAGGGCGGTGACCTTGTGTTATGGCTCTGCGTGAGTTATATCTGCCGCTGGCCTGCAAACTGATGTCATAAGGCAATGTTACGGCTGCAATGAGACGTGCGTTCCATGTGAAATTGCTTTGAGACTTTCCGCTTACGGTCTGCCCCTCTATCTCATACGTAAAGTCATCGAGACTGTAATAGTAAGCATTGACGTTGGCTGTAAGGTCTAACGTGCGTCCAAGTTTGCTCTTTCCTGTCAGCTCCATGCCCGTAGACACCGACTTTGCCACGTTCATCGGGGTGCGATACATCATGCCGTCGTTAGCACCACGGTAGTTTATGCGCTGTATAACGTCGGTAGTAGGGCGATAATAGCCTGATACGAGCAGTGAGTGCTGGTCCCATTGCTTCAGATAGTTAAGTGAGAACGAACTTGAATATTCCGGTGTCAGCTCCGGATTACCGAAAGATACTATTGAGGCATCACTGGTATTACGGAAGCTGTTCAACTCACCTCCCCACGGACGGCGCAGGCGGCGTGTGTAGTTCAGCTGCAACTGCTGTGTCGGTGTGAGCTTGTATGACATGAATACCGATGGGAACAGCTGGAAATAGTCTTTCTTAAACGGGCTGTCTTTCTCTGCCATTCCGTGCTCTTGCTCCCATGTCAGCGATGATGTCTCTACTCTCCAGTATTCTCCTCTCAGTCCGGCCATGATACCAAACTTGTCCCTATTGTACGACATAGTGGCGTACAGTGCGTGTATGTCGGTGTTATACACGAAGCTGTTGAAGTATGACGGGTCCTCAACCATGTCCGTTCCTTGCCAGTTAGCTGCCTCATAAGAGACCTGCGGAGTATTCTCGTGCGAGAACCTTCCGTTATATCCCGCCTCCAATTTCAACTCGTCTGTCAACGGATTCTCATAGTCCAGTTTCACCTCTGTACTGCGGCTGTTGATGTTCAGCGGCCTTGACTGGTAGGTATATTCCGTCGGTGCCGTTCCGTCTTCGTAGCTAATGGAGTCCTGATAGATGTTGTCGTTGTCGGCATTCCATTTGTGGTGTGACACAACGAAGTCAATAAAGCTCTTCTCGCTGAAGTTATGTCTGTAGTTAAACTCCGCATTATACATGGTCATAGGGCCTCCGGAGCGTGTGTCTCTCTGTCTTATGCGGGTCAGAGTCTCGCCGGAATTGTTGTATATGCCATAATAATAAGGTGTGGCCGAGTTCTCTTTGCGCTTGCCGGTGAACAGCATCCCGCTCAGCGAGAAGTCATCTTTGTCGGTGGCGTGCAATGTCAGTCCCGCCCTTGAGAACAGCATGTTGTCCATCTGCTTGTTCTTCGTGTAGTGTCTTTCAAATGATGTTGGCTTTCCGTCAGTCAGATTGTTCTGTGTGCTCTCGTTCCTTCCAACGTTATCACGGTGGCGGTAGCCTACGTTCAGATAGGCATCCAGTTTGGAAGAGTTGTAGTTTATGTTGAATGACGTGTTGGCACCGCCCCTTGTGTCTGCTCCCGCTTGCACGGAACCGTAGTAACCGCTTTTGCGGTCTTTCTTCAATACGATGTTAATGATGCCGGCCGACCCTTCGGCAGAGTATTTGGCGGAGGGGTTATCTATAACCTCTATTCGCTCAATGCTCTCCGCCGGCAGCTGCTGCAGTATCTGGGCACGGTTGTCGCTGGTCAGTCCGCTGGGGCGTCCGTTAATCCATACCTCCACACTTGAGTTACCTCTCAACGACACATTGCCATCGTTGTCAACCTCCACCGACGGTATGTTCTCCAATACCTCGCTGGCACTCTGTCCGGCTGTGGTTATGAGGCTTGCCACGTCAAACTCCTTTCTGTCCACTTTCAGTTTCATCGGGGAGCGGCGTCCGGTCACCTGTATCTCATTGAGCATCTGATCGGCTATCTTGTTTTGCGCTTTTTTCTTCTCCTGTGTCTGTGCCGTTGCCGTCGCGGCTATGAGAAGTGTGGTTATTAATAGGTTGATACGGTTCAACATTCTAAGGATTGTAGATTCTTGTTTGGGGTTATTGTTAAAGGGCGTTCTTCCGGAACGCATCGTATATCTTGTCTGCTGTCTCTTGCATCTCCTCCTGTGTGAGAGACAATTTCTGCCTGCGGAAGTCCATATCGCCTTCCGAGTTCATCGGCATAAGGTGTATATGGGCATGCGGTACCTCCAGCCCGAAGACGGACACACCGACTTTCTTGCATGGGAAAGCTTCTTTGATAGCCTTTGCCACACGCTTTGCAAAGACGTGGAATCTTGACAGTTCCGCGTCTTCCATATCGAATATGTAGTCCACTTCACGGCGGGGGATTACGAGAACATGCCCTTTTACCACGGGGTTAATATCCAAAAAGGCGTAGAACTCCTCGTTTTCCGCACATTTGTAGCTTGGTATTTCGCCTGCCGCTATTTTAGAAAAAATATCCATAGTGCTTGCTTTCGTTTTTGAATTTAAGAGAATGTGATGTTCTCAATCTTTAGCTTCAGCACGCCGCGAGGTATTTTTGCCTCCACCTCATCGCCCACTTTGTGGTTGAGCAGTGCCTGTGCTATAGGTGTTTCTATTGATATTTTCCCCTCGCGCAGGTTCGCTTCGTTGGCGCTTACTATAGTGTATGTCATGCGGGCCTTGGTTGCAAGGTTCACCATCTCAACCTTTGACAGCAGCTGTACGGCATCGGTAGACAAGCGGCTCTTGTCCACGATCTTTGCTTCTGCTATGGTATTCTTCAGCTGGTTTATCTTGGTGGCAAGGTGGGCCTGCGCCTCTTTTGCCGCGTCATACTCCGAGTTCTCCGACAGGTCACCCTTGTCGCGCGCTTCTGCTATCGCAGCGCTTGCCTTGGGCATTTCGACAGCCTCAAGGCGATGTAGCTCGGCCACGAGATTCTCGTAGCCTTCTTTTGACATGTAAGCCATAATGTTTGTGATAAATGTATTTAAGTTTTCTTTTATTGCGGGTTAATCGACTTTGTAAAACAACAAAAAAGAAGAACCCCAACTGCCACGCCCGTCTCCATTATGTCGGGCATTTAGCTGGAATCCCTTTACCTGCATATTGATTGTTGAGTGCAAAGATACACATTATTTTATTAATATGCAAATTTATAAGTTTTTTTTTACTCTTTTTTTGCACAAATTTGGCTGCTTCGTGCAAATTTATTATCTTTGCAAACAATATTCGCACATTAATTAAATAGATACACTATGTATAAGACTATTACGGCTGTTGAAGCCGCATCGTTAATCAAGAATGGTGATTCTTTAGGCTTAAGCGGTTTTACCCCCGCCGGCGCCCCGAAGGCAGTGACCAAGGAACTGGCAAAAATCGCACTTGCCGAACACGAACAGGGTAATGAATTTAAGGTAAGCCTCTTTACCGGAGCCTCTACCGGACAGAGCACGGATGGCGACCTTGCGGCCGCTAACGCTATCAAGTTCCGTGCGCCTTATACCACAAATGCAGACTTCCGCTCTCACGTAAACAAAAACGAGATAGCATATAACGACCTGCATCTCTCACACATGGCACAGGAGCTGCGCTACGGATTTTACGGCCCACTGCAGTGGGGCATACTTGAAGTTTGTAAAATTGAAGACGCAGGCGACAAATATCATGTCTATCTCACGGCCGCAGGCGGCATAGCACCGTCGGTAGCCCGTATGGCAGAGAATATAATTCTGGAGTTAAACGCATTCCATAGCGAGGGCGCGGCATTGCTGCACGACGTGTATGAGCCTGCCGATCCACCATACCGCAAGCCGATAATGATTACGAAAGTCAGCGACCGTATAGGCACCCCCTATCTTGAGGTTGACAAGAAAAAAGTAGTGGGTGTAGTTGAGTGTAACATACCCGATGAGGCTCGCGCCTTCAAAGGCTCAGACCCCATAACCGATATGATAGGCGCTAACGTGGCTCAGTTCCTCGTAGGCGACATGAAACGCGGCATAATACCGCCTGAGTTCCTGCCATTGCAGAGCGGCGTCGGAACAACTGCCAACGCAATCCTTGCGGCGTTGGGACAGGACAAGAGCGTGCCCGACTTCAATATCTACACAGAGGTGTTGCAGAATGCAATCGTAGACATGATGCTCGACGGCCGTGTTAAAGACGCGTCAACCTGTTCGCTCACCGTAGACAATGAGTGCCTCATGAAGGTTTATGACAACATAGACCACTTTGCAAAGCACCTCACCATCCGCCAGTCTGAAATATCAAACTCTCCGGAGATAATACGCCGACTGGGAGTCATTGCAATCAACACCGCCATAGAGGTAGACATTTACGGCAATGCCAACTCAACCCATATATCAGGTACCAAGATGATGAACGGCATCGGAGGGTCAGGCGATTTCGAGCGCAACGCATACATCTCAATCTTCACATGCCCGTCAGTGGCAAAGGGAGGCCTTATATCCTCCATCGTACCAATGGTCAGCCACCACGATCACTCCGAGCACGATGTAAATGTCGTGATAACCGAACAGGGCATAGCCGACCTGAGAGGCAAGGCACCACTGGAGCGTGCGCAACTCATAATAGAAAACTGCGCACATCCGGACTATCGTCCGCTGTTGCGAGAATATCTCAGCATCGCCACCGGAGGACACACACACCACAATCTGCCCGCCGCATTCGCCATGCACGACACGCTGCGCCGCAAGGGCGATATGCACCAGACAGATTTTTCCGAATATGTGAAAGAGGCATAGGCATGTGCCGCCGCCCCCCTTCAGCTATCGGAGACAAACACACTAATACATATTATTAACCATTAAACTATCAATTACTATGACAGATTTAAGCAATTTCTCCCTCGAAGGCAAGAACGCCTGGATTACGGGAGCCTCTTATGGCATAGGCTTCAATATAGCCAAAGCCTTTGTTGCGGCAGGTGTCAAGAACATCATCTTCAACGATATTAACGAAGCAGCCTTGGAGCGTGGACTCGCTAACTACAAAGAAGCCGGAATAACAAACGTAAAAGGCTACGTATGTGACGTGACCGACGAGGAAGGTGTCAAAGCACTTGTAGAGAAGATACACGCAGAGGTAGGACAGATAGACATACTCGTGAACAATGCCGGCATCATCAAGCGCATACCGATGCACGAGATGAAACGCTCAGAGTTCCAGCAGGTGATAGACATAGACCTCGTGGCACCATACATCTGCTCAGCCGCCGTGCTGCCGGAGATGATGGAGCGCAAAGAAGGCAAAATCATCAACATCTGTTCAATGATGTCAGAACTCGGACGTGAGACAGTATCGGCATACGCCGCAGCCAAAGGCGGACTCAAGATGCTCACACGCAACATCTGTTCAGAGTACGGCGAGTACAACATACAGTGCAACGGCATAGGCCCCGGCTATATCGCCACACCGCAGACAGCACCGTTGCGCGAGCGTCAGGCAGACGGCTCACGCCACCCGTTCGACTCGTTCATCTGCGCAAAGACACCCGCCGGGCGCTGGCTAGACCCCGCAGAGCTGGGAGGCCCCGCGGTGTTCCTCGCCTCAAAGGCATCAGACGCCGTCAACGGCCATGTGCTTTACGTGGACGGAGGCATACTCGCCTACATCGGCAAGCAGCCTAAGTAAATTATAAAACGACAGGAAAACCAACAACGGGTTCCACGCTTATAAAGGCGGCGGAACCCGTTTTCTTGTATCCCTATTCCGGGTGGTGATGAGGCTTATTGTAGTGCTGCTGCAAAAGCATTGCTTTTACGTTGTAATCGCACTGTGATTGTGTTGTAATCGCACTGCCTTTGCATGGTAATCGTACTGCGATTGCAACGGTATTAAAAAACGCCCTCCGAGGAGAGCGTATAGAGGTAAGAACCCTTCGGCATATAGCCTTATTGTGATAAGATGTAGAAAATCTTATGAGTGCAAAGATAATAAATTTTATTGTTACCGGCAAATTCTTCTGATAAATATTTTGTGGTTTATTCGTTTTTGTGTAATTTTACGGCGAATCTACTAACAACGAAACAATGAAGAAACGAATACTCGGAATAGATACGGGTACCAACAGTCTCGGTTGGGCCGTGGTGGAAAGAGAAGAGGACGGGCAGTGCAAACTGATAGACAAAGGTAGCTACATTTTTCAGGAAGGAGTGAAGATAGATAAAGGCGTGGAATCGTCAAAGGCGGCGGAGCGTACCAAGTACAGAGCAACGCGTCGCCACTATTTTCGTCGCCGTTTGAGAAAGATCGAAGCTCTGAAGGTGTTGATGGAGTATGGTTGGTGTCCGCAACTTACAGAGGAGGCACTGCACGATTGGCATGTTAAAAAGCAATATCCAAAGGATGAGGCTTTTCTGGTGTGGCAGCGTACAGATGATAAATATGACCGCAACCCTTATGCCTACCGGCATATATGCCTGCATGATGAGTTGGATCTCGACAACGAGGCGGAGCGGTATATTTTGGGCAGGGCACTGTATCATTTAGCGCAGCGCAGAGGATTCCTGAGCAATCGTCTTGAGCAGACGGACGAGGATAGTGAGAGCGGTAATGTGAAAAAAGATATATTGGCTCTGTCTGGTAAAATGGCTAAGATGGGGTGCGACTATCTTGGGGACTACTTCTATTATTTATATAAGGAGAAAGATTATTTATATAAGGAGAAAAGGGATGACGTGCGTATACGCAACAGATATACTGACCGTGAGCAGCACTATCATAAAGAGTTTGAGGCTATATGCCGCAGACAACGACTGAGCGATGCGCAGGTTGAGAAGTTGGAGCGGGCATTGTATTTTCAGCGTCCGCTTAAGAGTCAGAGATGTGGCGTTGGCAGGTGTACTTTTGAGCCTCGCAGACAACGATGTGCCGAGTCGCATCCGGACTATGAGATGTTTCGTATGCTGTCGTTTCTGAATAATGTTAAGATTAAAGGTCCGTATGATACGGAATTGCGTGCATTGACAGAAGAAGAGCGGCAAAAGGCTCAGAAGATGTTTTTCCGTAAGAGTAAACGGCAGTTTGATTTTGAGGATATAGCCAAAGCCATTGCCGGACGCGGCAGATACCAATATATAAAGGATGAGGGCGACAAAGGGTACAGTTTCAACTATCGTATGACACAAAGTGTAACGGGGTGTCCCACTATTGCTGCCTTGAAAGATATATTTGGTGAGGACTATAGAAATGCCATCGCGGAGTGTTATGCTAAGTCGGAGGGCAAGACACCGGAGCAGATGGTTAATGATGTATGGAATGTACTGTACAGTTTTCCGGATGAAGAGAATCTGAGGCTGTGGGCGCAGGAATGTTTACAACTTGACGAAGAGGTTGCAAAGAAGTTTTCAAAGATAAATCTTCCTAAGGGTTTTGCATCATTAAGCCTTGCGGCAATACGCAGAATTTTGCCGTGGTTGGAACATGGTATGATATATTCGCATGCGGTACTGATGGCTAAAGTGCCAGACATAGTTGGCAAGGAGGTTTGGGAACGGCAGGCAGAGTGGATTGTTGACGAGCTGACCGGACTGATTGAGAATTTCAATTCAAGAGACAAACAGATGCAGGGAACCTTGGAGTTCTGTATAAAAGACTTTCTCCGCACTAACTTTGAAATGGCGGCAGGAGTGGCGGACAAGCTGTATCATCCGTCTATGATAGAGACATATCCTGATGCAAAGAAGGATAGTAACGGGGTACTGCAACTGGGTTCCCCGCAGACAAATGCCGTGCGTAATCCTATGGCCATGCGTTCGTTGCATCAGTTGAGGAAAGTGGTAAATGCGTTGTTGCGCAAGGGCATTATAACCTCAGACACAGAGGTGCACATAGAGTATGCCCGTGAACTGAACGATGCCAACAAACGTAAGGCTATTGCCGATATGAACAGGGACAGGGAGACCAAAAGGGCAAAGTTTCGGGATGAGATAAAGACGTTGTATAAGGAGCGTTGTGGGCTGGAAATAAACCCAACGGAGGATGATATATTGAAATTTGAACTGTGGGAGGAACAGAAGCGTATTTGTTTGTACACCGGAGAGCAGATATGTATTTGTGATTTCATAGGACCGAACCCTCGTTATGATATTGAGCATACTATACCCCGCAGCGTCGGAGGAGACAGCACGAGGGAGAATCTTACTCTGTGTTCGAGTAGATTTAACCGTGATGTGAAAGGAGCGAAACTGCCAAGTCAGTTGCATAATCATGATGAGATTATGTTGAGGCTTGCAGATTGGAGGCATAAAATAGAGGAACTTAGGAAGAAGGTAGATAAGGTGCGCACCCATTCGGGAATGGCCAAGGATATGAAAGACAAGCGTATTCAGAAGCGTCATAAACTGAAAATGGAATTGGAGTATAAGCAGGACAAATATAACCGTTTCGTTATGACGGAGGTACCGGAGGGATTTGCACGCAGACAGGCTGCAGGGATAGGGCTTGTAGGAAAATATGCGGGGCTATATCTTAAAACTCTGTTCCATAAGAGTGATGACAGAACAAAATCGAACGTGCGTGTGGTAAAAGGCAGTATTACGGCCGAGTTCCGCAAGATGTGGGGGATACAGAATGAATATGAGAAGAAATCTCGCGATAATCACGTCCATCATTGCATAGATGCGTTGACAATAGCCTGTATAGACACCGGGGCATATAATGAAATGGCCAAGTATTATCAGCAATTGGAGGAGTATGAGCGTAGTAGAGCGCAAAAACCGGAGTTCGAAAAACCGTGGCCTACATTCACGGAGGATGTAAAAGTGCTGGCGGAGGAGGTTCTGGTGGTGCACAATACGCCGGATAATATTGCGAAAAGAATGTATCGCAGGGTGAAAACACCACGGGGAATATTTGTTACGGGTGGTGACTCCGTGCGAGGTTCGTTGCACATGGAGACATATTATGGGGCGATAGAGAAAGACGGAGAGGTGCGATATGTAGTGAGAAAACATCTCGAATCGTTTGAAGATGCGAAGGAGGCCGAGAATATTGTGGATGAGGTTGTGAAAGCAAAGGTGAAAGCCGCTTTTGCGGAGAAAGGCATCAAGAAAGCTATAACAGACGGTATATATATGAACGAGGAAAAGGGTATAAAGATAAATAAGGTGAGATGCTATGCCAATAGTGTGAAGAAACCATTGGAGATACGTCAACATCGTGATGTGTCAAGGCATGAACATAAGCGGCAATACTATGTTATGAATGATACAAACTATTGTCTGGCGATATATGAAGGGATTGTTAAGGGCAAGAAAAAGCGTGACTATGAGTTGGTGAAGACCATAGAAGCCGGCAGATTCTTTAAGCATAGTACTGACAAACATGATTTTCCCTCGCTTGTTCCGGAGAAAAGTATCAATGGATTCCCGTTGAAATACAGGCTGAAAGTCGGCTTGCACGTTATCTTATATGAAAATACACCGGCGGAGATAAACTTTAATAATAATGTGGATGTATGTAAAAGACTGTATGTGGTTTCGGGATTGAGCTATTTACCAGGAAAAACTTCTTATGGTTATGTTGTTATGCGACATCATCAAGAGGCACGGAAAGCAAAGGATGTAAAACTGACCAAAGGAGCATTTCATCAAAACGACGAGTATCGTGCTTCCGTATTTCTATATCATACCCAATTTAATGCTCTCGTAGAGGGAGCTGATTTTATACTAACACCTCTTGGAGAGATTAAACTGTTACATGAGATATGTTGAAACGTACGCTTGTTTTTGCTAACCCGATGTACCTGTCGTTGAAGAATGGGCAATTAGTTATGGCGTATAAGGATTGTCCTGACGAGAAAACAACAGTGCCAATAGAGGATATTGGAGTGGTGTTGATAGAACATCAGCAGGTAAGTGTCACGTTGCCGCTGCTGAATGCTTTGGCTGAGAGTAATGTGCAGGTTGTGATTTGTAACAGCAAAGGACTGCCGGCCTCAATGCTGTTGAACCTTGATGGTAATAACACTCAGGGCGAGACACTACGGAATCAGATGGCTTGTGGGGAGGTATTGAAGAAACAACTGTGGAAACAGATAATAGAAGGTAAGATAAAAAATCAGGCTATGCTACTTGACAAAGTGGGGCAAAACGGTGATATTCTGAAACCGTTGTACTGTAATGTTAAGAGTGGCGATACTGATAACAGAGAGGGTATAGCCGCAAGAATGTTCTTTCAGAATCTGTATGGGGCGGATTTTGTGCGTGACAGAAATGCTCCGGGTATAAATGCGCTGTTGAATTATGGGTACACAATACTACGGGCAGCAGTGTGTCGTGCGCTTGTTGCATCGGGACTGTTTCCGGCTATAGGCATATATCATCATAATAGAAGTAATGCTTTTCCGTTGGCGGATGATGTTATGGAGCCGTACAGACCATTTGTGGATGAAGTAGTGTATGATTTGGCAATGCAAGGGAAAACGGAACTGACAAAGGAGGTTAAGGCGGAACTGATGATGGTGCTGTATGCTGACACTTGTTTTGAGAAGATACAAAGGCCGTTGACCATAGGACTGTCTATGACAACGGCCAGTTTGGTGCGGTGTTATGCCAAAGAGGATTCTAAATTGGTATTACCTATTCTTAAATGACTTATGAAAGACTAAATGCTTACCACATTATGTGGGTGTTTGTAATGTTCGATTTGCCTGTAAAACAGAAAAAAGAGCAGAAACAGGCGGCCTTGTTCAAGAAAAACTTGGAGAAGGATGGGTTTGTTATGCATCAGTTTAGTGTGTATGTCAGATATTGCGCATCATTAGAATCGGCTCAAGTGCATATTAAGCGAGTGAGAAACTTTGCACCGGATGCAGGAAGAATAACAATCCTTACTATCACAGACAAACAATATTCTAATATTGTGAATATTTGGGGAGCAATAGAGAAAAAAAAGAAACCAATTCCCTTGCAATTGGAATTTTTTTAGTAAATTTGCAACAGATTACATATACAGCAATCCACTTCGTATTGAAAACGATACTTATAATAATGTGAATACAAATACCTTAAATGATATACGTTGTGGTTTGATGTAGAAACTTGAACTAAAGCAAT
>CAZRGO010000001.1:101691-134841 GCA_964599665.1 uncultured Prevotella sp.
GTTGTGGTTTGATGTAGAAACTTGAACTAAAGCAATTAGTGCAGTTCGGCATCTTCATGGACGCCGGTTGTGGTTTGATGTAGAAACTTGAACTAAAGCAATAAACCGTTGTTACGACCGTTCATCATGGCGTTGTGGTTTGATGTAGAAACTTGAACTAAAGCAATTTGAAAGCTAAGACACCGAAAAGTAAGAAAGTTGTGGTTTGATGTAGAAACTTGAACTAAAGCAATGAAATCCTTCAAACTCTTTAACACGGGATAGTTGTGGTTTGATGTAGAAACTTGAACTAAAGCAATGAGGCTGAACAGGAACTACAATGTCAAGAGGTTGTGGTTTGATGTAGAAACTTGAACTAAAGCAATCTTCATATTTATACTGCTGAGACATATTAGGTTGTGGTTTGATGTAGAAACTTGAACTAAAGCAATGCGGAAGCTGACGAGTAGAGGGTCAGTATGTTGTGGTTTGATGTAGAAACTTGAACTAAAGCAATAGCAATGACGCAGTCATTGTTGAGATGATAGTTGTGGTTTGATGTAGAAACTTGAACTAAAGCAATAGGTCTATCGTCAGAACGAATCGTTTGTTGTTGTGGTTTGATGTAGAAACTTGAACTAAAGCAATATTCTGTCCACGCTATGCACCTCTCAAGAGTTGTGGTTTGATGTAGAAACTTGAACTAAAGCAATCAACTCGGACAAGTTCTGCGATGTTGCCCGGTTGTGGTTTGATGTAGAAACTTGAACTAAAGCAATGCGAACGGGTAAGAGGTTGGAGAGGATTAAGTTGTGGTTTGATGTAGAAACTTGAACTAAAGCAATCTCTGCTTGTCCTGCGGTTTGGCACGGAAGGTTGTGGTTTGATGTAGAAACTTGAACTAAAGCAATTCTTTTTTGTCCGAAAGTCCTGCTCTTCTCGTTGTGGTTTGATGTAGAAACTTGAACTAAAGCAATCTTTATCGAGGTCTTCCTGATTATCTATCAGTTGTGGTTTGATGTAGAAACTTGAACCAAAGCAATTTGTCATAATAGAAAAACAATAATGAAAAATAATCTATTGCACTATTTATTGATATTCTGTATTAGTATTCTAAGCGTTTCAAATGTAATAGCACGTAAGGTTTGGGAAAAAGAATATTCTGTAAAAGGTAAAACGATTATAGAACAAAAATACACTAATAATGATAGCTGTAGTCTTTATCGCTATTCAGTACAGGAATTTACCGATTCTATTGAGAGTATAAAGAAAACCCGTAAATCAATTTATACTAAGCAACATGTTATCCAATGGCGTGAACGTAGTGTTTGGGCCGAAGAAGCTCCTCGTGTAAGAGACCTGTTTTGTGAGTATGCTGACACATTGTTTAGCATAGGGGACCCCAGAAACTATCTATATAATTTAGATTTCTTTATTTATGATACAGGTGGTATTATTGTTCAAGGTTTTTCTTCAATATATGATCTTATCGGCGAGTATGATTATGGAGATAAAATCTTGGAGTTGTTTGAGAAGCTTCAGACTTTCCGTTTTTCTACTCCTGTCGTATCTGGCTTTGATAAGGATTACTACATTGACGGTGTTTGTTATGGTAGAATGAAGAGTGAAGATTAGGCGGTGTCAAGTATCTTGTAAAATGCAATAACCCAGAAACGGGTATCAGCGTCTTTGTATGCGTTGGTACCCGTTTGTTTTTGTTACCGGCCAATGTCTTTGATAGATATTTTGTCGTTTCTTGTTTTTTGTGTAATTTTGTGGCCAATAGAAGAGTTCTGTTTTTGTGTTCTTTACAAAAAATATTAAGTTCATTGTTTACCAATATGAAAAAGTTAATAATGAAAAATAATCTATTGCACTATTTGTTGATATTCTGTATTAGTATTCTAAGTTTTTCAAATGTGATGGCGTATGATGAAGTAGAGAGAAAAGAATATTCTGTAAAAGGTAAAACGATTATAGAACAAAAATATAATTATGATGATGGAAGTAGTCATTATAGATACTCAGTACAGGAATTTACCGATTCTATTGAGAGTATAAAGAAAACCCGTAAATCAGTTTATACTAAGCAACATGTTATCCAATGGCGTGAACGTAGTGTTTGGGACGAGGAAGTTCCTCGCGTAAGAGACCTGTTTTGTGAGTATGCTGACACATTGTTTAGCATAGGGGACCCCAGAAACTATCTATATAATTTAGATTTCTTTATTTATGATACAGGTGGTATTATTGTTCAAGGTTTTTCTTCAATATATGATCTTATCGGCGAGTATGATTATGGAGATAAAATCTTGGAGTTGTTTGAGAAGCTTCAGACTTTCCGTTTTTCTACTCCTGTCGTATCTGGCTTTGATAAGGATTACTACATTGACGGTGTTTGTTATGGTAGAATGAAGAGTGAAGATTAGACGATGTCATATCTTGAAAATGTAATATATGATAAAAGTTTTGAATGATAGTTTGTTGGAATTGGAATTTTTTGTTAACTTTGCAACGGAATACATAGCATTGCTCACAAAAGGCAATGTGTTGGTATAAACAAATATAGAGACTAAGTATTAGACAATGCTGACAAAAGAGAGTAAGATTTATGTTGCGGGACATAGAGGGCTTGTAGGTTCTGCCATTTGTAAGAACCTTAGGGCTCGCGGTTATGGGAATCTTGTTGTGGCATCGCATAGTGAGCTGGATCTGACAGACCGGATAGCGGTGCGCAATTTCTTTGATAAAGAGCAACCGGACGCCGTGGTTCTTGCGGCGGCGTTTGTTGGTGGCATAATGGCCAACTCCCTTTACCGTGCTGATTTCATCATGATGAATATGCAGATACAGTGCAATGTCATCTCCGAGGCTTATGCCCACGGTGTTAAGAAACTTCTGTTTCTCGGCTCCACCTGTATCTATCCCAAGAATGCCCCACAGCCAATGTCGGAAGATTGCCTGCTGACGTCAGAGCTTGAATATACCAACGAAGAGTACGCCATAGCCAAGATTGCAGGTCTTAAGATGTGCGAGTCGTACAATTTGCAGTATGGTACCAACTATATAGCGGTGATGCCTACCAATCTCTATGGCCCGAACGATAATTTCCACCTTGAGAACTCGCATGTGATGCCGGCAATGATGCGTAAGGTTTATCTTGCAAGACTGTTGCATGACAATAACTGGGACGCAATAAAGACAGACATGGACAAACGCCCTGTAGAAGGTGTCAGCGGCCTGTCATCCAAAGAGGCCATAATGGATGTGCTCGCCAAATACGGCATAGAGAACAACAAGGTTACCCTATGGGGTACTGGTACCCCGTTACGTGAGTTCCTGTGGAGCGAGGATATGGCCGATGCCTCAGTATATTGCCTGCTTAATGTCGATTTCAAAGATATAATAGGCATAGAGAAGTACTCATCGGTACACTATGGAGCGTCCGTTGATGGCGCCGTGGACCGTAACCATTCTGCCGGCAGGGGTGGTGCGATACCGTCGCTTGGCGAGATACGTAACTGCCACATCAATGTCGGTACCGGCAAGGAACTTACTATCCGCGAGTTGTCACAGTTGGTGGTTGATGCAGTAGGTTTTACCGGCGAGGTATGCTTTGACGCTTCCAAACCGGACGGTACCATGCGCAAACTCATAAGCGTTGATAAGTTGCACCGCCTTGGATGGACTCATAAGGTGGAGATAGCCGACGGCGTAAAGAAGCTGTTCGAGTGGTATCGCGAGAGTCTTAAATAACATCTTGCGGATTATTATGCTGTCAATGTAAATAAATCAATAAACAACAATAATAAAACAAATGTCAGAAAAGAAAGTTGCACTTATCACCGGAGTAACCGGTCAGGACGGCAGTTATCTGTCAGAGTTCCTGTTAGCCAAAGGCTACAAGGTACATGGTGTCATCCGTCGTTCATCGGTAGACTTCCGTGAGCGTATCGCTCACCTTGAGGGAACACCCGGTTTCCACCTGCATTATGCAGATATGAGTGACTCCATGTCACTTGTCAAGCTGGTTGGCGAGGTTCAACCCACAGAGATTTACAACCTTGCCGCACAGAGCCACGTGCAGGTTAGTTTTGACGCTCCTGAGTTTACGGCCGACGTTGACGCTGTCGGAGTGCTCCGGGTACTTGAGGCTGTCCGCACCAATCATCTTGAAAAGACCTGTAAGATTTATCAGGCTTCCACGTCAGAGCTTTACGGTAAGGTCGAGGAAGTGCCGCAAAATGAGAACACCCCGTTCCATCCTTACTCCCCTTATGCCGTGGCCAAGCTCTATGGCTTCTGGATTATCAAGGAATACCGTGAGGCTTACAACATGTTCTGTTGCTCAGGCATACTGTTCAACCACGAGTCCGAGCGCCGTGGCGAGACCTTTGTGACCCGCAAAATCACCTTGGCTGCAGCGCGCATAGCGCAGGGCAAGCAAGAGAAGCTGTATCTTGGCAATCTGTCTTCACTGCGTGACTGGGGCTATGCCAAAGACTATGTTGAGTGTATGTGGCTCATTCTTCAGCACGATACTCCTGAGGACTTCGTTATCGCAACCGGTGTGCAGCACTCTGTCAGGGAGTTTGCCTACTATGCGTTCAAGGCCGCCGGCATAGAATTAGAGTTCAAGGGCGAGGGAATGGACGAGATCGGCGTCTGTGTTAGCGGTCCTAAAGATTTGATAGGCAAGACCCTCATTGAGGTTAGCGCCGATTTCTACCGTCCTACCGATGTCGTGAACCTTTGGGGCGACCCGACAAAGGCCAAGAAGGAACTGGGATGGAATCCGCAAACCACTTCTTTTGAGGAATTAGTGCAGATCATGGTCAAGCACGATATGGAGAAAGTCGCTGCCGACCACGTTGCAAGTGTCATGCGTACAAACCTTGCCGAGTATCTTGAAAAGGGACTTGTAAAGTAACTTTATACCTTATTGTATATGTAGCCATGTCCGGAGGCAAATGCTTTCGGGCATGGCTTTTTTTCTTAGTGTTGCAATGTTCGGCCTTGAATACTATGTGTTCTGATTTGGTACATGCTATTCTTAAAAACCGATATGGTTGAAAAAATAACGCGAAATATTTGTGCAATTAAAAATAAATTGCTACATTTGCATCCGAAAAGTTTCCTTTGGGGGTATAGCTCAGTTGGCTAGAGCGCTTGCATGGCATGCAAGAGGTCATGGGTTCGAGCCCCATTATCTCCACCAAACATCAGACATCCCCGCAACATTATGTTGCGGGGATGTTGTCGTATAGGCGGGTTACCTGTCGCAGTGTAATAGCCTACGGATATAAATACGTCGGAGGTGCAATGTTAGTGCTACCGACTTGTGGCCTGATATGCAAATGATTGGACAGGAATGCGTATCAGATTCTTCTACTATCAGACCCGAATGTCTTTACGCTTTGTTAAAGGCTATGGTGTCATATAGGTCTAACATCTGCCTTGTCAGCGTGTCGGGCGAGAAGTTCTCAATGCAATAGCGGTATGCCTGTTCGCCACGTTCTGCACATTCCGCACTTGATGACAGCAGGCGGTGCAGGGCATTTGTCATCTGGCTTACCGCGTTCGGATCCGTAAGTATTGCCGCCGGCCCGCCGGCCTCAGGCAGTGAAGACACGTTGCTGGTTATAACCGGACAGCGCTGCAGCGACGCTTCCACCACCGGCAGGCCGAACCCCTCGTAGAAAGACGGGTATATCAGACAGCGTGCACGGGTGTATAGCGCCTGCAATGTTCTCGTATCGTGTATGTTCGTCTCTATACGTATATACTGTCGCAGCCCCTTGGCGTTGATATATTGTTCCACTTTGGCCCGATATTCCCTGCCGTTGCCTACCACTATGAACAGTGGCCGCTCTTTTGGCGGCAGTCCCTCAAGCGCTTTCACCATGCCGAGCAGGTTCTTTCGGCTGTTGATGGAGCCTACTGTCAGTATGAAGTCGCGCCCTTTGGTGTATGGCAGTTGCCGGTTGCATATCTCTTCCGCCTCCCGGTGTGGCATCGGCGTATAGAACGGGCGTTGCACCGGTTGGTATATCACGCTGATACGCTCCTCCGGTACGTCGTAGAAACGCATTATATCCCGCTTTGTCGATTGGCTGATACACACCACATGAGTGGCGTTTCGTGCCGCCCATCCATATTTTATATCATATATATGGCGGTCAAAGACAGTGTACATATCCGGAAATGTACGCCATGCCACATCGTGCATGGTGACGACGGACGGTATGCCTGCTCTCACAATGTCGCGCGGTAGCTCGTTTGACAGACCGTGAAATATCCGGCAACCGTCGGCTGCAGCCTTGCGTCCGAGGCGGAATGTGCGCTCAAAGGTCTTGCTGTCATACAGTACGGTGTCTATGTCCGGACTGATCCTCTGCACATCCTGCACCAAAGTACGGCTGTAGTTACCCAGTCCCGTGTTGTTATGGTAATATCTTTTTGCGTCGTAGCCAATGCGTTTCATAGTTGCAAAGGTACGTAAAAGAAATGATACCGCAAAATATTTAGGTGCGTTTTTGAGTGTACCGCTTGCGTGGTTGCAATTGTTTTCGTAATTTTGCAGCCTGATGACTTACGTTGATGTTATATTACCCTTGCCCCTCGCCGGGCTGTTTACCTACTCCGTGCCTACGGCTATGGAGGGTGTTGTCATGAGGTATGTCAGGGTAAAGGTACCCTTCGGCATTACGAAGACACATACCGCTTTGGTCGTCAGGGTACATAATGATGCCCCGCAGGGCGACATTACCGTCAAGCCCGTAATCTCCGTGTTGGACAAAAGCCCCGTCTTGCTGGACTCACAGTACCGTCTTTGGCAGTGGATGGCGGAATATTACATGTCGCCTTTGGGCGATGTGCTGAAGGCAGCCCTGCCGCAGGGAATGAAGAAGGAAGAGGGTTACAGGTCGCGCACGGAAACATACGTGACACTGTCCGAGATGTATCGCAGTGAGCAGTCAGTGCATAACGCGCTTAATATCCTGCACAGGTCGCCGAAACAGCAAGAGGTGTTGACTGCATATCTGTCCATATCCCATTGGGATGAGGCCGTCAGCAGTGTCGCTGTTTCGTCGGCTCCCGCTCCCGCAACGGTGAAAGATGTTACACGAGAGGAGCTGATGAACGTCACACACTGTACGTCTGCCGTTGTGAAAGCCTTGGTCGACAAGCGTATATTGCGACTTTATGATGTGGAGGTGGGCAGGCTCAACAGCGGCGGTGCGCCGCATCCGGAGCGGATAAAGCCCCTTAGCGCGGCACAGCAGCAGGCCAAAGACTCTTTATGGCGGCCCGACAGCACCAACGGCATAACGCTGTTGCATGGCGTAACGTCCTCAGGCAAGACCGAGATATATATACATCTGATACAGGAAGCCATAGACCGTGGCGAACAGGTAATGTATCTGTTGCCGGAGATAGCCCTGACGGTACAGATAACGCAGCGCCTGCAACGTGTGTTCGGCAACAGACTGGGCATTTATCACTCCAAATATTCTGACGCGGAGAGGGTGGAGATATGGCAGAAACAGCTGTCAGACAATCCGTATGACGTCATCCTCGGTGCCCGTTCGGCCGTTTTCTTGCCATACCGCAGGTTAGGATTGGTTATAATAGACGAGGAACACGAGACGAGTTTCAAACAGTATGACCCGTCGCCACGCTATCATGCCCGCTCGGTGGCGCTGATGATAGCACGTGACAGTGGTGCGAAAGTGCTGCTTGGCACCGCTACTCCGTCGGCAGAGACATACTTTTTGGCCATGAAAGGCAAGTATAACCTTGTCACACTGACGCAACGCTACAAGGATTTGCAGTTGCCGAGGATACAGGTCGTGGACGTAAAAGACCTGCGCCACCGCAAGATTATGAGAGGCATGTTGTCGCCGCGGTTGAAAGAGGCGATAGGAGAAGCGTTGCAACGTGGTGAGCAGGTAATACTGTTTCAGAACCGCCGTGGTTTCTCGCCGGTCGTAGAGTGCCACCAGTGCGGCTGGTCTCCGAAATGCCCTAACTGCGATGTGTCGCTGACGTATCATAAAAACATGTCGTCACTGACCTGCCACTACTGTGGTTACACCTACCACATGCCGCCGGCGTGTCCGGATTGCGGCAACCGTGACCTGCGTGACCGTGGGGCGGGGACGGAAAAGATAGAGGATATAATAGCCGACGAGTTTCCTACGGCGCGTATTGCCCGCATGGATCTCGACACCACACGCACCCGAAATGCGTACGAAAGGATTATAGCCGAGTTCTCAAGCGGCAAGACAAATATGCTTATCGGCACGCAGATGGTTACGAAGGGACTGGATTTTGATAATGTCAGCGTTGTAGGCATACTGTCTGCCGATACTATGCTGAACCAGCCTGACTTCAGGGCATACGAGCATGCCTTCATGATGATGACGCAGGTGGCCGGCAGGGCGGGGCGCAAAGGCCCCCGAGGACAGGTCATATTACAGACCAACAGACCTGATTTGCCCGTCATACGCCGCATCGTGGATGGTGATTATCAACGTTTCTTTCAGTCGTTGATGCAGGAAAGAAGTGAATTTCATTATCCCCCGTTTACGCGGCTTATAGATATTTACCTTAAATATAAGGAAGAGGCGCCGGTTAACAGTGCCGCTATAGAACTGGGCGGGCGGCTGCGTCAGATTTTCGGTAATAGGGTATTGGGCCCCGACAGGCCTGCCGTAGCACGTGTTAAGTCTCTTTTTATACGCAAGATAGTGTTGAAACTGGAACCGTCGCTTGGTGTGGCCAATGTCAGGCAGCGCATACAACAGGCGGTGCAGGCAGTGCTTGACGATGTGAGATATAAACGTGTGACGGTGTCGTTTGACGTTGACCCGATGTAGCGTCGCACGCTGTTGCGACGGCAAGGAAACGGCATCGGGAAAATTTTCTTAATGTACAAATAGCAATCGCACTGCAATTACCATGTAATCGCAGTGCGATTGTCTTGTGATTGCAGTGCGATTATCATGTAATTGCACTGCTTTTACCACGCACTTAGGAAGCGTTTTAATAACGTGTTGTTTATTAGTGCGTTATTATTGCGCTTGCTCAGCGTGCGGTTTACAGTATTCTGCCGTTAATACGGAAGCTGAATGTCGGGAAAACGGTAATCTTTGATATTGTCTTTATTATACCACCGTCGCCGTCTATGCCGCTATCCTCGGTGAGAGGTTTGTCCTGTACGTAGATGGTTGGAGTGCCCCAGAACTGGCAACCGAGGTCCCAGGCGAATGAGAGACGGTGCTTGTTGGAGATAGCACGGCCGGAACCGATGCCGAGGTATGGCTTGAAGCCATTTACCTTGAGGCAGGCGCGAGCTTGAGGGCCGTCAGGTTTGATGAGATAGTCACCCACTTCGGCGCCTATTTGCGTTAGCCCGAATTGTTGGGCAAGTTCAGGATGCGCTTCCAAAGCGGCATTGTAGTCGGTTATTGTCTGCAGTTCTTTATCGCAGTTGGTTGTCCATGCCTCCAATAATTGTGACTTTCCGGCGTAGAAACCTACCGTGAGTCTCCACGGAGAGGTCTTGGTCGGGTAGATGTCAAAAAGCATCTTGAAGTTGGTCATGTTCAGTTTGGCGGACATACTCAGTTCCTCTGGCAATTCAACTTTATCAATTCTCTGTGCGTTGGGTAGTTTATTATACCTGTCGATGTTCTTGTTGACTTCAACGATGTCGTTGCCGTCAATATTCATGTCAACATCAATGTCGTTCACTTGTATCTTCGGCATGATGCCAACTCCGACACGCGCCTGCACGTATGGGGTGATAGTCGTGGCGAGGTTGATACCGATACCGTCAAGACCAACGCTGAGGCCTGCGCCAACGTGGTTGAACAACTGCTTGTCATCGTCAGTAATCTGTGCCGATGCGCCAATGGTTGTGGCAAGCATGCAAAGTGCAATAAAGTGCTTTTTCATAAGGAAATAATGTTTTTGAGGCTCCTCCCGTCATTGTTCCGCATGGATGTAAGCCATTGTTAATATAAATATGTGTGGCGCTTTCGGTGTGGTTACCTTCCGGTGTGACACTACAGCCGGCGCTATTGCTGTTCTTCTTCGGCGAGATAATCGGCCGCATATTGCGCATAGTGGGCCGCAAAACTTTCCGCCTGCTCCGGAGATGTCTTCTTCAGAAACTTTGCCGGCACTCCGCCCCATATCTCATGCGACCCGATTTTTGTGCCGCCTAATACGAGGGCGCCTGCCGCTATTATGGCACCTTCGCCCACATCGGCCTTGTCGAGCACTGTCGCTCCCATGCCTATCAGACATCCTTTGCGCAGGGTGCAGGCATGTACCGTGGCGTTGTGGCCTATTGTCACGTCGTCTTCCATTACGGTTGGGCCGGTACCGTTGGTTACATGCACGCAGGCACCGTCCTGAACGTTGCAGCGGTGACCCATGGTTATGGGGGCTACGTCGCCCCTTACCACCGCGCTGAACCACACAGAGCACTCGTCACCCATCGTGACTTCTCCCACTATGGCTGCCGTCTCGCTGAAATAGCAGCCTTTGCCCCATTTGGGCGTTTTGCCGTATATAGTCTTTATTATTGCCATGAAAACTGTTGTTGAATGTTATTGTTGTGTCTGAAAATGTATTTCTGATAGTCCCGGCTTTATGATTCTTGGAGACACCATAGGCTTTTCCGTCGCCGTCACGGTGCTTGTGCGGGGTGTTGTGGCTTTTGCGTATGCGACACCTGTTTGTAACGCCTCTGCATTGCGCCCCGCTGCGTCGAACGCTACGAATTCTTCAAGATTCCAAACGTAATTCGGGTTGGCTGCCCGCATTATGCGTTTGTATATCATCGCGCGGCTTGGGGTGTTGAATGTGTTGTTGTTCGGGTTGTTGTTCGGATCCCCCGGCTTGTAGGTCTCGTTCATAGTGCTGTAGTTACTGCATCGGCAGAACTTTATAGGGAACTCGAACGCGCCGGTATACCATCGTATGTCCAGTGCGCTGTAAGCCGGGTGTTGTTGGATTTCGTATATCCATGATGTCTGCTCGATAGGGTTTACGGCATTGGTTCTGTTGGCATTGTCATCGTATTTCGTGTTCATATATACCCCATACTTCAGCCCGTCCTCTATCAGGTATTTGTCTTTGGAGGTCGGGGTGCTACCGGTGTAGCAGTATTCGTCCGCCAATTTGCCTATGCCGTGACCCACAGCCTCGTGGCGTATGAGGTAGGGCATGATGTCAATGTTTATGTTTCCGAAAGGCTTGACAGGTATAACGGGTATGTAAGACAATGAGAAACCTGCCGGTATGCGGTCTGTCGCCGCCTCGTCGTAGGTCAGTAAGGTCACGCCTTTGTATGTACCGCTGTTGAGCAAGGTTATGATAAGGGTGTTGTTGAATTTGGACAGCAGCTCCTCCGTGGTCTGAATGTTGTAGACTTGTACCAGGGCTTTGAGGGCGCATGCCTCTATTGTTATTGAGTCTCCGTACACATTGCTGGTGTTGTCGGGGAAATATGTGCGCAGTGCGGTGTCGTGTTTGGTTTCGCTTATGCCGGATTCCTTGGACGGTACCGCTACCTCTATGATGTCAATGTAGTCGCGCAGTGATGCCATAGGCTCCTGTTCAAACAGCGCCGCCTGTGCTTTCATCACCGCTTGGCGGTATGTGTTGCTGCTGATGTCCTCCTTAGTGTAGCCGTCGGCCATTATTATTACATGGAAACCGTTGCCCGTGGTGTGCTTTTGCAGAAGGGTTACGGTGCTTATATTGGCTATAGAATCGGAATAGTTGCCGTTAAGCCCCGGGTTGTTGTTGCCGCTGTCAGGCAGAGGCGGTATCTCTTCTTCTATCTTATTGCATGCCGTCAGGCATAGCATTGCGGCGAGCATGAATAGAAAATGTCTCGTGTTTGATGTTTTAACAGAATGTTTCATCGTTGTTTTGGCTTTGTGGCTATGCTCCAGACATAGCCTTTTTCTATATTGTAGTGGCTGGTCAGACGGACGTTTTGCATGCGTTCCGACTGCAATACCGTTTTCAAATCGTCTGTAATGCCCTCACCCGTTAGTTTTAGCAACGCCTCTTTGCGGGTCCATAACTGTGTGAATGTCGTGTCAGGGTCGTCGGAAGCCGCTATCATCGCTTTTTCGTCGGCGTTCATGCAATAGTCGGCGAGGCTCTCCGTGTACCGCCCTTTGCATTCAATGTCGATGCCTACGCACTCTTCGTCGCTCACGACGCAGGCTATGGCGCGTTTGCAGTGTGACATATTGAAACTGATGTCGTATGGCAATGCGGGTCTGCCGTGGTTGCCGACAATGAACTCCGGCTGCCGCTGTATGCTGAAATTGTCCCGCAACATGTCGCAAAGCAACAGGTATGACAGGCAGCATTCTCTGCGTCCTTGCTCCAAACGGTGCCTCAGTGCGGCATCACGCCGCCACGCCGGCAAAGAGTCTATGAGGCCGGTCAGTGCTATGCCGCTGACCGACAGGTCGTCTATGATGCGGTAGTCTGTCATGTTTCAAAGGCCAAAGGTAATAAATAATTTTCATATATATTAATGAATGTCATGATTATTTATTTGGATTGTTATATTTTTTCTGTTTTTTATTGCGTAATTCGTACTAACTTTGTACCTTTGCAAGCAAATTTTACAATATTAACACAAATGGCTTACAATTTACTTAAAGGTAAAAGGGGCATCATTTTTGGTGCGCTCAATGACCAATCCATAGCTTGGAAAGTGGCGGAACGCGCGGTAGAAGAGGGTGCTCGGATAGTATTGACAAACACAGCGGTTGCCTGCCGCATGGGAACAATTGACGAACTTGCAAAGAAAACGAACGCGGTTATAATACCGGCAGACGCTACCAGCGTGGCAGATCTGGAGAATCTCTTCGTGGAGGCACAGAAAGCACTGGGCGGTCAGATAGACTTTGTGTTGCATTCATGCGCCATGTCGGTCAATATGCGTAAGAAACGTACATACGATGACCTTGATTACGGCTTCCTTGACAAGACACTTGACATCTCGGCCATATCATTCCACAAGATGATACAGGTGGCAAAGAAACTCGATGCCATCTCAGAGGGAGGCTCAATACTGGCGCTTACGTATGTGGCCAGCCACAGAACGTTCTTCGGATACAATGACATGGCAGACGCGAAAGCCCTGTTGGAGTCAATAGCGAGAAGCTTTGGATATATATACGGACGCGAAAAAGGTGTGCGTGTGAACTGTATCTCACAGTCGCCGACACTTACTACCGCCGGTTCCGGCATTAAAGGATTTGACGGTATGCTTGATTATGCTGACCGTATGTCGCCTTTGGGCAATGCGTCTGCAGACGAATGTGCCGACTATTGCATTGTGATGTTCTCGGACTTGACACGCAAGGTGACTATGCAGACACTCTTCCACGACGGCGGTTTCTCCAATATGGGTATGTCACTCAGGGGCATGACGCAGTATAACAAGAGCTTTATAGCGGAGAATACAGACGAGAACGGCAAGATAATATACGGATAACATCAACCGATTTGACTAACGATGGGAGGCTTTTTCGGAACCATATCACGCCAAAAGTGCATTACAGACCTTTTTTATGGCACTGACTACCAGTCTCATCTCGGTACACGCCGTGGAGGATTGGCTACGTATAACAAGGAAACTGGCTTTGTGCGCCGTATCCATAAGCTCGAAAGCAGTTACTTTCGATCGCAGTTTGAGGCGGAACTGGAGAAGTTTGACGGTACAAGCGGCATAGGAGTCATAAGTGATACCGATGCACAGCCGATGTTGTATAACTCTCATCTTGGACGTTTCGCGCTCGTTACGGTGGCGAAGATTAACAATGGTGAGGAGATAGCGCAGCAGTTGCTCAGCGAGAATATGCACCTCTCGGAGTTCTCTTCCGGTAAGATTAATCCCACGGAGCTTGTCGGTCTGCTCATACTTAAGGGCAAAAACTATGTTGAAGGCATAGAGAATGTGTACCGGACGGTGAAGGGTTCCTGCTCAATGTTGCTCCTTACGGAGGACGGTATCATTGCGGCGCGCGACTTTTGGGGTAGGACACCTATTATAATAGGTAAGAAAGATGGGGCGATGGCGGCAACGTCAGAGTCTACCGCTTTCCCGAATCTCGACTATGAGATGTCTTATTTCGTCGGCCCCGGAGAGATAGTGCGCCTCAAGGCCGATGGCATGGAGGTGCTCAGAAAGGCTGAGGAGAATATGCAGGTATGCTCATTCCTGTGGATCTACTATGGTTTCCCGACATCTTTCTACGAAGGAAAGAATGTGGAGGAAATGCGTTACGAGACAGGACGGGTCATGGGCGAGGAGGATGATACCGAGGTTGACAACGCGGGAGGTATACCTGACTCCGGGTTGGGAATGGCCACGGGGTATGCGGCCGGCCATAAGGTGCCCTATCAGAGGTGCATATCCAAATATACTCCGACATGGCCGCGTAGCTTTATGCCTGCCAATCAGGAGATGCGCAACCTTGTTGCGAGGATGAAGCTGATACCAAACCAGTCAATGCTCAAAGGCAAGAGGTGCCTGTTCTGTGATGATTCCATCGTGAGGGGAACGCAGTTGCGTGAGAATACGGAAGTGTTGAAGAACCTCGGAGCCAAGGAGGTGCACATGAGAATAGCCTGCCCGCCGCTGATTTGGGGTTGCCCGTTCATCAATTTCTCCGCCTCCAAGAGTGAGCTTGAGTTGATAACGCGCCGCGTTATTCAGGACTTGGAGAGCGATTCGGAGCATACCACAAAGCTGGACGAGGCACAGACAGCCCGGTGTGTCAACATCTCGGAGGACAGGCTTAAGGCTTATGCCACTACCGGTTCGCCCGAATACAATGCCATGGTGACGGAGATTGCAAGACGTTTGAGCCTTGACTCTCTGAAATTCTCTAAGATTGAGACTATAATCAAGGCGATAGGACTGCCGAAATGTAAAGTCTGCACGCACTGTTTTGATGCCAGCTCCGCTCATACGATATAGTAATCTGTTGCTAAGAATAGGCTTTTTGCGGTGTAACTTTAATAGAATGAGATTATATTTTTATTATAAATGACAAGTTTGTTTATAGTATTGCCAATCCTGACGCTGTTGATGTTCGATCTCGGTCTGACGCTACAGCCTCAGGATTTTCTTCTTGTTATAAAGCGTCCTAAAGCGGTTCTGGTCGGATTGTGCGGTCAGTTGGTGCTGTTGCCGCTGATAGCGTATTGCATATCTGCGGCCTTTGCGCTCCCGCCATATATGTTTATAGGTGTGATGCTGGTGGCATGCTGCCCCGGAGGGTCGTCAAGCAATATCTTCTCCATGCTCGCTAAGGGCGATGTCGCATTGTCAGTGTCGCTGACTGCATTCAGTTCTGTAATTACTGTCATTACGGTACCGCTGATAATGCAATACACTACCACGGCGGTTGGGGAGGCTGTAGGGGGTCGTCTGCCTGTTGGCAATCTGCTTATGCAGAACCTTGTCACCATGCTTGTGCCCATTGTGGCCGGCATATTGGTCAGATATAAATGGAGCAATGTGGCGGAACGCATGGATAGCGTGCTGTCCAAAGCCGCTTTTCCTGCGTTGATGCTATTGGCATGCCTGTTTTTTGTGCAGAACAGGCATGTCATTTCAACACACTTTTCTGCTGTCGGTCTGTGCGTGACAATGCTTATTGTCACCGCTGTCCTGATGGCCTATGTGATGTGTCGTATTACTTTGCTGAACAAAAAGGAACGGCGTACTATCGTGATAGAGGTCGGAATGCAGAATGCAGCGCAAGCTATAGCGGTGGCGTCCAGTCCGTTTGTCTTCAATAACGGCGCTATTGCCATTCCGGGTATTGTCTATGCGCTCATGATGAACATTGTGTTGCTGGTCTATGTCGGTGCCATCAGGATTGCCAAACAGCCGGTAAAGAGTTTTTAATGAAATTATTTGGCGGTTTCAGTAGTTTTTCTTACCTTTGCACGGAGAAAGGCATTGGGTGACAAACGCACAAACAATGAATAATCAAACCAATAAATATAGTAAACAATAGAATATGACACGTGCTATAATAACCGTAGTAGGTAAGGACACAGTGGGCATTATAGCTAAGGTATGCACGTACCTTGCGGATAGCCAGATAAACATTCTCGACATCTCTCAGACCATTGTTCAGGACTATTTCAATATGATGATGATTGTGGACATGTCCCGTTGCAATACCGCTTTTGAGCAGGTTGCGGCCGATCTCGGTGCCATTGGCCTCGATATGGGGGTGCAGGTGAAGTGTCAGTTGGAGGACATCTTCGACAAAATGCATCGTATATAATAAAATGTTAGGTAACTCTTAACCCGCAAGTACATGATAAATATATCGGAAGTGCTCGAGACCAACATGATGATCGAGCGTGAAAACCTCGATGTCAGAACCATAACCATGGGCATTAGTCTGCTTGACTGTACCGACAAGTCATTGGAGGTGACGTGCGAGAAGATTTACAGCAAGATAACATCGTTGGCGCGTGACCTTGTCAAGACGGGCGAAGAAATCAGCAGGGAATTTGCTATTCCTATCGTAAATAAGCGTATTTCCATAACCCCTATATCTCTTGTAGGGTCTGCATGTTGCAAGATTCCGGCTGATTATGTCGTCATTGCCAAGACACTTGACAAGGCTGCCAAGGAAGTCGGGGTGAATTTCCTCGGCGGATACAGTGCCATCGTTTCCAAAGGCATGACCAAAAGCGATGAGCTTCTTATACGTTCCATTCCTCAGGCCATGGCAGAGACGGAGCGTATCTGTTCCAGTATCAACGTAGGGTCAACCAAAACAGGCATCAATATGGATGCCGTGCGCCTTATGGGCGACATAATTGTGCAGACGGCGGAATACACTAAGGATCAGGACTCATTGGGTTGTGCCAAGTTAGTGGTTCTATGCAACGCACCGGACGATAACCCTTTCATGGCCGGGGCATTCCATGGAGTGAGCGAGGCCGATGCTATCATCAATGTCGGCGTGTCCGGTCCGGGTGTAGTCAAGTATGCCTTGGAGCAGATGGACAAGCATGCTCCCGTCAATTCCGTTACCGAACAGGGGCTGGCTAACTTTGAAGTATTGTGCGAGACGATAAAGAAAACCGCCTTCAAGATAACACGTGTCGGTCAGCTTGTAGCTCAGGAAGCCTCAAAACGCCTTGGCATACCGTTCGGCATAATAGACCTTTCGCTTGCACCCACGCCGGCTATCGGCGACTCTGTGGCCGACATCCTGCAGTGTATAGGCGTTGAGCGTGTCGGAGCTCCGGGTACTACCGCCGCATTGGCATTGCTTAATGACCAGGTTAAGAAAGGCGGCGTGATGGCATCGTCATACGTTGGCGGTCTGTCAGGAGCCTTTATACCTGTCTCCGAGGACCAAGGCATGATAGATTCTGTATTGGCCGGTGCATTGACAATAGAGAAATTGGAGGCTATGACATGCGTATGCTCCGTTGGCCTCGATATGATTGCCATACCGGGTGACACCCCTGCCACTACAATAGCGGGCATTATAGCCGACGAAAGTGCCATAGGCATGATCAACCAGAAGACCACCGCGGTGCGTATCATACCGGTTATCGGTAAGAAAGTGGGTGACACGGTAGAGTTTGGCGGCCTGCTTGGATACGCACCTATAATGTCTGTCAACACTTTTGCGTGCAACAGACTGGTGGATAGGGGTGGAAGAATACCCGCTCCGATACACAGTTTCAAGAACTAAACGGTTTTAGAGCAACGGTAATTGGTTGCGGATACCGGTTTGAGGCAATGTCTCATCGCCAATATCCCATTACAATCCGAAGGCTGTGAGCAGCATTTCTAAAGCTAACACAAACAATATAACACAACAACCAAACAAAAGATGAAAAAGATTAGAGCAGCTGTAGTAGGTTACGGCAACATCGGAAAGTTCACGATTGAGGCGCTTGAGGCTTCAAACGATTTTGAAATCGCAGGCGTAGTACGCCGTAACGGTGCGGAGAACAAGCCCGCCGAGCTGGCGCAGTATGATGTGGTAAAGGATATAACCGAATTGAAAGACGTTGATGTGGCAATCCTTGCCACGCCGACCCGTTCATGTCAGGAGTATGCAGAGAAGATACTCGCAATGGGTATCAATACCGTTGACTCTTTTGATATACATACCTCTATCGTCGATTACCGCAAGGCTCTTATGGATGTTTGTAAGGAACACGGCACTGTTGCGGTCATAGCAGCCGGTTGGGATCCGGGTTCTGACTCCGTAGTGCGTACACTTATGCAGAGCCTCGCACCCAAAGGACTGTCATATACCAACTTCGGACCGGGTCGTTCCATGGGTCATTCCGTGTGCGTGCGTTCTAAAGAGGGTGTGAAAGACGCCCTTTCAATGACCATTCCTTGTGGAGAGGGAATACACCGTCGTATGGTTTACGTGGAATTGGAAGAGGGTGCCGATCTGAAGACAGTGACAGAGGCCATCAAAAGCGACCCGTATTTTGCCAATGACGAGACACACGTATTCCAGGTGCAGAGCGTTGACGAGCTTAACGATGTCGGCCACGGCGTAAATCTTGTCCGCAAGGGTGTCAGCGGCAAGACACATAACCAGCTGTTTGAGTTCAATATGAAGATAAACAACCCTGCCCTTACGGCTCAGGTGCTTGTTAATGTGGCCCGTGCCTCAATGAGACAGCAGCCCGGTGCATACACAATGATAGAGATACCGGTAATAGATTATCTGCCGGGTGACCGTGAGGAGCTTATCGCACATCTTGTGTAAGTTGCCTTAAACAGAAGCTATAAAACAACAAACAGAACAGAAATCATGCAGGAATATAATGAAAGACCGAGCAATAACCTGCTTTGGGCCATTCTGAGTACATTGTTTTGCTGTTTGCCTTTGGGCATAATGTCAATTATCAGTGCCGCTAAAGTTGACGGACTGTATAATGACGGCAAGTTCAGTGAGGCTCGTTTGGAGTCAAACAAGGCTTTGAAGTATGCGAAAAACGCATTCTTAGTTGCATTGATTATATCCGCAATATATTTTCTGTTCAATGTATGTAGCGGCGGAAAGTAGATAAAACATATTTATGAAACAACGGATTGATAAGGTAATGCCGGCAGCTTTCCCTTTTATCATAGCGGGAATAGCGTTGTTCTATTACTTTGTCAATCCGTTTTTGTCAGGCTATCCGCTGCGCTGTGTCTGGCATGCCGCCACCAATACGCAGTGTCCTGCCTGCGGCATGCAGCGTGCTTTGCACCTTCTTGTGCATGGCAATGTGTCGGAAGCCTTGTCGTATAATTATTTCTTTGTTATCTCCATACCGTTCGCCCTTATTGCTGTTTTGGCGGAATGGTATAACTACAACCATACGTTAGACCCGCTCCGTAGGTTCATTCACCATCGTTATACCCTTTGGACGTATGTCGTTGCATACTTCAGCTGGTGGGTATTGCGCAATGTCCTGTCTGTATAAGTGTCAGGTTTGTCACGGTATTTATTGTGAGAAGGAGTATCAGTTCAGCAGATTCTTTATTTGCGCAAACTCCTTTTCAAACATGGGAGTGAACACATTACGCCCTATATTCTCCTCAATCTCTTTTATTTTCCAGAAGCGTCCGCCCTCCGTCTCTGTGGCAGACGGTGACAACTGTCCGTTATACACGGTGCTGAAAACATACACCAGTTCTTTCTCTATATCGCTTTCGTAAACATATTTCCTTAGCAACCGAGGCCTGTAACCGTCAGGTCGTAACCCGATCTCTTCATACACCTCACGCATCAAAGCCTCTCCTACGGTCTCCCCGAAGTCTATATGCCCTCCTGTCGCCGTATCCCATTTGTCCGGTTGCACCTCTTTCCACGCGGCTCGATGCTGCAGATACAACTCTCCATTGTCGTTTGTCACGTGCAGATGCACCACAGGATGCAGGCGTTTTGTGCCGCAATGCGCTTCTGCCCGTGTCATACAGTCCAGTACATTCCCGTCTTTGTCAACCACCGGAAACAGCTCTTCTTTTGCGTCTCTTTCCACCAGATGGCGTTCTCCCGTTTCTTTTTTATAATTCTCAGATTCTATGTTCATCGCTTTTTTGATAGTTATCCGACCACAAAATTACTCATTTCTTTTCTCTTGCCCAAATTTTGCGGTGTCAAATATCCCGCATGTCATTTTTTTTGTTTAACTTTGTGGCATAAACCTGATAGCTATACCGTTGCCCTGTCGGCGCCGGAACGAGCCGTTTCGGCGCCCGTGTGTCGTGAAACGGTCTGTAAATGCTAAAACTAAACAAACGAGAATAAATGAAAACACTTTTCCTATCAATCGCCATTCTTTTTGGAATGCTGCCCGCCGTGTCAACGGCACGGGCTGAAACCTCGCAACAGGTGCTAAAGACAATAGAGAAAGTCAACGACTATTGGCAGTCGAACAACTCCCCTTATTGCCGTGCCTTTTGGGATAACGCTGCCTATTTCACCGGCAATATGGAGGTATATCGCCTTACCGGCAAGGCGCGTTATTATGATTACAGCGACAAGTGGTGCCGTCATAACAATTGGAAAGGGGCCACAAGCAACGATAAAAGCAAGTGGCGCTACAAGACATACGGCGAGGGTAACGATTTCGTGCTGTTCGGCGACTGGCAGATTTGCTTCCAGACATACATAGACATGTTCAGTCTTGTGCCGGCAGACTATAAAGTGGAGCGCGCCATTGAGGTGATGTCCCACGAATGCAGCATGTCCGACAATAAATTCTGGTGGTGGGCCGATGCCTTATACATGGTTATGCCGGTCATGACGAAGATGTATCTCCTGACGAAGCAGGAGATGTATCTCGACAAACTCTATGAGAACTTTTTGTGGAGCGACAGCCTGATGTGGGACAAGGAGGCGCAACTTTACTACCGTGACGGCAAATATATATGGCCAAAGGTGACTACCGCCTGCGACGGCGGCAAGAGTTTCTGGGCGCGGGGCGACGGTTGGGTGCTCGCAGGTCTGGCCAAGGTGCTCGCCGATATGCCGCGCGACTACAGGCACCGTGACATTTTTGTGGAGCGTTTCCGCCAGTTGGCAGAAGGCGTGGCACGCTGTCAGCGTCCGGAAGGCTATTGGAGCCGCTCCATGTTGTGCGAGAGTGACGCTCCCGGCCCTGAGACCTCCGGCACCGCTTTCTTCTGTTACGGATTGCTATGGGGTGTCAATCATGGCTATCTTGACAAGGAAAAATATGGCGATACGATAGAGAAGGCATGGCAATACCTATTCACCAAGGCTCTGCAGGAAGACGGCAGCATAGGCTTTGTGCAGCCGATAGGCGAGAAACCCGACCCTACAAAGGTTGTGGATGCGCACAGTCAGGCACCCTTTGGAACCGGCGCATGGCTGTTGGCTGCCTGTGAGCGTGTGCGTTACCTTGACGCTACGGCGTCTGGGGAGACCGCACCCGGTGCGCCACGTGTTGCAGCCGGCGACCGCAAACAGACGGTAACGGTATCCAATCCTACCGCCGACAACCGCAATGATGTGGTGGAGCTTGATGCGGAAGCACTGTATGCGGCGCTTGGCATTGGCGGCGGACGGCAGTTTGTTCTGCTCGACGGTGACAATGTGGAGCAGCCATATCAGATTACTGCCGATGGGAAAGTGCTCTTGCAGGCCTGTGTAGCTCCCGGTTCCGAGACTGTGTTTACCATAAGATGCGGTGAGCCAAAGCCGCAACGGCTCGACTGTAACGGCCGTATCTATCCTGACCGTGAGGATGATCTGACGTGGGAGACAGATAAAAGCGCATGGCGCATGTATGGCCCCAAGATGCACTCGAAGGGTGTGAGCGGCTTCGATACGTTTGCAAAGAATGTCACTTATCCTATACAGGATGTGCTATACCACAGCGAATTGACCAGCTATGCCGTCAATAATGCTCTGAGAAAGGCGGGCAGGGGAGGCGAATGGGCGCAACTGCACCGCAATGTCTACACCTACCACCGCAACCACGGGCAGGGTATGGACGCATACACAGTCGGTAACACACTTGGCGCGGGCGCTCCCGCATTGCTCGACGGCGGCAATATGCTTATGCCTGATGTGTACGAGAAGGCTGAGATATTGGAGAACGGCCCGTTGCGCTTCTCGGCCCGTGTGCAGATGTACGGGCAGAACGACGTTGTGGAGACGCGTCTTTTCACCCAAGACAAGGGCAGTCACCTTGCGCGTGTGGAAGTGTCATATCCCGGTGTGGCGGACGGCACGCCCGTAGTGAGCGGAATAGTGGTTCATAAGAGTCAGCCGGATGCCTACGTCATCAACAAGAAACAGGGCTATGTGGCATACGCCGACGCTCTCGATACACCGCAAGGGCAGAATGGACAGCTGTTCATCGCATGCCTTTATCCGGAGAAGATGAAGGCGTTGAAATATATGCCGCTGACAGAGGAGAAAACCGGTGGCATAGGACACGTGGTGGGGCTTACCGCCATTAATTCAGACAAGCCTTTCGTGTATTATGCCGGTTCGGCGTGGAGCAAATACGATGTACCCACCATGGCGGTGTGGGAGCAATGGCTCAGGTACTACGCAGATAACATAAGACACCCCTTGCGTGTCGTGGTGAGGTGATAATCTTTACAGAAAGTAAAAGTAATGTTATGGAGAAAGAAGAGATAATGAGGCACACAATAGCGCTGGCGACGGCGAATGTTGAGAACGGGGGAGGCCCGTTTGCGGCTGTGGTGGTGCGTGGCGGCACTATCATAGCTGAGGGGGTGAACAGGGTGACGGCCGACAATGACCCTACGGCGCATGCCGAGGTGAATGCCATACGGGCTGCCTGTGCTGCCATGAAGACCTTCGACCTGTCGGGCTGCGACATCTATACGTCGTGCGAGCCTTGCCCGATGTGTCTCGGGGCTATCTATTGGGCGCATCCCGACCGTATATACTATGGCAATACTAAGGACGATGCCGCTGAGATAGGGTTTGACGATGCCTTTATATATAAGGAACTGGCGCTGCAACCGCGTTATCGCAGCAAGCCCTCAGAGATGCTTTTGCGCAATGAGGCACTTGCCACTTTCCGCTTGTGGCGGGAGAAGGATGACAAGGTTGAGTATTGATGCCGGAGACAGTATTTTATGATAGAAAGACAAACGCACTGCGATTACAATGTAATCGCAGTGCGTTTGCGTTATGATTGCAGTGCGATTATGATGTAATCGCGCTGCAATTGCACGGTGTATTGTAACTGCTTTATTCTTAGGTGTATAAAAATGCAGTGTAATATTATAAGGAAATGTCGCGTTTCTGTTGCAATGCCTTGGCTATTGCGTAACGCATGGTATGGATTTACAGAACGTTGAGCACCTGTTCCTTTATCTGTTCCAACTCGTCTTTCATCTGTACGACAATGTTCTGCATCTCGGCCTGATTGGATTTTGAGCCGGTGGTGTTTATCTCACGGCCCATTTCCTGTGCGATGAAACCAAGTTTCTTGCCCTGTGATGTCTCTTCGTCCATCGTCTCGCTGAAGTATTTCAGGTGGTTTGCAAGGCGTTGCTTCTCTTCGGAGATGTCAAGTTTCTCGATATAATATATCAATTCCTGCTCCAGGCGCCCGCGGTCATACTCCACTTCGGGCAGAGTCCTGAGGTTGTCGGTTATGCGTTGGCGTATCTTCTCTACACGTGACTGCTCGTATGGCTCTATCTCGCACATCAGCTTGGCTATGTTTCCCAGCTTTTCCTCAAACTTATGACGAAGGGCCGCGCCTTCCTGCTTGCGGAATTGTTGCAGGGCGTCAAGAGCTTCCTGTATTGCTGTTTGTACCACTGCCCATTCCTCATCGGACAAAACCTCCTGTTCCGTGCGGCTCATGATATCCGGCATACGCATGATTAACGGTAGAGCCGTTTCGGCTTGCAGCGGTGTGTCGTCGCCGAGACGCTGTTTCAGCGCTGACAACTGACGGTAATAGCAGTCGGCAAGTGCGGTGTTGACGGTGGCTCCGTCTGTGCTCCCGTCATGTTCGCACCATATTGCGAACTCTACTTTGCCGCGTACTATGTTGTCTTGTATCATGCGGCGTATCTCCATCTCTTTCTCCCTGTATGCTATCGCTATGCGTGTGGAGCAGTCTAAGGCTTTGGAGTTCAATGTTTTGATTTCTACATGAATCGTTTTGCCGCAATATGTCACCACGGCTTTGCCGTAGCCTGTCATTGATAATAGCATAAATCTTTTGATGTTAAATTTCTGCAAAAGTACAAAAAATCGGGGAAAATGTTGTATTTTTGCACAATAATTTTGCAAAAAAAATATCAATGGCTTGTATATTGCATATAGAGACGAGTACAGATGTGTGCAGTGTGGCCGTCAGCAAGGATGGGTTCTTGCTGTATGAGCATACGGATCATAGCGGTCCTAACCATGCGGAGAAGCTCGGTAAGTACGTAGACGAGGCGTTATCCAAAGTGGAAGAGAAGCAGATGAGGGTGGAGGCGGTGGCCGTTAGCGGCGGACCGGGGTCGTACACCGGTCTGCGCATAGGGGTATCCATGGCCAAAGGTGTTTGCTATGGGGCGGATGCGAGGTTGATTGGCATTCCGACGTTGCAGTTGTTGTGCGTGCCTGTGCTGCTCGGAGACCGCATACGTTGTGTGAAATGGACTGACGGGCTGGAGGAGAGGCTCGAAACCGAGATGGAGGAGGACGCTCTGCTGTGTCCGATGATAGACGCGCGGCGCATGGAGGTGTTCGCTGCTGTGTATGATCGTGCTTTGAAAGAGCTGAGAGGGGTACAGGCAGACATTGTGGACGCAGAGACATACAGGGATATGCTTGACCGCCATGTGGTGTATTTCTTCGGCAATGGGGCTGAGAAGTGCATGGAGGTGATAAACCATCCCAATGCACGCTTTATAAAAGGAGTGGAGCCGCTGGCTAAGAACATGTTGCCATTGGCGGACAAAAAGTGGAACAGAGGAGAGACAGAGGATGTGGCATACTTCGTGCCGGAATACCTGAAAGACTACAAACCGGGCAAAAGTAAGAACTTAATAAATAACTAAAGTTGTGTCCTTGCGCTTTGTTGCCGATATGACAGCGTGGGGATGTGGCTATGCGGAACGTATGGATATAGAAGGACTGGACTATAATACCTGTCGCGATAAATTGAAGCTTATGGCGTATGGGAGAGATATACAGCAGATGGTGGACTATTGTGTGGCGCTACCGGACAAGGCTGACAGGCAGAGATGTGCCCAAACGGTAATAGAGACCATGAAGAGAGTGGCGCCAAGTCAGATGGATAACAAAGAGCGCATGGCGGTTTTGTGGTATCATCTGGCTCTGATGAGCGACTTTAAGCTGGATATTGACTATCCCGTGAGTATTGAGCACGAGGATAAAATGGCCATAAAGCCCGGCAAGATAGAGTACGCTGACAGAAGAGGCAATACGATAAAGCATTACGGAAGGCTTCTGCTTGAGATATTCAGAAAGCTGAAAACCATGGAACCGGGGGCGGAGCGTGACGCATTGGCAAGGAAAACGGCCATGCAGATGTACCGTTGTCTGACAAATTGGGGCATGGGAACGGTGGATGGCGAAAGGATTGCGTCGGATATGGCACGCTATACCGACGGCATAATACAGCTGGATGCGGACTCTTTGCACTTTGAACACTTGCAGAAGAACAGTGGACACAATCACGGAACGGCTCAGGCGGATGCTCAGGGCAAACGGAAAAAGAGGAGGAGAAAGTGATGTCGGACAAGTTTATCATAGAGGGCGGACACCAGTTGCATGGTGAGATAACGCCGCAGGGAGCAAAAAACGAGGCGTTGGAGGTTATTTGCGCGACGTTGCTGACAAGCGAACCGGTTACGATAAGTAATGTTCCGGATATACTTGACGTAAAGAATCTTATAAAATTGCTGGTGGAAATCGGCGTAAAGGTAGAGGAAAAGGAGAAGGGTACCTTTACTTTCATTGCCGATGAGCTGGACTTGCATTATCTCGCCTCAGACGAATTTGTGAGCAAGTGCGCCCAATTGAGAGGCTCGGTGCTTATGATTGGCCCGCTATTGGGACGCTTTGGTATGGCGACAGTGGCAAAACCCGGCGGCGATAAGATTGGCAGAAGGCGGTTGGATACCCATTTCCTCGGTTTCTATAAGTTAGGAGCGGAATATAATCGCATAGCGGGACGGGAAGTATATGAACTGAAAGCAGAGAAAGGGCTGAGGGGATGTTACATGCTTCTGGATGAGGCTTCAGTGACGGGAACGGCCAATATCATAATGGCTGCGGTGATGGCAGAGGGTAAAACAACCATATACAACGCCGCTTGTGAGCCGTATATACAGCAATTGTGCCACATGCTAAACGCAATGGGTGCTCGAATATCCGGTATAGCATCTAATTTGCTGACCATAGAGGGTGTGAAGAGCCTGCATGGGACCTGTCATCGTTTGTTGCCGGACATGATAGAGGTGGGTTCTTTCATTGCGATGGCAGCGATGGTGGGTGACGGTATACTTATAAAAGATGCGTCTGTGAGCAATCTTGGCTTCATTCCAGATGCATTCAGGCGGCTTGGTGTGCGGATAGAAGAGCGTGGTGACAGTCTGTTTGTGCCGAAACAGGAGCACTATCAGATTGATTCTTTCATCGACGGGACTATCATGACGCTTGGTGACGCACCGTGGCCGGGGTTGACACCTGATCTTCTTTCGGTGATGCTTGTGGTGGCAACGCAGGCTCAAGGCAGTGTGCTCATACACCAGAAGATGTTCGAAAGCCGTCTGTTCTTTGTGGATAAATTGATTGATATGGGTGCGCAGATAATATTATGTGACCCGCATCGTGCCGTGGTTGTAGGGCATGACCGCAAGATAAGGCTTAGGGCCGCGAGGATGTCGAGCCCGGATATCAGGGCGGGAATAGCGTTATTGATAGCTGCTTTGTCGGCAGACGGCACGTCAAGTATCAGTAATATAGCCCAGATAGACCGTGGTTATGAGAACATTGAGATGCGTTTGAACGCTCTTGGAGCAAAGATTACAAGACAATGATACGCAAAGAGGATGTTTATCGCATAGGGAAATTAGGAAAAGCGCACGGCGTAAAAGGGGAGTTGTCGATGATGATAGACGATGATACCTTTGACAGAGTGGAGGCGGAGTATCTTATTCTGGAGATGGACGGTATCATGGTGCCTTTCTTTATGGAAGAATATCGCTTCAAAACTGACGACACTGTGCTTGTGAAGTTTGAGAATGTGGATACACAGGAGAGAGCGAGGCAGCTGACAGGCACGGAGGTTTTCTTTCCGAGGGCATTGGCACAGGAGGACGAAACGGACGGATTGAGCTATGCGCAGCTTGTCGGTTTTGCCCTAATCAACGTGGCGGACGGGAGCAAGGTGGGTGTGATTGCCTCCGTAGACGAGCAGACTGTCAATATAATGTTTGAGCTTACGGATGGCAGACTCGTTCCGGCGGCAGAAGAATTGATTGACGATATAGATATAGAAAAGAAAGAAATAACAATGATTATTCCTGAGGGAATATTGGATTTATGAAACAACAGATTTGCATTCTTGGCAGTACCGGAAGCATAGGAACGCAGGCTTTGGAGGTGATTGCGGAGCATTCGGACCGCTTTGAGGCCTATTGTCTGACCGCAAACAACAGGGTTGAGATGCTGGCGGAGCAGGCACGGCGCTTCAAACCTGCTGCGGTGGTGATTGCCAACGAAGAGAAATACGAGCAGTTGACGGCGCTGTTGGAAGACTGTCCGGATATAAAAGTGTACGCAGGGGCACAGGCTTTGTGCGATATAGTGCAGGCAGAGCCGGTGGATATGGTGCTTACGGCCATGGTAGGCTTTGCGGGACTGGCGCCAACGCTGCACGCTATCAAGGCGCATAAGAAGATATGTCTGGCCAATAAGGAGACGCTTGTGGTGGCAGGTGAACTCGTTTGCCGTATGGCGCAGCAGTATCACGCTCCGATATTGCCTGTTGACTCGGAGCATTCCGCTATCTTTCAGAGTATAGTTGGAGAGGGAGATAACGCTATTGAGAAGATTTTGCTGACGGCATCGGGTGGTCCTTTCCGTCTTAAGACATTGGATGAGATGCGCGATATGACCGCAGCCGACGCCCTGAAGCATCCCACATGGGACATGGGGGCAAAGATAACGATCGACTCTGCGTCTATGATGAACAAGGGTTTTGAGGTGATTGAGGCCAAATGGCTGTTTGGTGTTGATGCGGACAGGATACAAGTGCTTGTGCATCCGCAGTCAATCGTACACAGTGCTGTACAGTTTCGCGACGGTGCTGTAAAGGCACAGTTGGGCGTTCCGGATATGAGACTGCCGATACAGTATGCCTTTACCTATCCGGACCGTATGTCAATAACGGGCGAAAGACTTGATTTGTTCAGGCAACCGTTGGAGTTTTTTGAGCCGGATATGGACAAATTCAAGTGCCTTGCGCTTGCTTTTGAGGCGTTAAGGCGCAAGGGTAACGCCGCATGCGTGGTCAATGCGGCCAACGAAGTGGTTAACCTTGCGTTCAGACAAGGGCGTATCGGATTCCTCGATATGGGTGACATCATAGAGCGGACGCTCAACAAGGCAACTGTTATCGCAGTGCCTGAATATGATGATTATATAAACAGTGATGCCGAGGCAAGGCGCATTGCCGAAGAAATGGTATCGTCATGCGCAAATATTAAGATAACAAACAATTAACAACCTCACCTGTTTCTGACTCTGTTTGTGTCAGACAGAGCGGCAGGTGGAGACAATTACAATTATGGATCCTATAATAATAAGAACACTACAGTTTATTCTTGCTATAACAATACTCGTGGCATTGCACGAGGGCGGACACTTTTTCTTCTCCAAGCTCTTTGGGGTAAGGGTGAACAAGTTCTACATTTTCTTTGATTACAAGTTCTCTTTGTTCAGCACCAAGTTCAATTGGTGGCGGAAACTGCGTGGCAAAGCTCCGGCAAAGCGTCTTCCCGACGGCTCGTACGAGTATGAAGGCACGGAGTATGGCATCGGGTGGATACCGCTCGGAGGCTACTGTCAGATAGAAGGTATGATAGACGAGACGCAGCATGACGTTGAGAAACTGAAGGAACCCGCCAAGCCTTGGGAGTTCAGGGGAAAGCCTTGCTGGCAGAGACTGCTCATAATGATAGGCGGAGTGTTAGTTAATTTCGTGCTTGCGCTTGTGATATACTGCGCGGTCTTTCTGGCATGGGGCAACGATTACTATGCCGTTAAGGACATGCCATACGGCATGAAGTTCAACGAACAGGCCAAATCGCTGGGCTTTCGCGACGGCGATGTGCTCTTAGGGTCAGAGAATGGTGAGTTCAAGGCATTCGATTCCAATATGCTACGCACCATCTCCACAGCCCGCAAGGTAAACGTCCGTCGTCAGGGCAAGGACGTAACGGTGTCTCTTCCGGGCGACATCTCACTCTTGGATATGCTCAAAAGCGATCCGGTTTTCTGCCGTCCGCTCGTTCCTGCGGAAGTGGATAGCGTGTTGTCAGGTTCCGCCGCGGCAAGGATTGGCATGAAAAAGGGGGATGTTATACTTGCTGTCGGAGGCAGACCGGTGGACTCTTGGAACGCTTTCATGTATGAAACGGGTCGCATGAGCGATGCTCTGTCAGACTGTACAAACCGCATTGACTCCATGAAGGTGCTGTCAACGTCTATTATATATAAGGAGAAAGCAACCGGCAAGGTTGATACTGCGGCGGTAGTGTTTGACAATGACGTTAAGCTGGGAGTGGGAATGACCACTATCGGCAATTATATGGAGCCGACACATGAGGCGTATAATGTTCTCACCTGCATCCCGGCGGGTGTCGGTTACGCCATGAATATGCTTGGAGGCTACGTGAGTGACCTGAAATATGTGTTCACTGCCGACGGCGCCAAGCAGCTCGGAGGCTTCGGAGCCATAGGCAGCATGTTCCCACCGGTGTGGGATTGGCAGATGTTCTGGATGATGACGGCTTTTCTCAGCATTATCCTTGCCTTTATGAACATACTTCCTATTCCCGCTCTTGACGGCGGACACGTTATGTTTTTGCTCTATGAAATGATCTTCCGCCGCAAGCCCGGCGACAAGTTCATGGTGCGTGCGGAGTTTGTGGGCATGGGAATACTGTTCATGCTGATGTTTGTCGCCAACCTGAATGACATACTCCGCTTCTTCGGTGTGATGTATTGATGAGTGTAAATCTGTTTACAATGGAAATGAAAAAGGGAAAACTGCTGATATTCTCCGCACCCAGTGGCTGCGGAAAGTCTACCATAATAAACTGGCTTATGGCTGAGCATCCGGAGTTGATGATGCACTTCTCCATCAGTTGCACATCACGTGCGCCACGAGGAACGGAGCGGCACGGAGTGGAATATTTCTTCCTTACGCCGGAGGAGTTCCGTAAGAAGATTGACGCCGGAGAGTTTGTGGAGTATGAGGAAGTATATACCGACCGCTATTACGGCACGCTGGAGTCGCAAGTGCGTAAGCAGTTGGAGTCTGGGGAGAACGTGGTTTTTGATGTTGATGTTCATGGTGCCATGAACATCAAGAAGGCTTATGGCAACGATGCGCTAAGCATATTCATCATGCCGCCCTCCGTTGACGAGTTGCGCCGCAGACTCTTGCACCGTGGAACTGACGCTCCTGAAGTTATAGAGCAGCGCATAGGGCGCGCGGAGTATGAGATTTCGTTTGCCGACAAGTTTGACACCGTGGTGGTAAACGATGACCTCGACACTGCCAAGCGTGAGGCTCTGCGAGTAATATCCGACTTTATCTCATAACGATATATCCCCAACAAAAACAGGACCCGGCCATTGTCGGGTCCTGTTTTTGTTGGGGATATATCGTGCTTTATACTCTATACAGCAGTCCGTTCTTCAAATCTATATTCGCCGTGTGCTTAATCTTCACATGCAGTTTCTTGCCTGTGGCGCTGAATGGTATCTGCGTTACGAAGCGATACAGGCGCGGCCGCTTGAAGTTTGCAATGTTCGGGCTCTCCTTGCAGAACTCGTCCAGCTCTTCGGGCGTAAGGCTTTCGTCGTTACGCACCACGTATGCCGTTACGAGTTGTCCGCGTATCTTGTCCGGTACGGATGTCACTATGCAGTCTTTCACTTTCGGATGCGTGTTAAGTACGGCCTCTATCTCTGTCGGATAAATGTTCTCGCCTGAGGATATTATCATGTCGTCCTTGCGTCCCACTATTGTTATGAACTGATTCTCGTCCCATGTGGCGAGGTCATTGGTATAGATGAATCCCTCATAGTATTTCTGTTCCGTCTCCTCCTCGTTGTTATGGTAGTTGTATGGCGATTTGGCGGGAGAGCATATTATAACCTCTCCGACCTCGTTGTTGTCTTGCGCCACCAACTCGTCCGGCTCAGCCTTGCGGTTCTCATACACCTTTACCACACGCACATCATCGTCCACGCACGAAGCCCCGGCCGTGCCCGCGTTCTCAGGCAAGTCGAACGGGCGCAGGAAAGTGTTCCAGAACGTCTCTGTCGTGCCGTAACCGTTGAAGATATTTGGCGTCAACACCTTCTGGTATCGTATGCATGCAGAACGTTCCAGCGGACTTCCCATGGTGACAATGCCTTTCAGTGTGCTTATGTCGTATGCGTTGCGTTCCTGTTCGTCGGCCAGTTCCTCAAGCACCGTGGGCACACCTATTACAAATGTTATCTTGAATTTGTCAATATATGTAAGTGTCGTGGCGGCCGAGAACTTGCCCATTATCACCAATGAGGCACCGGCGTAGAATATAGTGCAGGGGCCTGCGCAGTGTATTCCGCCACGGTGGAACCATGGTGTGGTGTTCATCGTGACGTCTTTGTAGCTCATAGGGAAATGTATCATTACGTCATGGGCGGAGAGCACCTCGTTAATGCTTGTCAGCGACACCGCTTTCGGGCGACCGGTGGTGCCTGATGTGTATAGGCGTGTGGTCTCATCGTAGATGTTATAGTCGCAGGTATATGGCGGCTCGCTGCTGCTTGCGTCCTTAACGTAGTCGGCGTATGATATGATGTTGCCCTCGCCCTCGCCGTCTACTATAATGACGTGGCGCGGTTTGTGGGCGGCTATTGACAGTGCCTCTATGGCAGTGTTCTTGAAAGCGGCGTCGAATATGAATACCAATGGCTTGGAATCATCTATATTATAGGCCAGTTCGCCTGCGCTGAGCCTGTAGCTTGTCGGGCAGCACACTCCGTGCATCTTCTGTGCCGCAACGTATGAGAACGCGAACTCCGGACAATTCATCAGCTGTATCATCACTACGTCAGACTTTTTGAAGCCGTCTGCCAGCAGAGCGTTGGACAGACGGTTAACCTCTGCGTTGAGTTCTGTATAGTTCCACGCCTTGTTGCTTTCTGGACATAGCATGGCCGTTCGGTTAGGATAGCGGCGAACATTGCGCATAAAACCCTCTATCCAAGTGTAGTGGCTTTCAAATATTTCCTTAAATTCAGTCATTTCTTTATCTTGGTTGTAAATTCTCCGGCGTTTTTCTGTAGATTATGATATGCCGGTTAGGTTCGTTCTTTATGTTTACAAAGTTACAAAGAGCTTTTCTTCTGTCTCCATCTTATTCTGATTTTAATGCCGAAATGTCGTTTTAAGGCGACGAAGTGTAAATAGGGGCGTCTTGTTTTGCTCAAAACTCTTTCATGTATGCAGTTGTTCTTTGTGTTTTTGGTTATGTGTTAACAGTTTGTCCTGTTACCTGAATGAATGGTGTTTCCGACTTGTTGAAATGAATTTGTTTTTCGTAATCACGGCGAAAACTCACTCGTGTTGACGGTATCGGTAGCAGCCACGAAAATGATTGTCCGGGTGGCATTATTTGCCGGTTCTGTAATCGCAGTGCGATTGCACGGTAAACGCACTGCGATTACATGGCGATTGCAGTGCGATTACATCGTAAAGACACTGCGATTGTAACGCCACTGAAATCAGGTGCCGCTCAGGAGGGAAAAATGTCGTGGCGGGATGTGGTGACATTGTGGGTGGGAAATGAAA
>CAZRGO010000001.1:134941-449641 GCA_964599665.1 uncultured Prevotella sp.
AAAGTATGTTTAACTTCATCAGTTTTTCAAGTGGAAAAAAGAGCCTCACGGCTGTTTTGTGTTATCCCAAAGTTAAACAATCTTTTCTAACCTAATAACTAAAACCTAAATCTATTATATATCTACTAACCTAAACAATTTGTTCCGAGTCGATGTCACATTAGTTTTATGCGACTTTTTTGTGTCTAAAAGAAAACGGACTCAATCTTTTCGGACTGCTGTCCGGCTGCTTTTCTTCTGACAGTGCAAAGGTACTACGAATTATTTGTGTGCGCAAACAATTTAATTGTAATTTCTTCAAAAAAAGATAATAATTGATTTTAATCAACTATTGTGCTCGCACACAGGAGCTTTTTGGCCTGATTTGCGTCTGTTTCCGTTATTTTGTCTCCGCAAGATAAAAATTAACTTGTTCCGAACCTGATTGGTATATGCGGTATGCGATGTTTCCGTGTTCATGACTTGCATGGCATTGCGGATGGTGTGCGGACATTATACCGGCGAAATAAGGCAAACAGAGGGCTGAAAAATAAAAAATAATGTTTTTTTACAAAAAGTTCGTTTTTATCAGATTAAATTATTAACTTTGCACACAATTATATTATTGTCAGTACACATGAGGCATGACAATGTGTATATATACCAATATATATAGATAAAACGACTTGAAATGAACATACTCGAACTAAGTGAACAGGAAATTGGAAGGCGTGAAAGCCTGCAGGAGTTGCGTAACATGGGCATAGACCCGTACCCCGCAGCTGAATATCCTACCGATGCCTTCTCCACCGAAATAGTAGCCGATTTCGTTGACTTGCCAAAGGAAAAAGACGAGGAGGGAAACGAGATACCCGGCAAAGCTACGTCCGAGAATAGCCGTATGGTATGTATTGCCGGCCGTATGATGAGCCGCCGTATTATGGGTAAGGCCGCTTTTGTGGAGTTGCAGGACTCCAAGGGTCGCATACAGGTGTATGTAACGCGCGACGATATATGCCCCGGCGATGATAAGGATTATTATAATAAGGTGTTCAAGAAGTTGCTTGACATCGGCGACTTCATTGGTGTCAGGGGCTTCGTGTTCCGCACCCAGACCGGAGAAATATCCGTTCACGCTCAGGAGGTGACACTCTTGTCCAAGTCTCTCAAACCGTTGCCAATCGTAAAATATAAGGACGGTGTGGCGTATGATAAGTTCGAGGATCCGGAGTTGCGCTATCGTCAGAGGTATGTTGACCTTGTGGTGAACGATGGCGTCAAGGATACCTTCCTGAAGCGTGCCATGGTGGTGCGCACTCTGCGTAAGGTTCTTGACGAGGCGGGATATACCGAGGTAGAGACCCCGACGTTGCAGTCTATAGCCGGCGGTGCCAGCGCGCGCCCGTTCATAACCCATTTCAATGCGCTTAATATACCTATGTATATGCGTATCGCCACGGAACTGTATTTGAAACGGCTTATCGTGGGCGGTTTTGAGGGCGTATATGAGATAGGCAAGAACTTCCGTAACGAGGGTATGGATAAAAACCATAATCCGGAGTTTACGTGCATGGAGCTGTATGTGTCCTATAAAGACTATAACTGGATGATGTCTTTCACCGAAAAGCTGCTTGAGGAAATCTGTGTGGCGGTGAACGGCAAGCCCGAAACCGTTATAGACGGCAAGACAATATCTTTCAAGGCTCCGTTCCGCAGGTTGCCTATACTTGACGCTATAAAAGAGAAAACAGGCTATGACCTCTCCGGTATGAGCGAGGACGAGATGCGCGAGGTGGCAAAGAAACTCGGTATTGAGGTGGATGATACTATGGGTAAGGGTAAGCTGATAGACGAAATATTCGGCGAGACCTGTGAGGGCACGTTCATACAGCCTACTTTTATTACCGATTATCCGGTCGAAATGTCGCCGTTAACGAAGATGCACCGTGACAAACCCGGCCTGACAGAACGCTTTGAGCTGATGGTTAACGGTAAGGAGTTGGCCAATGCCTATTCCGAACTCAATGACCCGATAGATCAGGAGGAGCGCTTCGTAGACCAGATGCGTCTTGCCGACAAGGGAGACGACGAGGCAATGATTATAGATCATGACTTCTTACGCGCCTTGCAGTATGGCATGCCGCCGACAAGCGGTATCGGTATCGGCATTGACCGCCTTGTGATGCTTATGACAGGCAATGCGTTCATACAGGAAGTGTTGCTGTTCCCGCAGATGAAGCCGGAGCCAAAGCAGCCGAAGGCCGGCAAGGAAGAGTGGGCTGCGATAGGCGTTGGCGAGGAGTGGGTGCCGCTGTTCAACAAGGCGGGCTATTATCTTCTGTCGGACTTGAAAGACGTTAAGGCACAGAAACTGCAGATGGACGTGTGTGGTGTGAACAAGAAATATAAGCTCGGACTGGACAATCCGAAGGTGGAGGAGTTCCAAGCCTATATTGACGCGGCGGCATGCCGGCAGTAATGCACTGCACCGGCGGAACGCTCAGCGTGTGTTTTTACATAACAGGGAACAGAAATGTTTGACTGCGGTAAAATAGCAATCATCGGAGGTGGTAGTTGGGCGACGGCTATCGCGAAGATTATTGTAGGCAATACACATCATATAGGTTGGTATATGCGCCGTGACGACCGTATAAATGATTTTAAGCGTTTGGGGCATAACCCCGCTTATCTTACGGGAGTGCACTTTGATATGAATGAAATATCTTTCAGTTCAGACCTGAACAAGATAGCGCAGGCATACGACACACTGGTGTTTGTCACGCCGTCTCCATATCTTAAGAGTCATCTTAAGAAACTGAAAGTGAAGTTAAGAGACAAGTTTCTCGTTACGGCGATAAAAGGAATAGTGCCCGATGAGAACCTTGTATGCTCGGAATACTTCCATGAGGCACTTGATGTGCCGTACGATAACCTCGCCTGTATAGGCGGCCCAAGCCATGCGGAGGAAGTCGCTTTGGAGCGATTGTCATACCTTACGGTAGGTTGTTCGGATGCGGACAAGGCCGATGCCTTTGCCAAAGTGCTGGCAGGGCGGTATATTAAGACCAAGACTTCGGAGGATGTGATAGGCATAGAGTATTCGTCAGTGCTGAAAAACGTATATGCTATCGCTGCCGGGATATGCTCTGGACTGAAGTATGGTGATAACTTCCAGGCGGTATTGATGGCCAATGCCTTGCAGGAGATGTCACGATTCCTGCAGTGTGTGCACCCTATACCGCGCCACATGGAGGACAGTGTGTATATAGGCGACCTGCTTGTTACGGGCTATTCCAACTTCTCCAGAAACCGGACATTCGGTACTATGATTGGAAAAGGGTACTCCGTGAAGTCGGCGCAGATAGAAATGGAGATGATAGCGGAAGGCTATTTCGGCACAAAGTGCATGAAAGAAATAAACAAACACATGCATGTTAACATGCCTATACTTGACGCTGTGTATAACATATTGTACGAAAGAATATCTCCGCAGGTAGAGATTAAGTTACTAACCGACTCGTTCAGGTAGGGCAACCCTGAGGAACGGCGTAGAAATAATAAACCATAAGCCCTGAAAAAATAATAACTTACCTATGAGTGTACAGATTAATCCGGAAGTGGATCAGACGCAAGTGAACATTCTTATCGTTGATGACATCCCCTTGAATGTGCTTCTTATCCAGAAAATGTTGAGTAGATTCAAATTTAATATCCTTACGGCCAACAACGGTCAGGCTGCATTGGATACCATAGCACAGAAACCTGTCGACCTCGTGTTGCTCGATTTGATGATGCCGGGGGTTGATGGTTATGAGGTGTTGAAACGCTTGCGCGCGGCGGATGAGACAAAATCGTTGCCGGTTGTGATATTGTCAGCCCTGAACTCCAGCGATGATGTGACCAAAGGCTTTCAGATGGGAGCCAACGATTTCATCACGAAACCTATCATTATGGAGAAACTATTGACTTGCGTTGCAACGCAGGTGAACCTGATATGGGAAAAGAAATAGATGGAACACCAAATGGATTTTTCTGAAATTTGATAAATCTATAGAACTGTTATGACAACGACAAGTATAATAATTGTAGCTTTCGCCTTTATGGTAATGGCCGTTGCGCTAAGCCGTTGCAGTTGTGCCATGCGCAAACAGGAGCAGGAATTGGAGGCAAAGAAGCAACAATATGATGATGTAAAGAAAGAATGCGAGGAGGCAAAGCGCCTTTGTGAGGAGGCTGTTAAGGAGTCTAAGGCAAAGGATTTGTTTGTCCAGAATATGAGTCATGAGGTACGTACGCCGCTGAATGCGGTGGTTGGTTTCGCCCAACTGTTAGCGTTACCGCCGGAATGTCTTACTCAGGAGGAGCGTGATGAGTATGCAGTGCATATACAACACAACGGCAATATGCTCATAATGCTTATTGATGATATTCTTAACATATCGGATATAAAGAGCGGAAACTACTCCATTACGCTCAATGATCATCCGCTTAATGCTCTTTGTAATACGGCATTGGCGTCTGTCAAGTATAGGATCAAGCCAGAGATAGAGTTGAGATATGACTCTTCAATACCTGATGACTATATGATTTACACCGATGCGCGCCGCGTACAGCAGATATTGATTAATTATCTCACCAATGCTATAAAGCATACGCAGGTGGGTTCCATTGTATTGTCGGCATCATTGGAAGAGCATCCGGGTAAGATAACGTTCGCTGTCACCGATACCGGTGAGGGAGTGCCTATCGGTCAGGCCAAGAACATATTCCATCGCTTCACGAAACTCAATGACTATGTGCAGGGAACGGGTCTCGGTCTGAACATCTGCCTTACTCTGTCAAAGAGGCTTAACGGCGAGGTCTATCTCGATACGTCTTACAACAAGGGCGCAAGGTTTGTGTTCTGTTTGCCGATAGAGGGTCAGAAGAATGAAGAAAAAACTGCATAAGGAACTAAGAAAAGATTAATAATTGAGCGGAAGGGCAAACAATTTTGTTTGCCCTTTTTTGTATTTTGTTAGTGAATTATGATGTCTGACGACTTGTAAGCCGTTGTAATATCGGCACCGTTTTATTCTGTATATCGGATAATTCTGTTGTGTAACCACTTAAAAATCCTTGTTATATCGGCTCATTCTCGTTCTGTCTATTGGTTGAGAATAAAGCCTTACAACTTGTATATGCCCGCGCTATGATACCGATTGAATGTTTATGGCAGACGTGTCCTGTTGTTTTTTCGCTCCGTTAAAAACGAAAAAAATATCAAAGTATATAAACTTTTTGAAATGATATACGTCATAGATAATGTAGTTCAAAGTAAAATTAAAAAATAATAGTAATAATTAAAACAATGAAAAAACTCCTTTTTCTCACACTACTGACGTTCTGTACCGCTGTGACAGCATTGGCACAAGAGAGAAAAATCTCCGGAACGTTGCTTGACAAAGAAAGCAATGAGCCGATATTGCAGGCTGTGGTGCAGTTGCTACAGGCGAAAGACTCGTCTTATGTGGCCGGGGCCGTCAGCAACGAAAGCGGCTTATTCACTATCGTCGCACCGGACAACGGCAGGTATATTGTCAAGATCTCAAGCGTCGGCTATAAGAATATCCTGCGCAACGTTGTGATAAGCGAGGACAATAACTTCGCTTTTGGAAAGATAAACATGGAGACCGACGCCATAATGCTGAAGGAAGTCATAGCCAATGGCGTTGCCGCCAAGGTGGTGGTTAAGGAGGATACCTTTATATATAACGCCGCTGCATACCGCACTCCCGAAGGTTCCGTGATAGAAGAGCTTGTAAAAAGGCTGCCGGGTGCGCAGGTTGATGACGACGGTAAGATTACGATCAACGGCAAGGAGGTGAAGAAAATCAAGGTTGACGGTAAGGAGTTTATGACCGGAGACACTGAGACGGCATTGAAAAACCTGCCTACCGCCATTATAGATAAGGTGAAAGCGTATCAGGAGAAGAGTGACCTCGCGAGGATGACAGGCATTGATGACGGCGAGGAAAGTACGGTGTTGGACTTCAATATCAAGCGGGGCATGAACAAAGGTACGCTTCTTAATGCCGACCTTGCAATAGGTACCAAGTCACGTTATGCCGAGCGTGTGATGGGAGCGTATATGAAAGACAACAGCAGACTGATGCTTTTTGCCAACGCCAACAATACGGGTAACAGAGGATTCGGTACCGGCGGCAGAGGAGGCGGTGGCGGAGGCAACGGGCTTTCGGCCAACAAGATGCTCGGAATGAACTATAATTACGAGAAAAAGGATAAACTAAGGGCTGACTTGTCGGCCAGATGGAACCATAATGACAGGGACAACGCACAGACATCGGCCAGCGAGAACTTCGTGTCTACCGTCGGATCGTTCTCTAATGGACGTTCACAAAGTTACTCACGTTCCAACAGTTGGAATTTCAACGGGCGCTTAGAGTGGAAACCTGACACGCTTACAACGATACAGTTCAGGCCAAGTCTAAGCCTTTCCTCAAGCGATTCACGCTCCAACAGCACCAACGCGTCGTTCAATAAAGACCCTTATAACACCCTTAACCCTTATACCGGAACGACTATATACGACCCGTTGGACGCTACCACAATGGCTCAATTGAACGATGCGTTGTATCAGTATTCACTGGAACAGCAGGAGTTGGACCCTACGAGGGCATTGGATTCCATTCTTATTAACAGAAGATCTAACACCGGATTGTCCTATGGTACGAACAGTAACTTAAACCTGCAGGCTACCATATCAAGGCGTTTGTCCAACAACGGACGTAACATAACGGTACAAGGGCGTTATTCTTACACCAAAAGCGACAACGAAAACCTGTCAACACAGTTCGTTACGCTGTTCAGGCCGACTACGGAAGATTCGCTATATTACCGTAACCGCTATAACGTCACGCCGAACAAAACCAAGAGTTATCAGTTGAGTGCTACATATAGCGAGCCTATAGCCCTGGCTACTTTCCTGCAACTGCGATACCAATACCGCTATCAGAACCGTTATAGCGACAGACAAACGCATGACTTCAGCCTGTTGCCGGACTTCGGGGCGGGTGTGATGAATATGTATAGGGACTTCGCCTCGTATCTTAATCCGTTCGTAACGGAACAGACACCGTTGTCAACATATCTGGATACAGACCAAAGTCGTTTCTCTGAATACGACAATTATATCCACGAGGTGGAGCTGTCGTTGAAGCGTACAACCAACTTTTATAACCTGAATGTTGGTGTTATGGTGCAGCCGCAGACCTCGGAGCTGCATTACAAGCACCTCGGTCTCGACACTATATCAAAAAGATCAGTGAGCAACTTCACCCCGACTTTCGATTTCCGCTATCGTTTTAACAAGCAGAAAAGCCTGAGATTGAACTATCGCGGCAGCACAGACCAGCCGTCAATGACTGACCTTATGCCGATAACCGATAACACCGACCCGCTGAACGTGAGTAAGGGTAATCCCGATTTGAAGCCATCGTTCACCAACAGGTTCTCCATGCAGTATAACAACTATGTGCAGAGGCGGCAGAATGCTATAATGGCTTTCGTCAATTTCCAGACCACTCGAAACAGTGTCTCAAACATGGTGCGCTACGATCCGACCACAGGCGGACGCACATCGCAGCCTATGAACATCAACGGTAACTGGAGTACCAATGGCGCTTTCATGTATAATACCTCTCTGGATACGGTGGGAATATGGAGCATGAACTCCATGACCGACCTGTCATACAATAACCGTGTGAGTTACGTTAACCTGAAGAGAAGCGCCGACCCCGACAAGAACTATACCCGTTCAACAGGCATTTCCGAGCGGGTGGGCTTCAGCTACCGCAACGAGTGGCTGGAAGTGGAGCTGAACGGACGTGTGAACTATTCTATATCACGCAACAAATTGCAGCCAAACGCTAACCTTGATACGTGGGATTTTAACTATGGTACGGACATAACGATAAATATGCCGTGGAACATGAGTTTCTCTACCGGCGCGCACATGCAGTCACGCCGTGGTTATAGCGATGCGTCAATGAATACAAACGAGTTTGTGTGGAACGCACAGCTGGCGCAGAGCTTCCTCAAGGGCAAGCCGCTTATCATCTCTCTGCAACTCTATGACATCCTGCAACAGAGAAGCTCGTTCTCACGTTCTATCTCCGCTACACAGCGATCTGACGTATATTACAATTCCATCAATAGCTATGCCATGCTGCATGTTATATACCGTTTCAATGCTTTTGGCGGCAAGGCGGCAAGAGCCGAGCGTAAGGCCGGTGGGGGTGATGCACCGCAGGGACCTCCTCCGGGTGAGTTTAATGGCGGAGGCCCGCGAGGCGGCGGCCAACGTGGCGGCTTCGGAGGCGGCGGAAGATTTTAACTGAGGCAATACTACTGACTTACATATTATCTATAGCAATGGCACCTTGACGGCGACCGGCTTAAATGGCGGCGTTTGTCAGGGTGCTTTGTTTGTTATAGGGAATAAGATTGCGGCGTTTGTCATGCCTTTACAGGGCGAAATTGCATTTTTGGAGGTTGGATGTTTGTAAATCTCTGTTTCTTAGTGTGTTAAATATTGCGTTGTAATCGTGGTGCAATTACACTGTAATCGCAGTACGTTTACATTGCAATCGCGGTGCGATTATATCGTAATTGGGCTGCGATTGTAATGGTGGGGCGCTGAGGGCATTCCGGACTTGCGTCAAGACTGCATAAATCCCCCTGTCAGAAACCGTTTGCCTATGAGTTGTATATTTCAGAAAATAGAAGCAAAAGTTTGGCGGATTGCAAAAAAAACAGTACCTTTGCAAATATATCCCCAAAAGGTGTTAGATAGATGCGCAATAGAATTGTAACCATAATAATATGCTCTTTGGCAATACTCTCGATTACGGGTGCCTGTAAACGGAACGACAGCCGGACGGAGGATGAGGAAGAGGAGATTGAAAAGGGACTCGTGATTAAGAACGATTCTATGTTTTACGGTTTGGTGTGCGACGGCACGTCAGACTCGGTAATAGTGTTGTGGCCGTTCTCCGGCGACCCTATAACTTTCAGCAGCATAGACGCAAAGCATGAGGGCAAGGTCTTCGGCATACCGGAAATCGGTGACTGGGCCGGGGTAATGATCAGCTCTGAAGATACGACAGAGGCCCGTATGATAATAAATCTGGATATGCTCAAAGGCACATGGACTTATCCCGTGATGCCGGTAATGAAAGAATTGCAGAATATGAACAAGCGTATGCAGAGACGTATGCTGGCCGATATGCCTGACTCTCTGAAGGAAAGATTCCTTGTGCCGCGCGAATACGGATTTACCTTGAAAAGGTCTCACAAGGCATATCCGGTTGGAACGATAATGAAGAGCAATACGCTTGAGGATGACTCGCCGGTGTCGTACCCTGAGGTAAAGAGATACAAACAGTGGTACACCTGCAACGGTAGGCTGCTGCTGGTGTCGGATAAGCATCATTTGCAGGAAGACAATCAGGAACATCAGCAGGACATGATAGACACTCTCGACTTCGTTTATATGAGCAGAGACTCGCTGGTATTGCGACAAAACGGGACGGACTATCATTACCACAGGCGGCAGAATGCCATGAAGGCGAACGAGGCGGCGACCAAGGCTGCTGAGAAGCAGACCAGAACACATATTAATTGAGCAAGAGTATAACCCATCTTTTTTTGATATAACAGTAGAATAATGTCAAGGATTATAATGATTGGCGCCGGTGGCGTAGCCACGGTTGCCGCACATAAGATTGCACAGAACGACAGTATATTCACAGATTTCATGATAGCAAGTCGCCGTAAGGAGAAATGTGACGCTATTGTGGAGGCTATCCGTAAGGCCGGTTCGGGTAAGAACATGAACATATCTACCGCTCAGGTGGATGCCGATGATGTGGAACAGCTTAAGAAACTCTTTCAGGAGTTCAAGCCGGAACTATGCGTGAACCTTGCCTTGCCTTACCAAGACCTCACCATTATGGATGCGTGTCTGGCGTGCGGGGTCAACTATCTTGATACGGCTAACTACGAACCCAAGGACGAGGCGCACTTTGAGTACTCATGGCAGTGGGCGTATAAGCAGCGTTTTGAGGAAGCCGGCCTCACAGCCATACTGGGATGCGGCTTTGATCCCGGTGTGTCAGGAGTCTATACGGCCTATGCCGCCAAGCATCATTTTGACGAAATACACTACCTTGACATCGTGGACTGCAACGCAGGCAATCACCACAAGGCGTTTGCCACTAACTTTAACCCCGAAATCAATATACGTGAGATAACCCAAAAGGGTCTGTATTATAAAGATGGGCAGTGGATAGAGACCGAGCCTCTTGAGGTTCATAAGGCTCTTACCTATCCGAATATAGGACCAAGGGAAAGCTATCTCATGCACCATGAGGAGCTGGAGTCTCTTGTAAAGAATTATCCCACTATAAAGCAAGCGCGTTTTTGGATGACATTCGGACAGCAATACCTGACGTATCTCGATGTGATACAAAACCTTGGCATGTCACGTATTGACGAAATGGAATATGAGGCGCCTCTTGCTGACGGCAACGGTGAGACGGTAAAGGTCAAGATTGTTCCGCTGCAGTTCCTTAAGGCGGTGCTGCCTAACCCGCAGGATTTGGGCGAGAACTATGACGGCGAGACGAGCATAGGCTGCCGTATCCGTGGCATAAAGGACGGCAAGGAACGCACATACTATGTTTACAACAACTGTAAGCATCAGGAGGCGTACAAGGAAACAGGCATGCAGGGCGTCAGCTACACCACCGGTGTGCCGGCAATGATTGGCGCCATGATGTTCTTCAAGGGGCTGTGGCGCAAGCCGGGCGTGTGGAATGTGGAGGATTTTGATCCGGATCCGTTCATGGAGCAGCTCAACAAACAGGGGCTTCCTTGGGTGGAGGTCTTTGACGGCGACCTTGAACTGTAACGGCAACGCATGTATACGGAGTGGGGTGGAGCCCGTTCAGCGGCACACCCTGTTACTTTAATAAACATATAACAGCATGGAAGAGAAAGAAGCGAAACTGAAAGCATTGCAGGCTGCAATGGCAAAGATAGAGAAGGACTTTGGCAAAGGGTCTATAATGAAACTTGGTGACGAGAAAGTTGACAACGTAGAGGTAATCCCTACCGGCTCTCTCGGACTGGATTTGGCTCTTGGTGTGGGTGGATACCCTAAGGGGCGTATAATAGAAATCTATGGTCCGGAGTCGTCAGGTAAGACAACTCTCGCTATACACGCTATGGCCGAGGCGCAGAAACTGGGAGGCATAGCGGCGTTTATTGATGCCGAGCATGCTTTTGACAGGTTCTATGCCGAGAAACTTGGCGTTGATGTCGACAACCTGTTTATATCGCAGCCGGACAACGGCGAGCAGGCATTGCAGATTGCAGACCAGCTGATATCAAGCGCGGCGGTGGACATTATCGTTATAGACTCTGTGGCGGCGCTCACGCCGAAGGCGGAGATTGAGGGCGATATGGGCGATAATAAGGTGGGACTTCAGGCGCGTCTCATGTCGCAGGCCTTGCGAAAACTCACATCGACCATTTCCAAAACCAAGACAACGTGTATCTTTATCAACCAGTTGCGTGAAAAGATTGGGGTGATGTTCGGCAATCCGGAGACAACCACCGGCGGTAATGCGCTGAAGTTCTATGCCTCTGTCAGAGTCGATGTGCGTAAGTCTACGGCCATAAAAGACGGCGACGAGGTTATTGGTAACCTGACGAAGGTGAAGGTTGTGAAGAACAAGGTGGCTCCTCCTTTCCGCAAATGCGAGTTTGATATAATGTTCGGCGAGGGCATATCCAAGGTCGGAGAGATCCTTGACCTTGCCGTAGAACGCAATATTGTCAAGAAGAGCGGTTCCTGGTTCTCTTACGGTGAGACAAAACTGGCGCAGGGACGCGATGCCGTTCTTGCTCTGTTGAAAGACAATCCGGAGTTGTGCGAGGAACTGGAGGCAAAGGTACGTGAGGCTATTGCTGCCGAGAAAGAAAAATAATGCTGACCATACAAGACCGTTTTATACGTTATACACGGTTCGACACACAGTCGGCCGAGGGCACGGATACAGTGCCAAGCACAGCTAAGCAGATGACCTTTGCGCTCTTTCTGAAAGAGGAACTGGAGGCGGAGGGGCTTGCTGATGTAGTGCTTGACGATAAGGGTTATCTATATGCCACGCTGCCTTCCAATACCGACAGGCCTGTGCCCGCCATAGGCTTTATAAGCCATTATGATACGTCGCCGGACTGTTCAGGCTACAATGTGAGGGCAAGGATAGTGAGAGACTATGACGGTACGGACATAGAACTGTCTGAAGGGATATGGAGCAGAACGCAGACCTTTCCGGAATTGCTCTGCCATGTAGGTGAGGACCTTATCGTTACAGACGGTACAACGTTGCTTGGGGCTGACGATAAGGCCGGCATTGCGGAGATAATGCACGCCGTGTCATATCTTATCAGGCATCCGGAGGTGGAGCATGGTACTGTACGCATAGCCTTTACACCCGATGAGGAGATTGGTATGGGGGCGTATTATTTTGACGTGGAGCGCTTTGCGTGCCGATGGGCGTACACTGTTGACGGCGGAGACCTTGGGAAACTGGAATACGAAAATTTCAATGCCGCGTCGGCGGTGGTCACATTTTCCGGTGTAAGCGTGCATCCCGGCTATGCCAAGGGCAAGATGCTGAATGCCGCACGCATAGCCACGGAGTATGCCGCGTTGTTGCCTGACGGTGAGATACCGGAGGAGACGGAGGGCTATGAGGGTTTCTTTCATCTCACGGCTATGAAAGGTGACTGCGAGAAGGCACGGTTGCAATATATAATACGTGACCACGACAGGGCGGCGTTTGAGCGGCGCAAGACTGTTATGCAAGGTGTTGCTGAGCGTATTAACGCAAAATACGGCGCAAAGGTTTGCGAGATTAAGATACAAGACCAATATTATAATATGCTCGAAAAGGTGTTGCCGTTGCGTTATATCATTGATATTGCGCGTCAGGCAATGGCTGATTCGGGCGTGATACCTAAGATACAGCCTATCAGGGGAGGTACGGACGGGGCTCAACTGTCATTCCGTGGGTTGCCATGCCCTAACATATTTACCGGGGCTGTTAACTTTCATGGCCCGCATGAGTTCGTCTCCGTGCAGGTAATGGAAAAGGCTGCCAAAGTAATTATAAACATAATAAGGAATACATGCACGGCATACCATCATTGATACAGGACCTGGCACTGATACTTGTCACTGCCGGAGTAGTGACATTGTTGTTCAAGAAACTCAAGCAGCCGTTGGTGTTGGGATATATTATGGCAGGTTTTCTTGTCTCTCCCAACTTCCCGTTGACCGTTTCTGTTGTGGACAGCGAGAATATCAGGGTGTGGGCGGACATCGGTGTCATGTTCCTGCTGTTTGCGTTGGGGCTTGATTTCTCGTTCAAGAAGATACTCAAGATGGGTGTAGCGCCTGTCATTGCCGCCACTACGGTCATCTTCTCGATGATGATGATAGGCATATTGATAGGTCAGGCGTTCGGTTGGTCGTCAATGAACGGCCTTTTCCTTGCCGGTATGCTGGCCATGTCGTCCACAACCATTATTTATAAGGCCTTTGATGATTTGGGCTTGCGGCAACAACAGTTCTCGTCGCTCGTCATGAGTGTGCTGATATTGGAGGACGTACTCGCCATTGTCATGATGGTTGTCTTGACCACTATTGCCAAGGGTGGCTCTGATGACGGTGAGCAGATGGTGGCAAGCCTGTTGAGTATTGTCTTCTTTCTTGTCTTGTGGTTTGTTGTCGGGCTGTTTTTTATCCCCAGTTTTCTTAGGAAAGCACGCTCGCTCATAAACGATGAGGTTCTGCTTATAGTCTCTTTGGCCCTTTGTTGCGGTATGGCTGTATTTGCCTCGTTGGTGGGATTCAGCCCGGCTTTCGGCTCGTTTATTATGGGTAGTATTCTTGCCGAGACGATAGAGGCCAAGAAAATAGAAAAGGTAGTGGAACCGGTCAAGAATCTTTTCGGGGCTGTCTTTTTCGTTTCTGTCGGCATGCTCGTTGATATGCAGGTCGTTGTGGACCAGTGGCTGCCGATTCTTGTAATAACACTTGGCATTATTTTCGGCCAGTCTGTCTTCGGAACGTTTGGCTTCATGCTCTCCGGTCAGACCTTGAAAACCGCCATGCGCTGTGGTTTCTCGATGGCACAGATAGGCGAGTTCGCTTTCATCATAGCCTCGCTTGGCCTTACGCTGGGTGTGATAGAGGACTTTTTGTATCCTGTTGTCGTTGCCGTATCAGTCATAACGACATTCCTTACGCCGTATATGATACGCGGCACCGTACCTGTCTATAATATTATAGAGAGCCGGTTGCCTAAGGTTTGGATACGGCGCATTAACCATATATCGGATATTGCCCCCACGAATGTGGACCGTTCTGCCAACAACTGGAAGCCTTTGCTGACGCAAATGGCTGTTAATACGCTGATATATTCCGTCCTTACTATTGCAGTAATGTCCATTATGCTGACCATAGGCAGGAGGTTTATTGTCAGTATCATGCCGGCTGTCATTGCAAACCCGTTGTGTGCGTTGATAACCATGTTGCTTGTGGCTCCGTTCCTGCGTGCGATGGTGATGAAGAAGAACCGTAGTACGGAGTTCAAGATGTTGTGGACAGGCAGCCGGCACAACCGTGCACCGCTCGTCTTTACTATAATAGCCCGTGGCATATTGGCTATAGTCTATCTTTTCTATATCTGTAATGACCTGCTGCAATATTCCGATGCTGTTATAATCTGTATAGCGGTGGCCGCTATTTCGGCCATTATCTATTCACGAAGCATGAAGAAAAGCAGTATACAGTTGGAGCGACTGTTCATACAGAACTTGCATTCAAAAGACATTGCAGCCAATATTGCGGGCAGACGCAAGCCTTTATATCATGGGAAATTGCTTGACCGTAATGTGCATATCTCTGAGGTTACGGTGCCTCAAGATACTCTTTGGGCCGGAAAAACACTCTCGGAGTTGAATCTTGCCAAGCGTTTCGGGGTGCACGTCAGCAGCATTATAAGAGGAAAGCAGCATCTGCATATCCCGTCGGGCAATGATATGGTCTTTCCGGGTGACATTCTTCATGTTATCGGTAATGATGAACAACTTACGCAGTTTAATGGTATTCTGCAGGAAGAGCTGGTACCTGACGTTATGGAAGGAGAACAACACGACATGCAGTTGCGTCGGTTCGTTATACGTAAGGGCAGTATGCTGCTTGGACAATCGCTTGTTAGTAGCGGTCTTCGTGATAAATACAACTGTATGTTGGTTGGTATGGAGGAGAAAGAGGATGCCTTGTCGTCCGTATCGCCAACCTATAAGTTTGAAGTTGGAGACATATTGTGGATAGTTGGCGAAGATACCGATGTGCGACGTCTTGCGGATGTACTTTAAGTAAAAGTCGTTTTAATTGGTAAAAGCTGTCCGTTTGGCGGCTGATGGCATGATTTTTTGATAGATAACCTATATAAACCTATTTTCAAACACTTGACAAATAAAATGAAAAAGAACAGAAATTCATTCAGTGGCTCCATGGGATTTGTCCTTGCAGCGGCCGGCAGTGCCGTTGGTCTGGGTAATATATGGCGTTTCCCTTTCCTTGCTGCCCGTGATGGTGGTGGCCTTTTCCTGTTTGTGTACATTATCCTTACGCTGACTTTCGGTTTTACGCTACTTATAACCGAGGTGGCAATAGGCCGCCGTTCCGCTCAAGGGCCGCTGACAGCCTACGGCTTTTTCAGTAAGAAATGGAAGTTCTTGGGAATGTTTTCATTTATAGTACCATACCTCATATATCCATATTATTGTGTTATCGGTGGCTGGGTGTTGAAATATCTTACCACTTATGTGACATTCTCCGGTAGCGATGCCGTTCAGGACGGGTTCTTCTCAGAATTTATCTCAGCCCAATGGGTGCCTGTTTTGTTTATGGCTATATTCTCGGCGTTCTGTTTTTACGTGGTATATAGGGGGGTAGAAAAAGGTATTGAGAAGTACTCTCGTATCATAATGCCATCGCTTGTGGTTATGGTTGTGGCAATAGCACTTTATTCTCTCACCATAAGCCACACTGATGCCAATGGGGTTACACGCACAGGACTGCAGGGTGCCGGCATATATTTTATCCCTAACTTCGACGGTCTCACCGTCCGTAAGTTCCTTATGGTGGTTCTTGATGCCATGGGACAGCTGTTCTATTCTCTTTCTATAGCCATGGGAATAATGATAGCTTATGGCTCTTATATGAAAAAAGATGTGAATCTCGGCAAGGCTGTGGACCATATTGAAATCTGTGACACTGCCATTGCTATCCTTGCAGGACTGATGGTCATTCCTGCCGTATATGTATTCATGGGCACGGAGGGCATGGCGGCAGGCCCGGGCCTTATGTTTGTTGCCTTGCCAAAGGTGTTTAACTCTATGGGTTTTGCCGGAGAGATACTCGGTCTCATCTTCTTTGTCATGGTACTCTTTGCCGCTGTCACCAGTGCCGTATCCATTCTTGAGGCAACCACAGTTAGTATAATGGATAAATTCAACTGGTCACGCAGGCGTTCAGTTGTCGCTATGGCCGGTACCGGTTTCATATTCTCTTATATTGTGTGCCGTGGCTATAACGATTGGTATTTTGAGTTCCCGCTACCTAACGGCGCTGTGGCTCAGATACTTGATATATTCGATTATATAAGCAACAATATCCTTATGCCGTTTGTGTCTATTTGTACCTGTATATTGTTCGGATGGATTGTAAAGCCACGTCTGCTTATAGGTGAAATGAGGCTCAATGGTTATGCTTTCCGCCGCAAGACACTGTATATTATTATGCTGCGCTACATAGCGCCTTGCCTTCTTGCCATCCTGTTGCTGGGAGCATTCGGCCTGTATTGATATGTTGTTGGGTTCTTTTCTTGAGTATATTTGATTACGGTTGATAAAAAAACTTGCGTGACTTTTATAACAAAGTCACGCAAGTTTTTTATTATAGTTGTCGGTTTATTGTTGAACCGTTTTTCGATAGTTATCTTTTTCTTTCTCGATTACAGTCCTTTACTCCTTTGGAGCCTGTCCTATTAACTCCATAAACTCGTCCAGTTTCGGAGTGATGATAATCTGTGTACGACGGTTCTTCATCTTGCCGGCAGCGGAAGCGTTGCTTGCTATAGGATTGTATTCGCCACGACCGCCTGCTGTCAAGCGCTTAGGATCTACGCCATATTTGTTCTGTAAGGCCTGAACCACACTTGAAGCGCGCAGACAAGAGAGGTCCCAGTTGTTACGAATGTTGGTCTGTTTGATTGGAACATTGTCGGTATTACCCTCAATGAGAACATCATAGTCCTTATAGTCGCTTATGATTTTAGCGATTTTAGCGAGTGTTGCCCCTGCAGCATCGCTGATTTCGTATGATCCGCTCTTGTAAAGCATGTTGTCAGAGAGCGAGATATACACTACGCCTTTCATGACCTGAACGTCTACATCTTTCAAGTCTTCTTTGGAAAGTGAACGTGTCAGGTTGTTGGTGAGAACCATATTCAGCGAGTCGCTCTTTGACTTTACCTCCACAAGGTGACGTATGTATTTGTTGGAAGCATCCACCTGATCCACCAATTTCGCTATGTTCACATTACCGGCATTGGCATTGTTGAGGCTCTGCTCAAGGCTTTTCTGCAACGCATCGTTATTACCCTGACATGAAGCCAACTGATCCATAAGGCTGGTTATGCGTGCATTGGCGGCAGCCAACTGCTCCCTTACACCCTGATATTGTGAGTTTAACTCTACATTCTCTTTCTGGCAGTTCTCCAGATCTTTCTTGCTTGCACAGCTGCTGATAGACATTGCTCCGGCAACAACGGCTGCAAATAATAAAACTTTTTTCATATTGAAATCAAATTGTTGGTTATGTACTTTGTGTGCAAAGGTAAAGTAAATATTTGACACAGCCAATATTTAATGTCATAAAAATCATTAGATATTAATAAAATGCCTAAAATCCACCATATTTCATGTTTTATGCGGTGTTAAAAACATTTAACTTTTTGCATATCTCTGATAATATTGCTACCTTTGCACACTAAAAAGGGCTTATAGTCAAATGCGTATTTCACCTTAGTTATTATAATATAATAAGGTGTAGGCAATTTGAAATTGAAGTGTATAATATCAAAATATAATAGAAACGAAAGAAATGAACATTACATTTGAAAACCCAGAGAAGGTCAGTGGCCTTATGACAATCACCGTAGAAGAGGCAGATTATCAGGATAAGGTACGCAAGACTCTCAACGAGTATCGTAAAAAGGCTAACATTCCGGGCTTCCGTCCTGGTCAGGCTCCTATTTCTCTCATTAAGAGACAGGCCGGCGCACAGGTCAAAGTTGATGTCATCAACAAGCTGGTTGGCGAGAAACTCTATGAGTATATCAAAGATAACAAGATTAATATGCTTGGCGAACCTATGCCGCACCTTGGCCAAGAGCCGGTTGATCTTGATGCTCCCGCACCATATACCTTGCAGTTTGATATTGCCGTTGCACCGGAATTGGAGGTGAAACTGGACAAGCGTAACAAGGTCGTTTACTATGATATCAAGGTAGACGACAAGATGATAGACCAGCAGATTGATGCCTATGCAAGCCGTGGCGGCTCTTATGAGAAGGTAGAGGCATACGAAGACAACGATATGCTGAAGGGTGACTTGCGTGAACTCAATGAAGACGGCAGCACAAAGGATGGCGGCATAACCGTATCAGATGCTGTTCTGATGCCGGCATATATGAAAGTTGATGAGCAGAAGGCTCTGTTCAATGGCGCAAAGGCCGGCGATATTATCACTTTCAATCCCAAAAAGGCTTATCCGGAGAGCACAGTAGAGATTTCTTCACTTCTGAAAGTGTCAAAAGAGGAGGCTGAAAACATTACGGCTGACTTCTCTTACCAGATAACAGAGATTACACGATACAAGAAACATGAATTGAATCAGGAACTCTTTGACCAGGTATTTGGTGAGGGTGTGGTGGCTGATGAGGCCGCTTTCCGTGCTAAGGTTGCTGAAGGTTTGCAGCAGCAGCTTGCTGTCAGTGCCGAGTACCGTTTCCTTGCTGATGTCCGCGCTTACGTAGAGGGTAAGCTTGGTGAGGTTAAGTATGCTGATGACATCATGAAGCGCATTATGCTGGCCAACAATCAGGACAAGGGTCAGGAGTATGTTGACAAGAACTATGAGGCAAGCATAAAAGAACTCACATGGCATCTCGCAAAGAATATGTTGCTGGAGCAGTGCGAAATCAAGATTGAGGACGCCGATGTGAAAGAGATTGCCAAGGAGATGACACGCATGCAGTTTGCTCAATACGGCATGACCAATATCCCTGAGGAGTATCTTGACAACTATGCCGAGGAGATGTTGAAGAAGCCTGAGCAGGTGGATCAGTTCATTAATCAGGCTGCAGACCGCAAGTTGATGAAGGCACTCAAGGACGTTGTTACCCTCGATACTAAGGAGATATCTTTCGAGGATTTCTCAAAACTTGAGGCATAAATAAACATTTCTTATACTAACGCCCAATAAAAGCGCAGCGGAATCAAATCCGTTGCGCTTTTATTGGGCGTTATTCGTTGGCCGTTATTTGTTCTTATGAAGTCATATCAATAACGGCCAACCGGATAAACCTATTCTTCTCCGCTATGCTCTTGTATCAATTGCTGCTGCAATTCGTTTGGCATAAGCTCGTATGATGCGAATTTTGTAGAGAACGATGCTCTGCCGCCGGTGAGTGAACTTAATGCTATAGAGTAGTTGGACAACTCCTTTAGCGGTATCTTGGCTTGCAGTTTCTGGTATCCGTTCTCCATGTCCATACCCATTATGAGCGCGCGTCGTCCTTGCAGGTCACTCATTACGTCGCCCGTAAGGTCTGCCGGCACGTACACTTCAAGGTCATATATAGGCTCCAATATTTTCGGTCCGGCATTGCGGAAGGCTTCGCTGAAAGCGTTTCTCGCCGCTAACATGAACGATAACTCGTTGCTGTCCACCGGGTGCATCTTTCCGTCATATACTATAACGCGCACATCTCTGGCGTAGGAGTCTGTCAGCGGCCCGCATTCCATCTTCTCCATTACACCCTTCAATATGGCTGGCATGAAGCGCATGTCAATGGCACCGCCTACCACGGTGTTTATGAATACCAGTTTTCCGCCCCAGTCGAGGTCTACCTCCTCACGGCTCTTGATGTTCAGTTTGTATTCCTGACCGTTGACGGTGTATGTCGTCGGATCCGGCATACCGTCGGCATACGGCTCTACAATAAGGTGTACTTCGCCGAATTGTCCCGCCCCGCCGGACTGTTTCTTATGCCTGTACTCTGCATTTGCGCTCTTTGTTATAGTCTCGCGATATGGTATGTGCGGCTCGGAGAACTCTATTTGTATCTTGTCTATGTTCTCCAAACGCCATTTCAGTGTCCGCAGGTGGAACTCTCCTTGTCCTTTTACGATAGTCTGTCGCAACTCTTTGCTTTGCTCCACGAGCCATGTCGGGTCTTCCTGTCGCATACGTGTCAGCGCAGTCATCAACTTTTCCGTATCGCTCTCTTTGACAGCTTTTATGGCGCGGGAGTATTTCGGGTTAGGATATTTGATGAAATCGAAACGGTTGTCGCAGTCTTTGCCGTTCAGTGTGTTACCGGTTTTTACATCTTTCAGTTTCACGGTGCATCCGATGTCTCCGGCATTGAGTTGCTCTACAGGTATACGGTTGGCTCCTGCTGCACAGAATATCTGTCCGATGCGTTCCTTTGACCCTCTGTCTGCGTTGATCAAGTCGTCGCCCGGTTTCACACTTCCACTCATGACCTTAAAGTATTGCACCTCGCCGATGTGTGGTTCTACGCCTGTCTTGAAGAAATATAGTGACTCCTTGCCATTGGTATCGACGGTAATTTCCTCACCTCTGGTATTATGCACCTTCGGCATCTCGTCAACAAAAGGCACAACATTGCCAAGGAATTCCATCAGTCGGCGTACGCCCATGTCCTTTCCGGCGCATACACAGAATACGGGGAATATACTCCGTGTTATCAATCCCTTGCGTATTCCTTCGCGTAGCTCGTCTTCTGTCAGTGCTTCTGTCTCGAAGAATTTCTCCATCAGCGTCTCGTCGTTCTCCGCCGCGGCTTCTACCAACGCCTTGTGCAACTCCAACGCCTTTTCTTTCTCCTCCTCAGGTATCTCCTCTATGGTTGGCGCTCCGCCGTCCGGTCCCCATGAATATTTCTTCATTAACAACACGTCGATAAGGGCATTGAATCCCGGTCCCTCGTTTATCGGGTATTGTATTGGTACGACTTTGGAGCCGTATATGCTCTGCAGACGCTCAAGAGTGTTGGCATAGTCGCATTTTTCGGTGTCAAGCTGATTTACGAGGAATATCACCGGTTTCTTTAGCTTCTCGGTATAACGGAAGTGGTTCTGTGTGCCAACCTCCGGCCCGTATTGCCCGTTGAGCAGCAGTACGGCGGTGTCTGTCACCTCCAACGCTGTCAGTGCGGCGCCAACGAAATCATCTGACCCCGGACAGTCTATGATATTTAGCTTCTTCCCGTTCCATTCCACGTGATATACGGTTGAGAATACGGAGTAACCGTATTCCTGTTCTACCGGGAAGTAGTCGCTTACGGTGTTTTTCTGTGTTATTCGGCCGCGTCTGTTTATTATACCGGCCTCGAAAAGCAGTGCCTCTGTCAGTGTCGTCTTGCCTGAACCGTCATTGCCAAGCAGGGCAATATTCTTAATCTCATTTGTGTTATAGTTCTTCATAGAAATAAAAATAGAATTTTAGGTGTTGTTATTAGGTAATAATATCTGTTCGTAAAATTATGAAGTTTCTTGTTAATCGCCAAATCTTTTCTCTCTTTTTAACGCTCATTAAGCAATAGAAAGGTTTATTGGCTTTGTGTGTATATTGGATAAACATGGCATATCTACGGAGGTGAAAAGTCAAGTAGCAAACCAGATCCAACTAAGGTGTGCTGTAATCGCAATGCAATCGTGTAGTAATCGCAGTGCGATTACACTGTGAACGCACTGCCTTTACAACGCAATCGCAGTGCGATTATAATGGCGTTTGTAAGTTGTTGGGAAGTGAGGGCGTAAATACTTGTCAAACATATTGTTATACAATGCCGGCATAAGAAACGATGTTTGTGGGTATGCAAATGTAATCTCACTGTATGTGTTATCTTCTTGGGTCGTGTTCACGTGAGATATATAGTAAAAAAACAAACGCCCTCCCCCGCGGATGTTATGTCTTGTTGCGGGGGAGGGCGTTTGGGTAGATGATAGCGGCTATGTGTTCAGTCACACATCAGACGCTGTTGTGCCATTGTCTCATATTTCGTTCCGGGGCGTCCGTAGTTGGCGTAGGGATATATTGATATGCCTCCGCGCGGCAGGAAGATACCTTTCACCTCTATATACTTTGGATCCATGAGGCGTATAAGGTCTTTCATTATTATATTAACGCAGTCTTCGTGAAACGCTCCGTGGTTGCGGAATGAGAAGAGATATAGTTTTAGGCTCTTGCTCTCAACCATGCGCCTGTCCGGGATGTATGAGATCTTTATCTCGGCAAAGTCCGGTTGCCCTGTTATGGGACACAGTGACGTGAACTCCGGACAGTTGAACTGCACGCGATAGTCATTCTCCGGATGTTTGTTCTCAAACGTTTCGAGCACTTCCGGCGCATAGTCACCACGGTATTCCGTTTTGTTTCCAAGCAGCCGCAGTCCTTCTTCCGTTCTCTCTGTCATGGTGTTATTCCTCGTTTCTGTCGTCAATGTTGTTGCCGTTTGTAGGTTTCAGCACCTCTTCAAAGTTGGTGATGCCTGCCGCTACAAGTATGTCATACCACTGCAGAAGTTTCTTTATATCGCTGTTGTGTACCCGGTCACGGTCAAAATTCGGTACGAATCTCGCGAAATATTCCTGCAACTCGTTTGCTGACGCCTTGCGCCAGTTGAGGCTTGACTTCTTACCCTCTTCCATATCGCGCAGAGCCACCATCACGTTCATCAGCGGCATGTCCTCATCCTCAGTGTACATGGCTATGTCTGCCAGTGATGTTACGCGGTCACTTGCGAATGCCGGCATGCGTCTGTGGCTTTCATCAAGCGTCTCTACGATAAGGGTCATCTTAGCACGTGATACAAGTTTGTAAAGTCCCGGTTTGCCAGATATGGCCAAAATAGTCTGTTGCATAATATTTATATAATGTTTTTATGTTTTGGTTAAGTCGGTGTTTGTCCGACAGTGTTTTAAGTTATTCCCAATGTGGCGATGAGTTCGTTCAGTCTGTTGTCCACGTCCTCTGTGCCGTCGTTCACTATTACGAAGTCGGCTCTGTTCGCTACCGCTTCCTGATCGGTCTGATTGTCGAGCCATTGTCGCGCCTTCTCGTATGATATGTCATCGCGCTGCATAATACGTTCTATGCGTATCTCGTCAGGAGCGATAACGGCTATCACCTTGTCTACATACCGTTCGAGCCGTGCTTCATACAGTATGGCGCTCTCCATCCATTGCATCCCCGAACTGTAGAAGTCTTCCATTACCGCCGGATGCACTATGGCGTTTATGCGTTGTTTGTTCTCTTCCGATGCCAACAGGTATTGTGCCACGGCCTGTTTGTTCAGTGTGCCGTCGGCATGGTACGTGTCCGGCCCAATCAGTGCGGTCAATGCGTGACGTAAAGCCTGCGATGTGTGCATCAGCCTTTTGGCCGCCGTGTCACAGTTGTATATGCGAATGCCCCGTTGTTCCAGTTTCTCGCATACGTATGTCTTGCCGGCTCCTATGCCTCCCGTTATGCAATAGCGCATGTTTTTAATTGATAATAATCTGATGATGGCAGGCTGTTGAAAGCGCCGCGCTATGCTTCCTGCATTTGCGTATGCTGTTTCCGCTGCCTGTTTGCCTGCGTCTGTTATAGCTTTCTTAGTTGTTTTCCAGCAGATAGTCAACCTCCGGCTGTTTGATGTACGCTTTTACTATGCCGTGCGGTTGTGACAATAGTTGTAGGCGCAGCTTCTCTGACGGTGCCTCCGGCAGTGCATGGTAGTCTGCCACAACGTTAAATTGCTCCGGTTTTATGCTGTTGCTGTTCTTTATACCCAGTGCCACCCGTACCTCTGCATGTGCGGGGAATGTCTTAAGGGATACATTGTCCGGCACGTTCACGGTCTTGACGGGTACCCGTATCACTATTTCCGTCAACTGGTCGGTTATGATACTCAGGCGTACTGACTCTTTCGCCAGTTTAGCCCCTTTGATATGCTTCAGCGGCACGTCGCGTGTTGACGGCTCGCTTATGTCTGTCAGCGTCAGCGCGTGGGTATATACCGTGTTGATTGTGTCCAATGCGCTTGGCTCTGCCAGCACGTCTATGCTGTCAGGCGTTATTGTGTACCGGCTGATGTAGTAGTCCTGCTTTGCCGTCAGACTGCCGTTCAGCACTACCGGCACCCGTTTCTTGTTGCCGTGGCAGAAATAGAACTCCCAGTGTCCGGCCTTGACGGAGAGTATGGTGGTTGACTCCGGCAGCCATCTGCGTAGCAGTTTCTGTACTTCCTGCTGTGTTATGCCGCCTTTCCCGTTTTGCCTTGCGTATGTGGCGAATGGCAGTTGCAGTGGCTTTAGGTTGCCGTCTATGAGATATTTGAATAGGTTCAGCCCTTTGTCTCGCAGTGTCACTCTCATGCTGTCGGGCAGTGGCTCCGTAATGACGATGTCTTGCGGCACGTCTGTCAGTACTATGGGTACCATTACCTCTTTCTCGTATGTGTCATTCAGCGTTGACAGAAACCAAAACGTGAAACTGATGACAAGGAAACACATAAAAATCAAGAACTCCTTGTTCAGTATTCTTAACAAGAAGCCCTTGATTTCATTATATTTATGTTGCCATTTCAGCGTGTCCATGTGTTTCGGCTGTTGTGTGGTGCGCCTTTTATTTCTTCTGCTGGGCGCCCGCTTCTGCAAACGTTGAGTTCGCGTCAGCAAACACATAGTTACGGTCTACGGTAATAACGATGCCTTTTGCCACTTCTACTTCAAGTGCGTTCTGCTCTGCTATTACACGGCGCACCGTTCCGTATACGCCACCTGCCGTAATCACTTTTGTTCCGCTCTCTATTGAGTTCTGGAAGTTCTTTATCTCCTTCTGCTTCTTTTGCTGCGGACGGATCATAAAGAAATACATGACGGCGAATATCAACACCATCATAATAATCATGGAATAACCGCCTCCGGGCTGGCCTTGCGCGGCGAGAATCATGTTTGTTGCCATTTTGTGTTTTATTTTTTCGTTAAATTATTTTTTTCTCTCGGGCATGGTCTTCAGCATCTTTCCATTCTCAATGAGATGGCGCGCTATGTTGTCGAGCATGCCGTTTATGTAACTGCCGCTACGTGGTGTGGAGTATATTTTTGCCAGTTCCACATACTCGTTGATAGTGACGTTTACCGGTATGTTGGCGAATGTCAGCATCTCGGCTATCGCCAATTGCATGATCACGATGTCCATATATGCCAATCTCGCGAAATCCCAGTTGCGGCTGGCCTCCGTCATGTAGCGTTGGTATTGCCCCGCATTTAGTATTGAGGCACGGAACAACTTGCGGGCATACTCCTTGTCTTCCTCATCGTTATACTCCGGCAGCAGTTCCTGTCCTGCGTTTGCCTTTGGGTCGAACCGTTTTATAGTCTTCAGGACGAATGTGTCCACCACGTCTTTGTCATCATTCCAGTACAGGCTGACTTCCTCCAATGTGCTGTCCAGTTCTTCGTTGTTCTGTATGAACATCTTATATAGCTTGCGCCACAGTTCGCGGTGTGTCTCATAGTCATCGTTGTCCGATGCCATGAAATCCTTGTACACGTTGCTTTGCTCTATCTGCAGGAATATGTTCTTTACAAATTCCGCGCGGTCTTCCCATATATTCTTCTGCTCTTCCGTGAAGGTCTTGAGCATTTTGTTCTCTTCCAATTGCACGGCGAATTTGTTAAAGGAGAACTTCTGCGACGGTATCTCGGTGCCTTCACGCTGTGCTTTCGCCACGGCAATGTCCGTTCTTTTCCTTGCCATACGTGTTATGGCCACAATCAATAGCAACAAAGTGTTGTATAAATGATACGCTTTTGATAATGAAAATAAAAGTTCTTTCTCGGCATTGTCTATATTGTTATTGCCGTTTTGAAAGTAAGCGTACGTTAACTGAACAGCTTTAATACGTATAAGTTCTCTGTTTATCATAAGTATGAATGTTTGTGAGACTAAGCCGCTGCTGTAGTTTGTTTAAGAGCGCTGTGTCCAAAGTAAAGTTATAGATGTTGCAAAGGTAGGTAAAAAAACTGGTCCGGCAAAGAAAATGCCCCGTTTTTAGGACTATAACACACTATTTTCAGTAAAAACGTTGTGTATGTCGAGAAAAATATGTACCTTTGCATCCGCTTTTTAAGCACATCCTGCCGGAAATGTGGGAATGTTTCTTCGTGTGATGGCGAATTAAGCAAATCAACAAACAATTTTATTTACAAACTTAATTTAGAGTAACACAAAATGTTAGAAATCAATCTTTCAGGTACAAAGCGTGCGGCTACCGGTAAAAAAGCCACAAAAATGATGCGTAAGGAGGGACTCATTCCTTGTAATATCTATGGTGAGAAGAATGGTGAGAACGGCCTTCCGGAGGCTCTCGCGTTCTCTATTCCATTCTCAGAGCTCCGCAAGGCTATCTACACTCCAAACATCTATGTGATAAATCTTGACATAGACGGTGGGAAGCACACTGCTATCATCCGCGAAATCCAGTTTGAGCCTGTTACAGATGCAGTGTTGCACGTAGACTTCTACGAGATAACACCTGAGAAGCCAATCGTTGTTGGCATCCCTGTTAAGCTTAACGGTCTTGCTGCCGGTGTACGTCTCGGTGGACGTATGAGCCTCTCTGTTCGTCTTCTCAAGGTTAAAGCTCCTTACACTCAGATTCCTGAGAAGCTGGATATCGATGTTACAAACCTCGAAATCGGTAAGTCAATTAAGGTTGGCAACCTCTCTTTCGAAGGCCTGGAGCTTGTTACTCCTGCCGAGGTTGTGGTATGCTCTGTCAAGATGACACGTGCCGCACAGGCTGCCGCCGCCGCTGCTGCCAAGTAAATCTTGCCTGCAAAGCGGAAAAAGGAAACAGAGGCACTCTTGCAAACTTGTCAAGGGTGCCTCTTGCTGTATTGACAATACAAAGCAATCAGGTGGATTATGGCCGCTGAAGCCGGCGTACAACACCTGCCGCAGTTAAATATTTGTTACTTGTTTACCAATGGAAAAATATCTGATAGTTGGGCTTGGCAATCCCGGAGCGGAATATCACGAGACGAGACATAATGCAGGTTGGATGGTATTGGACACCTTTGCCAAAGCCGAGGGAGTGGCTTTTGAGGATAAACGCTATGGCTTTTTGGCCGAAACGAGTGTGAAAGGGCGTAAACTGTTTCTGCTGAAACCTACCACGTATATGAACCTTAGCGGCAATGCCGTGCGTTATTGGCTCGAAAAGGAGAATATTCCCACCGAGCACCTGTTTGTTGTGGTGGACGATTTGGCGTTGCCGTTGGGCAAAATGCGTCTGAAAGGCAGCGGTAGCAATGGCGGTCACAATGGACTGGGACATATACAGCAGCTCATCGGGCAGAAATACGCCCGCCTGCGGGTAGGTATAGGAGCGGAGTTCCAGAAAGGCGGGCAGGTGGATTGGGTGCTTGGCAAATTTTCTGACGATGATAAAGCTGTTCTTGCGCCGCTGATAGACACTGCCTGCGAGGAGATAAAATCGTTTGTGCTTGCCGGTATAGACATAACAATGAACCAGTTTAATAAGAAGTAAATGCTACGGTCATGGTGTGATAGCGTGGTCGTCGCGCTTTTTTCTTGACTTATGACCGTTAAATTTTTGTTATTTGCTTGTAATGGAAGAAAGGAAACTGAAACATCAAGATACCGCACGTCTTGACAAATGGCTGTGGGCGGCACGTATATTCAAGACGCGTTCTATTGCCGCTGATGCATGTAAAAATGGACGTGTGACGGTAAAAGGAGCCAACGCCAAACCGTCTCGTACAGTGAAAGTGGGCGAGACGATAGACGTAAAGAAACCGCCTGTCGTATATTCTTTCAAGGTTCTTAACGCAATTGAGACGAGAGTGGGGGCAAAACTGATAGAGCAGGTCTATGAGAATGTTACTGATCCCAAACAGTATGAATTGCTTGAGATGTCACGTATTAGTGGCTTCATTGACCGTGCACGTGGCACCGGCCGTCCAACAAAAAAAGATCGTCGTGCAATGGAGTCGTTCGTAGAGCCGGCCTTGTTTGGGTGGGATGACGATTTTGATGACTTTGACGATGATGAGGAGGACTGACAAAGGTGCTGATGACATGAGCCGTGCCGTGCCGAAAGGGCTTGAGACGGCATTAAAAAGACTCAGTCTGATTGCTTGCGGGAGCTGAAATGGTATGTTTTTCTAAACATTCATGCCCCTTATTGTAATCAATCAGGAGATGATTGTTTGCAGCTCCGGGCACAGATGTGTTATAGTGCGATCGTAAGCAAGGAGTGCGAACAGTGCTACCGTAACTGCTGCTACCATAACAGGCACCCATATATGCACAGGTTCTTTTTTCTTCGTGAACAGAAGGAAACGCTCATGAAGCCATGTGAGCACCCATGTCACGATGTATGCAAGAATGAAACCGCCAAGAATGTCTCCGGGATAGTGATAGCCGAGATATACACGTGAATAGCAAACGAGTAACGATAGCAGTATCATAGTGCAGGATAGCAGACCGGCGCGGAACCAATGTATCATAAGCAGGCACAGCAACCATATATTGGCGGAATGGGCTGAGGGGAAACCGTAGCCGGAACCACGGTGGTTGTTGACTATATGTACCATGCCGGAGATGGGATTGTCGGGGTTGCTCGGACGTAAACGGCCTATCCATGGACGCAGCAAGTGGGCGTTGGCCCAGTCGGTTATGAGCATTCCCGCACCAACCATAAGCAGTACGGTGAGTACGCCGCGCCACGAATAATTTCGCCATACTACATAAAGCAGGCTGGCATAGAGCGGTATCCATACCGTTTTCTGACTGATAAGATACATCAGTTGGTCGAGAAATGTGGTGTGATAACCGTTGATTAAGAATAATAATTGTGTATCCATTTGTTGCGGTTGTTTTATAATGATGGCGGCCACACGAAACCGTGGCCGCCATCATTTTGTTATATTAGAACAGATATGTCTTTTCTACCCAATAGCAAAGCATTCCGGCGAGATAGCCAGCAAAGGCTATGAGGGTTACGTTCTTCATGTACCAGCCGAAGGATATGTTTTCAAGACCCATGACAACGACACCGGCAGCGGAGCCGATGATGAGCATGGAGCCGCCGACACCGGCGCAATATGCAAGCAATTGCCAGAAAATACCGTCCACAGCAAAGTTGACGGAGGCCGGGTCTACTACATACATCTTCATGGCTCCGGCTACGAGCGGTACGTTGTCGACAATTGAAGAGAGTACTCCGATGACACCGGTAATGAGATAATCGTTGCCTACGGTTTCGTCAAGCCATTGGCCTATGGCCGTGAGTACACCAACCTCGGACAGCGTGGCTACTGCCATGAGTATGCCAAGGAAAAACATTATGGTGGCGAGGTCAATGCGTGTCAGCATCTGTGTTACACGTTTCGCCATGGGGTCGTGCTCCTCTTTGCGACGATATATAATCTCCGTTACACACCATAGTATTCCGAGTACGCCGAGTATGCCAACGAAGGCGGGCAACTCTGTAATCGTATGGAACACAGGCACGAAGCAGAGACCGCCAACACCGAGTGCGAAGATAAGGTTACGCTGCAACTTTGTAATGTCGCTTATGTCGGTCTCTTGTGCGTCTGTCACATTTGGAAGGGAACCGTTAAGACGGAATTGCAGAATGGCGGTAGGGACGATGAAGGCTATAAACGATGGTATGATTATCTCACTTATGACGCCGAGGGCTGTTATCATCTTGCCGTTCCACAGCATTATGGTGGTGACATCGCCGATAGGTGAGAAAGCTCCGCCGGCATTGGCGGCGATTATTACACAAACTGCGTACCATATACGGTCATTTTTGTCCTGTACCAGTTTGCGGAGTATCATTATCATGACAATGGATGTTGTGAGATTGTCAAGTACCGCGGAGAGAATGGCGGTCATGAAAGCTATTTTCCACAGCAGGGAACGTTTTGACTTTGACTGCAATGCGCCGCGTACCCAGTTGAAACCGCCATGCTGGTCAACTATCTCAACGATAGTCATGGCTCCCATAAGGAAAAATAATGTTGTGCCGGTTTCGCCGAGGTTTCGCTCTATTGACTCATCGAGTTCAAAGTTTGGCAAGCCGAGAGTGTCGTGGCCGAGTGCGAGAAGTGTCCAGCATACTACACACATAAGAATGGCCACGGCAGCCTTGTTTACTTTCGTCACGCTCTCAATAGCGATGAAAGCATAGCCTATCACAAAGGCTAAACAGATAATTGTAATGAAATTCATAGTTTAGTTAATAGCTAATTATTAAATAGGTATATTGTTTTTCGGCTGCAAAGGTAATAATTTTATTCAAACAACATAGCTTTATCTTTCGGTTTTTGGTAATTTTTCAAAAAAAGACACAAAAAGAATAAGTTTTTATGATATTCTGTTGGGAAATGAAAAAAAAAGTGTACCTTTGTCCATGAAATACCTTGAAGCTAACTAAAACTATTTAATTAAATCATAAACTATGGAAAAAAAATATTTCTTTGCTGTGGATCTTGGGGCTACAAGCGGGCGTACCATAATAGGAGGCTTGAACGACGGCAAGATAGAATTGGAGGAACTGACACGCTTTCCAAATAACTTGATAGAGGTAAACGGACATTTCTATTGGGATATATATGCGTTGTACTTCGAGATTATCAAAGGTCTGAAAGAGGCAAAGAAACAGAATCTGAATATAACGAGCATTGGTATAGATACGTGGGGTGTAGACTTCGTGTGTGTGGCGGAGGACGGTAGCATAAGCCAACCGATAGCATACCGTGACCCGCATACCTTTGATGCGATGGAAGATTATCTGGAGAACATAATGCCTAAAGAAAAAGTGTATGGAATTACGGGCATACAGTTCATGAATTTCAACTCTATCTTCCAGTTATATGCCATGAAACGCGCCGGTAATGCGGCGCTGAAGAATGCCCAGAAGATACTGTTCATACCCGATGCGCTGAGCTATATGCTAACAGGCAATATGGTTTGTGAATACACTATAGCTTCAACGGCACAGTTGTTGGATCCCCGTACAAAACAGTTGGATCCTCGTCTGTTGGCATCTTTGGGGTTATCACAGTCTAAATTCGGCAGAATGGTGAACCCGGGCGACTTGGTCGGGACACTGACAGACGCAATACAGAAGGAAGTCGGGCTGGGAGCGATACCGGTCGTGGCGGTAGCAGGGCATGATACAGGCTCGGCGGTAGCGGCGGTACCTGCAAAGAATGAGCGATTTGCATATCTGTCAAGTGGTACATGGTCGCTGATGGGTATAGAAACCAAGGAAGCTATTATAAATAAAGTATCTTATGACCGCAACTTTACAAATGAAGGCGGTATAGAAGGCACTACAAGATTCCTGAAGAATATATGCGGTATGTGGCTGTATGAGCGTTGCCGCAAGGAATGGACGGATGCTCCGAAGTCGCATACAGAACTGATTGCTGACGCAATGAAGCAGCCGGAATTCCAAAGTCTCATCAATCCGGACGATGCAATGTTCGCTAATCCGTCTTCTATGATAGAGGCTATAAACAGCTATTGTGAGCAGACCGGACAGCATGTGCCGCAGAATTATGCCGAGACTTGCCGTTGTATCTTCGAGTCTTTGGCTCTGCGCTATCGTCAGGTGTTCGGCTATCTTACCGAAATGGCGGCATTCCCGATAGAGGTGTTGCATATCATTGGCGGCGGATCGCTGAATAATGACCTCAATCAGTTTACCTCCAATGCACTTGGTGTGGATGTGTTGGCGGGTCCGCAAGAAGGCACTGCTCTCGGAAACATAATGGTTCAGGCTAAAGCAGCAGGCGAGGTTAGGGATCTTTGGGATATGAGAAAGGTTATAGCCAACAGCATAGAACTGAAGAAATTCACCCCCGCAGACAAACAAAAGTGGGATGAGGCTTACAAGAAGTTCTTGGAAATAGTGGCCAAGAAAGGCTGAAACAAGGCTGAAACTGATGTGAAATATGTAAAAAAACACAGAGAGGTAAGAACAAGATTGTAAAATTATAAGACAATAAATATACAACCAACTAACTAAAAAACAATGAAAGCAGAACTTATTTCTAATGCTTACAAGGTAGCCAAAGAGCGCTACGCTGAAATCGGTATTGACACAGAAAAGGTGTTACAGCAGTTGCAGGACTTCCATCTCTCACTTCACTGCTGGCAGGCAGACGATGTGAAAGGTTTTGAAGTACAGGCTGGGGCTATGTCCGGCGGTATACAGTCAACAGGTGATTTTCCCGGTGCTGCACGCAATATAGATGAGCTTCGTCAGGATATCCTGAAGGCTAAGAGCCTTATCCCGGGTACTCACCGTCTCAATCTCCATGAGATCTACGGTGATTTCAAAGGCAAAGTGGTTGACCGTGACGAGGTAACAATAGAATATTTCCAGTCTTGGATAGACTGGGCCAAGGAGAATAACACCATGCTTGACTTCAATTCGTCAAGTTTCTCTCACCCGAAATCAGGCTCCCTCTCTCTCGCTAACCCTGATGAAGGAATACGTCAGTTCTGGGTTGAGCACACAAAGCGTTGCCGTGAGATAGCAAACGCAATGGGTGAGGCACAGAATGACCCATGTATCATGAACCTTTGGGTACACGATGGTTGCAAGGACGTATCGGTAAATCATGCTCTTTATCGTAATACTCTGAAAAAATCACTTGATGAAATCTTTGAGAAAGAGCAGCCGATGATGAAAGACTGTATTGAAGGTAAGGTGTTTGGCATTGGTCTTGAGTCATTTACAGTAGGCTCACACGACTTCTATACAGCGTATGCGGCAAAGAACGACAAGATATTGACAATAGACACCGGTCACTATCATCCGACAGAGTCTCCCGCAGATAAGGTTTCTGCCGTGTTGCCTTACCTCAAAGAGCTCATGCTTCATGTTTCACGTCCGGTACGTTGGGACTCTGATCACGTTACAATCATGGACGATCCTACACAGGAGCTCTTCTTCGAGATAGTACGTGCAGGCGCTCTTGATCGTGTACATTACGGCCTTGACTTCTTCGATGGTTCTATAAACCGTATTGGTGCATACGTAATAGGTTCACGTTCTGCACAGAAGTGCATGCTCCGCGCATTGCTTGAACCGACAGAGATGATATCAAAGCTTGAGTTGGCAGGTGAAGGCTACAAGGTACTTGCACTCATTGAGGAGCAGAAGGCTATGCCATGGCAGGCTGTTTATGACGAGTTCTGCGTTCGTAACAACGTTCCTGTAGGTCAGGAATTTATTGCTGACATCGACAAGTACGTTGCTGATGTAACATCAAAGAGATAATAAATATTTGCAGAAAAGATTTTAACGGGAATTAGTGGGAATATCGGCAGAACGCTGACAGACCTGCTGATTCCCGATAAATCATTAAAAAATACATATAAACACATGGAAATCATTATCGGACTTTTGATAATTGCCATCGGTGCCTTCTGTCAATCCAGTTGCTATGTGCCAATAAACAAGATCAAGAACTGGTCGTGGGAGTCTTATTGGATAGTACAAGGCGTGTTCGCTTGGCTTATACTGCCGTTCCTCGGAGCACTGCTTGCGGTGCCGGAAGGACACTCTTTCTGTGAATTGCTTGGTGGAACCAACACCGTAAACATTTGGATGACGATGCTGTTCGGTGTATTGTGGGGTGTCGGAGGACTTACATTCGGACTTTCAATGCGTTACCTTGGCGTAGCCCTTGGACAGTCTATTGCCCTTGGAACATGCGCCGGACTCGGCACTATCATGGGCCCTGTGCTGTTGAACGTATTCTTTCCTGAGCTGGATGCGCTGTCTTCACTCACCTTTGCCGTTGTCCTTGGCGTGGTGGTGACTTTGATAGGTATCGCCATTATAGGTGTTGCCGGTTCAATGAAAGCGGCATCGCTGTCAGAAGAGGAGAAGAAGGCGGCGGTTAAAGACTTCAACTTCCCAAAAGGACTGGCCATTGCTTTGCTCGCCGGCTTCATGAGCGGGTGCTTCAATGTTGGTCTTGAGTTCGGAAAAGGCATTAATTTCGGTGAACTCACTCCTGATATGTATAAGACTTTGCCTGCAACTTTCTTTGTAACGCTTGGCGGTTTCGTAACGAATGCTATATATTGTTTCTATCAGAACAGCAAGAACAACACATGGTGTGACTACAAGAAGACGGATGTGTGGTTTAACAATCTTGTCTTCTGTGCGTTGGCTGGCGCATTATGGTACAGCCAGTTCTTCGGACTGTCAATGGGTAAGGGCTTCCTTACAAGCTCACCGACACTCATGACTCTGTCTTTCTGCATACTGATGGCATTGAATGTTGTGTTCTCCAATGTATGGGGCATAATATTAAAGGAATGGAAAGGCTGCTCACCCAAAACCATATTGGTACTCATTACGGGTATCATTGTACTCATAGTGTCCAGTTTCCTGCCGCAGTTGATTGGCTAAAAGACAAAAATCTAAATAGTATAGTAATAACATAATATAAAACAAACATAAATGAAAAGTATATTGGAAGGCCGTCCGGGCCTTGAAGCTGTCGTTAATCAGATTGCCGAAGTAACGGGATACCTGTGGGATAAAGGTTGGGCTGAACGTAATGGCGGTAACATTACGGTCAACGTAACTGAGTTTATGGACGAAGAGTGTAAGGCTATGCCTGCTATCGCTCCTGTAAAACAAATCGGTATGACCCTGCCACAATTGAAGGGCAAGTACTTTTATTGTAAGGGAACCGGCAAACGTATGCGCGATTTGGCTCGCTGGCCTATGCAGAACGGCTCTATAGTACGTATCTGTGACGACTGCGCAAGCTACGAAATCATAGCCGATGAGCCTGTTATGCCAACATCAGAACTGCCGACACACCTCGCATTGCAGAACTATTTGCTTGAGACCGGCTCATGTTACAAGGCTACTTTACATACACATCCTATCGAACTCGTGGCAATGTCGCACATAGAGCGTTTCCTTCGTGGCGACGAGATGACCAGAGTATTGTGGTCTATGATTCCTGAGACACTCGCTTTTGCACCGCTTGGCATAGGAATCGTACCTTACGGCCTGCCTTCTTCCGTTGAACTTGCCAAGGATACATTGGAGAAAATCAAGAAGCACGACGTTGTGTTGTGGGAGAAACATGGTACGGTTGCGGTAGGTCAAGACATCATGGACGCCTTCGATCAGACAGACGTGCTCTGCAAAGCTGCCAACATCTATATGTGTGCACGCAATATGGGCAGCGAACCGGATGGCATGACGCCTGAGGCTATGAAGGAAGTACAGGACGTATTTAACCTGCCAAAGACACGTCCTTGCTAAGAATGCTTTGTAAAAGACACTGGCACTGACCACGATTAATGTGGCATGCCGGTGTCTTTTTATAAAAATAATCGTTTGAAGACACCTGCGTAATCTAATGATAATGCGTAGGTGTCTTTTCTTTTCATTTTCTTTGTCGGATAAAAACTTTTTCGTACATTTGCAACAGAAATAAAATATTACGGTCATGTCTCTTAATACAGATAAGAATCTAAAGACATATTATAATATAAAGGAGGTGGCAAAGATGTTTTCTCTTACGGAATCGACATTGCGTTATTGGGAGACAGAGTTCCCATACCTCCGTCCACGCACCACAGCCAATAAGGTACGGCAATATACAGACAAGGATATAGAACAGTTACGCCTTATTTATAATCTTGTAAAGGTGCGCGGATTTAAGATTGCCGCCGCGCGAAAGATGATCAGTTCCAACCGTGACGGTGTGGACAAAAGTGCCAAAGTGCTTGAACAACTTATTGATGTGCGAGACCAATTGCAGGAACTTAAAGACGTATTGGAGAAGATAGTATAACACCATATAACTAAACTTATAAATAACACACACAACATGTACAGCGATCCTAAAGACTGTCTCTATTGTACTAACAATGAGACACTGCACAATCTGATGATAGAGATAACGCATTTGCGTGTATCTCGTGTCTTCCTTTTTAAGGAACAGACATATCACGGTCGTTGCCTCGTGGCATACGACGGGCACGTAAATGATCTCAACGAGTTGAACGATCAACAGCGTAACGACTTTATGGCTGATGTGGCGCAGACCACACGTGCTATGCAGAAAGCGTTTAATCCGGAGAAAATCAACTACGGCGCATTCTCAGATACCCTTTCTCATCTTCATTTCCACCTCGCTCCGAAGTATAAAGGCGGCCCGGACTATCCCGGACTGTTCCGTATGAATCCCGGTGAGGTATATCTCTCAGATGAGGAATACAAGGAAATGATAGAAAATATAAAGGCTAATCTGTGATTAAGCGTATTATATCGTCTGTTCTCTTCTGCATGCTGCTGGCTATGGCGGCGTGCGAGAAGATTGACGAAGCCGATTTAGCGCAGGCATCGGGAGGCGCTGTTTCTGGAACAACCGCATCGACAGATGAAACTACTGCCACGGGAAATGGAGATGTACAGAATAACCTGTTGCAGGAACTACCTGATGGTTCTTTGTATATGTCGGCGGAACATCATGCTGTGGCCTTATCGTATACCGATGATGAGGGACACGAAAATATCCTGTATATATCATTGTGTGAATGGGATGCGGTACCGTCCGCATTCAGCGAAGTAGATAATGACCGTGCGAACGAACTGGCATCGAAATATGTCGAGGGTGACATCTCCGGCTGGCGAATACCAACAAGAGAAGAAGCCGTACTGCTAAAAGAAGAATATGGCAGTACTCCGTCTGATATTTCGGACAGTTTTAACAAGTTGAACGAACAGATAATAAACTATGGTGGTAGAGAATTACGGGCATGGGAGAAGAGAGATTCCAATCCGGCCTATCGCTATTTGTGTGAGGATGGCAGTTATACATTCTCGTTGAAACAAGGCTCCAACATCACCAAGGCCGGAACAAAGACAACCTATCACCTTCGGTTAGTGAAAAACAATGTTGCGGTTGGCGAGTAAGAAAAAAATAAACTACTGATGTATATGTATCCCTTGCTTTTCAAACCAAACCTCCATACAGTCGTATGGGGAGGCAACCGATTGGTGCAATACAAAGGACTTGACACGGCAACTTTGTCCGATGGCGTAACATCATCAACGCCGGTAGGCGAGAGTTGGGAGGTGTCGGCTGTTGATTCAAGCCCTTGTACCATAGCCAACGGGCCGTTACGTGGTCGTGATCTCATCAGTGTTGTTGACGAGTATGGCGCACGGCTGTTGGGTGAGGCTGTTCATGAACAGTATAAGGGCAAGCTACCGCTGTTAGTCAAGTTTATTGATGCGCGTAAAGACCTGAGCATACAGGTTCATCCGGATGATGTCCTTGCCGCCCGTCGCCATGGTAAGTTAGGCAAGACAGAGATGTGGTATATTATTGATGCGGAACCGGGAGCATGCCTCTATGCGGGTTTTAAGAATAGCATTACACCATGCGAATACCGCAAGCGGGTGGAGAATGGTACGATATGTGATGTGCTTGCACGCCATGAAGTGCATCCAGGAGATGTGTTTTATATCCCTGCGGGGCGTATTCATGCCATTTGTGGAGGCATAATGCTGGCTGAGGTGCAACAGTCCAGTGATGTTACTTATCGCATTTTTGATTATAACCGTCCGGGACTTGACGGCAAACCGCGTGAGTTACACACCGAGCTTGCGGCGGAGGCGATAGACTATAACGTGGAACATGATTATCGTACTTATTATGAAGACCCTACATCACGCGCGGTACAGGTGATAGACACGCCTTTTTTCGATGTCAGGGTGATAGATGTTGAGAGGCCGTTCCATCGTAATCTTATTAAATACGATTCCTTTATTATTTCAATGTGCATACGTGGAGCGTGCCGCATAACGTTGCGTGACAGCAACGAGCCGAATGCGTCGGTGTTACTTACGGCTGGCAATTCTTGCCTTATCCCGGCCGAGGTGGCTGATTATGACATAATACCACTATCACCACAGACACGTGTCCTTGAGACATATATAGACCGTAAGGACCGTTCACCACTATTACGTGTAACCCGTTTCCTGCATATTACAAGGAAATAGTTCCTTATTAATATAAATGTTATTTCAACATAAGACAGGCCACTTAACGGTTTTAGGAGCTGTTGTCTTATGTAACGTTTGTTTTTTACCTATAATGTTAGCAAGAATATTTTGTTCCCAACCTCGGTTCGGTATGGTCTATTATTGCGGTTACAAAAAATATCCCCTCCATTCATATCTCATAAAAGAGTCGAATGGAGGGGGTATTCGTTTATTTCATAGCGTTATTGTAACGCCGTAATTACTTGCGATAGTCTTCAAGAGCGTCAGGTGTTGCTGACATTATGAAGTTATAATGCTTCTCCACCTCTGCCGCAACGTAGCGTGTATATACACGTGCAGACTTACCGAAGAGCTCAGGTGCCTTGCTTGCGTCACCAATCAGCAGGAGTGCCATGATGCAGTCAGCCGCCATTTCGTAGAGATGACGTATTACAAAGTCCTTGAACTCATCATTCTTCTGCTCGTTGACGAATGCCACGGCAGCGTTATATTTCTCGGCCATGTTGTCAATACGCTCTCTCTCCAGTGCAAACTCATCGCTATACCAGTCGGTAGAACCAATGGCAGCCGGAGCCTGGCCAAACTGTAGCATATCGCTTATTACCTGTCCGTAGAAGCCGTTGGTTATGTATCTGCCGGCAGCAACGCACTGCAACTGTGTCGTTCCCTCGTATATGGTCAGGATACGTGCGTCACGGTACAGTCTCTGGCAGGCATATTCCAGCATGAAACCGGAGCCGCCGTGCACCTGTATGCCGTCATAAGCGTTGAGGTTGGCATATTCTGATGTCATACCCTTGGCAAGAGGAGTGAAAGCGTCAGCCAGTTTAGAGTATGTCTTGCATTCGTTTCTCTCTTCCGGTGTCAGTTTTCCACCCTGCTCTTTGCGCTCGCGCTCTATATCTTCCAGTATCTTATACATATCCACAAAGCGGCTTGTGGCATATAATAATGCGCGTCCGGCATCCAAACGTGCCTTCATTATAGACAGCATGTCATAAACGGCAGGAAACTCTATTATAGCTTTTCCGAACTGCTTGCGGTCCTTGGCGTATGCCAAAGCCTCGTTGTAAGCCATCTGGCTCAATCCGGTGCTCTGTCCGGCAATGCCAAGACGTGCTCCGTTCATCAGCCCCATGACATACTTTATGAGTCCCATCTTACGTGAGCCGCACAATTCCGCTTTCGCGTTTTTATACACCAGCTCACATGTTGGCGAACCGTGTATGCCGAGTTTGTTCTCCAATCGGCGCACGTCCACACCGCCATCGCGCTTGTCATAGATGAACATAGACAGTCCGCGACCGTCACGCGTACCCTCTTCTGAGCGTGCCAATACGAGATGTATGTCCGAATCACCGTTTGTTATGAAGCGTTTGCAACCATTCAGTCTCCAACAATTATTCTCCTCGTCATACGTTGCTTTCAGCATTACTGACTGAAGGTCAGAGCCTGCGTCAGGCTCCGTAAGGTCCATAGACATCGTTTCGCCGGCGCATACACGTGGAACGAAGCGCTGTCTTTGGTCTTCATCACCAAATTCGTATAACGTTTCTATGCAATCCTGCAGCGACCATATATTCTCGAAGCCCGTATCGGCCGATGCCACCATTTCGTTTATAGCGGAATATATTGCCATCGGGAAGTTGAGGCCGCCATATCTGCGTGGCATTGTAACGCCGTTCAGTCCTGCTTTGATTGTCACGTCGAGGTTCTCGTATGTCTTTGAGGCATACACCATACGGTTATTCACAAGGTGCGGCCCCTCGGCGTCAACCTCTTCCGCATTTGGAGCGACTACATTGGCCATCACATCACCGGCCAGTTCGAGTACACGCTCGTATGAGTCCATTGCGTCCTCAAAATTGTCAGGAGCATAGTCGTACTTGTCTTTATCGGCAAAGTCGCGTTCTTTCAACTCGACGATGCGCTTTAGTAGTGGGTGGCTGAGATAAAACTTTATCTCAGGGTTATCTGTATAGAAATTGGCCATGGTTGTTACTTATTGTTCTGCTTGTAATACTTTATGAGTTTCGGAACCACTTCTTCTACGTTTCCGGTTATAACATAGTCGGCAATGGTGTTGATTGGCGCGTCGGGATCGTTGTTGACCGATATTATTATGCCTGCGTCCTGCATGCCTGCGATGTGTTGTATCTGTCCTGATATACCGCAAGCGATGTAGACTTTCGGGCGTACCGTTACGCCTGTCTGACCTATCTGGCGGTCGTGGTCAATCCATCCCGCGTCTACTGCGGCACGGCTGGCACCGACCTCAGCGTGCAGTTCTTTTGCAAGCTCAAAGAGTTGCGCAAAGCCTTCTTTTGAGCCTACGCCGTATCCGCCGGCCACTACTATTGATGCTCCTTTCAGATTGTGCTTTGCCTCTTCAACGTGGCGGTCAAGTACTTTAACTACATATTCTGCCTCCGGTACGTATTTTGCCACGTCATGGCGTACCACCTCGGCCTTGTAGTTCTCGTCAAGCACCTCTTTCTTCATCACGCCCTCACGCACTGTCGCCATCTGCGGGCGGTGTTCGGGGTTTACAATGGTTGCCACGATGTTGCCTCCGAAAGCGGGGCGTATCTGATACAATTGCTCTTCGTAGTGTTTTGTAACCAGTTCTCCGGCCTCATTCTTCACCTTCATGTCGAAACTGCCGATTTCCAGCTCCGTACAGTCGGCTGTAAGACCGCTGAATAAAGCTGATGACACGCGTGGGCCGAGGTCACGTCCTATTACTGTCGCACCCAAAAGGCATATCTGTGGCTGTTCCTCCTTAAAGAGGTTTACCACCAGTGCGGTGTGTGGGTTTGAGGTATATGGGAACAATCCCTCTGCATCGAAGATGTGAACCTTGTCCACTCCGTATTTTATCACTTGCTGTTCAACGCCGTCCAGTGCGCTGCCGGCAATGACGCATTCCAATTTTACCCCCAGGGTGTTGGCCAGTTTGCGTCCCTTGGTGAGCAGTTCGAGCGACACGTCCTTAACCTTTGTGCCCTCAATCTCGCAATATACAAAAACGTTGTTCATCCGATAATCTTCTCGTTAAGTAGTTCAACAATAAGGTTGTTAATGTCTTCGTCCGACCCTGTGAGCGTTCTGCTTTCCTTAGCCTTGAACACTATGTTCTTAACGGCTTTCACGTTAGTCGGCGAACCGGCCTTGCCTATCTGCTTCGGGTCACACTCTATGTCGGCGGCACCCCATTGTGTTATTTCCAGATAAGGCTTTCTCGCCAGTAACTCCGCAGCGGCCTCGGCCTGTTCCGGTGTACGTTCCGCCGGTACAGTGGCGTTCTTGTATTTCATTACCAGTTTAGCGTTGCGCGGACGGCATGGTGCCGCACTGCCGTTCACCGTCACTACGAGCGGCATTGGAGCCTCTACCGTCTCCACACCACCGTCGATGTGTCGTTTTATGACAATCTTTTTGGCTTCCTCATCGAGTGATATTATCTCCTCGGCATAGGTCACTTGCGTCAGTCCTAACTTCTCTGCTATCTGCGGGCCTACCTGTGCCGTGTCACCGTCAATAGCCTGTCTGCCGCCTATAATGATGTCATAGTCGCCTATTTTCTTTATGGCTTGTGACAGGGTGTAGGATGTTGCCAGTGTGTCGGCACCGCCAAGCGGACGGTCTGTAACTACATATCCGCAGTCAGCACCACGGTATAGTGCCTCTCTTATTACTTCCGCCGACTTTGGCAGACCCATTGTTACTACTGAAATGGTAGAGCCTGGGAACTTATCTTTAAGGATAAGAGCTTGCTCAAGAGCGTTCAGGTCATCGGGATTGAAGACAGCCGGCAGGGCGCTGCGGTTCACAGTGCCTTCCGGAGTCATTGCATCGGGACCAACATTTCTGGTGTCAGGTACCTGCTTTGCAAGTACTACGATTTTCAAACTCATAGTTGTAGTATATTATATATAATGTGTAATTGTCAGTTGGCTTTTGGGTTAGTTTAGTGCATTCAGGCACAAAGTTAAGAAATATTTCTCATATTGCAAAATAAAAACAGACCTTTTTTGTTCACTATGACGTTTTTTGTGTATAAAGAAAAAATATGTTACTTTTCAGGTATATTTACAAATGGCATGCTAAAGCGTGAGGGGCGTTTCGTGAGTGCTTTCCAATCCTTACAACTTTTGCGGTCGTTTTCTTTGCGGTAAACGAAAAAAATAGTAATTTTGCAATCAGATAGTCTGTCGGCACCGGCCGTTGCAGAGCAGGCCGTCATAGACATCACCGTTTACTAAAACTCTTTATGTACAGATATTTGTTGACATTCAGCCGCTGGTTGTCCACCTATACGTCATGGTTTATAATAGCCGTGGCCGTTGTTACCTACATCATACCGGAAGCATTCAGTTGGGTTCACGGTACCACACAGTCTTTAATCCTCGGGTTTATCATGCTCACCATGGGGTTGACCCTTACCATGCAGGATATGCGGGTGCTAGCTGCCCGTCCGTGGGATATATTGATAGGCACCTGTGCGCAGTTCACTCTCATGCCCGGCATAGCGTGGTTGCTGACGGTCGGCACCGGATACCTCGGCATTATCGTTCCAAAGCCCGTGATGGTGGGTATCATTTTGGTGGGTTGCTGTCCCGGCGGTGTGTCGAGCAACATCATGTCATATCTCTGTCGCGGCGATGTTGCCTATTCCGTGGGCATGACTACGGTGTCGACGCTCCTTGCTCCGGTCGTAACGCCGTTGCTTGTGCTGTGGCTGGCAGGTGAACAGGTCGAGGTAGATGCCATGGGCATGTTCCTGAACATACTCATAGTGACGCTGATTCCGGTTACAATAGGTTTCTTTGCCAATCTCTTTTTAGGGCATAATGACAGTTTCCGGAAGGCGCAGGCTGTAATGCCGGCGTTCAGCGTACTCGGATTGGCGTGTATTGTTGGCGGAGTGATAGCCGCCGTGCACGATAAGCTGCTTCTTGAGGGTGTGGCATTCTTCCTTATAGTCTTTACCGTAGTGCTGGCACATAACTCGTTCGGCTATCTGGCCGGCTATTCCGTGGGGCGGTTGTTCCGCTTTTCCAAGGCCAAGAACCGTACTATCTCCATTGAGGTCGGCATGCAGAACGCCGGACTCGCCACTGTGTTGGCCTCCACATTCTTTGCGGCTACATGTCCGTTGGCTGTCATACCGTGCGCTCTCAGTTGTGCGTGGCACTCCATCTCCGGTACCATTCTGGCCACATGGTTCAGGGCACGCGACGGCAAGGGGTGACATTCCGTTAACCGTCGGTCATACGTCGCACCCCGTCAGGCATTTGATGCCGCTACAATATCTTAACAGTAAAATCATTAAAACCGCAATAATATGTCATACATCGTATCGGCAAGAAAATACCGCCCTATGACGTTCGACAGCGTAGTGGGTCAGTCCTCACTGACAACAACGCTGAAGAACGCCGTATCTACGGGCAAACTGGCGCACGCCTACCTCTTCTGCGGGCCGCGTGGAGTAGGCAAGACCACTTGCGCGCGCATCTTTGCGAAAGTAATTAACTGTCTGACGCCGACGCCGTCGGGCGATGCCTGCGGAGTCTGCGAAAGCTGTAAGGCTTTTGACGAGGGACGTTCGCTTAACATCTTCGAGCTGGACGCAGCCTCAAACAATGGTGTCGAGCACATAAAGGCATTGATGGAGCAGACGCGCATACCGCCACAGACGGGCAAATACAAAGTGTTCATAATAGACGAGGTGCACATGCTCTCTACGGCGGCGTTCAATTCATTCCTGAAAACGCTTGAGGAGCCGCCGGCACATGTAGTGTTCATTCTCGCCACCACCGAGAAACACAAGATATTGCCGACCATAATATCCCGCTGTCAGGTCTATGACTTCGAGCGAATGACGGTGCAAGGCATCATAGGGCATTTGAAACACGTGGCCGAGAGCGAGGGCATAACATACGAGGAACAGGCACTCAACGTGATAGCCGAGAAGGCCGACGGAGGAATGCGCGACGCGTTGTCCATCTTTGATCAGGCAGTATCGTTCTGTCAGGGAAACTTAACCTACCGTAAGGTCATTGAAGACCTGAACGTATTGGATGCCGACAATTATTTCAATATGATAGACCGGTGTCTTGAAAACAATGTGGCGGAGGTGATGGTGATGCTCAACGGTATTCTGGCAGGTGGCTTTGACGGCGGGCAGACGGTAAACGGTCTTGCGTCACACGTCCGCAATCTGCTCATGGCATTGTCTCCGCAGACCACGGAGCTGATAGAGACGGGCGACGAACAGCGGCAGAGATATGCCGAACAGGCCAAGCGTTGCGGGCCGAAGTTTCTCTATCAGGCGTTGAAGATACTCAACCGTTGCGATGTAAACTACCGCCAAAGCAGCAATAAACGGCTGCTTGTGGAGCTGACACTGATAGAGGTGGCACAGATAACGCAGCCGGATGATGAGTCGGCGGCGGGTGGGCTACGGCCCTGCAAGAGATTAAAAATGCTGTTCAGGAAACTGATGGAGGAGGTGACTGCCGTTAATACACCTGCCTCTGCCAACTCCGAGGGAGTGGGGCGGCAACAGGAAAATACCATTAACGGCAACAAAGCGGTGGCGGTACCGGTTGACGTGCCACCGGTTTCCGTGGCAGTTGCGAAAACGCAATCACAGCGTCCGCATATAAAGTTAAGCTCCATAGGAGTGTCGTTCAACAACATCATGTCCGGAAACTCTGTCAAAGAGAAGCACGAGGAAATCCTGTCTCTTGACGAGGCGGCCGGAGAAAGCAAGCCGTTTGACGATGATGACGTAAGGCGTGAATGGCTGTCGATGTGCAACAGGATGATGGTGACGCAACAAAATGCGCTGGCAAAGCGTATGATGAACGTGCAGTTGAAGATAACCGACTTCCCGCATATAGAGTGTATCGTTGAGAATACGATACTGTTGGCCGACATAAAAGCCGTGTTGCACCGTGTGCAGGTAACGATGGCAAAATATCTCCATAACGGGGGCGTGACAATATCGCTGCGTCTGGCGGAGCAGAAGGAGAGAGTGAAACGGCTTACGCCGCGCGAGATGCTTCGGAAACTTGTGGAGACAAACTCTGATTTTGCCGATATGCAGAAGGAGTTGCAGCTGGTAGTGGACTGAACGGCATGCGGACACGCCGTGGGGAACGGCGTTACGAGATGTGAAAATGGTTTGCTCACAATGTATAGATTTTCAGTGTGTTATATGTTGCGTTGTAATCGCATTGCGTTTGCAGTACAATCGCATTGACATTACATTGCAATCGTACTGCGATTACCGGGCAATCAGGGTGCGATTACGAGGGCATGCTTCCGTACACAGAATGAAAGTGCATGTGGAAACAATAGCAGGAGGGTAAAAATGAAATCACGAAGTTTCAAAATAAGGGAGTTTGGTTACAGCGTTGAGCAGACTTTCGATGATGCCTATGAGCCTGAGGACGAAGAGGCGGCATACGAGGCGGAGTCGCAAGCCAATCTGTTCGACGAGCTTCGGCATGCCCTGTCTTATGTGCCGGATTATGTAAAGGTGTACAATGCCTTTGACCGCACTTTCGTGAAATGTCTTGACCTCAACACAAGTTTTGTCGGAGTGAATTTCTCCGGCCGCTTTGCGCAAACGGATTATTTGCTGAAGGAGTTTCATGCCACTGCAGAGATGTCGGCATTGACCAACGATACACGTGTACGTCTGAGGGAATGCGGCAGCTACCCTGTTGAAGCCTTGCGTGACTACCACATGTATGACTTCAAAAACCTGTGTAATTTCATAGCGTTAGTATATCATGTTGAAGTGCCCGGAGAACTGAAGGCCTTGTTTCCTGCCGGCAAGCCTGCCAGACGGAACCGGAGGCTGCTTGGTGAGTGTGTGCGGGTGATAGTCAACAGTTGGGATGACGTGTTCATATATGCCACAGCCTCGGATGATGGCGGGACGGAAATGCGGATATGTTACACAAAGGGCAACGGCTATTATGACTACGACTGGAGCTATCTGAAAGAGCTGATGTATGCCGGTGCGCAGTTGAACCTGTTGCGGCCGCGTGAGGAGAATGGGGTGATATATCCTGAACTGACTGTCTTTGAGCCGGATTATCTCGTGGATGTTTCTGCCGTGGCACGGTGTTTTGAGAACTATGCTGAGTCGCCTTATGTCCATTTGCTTAACAAACTGAAGCCCGTGGCTATGTCGGAGCCGATATTGTTGGGTAACTTTGCCGGTCAACTGCTTGACGAGACGATACACGATACTGACGGAACGGCGGTGTATGCTGACAGTGTCAGAGCCTTTTTCCGTGACAATGCCTTGGGAGTGATAACGGCTGATGTGGGGCATAACTTCCATTCCGACGCGCAGCTGCAAAAGAAAAACATAGCCTTTGCCATGAAGTCGCAGCTGCCGGGGATAGTGTCAAGGTACGATGCCGGCAACGGTATGGTGGAGCCGTCGTTCTTTTCCGAGATGTTGGGATTGCAGGGACGTATGGATTACATACAGATGGACCAGGGAGTGATAATAGAGCAGAAATCGGGCAAGGGCGCTTTCCCCTATGATAATTTTGTCAAGCCGCGGCATACGGAACAGCATTATGTGCAGATGTTGCTGTATATGCTCATCTTCCGCTATAATTACAGGGCGGATTATGAGCGCAACAACCGTGAGTTGTTTCCGTTTCTTCTGTATTCCCGATATACCGAAAGTCTCCTGATGGTAGGTCATGCTCCGGAACTCGTATTCCGGGCACTGAGGATAAGGAACGGCATCGCATGGTCGGAAATGATGTATGCCGGCGAGAACGGATATAAGGTGCTTGACAATATCACCGCGGACAGTATGAATATGAAAGGGGTGACGAACGGTTTGTGGTGTACCTATCAGAAAAAACAGCTGGATGAGCTTCTGATACCGCTGCAACAGGCTACGGAATTGGAGAAAGCATATTATTATCGCTTTCTTACCTTCGTGTCGAAGGAACATCTGCTTTCAAAACTTGGCAATAAAGTCAAGGAAAATTCTGGCTTCGCCTCAAAGTGGCATGACTCGCTTGAGGAGAAGTTACAGGCCGGAAATATCTATGACCGCCTTGTGTTGGTTGACCCGTCTCCCGCTTTCAAGGGGCGTGTAGAGACTGTTACGCTGCGCTTTTCGGAGACGGAAGACAATGATATGTCAAACTTTCGTAGGGGGGATATTGTCATACTATACCCGTATAACGCCGGAGAGGAACCCGACGCACGCAAGAGTGTGGTGTTCAGATGTACCATATTGGATATAACGGTTGACTGCATACACCTCAGTCTGCGTAGCGCACAGACCAATGCCAACGTGTTCTTGCGCGACATGCAGAGGCCATGGGCAATAGAGCATGACTTCTTTGAGTCGTCGTATGCTTCCTTATATCGTGGTCTGCATGCCTTTCTCAGCGCGCCGAAAGAACGTCGTGACCTGCTGCTGTCGCAGCGCAGGCCGGAGACGGACAGCGCCGTAAGGCTTAAAGGGGAGTATGGCGGCTTCAATGAATTGTTGTTGCGGGTGAAGCGGGCAAAGGAACTGTTCCTTATTATCGGTCCCCCGGGAACGGGAAAGACATCATACGGCATGCTGAATGTGTTGCAGGAGGAGCTGCGGGAGGATGGGAGTGATGTGTTGGTAATGTCATATACCAACCGTGCCGTAGATGAGATATGCGGCAAACTGGTGCAGGCGGATGTGGATTTTATACGCATTGGCAGCCGGGCAGGTTGCTCGGAGGAGTATAGGAGATATTTGTTCGACGCAAAGGTGGAGGCGTGTGCGACAAAAGCAGACGTAAAAGGGCTTGTGATGTCAACGCGTGTATTTGTCGGCACTATTACATCTTTCAACAGTTGCATGGCACTGTTCAGACACAAACAGTTCTCGCTCGCCATAATAGACGAGGCGTCGCAGATATTGGAGCCTCACCTTATAGGACTGTTGAGTGCGCATGAGGGCGGCAGGCCGGCCATACGCAAGTTTGTTATGATCGGTGACCATAAGCAGTTGCCTGCGGTTGTGCAACAGACGGCAAAGGAGTCGGGGGTGAAAGAGGATATACTCAATGCCATAGGGCTGACGGATTGCCGGCAATCGTTGTTTGAACGCTTCCTGAGAAGCTATGGCAATGATAGGGAATTGGTATTTATGCTCAGGAAGCAGGGACGTATGCATCCGGATATAGCGGTCTTCCCTAACTGCGCTTTTTATAACAACCGGCTTGATATAGTACCGTGTCCCCATCAGACAAAGAAACTGCCGTTGTCGGTAAAGGACGATAATGGCATAAAACAACTGTTGGGCACGAGACGCATTGCTTTCATAGCGGCGGAACAACCGCAGGAGACACATTCGGACAAGGTGAATGTTGTGGAGGCGGAGATGATTGCCGCCACGGTGCGTTGCATATATGAAATGGAGGGAGATGGGTTTGACGTGAACAGAACGGTTGGCGTAATCGTGCCTTACAGAAACCAGATTGCCACCATAAGGGGATGTATAGATAAGGCCGGTATCGGGATATTGCACGATATTACGATTGATACCGTTGAACGTTATCAGGGCAGCCAGCGCAAATATATTGTCTATGGCTTCACGATACAGAAATATTACCAGCTGAAGTTCCTGACAAATAATGTGTTTGTTGATATTGACGGTACGGTGGTGGACCGCAAGTTGAATGTGGCAATGACACGGGCGGAGGAGCATTTGATAATGATTGGTAATGCGGAACTGCTTGCAAACAACTTCACTTTCTTCAAACTTATGGAGTTTGCGCGTTCCATACACGGCTATTTCAGGGTGGGGTGGCGTGACTATTGTAACGGCCGTTTCAATGTGCCGCAATATGATAGCCGTGGCAATGACAACAGGCAGGACGTGTTTCGCCTCTCGCCAGCCTTTGCGAAAGTGTTTGATGAATGTGTGACGATACCTGTAAAGGATTGTTCGGACAATTTTCCGGACGGTGTTTTTGGGTATGATAAAGATACTGTTCTTAATGCCATAGGTTACGGAAAGATAAACATCTCGGAACCGTTGGATATGCCTGACAATACGATAATGTCGCCGGAGCGGCAGGTATTGGCATATTGTCATTACATTATGCGGCGGCATTATTGCGATGCCGCAAATCTATATGGCTGCAATGATAATTTGATTAGCGATAAGATAAAGGCGTTTGGCGGGCGTTTGCGGTTTATTGACATTGGGTGCGGGCCGGCAACCGGCGGCATAGCGTTTGTGGAACGATTTAAGAACAGTACATGTCAGCTGACATATACAGGCATAGACATATCCGGTGAGATGAGGAACATGGGACGGAAGCTGATGAGTGGCATGTGGGGTAACAACCTTTCAGTGCGGATGGCGGGGGCTTTTTCGGAGCTTGACGACTCGTATTGGGAGAGTTGCTCGGAGCTGCCGTCGCTTGTTTTTATTAACATGTCTTATTTCTTTTCTAACGTAACCGCTAAGATAGCAGTGCGTTTGGCCGGACAGATTGCTGAGGTTATGAGGCGCTATCCCCTTAATGGCTATGTCTTATGCGTGCAACATTCTGATTTTGACGTCAGGTTAAATTCTTACAGAGCATTTCAAAGCATTCTGAAACCGCATGTAACTGTATTGAAATCCGGTGAACTTCCGCCTCCGGATTGCCTTGACGGGACAATGCAATCATTCCCTTCCCGTTATGATTTGCTTACGAGCCGTGAATGAAATCATATCTTAAAAGTAACTGACGTATATATTTATTCTTCTTTCCTGTATCCTTCGTAATAATAAGATTGTTCTACGCCTTTGAAGAGTACCTCACGATCATTTACCTTGTTTGTCAGGTGCGCGCCTAACAGGGTGCGGAGTTCCAAATCGTTGATAGGGCTTCGCTCCATTGCTGACAGATAGTCTTCTTTGTCAATGTATTGCCAATCCACCACTATCCCTAAGTTCTTGTTTAATATTTGGTCGAGCCATATACGTGTGGCGCGGCCATTGCCCTCCATGAAAGGATGTGCAATGTTCATTTCCACATACTTGGCAATAATCTCCTCGAAAGTTGTTTCCGGCATCTTCTCTATTGCTTCGAGCGCAGGTACTAAGTACATACTGTTAGCAAAACGGAATCCTCCTTTGGCAATGTTCTTTGTTCGTATCGAGCCAGCAAAGTCATAAAGCCCATTAAACAAATAATGGTGTATCTGTTGCAGTCCTTTGGTGGTTCCTGTTTCTATATTATGGATGTCGCCGGACTCATAGAGCCGGATTGCATTCTCCATACTTTGCTCATCTATCTTCTTCATCTATGTAACGTGAGTTCAATGAAATACTGTCGTTTGGGAATTAGATAACCATAGTGTTCACAGAGGACAAAATTACGATTTTTTTTTGTATTGCGTATGATTCCAGCGATTTTTTTGCTGATTTGCTATAAATTTGAATGTAATGTAAATCAAGAATGTGGTGAAAAAGCGAATTGGCAACAAATTATTATGTAATGTTTTGCGCTTCCAAATATTTTGAGTAATTTTGCAGTCGTTTAGTTGGTGTATGTACCAAGTGACGAACGCACAAACAAATTCCAAAATATTTATATTACTATGGCAATTATTACAAAGGAGGCGGCACTCCTATACCACGAGAATGGCCGCCCTGGAAAGATTGAGGTGATGCCTACAAAGCCTTACCGTACGCAGACAGATCTGAGCCTTGCTTATTCACCCGGAGTGGCATACCCCTGTCTGGAGATTCAGGAAACACCCGATAACGTTTACAAATACACTGACAAAGGCAATCTCGTTGCCGTTATATCTAACGGTACGGCTGTGCTCGGACTGGGAGACATTGGTGCTATGTCCGGTAAACCGGTAATGGAGGGCAAGGGCCTTTTGTTCAAGATATACGGTGGCATTGATGTCTTTGACATTGAGGTAGCCGAAAAAGACCCGGAGAAGTTTTGTGAGGCGGTAGAGAAGATAGCGCCAACCTTCGGCGGTATTAACCTTGAGGATATCAAAGCGCCTGAGTGCTTCTACATAGAGGAGCGCCTGAAGAAGTCGCTTGACATTCCGGTCATGCACGATGACCAGCACGGTACCGCTATTATATCCTCCGCCGGTCTTGTCAATGCCCTGCAGGTTAACGGCAAGAAGATAGAGGATGTGAAGATTGTCGTAAACGGAGCGGGTGCCGCCGCCATCTCATGTACAAAGTTGTATGTTGCTCTTGGCGCTAAGCGCGAGAACATTCTGATGCTCGACTCAAAAGGGGTCATAACGTCTGACCGTCCGAATCTGACAGAGCAGAAGAAGTTCTTCGCTACCGACCGCAGGGATGTGCATACTTTGGAAGAGGCTATGAAGGGCGCTGACGTGTTCCTTGGACTCTCAAAGGGCAATGTGGTTACAAAAGACATGATACGCTCCATGGCCGACCAGCCTATCGTATTCGCCCTTGCCAACCCCGTACCTGAGATCTCATACGAGGACGCTATGGACAGCCGTCCGGACGTCCTGATGTCTACCGGACGCTCAGACTATCCTAATCAGATTAACAACGTAATCGGTTTCCCCTACATCTTCCGTGGCGCTCTGGATGTGCATGCCAAGGCTATCAATGAGGAAATGAAGTTAGCGGCGGTGTATGCCATAGCGGATTTGGCAAAACAGCCTGTGCCCGACGTTGTGAACCAGGTCTATCATGTCAACAACCTGACCTTCGGCCCCGCATATTTCATTCCGAAGCCGGTGGATCCGCGTCTTATCACAGAGGTCTCGGCAGCCGTTGCCAAAGCAGCCATAGAGAGTGGCGTTGCCCGCAAGAAGATAACAGACTGGGACGAGTATAAGCGTACACTGAGATTGCGCATGGGACAGGAGACAAGCGTAACGCAAAACCTGTATGAGACAGCCCGCAAGCATCCCCAGCGAGTGGTATTCGCAGAGGGACTGCACCCTACCATGATAAAGGCGGCCGTACAGGCCAAGGAAGAAGGGCTTTGTACCCCGATACTTCTCGGCAACGAAGAAATGATTATCAAGAAGGCGCAGGAACTGGATCTGAACATGGAAGGGGTGGAGATAGTGAACCTTCGCCACGACCGTGAGCGCGAACGCCGCGAGCGCTACGCCAAAGTGCTGGCCGACAAGCGCTGTCGTGAGGGCTATAACTTTGACGAGGCCAACGACAAGATGTTCGAGCGCAACTACTTCGGCATGATGATGGTGGAGACAGGCGAGGCCGATGCCTTCATAACCGGCGTATACACCAAATTCTCAAACACCATCAAGGCAGCCAAAGAGATAATCGGAATACGTCCGGAGTACCAGCACTTCGGCACGATGCACATACTGAACTCAAAGCGCGGGACATACTATATAGCCGATACCCTGGTAAACCAGTCACCCGACAAGGCGGCGCTCAAAGACATAGCGCGACTGACGGCCGACACCATTCGTTTCTTTAACGACGAGCCTAAGATTGCCATGATTTCATATTCAAACTTCGGTGTCGACAAGAGCGGTTCGCCACGTCTTATGGCCGAAGTCGTGAGAGAGATGCAGGAAGAATATCCCGACCTGAAGATAGACGGTGAGATGAGTGTGGACCTCGCCCTCGACCATGAGCGTCGTGATGAGAAATACCCGTTCCTCAGACTGCACAACGAGGTCGTCAACTCCATGATATTCACCAATCTCTCAGCAGCCAACTCCGCTTACAAGCTCATACAGCAGTTCTCTCCGGAGACAGAGGTGATAGGCCCTATACAGATGGGCTTGAACAAACCTATCCACTTCACAGACTTTGACTCAAGCGTGCGTGACATCGTCAACATCACCGCAGTGGCAGTGATAGACGCATACGTCGAGAAACTGAAAAATAACAATTAATAAAACCCCCTCACCCCCTCTTACGCTATCCCGCTAAAGGATAGAAAGAGGGGGTGAACTGTTTCATGACAAACCGATGCTGATACTAAGTTCCAATTCGCCCAGACGCAAAGAACTGCTCCAAAGCCTGGGCATACCGTTTCAGGTGCTTGTCATAGACGGCATAGACGAGACCTATCCCCCCTCTCTCCCCGCCCCCGAGATAGCAGAATACATATCCGTAAAGAAAGCCGAGCCATACAGAAAAAACCTCAAAGGCACAGACAACGTAGTGCTGACAGCCGACACCATAGTGGTTCTGGGCAACGATGTGATGGGCAAGCCGCAGGACGAGCATGACGCTTACAGAATGCTGCGTGAGTTAAGCGGCAACACACATCAGGTGTACACAGGCGTATGCCTGACCACGGCAGACACCCGGCGGCACTTCACCGTGTGCACCGACGTAACGTTCCGTGAGCTCTCCGACTGTGAGATATGGCACTACATACGCCAATACAAGCCAATGGACAAAGCCGGAGCATACGGCATACAGGAATGGATAGGCTATATCGGCATAACAGGCATACGCGGCAGCTATTATAACGTTATGGGCCTGCCCGTGCAGCGCATCTACGATGAGTTGAAAACACTTGACCCAACCACTGTAAACGCAATGTAAACGGATGGATAACGTGCTGCGGTTAACATAGTGACAGCAATATCTTTGCACGCGATATTGCTGTCATTGAGGTTGAAAAGAATAATGTTCTTTTTAGTTTATTGACGGACAGAGACACACAGGTGTTGATTGCGGAATAATATTCAATACCCCTTGTCGTTTGTCAAAATGTCCATTATTGGGACTTTGCAATCATTGACTGCAAAGTCCCTTATTTGTTTGTCATGGACACATCGTAGTATTATTGTTCTTATTTAATATTGTATATTCACAATAGTACCAATGTTTAATGTGTTCCACCGTCTGGGTCCATGATTTCCACATCTTAATTGGTGTGATTTCTCGTCCTTTGATTACGTACATTGAAGTGTTCTCAGCCCCTTCGTATTTTTTGCTTTGAATCTTGTGAAGATTGCCTGCATGTATGTTTCCTGTTGCCATATAGAAGTGCATTATATCATTGTGTAATACATAAAGGCTATGGTGATTACCATAATTAAAATCCAATAGAATTTTATATGCTTTTACTATTGCCTTACACCTTTTTATTTGCATTTCATTTGTACAATCGTCTTCGTTGAGTTCTGAATACACCATCTTTTGTATTTCAGGATAACTCAGCCATAGAATTATTTCCTTGTCTTTCCTTCTGGATTTTAATAAGAAATTAATAAGGTGATTCTCATCCATAGGACTATCCAAAACAGAAAGAACATCAACATGTGAAAGAACCTTAGGATTCTTTTCTGCCTTAATTAATGTCACCATCGACATCTCTTCTTTTGAAGCGCATCTTTGTATTGTCCATCCGTCTTTGTTGATTCTTGCAGCTTCTCTTTTAAAATTTGGACCATGACTTCTTGCCCAACCTTTGTCCTCATCTCCAATAAAATTCAAATAATAATGAATCATTTCATGAATCAATGTGTTCTGAAAAAACACTTCTGCACCTTCATAAGCCTTGCTGATTCTTATTTTATGGGCACCTATAGAAGATGGGCAATATTGCCCAAGTAAATATTTCGTGTTTATCAATTCAAATAGAGGACGTGGAAGAATATTGTTGAAATACTTGACATTATAGATGTCAAAGTATCGACTTAGGTATTCTATGGTTGGTGTCATGTTAAAGATATTTGTTTTTTATAGAAAACTAAAATATGTCATAGGAATTAGTACCGTCGATTAATACATCAGATATTATGCTATTGGATCTGCACAATATTCCTTACGTTTACATTTCTTGCACTTGTTTCCAATCCAGACTTCATCAAATTGATTCATTGCAGATTCAACCAGTTCAGAATCATCAGTTAGAATGCCAGCTTCAAAATTTCTTGTTGTATCTGCTTTCATGCCAATTCCCGCACCTGTCAGATTCGCACTACCAATATACACTTTCTGGCAGTCAAGAACGATGATCTTGAAATGAACCCTTGGACATAGAACCCTTTCAAGTCTGTCATACAGAACTGGGTACTTATCAAAATCTTCACGAAACGCTTGCCCAGGTTCTTTTGCATGAATCAATCTTACATCAACTCCCTTTCGTATAAGTTGAGCTACCAATTCCAGGAATGGCTTCTTGTCCTTGCCGATTTCAACGTATAAGTCCTTTATGTCGGCTGTACCTATCCACAAAGTATTTTTAACACTCTTGATTTGGGTTATTACTTCTTTATAATGATTCGAGTTGCTAATATATTTAATCATTTGTTTTTGTCTATAGATTCCCAAATTTTGCGATACACAGGTTTAGGTCCGAATACACCTCCAAGATTGCTTAATCCTGCTGAGTATGTATGCCTACTTCCACATCTTGTACAAAGCATGGGGTATAAAGCATGTTGCACACCATTCATGCTGCAGGAGCAACGAACTTGTTACCGCAGTTATCACACTTAAAAGTTGTAGTTCCGAATACCATATAATTGATTTTCTGCAAAATTACTTAATTATAATGAGATTGCTATGTTTTGACTAGTTCAAACATGCCGCAAGATTCAATATTTGCTTACTTTTCGTATTATATTACAAATAGCAAACGGAAACATAGTGTTTATGAACAATAATTTTGGACTTTTTGCATTTATAATTTTAGTATTCTATACTTTTGCATTATGATTAAGGAAGAACCCAAATACGAAGAGTGGTTGACAACTATAGTCAACACAAGATTTCTCTATAACACCATGGATGAGATTGAAACCATGTTGGACAATCACTCTATCCATAATAATGGCATTAAAAGATGTTTTGGCACACCTCGGAAATTGAGGAGTACATTTCGTGATCTAAAAGTAGAGGCGTATTCTATGACAGACGAAACCCTATTTCTCGACAAGGTGCTGATAAAATACAAAAAGGCTTGGGATTTCTTCAGAACGCACTTGGCAAGAAGAAGTAACCCTTTTAATACTGCATTAGAGTTGCTTCAATACATTTACTATCCAGACAAGAGAGAAACTTTTAGCAATCGCAAAAAAGCGATATTTAACGAAGTAATCGAAGAAGGAATTTCAGCTTCATTCCTTTCTTTGATGCTAATAAAAGTCATCCCTGGATATGACTCAAAGGATGGTGATGCCATTGACTTTGCTCGTCAGTTTGAGACTTCAATGTCTTTATTAGAGAAATTTACTGAAGGCGGCACTATGTTTAATGTTCTTCCTGTAATAACAAGAGCAAGAGCAGAAAAGAACAAGACCCGATTTATGGCATATTATCATTTCTCTAACATTTTAGACACCTTTGAGTCCTATAATAGTTCAGAGAATATGTATGAAACATCGACGGTGTTGAAACAGTTGCAAGTTGAACTTGATATTGGAGGATATTGGAATGAATGTGGAGGTGAAGCAATATATACTGAATTTTGGCAGATAGAGCCAACAATCAATGGTAGCACCTTCTTTGCGACGCACTGGCATAAGGATGCCAATAACAAACTAACAGGAATCAGATATTCCCTATTTTTATCAGAAGCTGATGATGGTGATGTTATTGCCTATATTGTCCATCCAGAGCTTATAAAAAACAGAATGAAAGGAAATAGGTATGTTGATTCTGACCACGCTTGGTATAAATTTGAATTGCCTGAAGATCCTTCATTAACTTATCTTCCCCTAAAACGTGCAATAAATTCTTCTGTTTGGCCATTAAAAATTGATTTAACAAAGGTTACAGACGAAGAAGTTACACACAATTATAAATCATGGATGGAAAATTGTGATATAGTCAAGCTTTTTGAGGATTGCGAGTATGAATTCCATCCAAACATGTATGCCATTACAGAGGACTACATTTATATTCCTACAGAAAACGACAACGAGTATTACCAAGTTCCAAAGGATTCATACGAAGGCTTAGATAAAGTTCAATTTGGTGATAGTGTAGGTACTATGGTAATGGATAATAGGTTTTATATTGTTTTTGATGAATTTATGCTGTATATTGCAACTACTAAAAATGAACTCAAAAAGTATGGTATAAAAAAAGTCACCCAAATCATATGATTTAGATGACCATTTTGTTTATTCGTTACATCCGTTCTGCTCGTTACGATATAACCTGTAGTCCTCAAGTTCCTGGGCAACTTTTGTAATTGCCCAACCTATCACAGTTGCGTCATCAATAAAACCTCCGACAATAAAATCAGGAACCATATCTATAGGATCAATCACATAAAGTAAAGCGGCTATAACAATCAAAAATCTATTAACATTATACCCGATATAATTACCTTTAGCGACATCAGAAATATAGTCCATCAACAGTTTAATATCTTCTTTAGCATCTTTTAATCCATCTTTGTGAAGATACGGCTGAAGATAAGATACTAAATTTAGCATCTTGCCTGCATTGTTTAGATATGAACGCGCTTTATTGCTACTCAAATGTATTTCCATTGTGACTAGAAACTAAATAGGCACTACTTTGAAATAGCCAAAATATTTGGCGACATTATCTCTTGTAAAGAAATTACCAGTTCCGAAAGCCATGTTAAGTTGCTGAGCTAAAATGTCTTTACATTGATAATTGGAGAAAAGTGTGGACGCTGTCACACCTTGTGTTCCAACTGAAATGACACGTTGTTCGCGTTGGGGAATGGGAGCTAATCCATTACCCAATGGAACGTTATTTCTTGTAGTTAAAACGAATGTTGCCATTGTTTATCTATTTTTTCCAGATAATTGGAGAGTTGATTTTGTGTTAGATGTATCACCCTTTTCTGAGTTCTCCTTGTTGTATTGTGCTGTTTGATCCTTTCTTCGATCGAGTTCCATCCAAGTGTTTCCGCATTGACACTTAAATTCTGCACCCCCTTCTGTACCAAACAAGCTATCAATAAATCGTCCTAGCGCATATGGACTTTTCTTATATGGAGCAGAGCACCAACATCCACAATTCTTACACTTTTGAATCATTTTATTCCCCTCCTTAAACTTTTAATAGCCATATTTGGTTCTTTAATTAGCCAATCTATAGTTAAGAGTGCAGCAGGATAACTCATGTTGCGTTCTTTCATTAATTCTACTATGGAATAGCCATGACAACTATAATCTTGATTAATTGAAGAATCATCAAGCCATTTATTGAATAAACCTTTTAAAGGTGATGAAAGGCTGAGCAATTCTGGAGCGACCAAATTTGCAGACCGAGAGTCATAGCCTCGACTCTCTAATACTTTAATTATATTACCCTTATTCATGATTTACGCATAAAATTTTTCATCATACTTATCCAAAACATCAGCAGCAAAATTTCTTGCATCAATTTCTATTGATTGCTGTTCATAGAGCCGCTGGCCTAAGAGAGTACTTGAACCACCGCAATATCCCCATTTACCACCTTCCATTGTTTCTGACCAGCTAATAATCTCTGCATGGCGTGGATGAACTTCGCATTCATTAACATTGTAGTCCTGATATGCATGTCTTCCTTCGTGAACAATTGTGTCTAAGGTTTCTCTTAGGGCAGCAGGATCATTACTTGCTAACATTTCAGAATTAAGCGTAATATCTTTTGTTTCTGGATTAAATCCTCCAAGTCTTCCATAAACATGTCCCCCTTGAATCTGGACAGAACCCATATATTCAGAATACACAGGACATGCAGGACGATGTTCGATTTCTGCAATTCTACTTTCCAGTGTGTTTAGAGCTTCAATCCTTTCATTTAGATCCATTCTTTCCCAGTTCTCAATCTGAAACTCAGACATCTCGCTTAACGTATCTGAGACCTGTTCGATTTGCTCCATATCATTAGGAGCCATTTCTAATCTATTATAGGCTTCTACTAGTTCCGGAGAGAAATTATTTTGCAGAGTTGACTCAATAACAGAATTATCTGATATGCCTAATTCTTCAAATCTATCGTTTAACGACGATAGACATTGATTCTTTTGACCTATATCCATTCCCTCCCATTGTTCAGAACTTACATTTAGTTCTTTTAGGTATTGCAATTGGGAGTCTGAAAGCTCAAAGGGAGAATTTACTCCCTCTAAGCTTTTATTGGTTGCACTTATGCCTTCTAAAGACTCTATCATACTATTTCACTTTATTGACTTGAACCCAATGCTTGTCAGTTGAAAGCGATGTAGAAACAATACACTGACCAACACGTAGTTTGGGAATAATCATCCTTTGTTCTTTACTTATGCCCATAGATTCTGCAATAGCTTTGCAATCATCCTCAGAGACGAGCCTGTGTGTAATCTTTGTATTTGTATTTTTAATTGCATCAGGAATCAATCTTGTAGGCACTTGATCAACGAGGAAAAGACCTTCTCCATAAGCTCGAATTTCAGAAAGCATATTGCTAAACATTATTGCTGACTTATATTGTGGAGCGTCAGGATTCTCACACTTCATCATTACTCTATGAGCTTCTTCTATAACGGTAAGATGCTTACATGAGTTGTCATTGAAATCAATCAACCCGACTTCTGCTTGCGCGGTCTTATATTCATATAAGAACTGTAGAATAAGAGACATAAAGAAACTCTTATCAACGTCATCACCTACATATGACAAGTTGATGATACATGGTTTTTCGAACAGATCTTCCCAAGGTGTTGAATGAACAACATTCAGCAAATCACCTTTCCATCCACGTTTAAGGCTGTCTATGCGAGTATTTAAGCACGCTTTCATGTTTCGCTCGATACGTTCCTCGTATTGACGGTTTCCTATTACTTTATTAACATTTATACTCATGCTGTTAAGTGTAGGAGGTACTGTAACATCATATATTGGTGCTTGCGACAACCAATCGGTTGATTTATTTTGATATACTGAATATAATAGGTCTTCCATTAATACAGGTAGTATATCATACATAGGGAATGCAGCTGCAAAAGTGGACTTCAACCTGTCTATATGCGTAAGCACATTTGGTTCCTGTTTTTTACTAAGCCACACAATCTCAAAAGGATTTATGTGTAGTGGGGTCGGAATGTAGGAACCTCTGTATTTTTTGCATCCTGGTATGTAAATATCAATCTGATTGTTAGGATGTTTCTTGTTGTATTCAATAGCCCAATCAACATATTCTGTTTTTGCAGGTTCGATTACAACAAAAGGCATTTTATTAGAAATGCTATTAAGTATAGATTGAACTGTATTAGTCTTACCTGTTCCATTTATGCCTGATAACAAAGTGTGCTTGGATAAAGAATCAATTGATATTTCAAAATCCATATCTGTTGTGGTTCCTCCATATAGTAATTTTCCAAACTGAGCAGAATTTTGATTTTCTTTGTCTGGCAAATTCAAACTAAACTCAGGTGAACTATCAACTACACTAATTCCTGGAACTGACCTCAATGGAAAATTGATAAGATAAGATAGCTCTTTTGTTGTAAGAACAGTTTTAAGCTCCTTATAATTATTTCCCAATGGATGATTGAAATTATCACCACCCATATTCTGGATATACACATTAGGAGATTGAAGCTTGCCAATAGAATCTTCAATTTTCAAAAACTCTGTAAGGTTGGTTATTCTTACAGGCTCATAAATTGATTCCTGACCACTAAGAATTGAACGCAATTGCATTGTTCCTGATTTTGCATCAGCTTCTCTGCTAGTCATTAGATAAGTTCCAACTTTCCACATGCCAATTGCCTTGCCAGTTTCCAATCTTTTGCCATGATAGAACAAGTGTTCACTAATAGACTCAATATGCTTGTTTACAACATTATGGCTAACGGTTTCAGACTGACTTTGGCTCATACCATCTGTAACAGAACTTGAACCGCCATAGCTATCCGAATGAGATTCTCCGACTGTGAGATATGGCACTACATACGCCAATACAAGCCAATGGACAAAGCCGGAGCATACGGCATACAGGAATGGATAGGCTATATCGGCATAACAGGCATACGCGGCAGCTATTATAACGTTATGGGCCTGCCCGTGCAGCGCATCTACGATGAGTTGAAAACACTTGACCCAACCACTGTAAACGCAATGTAAACAGATGATAATGCAATGGGGGTTAGGAGTTGTAATGGAGAAATTAACAAATTAACAAATTAACAAATTAACAAGACCGTCATCCTCTCGGACAACGGTCTACTCTCTCTACCTGTAAAATACAGGAAACACATAAACCAACATATAAAACTTAGAAAAAAAATCCATTCTTCTAAAGTGGCGGTGTCCACCCCCACATTTTTGGGGAAACAACCCCACATGTCCTCTATCAGTGTACTGTGAACCCCATTGCTGACAACACTGCCGTGATGGTTGTCAGCACTATGTTAATCACCACCGACCACTTGCTTTTCGTCTCGTTGCTCATCATACTGTCTTCTCCTTTCTTTATGCGCATTGCTGACAATACCACTCACATAAACGTCTATGCCTATGCACGAGCCGCTGAATATAAGCAGCTGCCCTATGAAACATAGCAGAGAGCCGTCTATCTCACCCTGCGGCGGCAGCATCACTCCTATCAGACCTATAGCCATGCCGAATAACAGTGACATTATGGCCATTGCAGACTTAATGTTCATAGACTCGACGACACAATTTAAGGATTGGATGGTGTGGGTGTGGCGCCGTCTGACGTTCCATAAGGCCATTCTCTCCATGTCACATCCTCGCAGAACGCCCTGCTGTATTTGCCGTTTTGCAGTCTATGCCGCTGCGGCTGGAAACAGATGTGACAGGATTTTATGTTGTCATTGGCGTTAAACTCCTTTTCCGAAATGGCCGGAGACGTGTGTATGCCGATTGAGAAATCGCCGAAACCGTCAAGGCGCACCTTGTTGCCCGCTTTCAGCTGGTCGTTCATGACCGTTATCAGCTCTATGATAACAGCCCGCACATCAGACAGCGTCATGGAGCATGCCGCCTGCACACGCCTCGCTATGCTATCGAGCGTGGTGCGGTCTATGTACTTCGGGCGAGCGTACCACATATTGTTGCCACCCTTTTTCGTGTCCTGTTTCAGTATATAAAAACATGCCATAATAATACCCTCCTTTTTTTTTACTCGTTTTTTTACTCAGCTTTCTTGTACTGCACGTCATTAAGGAATGTTCGTGTGGGCTGACCGTTCTCCTCAAAGCCCTTGGGCAGGAATGAGCAGGTGGTACGCACCACATTCTTCGTTGCGTTGAACTCCTTTGCAGACGCAGCTGGCCCCGACTTCATCTTTATGCGGAATGTCCCAAACTCGTCCAGTTCCACTTTCTTGCCGTTCTGCAAATCCTCTTTCATTACATCCACCATCATGGTGATTACGCCCATTACGTCAGAGCGTGTAATGGAGCAGTTGCGCTGAATGGCCTCCGCCAGCTCCTTTGTGCTGATAACGGCCGGGTGCACAGCCCTGCCGTACCACATCTGGTTGCCACCCTTTCTCTTGTTCTGCAATGTGACATAAGATACTGCCATAAAATCCTCCTCTCTCTAAAAAAAATTATATCATTTGAAAAAAAACATCTACGGCGGCGTCTCCGCACTACACAGCGCCTATCCGTATATCCGTGTGCAAAGATACGGAATTAATATAAATCCCGCAATTTTCGCCCTTGATTTTAACATTTGCCCACCCATGCGCTGCTCCACGCCGCCAAACGCCACACACGCCGCCGCCAAACGGCATGAGTGTCAACAGAAAACAACAATGGCGAGGTGGGGAAATAATGGCGGCGAGGGGGTCGTTGTATGCGTGCCTGACAATGGTTTGATAGTCAAAATGTTAAGAAATCATGCTGAATTTTAACGTTACGTGCGTGTTTTTCACGTTTTTTAATTTCTGCGTTAACACTTTGCGCGGCGTGACGGACGGGGGGGGGATGTTAATTTGTTAATTTGTTAATTTGTAAATCCGTCTTTGCGCATATATTAATATATTATATATATATTAAAAAATATATTACCGACTGATAATTACAACTATCCGCGCGCGTACATTATTATGCGCCACTACCCCTCAGTCGTCGAAAAACATATAGTAAACACTGTTCTCGCCATAGCCCATCAGCTCATGGAGTATGCGTCTCTCGTCGTCGGGTGTCACAGTGGACACCTCACGCAGCACGAGAGACAGGGCGATGGAAAGCGCGATGTACGCGAGCCATGACAGCAGCGGGCGGTGCTCCCACACATCAGACAGCCACGCCAAAAACAGTCGTATGGAGTGTTTATCCATACGGCAAATGTAAAGAAAAGTTATATTTTCGACAAAACATTTAAGATATGTTTTTTTTTTTTTTTTTTTATTAACTCTGCGTACCTTTGCCCCGTAACCACACGGCCGTGGCAGGAAAGGGTGCGGGGGGGATAGTGAGTTAACAAATTAACAAATTAACATTTTTGTCCCCCCCGCGAAATGTAAAACGTATAAAAAACACAAAAAAAAGTCATGAGAAAAATCCTAAAGAAAATCTTCCGATCAGGTGTCTATGCCACCATGTTCGCATGCTCCGCGTGCACACTTTTTCTGATCGCCGTTGTCTCGGCGGTGCTGTTCATGCCGTTGTCAATAATGATCACTGTGGGGGATTTCTGTATGCAGCTGGCCGACGGCAGGCCTGACAAAGCCCTGGCAGCGTTATCGGACATCCCCTCTCTAAAACAACTGCTATCATGAAGAAGGTAATCATGCAGCCCGGCCGCCGCTACCGTGGCTATGGCTATATAAACGAGTATGGTGAGATGAAGTTTGAGCCGGCGCAGCAAAGCGACTCCCCCAACCTGATGAGGGTGGTTGACACGGCTCATGACGTCACGCTCTATGAGAGCGGCACAAAGTATAAGATATCCGTACGGCTGAGTAAGGGCGGCGGCCGTAACGGTTTGATAAAACAGTTGCTGCGGCAGCTGGACATTGCGTCCCTCATGCTTGCAAAGTATATTAACTAATTAAAAACAATGTATTTATGGTATTTGAGTATTACGAGCCATTCGTCGCAAAAAACGGTGTTGCGTTGCCAGGCGTCAAGCCTGCCCCAATGCCCTATGACAAACTCATCGAGATTGTGTCAAACCCAGAGTTGAAGAGTACGGTGGAGAGATACCGCAATGGCGACGCCAACGCAAAGAAAGCGCTACCCGCCGCCACATGGTGCGGTGTGTCAAAGACAGGCAAGCGGCTTGCCGCTGACATGACGCCAACGCAATTCTTTATGGTGGATATTGACAAGATGGAGGAGGACGCCCATGAGGCGGCTGATGAGCTGATGGACCGAATAAAGAGCGCTCATTTGCTAAAAGACGTGCTGCTTGTACACATAACACCGTCAGGCAGGGGGTTGCGTATTGTGACACGTGCCGCTATGGATTTTCCGACAACGTCTGAACACATGGACTGGCTGTCTCAGCTTTTGCGCCTTTCCGATTTCGGAGTGTTAGACGGTAGCGTTAAGGATCTTGGCAGGCTATCGTTCCTTGTGCCATTGGAAGACTTTTGTTACATTAACGCGGATTTATATAAGAATACGGAACTCACGGCTACGCCCATTATCACATCAGCTGTAGGCGCAAAGCCTGTGGCTGCCGGCAATGGGGATGAGATGAAAAATGTGGAAAGCACAGAGGATTTCTCCCAATATAGCTATCGGGGGCATTTGCTCCAAGACATTATCTCCCGTTATGTTGAGGTGTATGGAGAGCCGGGGCAGGGGGAGCGTCACAACTTCTACAATCAGATGGTTAAATACTTCCGCTGCATTTGCGACAACAACCCGCTTGTGCTCCACCAGCTGCTGCCGCGCTTTGACCCGCAGGCGTCGTCGGCCGACTATCTGAGCCAGTGTCGTTCCATCTGCCGCACCAATACTACGGGGCGTTTGCCGAAGGAGTTTTATGTGTTTCTTGTAAAGAACGGTTTTTACAAAAGGGCAGACTCCGCAAACCAAGAGGCTGATGATGAGGACAGCCCACAGGTGCCTGCCTGCCAACGTAGCGGCATGCCTGACTTACCGCCGGTTTTCAAAGAGCTGGTGGGTATAGCGCCGCCTGACTACTCGATAGCGTGCATCAACGCTCTGATGCCTATTATGGGTACGATAACGTCGTATGTAAGAGCGGTGTACCCATACGACCAACGCACGCATAGCACATCATTCTTCAGCGTGATATATTCGCCGCCAAGTAGCGGCAAGGGTTTTGTTGAGCGTTTTGTATCAATGTTGCTGAAAAAGATAAAAATGCGTGACCAACTCTCTGAGGCAAGAGAGCGCATATATATGAACATGATAAACCGCAAGGGGTCAAATGACAAGGCGCCCGAGAACCCGTGCGTGACAAAACGCATCGTGCCGTCTAAGGTGTCGGAGACGGAATTCCTTGAGAAGCAGATGAACAATGAGGGTCATCACATGTTTACCGTGGCAGCCGAGATTGACGAGTGGCGCAAGGGTGTAAGGGCTGCGGGCGGCAACAAAGACGACCTTATACGCATTGCGTGGGACAATGGGGAATATGGCCAGATGTTCAAGAGTGCAAACTCTTTTAAGGGTAGTGTGCCGCTATATTGGAATATCCTCATGACAGGCACGATAGACCAGTTAAACGCCTATTTCAAGAATGTTGAGAACGGGCTTGTAACTCGTTGTTGTTTCACTCCGATTGAAAATCAAGAGTTTGCGAGGGCGTGCAAGTGGGGGACGTTATCTAAGACGGCGATGCGGACGGTTGATAATTTTGTGACCCGATGTGATGAGCGGGAGTATGCGGAGCCTTTGGATTATGACATGTCCCAACTGCGTTTCGTTAATGAGGAGGATTTTGACAAGGAGGTGCCATGGAGGCATACGTTCAGGGATTTTGTGACTGTGGACATGTCTTGGGTTATGCCTACAATAGACCGATGGCTGGAAAAGACGAGGTTGGAGGCCGAGCATGACGTGGACTATGCTAAGGATGTGTTTCGCCGCAGGGTGGCCGTAAGGGGTTTCCGTCTTGCGTTGCTTTGCACACAGTGTTATACCACTGTGGACACACAGGCTCGCAGGACTATTTGCAACTTTATCAAATGGTGGATGGATGTTGACTTGTACGAAATTTGTCTGCTTTACTCACAAAAATATAATAGCGCGCAGGCTGAGAGCAAGGTGGAGCGTGTGAAATTCCAATCACTTTGGGAACTGCTTCCTGACAAATTCACAACGGGAGATGTAAAAGTGTCATCGGCAAAGGTAGGAAACAGTTCTCCGCCAAGAGTTATAATATCTATATGGAAGAAGAACGGACTGATAGAGAAGACTGCTGTTGGCGAGTATGCCAAAGTACAGGCAAAGGAGACGTGTAACAAGACTGATAAGAAAAAACAAAAACGAAAGAAAAATGAAAAGAAATGTAGTGTTAAAAAAAGTGCTTGAGACAAAACGGGGAGTATCGCAGCGCGGTGAGTGGCAACGTACGGAGCTTGTGGTGGCATGGATACAAGAGGAACCCAACTGCGAATCGTACGAGTGTAGCATGGTGGTCTCTACGTCACAACCGTTGGACGAGGCGAAGATGGCGTCATTGATTGAGTCTGGCACATCTTTTGATTTAAGGTACTATCCCGGAGTGCATGAATACAACAACAGATTCTATAACGAGATACGCGGGTATCTGCCTGCGGATTTTTTGGAGGCAAAACCGCTATAATATATGGAAAGGAGAGAAAAATATACAACGTGTGTTGGCTACCGCAACAATAACCCTACAAACATACGCTATGTGGAGAGTAACAAGTGGCAGGGGATGAAAGGCAGTCGTGGTGGGTTCTGTGTATTCGACAGCATGTCGAGTTGCTATAGGGCAACGGCGATAATATTGTTCAAATACATCGACAGGGGCGACAACACAATAGAGAAGATGATAAGGCGGTGGGCGCCGACGACAGAGAACCCTACAGAGAGTTATATAAGGTATGTATGTCACAAGACGGGTGTGGCGAGAGACTATGCCATAACGAAGTACTCACGCAGGATACTGCCAAAAGTGATACAGGCTATGTGTGGTTTTGAGTGTGCAGGCTTCACGCCTCCGCTGGCTGATGTGGAATTGGGCTATGACCTTGCGATTACATCTGTCTGACGGCATGATAAATATTGTGCATCGGTAGGGTTTCTACCGATGCATTGTTAATTTGTTAATTTGTTAAATTGTTAATTTTGCACTTTGCCAGTTGACTCTATATTTTATTTATGCACCTTGAAGTCATCAATGTCGACCCATCCTCTTACTTTTTTTCCTGCCGGCTCGGCAGCGCAGAATCCGATTTTTGCTCCTATCCATTTGCCCTGCCGCATGGTGAAGGGTTCGCCGCATGGCGTGAATTTCTTTCCGTCTTTTGAGTATGCGAACGTAACGCGTGCCTCGTGCTTGTTCTCGCCGTCTTTTGTCTTGCCGCCTATATACTCTATCTTTGTCTGCATATACAACTGGCAGTGTATGGCCGGCTGATAGGGGTTTTTGTCTGTGTCTGTCGGTTTTATGGTGGCAAGCGTCTTTATTGTTTCCGGTTTCCCTTTGTCTGCCTGCTTGCATGTGATTTGTTGCAACTGGAATTCATTTCCTACTCTGCGCAGGACTAATGAGGTGTAGTCCATGCCCATGACTATGACGCCGCCATACTGTTGCTCGTCTTTTGCCGTGACGGTCAGCTTTGCCGTTGCCGTGAAGTTGTCTGCCGGTGTCTTCTGCAACAGCAGGTTGCCGGCTTCCCATAGGTTTTTGTGGTCTTCGCTCTGTCTGTGGCAGAACAGTCTGAAACATCCGAAGGTGGTTGGCATGCCGAATGTCTGGTCGTAGTTGGCGTGCCACTGCCACTGTTTGCCGAGGGTGGGTGAGTTGAAGTCGTCGTTCTCGGCGGGGTTGTTGATGGGGTATGTCTTGCCTACGTTGGGTTTCTTGTATGTCAGCACGGGTTGTCCGGCGTATTTCTCTGTCTTGCCATATACTTTCACGCCTTGTTTCTCGCCCATTACGGGCCAGTTGTCTTTCCATGTCACCGGCTCCAGCCATACTACACGGCCGTAAGCCTCTTTGTCCTGGAAGTGCATGAACCAGTCTTCGCCTGAGCTTAGGTGTATCCATCCGCCCTGATGTGGGCCGTTAATGTCGGTCGTTCCTGTTGCCAGCACTGTCTTGCTCTCGTATGGGCCGTATGGGGTCTTGGCTCTCATGGCCAGCTGATGGCCAACGGGTACGCCTCCTGCGGGGCACATTATCCAATACCAGCCGTCGCGCTTGTAGAACTTTGGTCCCTCGGCTGTGCGGTCGTTGGTGCCGTTGCCGTCAAATACTATGACGGGGTCGCCAATGGCTTGCATGCCGTCGGCGGACATCTCGCGTACTGTGAGCACTGAGTTGAACTGGCATCGTGAGTTTGCCCAGCCGTTTACGAGATAGCATTTGCCGTCTTCGTCCCACAGGGGGCATGTGTCGATCATGCCTTTTCCGGGGATAATGCACTTAGGCTCCGTCCATTCTCCGGCCGGATCCTTGGCCGTGACCACGAATACGCCAAGGTCGGGATCGCCCCAATATATATAGTATGTGGAGTTGTGTTTGTTGTATCTGATAGAAGGCGCCCACACACCGTTGCCGTGTTGTGCTATGGCATAGCGGTCTTCCGGCAGCAGTTTCTTTATTGCGTGTCCTATTATCTCCCAGTTCACGAGGTCTTTGGAGTGCAATACGGGCAGACCGGGTATGCAGTTGAACGAGGAGGCTGTGAGATAGAAGTCTTCTCCACTTGCGCCGACACATACGTCGGGGTCGGAATAGTCTGCGTTTATCACCGGATTGGTGAATGTGCCATCCCCATTGTCGGGACACCATACTTGCGACTTGTACTGTGCCGATAGTGCCATTGGCAATGCCAGCAATAAAGCAATGATAGTTTTTTTCATCTGTTAGTTAATTAATTGTTATGTCGTTAGTTTCTTATGTCATGATGTTGATGCCTCTTTCATATCGTGCCAATGCCGCATGGCCCATGGTTCGCCTCAGGTTTATCTCTACACAGGGGTTCAACAGCGAGCCATAGGCCACCATCATATCTACGCCGAGCGGGCCGGTATAGGTTCCTTTCAACTTGTGTGCGAGTAGCTCCGCCATACGGCTTATAATGTTGTCAAGCCGTTCTGACGGGATATAGCGCTCTATTTTTTCACGCTTCTCGGCCTCCGAGGCTATTATATTTCCCTTGTATGCTCCGTTGACCGTGTTGAACAGCGATAGTCCTGTCATGCGTACCGTGCCATCGGCTTCTGCTATAAACTCCACGGCAAAGTCTATGACCTTGCTGCATTTCACCTCTGCCACTATTGTCTGCTGCTTCGTTAATGTTCTGTCTGTCCACTTGCGGATGTTTTCTGTAAAGGTCTCCGGCGTTACATACCTTACACCTCTGCCGCTACAGCTCCACGGTGCTTTTAGTACTACGTTCCTGTGTTGTTCTATGAAGCACTCTACCTCTGCCATATCATGGCATACCACGGCATTTCCGGTGAGCCATCCGGCAGTGTCTTCCTGTCTGATGTGTACAAGCAACTCTACCGCTGTGGCGCGGTTGGATAGCATTCGGATGGCGTTTATGGTGTCATCGTCCGGCATTGCCTTGGCAGGTACACCGGCTTTCAGCAGTGCGTGTCTCACGGTTTTGTCCCATCCCCATGGTTCTACCGCTTCCACAATGCTGTTTTCAATGACTTTCCGCAACTCTTTCAGAGTAACAAACTTGATTTCCGGTCGTATCTTCAGTTTCAGTTTACGGTATGCGTTCATTGCCGCCGGCACATCGTCCACTATTATTACATCTCCGTCTTGCGCCCATAACGCCGGCAGATATGCCAATTCCGAGCGCACGACCCTTGCGGCATGTGGCGGGGTGAAGTTTGTCATGTCCGCCGCCATCGCGTACTCATGCTCCGGATTGAATATATGTAGAGTCATTTTACTTTTAATCTTGTAATTTTCGCTGTGTTAGTGTCTTCCGACACGCCATGCGTTTTAGAATAATTCCAGCTGTATTCCACCGGAAACCGGCTTGTTCTTTGTTGCCGGTGCATCTTCTTTACCGCTCTTTTCGGGTTCCTTTATATCGTGTCGCGATTTACTGTCATGCCCGGTGTCACTTGGCTTGCTGCTAATCATGGCGAGAAAATCCTCTTCTGTAACAATCTTTACGCCCAGTTTCTCGGCCTTTTGCAACTTGCTTGGACCCATATTGTCGCCTGCGAGTATAAAAGATGTCTTGCCACTGATAGAGCCTGAGTTCTTGCCTCCGTGCTGTTCTATGAGCAATTTGTATTCGTCACGGCTATGATGTGTGAATACTCCGCTGATTACTATGGTCTGTCCTTGCAGTATATTGCCTTTCATGTCCTGTTGCTCCGTTGTCAGGCTCATACGCAAGCCATAAGCTATAAGGCGGTCTACGATGCGGGCATTTTCCTCGTTCTTGAAGTATTGCGCCACATTCACAGCTATGATGCCGCCTATACCGTCAGTCTCTGTGAGTTCCTCAACGGTGGCATGACGTAGCGTCTCAATGTCTCTAAAACGGCGTGCCAGCAGTTTTGCGGTGGTCTCGCCGACCATTCTTATTCCGAGCGCAAACACAACTCGTTCAAAAGGCACTTGCTTTGATTGTTCTATCGCCGCCACAATCTTGCGTGCCGACTTTTCTCTCGCTCCGTCAGCATTGATCTGCTGCACTGTTATGTCATATAAATCGGCGATATTGTGTATTAGCCCCCTTTCATAGTAGTCATCAACTGTCTCCGGACCGAGTGAGTCTATGTTCATGGCCTTGCGTGCGATGAAATGTTCTATACGTCCTTTTATCTGCGGAGGGCAGCCGGTATCGTTCGGGCAATAGGTAACGGCTTCTCCCTCTATGCGCCTTAACGGCGCCCCACACTCCGGACAATGCGTCACAAACCTTATCGGATTGGCATACGGCGAGCGCCGTTCCTGTGCCACACCTACAATCTTCGGGATTATCTCTCCACCCTTTTCGACATATACCCAATCCCCCTCGTGCAGATTGAAGGAACGTATAAAGTCCGCATTGTTAAGTGTGGCGCGGTGTACTTTGGTTCCTGCCAGTTGCACTGTCTCCATGTTTGCCACCGGAGTGACGGCTCCGGTTCTGCCAACCTGATATGTCACTTCCAACAATCTGGTGCATACTCTCTCGGCCTTAAACTTGTACGCTATAGCCCATCTGGGCGACTTGGCCGTAAAGCCAAGGTGTCTCTGCTGTCGCATGGAGTTGACCTTCAGTACAATGCCATCGGTAGCCACGGGTAATTCCTTACGTTTCGTGTCCCAATAATTTATAAAGTTATAGATCTCACTCAGCGAATGTGCCTTACGCATACCGTCGCTGATCTTGAATCCCCACGCTTTGGCCTGTTGTAACGATTCGTATTGGTCGCCATCACGCAACGTGTCTCCCGGCAGATAATACAGGTAGGCATCCAATCCCCTTTCTGCCACAATTTTGGAGTCCTGACTCTTAAGCGTGCCACTGGCGGCATTACGCGGATTGGCAAACGGTTGCTCGCCATTTTCCTCCCTTTCCCTGTTGAGTCGCTGAAACGATTTCCACGGCATTAATATCTCTCCCCTTATCTCAAACATGTCGGGATAACCGCTGTCCGGCTGTAATACGAGTGGAATGGAACGTATGGTACGTACATTTGCGGTGACATCATCGCCCTGTATGCCGTCACCTCTTGTAACGGCCTGCACGAAATGTCCGTGTTCGTAGGTCAGCGAAATGCTCAATCCATCGTATTTCATTTCGCAACACACCTCAAACTCTTCGCCTTCCAGCCCCTTTTTTACCTGATTGTACCACTCCTCAACATCGGTCTCGCTGTATGTGTTGGCCAACGACAACATAGGGTAAACATGTTTTACCTGCCGGAACTCCTTGGTGATGTCGCTGCCCACTCGCATTGTTGGCGAATTGGTGTCGAACAGTTCCGGATGCAGAGCCTCCAACCATTGCAGTTCGTGCATCATCAGGTCAAATTCCTGATCGGAAACAATAGGGTTGTTCAGTACATAATACCTGTGGTTATGTTCGTGGAGTTGCTTTCGCAGCGTGTATATTCTTTCCTCGTCGGTCATTCCTTATCGTGCGGACCTTATGGCTCCGTGTCTGCAAAGTTAAATAATTTTGTGGAAAAAAAGCTATTTCATTATCCTTTTTCTTTAGAAATAGCGAAAAATGAATTACCTTTGCACCATAATCAACCCAAAATTACACCTATGCGTATAGACATAATTACCGTTTTGCCTGAAATGCTGGAGGGCTTCATAAACGAATCTATTCTTGCCAGAGCACAGAAAAAGGGACTGGCGGAGATACATCTGCATAATCTGCGCGACTATACCCTTGACAAATGGAAGCGGGTGGACGACTATCCGTATGGAGGCTTTGCCGGAATGGTGATGCAGTGCGAACCGATAGACCGCTGCATAAGCGCGCTGAAAGCCGAACGGGAATATGATGAGGTGATATATACATCACCTGACGGTGAGAAATTCGACCAGCATACGGCGAATGATTTATCTCTTAAAGGTAATATAATAATACTCTGCGGACACTATAAGGGTATAGACCAGCGTGTGCGCGACCATCTCATAACACGAGAGATAAGTATCGGTGATTTCGTGTTGACAGGAGGGGAGTTGCCGGCGGCTGTAATGGCTGATGCTATAGTGCGTGTAATACCCGGAGTTATAGGCGATGAACAGAGCGCTCTGTCTGATTGTTTTCAGGATGATCTGCTTTCCGCACCGATATATACACGGCCTGCTGACTATAAGGGATGGCGGGTGCCGGAGATATTGCTGTCAGGCCATGAGGCAAAAATAAAGGAGTGGGAGATGGAGCAGGCTATTGAACGGACAAAGAAACTGCGCCCCGATTTATTGAAAAAATAGTGTCGTAATGGCTATGCCTGTGTGAAGGCAATGTAAAAGCACTGCGATTACATTGTAAAGGTAGTGCTTTCACTGTGTAATTGCAGTGCGTTTACATTACAATCGCAGTGCGTTTATGTGGATGTTGTTATTATGTTGAATAACAGTTAGTTAAAAATGTGCTGCAGGACGATGGCATCATGCCATCCGTCAGGGCGTTGCAACCACTGCAACATCCGCTTTCGCTTGCATCACCCTTACACGCACGGCGCGCTCACTTCATGAACTGCCATGAGTCGAAGTGCATTCCCGAAACGCCGGCACCGTCAAACACGAAATACAAGTCGTGAATGCCGGGGCGTTTCTTTATCTTGCAGTTCTTTTCCGTCCATACGTCGCCGCTCTTGCAGACTACGGTTCCCACCTGTTCGCCGTTCGGAGCATCAAGATGCACCTCTATCCTCGCGTCACCTCCGCCGTTTCTCACTCTTGCACGGAACGCCTTCGCCCCGTCACCAAAGTCAACTTCGCGCACCTTAATATAATCGCCCTTGTCTATCTTATCCACATAAACGTTATACACATCGTCATAACCGATGCCTATTCCTTCCTCCCATGCTATGGTCTCAGCCTGCTGACGCACATAGGGGTTTAACGGATTGACACTCTTCAGCACACCGCGCTTGTCGTGATGGATATACGGTATCTTACCGTCATTCTGAAAATCAAACGGCACCACGCTCACCGTGCGCTTGCGACTGTGGGAGCCGGGCAACCCCTCGTCCATATAAAAGAAATACCACTGTCCTCTATATGATACCATACCCGTATGGTTACCCATTCCACCATGCTCAAAAGCCCTCATAACCTCGCCGCCATACTTCCACGGACCCAACGGAGCGTCAGCCCAAGCCCAATAAGTTGCCTCCGGACAATGGGCGGCATATACGAGATAATACTTACCGTCGCGTTTGGTAAACCACGGTGCCTCCTCGTAGTCAGAACCAAAAGCGGCACGGTCTTTTATATCAAAGACATGTATTCCACCGTCATAACTAATCATATCGTCATTCAGTTTCACTGCATAGAGAGCGTTGTTGCCCCAATACAGATAAGCCTGTCCATCGTCATCAATAAACACGGTAGGGTCTATATCCTCCCAACCATGACCGCTATAACTGGTGTCCTCGGCGTATATCACCTGCTTCTTGCCGCCTAACGGATTGGTAAACGGACCGTATGGAGAGTCTGACACCAGCACGGGGACACCGCTCGTTGAGGGATAAAAGTAATACTTGCCGTTCCTGTATGCCATCTGAGCGGCGTTGGCGTTCTCATGCTCCCCAAACAGATGGATATTGAAAATAGGCGCATGGTGCGTCCAGTTAACCATATCGGTAGTGGTAAAGCACAAATAATCGTGCATAACAAAACGTGTAGGAGTCGCCTCGTCGTTATCATGTCCGGTATAAAGATACAGCGTATCACCCACCACAAGCGGGGCGGGGTCAGCCGTAAACTCTGTTTGCGAGATGGGGTTCTGTGCCCATCCCATAAGAGAGAACACCGAAAGCAGTCCTAAGCAGAACGCGCTTTTCATTTCTTTCAAGTTCATTGTCTATTCTATTTCTGGTTAATTCTGTCGATAATATTCTGCGGTTACTTTCCAATAACACCCTCTTCGGTCAGTTCCACGGGGCGTATGGAGCCGTCACGGTTAAACTTCAGTTCCTCTACACACACGCGGCGGCGGCAGTCACCGCCCGGTTCGCCATTGAACATATATGAGCCGTCATGATAAAAGAAATACCATTTGCCCTTGAACTTGTTCACAGACGGGTGTATGGTGAACCCATAGCGGGCGGATCCCGTGAGCAATCCGCCATATACCCACGGGCCTTCTATAGATGTGGCCGTTGAATAGGCTATCTGCTCCGCCTGCACGCCGGGCGCGTCAGCGGCATACACATTATAATATAGTCCGCCACGCTTGAAGAGCCACGGCCCCTCGGAGTAATTGCGCAATCCCAGATGCTTTATCTCGCCGTCAAGTTCTATCATGTTTGGCTTGAGCCTGCACAGATAGCAGTCACCGTTTCCCCATGCAATCCACGCCTGACCGTCGTCGTCAATAAGCACTGTCGGGTCAATATCGGCATTGGCCCTGTGTGAGTCAGTGGTCATATCATCGGTAATAAGCGGCGTACCGTCAGTGCGCGCCGGCACAAACGGCCCTGTCGGACTGTCGCCCACAGCCACGTCTATCATGTGCTTGCCATTGCGGCGGTCGTCTAACGTAACATAAAAATAAAACTTTCCGTTTCTCTCTACCACCTGCGCCGCCCACGCGCCGTTAGGATTGGCGTTGGGAAAAGCCGCGGCCTCCAGCACCACCCCATGGCACTGCCATTCCTTCATATCCGCTGTGGAGTAAGCCACCCAGTGCGGCATGGAGAACCAGCCGCCTACTGCGGCCCTGTCCTCACCTACATAGGCATACAGTCTGTCTCCCACCACGGTGCAGGCAGGGTCTGCCGTGAGACGATCTGCAAAGATAGGGTTCTGCCCACTGCGCCGCTCAATACCGCGTCCCGATATGGCGAGTCCCCTGACAGCGCCGTTCCTAACCTGCAACGAATTGGGAAAGCCGCCGGGGAAGCCGTGTCCCACAATCCAACGCCCGACACGATACGGCAACGCCCACCCTGCATATTCCACTGACGAAGATGCCGTTGAGCCACCGGCCGGCTGCACCGTGAGCGTCATGACAGACCGCCGCCCGCGGGCATCGGGCACACACTCCACAGCCACATGGTTCCACACGCCCATACGCACGCTTTCCCCTGCCGTGATACGATGCAAAGCCCCCTGCACGTCTTTCACCTCCGCAAAGATTTTCTCCTCGCCCGGGTCAAAGCCGACAGTCAGATCGCCCGCCTTATCGCCGCGTGCACCCTCCTTGCAGAGAAACGCCTGCTCAGTGACACGGGTGTTCATCCTGACATCCAACTCTACTTTCAGACCGCCGCGGAAGTCGGCATAAAACAACGGGGAGCGGTTGCCCGCTGACAGTTCGTTGCAATTCAGCACCACTGTAGAGTCTGCTCCAATGCCGAAATCTGCCAGACCGCCGCAACATGACGGTGCCTGCGCCTTGCACGCCGGCAAAAAGAGGAAAGACAGGACAGCACACCACGCTGACAGGACAAACCGCCGGGACACATTAAGGGGATACCTCCTCGGTTTCATTTTCATCACATTCATTCTTGTTAGGACAATATTCATATTAATTACGCATGTATTCCATTTATTTTACTCAGCGTGCCTGTGTCATAACGAAAACGCATTTCGTCTGACAAGCCACTGCAAAGTTAGCAAAAAAGAATAGCATGACATGCTTTTTCGCACAAAAATACAATCAAAAAAGCAAATATGTTACACCACAAAAGGTTTATGGAATAGCATAAAAAGTCCTCGCATACAATAATTATAAAACAGGCCATTAATCAGTCTTGTCATATTTTGCGGCCGTTTCCGAGAGCGGGCTGTAAGACTGTGAGGGGGCATCATCGTAATGGCGGCAATTGGATGCGTCCCGCCCTCAATGCAGCAGCCTTTGCAGTACGACAGCATCGCACCATCCGTCAGAACGCCTAAGCCACTGTGCCAGTCGGTGCTCGTTGTCGAAACCCTCTGTGCGAAGCATGGCAAGACAGGCGATATTGTCTTCCGGCACTACTGCATATACCATGTTTATATGCAGAACTCGACGGGCATAGTCCAATAGCAAGCGTACAGCCTGACGGCCATATCCACGGCCTTGCTCTTCTTTTAATATTGCAATGCCTAACTCCGCCCTTAGATTAGCTGGTGAGAAATTGAAGAGATCTACCAATCCGACAGCTTTACCATACCGTTGCGGTGACTTTGATGATGCGTCATGTGAGGGTAATGTCTCGGTATCATCCACCCTTATGACCAGACGCAGCTGTCTGTCGGCGTATATGTCACTCTGTTGGCTGGTCAGGTACTCGCACAGTGTGTGGCGGCTGTATGGTACGTTGGCGCTGCCTACGCTCCATAATGTGGGATCATTCTCTATGGTATAGAGCAGTTCGAGGTCTTCGGGTTCGAGAGGAGTCAGTTTCATTTGATTGTCTGAGGCTTGGCAAAGAACAGCGCTAACCACATTATTACACCAAGATAAAAGAACGCGGGGCTGTGGCTGAACAGATAATACAGTAACACGTTGACTGATGATAATATGGAGAAAACTCCGATACGTGCGCTGCTTAGTATCGGATAACGTTCCTTACACCTTTCCGGAGTGATAAATTTCAGTAGCAGTGGTATGGTGGCAATGGTCAAAGCCGTCATACATAGCTGCACATAAAAAACGGGTGGGGTGGGTGGTTCATTCGTTGGAAAACCATAAATGAGCCATAACGCCACCGTGAGTAATGGCGGTATGACAAGCATTGCAGTAAAAAAAGTGTTCTTGTTCATTGTATTCATTTCACTTCTTTGATAAAACCATGACGATAAGCGTATAGCAGTTCACGCAAATCGTCTATCTGTGCCTGCAGTTCTCTGCCACGATCGGTATCTGCAACATGTAAACGTCGGCCGATGTTTTCCACTATCTGCATATTCGACTTGATGTCCCTGCCTTCACGTACCGCGTCATCTACATTGGTGAACGGTTCGTGTTGCACGAGTTCAAACTCGCGACTGTGATATACAAGCGTATATCCGGCAATGCCGGTTTCCTTATGATACGGCTCGGCAAAACCGCCGTCAATGACCATTAGTTTGCCGTTGGCTCTGATGGGGCTCTCGCCTTTTGCCACATGCACGGGTACATGGCCGTTTATGATATGCCTGTTATCACCAACGACCCCGAACGCATCCAGTATGGTATCGGCGGTCTCTTCTTTATCTCTTAGACGGAAGAAGGCTCCCTTGGCTTCTATATGTGTCTCTTTCTCGGCAAGAAAATAGCGTTCAAAGGTTGCCATCTTCGACTTGTCAAACAAACATGAGTCTTTGCCGCACCAAAGATATAGGAAGTAATCTAAGGCGTATCGTTTCTCATCGGTCGGTGTGTCACTCTGGAATGCGGAGCGTACCAGCATGCCGGTTCGCTTCATCAGCTCGTGACCGGAAAGGAATACTCCCGGTGTCAGCTCGACTTGCTTCAATGTACCGTCTTCGTTTAATGGCACAGAGGCATGGAACAGAAGGTTGTCATTATAAACAGCATACATGCATCCATGACTGAGCATGGTGCGTATATGACGGTGCAACTTCTCGGAAACACGGAAAGAATGGTGCAGTTTGTCCATCAGCTGTTGCTCTTCTGCCGTAAAGGCACAGGGATCTGATGGGTCTACGGTCGGGAAATTCATGTCTAACATCCGGTATTGCTTGCCGGCGATGTCACACATGCCTGTATTGTAGTCAATGTGCTCAAGCATACAGCGGTCTTGCATGTTCCATGCCGGATTGCGCTTGAATATCTGCGCCTCGGCTTTGAACTGCAAAATAGAGATTGCTTTATGCATTATCGTCATGAGACGTATTGTCTTTTGGTCATAACGCTCCTTGTTTTCGGTGTTGAGATGTGGTTTGAATGCCTCACAGGGGTCGTTGCCGTACATCTCCATGGCAAAGGTTGCAAGCGGCATGAGGTTTATGCCGTAGCCGTCTTCAAGTGTAAGCAGATTGGCATAGCGCAATGATAGGCGTATGACATTACAGATACAGGCGTCATTACCGGCGCAAGCTCCCATCCACAACATATCATGATTGCCCCACTGTATATCCCATGAGTGGTATTCCGAGAGCTTGTCCATTATGATATGGGCACCGGGGCCGCGGTCATACACATCGCCAAGGATATGCAACTGGTCTATGGCCAGACGCTGGATGGTGTTGGCCATGGCGGTGATAAAGTCATCGGCACTGCCCGTAGATATAATGGTGTCAATGATAACGTTTACATACGCCACCTTATCCGCCTCTTCCGCACGTTCATGAAGTAACTCCTCTATTATGTAGCTGAACTCCTTTGGCAGGCATTTCCTTATTTTGGAGCGGGTGTATTTGCTGCTGACTTCACGAAAAACCTTTACCAATTGATGGAGCGTCATGCAATACCACTCCTGCAAATCCTCGGTGTTTGCCTTTACAAGTTCAAGTTTCCGCTCCGGATAATATATTAGTGTGCATAATTCTTTCTTTGATTTTGCGGGCAGATACTCTCCGAAAATCTCATCCACTTTCAGCTTGATGCGACCCGAGGCATTCTTCAATACATGAATAAACGCTTCGTGCTCACCATGTATGTCAGCCAAGAAATGTTCTGTTCCCTTTGGTAGATTGAGAATTGCTGAGAGGTTTATTATCTCTGTTGATGCCGCGGCCACATTCGGAAACGATTTGGCTAACAACTGAAGATAATTAATGTCTCTCTCTATATCGTATTTGTTCATATTGTAAATAGAATAGGGTTAGCAGGCGCAAGCACCTCGGTTTTATGTTATTTGCGACAGAATAATTACGTAATCCTGTCACGTGTTACTGTTTTTTGGTCTGTTTCGGTCTGAGTTATTGTATGTAACAGTGTCGGCAATTGGACACGATAGTGTCAGCATTGTTATTATGTTATATTATATCCGTTTCTCAGTCCGAACATATCTGCAAGCTGTTTTTGTAGTTTTCTTGTGAAATGAAGTAGCCGAAGACGTTTCAATTCTGTCACTACAATGCTCTCGTCAAAGTCTGTATGTCGGAAAAGGGTATATAGTTCTATATAGTGTCGCAGTGTAAGGCGGTTTAATGTCAGAATTTTTGCCTTGTAGATTAATGCTACGGCGTGTCGCTCCACTACCTTGTCCGCAGGAATCTTACGTATATCCGGTTGTGCGTTAATGGTGTCTAATGTTCCTGTTGACTTGGCTTTAGGATTGCGATAACGCGGTATCTCCGCCACATTCAATGCTGTAGGTATCTGCAAGGCTATTTTCTTGCAGCCTTCAATAAACTGCGGCATTACATCCTCGTCATACGCATGGAAATATATTCGTCTGAACGATACATCGCTAATGTCAGGTGTTGGTACCTCTATGTCATTATCGGCGATAAGGTTGCGCAGAACGGTGACAACAACATTGTGTTCTTTCTGAGTCAGTTTTGATGTATATGTGGAGTCAAGTGCTTTTCTATAAAAGGAGAATAAAGCTGCTCCAAATGGCTCCATATTCTCATTGTATTGCGGCATTGGCAGCAACACTTCTATGCGTTTTTTCAGGCCGAGACTTTTAATGTCATCCTTCTCCTTGTCGTTAACGGCTATTACGGCAGTGCAATTTCTAACCATCAAGGCCTGATATGTAATCAGTCTCGGAAGTTTCTTGCTCCAGAAATCAATGCCAAGCAATTCTGTTGACAGCGCACGATGGGGTGACACCAATGTCGCTATATTTTTATTGCGTGCCAGACGTTCAACCATTGCGGCACTCCAATCCCACGCTCCGTGTATATGAACCACATCGGGGTTAATGGTTTTCAGCAGTTTGTTTACTGAAATAAACACCGACAGAATATCGGTCGGCTTGCGTCCCATTCCTCTTTTCAGCAGATGCGTCTTGACATTACATTGCTCTCTGAGGGACCATTGTAAATCGTCTGTCGGAGGCACAGCGGTAATAAGATGATTTTCCACCATCTTTGAGGTGGATTGCATCATCATGTATACAGCAGAGGCCTTAGGACCTGCTGCTACGGTAATGTCGGTTATGTAATGTAATATACGCAATGCTTTTTATATCTTTATAAAAAAAGACACTACAATTTGTGGGTTATGAAATCGTTCTTGTCTGCAAAATGATATTTTATGCGCATAATAAAATTGCGCCAGGGTATTGTCCAGTCCATTATGATGGCAAGGGAGGGACTGACATTATTGAAATAACGCAACACCGGATAGTAGATAATATATCGTTCCACATTGGATATTATCCATAACAGTATTGCGGAAGCCAGCAATACCATTCCATCTGTGGACGGTAAGAGTACTATTCCAAATATGATTGCTGCAATAGTGGCGAGGTTATAGAAGTGCATCATGCACAAATCCCAGTTGAACAGGAATTTGAATGCAGCCGACCGCTGCATGCCACGTAAAGCGTCAAGGGCATACAGCTGTCGCATAAGCCAGCGTTTGGCTGATGGCTTGAGTGCTTTCATTCGTGCTTCAGGCTCTATGGCGATGGCACATGCCTCCTCTTTTGCAAGTTTATTGACAAGGAATTCAAATTCTGCGCGTGTGTATTCCAAATTACCCCTGAATCCATTTTGGCCAAAGAATTCGCTCTTACGTAATATTATAGCGGATTGATTGGTGCTGAAAGGACACTTTCGTTGTGCGGAACGAAGATAGTACAACATTGTGCGCAACTGCTCGTAACGGTAATAAGACGGTGAGTCGGATCTGTATAATGACAATCCAAGTACCATGTTAATGTCCGGAGCGCAATGACGGGCCATATTGGCAAGCCACTTGTTTGACGTTGGCATACTGTGAACATCAGTAACAAGCACCCAATCATGCTTTGCGGCGCGAATACCGAGTGTCAGGCCTAACTTCTTACGGCTCAAATAGCGTGAAGTCATGGGAATCATAGTGTAGTACAGATGCGGATTGGAACTGTGTCGCTTCAGTATGTCTTCCGAATCACTGTCGTTACGGTCTATAACGACTATTATCTGGTAATCACCGGAATATTTCTGGTCTAACAAAAGCGGCAGCACTTGTGACAGATGATAGGAACTGTCGTGAGCTGTCAAAACTACTGATATAGGTGGATAATACGGTGTTTCAGGATCGTTCTTTACCTCCTCTTCTTTATCCTCGGAGTTCCGTACGATGCCGTCATACCCCTCTTCAGGAGCTATTCTTCTGAAAAAGGGCGAAAACAGCGGAGTTGCCAGTGCAAGCACCAGTAACACCGCTGTTATTATCATTATATAAAATGATATGAACATTTGCTCACAGGTTAAGGTATCCCTTTGGAAGTTTTCTACAATTGTATTGGCAAGCCATTATCTCACCATAGGCTCCGGCAGAGCGTAGGGCAATAAGATCGCCACGGTGACATTCCGGAAGAGTTTCATTCTTGCCGAATACATCTGTCGACTCACATATCGGACCTGCTACATCATACGTTTCCTGAGGCCCGTTGCTTGTCAGATTCTGTATCTCATGGTGCGCATCATAAAGTGCAGGTCTTATGAGATCACTCATTCCGGCATCAACAAGAACAAATTTCTTTACACGGGCTTGTTTTACATAAAGCACTTTGGTTATGAGCGAGCCCATCTGTCCAACAACAGCACGGCCTAATTCAAAATGCAGGCTCTGTCCGGGACGAAGTTTCAGATTATTTGCGTATGTGTTAAAATATGCCTTAAAGTCAGGTATAGGATTGCCATCCGGATCGGCATAGTCTATGCCGAGTCCACCGCCTACATTAATAATCTTCATCTCTATTCCCTGTTTCTCCAACTTGTCTTGTAATTCATTGACTCTGTTGGCAAGGGCAAGGAAGTCATCCATCTCTAATATTTGTGAGCCAATATGGAAATGTAGTCCGATAAACTCTATGTTCTGCATTTCATTAGCCTTACAGATAGCAGTCTCCATATCTTCCATGGCTATGCCGAACTTGTTTTCTGCCAGCCCTGTTGTGATATTGGCATGAGTATGAGCACCTACGTTAGGATTGATGCGGAAGCAAACCTTGGCCACTTTTTGCTTTGCAGCGGCAAGTTCATTAATAATACCAAGTTCCTCCAATGACTCAACATTGAAACAGAATATGCCGGCATCCAGACCGAGAGTGATTTCCCAGTCTGCTTTGCCTACTCCTGCATATACTATCTTTTGGGCATCAAAACCTGCGTCAAGAGCGCGTTGTATCTCTCCACCGCTGACACAATCCACTCCAAAACCGGCTTTCTGTATCTCTCGCAATACGTCAATATTGGCATTGGCTTTTATTGCATAATGGAGATGAAAGTTATCATGTTTCGACAACTCTGCATTTATGGCGTTAAGCGTTTGTTCCAGCAGAGCCTTGTCATAGTAGTAGAAAGGAGTCTCTATGTTTTTGAATTTCTCTATCGGGAATGTCATTGTTTGAGAATATTTGATTTGTGTTGGTGTTTATGTAACTGTTTAATTGAATAGTTTTGCCGACAGATTTTGTAGCGCACGCTTCTTGTCCGCCTCACGTATGAGGAACGAGATGTTGTAGTTTGAACCACCGTAAGAAATCATGCGTACCGGAATATTGGCCATAGCTTCTGTTACAAGTGTTTCAAAACCGACATTACTCCAGTCCAAATCACCTACGACACATATAATACACATATCGGAATCTACGGTGACCGTGCCATACTTCTTTAACTCATCCATTATCTTTGTGAGATGAGTGTCTTTGTCTATGCTCACGCTAACACCAACCTCTGAGGTCGTTATCATATCTATCGGGGTATTATACGTCTCGAAAATCTCAAATACCTTGCGTAAAAATCCTGTGGCGAGGAGCATACGTGATGACTTGATTTTAATGGCTGTGATATTGTCTTTAGCTGCAACAGCCTTAATCTTGCCACGTACAAGCACGTTGTCCACAACCGTACCGTCAGCATCAGGATCCATAGTGTTCTTGATGCGTACCGGTATTCCTGCATATTTCGCAGGTTGTACACATGTAGGATGCAATATCTTTGCTCCAAAATATGCCAATTCCGCAGCCTCTTCAAAATTCAGCTGATGTACCGCATCTGTCTTCTCTACAAAGCGAGGGTCATTGTTGTGCATACCGTCTATGTCTGTCCATATCTGTATTTCTTCTGCCATCAGAGCAGCGCCAATCAGTGAGGCCGTATAGTCTGAGCCACCACGTTGCAGATTGTCCACCTCGTCGTATGCGTTGCGGCATACAAATCCCTGTGTGATGTAGATCTGATAGCCGTCATTGGCTTTCATTATTTCAGCAAGATGCTCCTTTATATATGTCAGATCAGGCTCGGCGTTCTTGTCTGTGCGCATAAAGTCGAGAGCATCAAGCAATATGGTTTTCACTCCCTGTTCGTTGAGGTAGTTTGTTACCATATTGGTTGACATAACCTCTCCTTGCGCTACAACAATCTTTTCTTCAAAGGAAGTAAATGTGTCTTTGGTGAAAGAACGCAGGTATTCAAACTCTTTCTTTAGGAAAGCGGATGTTTTTTTCTTCATTTCATCCGTAGAATACAGATTCTCTACATGATTCATGTATTTCTTTTCCAGAGCATTGATACTCTCTTGAGCACCTTCCGGGTTCTTTTTGTAGAGATAATCGGATATTTCTACCAAAGAGTTAGTAGTTCCGGACATTGCGGAAAGCACAACAAATGTAGGCTCTCCAGACTTTGTTACGAGTTTCGCAACACCTTGCATACGCTCCGGTGAGCCTACTGAGGTGCCGCCAAATTTCATTACTTTCATTGCTATTTCTTTTTGTGTTTTTATTATTAATTCAGAATGCCGGTACGTTTTACTGATAGTCTTTTGTAACTTCTGTGAGCTTACCATCCTGACACCGGTAGACCACTCCTGGAAATTTGCTTAACATAGGAATGTTATGAGTTGTTATTACCACGGCAGTTCCGTCGGCAGCAATATCCCTGAACAGTCCCATTATATTGTCTGCTGTCTCCGGGTCAAGATTTCCCGTTGGCTCGTCAGCCAATATGACTTTTGGGGAATTAAGCAATGAGCGTGCAATCGCTATGCGTTGCTGTTCTCCTCCTGAAAGTTCGTGTGGCATTTTGTCTTCCACTCCTTCCATGTTAACGGCTTTCAGTACGTGGGCAATGCGTTCCGTACGCTCTTCCTTGTCTTTCCAGCCTGTTGCTTTTAATACAAATTCGAGATTGTACCTTACCGTACGGTCTGTAAGTAGTTTGAAGTCTTGAAAGATTATGCCCAGTTCTCTACGTAATATCTGTATGTCCTTGCGGCGTATGTTAGTCATGTCCCTTTCGAGAACAATAGCCTTTTCCGCCTCATCAACCTCAATTTCGCCGTAGAATGTTCGTAACAGAGAGCTTTTTCCTGACCCAACCTTACCTATTATATATATAAACTCCCCCTCAACAGCATGGAAGTCTATGCCGCTGAGTACCGTCTCGCCGTCGTCATGGCTTATCGTTACATTCTTGTAGTCTATCAGCATATCAGTGCTTTTGCCATCCGGGGTTATGGCGTTCTTGTAGTTCTTTGGCGAGATCTTCTATCCTTAGTCCTTTGGATGTGAGGAGGACTATAAGGTGATAGAGCATATCTGAACCCTCATAGATCATTCTTTCGTTAGTGCCGTTACATGCCTCTATTACGAGTTCAAGGGCCTCTTCGCCAACTTTCTGTGCCATTCGGTTCAGACCATCCTTAAACAGAGATGTTGTGTAACTGCCTTCCGGCATCTCTTCATGACGTTTCTCAATAAAGTCTTGCAGTTCGCTAAGGAACAAAAGTGGATTTTTCTCTTCCATTATTATCTTAATATTCAACCTCGGACCATGCCCGAGAAATAAAAAACATTTTCTCTATACGTTCTCCTCTCCCCAACATGTGTCTGTACCCGTATGGCATGTAGGGCCGTGTGGATGTACCTTTACAAGTAACGTGTCGTTGTCACAATCTACTTTTATGTCCACAAGGTCAAGAAAATTACCGCTTGTCTCGCCTTTTGTCCATAAAGTATTGCGCGAACGGCTCCAGAATGTCACCTTTTTAGTCTTCAATGTCTTTTCTAAAGACTCTTCATTCATATATCCAAGCATCAGCACATTCTTCGTGTCAGCATCTTGTATGATTGCAGGTACCAATCCGTCGCCTTTTCTGAAATCTATTTTCATCTTATATATGTCTTTAAGCTTTTATCCGGTTATATTCTAACTGTTACCCCCTCGTCTCTCAACCAGTGTTTCAATTCTTGAACAGGTATCTCTCCAAAATGAAATACTGAGGCAGCAAGGGCGGCATCTGCCTTACCATTTACAAATACATCACGGAAATGTTCCTTGCAGCCGGCTCCTCCACTTGCGATTATCGGTATGGGCAAATTGTCAGCGAGCATGGCAAGAGCTTCGTTTGCAAACCCTTGCTTCACACCGTCATGGTTCATTGAAGTGAACAATATCTCTCCAGCTCCGCGGTCTGCTACCTCCTTGGCCCAGTCCAACAAAGTGCGTTCAACTCTCACTCTGCCACCGTTTACATAACAATGCCATCCATCGGAATCCAGTCTTGCATCAATGGCGCATACACATACCTGTGAACCAAAGCGTCCTGCTATCTCATCTATGAATTCCGGTCTGCGCAGTGCGGCACTGTTTACGCTCACCTTGTCGGCTCCGGCAGCCAGCATACGGTCTACATCCTCTATGGCGTTTATGCCTCCACCTACAGTGAACGGAATGTTTATCTCACGTGCTACCTGTGTAACCATGTCTGTAAACGTCTTGCGTCCTTCGTGAGACGCGGTAATATCAAGATATACCAACTCATCGGCACCAGCATCACTGTATGCCCGGCCAAGTTCTACGGGGTCTCCGGCCGAGCGCAGATTTACAAAGTTAGTGCCTTTAACTGTTTCTCCATTCTTTACGTCAAGGCAGGGTATTATTCGTTTTGCTAACACTTTTGATAGATGTTTGTTTAAGTATTATTTTTAGACCAGACAGGTTTGGGTAACCTTTTGTTACATTAGTCCTTTTTCTTTCAGTGCTGTTGCGGTGATTCTTTCCTCGTAATATGCTTTTCCGAATACCACTGCCGGTATACCTTTGGCGTTCAGTTCTACAATATCCTCAACGTTCGATACACCACCTGAAGCTATAAGATTTATCTGTGGATACTCAGCCATGAGCTTTTCATAAAGCTCTACGGCAGGCCCCGCCAGTGTTCCGTCTTTAGAAATCTCCGTACACAGCACATTTTTTACACCATATTCTATGTATGTTTTCAAGAAAGGCAACAAGTCTTCAGTTGAGTCTTCTTTCCATCCGTTTATGCTCACCTTGCCGTTTCGTACGTCAGCGCCAAGGATAATACGCTCGGCACCGAATGTGTCAAGCCATGAAAGGAATAATTCCGGCTGTGTAACAGCTACAGAACCTACCGTAACCATATCCGCTCCGGCTTCAAAGGCTTTGCGTATGTCTTCTTCCGTCTTTATGCCTCCACCGAAATCAACGGTCAGTTCTGTTGCCTCGGTTATAGCCTTCAATACGGCGTTGTTGACGATATGCTTGCTCTTTGCACCGTCAAGGTCTACTATATGCAACCGCTTGAATCCCAGTTTCTCAAACTCTTTTGCTTGTGCCACTGGGTCTTCGTTATACACCTTCTTGCTGTCGTAATCACCTTTTGTAAGGCGTACGCATTTACCATCGATGAGGTCTATAGCCGGTATTAGTTCTATCATGATGTTATCTTTCTATGTTGATAAAGTTCTGTAATATTATACGTCCCACTCTGCCGCTTTTCTCAGGATGAAACTGCGTTGCAAAAAAGTTGTCCTTTTGTAATGCGGCACTATAAGGCTGTATGTAATCCGTTGTGGCAATAGTGTTGTCGCATAGCTCGCAGTAGTATGAATGTACGAAATATACAAAATCCTCCTCACCCAATCCTTTGAACAATGGGCTGACACCATTTTCTGTTGTCATTACTTTTGAAGTCTCAGGCAGTCTTAAATCGAGAGAGTTCCATCCCATACATGGCACTTTCTCTTCATGCACATTAGGGCGAAAGCGCCTTACTTCAATAGGAAACACACCTATACAGTCAGTATCTCCCTCTTCGCTGTGGCGGCAAAGCAACTGCTGTCCCACGCAGATGCCGAGTACTGGTTGCTTTAATGATGCTATGACCTTGTCGAGATTGCGTTCTCGGAGATAAGCCATAGCATTGTTTGCCTCTCCCTGTCCGGGGAAAATTACCCTGTCTGACGACATCAACTCCTCCGGGTCATCAGTCCACACCGGTTCTATTCCCATGTGTCTCACAGCGTTTATCACACTGAATATGTTGCCGGCATTATATTTGACTATTGATACTTTCATGAATATTACATCCTGTAATTAAATTGCAAAGGTACGAAGTTTTTTCGATAAAGCCAAAATTATGATGCGAAAAAAGCCAACTGTGACAGTATTATGGCTTTTTCTGCCTCGCCAAAGGAATAACGTCTCAACAGTACGTCGTCATCCTGCATGGCATGACCCAGTCTTTCGGCAAGATTTCTGCGTTCCTTTTCATCAAGCGTTTGTGCATACTGCCGCATTATATCTATTGCCTGTTGCACCCGTCCGTTCACAAGTAAGGCGTAAAAAGCGTTGAGCAATATCTCAAAATCCTTATTGGCTTTGTCTGATGTAATCAGTTTCTCGTACACCGCGAGTGCCTGTTCCGCTTTTCCGGCATTGAGCAATACCCAACCAAGGGTGTTTTTTATTGTTATATCATCAGGAGTTTCATACTCCAGTTTGTAAATGTCGTTAATCACACTCTCTGCCATGCCGTCCATTACCATAGCCATAAAATAGTTCAAAGCGTATGAAATGCGTTTTGGAAACAACGTATGCAAAGCGTCATAATAGAACGCCGCCTTGGCATATTCGCCATTCTGATAGCAGGCACGGGCCATACCGCGCAGCATTGCTGATTGTTGTGGCTTTAATTTCAGACACTTTGCGTATGCGTCCATTGCACCGGCGTAATCTTTTCGTTTCATGAGGTGGGGGGCGTAACACGACAAATATCCGAAACTTTCTTTGTCCTCGAAACTTTGCAGAACACGTTCTACATCTGTAGGAGAAGCTGTGGTATCATGCTGCATTATGGCGCATATATTTTTTCGAGTGCTGTCTGACAGGTAATCACATGCCATTACACACAAGCGATAATCGCCTTTTCCTTCAATTCCGGCAGCAAAAGGATTGTCAAGCATGGAACCCCACTGGTTTAACTTGAAATATCTGTATAAATCCTGCAGATATTGCAACCGTATGGCCGATGCTGTTGGCAATACCTCCGTATTCATTCCTATGGGACCTATCTCGCCATTCTCCATCATCTTTCGTATATTCTCAGGCAGATGTCCGATAACATCAGACACGGCAATAACGAAAGAGTATTTATCCGATTCGCAGAACGGGCCTTTTTCTGTTATCATATCTATAAAACCATGCCCTTTGAGTGGCTCCGCTGCTTTGGATATGTCGGGGTGGTCTATTGAGAACGGCATAAACCAGTTAGGTATCTTGTAGAAAAACGGGAAGCGTTTCATTTGGCTGAAGCCTGTGAAGAAAATGTCAGAACCGTTTTTCTGCATCTCAAGCATTTTGTTTACACTGTCTGACATCGCCTCCATACGTTTTTCATCGGCATCGGGGTTCAGGCAATCGCTCTCCTCCTCATGTTCCTCAAAACCGTTTTTCGTGAAACGTAATGATTGGCCACGCATTATGTCCGGCATTATCTTTTTCTGTATCTCGCGTCCCTCTGCCTCTGCTTTGGCACATGCGAGCATCTGTACCTGCATCTCAAGCAGTTCGTCTGCTGCAGTGGTCGTTTCAAAGACATGTTTATATAAGGCTGCAATATCACTCTGATAATATGCCGGAGCTGTCATAGCAGAAAGGAAAAAGCCCACAAAGGCTCTTTGTCTGACACGCTCTGCTGTGGCATTGCGATATACTTTGACAAGACATCCTGCCTTTTGTATGGAAAAAACACAATAGGCTGATAGCGTTATGGCTGCCACAAGTGTAGCGGCATCAAAAGAATCTGTATCGGGCGATGACAAGAATGCGGCCCATTCCTCTGCCGCTTCCTGTTTCCAGTGACCGGAGATCAACAACACCATGAAAGCGTCCGCCAATGCATTATAATGCTCTGGCGTCCCGGCAGTGTCACTTAACATTTGTTTTACAGCGGGTACGGAATTGTCAATGGTGCGTAGTCTCTTTATTTCCTGCTTGATATACGGATTTTCCAACAGCGTTTTCCTTACTTTTATGTCGTAGTCAAGCGCCTTGAGACGATCCATAAGATCGGCGAAAAGTTGTGCGCGGCCTTCGTCTTTATAGCCTTGCAGCATGAAGTCGCTCATATATCTGAACTCCGTTTGCAAAGAGTCCAACCTGTCTCCGTATCCTTCGCCCGGAAATTCTGAGGAATAATGGCGCAGGGTTTCAAATGCCTGCGTAACGAGTCCTTTGTTCAATAGTTCTTCAATCATTCAATATATTTCATGTATTGAGATTTGCCATACAGCTTTATAGAATCGTTTGCTATAGCCACAGCTTTGAGAAAAAGTCTGTATTGCTCCTGTCTCGCAGTGTCGGACATGGCTTCTTTACGTAATGCCAATATGCCTTTGGGTAACGATTTTACTCTATCTATTACGTTTGCCCCTTGTTTCTTGGCTTTAGTAGCATACGGTTCCGGTAACAATGCAGCGTCTACAGTTCCGTTATTGAGCATTTTAAGACGTACATTGAGGTCTTCTACCTGTACGACAAAGGCCAGTTTACCTTTTTTCTGCAAAGAATCTATGGCTTGTTCGGCCAGTCTGTGCGACTCCCCGTGACTGTCTGCCGCTATGATTTTATCAGTCAGTTGTTCCAAACGGTTTATGCGTGCTTTCTTAGCTGTAAGAAATTTCCATGTCATAGAGGTTGGCATGCCTGCGGTCAGCCATTCGTTGCCGTCATTCAACTGTGCCAGCAGAGTGGAATCTATCACGGCACCCTCCACAAGAGAATGGCTTAATGCTATACGGCATTCGCTCATGGCATTGTAATGACGCAAATGCACGCTCACTCCAAGAGTGTCATACAGACTCAGTTCCTTTGCAAGGATTATGGGCAGACAATCTTCTGTCGGCAGCACCCCAATCTTAAAAGCCGCCGAATCTTCTCTACGCCAACGTTCACGCTCGGCTTTGGACACTTGCAGTCGTTTTTCCTCATTTTGACAAGCGATAAAGAACGGAACAGCAAGCATACAGAACAATATATATATTACGCTCCTCATTGTGAGTACAAAGGTAATAAATAATAGCGAAACGTGCGGCGTGGACAACGTATTTTAACCAAAAAGCAGACTTTTTCAATCCTTTTCTTCATCATACAAACAAAAAATTGTACTTTTGCATTGATTATTCAGACGCTATGGCAAAAGACAAAACAGCATACGTATGCGAGAACTGCGGACAAGAGTCGGCCAAATGGATAGGTAAATGTCCGTCATGTAATCAGTGGAATACGTTTAGAGAGATACGCATTGCCCGTGAGAGCGGACAGCAGAGCGCACGCGCGGCGGCACAAGATATAAGGGCTTCGCTTGCTATTCGTGGAGACAAGGCGCAACGGCTTGTTGACATTTCGACTGCCGAGGAACCACGCATGGATATGAATGATCCGGAATTGAACCGAGTATTAGGTGGTGGAATGGTTCCGGGAAGTATTATATTGCTTGGTGGAGATCCTGGTATAGGAAAAAGTACGTTGACATTACAGACGATAATGAGAATGAAAGATACGGAAGTCTTGTATGTCAGCGGAGAGGAAAGTGCGCACCAACTGCGTATGAGGGCCGACAGAATAGCCGGCGCCAACAACGATAAAGTACTTGTATTGTGTGAGACATCAATAGAAAAAATATTCGAGCAGATACGTTCATGTACTCCGGAGTTGATAATAATAGACTCCATACAGACTATGGAAACGGAGACAGTAGACTCAGCCCCCGGCAGCATATCACAGATTCGCGAATGTGCCGCGGCGTTATTGCGGTTTGCAAAGGCTGCGGGAGTGCCGGTAATATTAATCGGACACATAACGAAAGAAGGCTCTATAGCCGGCCCGAAGATACTGGAGCATATTGTAGATGCCGTGATACAGTTTGAGGGCGACAGGCAGGGCGTGTACCGAATACTCCGAAGTACCAAGAACCGCTTTGGCTCTACATCGGAGATGGGCATATACGAGATGTTGCAAGACGGTTTGCGACCTGTTACCAACCCATCAGAGTTGCTGTTGAGCGATGACAGAGAAGGGATGAGCGGTATCGCGATAAGTGCGGCAATGGAGGGTATGCGACCGTTTTTGGTTGAGACTCAGGCTTTGGTGTCATCGGCAGCATACGGCACACCGCAACGTTCGGCAACGGGTTTTGATCAAAGGCGTCTGAATATGTTGTTGGCTGTATTGGAAAAGCGTGTGGGATTTAAGCTGGCGCTGAAAGATGTCTTTTTGAATATTGCCGGAGGTTTGAAGGTTACTGATATGGCTATGGATATTAGCGTTATTGCCGCTGTATTGTCAAGCAATATTGATATGCCGATAGAAGATGGCTGGTGTATGTGCGGAGAAGTTGGATTGAGCGGGGAAGTGCGTCCGGTTTCACGTATAGAACAACGTATAGCAGAAGCGGAGAAACTCGGATTTACAGACATTATAATACCAAAACGGAATCTTGCCGCACTGAAAGGTAAGAACTACAAGATAAATCTGCATCCCGTAAGAAAAGTGGAAGAAGCACTGAAAAAACTGTTTGGTTGACGTCTTACAAACGAACAATAAAAATTCCCCTACTTGTGAAGTGCCTCCAAAAAGTTTTATGTCCAACTTCTTGGGGGCACTTCACAAGTAGGGGAGAGGCTGAAATAAACCGGGAGAAGAACTATTGCTTTACCCAGATTAACTTGTTTGTATCATAGCCGCGTCTTTGTGCTTCGGCAAGGATCTTGCTCTTGAGCGCATTGGAGATTTGCGGTGTTCGTGATAGTATCCACAGATAGTCGTCGCTACCGCTACCGATGAGGGCATATTGATAGTTGTCGTCAAGGAGCATGATGCGGTAGTCAGAGTAAAAAGGCCCCCAGAAAGACACCCTAAGCAGGGCTGGCGTGTCTGTGAGTTTGGCAACTCCCTTAGCCTCAGAAAACTCTCCGTCTTTCATACCGGTGTTCAGCACGTCCACCTTGCCGTCTTCACGAAGCACATAGTTTGCCTTGGTCTGCTCCATGCCATGTTCAAAACGGTGGTCGAAGCGGGCTATTTCATACCAACTGCCAAGGAAACGGTTGAGGTCAAAGGACGCTACTACGGAATTGTCCACTGTTAGTTTACTGCATCCTGTAAGCAGGCAAAGCAGTACAGACAATGTAATCATCTTTTTCATAATACTCTTTTTTTATATCCACCGCAAAAATAGCACAAATCTTATAAAAGACAAAAATACTATGTATATTTTAAGTTCTTTTATTTTTCTTAAATCCTCTCCATTCTTTTGCTGTCATATATGCTTTGTAAATAATTACTTCAGTTTTTGAGATTGGTATACCTTTTATTTTATAGTGAAACGGCTTTTTCCTAAATCCTAATAGTTCTTTAATATTATAATAATTATCCAAACTTTATATTCTAAAGTATTTTTATCTAAACGTACATTGGAGGTCATTAATAATATAAATATTGGGAATTTTATGTCTTTGTATATAAAGAATAATGGAAAAATTGCTATTATTTGATAAAGTATTTGGCGAATAATGGAAAAATTACTATCTTTGCATTGTCAAGCAACAAAACAGAGATATGAAAAGTTCTGAATTGCACAGGAGGTTTACTAAAGCAGGTTGGACATTCGATCATGCAGAAGGTAGCCACTATTTCTACGTCAAGAATGGCATAATGACGGAGCCGATTCCTTACCATGGAGCGAAAGAGATGGGAACAGGAATTGTTAATAAGTTGATTAGAAAGTATGGAGTGTAAAAGTTCTATCTTTTAGAAAGATAAAGTGAAACCATAAAGAACCGTAGAGTCATGGAAAAGATTATAATGATTATCGAAAAATCAAAGGATTTCTTTGATGCCTACTCAGATAACTGCGATGGCATCTATGCAGCAGGAGAAAATATAGAAGCAGTCAAGGCTGATGCGCTGGAGGCTATACGTCTTATAAAGAAAAATCTTCCTGAAGACCGTTGGCCTGAGCAGATCAAGGGTGAGTTTGAGATAGAGTGGAAATTCGATGTGCCAAGTTTCTTGGAGTACTATGGTGGATTTCTCTCTTTAGCAGGATTGGAGCGCATGACCGGCATCAATCAAAAACAACTGTCAAACTATCTGCATCATCGTGCGGTACCACGCCGGAAACAGGCAGATCGCATCATTACAGGATTGCATAAGTTCGCACGCGAAATACTAAGTCTCACACTCTGATTTGTTGTTTGATACGCATAGAACAATATAGGCCGGAGCATTTCGCTCCGGCCTTTTCACGTTTTGTAGTGAGTTATGTCCGTGGATGGGTATGGGAGGATGTTGCAAAAAACTCCATGTAAAAAGTTATAGGAGTGCAATGCTTTTAGTAACCAGATATATGAAAAAACCATACGTTACATAAAAAACAATCACTCCTATAACGACTACAAAAATTCCGCTTCCGAATTGAAAAAGTATAAGATCTTAAGTAAAAGAAAGTTAGAGCGAATGATATTATTCTTCTGTCGTTTCTTTTACAAGGTTGAATTTTGCTGAAATTTCTTTTTGGTCAATAGCTTGACGGATATTGAAACGCTTTCGTTGGGTGATGTAGCCTGCTTTTTCACATGATACTTCAATTTGCACATTGCCGGAGTTATTGTAGGTTAGACCTTTAATGTCGAAAGTTTCCGTTGTCTCGTATGGAGTTGAACCGACAAAATTGGAGTTGGTATTGGCAACGTCAGGAGTTGATGATACAACACGCCAAGAAACATCTGCCCCTTGAGGAGCTGAGACAATATACCAACGAATAACCGTGCTCTCAAGCGCGGTATCTCCAAGACCTTTCACCTGTTTGTTCTTTTCCTGCTTTGCGGTCTTTGCGATTTTCAGTTTTGGAGCAATGTTGTCCCATCCAATTCCGCTAAGAGCCTGAGCAAATGCAATCTGAAGAGGTGTAGCTATTTGTAGCCGTGAATTAGCTGTTCCTCTACCTGTTGATGTCGTTGAACTTATGACAACCTCGCGGTCTGCATTGAGCAACTCCCAACTTATCACCATAGCACTTGATGAGTTGAATACATTATGTTTTACATCATAGTTGCGTACACGCAAACTAAAGTCCTTGATCGTGACACTGAGAATGTAGTCGGTGTTGAAATCGGAGCTAACCCTAAAGCCTAAAGACGTGAGGCAATGATCAAGAAATTGTTCTGAGCTGGATACTAAGGAATTATCAAGTGTGATTCGAGGCAATGCCGCGGCTTCTTTACTTGGTAATTCAGTGCTATTGATTAGAGCGTGTTCATTCACTTCGCTATGAACCTGAATACGCAAACCATAATCAAGATTACTGAACCTTTGTGATACGTTAAGACGTGCATCACCCAATGGTACGGATATCCCACGGATTACTTCTTTCTTTTTGCTTTCGGCAGGGGCTATTCCGACATATAAACATAGAATAAGTAGCGTGAGTTTAATAAACTTACTTATCATAACTATTACTCTTTTATAAGATTAAATTTGGCAGATATTTCTTTTTGGTCAATGGCCTGACGAAGGTTGAAACGCTTTCGTTGGGTAATGTAGCCCGACTTCTCGCACGAAACCTCAATTTGTATATTGCCGGAATTATTGTATGTCATACCTTTTATGTCAAAACTCTCTGTTGTTTCGTAGGGGGTTGAACCTACAAAGCATGAGTTTGTGTTTGATACATCCGGCGTAGACGATACTACACGCCATGAAACATCCGCTCCTTGTGGGGCAGAGGTTATATACCAACGAATAACAGTGTGTTCAAGAGCCGTATCACCGGCACCCGTAACCTGTGCGTTGCCTTCCTGTTTTGGGCTTTTGGCAATCATCAGGCATTTTGCGATACGATCCCAATTCACCTTGTTTAGAGCCTCTGCATATGCACGTCCTAAGCCATTACCGAACTGCTCGGTAGAAGCTAAACGGATCAGAGAGCTTGCTGTAGATGATGGTACAATGGTTTGTCCGGTGCCATCTAATAACTTATAATTGATAACAACTTTGCATTCAACACTCTGTTTGTCTATCCATTCCATCTTAAATGTCTTTATATCAACGTCAAAACGAAAGTCTCCGGTTGGTGTAATATCAAAACGCATCCTTTGCATGTAGCTGGTAGTGGCATCAATAACAAAGTCTCTGACAGATGGAATGAAAACATATTGAGGAAGGAACAAACGTGTACTCTTCGGTAGATTAGAGTCATCGTATATCGCATCTCCTGTCACTGAAGAGGTCACATTTAGCCTTACCGTCTTTTCTAAGTTGCGATAGGTGGTTGGTACACTTTGGTTTGAGACTACCAAAGGCACTTCTATTGTTTTATTTCCCATTTTTGGTACAGATATGCATGATGTCATTATCCCAATCATGGCAAGCATTAAAAATGCGTTACTAATATATTTTGTTTTCATGTAGTGAGTGTTTTTTACTTCGTGGTGTGTATTTTTACAATCTTGGCCGTTACTGTAGCTTGATACTCAACAACATTTTTGCTTGCATTTGATGCACGTGTTGTCACAATAGGTTCAAGCACACCGTCCGCTCCATAGTCTTTTACAACTTCTATCAAGCGTGCAATGGCGACTCTACGGGCAAATTCTTCTGCGTTCGGAAGTTCTATATCGTATGATGCATCTTGAAGTAAGTAACCAAAAGTAGCGGTGCCATGAAAAGATACGAGATTCCATCCTGTTGAGTTGTTGAATTTGAACTTATAGGAGAAATCACCGTCTCCACTGGTCAGTTTTAGCGATCTACCGGAGTATGTAGCTGTAACCGAAGCTGTTTCCGTAACAGTATTGAGGATGTCATAGTCACCCTTATGAAGGTTCAGTGCTCCCACTGAAATTGCATCTGCTGAACTCACGGCTCTGGGAATAATAAGACTTTTCTGTCCACCACATGATGTCATTAATGCTACTGTTGCAAGAATAGCACTTACGTAAAGGATTTTTTTGTACATTTCTTGATTTCTTGTCTGATCTTACAGTCCTATCGATCTGTTTATAACATTAGAAGCGTGGACTGAATTACCACGTCTTCGAATGATGGTCGTAGGAAACCGTAGATGCAGATGTGGGAAAGCAGCCCACGCATATAGCGTGAGAGCCGCTTCGTTTATCCTTGCATCTGTTGAAAATTTCCTACGTTTTCATTCGCAAGATAAGCAAAACGCTTCTTCTATTTAACTAATATGTCGTGACACCTTAAAGAATGTCGCTGCAAAAGTACAAATTATTTTTTTATCTGCCAAAATATTTGGTGGTTTTTTATGTTATGTAGATTTGGGTTTGGCGTAAACACTCTTATTGCATGGTGCTTATGTCTAATCATGGTTAACTCATTTTGGCTTAATACCTGTTGATTGAGTTGGCGTATGAATGATTGTAAACTCAATGCCATGGTAAATGGCCTGAATATTGTTATCGGCAGGAAAGTGATGGTGAAATAATGTGACGACTTCTACAAAAAATATTTGTAAACTTAATATCCGAAAATATTTCAATAGCTTGGTGGGTGTTTGTCACTACTTGTGCTATGTCGTGATTTTCAGTAACTTGTGCACTTGAATGGCGAGGCGTACACCGCCATGTGTACAATGAGGAGTGAATCGTGTGGTAATTGCATTGCTTTTACAATGTAAAGGCAATGCGATTATAGTGTTAAAGCTATCCGATTACATTGTAAAGGCAATGCGATTACAATCGGTATAAAATGGGTGCTTTTGCGTTATACAATAAAAATCTCCCCCCGACATCACGTCGAGAGGAGACAACAACACAAACACAAATAAGCCTGCGCTCCAAATGCAAGAGACACAGGCGTCTCTTTTATATATTATCTATATATATTTCTGAGTCGTAATGTTCCTTATTCTATTCCGAACAGTTGTTTCAAACCTCCGTCAACTCCTGAGAAGCCCATGAAGGCGAGGGAGAGGAGAGAGGCTGTGATGAGAGTGATTGACACGCCTTTTACGCCTTTAGGTATGGCGGCGAACTCCTGTTGCTCGCGCAGACCTGCGAACAATACGAGGGCAAGGCCGAAACCTATGGCGGAGGCTATGGCGTAGTCAAGCGACATCAGCAGGCTGTAGTCTTTCTGAATCACGGAGATTGCCACACCGAGTACGGCGCAGTTGGTCGTTATGAGCGGCAGGAAGACGCCGAGAGCCTGATAGAGTGGGGGAGATACCTTTTTGAGTACTATCTCTACCATCTGTACCAATGATGCTATGACGAGTATGAATGCCAGTGTTTGCAGGTAGCCCAAGTCCAATGGGGTTAGTACAAGTGTCTGTATTAGCCATGTTACGAGAGTGGCAAGCAACATTACAAAGGCTACGGCTGCACTCATGCCGAGTGAGGTGTTGACCTTTTGGCTGACACCAAGGAACGGACAAATGCCGAGGAATTGGGAGAGAACGATATTGTTTACGAATATCGCCGCAATGAAAATAAGTATATATTCCATAGTTTATGCCTTCTTGAAACGATTGATTATTGCTATTATGTATCCTAATGTGAGGAATGCTCCCGGAGGCAGTATGAATATCAGCATGCTGAATTCCTCCGGTATTATGCTCAGTCCGAAGACAGTGCCGTTGCCAAGAAGCTCTCGCGCTATGCCGAGTAGTGTCAGACCAATGGTGAAACCAAGGCCTATGCCTATGCCGTCGAGGGCGGAGTCGAACGGGTTGTTTTTGCCTGCGAATGATTCCGCGCGCCCAAGTATTATACAGTTAACAACTATGAGCGGTATGAACAGACCGAGTGATTTGTTTACATCAGGTGCGTATGCGGCCAGTACAAACTGTACGATGGTTACGAGTGTGGCGATTACTACGATGTAGACCGGTATGTGTACCATATCGGGCGTTATGTTTTTGATGCATGAGATGATGATGTTGGAGAAGATGAGTACCACCATGGTAGCCAGTCCCATCATCATACCGTTCATTGCGCTTGTCGTTGTGGCAAGTGTTGGACACATGCCGAGCATCAATACAAAGGTAGGATTCTCCTTTATGATGCCGTTGAGTATTAATCCGAGTTTTGACATGATTATGAATTCCTCCTTTGGTTTTATCGGTTATTGTTTTCTGTGCAGTGCTTTTGGGCTGTTGCCCCTGTCTGTGCGTCTGTGCCGTTGATGGTGTTGTAGGCCTGTTGTACGGCACGCAGGAAAGAGCGTGAGGTGATTGTTGAGGCTGTGATAGCGTCAATGTCGCCACCGTCTTTGCTTACTGTGAGGTTAGCCTGTCCGGGGTTCAGTCCAACGATACATCCCGGTTGTCCTTTCTGGAACCAATCTCCGGCTTTTGCGCCCAGTCCCGGTGTCTCGGCATGTTCGAGAACCGTATATCCGAGTATGTTGCCTTGGTCGTCGAATCCTACAAGTACTTTCAGGTTTCCGCCGAATCCGTTGGGGTCTGTTGACTGTACAGCCGTTCCGTTCTGCATCTTATAGACAACAAAAGTCTGTTCTTTGCCGCCAATGTTGCGTGTTACCGTCTCCGGTTCTGCCAGTCTTTCGCCTGCGTCACCGCCGAGTACTACCGCTATACCCTCGTTGAGGTTTTTCTCCGCTTGTGCTTCAATGGTGGGCTTGGTCAGATTGTTGATGTATGCGAGGAGTCCACCGCAGATGAGTGCCGACCCTGTCAGGACGAGCACCATGTTCTGAAGATTAGATTTTATTTTTCCCATAGATGTGTCCTCCGTTATTTTTTTGCCGGTATTTCACCAAAACGCTTTGGCTTGATATACATATTTATTAATGGTGTGAAGGCGTTCATTATGAGTATGGCGAACGACATGCCCTCAGGATAAGCGCCCCAGTTGCGTATGATGATAGTCAGGACTCCGATACTGATACCATAAATGATTTGTCCTTTGTGGTTCATTGGCGATGTTACGTAGTCTGTTGCCATGAAAATGGCGCCTAACATGAGACCGCCTGCGAATATAACCTGAAACGGGTCTGCATAAGTTGCGCTGTCACAGAGCCACAACAATGCTGACAGTATGAATACTGTGGCTATGATGCTTACGGGAATGTGCCATGTTATGATTTTCTTCCATAGCATATAAGCCAATCCAAGGAGCAATGCCAATGCGCAAATCTCACCGATGGTACCGGCTCCGCTGTTGACGTTGCCGAGGAACATGTCCCATGCCGAGGGCAGTTCTTTCAGCGCGTCGGGGTTGCCCTTTATGGCTTGCTTCATGAGCGAGAGTGGTGTAGCACCCGTCTCAGCATCGATGTATTTGGTCCATTGTCCCTCGGTGGGCCATGAGGTCATGGCTGTCGGAAAGCTGACGAGAAGGAAACAACGTCCCACGAGCGCCGGGTTGAACGGGTTCTGACCCAGTCCGCCAAATGTCATCTTGCCAACGCCGATGGCTATGAGAGCACCTGTGATGACCATCCACAGCGGAAAGTTGGATGGTAGGTTCATGCCAAGGAGCAAACCGGTTACGAGAGCCGAACCGTCGAGGAGTGACGGCTCTCTCTGCAGAAAAGCCTTGCATATAGCCCACTCAAAGAAAAGGCAGGCTGCCACACTCACGAGGCATACGATGGCAGAACCGATACCGAAGAAATAGAATGATGCGAGAAGAGCCGGTAGCAGGGCTATCACAACACCATACATGTTCTTCTCCACGGAGTCGGTGCCATGGGCGTGAGGTGAAAGAGATACTATTATTTTAGACATTTGTTTTAGTTTTTAATTTGTGGTTATAAGTAATGGTGATTCTACGGCAGACAGGGGACGTTTGCGCGTCAAGGCCTGTCTGTCAGCTTAGTTTTCTTGTTCTTGTTTGTGTGCTATTTCTTTGCGGCACGGCCACGTATGATACCCATTACCGTTTGTTTGCCTTTGCGTATGTTGTCAAGCATCGGGCGATGCGCGGGGCATGTGAACTGGCATGAACCGCATTCTATGCAGGATGTGATCATCTCCTGTTCCATTAGTTCCCATTTTTGCAGGGCGCTGCCACTGGCAAGCAGGAACGGCTCCAGTCCCATCGGGCATGCACTGACGCACTTGGCGCATCTGATACATGGTTGCGGAGTCTTGCGGTGGGCATCGGCATCTGTCAGAATGGTTATGGAGTTCTGTCCTTTGCCGACAGGAGTGTTTAGCGAATTGACAGCCTTACCCATCATAGGACCGCCTGCAAGGATCTTGTTGTCGCCCTCGGGAAGTCCGCCGCAAAGGTCTATCAGTTCGCCAAAGGTAGTGCCCATTCTTACAAGGTAGTTGCCCGGATTGGCCAGTTGCTTGCCTGTTACGGTGGTGTAACGTTCAAACAGCGGCTTACGCTTCATCACAGCCTCGTAGATTGCTACTGCTGTTCCTGTGTTCTGTACTATCGCTCCCACATTGATCGGTATGGCCGGCGGTGCCGGTACCTGACGGCCTATGACAGCATCAATGAGCTGTTTTTCGCCACCTTGTGGGTATTTCTTTTGCAGCGGTACGACTTTTATTTCGTTGTTGTCTTTGAGTTTCTCCGTCAATAACGCTATTGCCTCGGGCTTGTTGTCCTCAATGCCTATGTAGCCTTTATGGACATTGACCGCGGCCATGATAATCTTTACACCCTCTATCAGCTCGTCCGCTTTCTCAATCATCAGTCGGAAGTCTGACGTGATGTAGGGCTCACATTCCACACCGTTTATGATTACGCACTCGGCAGTGGCGCCCGGTGGTGGACATAGCTTGACGTGAGTGGGGAAACAGGCACCGCCCATGCCTACCACGCCTGCCGCTTTCACACGGTTTACTATCTCTTCGGGAGTCAGTTCCGGATGGTTTTCCAGCTTTTCTAATGTTGTAGAGCGGTCAATGCTCTCTTCCCATTCGTCGCCTTCGACATTAATGATGATTGCCGGGCGTATATATCCTGATGCGTCTACTGCGTTGTCTACTTTGAAAACTGTTCCTGAGACAGAGGAATGTATTGGCGCGCTGACGAAACCTCCGGCCTCGGCAATCATGGTTCCGACCTTTACTTTGTCGCCTTTCTTGACTATGGGTTTTGCCGGTGCGCCGATATGCTGCCCCATTGGGAATATAGCCTGCTTGGGCAATGGAGCCGGTTTGGTAACGGCGTCATTGCTTAACTTGTTCTCGTCAGGGTGTATTCCGCCTATTCTGAATGTATGTATCTTCATGTATTAAGCCTCCTTCTTTGTTTGTTCGCTATTGGTGCCTTGGGTTGCCGTATCGGTTTCTTTGGGAGTCTCCGGGGCTTTTGGCTTTGGTGCGGGCACTTCCCATGTGGCGTGTATCGCTTTTTTAGGACATTCGCGCACACACTGACCGCAGGCCTTGCACTTGTCTTGGTCAATGTAAGCTACGTTCCCCTCGATGGTTATAGCATCGAACTTACAGACTTTCTGACATTTGCCGCACGCTATGCAGCTGACTTTACATACTTTGTTGGCTGTCGGCCCTTTGTCCTTATTAACACAAGCGACATATACTCTGCGGGCTTGTTCTTTAACCACTCTGCCTTTGAGGCGTATCTCTATGATATTGCGCGGACATGCCTTGGCACATGCGCCGCATGAGGTACATTTTTCTTCATCAACCTCCGGCATACCGGTTTCAGGGTTGATGTGAATGGCATCGAAAGCGCATGCCTTGACACAGTCGCCGCATCCGAGGCAGCCATAACCGCATGCCGTTTCTCCTGACCCCGTGGCGTTAACAGCCGTACATGTGCGCAGACCATCGTACTCGCAGATGCGAGGGCGGTTGGCAAAGCAGCCGTTACATTTCACAACTGCTACTTTGGGAGCGCTGTTGGCGACGGCCATGCCGAGTAAGTCGGCAATCTTTGTCATCAACTCCGGACCGCCGACAGGGCAGTTCAGACCTTCAAGTGATCCGGCATCGGCTCCTTTGACAAGGGTGTCAGCCATACCGGAGCATCCGGGGAAACCGCAACCGCCGCAGTTTGCCTGCGGTAATATCTCGGCTACCTGTCCGATTCGCGGGTCTTCTTTAACAGCGAATTTCTTGGAACAGACATAGAGGATAACGGCCGCTATCAAGGCTATGATACCAAGAGTTAACACTGCTGATAAAATAAAGCTCATAATGTTAGTTGTTTAGTTATATAGTTGTTTAGTCGTTTGGTTTGTATAATGTTGCTGTCCGGAGGCAATGTGAGTCGGATATGTCAGTGATATTGGTCAACTGATTCTGAATGAGATCTCTTTTGACAGCGTGTCGTTCATAAAGTATATAATCAAATAGTAGGGTATTAGTATTAGTATGCCAATCAGTGCGGCTAAAGCTTCCGATAATCCGGACATGATACTGATTGCGACGGCGGCCAATAGCAAAATGGCCGGAATGGCAAATGCGAGAATAACGGCCTTGCCTCCGTTGGAAGCCTCGGTGGTAACATTTACTTTCTGACCGATTTTGAAACGTTGCGGGGTTGTGCTTCTCACATCTATAATCTTCTCTTTGCTTTCAGCTGACGAACAATATGAAGCGACTTTGCATGTGGAACAGGAGCTACTCTGCACAATACGAACCCTCACCATCTCGCCAAAGATGCTGTCTACGATTCCGGAATGAGATATATTTGCGCCCATAGTATTCCTGATCAAGGCTATATGCTTTTCTTGTGTTGTTGTTAAGTTTTTGATTAATTGCAATGTCGACATTGCAATTGCAAAAGTACGATTAATATTTGGAAAAACAAAATATTTCAAAAAAAATGTGGTTCTTTTATTAAATTATTTCCTTATTTACTGCTTTTGTTTGGCTTATTGGTAAGAAAATAGTAAATTTGCACGTTATTAAATAGTCAATATAAGAGTAATATAGTATTAAAGCATGAAACAAACAAAGATAGTAGCCTCTGTCAGTGACCTCAGATGCGATGTCGAATTTATTAAGGAACTTTATGAAGCGGGTGTCAACGTTATACGTATGAATACGGCTCATGCCACGCCGGAAGGCCTGCGTAAGATTATTCGCAATGTCAGGGCTGTATCACCTCATCTCGGAATACTTATAGATACAAAGGGACCGGAGGTGAGAACCACCGGAACGGAAGCGCCAATACAATATACTATGGGAGAAAAGGTAACCATTGTCGGTGACCCTGACCATGACACCGTTCATGATATTGTGTGCATGTCTTATCCGGATTTTGTGAAAGACGTAAAGATTGGGGATGACGTTTTGTTTGATGACGGAGAACTTGACATGAAGGTGGTAGCCAATGATGGCGAGAAGATTATTGCCGAAGTGATGAATGACGGCGTGTTGGGCTCTCATAAAAGCGTGAATGTACCCGGTGAGCATATCGATCTTCCGGCACTGACAGAGAAGGATAAGCGTAATATCCTGCTGGCTATCGAGGAGGATATTGACTTTATCGCACACTCTTTTGTCCGTTCCAAGGACGATTTGATTGCCGTACAGAATATATTGGATGAGTATAACTCGGATATAAAGATAATATCCAAGATCGAAAACCAGGAGGGTGTCGACAATATTGACGAGATATTGGAACACTGTTACGGCATAATGGTGGCGCGTGGTGACCTCGGTATAGAGATACCTGCGGAGAAAATACCGGGCATACAGCGCATGATAATTAAGAAATGCGTATTTAAGAAGAAACCGGTTATAGTAGCTACGCAGATGTTGCACACTATGATTAAGAACCCACGCCCTACAAGAGCGGAGGTAAGTGATATTGCAACGGCGGTGTTTAACAATACAGATGCCTTGATGCTGTCAGGAGAGACGGCCAGTGGCGCTTATCCTATAGAGGCGGTACGTACCATGGCTTGCATAGCGGAACAGGCAGAGGCTGACCGTGCGTTGTATTCACACAAAGTGGATGTGGACGGTGCCGATACCAATTTGCGCGATTTCCTTTGTAAGGCTGCGATAGAAACTACCTCAAGGCTTGGTGTGAAATGTATCCTGACAGACTCCGGTAACGGACATGATGCGCGTACACTCGCCGCTTATCGCGGACCCAATCCAGTGGTGGCGATATGCAAGCACGACAAGTTGCAGAGATGGCTGGCGTTGTCTTACGGTGTCATTGCTACTTATCCAAAGAAAGACGAGCTTGACAGAATGTTCTACCATACAGTGAAGAAACTATATAGAAAGGGCATGGTGGCTATTGATGATAAGGTAACATATCTCTCCGGACACATGAATATAGGCGTATCGGATAAGACACAGGGCGTGTCTATGCTTGAGGTGAATACTGTCAGCGAGGTTTTTGCCAACTATGAGTAATCGGTTTATGCAAGAAAAGTTTAAGTATTACATCTGCGAGAAGGATATACCGCTATTGGAATATCTCCTTGCCACATTGCCCGGTAGCCGTAATAAGATTAAGGACACTCTACAGGGACGTGGCATAAAGGTAAACGGTAAGACCGTTACGCAATACGATTATCCTCTCAATGCGGGAGATAAGATAGGTGTAAGCACCTCAAAGCGCAATGATACGTTCAAGAGTCGTTATGTGTCAATTGTCTATGAGGATCAGTATCTCGTAGTGGTTGAAAAGAAACCCGGTATACTTTCTATGGCTGCCGGTCGTTCTTCGCTGAATGTTAAGTCTGTACTGGATGATTATTTCCAGCGTACAAGACAGAAGTGCCGTGCTCATGTCGTGCATAGACTGGACCGTGATACCAGCGGTTTGATGATTTATGCCAAGGACATAGAGACCGAGCAGATACTGGAGCATGAGTGGCATCAGATAGTTTACGACCGCCGCTATGTGGCGTTGGTGAGCGGAGAGATGGAGGAACAAAGCGGAACCGTGGCCAATTGGTTGAAAGACAATAAGGCGTATGTGACATATTCATCGCCGGTTGATAATGGCGGAAAGTATGCTGTGACGCATTTCTGCGTGCTTGCGCGTTCTCCTTATCATTCACTTGTGGAGTATAAGCTGGAGACCGGGCGCAAGAATCAGATACGCGTTCACTCCGCTGATATGGGACATCCTGTCTGTGGCGATGTTAAGTACGGCAATGGCGACAGCCCGTTGCACCGCTTATGTCTCCATGCTTATGTCTTATGTTTTTACCATCCGGTAACGCGCAGGCCTATGGAGTTCTCAACTCCCATCCCGGCACAGTTTAAGGGCGTTATAAACAAAGGCGCCTGATAGGTTCCGGCCATTTGTGGCAAGCTGTTATAGTGGTGTGTCTGTGTGATTATAATATCATGCTGCCGCGCCGTTTGAGACGAAAAAACATTCTGTAATCAATCTCGTTGACTCAATGACTCAGTATATAATAGGTATAGTAGCCATTATTATAGCGTTCATACTCTTAAAGAGACTTGTGAGTTGTCTTATGAGAGCTATAGTAACCATAATACTATTGGCGATTCTTGCCTTCCTGTATTTTAACTATTTGGCATGACAATATATAACTATAACCCATAAATTTCAAAGCAGATATGAAAAGACTGACATTTATTCTTGGCCTGTTCGTGTTTCTTACGGCGGCTGATGCTCAGATTATTGGAAAATATTCTAAACCGCAAGATTCCTATACTGTCAATGCTGACGGACAGATTGTGAAGAAAGAGAAGCGCGGGCTCTTTGACAGAAACAAAGAGAATAAGACCATAGACGCGAAATACCTGCAGGGGGCATGTCCAGAAGTGAATGGGCATATACAATGGGAGCAGTCATATACTGTAGAGGGCAAGAGCGCCAAGCGGATCTATGATGGTATGTTGACATTCATGAAGGCTTTCTGCAAGAGCAACGGAATGACGGAACTTAGTAATGTTTCTGTGGTAAATGCAGAGGATTATGAGATAGGTGCCGTGCTACAGGAGTGGCTCGTGTTTGAGAATCGTCCGCTGTCCCTTGACCGCACCAAGTTCAATTATCAGCTTATAGTGAAATGTTTTGACGGCAGATGCGTTGTCACTATGCGCAATATGAGCTATATTTATGAGGAAGACCGTGGAGGAGGGCTGTTCCCTGCAGAAGATATGATTAGCGATGCCGAGGCTCTTAACAAAGCCAAAGACGGCTTCCAAAAGGGTGGCGCGAAAAAGTTCCGCACCAAAACCATAGACCGTAAGGACCAGATCTTCCTGACCATTGGTGAATATCTTAAAACCCTTAAGTAACGATATGATAGGAGAGCGGAGCCATACAAAACCACGTCCTGATAGAGATATGGTGTTTTATATACGTCAGGTGCTTAACATCCTGTTCATGCTCACTGCCATAGTGGGAGTGATGATGTATTGCGGTGTTATGGGCGAGGGCCCGGTTGAGAAGCAAGGGATAATTGTTATTATTATTGCCGTCTCTATAAAGATGGCGGAGTGCATGCTGAGATTTAAGAAGTGAAGATACGATTATTGGCCATTACGCTTTTGACGCTACTGTGTTGCCGTCATTTGTGGGCGCAGATAGATGATTATGGTATGGATGGGTTTACCGTGACGGATAACACATTCAATCCCAACCGTGCCCTTGACTCATTGAAGTCCGACCACAAGCAAGCCCCGAAGGGAATGTATGTATGGACTATTGATGAAATGTTCGGGGACATAACGCCTCAAGTGCCGGATACGACCCAGCACCTTTTTATGAATACAATCTTCACTGAAGGACTGTATGGCCAGTATAACACTACCGGAAACCTCGGCTCGCCACGCATAGCAAGAACCGCCACAGACCGTGATTTCGCACCACGTATGCCTTTTCTTGAGCCATACGGATATTTTATAACGAAGCCGTCGGAGCTGCGTTTCGTCAATACCTTGTCACCGATAACAAACTTGTACTATAACAGTTGTGGCGATAAGGTCGACGGCGAGGATCATCTTAAGGCCTTGTTCGCGACCAATGTGAACAAAGAAGCTGGCTTTGGCTTTAAATTTGACTATCTGTACGGGCGTGGATACTACCAGAACCAGAGCGGAGCCTATTTCGACTACACCATGTGGGGCTCGTATATAGGGCAGAAATATCAGGCACATCTGATATTTTCTTTTGACCACATGAAGAACACGGAGAATGGAGGCATTGCCGACGATGATTATATTACCCACCCGGAGGCACAGTCAGACACCTACACTTCTAATGAGATTCCGACAATATTGTCTGACAACTGGAATCGTAACGATGCTTTTCATGCCACATTCTCACACCGTTACAATATAGGTTTTCACAAGGAGGTGCCGATGACGGAAGAGGAGATAGAGGCAAAGCGTTTTGCCCTGCAATCCAAAAAGAGAAATGAAACAGACGAAACGTCTGCAAATAATGCCGGCGAGACGGCCTCCGCCCCGTCCAAACGCCTGTCCGGCAGGCCTGCTGACGCTGTTATAGTAGGCGATCTCCCTAATGATTCCGTGAAAGAGGATACACCTAAGATTGACGAGGTGAAGGCGCATGAGGTAGCGGACAGTATCATGTTGGCGCAGAAACAGGCTCAGGCCGATACCTCATGGACAAAGACAGTCTATGTCCCTGTAACCAGTTTCATTCATACTCTTAATTTTGATAGGGACAGCCGCACATATATCGCCTACCGTACTCCAACCAATTACTATCTCAACCGCTATCAGGCATTGGCAGATAGAGCCTATGGCGATTCTATTAACGATGACCTTGGCTACTATTCGCTGCGCAACCGTTTTGCCGTCGCTCTTATGGAGGGGTTGAACAAATATGTCCCTATGGGGCTGAAAGTCTTTATAGGGCATGAGATAAGGCATTATCAACTGCCGGAGCTGGGTACAAATGCTTACGGGGCATACAATGAAACCAATGTAAACATAGGCGGACAGCTGATAAAAACCACCGGCGACAAGCTGCATTACAAAGCGACGGCAGAGACAACCATTATTGGTGAGGATATAGGAGATATACGGATTGACGGCGAGGGGGACATACGCTTTCCTTTGTTCAGGGACACTGTCAACGTTGCTTTGAGGGCATCGTATCACCTTACCAATCCGACATTTATACAAAGGCATTACCATTCCAAGCATTTCTGGTGGGATCATGATGGCTTTAACAAGCAGATGCACACACATTTGGAGGGCGTATTCTCATTAGAGAAGACCAAAACCCGCCTGCGGGTGGCCTATGACAATTTACAGAACTATGTGTATCTTGTCGAGAGTTATAACCGCCCCACATCCTCTACCGTTACCGGTCTCACTGCCGATATGCGGCAATCGTCCAGGAATATCAGTCTCCTTACGGCTATGCTTGAGCAGGATTTCCGCGTAGGCCCGTTGTGTTGGGAGAATAGAATAACATTACAGAAGAGTTCCGAAGAAGACATCCTGCCTGTGCCGACGGTCAATGTGTGGACAAATCTTTATCTTGATTTCCGAATTGCCAAGGTGCTGAAGGTGAATTTCGGAGCGGATATGACATGGTTCTCGGCTTATAACGCCCCCGAATATTGCGCTCCACTCGGACAGTATGCCGTGCAGGAGAATGAGGCGGTAAGGACCTCTGTCGGCAATTACCCCTTTGTCAGCGCCTATGTTAACTTCAAACTCAAGCAATGCCGCTTCTTTGTCATGATGTCGCACGTCAATTCCGGTTCCGGCAACAAGAAATATTTTCTCACTCCGCACCATCCCACCAACGGCAGTGTGTTGAGAATGGGTTTGGCATGGAGGTTTGACAACTAATCATTCCGGTGCGTTTTCTTTTCGTGAATGTTGGTGTGGCAGGCCTGTTGCATGTGTAATCATATTTAACAAGACAGTTATAACAGATAATGAAAGACAGCATCATAATACTCTCAGGGGGCATGGATTCCGTAACCATGCTGTATGACTACCGAGAGCGCATAGCCATGGCGGTTACGTTTAATTACGGCAGCAAGCATAACGAAAAGGAAATAACCTTCGCGCGGCAGCATTGCCGGCGTCTTAATATCCCGCACATTGTCATTCCGCTGTCTTTCATGCAACAATACTTCAAGTCCTCGCTGCTCATTGGCGGTGAGAATATCCCCGAAGGCCATTACACCGACGATAACATGAAGTCCACTGTCGTCCCGTTTCGCAATGGTATCATGCTGGCGATAGCGGCGGGTCTGGCCGAGAGTAACGGCCTTAGTCATGTGATGCTGGCCAATCATTCCGGCGACCATGCCATCTATCCCGATTGTCGTGCCGCGTTTGTCGATGCCATGAGTCAGGCTATTGCCAACGGTACTTACGACGGAATAACTATATCCGCGCCATATACCAATATCACCAAGACAGATATAGCACGCCGTGGTGCATCGCTTGGTATTGACTACAGCCTGACATGGTCCTGTTATAAAGGTGGAGACAAACACTGTGGCAAGTGCGGTACGTGTGTCGAGAGGCGTGAGGCGTTGCGTGATGCCGGCATATCTGATACCACGGAGTATGTGGAAGAGGCATGATTATGCCCTCTTTCACAATATTGTCGCATGTCATTTTTTATGCGATAAACTTAAAAAAGTGTATTAAGTTTTCTTTGGTGTGACAAATAATCTGTAACTTTGCGGCGGAAAACATAGAATAACCGTTATTCGTGTTGTAACAGAACATATTTGTCCTATGATAAAATTTGCGAGATATATCATTCTAACCTTATTCTTTCTTTTGGCTGTTACCGCCAGAGGGCAGATAAGCGGGGTCGTCATTGACGCTGAGACAGGCGACAGTATACCTTTTGCCAGTGTCAGATATAAAGGCAATCATGTGGCGTCTGTCAGTAATGTGTCCGGTATTTATAATATACAGCGGCATAATGGCTGGACCATTACCTTCTCTGCCATAGGCTATCGTTCCAAGTCCATAAAGGTGTCGGCAGCCACTCCCGCCGTGCTCAATGTCAGTCTGAGGCCGGAGGCCAAGGCTCTTGACGAGGTAATGGTGCGCTCCAAGAAGTCAAAGTACTCACGCAAGGAAAACCCCGCCGTGGAATTGATGAGGCGTGTCATCGCCGCCAAGAAGCAAACCAAACTCGAAAACAAAGACTTTTATCAATATCGCAATTACGAGAAGATCACAATCTCGCTCAATGACATAAGCGTATCATCGCTTGACTCAGGCGTATATTCCCGTAAGCCATGGTTGAAAAAGCAGGTGGAGAGAAACCCCATAACCGAAAAGTACACCTTGCCTGTTGTGGTGACAGAGAAGATTTCCCGCAAATACTATCGTAAAGACCCGGAAAAAGAGCGTATATACATTGACGCGGAGCAGACATACGGTGTCAATGAGTTGATAGAGACCGGCGATATAGTGTCAACCATGGCCAAGGAGGTGTTCAGCGAGGTTGACATTTATGACGATCAGGTACGCCTGTTGCAGTTCCCTTTTACATCTCCCATAGGCAAAAATGCCATAGGCTTTTACAGGTTTTATATAATAGACACCCTCAAGGTGGGTGCGGACTCCTGCATTCATGTGTCGTTCCTGCCGAATAACCAGCAGGATTTTGGCTTCCGTGGCGACCTTTATATTATTAAGGATTCCACCCTGCAGGTCAAGAGGGTGCACCTCGGCATACCGTCACGTTCCGATGTTAATTTTGTTAAGAACATGGTCATAGACCAGGAGTACCTGCGTCTGCCGTCAGGAGACTGGGTTTTGTCCACCAATGATATGCTTGTGGAGATGACCATTGCCGGCAAGGCTACCGATATGCTTGTGTCCAGGGTGTCACGGCGCAACGATTACGCCTTTGAACCTATCGATCGGAAGATATTCCGTGGCAAGGCCAAGGAAAAGCGTGACCCGTATTCGGAGATGCGTGATAAAGACTATTGGACGGACAACCGTGAGATAGGCCTCACTGCCGGCGAGCAGGGGATGGACGATTTTCTCAAAGGCATAAAGAGCATAAAGGGCTTCGGGTGGCTGTTGACCGGACTTAAAGCCGTAATGGAGAACTATGTGGAGACAAGTAAGGCCGGAAATCCCAGTAAGGTTGACATTGGCCCCATCAACTCCATGATTTCATCAAACGATATTGACGGCTTCCGTATGAGGGTATCCGCCCAGACCACGGCCGCTCTCAATCCTCATGTATTCCTGAAAGGCTATGCCTCCCATGGCTTCAGAACCGACAACAACTATTTTGGCGGTACGTTTACATACTCGTTCAACAAGAAGGCCTATTCGCCGGAGGAGTACCCCAAACGTAATATCAATGTATCCGCGGCTTATGACATCTGTTCACCGTCGGATAAGTTCAAGAGTGTTGACAAGGACAACGCCTTTGCGTCGTTTCGTTGGAGCAAGGTCAATAAGATGGCCTATTATCATCGTCAGGCTATAGACTTCGAGCGTGAGGAGGATTGGGGCTTCGGCATTTTTGGAGGATTGAAGTTTGAGAGTAACAGGGCGGTAGGCGACTGGAAGTTTGAGAATGTGGGCGAGACGTTGCCCGATGGCGTTCAGGGGCGTTTCCGTATCAGCGAGGCATATCTGCAGCTTGTTTACTCTCCCGGACAGTCATACGTTAACTCGAAGCAACGCCGCTTTCCTACCAACCATGACTCTCCGATCTTCAAACTCAAGCACACGATGGGTCTCAAAGGCTTTATGGGCGGGCAATACGGTTACCACGTTACCGAGGCCTCTATCTATAAACGTATATGGCTGAACAGTTGGGGAAAGATAGACTGTAACCTAAAGGGTGGGGTACAGTGGAGTCAGGTTCCGTTCCCGTTGCTTATTGCGCCTGCCGCGAACCTCTCATATATATGGCAGCCGGAGACGTTTGAGCTCATCAACAATATGGAGTTCCTGAATGACAAATATGTATCGCTCACGTTTGAGTGGAACGCCAATGGCAAGATATTTAACCGGATACCGTTGTTCAATCTCTTGCAATGGCGCGAGCTGGTAGGCTTCAACATCCTTTATGGCGGATTGTCGGACAAGAACAATCCGGCACGCGCCGCAAACAACGGAGAGGGGCTGCTGATGAATTTCCCTGACGGATGTTACGTTATGGATACAAAAAATCCGTATATGGAGTTTCGTATTGGCATACAGAACATCCTCAAGCTGCTCTCTGTGGAGTATGTGCGCAGGCTGACATACCTCAGTCTTCCGACTGCTACCAAGCACAGCGTAAGGTTTGGCTTTAAGCTGACGTTCTGACAATTGATTTACGGCGATAAGCATGAGCAAGAGATTCATTTCCACGATTTTACAACGGTGATTGATGCATAGCGTTTTCCCCCTCTCGCAATCGCACCCTGATTGTTGTGTAAAGGCATTGCGATTACATTACGATTGCATTGCCATTACATTGTAATCGCATTGCGATTGCAGAGACAGGATATATAAGAAACTTAATACGTCTGTTCGACGAATTCTGAATATTGTTAATTGTTTGTTCCAAGTTCTTTCGACATTAATAGTCGGCTTCTTTGGACAGTAGTAATATGCGGCCAATGCTCCAAAGTATAATATGGCAAATAATAGGTTAAAATATTTGTGGTCTCAAAAATAATTCCTAACTTTGTAGCGAAGAAACAATAAGATGCAATAAAATATGCCAGAGGTATTCAGATTTTACGGGTTCTCGTTCTTCTTCTACAGCAAGGAACATGAACCATTGCATATCCATGTGGAGGGAAATGGTGGTATGGCTAAGTTCGAGTGGAATAGTACGGAGTTCGTTCTCATTGAGAAACAGAACATAAAATCAGGTGACTTACGTAAAATCATAAATGTGATTGATGAGAACGCAGACATTATTATCAACCGTTGGAACGAATATTTTAACCAATAAATGAGGACAAACAGATGAAGATAAAAGAGATTTGGTTCGATACAGATTATATTTATGGACGCGACGAAGAAGGGTGTGAATACAAACAGTCACTTCTGTGGTATCCCAAGTTACGGTCAGCCGCAGACAAGCAAAGAGCAGCTTATACAATAGGTCTTGACGGCATCCATTGGCGTGGACTTGACGAGGACATTAGCTTTGAGAGTTTTACCTATGACGATGCCGAGCCATCGTCTCTACAGCGTTTTTTCCTTACACATAAGGAAATCAATATTGCAGAGTTTGCCCGCTCATTGGGTATGAATGCTACCTTATTGCGCAATTACATCAATGGTTTCAAGAAGCCATCAACAGAATGCGAGAATGCCATCCTTGAACACATTCACAAATTGGGTAAGGAAATGATGGCTGCTTGTTTCTGATCAAACAGCTTTCTTGAATCCGATGTTTAACAGCTTGGTCTCTAAATTCTGTAGAGTTCCATCAATACGTCAGTTTGGTATAAGGAAACCTTTATTGGGGAATATCTATTCTGCGTTCCCATCGCTTATTCTATTGTATGTTTGTTCAGAAACAGCATGACGGAGTTTTTATAACTGTCGGATATGGGTATGGAGACGTTGCCGAACAGCAGTCTGTTGTGGTCAATCATTTCCGCACGGCTCATTTTCACAATGTAAGAGCGGTGCACACGCATAAACTCCGGAGTAGGAAGGAACTCTTCTATTGTCTTCATGTTCATCAGACAGCAAACGCTTCTCTTTGGGTTGTCAAGCCATATCTTGACATAATCCTTCAGCCCCTCAATGTAAATTATGTCCTCAAGCGTTATCCTCACAAGCTTATAGTCGCTTTTTACATAAAAGAATCTGCCCTCATCACGGTTCTTGTCATTACCGCAGCGTGCTTCAAACAGTTGCAATGCCTTGTTTGCGGCACGCAGAAACGTCTCGTATGATATTGGTTTCAGAAGATAATCCACAGCGTTTACCTTATAGCTCTCAACGGCATAACGGTCAAATGCGGTGGTGAATATAACCATCGTCTTGGGCGAGAGGATAGTGGCAAACTCCAGACCCGACAATTCCGGCATCTGTATGTCCAGAAAAAGTATGTCGACCGGTGTGCCACGCAATATCTTCATAGCATCGATGGCACTGTTATATGTCCCTACAAGCTCAAGGAACGTTGTCTTTTGGGCGTATGAGGCGAGCAGCTCCGCCGCAAGCGGTTCATCGTCTATTATTGCACAAGTCATAAGTCGTTGTTCGTTTTACAGCGTCATGTTATATCTTTCCGCGGGCGCCTGCCATTGCGTCAGCAGATTTCTATTCTCGAATGGTAGATGTTGTCGTCGTCAATCCATTTCTCCCACTTATACCTGTCTTGGTATATCGCCTCTAATCTTTGTCGCACTAATTGCAGGCCTATGCCATGCCCGGAGTGGTCGGACGGTGTTTTGGGATTGTTGGAGTTGGCGATATCACATATTATGGTACCCTGTTCCTCGTATAGCGCTATACTGATCAGACACGGCGTTGTACCCGTCACCCCATGTTTGAAAGCGTTCTCCACAAGCGATATGAACAACAGCGGGGCCACCGTCGTATGCGAATTGTCGGCCACGTGTATGTCGGTCTCTATATGAACGTTGCTTGTCAGTCGCAGTCTCATGAGGTTAATGTACGACATTATGAACTCTGCCTCCGACTTCAGGGACACCGTCTCCTGCTGATTGTCATATAGTGTATGCCTTAACAGCTGCGACAGTTGCATAACGGCGCTTTGCGTACGCTCCGGACTGATGGCTGCCAAGGCGTAGATATTGTTCAGGGTGTTCAACAGAAAGTGCGGGGAAATCAGGTTGCGCAAACTCTTCTGCTCCGCCTTCTGCCGTGCCGTTTCTATCTCCTGTTGCCGCAGTTCCAGCTCGTTTATATGTTCTTTTGAGCGGATTGAGTATGCCACGACGATAGCAAATATCAGGTTCAGCGCATTAAAGATATTCGGTGTTATCATCATGCGTACCGTTTGCCTCTCGTGGTTCATAGCCTCCTTGTCGCGAAACCTTGCCTCCGTCCTCTCTTTCCCCTCTGTGTGCGGACGGTTTTGCGCTAACAGCCGGTGACATCCCGTCAGAAAGAGGCAGCAGGCTATCACCACCACTGTATTGTATATTACCAGCCGCTCTTTGTCTGCCTTGCGCATTGCGTTGGGCACCAGCTTGTAGTAGTTGATGCAGAACACGATAACAATGGTTATTGGCATGGTACATCTGACGAGATATGTGCTTAAAGTCATTTCCTCCCACGACCTTATGAACATCATGGGTAGCAGGAGGATTAGGGCTATGCACGAAAAAGCTATTCTTTTGCTCATGTGTTCTGTACGTGTGTTGTTGACGCCTCTTCTACGGTATTAAAGATAATGTGCTGTCATTACTCGTATCTTATAGCCTCTATAGGGTCCATTCTCGCCGCTTTACGTGCGGGGAAATATCCGAACCCAATGCCGATTATGGTGCATACGATGAACGATACCACTATGCTCCACATCGGTACCGATGTCGGAAGATTGAATATCATATTGGCACTCTCCGCCAGTGTTATGCCTAACAGTATGCCTATAGCTCCTCCGGTTAGCGATATTATTATGGACTCTATCAGAAACTGGTTGCTTATGTCTATGCCTCTCGCTCCGACGGCCATGCGCAGTCCTATCTCTTTGGTACGCTCCGTTACGCTTACAAGCATGATATTCATAATGCCTATGCCTGCCACAAGGAGCGAGAAAGCCGCCGCCACTACAAGTATTATGGTCACGGTGTCCATGGTTGACGACATGGTTTCCATCATCTCCTGTTGTGAGCGTATCGTGAAGTCATCGTCGGCGTCCTCTTTCAGCTTATGCTGACGGCGCAGAATGCTGCTCAGTTCGTCCATGGCGTCATCGGTCATCTCCTCGCTTAGCGCCGAGCAGTTGATGCTTGACAGGTATGTCTGTGCCGTCAGACGTTTCATGACGGTGGTGTAGGGGGCTATCATCAGGTTGTCCTGATCCATGCCGAAGCTGTTGTAACCCTTGCTTTTCAGTACGCCGATAATGCGGAACGGAATGCTTTTGAAACGTATGGTCTTGCCTACGGGATTCTGCCCGTCGGGAAACAACTCGTCCACCACGGTCTTACCCACAAGACATACCTTTGCGCTCTTCTTCACATCCTCTGCCGTGAACACCCCGCCGCTGGTCACTTCCCATTGCTTTATGGACAGATATTCATCTGTTTCGCCGTACATGGTGGTCGAGGTATTGTTGTTGCCGTTGATACATTGGCCGCTTGACGACACCTCAGGCGATACATGGGTTATGTATTTCGCCTCTTCCTTTATGGCCTGATAGTCGTCAACTTTAAGTGTCTGCATGGCTGACGGATCCTGTCTTATGCCGCCGCGCATATCCGCTCCGGGACGTATCATGATGATGTTGGTGCCCATTTGTGACAGGTTGGCTCTGATAGATTCTTTGGACCCCTGGCCTATGGCCATCATCACTATTACGGCGGCCACGCCTATGATGATACCGAGCATGGACAGAAACGACCGGAATTTATTGTTGGCGATTGCCTTGAAGGCAACTTTCATTAGATTGATAAAATTCATAGCTGCTGTAGTTGGAATATTGTTGTTCGTGCGGTGCCGCTTGTTTGTACGGCTCATAGGGCCGTTTAGTCGTCTTGAGGGGCCGGTAGTGCGGCGAGAGCCTCGGCGGCCGAGAGAATGTTGTGGTTCTCCACGTCCTCGCGTATCTTTCCGTCACGCAGCATGATGTTGCGTGATGAGTACTGGGCTATCTCCGGGTTGTGTGTCACGAATATTATGGTGCGTCCCTCTTTGTGAAGCTTCTGGAACAGCACAAGCATCTCAAATGATGTCCTTGTGTCAAGGTTACCGGTAGCCTCGTCGGCAAGTATCACGGCAGGGTTGTTTACCAAGGCGCGCGCTATGGCCACGCGCTGCATCTGACCGCCGGACATCTGGTTGGATTTGTGGTCGAGCCTGTTGGCCAGTCCCACAGCCTCCAAGGCCTTTACGGCTGCCTCGCGGCGTTGCTGCGCACTGTATTCCGAATTATACATCAGCGGCAGTTCCACGTTCTCTACAGACGTTGTCTTTGCCAGCAGGTTGTAGTTCTGGAATACAAAGCCTATCTTTCTGTTGCGCAGGCGGGCCCTTTGGCTCTTGGTCATTTTCCTTACCGACACGCCGTCAAGGTAATATTCGCCTGAGGACGGTGTGTCGAGGCAGCCCAACTGGTTGAGTAGCGTCGATTTGCCGGAGCCGGAGGTACCCATTATGGTCACGAACTCCCCTTCGTAGATCTTAAACGACACTCCCCGCAACGCCTTTACCGTTTCCGCGCCGACCTTAAACTCACGGCGCACGTTGTCTAATTCTATCACGACCTTGCGGCCATCTTTGCCATTGGAGGTGTTTGGTGTGTTGTTATCCATTACTCACGTCCTCCTTCCGTTATTTCTTCTTGTTGTTCTTTGACGGTGGTTTCGGCATGAACGGATTGTCATTCTTGGGGGCGCCGTCTGCAATGGCGTCGTTACCCATGCTGAAATCTGTTATAACCTCCTGTCCCGCTTTCAGTCCGGACTTTATTTCTGTCAGTATGCCGTTTGTGGTGCCTGTGGTTACGGGTATCGCCTTGAATACGTTACCCTGCATAATCCACACCTTGTCTTTTCCTTTGCAGTCCTCTATGCTCTGCTCCTCTGTCAGCATTTTCTCGTTGGGAGTGAATTGCAGCGCTCTGGTAGGCACGCTGAGCACATCGCTCACCTCATTGGTGTAGATGGTAACGTTTGCCGTAAGCCCCGGTTTCAGCTTCAGGTCATCGTTCTGTGCGGATATGACCACTTCGTATGTCACCACGTTGCTCTCTGTCGTTGCCACCTGCCTCACTTGGGTCACACGGCCGGTGAAAGTGTCGTCAGGGAAGGCATCCACGGTAAACGATACACGCTCACCCTCATGCACGTCGCCTATGTCTGCCTCGTCAATGTCGGCTATCACCTGCATCTTGGTCAGGTCTTGGGCTATGGTGAACAGTTCCGGGGTGTTGAAGGAGGCCGCAACGGTCTGACCCTCTTCTACAGACTTTGACAACACAATGCCGTCTATCGGCGATGTGATGGTGGCGTAACCAAGGTTCGTCTCTGCCTTCCTTACACTCTCGGATGATGTGCGTACTGTCTGTAAAGCCTTGTCATAGCTGAGGCGGGCGGACTCGAAGTCGGTGGCGGCCACAAGACCCTTGTCAAACAACGTCTTGTAGCGCTCGTAGTTGGCGGATTCGTATTTCAGGGAGCTTTGGGCCGAGGCTAATTGTGCCTTGGCCGAGGCTAATTCGCTCATCAGGTTGGTCTTGTCCAGCTCGGCTATCACCTGACCTTTCTTTACTGTGCTGTTGTAGTCCACATACAGATGTGCCACAATGCCGCTTACCTGGGTGCCGACCGTTACGCTTGTCACAGGCTCAAGGGTGCCGGTAGCCGTCACACTGGTTGTTATATCTGTCTTCTCCACACGCGCCGTGTTATATGTTACGTCGCTTTTCTTCTCGCCTCCTGTCAGGAGCCATGCGGCAATGCCGGCTATTGCGACTACCGCTACTGCTATGTATATTTTATTTTTCATAATAACTGTTATTTCTTGTAGAACTCCAACATCTTCAGATTTAGTATGGCCATATATTTGGATTGCAACTCATTTTGCCGCGCGGAGAGCAGGCGGGTCTTGCCATCCTGCAGCTCCACGATGTTTTTAAGGCCTACGGCAAACTGCTCCGACAGCAGGTCATAGCTGTCTTTGGCACTCTGTGTGCTTGCTTTAGCGGCCTTATATTGGTTCTGATAGTTGCCCGCCTGTATCCAATAGTTCTCTATTGTGCTGTATAGCGTTGTCTGTCTGTCTTTCACGTCGAGCATGGCCTGTTGCTTTTGCAGGTTCGCTTTGTTTATGGCTGTGCGTGTGCTGCGCTGGTCAAATATCGGCACACTGACGTTTATGCCTCCTCCAAGGTTGAAGTTGTTCTTCATCTGGTAGCCCCATGACGTGTTAGGGCGGCTGCTGGTGTTTGATATAGCCGATGCGTTGAACGCCACGGTAGGCATACGTCCCGCCTTGGCTATCTTGCCTTGTATCTCGGCGCTCTCTATGTCCATCATGGCACTCTTTATCTCCGGACGGTTCTGTACGGCGGCATCGTACACACTCATCATTGACGGAACGGTCTGCAAGGCCATGGCATCGGTGTAATTGGGCACCGCTACGTCAAACGCCTCTTCGTTCGTCAGCTGTAACAGCTCCTTCAGCTGACGTGTGTATGTGCGGGTCTGGCTCTCTGCCTGCACCACGTTATATTGGTCTTGAGCCCTTTGCGCGGTCAGCTGCGACAGGTCGGCCTTGCTTATCGTGCCGACCTCAAACATCTGACGGCCACGGTTCTCGTTCACTTCCGATGCCTCTAAAATGGCTTTGTTTACCTTTATAGCCTCTTTCGTGTATAATATCTGTATGTACAGTTGCGTTATCTGTTCCTCTATATTACGTGCTTGCGTGATACGGTCTGTCTCGGCGCGTCTTTCAGCGATACTGTTCTGTTTTACTTGGTTATGGTTCTTGTTGCCGTCCCATATCGTCCAGTTGGCATTGAGACCGTAGTTGCCGCTGTAAGCCACATTGTCAACGCTCGACTCGACCCTGCCGTCGGTAACCATGGCAGTGCCGGAGGCTGTCCATGGGGTGTAGCTCACGTTCTGGGAGGTGGAGAAACTGAGCGACGGAAGCAGTCTGGCCTTTGACAATCTGATGTCTTCTGCGGCTGACTGCCGTGTTAATCTCGATTTTTGCAGAGTGATGTTGTTGTTCATGGCATACCGTATGCACTCCTCCAGAGTCCACACTTTGGCACTCACCGCAGGGACGCAGAGACATCCCCACGCAGCCAGTAAAGCTATAAAAACTCTCTTCTTCATTGGCGTTGTTTTATATTTGTCGTTGTTTTGCTTTCTCCGGCAAAAGTACACCTTTTTTATTTATAAACAAAATCGTGCAATTCTTTTTTCTCCGTTTTAAGCTTTGTTTTCTATCTTAGGCAACTGTTGCACTCGGAATATATCTACATTCCTTCCTTTTTTACATTCTTTCACAATAGAGCGTCATCAATGTAACTTTATTATCAATTTGACGTTACTGTATCATAACTTTGACGTTACTGTATCATAACAATATCATCCCACTTGCGATATTCTGTTTTTATAGAATAATGGCATTGTATAGCACTCTGCCGAGTAGCATACTCTTGTCTGTATTGTATTGTAAGTAGAATATGTAGGCAAATATATAAATAGGCGAAGCACTCTGAAGGAGTGCCATATCCAAGCCCGGGGTTTCAACCCCGGGAACAATATGCCCCACAAACGACAAAACGTATTTCGCCCTGAAGGGGCGGGACAAGGGTCGCTACCCTTCTATACGTTGTGTGGTTCGCTTGCTGCCACGCCCTGTTGCTGTGCGTTATATAATGCGATTATTGTCCCGCCCCTTCAGGGCGAGATACCTGTTGGGGGATTGGGCTATCCTGTTCCCAAGGTTTTACCTTGGGCTTTGATATTGCACCCATTCAGGGTGCTTCATTGCTATCAATGTGTTGAGCCGATGCTGCTCTGCCTGTGTTCTATCCCCCTGTCGGTATGTAACTCGGTATAAGAATATATATGCAAAACACCCAGCATGGTTGCCATCTTCCTGTTTGTATGGCATAATAATAGAGTAAGATGTTGCTGCGAAGCACCCTAAAAGGGTGTCATATCCAAGCCCGGGGTTTCAACCCCGGGAACAATATGCCCCCACAAACAACAAGACGTATTTCGCCCTGAAGGGGCGGGACAAGGGTCGCTACCCTTCTATACGTTGTGTGGTTCGCTTGCTGCCACGCCCTGTTGCTGTGCGTTATATAATGCGATTATTGTCCCGCCCCTTCAGGGCGAGATACCTGTTGGGGGATTGGGCTATCCTGTTCCCAAGGTTTTACCTTGGGCTTTGATATTGCACCCATTCAGGGTGCTTCATTGCTATCAATGTGTTGAGCCGATGCTGCTCTGCCTGTGTTCTATCCCCCTGTCGGTATGTAACTCGGTATAAGAATATATATGCAAAACACCCAGCATGGTTGCCATCTTCCTGTTTGTATGGCATAATAATAGAGTAAGATGTTGCTGCGAAGCACTCTAAAGGAGTGCCATATCCAAGCCCGGGGTTTCAACCCCGGGAACAATATGCCCCACAAACGGCAAGACGTATTTCGCCCTGGAGGGGCGGGACAAGGGTCATTACCCCTCCATACGTTGTGTGGTTCGCTTGCTGCCACGCCCTGTTGCTGTGTGTTATATAATGCGATATATTTCCCGCTTCGCCAAACGAAATATGAGAATCTGTGCAAATTCCGCTGAAAAAAAATTGAGATTTCGGACACTTTCCCCACCGGGAATGGCAAACATAATTACGAGATAGACTTCCTTTTGCCTGATGGAGACAAGATTACCCCGATAGAGGTGAAATCATCCGGTTACAAAGTTCACGCTTCTCTTGACGCTTTCTTTGATAAGTTTCATGCGCGTGTCAAACAACAATATATAATTTATACAAAAGACTTACGAAAAGATAATTCGGTGACATATTTGCCTGTGTATATGACTGGATTGTTGTGACGCCCCTCCTACTTGCCTGTGTTCCATCCCCCTGTCTGCATGTAATTGGGAATATAGTAGATATAGGCAAATCAGTAAATAGGCGAAGCACCCTGAAAGGGTGCCATATCCAAGCCCGGGGTTTCAACCCCGGGAACAATATGCCCCACAAACGACAAAACGTATTTCGCCCTGAAGGGGCGGGACAAGGGTCGCTACCCTTCTATACGTTGTGTGGTTCGCTTGCTGCCACGCCCTGTTGCTGTGCGTTATATAATGCGATTATTGTCCCGCCCCTTCAGGGCGAGATACCTGTTGGGGGATTGGGCTATCCTGTTCCCAAGGTTTTACCTTGGGCTTTGATATTGCACCCATTCAGGGTGCTTCATTGCTATCAATGTGTTGAGCCGATGCTGCTCTGCCTGTGTTCTATCCCCCTGTCGGTATGTAACTCGGTATAAGAATATATATGCAAAACACCCAGCATGGTTGCCATCTTCCTGTTTGTATGGCATAATAATAGAGTAAGATGTTGCTGCGAAGCACCCTGAAGGAGTGCCATATCCAAGCCTGGTCGCCCTGGAGGGGCGGGACAAGGGTCGCTACCCCTCCATACGTTGTGTGGTTCGCTTGCTGCCACGCCCTGTTGCTGTGCGTTATATAATGCGATTATTGTCCCGCCTCGCCAAACGAAATGTGAGAATCTGTGCAAATTCCGCCAAATAAAATGTGAGAATCTGTGCAAATTCCGCTGAAAAAATTTTGAGATTTTGGACAATATGATTAATTTTGTACTCAAAAACAATAAAATATGGATTATACTTTCAAACGTAAGATCTACTATAAAATGCTGGATTGGAAGAAATCAAGCAATGGTGAGACGGCTCTTTTGATACAAGGAGCGCGGCGTGTGGGCAAATCAACTATTGCTGAGCAGTTCGCCAAAACCGAATATGAGAGCTATATATTGATTGACTTTACCAAATGTAGCAAAGATATAAAGGCGTTGTTCGATGATATTTCCGACCTTGACTTCATATTCAACCGCTTGCAGGTTAGTACAGGAAAAGCGTTGGTGCAACGAAAATCAGTAATTGTCTTTGATGAGGTGCAGGATTGTCCTAAAGCTCGGCAAGCCATCAAGCACTTGGTTGCCGATGGACGTTATGACTACATCGAGACAGGTTCTTTGATTTCCATTCGTCAGAATGTAAAAGACATTCTAATTCCAAGCGAAGAGTATGAAGTGAAGATGTACCCGATGGACTATGAGGAATTTCGTTGGGCGATGGGTGACTCTGCAACCATTCCACTCTTGCGACGATTCTATGAGAAAAAGCAATCGCTTGGCGATGACACCAATCGCAAACTGATGCGCGATTTTCGCCTTTATATGCTCGTGGGAGGGATGCCGCAAGCCGTGAGCAAATACCTGTCGACCAAGAGCTTGCTCGAAACAGATAAGGTGAAACGCACGATTATAAGCCTATACGACAAGGATTTTATGCGAATAGACCCTACAGGAAAAGCATCGATGATATTCAAGGCTATTCCGGCACAGTTAAACAAGAACGCATCACGCTATCAGGTATCAAGTGTCACAGAATATGGGCGTGCTAACAGAATCGTTGAGACACTCTCCAATATGGCCGAATCTATGGTGGTGAATATGTCGTACCATGCCAATGATCCGGGGCCGGGAATGTCGTTCCATAAAGACCCGACTGCCTTCAAAATGTTTTTGGGGGACACGGGCCTGTTTGTTACCCTGGCCTTTTGGGACAAGGATTTTACGGAAAACGTCATTTACCAAAAACTTCTTTCTGACAAACTGAGCAAAGACATTGGCTATGTGTATGAAAACGTGGTGGCACAAATGCTGAAAGCCTCTGGAATGGAGTTGTATTACCACACTTTCCCCACCGGGAATGGCAAACATAATTACGAGATAGACTTCCTTTTGCCTGATGGAGACAAGATTACCCCGATAGAGGTGAAATCATCCGGTTACAAAGTTCACGCTTCTCTTGACGCTTTCTTTGATAAGTTTCATGCGCGTGTCAAACAACAATATATAATTTATACAAAAGACTTACGAAAAGATAATTCGGTGACATATTTGCCTGTGTATATGACTGGATTGTTGTGACGCCCCTCCTACTTGCCTGTGTTCCATCCCCCTGTCTGCATGTAATTGGGAATATAGTAGATATAGGCAAAGCAGTAAATAGGCAAAGCACTCTGAAGGAGTGCCATATCCAAGCCCGGGGGGTCAACCCCGGGAACAATATGCCTCACAAACGACAAGACGTATTTCGCCCTGAGGGGGCGGGGCAAGGACCGCTCCCCCTACATGCCTCTTTTTGTGTGGTCAAAAACAACAAAATATGGATTATACGTTTCAAACGTAAGATTTACCATACAATCCTTTGCTGAAAGAAGTGGTAGCTTCACAAAAACATTTAATTATGAAGAAAATTTTTACAAAATTGACTTTGTTTGCGTTGGCACTTGTTGCCGGAACGCAATTGGCTATGGCTACAGAGACTGAAGGTACGCTCAAACAAGTAGGTGAGGGTTCAACATTGGAGGATGTTACTTCAGCTGCGAAGTGGCTTAAGTTTGGTGATAACAATAACGCAGATGGTGCTTGTGTGACATTTGAAGTGACAATTCCAGCTGGAGAAAAAGTTATTGATGCAAAACTTTTATGGACTTACAGACAGTATGGATCTGAAAATTACGCTTCTACAGTTTCTTATAAAACAGCCAAATCTGCCGATTTCGTTAGTTTGGGACAAACTCAGGCATATCCTGGTGGTGGTTCTTTAAGTAAGAGTAATAAATTTGACGTTACATCTACTGTGACTGAGGCTCTTAATGCTGCTTTATCTGAAATTGAAGGGGATAACTCTAAGACATTTACAATTACCTTTAAATTTAACAATCAGGGAAAAGCTACTTTGTTAGCACAGGAGCCTGAAGAGACAGAAGACGGTGATGTTGTTGGTGGCCCTATGCTTGCCGTTAATTCTGCCGATGATACAGAAATTACATACACTGTTAAGTTTGTTCAAATTGTAGATGGTAAACAGGTTGCATTGAAGGAAGATATCACGCGTTCAGCAATAGGTTCTGGTACCCTTGTTTCTATAAAAGATGTAGATAAGGCTCCTTTCAAAAATAGTTCTCTTACTGGTATATATCAGTATGATTCTTCTTTGTCTGGAAATGTGTCAAGTATAAAACTTACTAAAGACGGAAAAAATGAACTGGTTGTTGTATGCCGTTTGGTTCAGACAACTGCGTATCTTTTGGAGAACTTGAAAAAGTATCCATATACAACATTCGTTAACTCTGACTATAATCTTGACTTCTCAAATAATCAGTTCCTTGAGGCTTATATAGCCGGTGTTCACCCTGATAATGCAAGCTGGATTAAGTTGACAAAGGTTAATCAGGTTCCTGCAAAACTGCCGGTTATCTTGAAGTATACAGGTACTGATGCAAGTGACGATGCAGAGAGTAGCATTAATGTAAACATCGATGTATTAGAGGATGTTGATCTTAAGGTTTCTTTGGGAACTCTTGCAAGTGCAAACCTCTTGAAAGTTTCTGATAAAGAGATGTCAGCAGCAGAACTTTGCAACCAGGGCACTCCTTATGTGCTTACTACCGGTGGCTTTGCTATGGTTAGCGCAGATTCAAAAGGAAATCTTGCGGCTGGTAAGGGCTATATCATTATTCCGAAGGGTACTCAGTCACGTCTTACTCTCGTAGAGGATGATGAGGCAACAGCAGTAGCTGAGGTAGAGGCTCAGGCTGCAGGCGCAGAGAATGTTATCTACAACATGCAGGGTGTACGTGTTCAGAGCGCTACCGCTCCTGGTCTGTACATCATCAACGGCAAGAAGGTACTTGTAAAGTAAAAAATGATTATTCTGGTTGTGGCACGATTGCCATAAAGTGCCACAACCCATATCAATATTAACAATAATAAAAACAGAAATAACTATGAAGAAAATATATGTTGCTCCTGCAATCGAGGTAATGAGCCTTAACAACGCTTCTCTCTGTCAGGCCTCAATAGCACTGAAAGACACTCCGACAGAAGATCTTGGTGGCGCACGTTCACGTGAGCACTCTCTTTGGGATCCGTTTGAGGATGATGAGGATTAATATTCAGTTAGTAAGTTACAATAAGAAGAACGGGGATGGCATACGTCATCCCCGTTCTTGTGTATATTAGCGCGGCATTCAATACGAAATACGATATAAATAGTAATATCCGGCCTGACATTCTCGCCCTGAAGGGGCGGGACAATAATCTCTTTTGTTAAAAAAACAGAAAAAAGAGTGCTTGGTTGATAATAAGTTGTCAGATATACTATATTTAGCAAAAGAAGCAGTATCTTTGCACAAATAATCAATTTTATGTATAAACAAATACAAGCAATACAAAGTTTTAAAGAAAGAGTAAAATACTTTTACTTAAGGAAAAAGGAATTAATATAGACAAACTACAATATATGCAAATTACACTATAATTTCCTAACTTTGCAGACGTAATCGTATGAAGAAAATAAATATTAAAAGATGGGCATGGCATTCCAAAGCTTCCCCTGCTAAGAGTTCAGAAAACGCACAAGGACTTCTTTCCTTGACTGTGTGTGTACGTGCCGCCCATCATCCTGTGTTGGATGGTATTGGTAGTCTTGGCAACGTAAGTGGTGGCTATGTCCGTTTTGATAAATACATGAGAGGTGATTTTGTACGTGATATCAGAAGGGATTGGGAATATGTGGGTGAATGCCTAAGTAAGTCAATGAAAGAATTCAAATAAAGATTATGGTTAAAGACTTTCCATCGGAACCGCTGCCAACACCTGACAGCAATGAAAATGAATCTGTTGATATTGATAAAGTCAAGGGCATACCATCAGAACAATTATCTGTATCTGACAGTAGCACTCCTATTGATGTAAATGAGGTGTTGAAATTACTTACACCTGAACAGCGAGAGGTAATAGAGAGTACCATGATTGCTATGGAACGACGCTCCTATAGTGGCCCTCTCCCTGCTCCGGAGGATTTTGAAAAATACGAAAAAGTGCTGCCTGGCTCAACTGACAGAATATTGTCTATGGCTGAGAAGTCGCTTGATACTCGTACTAAGAACGAGACATATATTATAGAGAAGCGACTGGAGCAAAGTGGACGTGGACAGTTTCTTGGTTTCATTTTAGCGTTGTTTTTTGGAGTTATTGCGCTTGTTCTTGCACTCTTGGGGCATGAAACGTTGGCTGGCATTATTGTTAGTGTCGATATTATCAGTTTGGCTATAATATTTGTATTGAACAAGGAGCCAAACAATAAAAGCAAAAATGAAAAGAGTCTAAGAGACTTAAGTTAGATAGTCATCAACCCCCTTATATTAATGTAATGTGTTCTACTTCGTATTATATAATCTTGTTAATAAATGTTTTTTTTTTGTCGTTGTGTTAATTTCTCTTAATATAACTAAGGCGGCTTTGGGTGGATAAATATAATTTATTACCTTTGCACCGATTTTGATAGAAAGGATAATAGAATTCAGGTATTACAAAAAATAATCACAAAAACATTTAATTATGAAGAAAATTTTTACAAAATTGACTTTGTTTGCGTTGGCACTTGTTGCCGGAACGCAATTGGCTATGGCTACAGAGACTGAAGGTACGCTCAAACAAGTAGGTGAGGGTTCAACATTGGAGGATGTTACTTCAGCTGCGAAGTGGCTTAAGTTTGGTGATAACAATAACGCAGATGGTGCTTGTGTGACATTTGAAGTGACAATTCCAGCTGGAGAAAAAGTTATTGATGCAAAACTTTTATGGACTTACAGACAGTATGGATCTGAAAATTACGCTTCTACAGTTTCTTATAAAACAGCCAAATCTGCCGATTTCGTTAGTTTGGGACAAACTCAGGCATATCCTGGTGGTGGTTCTTTAAGTAAGAGTAATAAATTTGACGTTACATCTACTGTGACTGAGGCTCTTAATGCTGCTTTATCTGAAATTGAAGGGGATAACTCTAAGACATTTACAATTACCTTTAAATTTAACAATCAGGGAAAAGCTACTTTGTTAGCACAGGAGCCTGAAGAGACAGAAGACGGTGATGTTGTTGGTGGCCCTATGCTTGCCGTTAATTCTGCCGATGATACAGAAATTACATACACTGTTAAGTTTGTTCAAATTGTAGATGGTAAACAGGTTGCATTGAAGGAAGATATCACGCGTTCAGCAATAGGTTCTGGTACCCTTGTTTCTATAAAAGATGTAGATAAGGCTCCTTTCAAAAATAGTTCTCTTACTGGTATATATCAGTATGATTCTTCTTTGTCTGGAAATGTGTCAAGTATAAAACTTACTAAAGACGGAAAAAATGAACTGGTTGTTGTATGCCGTTTGGTTCAGACAACTGCGTATCTTTTGGAGAACTTGAAAAAGTATCCATATACAACATTCGTTAACTCTGACTATAATCTTGACTTCTCAAATAATCAGTTCCTTGAGGCTTATATAGCCGGTGTTCACCCTGATAATGCAAGCTGGATTAAGTTGACAAAGGTTAATCAGGTTCCTGCAAAACTGCCGGTTATCTTGAAGTATACAGGTACTGATGCAAGTGACGATGCAGAGAGTAGCATTAATGTAAACATCGATGTATTAGAGGATGTTGATCTTAAGGTTTCTTTGGGAACTCTTGCAAGTGCAAACCTCTTGAAAGTTTCTGATAAAGAGATGTCAGCAGCAGAACTTTGCAACCAGGGCACTCCTTATGTGCTTACTACCGGTGGCTTTGCTATGGTTAGCGCAGATTCAAAAGGAAATCTTGCGGCTGGTAAGGGCTATATCATTATTCCGAAGGGTACTCAGTCACGTCTTACTCTCGTAGAGGATGATGAGGCAACAGCAGTAGCTGAGGTAGAGGCTCAGGCTGCAGGCGCAGAGAATGTTATCTACAACATGCAGGGTGTACGTGTTCAGAGCGCTACCGCTCCTGGTCTGTACATCATCAACGGCAAGAAGGTACTTGTAAAGTAAAAAATGATTATTCTGGTTGTGGCACGATTGCCATAAAGTGCCACAACCCATATCAATATTAACAATAATAAAAACAGAAATAACTATGAAGAAAATATATGTTGCTCCTGCAATCGAGGTAATGAGCCTTAACAACGCTTCTCTCTGTCAGGCCTCAATAGCACTGAAAGACACTCCGACAGAAGATCTTGGTGGCGCACGTTCACGTGAGCACTCTCTTTGGGATCCGTTTGAGGATGATGAGGATTAATATTCAGTTAGTAAGTTACAATAAGAAGAACGGGGATGGCATACGTCATCCCCGTTCTTGTGTATATTAGCGCGGCATTCAATACGAAATACGATGTAAATAGTAATATCCGGCCTGACATTCCATTTAGCGTCCCTTGTCCCGCCCCCTCAGGTAGGGGCTTATATCTTGAACTTACAACCATAAAATCCGGCTTATGTATCGTTACGTATTGAATAATTTTATGAATATACCGCCATATAACCTATTATCAGTGAAAAATTAATAAAAAAGTTATCAAGTTTTTGAGCTAATTTACAGATTTATTGTAACTTTGCATTCAAATACAAATTGTATGACAAACTTTGACAAACAGAAATTGACCGAAATTGTTCTGTATATCCTGAACAAGACAAAAGGGTTGGATTATTATCACATATTTAAGGTGATATATTTTGCTAATATTGCGCATTTGGCAAAATATGGATTTCGTATGACAACAGACGAATTCTGTGCTTTGCCGGATGGACCAGTGCCCTCTGTCTTGTATGATTGTGTCAAGGAAGACGGACATTGCGATAAGGAACTTGGGGCAATGATAGGAGAGGCTATTGCCAAGGGTAATGATGATGCCTATTACATGCTAACAGCAAAAAGGGAGGCGGACATGGAATATCTCTCCAAGGCGGACATAGAAGAAATAGATAAGTCTATTAAAGATAATGCTTGTCTGCCTTATGGCGATCTGAGAGAGAAATCTCACGGAGAAGAGTGGCGCAGGGCTTTCTACAATACCAAGCAAGGGCGCAGGATTATGGATGTGATAGGCATGGCAAAGGATGCTATGGCCAGTGATGACATGCTTGAGTATATAAAAGACAATCTTGCAATAGAAGCCGCATTGTCATGACTACTATTGGTGAAATATTGGGAGAACAGGCCGATAAACTTGTTCGTAATGCCATACAAATAGGTGAGGTTCATTTGCTTGATCTTGATATGAACAATGGGATTACACCTAAGAATGGAGAGAAATCCCGTAATAAGTTTTTCGTTGTATTGGGATTTGATGAAGCTGGGAATCTAATAGGAGGGTTGGTTATAAATTCTAATATCAATCATAAACTTCCGGCTACTATTACAGATTACCAGTTGCCTGTAACGGTTAAACAATGCCCTTTTTTGAAACACGACTCTTTTGTAAACTGCTCACAACTGATAAGGGCGGAGAAGAGTAAATTCAACAAATCTACATATAGAGGTCGGATAAGTGATGATGATTTGATGGCACAAATTATAGAAACAGTAAAGGAAAGCCCGACAGCAAACGGGAAGATGCTGAAGGACTTTGGTATTATCTAATGTGATATCTATCTAAGCATTGCTCCATTACACGATGTCTTACCGCAATGCAATATTAAACTAACGTGCAATTATACCCCGGTCTGTATGTAATTGTGGATATGGTAGAATATACATGCGAAGCCCCCGGCATGGTTGCAATCTCCCTGTTTGTATGGCATAATTATAGAGTGAGATGTTGCGGCACAGCACCCTGAAAGGGTGCCTCATCGCTATCGATGTATTGAGCCGGTGCACTCTGCCGGAGTGTTATACCAACATGGATATTTTGGCTTTTCTCAAGTTTTTCAATGAAAAACTTGCATAGGTCAGATAAAAAAAGTACCTTTGCAACATAAGTTTATTAATTTAAGAACCTTAGAGTCAATATGTTTTTCAATATCAATGATGATGCTCGTGCGGCAAATGAACGTTCTTTGGGTGTTAAGTATTCAGAAATGGAACGCATTCCTATGGATAAATTAGATGAGACTATTTCCAAAGGTCGCTGTGAGTCTACAAGACAAGTTTCTCCTCGTGGTTCTGTATATCTACAATTGGGACGCAAGGGAAACATTAAATTTCTTGATAAAATAATTAAATCATTCTAACTTGACGTTGGAATATGGCGCACAGTATAGAAGAACTGTATAAAAAATATTGTTATGAGTTAAAGCCTCTAATAGCTGAGTATGAGGCAAGAAACGAGAATTCGCTTCCTACTATGTTGGAGACATTAGGTGCTTTCTTTGACAGAATAGTGTTATGTGAAACTGCTCCTAACAAGACAGAATGGAAAATACATCTACAGGAAGCAGAAACACATCTCGATAATATAATATCTGAAACTCGTAAATGTGTCGTGGCGTCGTTAATGTCGTATATTAATGACTTCAAAAGAAATATACCGGATAAAATTAAATTGTGTCTAATGGACGGAAAGTTCATAGGACTGTTTAACAGGCTTGACACGGAGGTACGTAATGCGAAAGAGAACGACATTGTACTTGCATACGAGAAACTAAAAGAAATGGAATGTCTTGTGTTGCAGTGTCAAACCAGTATTAAGACACTATCTTTAAGGGAGGACGGAAAAAATACAAATATTATAAAATGGGTATGTAGTATTATCATCTCGCTAATAGTTACATACATGTTTACTTATATATGTTAACGGAAGCGGATATAAAGGCTAAATACACGGAAGTAATAGGAGAATACCTTAAAACCAAACCTATACTGGGTGAAGTATACAAACGTGGAGGGAACAAACACACTGACGCAACGCTAAATGAAATTAGAGCAGCCAATGACCATTTGGCACGTTTTTATGTTCATCTAAAGACCCCAAATGCAAAATATGAAGAGCTTTGCAAGATAGAGGGACATATAAAAAGACTTCTTTATGATGCGTTCAAACAACTTAATATATATTTCTTTGATTATGCTAATGGCTTTGAGAATGCCAACTTTGGCCCACATTGGTTGACAATCAACAATGGAGAATTTTGGAGCCAATATATATCACAAAGGAAAGATATAATAGAACATATAGAGCGTGCTAAGATTGCAGAATCTGTAGGTATAGAAAAAGCTGTAGATGAATATTCTACGGCTTATACTATACAACAGAATGTGTATAAAATGATTGATGAGAACTACAACAAATTGAAATCAGGACACATTAAACGTATTTGGCATAACATGAATTCTTGTATAGGGTGGGTCTTGTCAACTTTTATTCTTTCTATAATTCCCACTATGTTATGGGAAATATACTCTAATTGGGATACAATTATCGCATATATGCTTACTTCATTACAAAATACCATTCACTACATTGCCCAATTGGTATTAGGTATTAACATTATATAATACCCATAGAATTGTTGAGTGCATGAAAGGGAAGTGTGTATTTTGGATTGGTGTCTTTGTTTTAACCATGGCGCTTTAGGGGGCTGTTTCTGTTTTATATGTCCAGCAGCAGTGTGTCGCCGATGTGTTTGTTATGTTCTTCTCTAACTCCACATTCCTTGGCTGTTTCCGTCCAGTTTGATACTACCTCTTTTACTTGGTCAATGATTTCCTGTGCATTGCGAATACCTATGTTGTTGGCTACGGTAAGTAAATCGGCCTGAGTGAAATCATCTGTCTTACTATTCAACGATAGTTGATGATGGCTTGTCCATTTGCCTGCAGGGTTGTACGAATAGCATAGGTCGTAGGCCGGTGCGAAACTCCAGTTTCCGGCCTTGTCCATTAGGAATGAGAAGTTCTTTGTATGATCGTCATGGTTGCGTGCTATGACGTTGAAAACCATTCTGCGGTATAGCTGCTCAAAATCGATGTAGTTAAGGTTCAGTGTACGTAATATACCGAATATCTCCTCGTATGAATGCCGCATATCCCTGTCTAAATGCGCTATACCGGCTGCAGTCTGCATGTGTAACTTCTCGCCTGTTGTGGTTCTGTCAAAACGTCTTGTCATGAAATGATTGTAGCTGCCTTCCGTCAGCAGTCTGCATTCGGACATTATAATACCGCATCTTTTTGCCATTATGTAGTATGCATACTCGATATTGCCGATGCCTTGCGGATTGTCTGTATTCTTTTCATGCTCACTGTAAGTGCCTCCGTCAAATTTCAAAAGCCAATAGCCGAAACCTTCTGGTGCCGGTACCTGTCCGGAACGTACCTCTTTTGTCTCTTCATTGTATGCTATTATTGCTTTGGGCTTCGCTCCTCCGGCTGACGTGCCAACCTTTAGTATGTCAAGTATCGTCTTGTCCTTTTGACTGATGAGCTCCTGAAATCTCTCTCTTTCTTTGAATATGGAATCGGAAATACTCATAAGCTCACGGATGTATATCTTCGTTGACTTGTCGACGCCCTCTACGTTGGCTGCGGGGACAAACTCCAATGCCCCCATAGCACGTTGGCCGACATAGCACAGACGGTCAAGTGGAGTAATCATACTCTCCGGTTTGCCTTGTTGTGCGAACCACTCTGTGATAAGCTGGTTGCCGAATTTGTCGGGAAGCGCATCCGCTACAAGCCCCGGCAGGCCGTGGAAGCTATTGCTATTGCTATGTGTGGGGAATGACACCACATTGGGGGTTTTAGACAATGGCATTATAATCGGCGCAATGTCCAGCCCCGATTTGCGGAATGTCATGTCAAATTGAAAATCAGCATAACCGCGTGCATGGTTCCAGCTCATGGCTCCGACAGTTTGTCCCCATAGATTTATCTGAATTACAGGTATCTCCGGCATAGTAGTTTTTTTATTCTGATGTTCTTACCCGTTGTACTTTCTTTCCTTGCAGTTGCAGCATTTGTATTGGTGAGATTTTTGTTTCCGGAACGATAAGGTCGAGATTTTCAAGAAGCCCCAGTGTACGTAACACGGTGATAAGTAAAGCAAGGGATACTGATTGTCCTTTCTCTATTTTTCCTATTGTTGTCAATCCTACTCCTGATTGTCGGGCTAACTCGGCTTGTTTCATACCCATGCTTATGCGGTATTCCCTGATTCTGTTTCCCAAAGTCTTCAGTATCGCCACGTCACTTAGTTCTGTCCACATGATGTTTGTTTTATTGTTTGATTGCAAAGTTACAAATAAAACTTGTATTTGCAAACATTAAGTCGTTAAAATGTAGTTAACGCTTGCAAATACAAGTATTAAATGTGTGCTTATTTGGCAGAAATACCATGTATGTTTGTTCTAATCCTAAGTAAGTCGTTAAAATAAAACGATACCTATCTTCTGTTGAAGAGATCCTTTATTCCGTCAATGTCGAAATTGAGTGAGAAACGTAATGTCTGATCCAGAGGGTTGGATTTTGCCGTGGCTATTACGTAGCCTGCATCGAGTGAGAAGGCACTCATGCGGAATCCAGCACCTACTGTGAAATATTTTCTGTTGCCTTTGTTTTCCGCCTCGTGGTGATAACCGGCGCGCAGGCTGAAACGATCGTTGTAGGTGTATTCCGCGCCTATGCTCCATTGTATCTCTTCCAGCTCCTCCTTGAAGCCGTTAGGGGCATCGTGAAGGCTCTTGAACATTCCTGATATGGAGCCTATGTCGTAGTATTCGCTTTGCAGCCGCAGGTCGTAGTCGGATGATGTCTCATCGTCGCGCTTCTTGGGGTATGTTGGTACGAGGAGTTTGTTGGCATCGGCTGCAATGGTGAAGCGGTTGTACTCGTTGACGGGTATCATCAATGACGCGCCAAGACGCAGGTTGGTTGGTATGAACTCGGAGCGGTCGCTGCCACCGAATGTTATCTTTGAGCCCATGTTACGCAGGTACAAGCCTAAGCCTAACTGACACTCGCGCTGTCCGATGTTGACGTAATCCTGATAGTAGCATGCCAGATCGGCCGCGAATGCAGTGGCGGCAGACGACTCTTCTGTTGCCGTGTATGACATATCTGACAACAGAAAGCGTACCCCGGCGGCAAGGGAGAATTTCTCGCTTAGCATGAGTGAATACGCAACGTCAAATGACATCTCGTAAGGCTTTATGGTCATGGCATCGGATGAGGCCGTGTTTCCGTCTGCCGGGAAGTTGGTATATACATCGCCGAGAGAGAAATAGTGTAGCGATGCCGATACGGCGCTGTAGTCACCTATGCGGTAATAGCCCGTGAGGTTGGCGATGTTCATGTCGCTCACCAGCTGACGCAGCCATGGAGTGTAGCCCATTGTTACTCCTGAGCGGGAGATACAGAACGGGTATTTGGCGGGATTCCAGTATTGTGACGCCACGTCGGGGTCTGTGGCGGCGCCTACCTCGCCCATACCGCCGGAGCGTGCGTCAGGTGCTATGGTCTGTGACACTATGGCTGTGTGTACGGGATTGAAAGCGTTGTACCTGTCATCGTCGGCCATAGCCGTGCACAGGCATAGGCATAGGAAGGTGGTTGCTGTTAGTAATCTTTTCATATTGTTATGATTTTATTGTGCTATAATGAGTTTCTTGGTTTGCGAAACGAAGTCGCTGCCGTCGCAACTGACGCGTACCCTGTACATATACAGACCGCGTGAGATGCCGCTTGGTGTCCATCGGTAGGTCGTGGTGCGGTTGGTTTCTGAGAATACGTCTTCCCATTGCAGTATCTCCACTATGCGCCCTGAAGGGTCTATGATGTCGATGAAGATATTTGCTGCGCTGCCTTGCATGTCGTGTGTTACATAGAATGTGGCGCTGTCTTTAACCGGGTTGGGTGCCACATTTATGTCGGTTACTTCCGGTTGTAGCCCTTTTACGACGTTGAATGCAAGCGATACGCTGTTAGAGTTGCCTAACATGTCCCATGCTTTGAATGACAGACTGTGGCTGCCGTTTGATAACGGTGGCAGGACGTAATATGTCTGTCCGCAGGTATAGCTGTCGGCATTGAACATAAAGTTGTCCGTTATGTCGTATGTCATGGAGGCCTGTCCGTCTATTATCAGCTCCATGTTGTGGCCGAGAGAGTTTCCGGTGGCGTTTATCCCGTCGTTGTCAGTAATCTCTGCCACGAAGAACGGGGTGCGTCCTACGGATGCTCCGCTTGTGAACGAGGGGTTGTTGAGGTAGGCGTATATTGACGGGCCTATCATGTCGTTGTTTACGTCCTCCCAGTCTTGCGCGCTGAAGTTGCCGCATTCTCCGTTGGCTGAGATGCGGTTGGTTGGATCAAGGGCATAGATCGTTATGAGACCTTGGCCATCGCTGTCTGATATATCGCGCGGCATTTTGAATGTAAAGGTAAATTGTCCGTTGCTTACGGTGCATGTACCTTTATATAAAGTTCCCGGACGGTCGGTATAAATGAATCTGGTATTGTTTTTTGGGTCGTTGCCGCGACAGGTTATCTCTTGCTTTATGTCGCGTATAAGGATGCTTGCCGTACCGTTAAAGGAGATGTTCGGTTCTCCGTTACGTGTGGCTATGTGCCCTTTTATGGTTACTGTGCTGTTGCCTTTCAGCTGGCTTAGCTCATCGGCGGGGGTGTCATTGATGTAATCTATTACTGCCGTCTGTGTGGGTATGGCAAGGCTCATGGCCGGATCTCCGATGATGGTGTAGTGGTGTTTGTTGACGCTGAGGTCCGTGCCAACGCCTGCTTTGCCTGTTATGAGGTCGTTTTTTGCCAAACGCAGCGCCTCACCTATGGCCAGTGGTTTTCCGTTGTTATCGTAGCTGAGAACATGTCTCATGAAAGCTTTGTCTATCATGCTGTTCTGTGTCTCATTAACAGTGCGCACAGTGCCGATAAAAGCCACTGCGCCGCCGTTGGCATTTAGCAACGCTGTCTCTCCAAGGGTGTTGGCTGTGCCGTCAAACGGTACTGTCTCACAGCCTGCCGTAAACCACAGTGGCAGGTTGTTTCCCTTGAAAGTGGCGAAGTCTGACAGCACAAGAAGTTTCTCATGTGACAGTAATGTCCATGATGAGTGCCCGCCGTAGTTCATTATTAACGCTCCGTTACTCTGCTGTTTCTTTACGGTTTCTGTTGCAGTGGGGTATGTGTCACCTGCTGCGCCGCTATGTTTCTCGTAGGCATCAAGCATTACTTTCTTTACAATATATCCGGGAGAATGTAGCATCACATCGTCAGCATTGGAGTTGATGTTGCTCATGTGGCTGTTATTGTCGCCGTCGTCGCCCATGAACATTATCTCGTTCTGCCATGCTCCGGCTGTTGCGCCGCTGATATATTGTGTTATTTTATCTACAACGTTTTTGGCCTCACCGCTTTGTACTACCGGTATGCGGCCGACGCTGATGTCAAACTGCAGTGTGGTGTCATACCCGGTGTTGCTGTCGGCATGTACTGTTGTGTTGTCTTTGAGTATTGTTATGAAGTCGTCTATGGCCGTACTCGTAATGCTGTTGTAGGAGTCTTCCGTCTCGTAGCACAGCAGATAGTTGTCTGGTGAGTATAGGGTAGGGGAGAGGGTACGCATGCGGTTGTCCCACATGGCGTCGCCAAATAGCAGTACATGTTTCGGCAACTCGTTGTTGTCGGTGGCCTTGTCATAGAACATCTTTAGATAGCGTCGGTAGGCTGATATGTCCGGTGTGCCGCTTGAGAACTCGTTATATAGCTCATCGGCCGGCACTATGCGGGTAGTCATGCCGTCGTATGTACGGTGACACTCAGCCAGACGCTCCGCCTGCTCTCTGAGTTTCTGCGAGGTCGGGATGATTATGATAAGATCCACCGGAGAGTCTGCGTGCAGGTTCTGGTTCGTTATGTTGCAATAGTATTGTGCTGTAGGGTAGTCTCCGGACGCCAACGGGCTCGGTGTGGCGGGTGTGGCATAGAACGCTGATACGTAGTCTATGCGTAGGGTGGTTGTGGCATTGGCGGCTTCTACCGTTACGGGGTATAGTGTTGCTCCGTTTTCGTCTTTCGGGTATTCGTCAAGGTCGCTGACGGTGAATGTGCGGGTGGCTATGTTTGCCGCTGAGTATTCGCCGAAAGACATTGTGCCGTTAATGGTGTTCTTGCCGCATGTTATTCGGTATGCTGCGTTTTTATCGGTGTTTTTCTGTCCTGATACGGCAACCTGTATGCCGGCGGAGGTGTTGCCGGCAGGTATAATAACGTTCACTGTCATGGAATTGCCGGAGGTGATGGCAGTACCATCGAAAAGGTTACGCCCCATCTCCGCCCACGCATATTGGTCCTTTTCGTATAGGAAATGGTGGATGTCGGGGGAGTTTGACACTTGTTGCAGTAACTGCTCCTCGCTGCATGATAGTGGTGTGTCTGACGACTCTGTTATGAAATAGTAGCCGTAATCGGAGTAGTTGTTGCGTGTGCGCTTTACGGCTGTGGCACTAGCCCATGACACCGAGCCTTGGGCATAGAAGTATTTTATGTTGTCTATGGTACAGGTAGCGATTTCTTTAAGGTCGTCATGCTCCCTGAGATAGTCTTGAGTGAGCTTTTCCGGTACTAAAGCTCCGCCGTAGCCGTATATCTTCACCTTTGAAAGGTCCGAGAAACCGGCTTGTCGTATCACGTCTGATGTGAGTTTATGTATTCCCGTTTCGGACACACGTATCTTGGCCCATCTGCCTTGACGTAATACGGAGTTGGCGGTATAGGTGTCTGCTGATGTCATTGCCGTGGCTTTAACCGGTTGTGTGACACCGGTGCGGCTTGCCGATACGGACTGTATTGTGGTGGAGAGTGTGTCGTTGGCTGTTGTCTGCGGTTTGGCTGTGGAAACGAGTACTGGCCGGAACGAACTGAGGTAACACAAACGGTTGTTGTGGGTTACGATGGGTGTGAACTCTATGCCGAGTGTGGCATTGGTGCGTTCACGGTAGGTTGACAATCGCAGTGCGGGTATTGAGGGGGCAGATTTGTTGCCGGTCAGTCTGCTGTACCTGCGGCGTTGCTTGCGAGTCAGTGGGGTGTACTCCGGGTACTGTAATTGCACGGAGTAGGTAGAGTCCTGATAGTTTGTGGGTAATGCAATGAAATGTGATACTTTTGGCAACAGTGTATCTATCCGCATCTGTGAGGATACGAGGTCAACAAAGTCTTGTGCTGATGATGTTATGCTCAGCATGGGCAGTATTGCCAAAGGCAGTATGATTTGCTTTTTGCGCATTATCGTAATGTTATCAGTTCATGTATTCGCTCATTATCTGCATCGGAAGTCCAATACCTTGTTGCCTTCAAGATAGCCCTCAAGGTGATCGTCAATCTTTACCGGCCCAACTCCTTCCGGAGTGCCTGTGTAAAGTATGTCGCCTGTCTTCAAAGTGAAGAACTTTGATATATAGGCTATTAGACGGTCTATGCCTACAAGCATGTCGCATGTGCATCCTTCCTGACGGCGCTCACCGTTGATATTGAGTGAAAAGCGCAGACCTTGCACATCGAGAAAGCGTTCCTTGGGTATCCAATCGCCTATGACGGCGGCACCGTCAAAGCCTTTGGCTATCTCCCATGGTTGTCCTTCTTCGCGAAGCTTCTTTTGCAGGTCGCGGGCGGTGAAGTCGATACCCACTGTCACTGCATCATAGTAGCGGTGGGCAAACTGCTCCGGAATGCTTTTGCCTAAACGGCATATTCGTACGACAAGTTCCGTTTCATAATCTATTCGGCCCAAATGGTCTGGCACAAAGAATGGTTTGCCGTCTTTTAGAAGCGAGGAATCCGCCTTGGTGAAGATTACCGGGGCGCGCTGTGTGTCATTGTCAGCGGAGCCAACGCCCTGTTGTAATAACGTTGTTTTAATCTCTTTATTGTGCCGGGCATAGTTCATGCCTACTGCAAATATCTTCATTTAACAAAATAAAAGAAGAGCATCAGTGCCATAAAGGTACCGATGCTCTATTGTTATACATATTATTGAGGGGTTGAGTAATGGTTATGTGAATAGAGACTATAATGCTTTGTACGATAATATAAAACCTGTTACGCCTCTATATCAGAAACCACTGCTCCCCAACAATTAGTCAGCCTGCAGTGAGAAACGCTTGAAGTCAACCACTGTCAGTTCCTTGTCGGCAGCCTTGAGATATTCTGCAACAGACATCTTGCTGTCCTGAATGAACTCCTGATTGAGGAGACAAGACTCCTTGAAGAACTTGTTCAGACGACCCTTGGCGATATTCTGTATCATTGCCTCAGGAAGATTTGCTGCCTTCTCTGCTGAAACGGTAGCGATAATCTCCTTAGCCTTCTCAACGTCCTCAGCGGTAATCCATCCTTTGTCCATGTTAGACTTCATGTGATCCTCTGAGTCAACGTGAGCAGGGTTGATACCTGCTTTCTTCAAAGCTGCGTCAACAGCCTTCTGTACCTGCTCCTGCTTGGTCTTCTCAACAGCCACCTTGATTTCCTCGTCAATGATAGCCTGATCAACAGACTCCTGATTCAGGGCTACGGGCTTCATCGCTGCAACCTGCATGGCAATGGCGTGAGCCTGCTCTTCCGCTGCTTTGTTTGTCTGAACCATTGTGCAGAGCACGTTCTTGTTCATGTGGTTGTAAACCGATACGTTGTTACCCTCGATGAAGAGGTATCCGTCAAGCTCCATCTTCTCGCCTGTTACACCTGAACGCTCCGTGATGGCAGCGGAAATGGTGAGACCATTAGCAAGTGTCAGTTCCTTAACAGCCTCGATGTCTTTAGCCTTTGCGGCTACTGCAGCATCGAGAATTTCTTGTGTCAGTGCAATGTAGTCAGCGCCGTTTGCAACGAAGTCCGTTTCACACTTCAGGGCAATCATAGCGGCGAAATCGTCTACGGCCTTAACCAATACGCAACCGTTAGATGTCTCGCGGTCGCTACGTTTTGCCGCGATAGCCTGACCACGCTCACGCAGAATCTCCTTTGCGCGATCCATATCGCCATCGGCCTCTGTCAGAGCTTTCTTTACATCAGCAAGACCTGCGCCTGTCATAGCGCGCAGAGTCTTGATGCTTTCCATTGTTATAGCCATTGTATAATAATGTATATAAAATGTTTTTTACTAAAAAATGATATGAAATGTTGCTGCAATAGGATTATTCAGCATTCTTAGGCTGATCCTCCTGCTGTGCGGCAGCTTTCTCGTCAGCCTTCTCTATCTTACGCTCCTGCAAGCCTTCGTTGATGGCTTCGCAACATGCGGCGAGTATTACCTCAACTGAATCCTTAGCGTCGTCGTTGGCAGGGATAGCGAAATCAACCTTGTTAGGGTCTGCATTGGTATCAACGATACCGAATACAGGTATGCCAAGGCGATGAGCTTCCTTTACGGCAATATGCTCTTTCTCTATATCTACCACAAAGATAGCGGAAGGAAGACGTGTCAGATCAGCAATAGAGCCAAGGTTCTTCTCCAGCTTCGCGCGCTGACGTGAGATCTGAAGCAGCTCACGCTTGGAGAGGTTACTGTATGTACCGTCAGCAGTCAGCTTGTCAATGTTCGCCATTTTTTTGATAGCCTTACGTATAGTCTGGAAGTTGGTGAGCATACCACCTGCCCAGCGCTCGTTGATGTAAGGCATGTTAACGCTCTGTGCCTTCTCGGCAACAACGTCCTTAGCCTGTTTTTTAGTAGCGACAAACAGTATTTTCTTACCCTGCTTAGCGATATTCTTCAGTGCCTCTGAGGCTTCGTCAACCTTGGCTACGGTCTTGTGGAGATCTATGATATGTATTCCGTTGCGCTCCATGAAAATGTAAGGAGCCATAGCGGGGTTCCACTTGCGACGGAGGTGGCCAAAATGACAGCCGGCCTGCAATAACTGATCAAAATTAGTTCTTGACATTGTCTTTCTTGTTTTTGTTTGTTTACTTTCTTTTTAATTCTGTTTTTGATTAGAATCAGCCTGCGAGTAGCCTGCCTGTTATTGGATTTCTTATTATATCATGGCAGAGTCTTGCAGGTTTAGATACTAAACATATATTCGCTTTGTTCCCGATATTAACGCTTAGAGAACTGGAAGCGACGACGTGCCTTTGGACGACCCGGCTTTTTACGTTCTACCTCACGTGAGTCACGTGTTAAGAATCCATGGCTCTTGAGGTTCTTCTTGTCTTCTGCGTCAATCTTAACGAGTGCGCGTGCTATAGCGAGGCGAAGTGCCTGGCTCTGGCCTGTGAAGCCGCCACCGTCAAGGTTAGCCTTGATATCGTACTTTTCTGCAACCTCGAGGAGTTCGAGCGGCTGCTTTACTACGTACTGAAGAATAGCAGATGGGAAATACTTTGTGATGTCCACCTTGTTGATTGTTATCTTGCCGGTGCCCTCAGAGAGATATACACGAGCCACTGCGCTCTTGCGACGACCGATTGCGTTTATTACTTCCATGTTATGTATATCTTTTATTATTTATACTGATTGATGTCGATAGCCTTAGGCTGCTGAGCCTGCTGCTTGTGTTCTGTACCCTCATAGATGTAGAGGTTGTTCATGAGAGAGCGGCCGAGAATACCTTTTGGCAACATACCCTTAATAGCGTGACGCAACATTTTCTCTACGCCGTCTTGCTTCTTGCGCAACTCTGCGGGAGTGTTGAAACGCTGTCCGCCCGGATAGCCTGTGTAACGTGTGTAAACCTTGTCTGTCTCTTTCTTACCGGTGAATACCACTTTGGCTGCGTTGATGATGATAACGTTGTCGCCACAGTCGGCATGTGGGGTGAAAGTAGGCTTATACTTGCCGCGAAGTAATTTAGCCACTTTTGAAGCGAGGCGACCAACAACCTGCTCTGAGGCATCAATAACGACCCACTCCTTCTTTGCAGTCTCTTTGTTGATAGAGATTGTCTTGTAACTTAAAGTGTTCATTCTTTACTTTAATAATTTTTCTATTACTACTAAAAAACATTTTCGAGCGTGGATTCACTAACCATCGGCGCGGCCAAACGCACGATTATTAACACCATCACTCGTGGGGCTCTAAGTGTACCCCGAAAATAATCGGTGCGCAAAGGTACACATAATTATTGAATTAAGCTTGCTTTGTGGTGGCGTTAAATTGAATTTTATGAATATTTAACTATAATTGTTGTACCTGTAACTATTTTTAAGGTCTCTCATTTCAATCCGGAGCGTTTGACAATATGTCAAGATTCGCACTGTTTTTCTGACATTGTGCTTTCTGAAAAATGTTGGTATGAAAGCCTGAAACAGATTATCCGCACAAGATAATATCGCATGTTCGGGGCATTAAAGTTGCAATCAGGTACAAATTAGTTTGCGATTGAATAGCTTTTACAGTGTTATTTGATAGCTTTTATACTGCAATCGGGCTGCTTTTGCAGTCAAGAAAAGTTCTTGTTTGACGGTTTTTGAGATCGTGTTATTATCTTATGTTTTACTAAGAAATTGAAAAACAGGAATATACATTTTTCTGAATTTTGTGATATTTGCGCCCCGTATAAATGTTTTTTACAAATATCGCACTCACGATAGGTATAGAAAAATCACATTGTCAGCAATATAATTACTTTTGCTGACAATGTGATTTGGCATTGCAAGAATTGCATACTTATTATGTAAGACCGTACCTTTTTAAGGTACAAAAAGATAATTTTGTTTTCTCGTGGGGCACTTTCAGTTGTTTACGGGGAGTGTGAACATGAAGCGTGCTCCGTCCGTATAGCTCGTGTCAACCCATATTTTGCCACCAAGGTTGTATATTATCGAGCGTGTTATGGCGAGACCAAGTCCTGTTCCTTGTTTGAACTCATCGAGCTTTTTGAATCTTTCAAATATAACCTCAGCCTTGTCTTTTGGTATTCCACATCCGGTATCGGTTACACTTATTGTCAGCATGTCGGGGTCTTGAGGCTCTTCCAAAGCTATAGTTATAGTACCCTGTGTCGTGCATTTCTTGGCATTGCTGAGAAGATTGGACAATACTTGCAACAGGCGGTTTTTATCAGTGTATATTATCATACTGTCAACAGGTGTGGTAGTAAGTATTTCCACTGCGTCACTTTTGTTTACTGACGCAGATGTCGCCGCCATTTGTAATAATTCCACAATGTCCGTCTGTTCGTTTGTCATCTTCATCTTACCGGCATCAAATTTTGACAGGTCAAGAATGTCATTGACAAGTTTAAGGAGTAGCTCGCTGTTCATCATGATAGCCTCGCCGAACTCAGCCTTCTCCTCGTCTGTTGTCTCAAAGTCCTTGCTTGTCAGCAGTTGTGCGAAACCTATAACCGCATTCAATGGTGTTCTTATCTCATGGCTCATGTTTGCGATAAAGGTAGACTTCATGGCACTTGCTTTCTCTGCATCTTTCTTTGCTTGTGCCAATTGCTGGTTTCTTTCTACAATCTCTTGTTTTTGCTGTTTGATTCTTTTCAGTAAGATTAATGCCATAATCAAACCGCCGGCCAATGATATTATAATTAATACAATACTTAAAATGGAGCCCTTGTACTCTCTGAATATGGAGAATGGAGGGTTTACTTCGTTATAGTCCTCATTAAAATCATCAATTGACAAACCGAGTTCTTTGAGCTTTTTGAGGTCGAATGTGTATTGGTTGCTCACAAGTTCCGGTGCTTTCTTTTTTCCGGTTTTGAGAAACTCTATTATGCCTTGTGCCAGACTGTCACCCATTGTCTCGTATTTGGGAGCGTAACCGGCCACCGGCCAGTGACCCATTCCTACATTTGAGAGTGAGAACACCGGCAGTTTAGGATTGTTGACATTCAAAGTGTATGAGGTGTTTTTTACAGGGAAACTGTTGAATCTGTCTATTCGCCATGTGCCTACAAGCAATACTTCATCTGTGGGCATATTGGAAATGTATCTGTTCACCTCCATGAATGACATTACACGTCCGTCAATGTATTTTATATTGTAGTCATAGTTGTTTTGTGTTTGCTGACGGAAACATGACCTCATTATTATACCTCCAAGTGTGTTGTCGGAAAGAAATACCAGGGTGTCACAGTTCTTGTAGAATCTGTTTATGAGGTCAAGGTTCTTCTTTATGTCATAATTGTATAACTTTCCGCCTATGATATTATAGTTCTTGAAGTTTTTTCTTATGTCGTAAGCTGTCGGCTCCCATTTGGTCAGATCCGTTAGCGGGTCTTCCGGTAATTTGACGATGTAAGAGTTTGTAAGACCTATCATTACAGGCGTATGTCTTAACTCATCGTGATCTAATGAGAAATAAGCTGCACTGACCTCATTACCTAACAATACTACTGCCGCCGGCGATTTTCCGTCGATATAATAGTCTTTCAGAATGTCCCATAAACGCCCTTTCCAATTCATGCAATCCGGCAGGTTCTGGGCGTGTATATCCTCAAGTATAACCTGGTTAGGCAAACCGGATTTCTCATATACGTTATAGAAAGCATCCATATTCTCACTGATATTCTTTACATCAGGGTTGTATGATGATACTATCAGCACGGGGCTTGCTTCCTGATTCTCCTCTTCGGCAGCCCTGAAAGGTGATGAGACTATTATGTATGCGATAAGGAATAACAGTCTTAGCGTATATTGGTGATTGCGTGTGTGGATAGGTATTGCTTGTTTTGTTAGGGTGGTCTTCATAAATCCTTGTTTACTTCTTTGTCGTCAATGAGCCTGGAATGTATTGGAATTTATTCTCTTCAGTGATGGTATATTGTATGGAATAGTTTTTCTCTTCCGGCTCAATTGCCGTGAAATTGATAGTGTATATAACCTGTATTCCCTCTACGGCTTTGGCGTCCGGATACAGTTTCGTAAGCACCTCCGCATAGACATTAATAAGATTCAGTATCATTGCGTCTTTTATCTCATTGTCTGTCATCTCACCGTAAACATCCGGACATTGTGCTTTCGCCTTAGACGGTGTCCAGTCTACACAACAGTCGTATGCGCTGCTACCGGTATAGAAATCATTGTTTCCCCATTTGCTTACATACCCTTTGCCTTTTTCTATGTTAGCGGGTTTGTCTATGTTGTCCCAAACCCAGTCGCATGCAGTTTGATAGAACAGCACGCTTTCAGGGTGTCTTTTTATTTTGGGCAGTGTTATTGTCATACTTGGGTCGTATTTCCATACGCTGTTAAGCAGGACAAAAGGTGATGTGACTGTTTCCGTGGTCACTATTGTTTCTGTCTGGGTGTCGGCATCGTTCTTTTCCACTCTCTGTTGGTATGTAACGTTGGCCGTAGATCCGTTGTCGGCTGTCGGGTAAGTACTTTTCAGCCATAGCGGAATATATTCTTTGGCATCGTTGGCGTTTGCTATGAACTTGTTGGTCTTTATGCTGTTGTCGCCTGATAGTGTTCCAAGAAGTTCATAGTCGCTGCCTGACAGCTCCACTTTCAGTTTCTTAATGTCTTTCGGCCTGTATGCTTCCTCTGTGTAACCGTCGAGCTTATCGTTATAGTCTCCGCAGGCGGCAAGGCTCAACGCTGATATACCTATATATATATAATGTGTAATTTTCATTGTCTTGTAGTTTTGTTAGAATGAAACCCTTAATTTAACGGAATATGTGCGTCCGCAAGAATAGAAAACTCTGTAAGCGTCTTCCCAATTGCTGCTTGTGCCGTTATAGTAGGCATCTTGTATAAATTCGTAGTCAAAGATATTCTGCACGTTGGCTATAAGAGCCGCTTTGCACCCTCCGAATCTGAAGTCGTAGCGTGCGTGGCAGTCCATTTGTCCTGCTGCCGGTATCTTCCATGGTTCTTCTAACGTCAATTCTGTTGCCGTTCCTCCGGTTGGCATGGCGAAATCCGCATAGTTACGTGCGAAATGTATGTAGTTGGCTCCGACAGTAATATCTTTTGTCAGCTTGAAATTCGCTCCTATGGATGCCGTTGTCTGCGCAGAGCCTCCTACGTGTATGCCGTCTTGTTTTAATGTGAATTTCAGGTGATCGTCAGTTCCTACCCCTGTTGCCACTTCTCCAGTTGTGAGGTTTGCCAATGGTTGATTGGCGGAGTTGTAGAAATATGCTGTAGCATCGCTTGCCCATTTCCAATTACCCAATGACAACATACCGTTTATGCTGATCCATGAAACCGGTCTTGCCACAAAGTCAATCTCTATTCCTGTGTGTCTTGCATCTACGCCGTCGAGGCTCATTGTGAACAGGTCAGTATTGTCGTTCATGTACCCTGAACGTGATGTCGTTTTGTCTTTCCAAAGGGTATAGTATGCGTTTACATTTAATGCCAGCCACTTATTGCGCAATCCGTATCCCAATTCTGCCGAGAATGCTTTCTCGTTTACGGCGTCTTTGTTTATAACGTTACTTGATGTTGACATCAGGAATACCCCGCCAGAGAAGTAAGGCGCGCGGCTTATATATCCTATATTGGCGAATACGTTGTGATGTTTGTCTATGTTGTAGTTTGCTCCTGCCTTTATACTGCCGCTCATAAAGTTCGTTTTCTCCGACTCTGCATGCTCTTTGTCATAATACATGCGGTCGTATCTCCAGTATCGTGAGTTGTATAATGTCACACAGGTAAATGCGGAAAACTTATTGTCTTTGTTGTATTCCAGTTGTGCAAACGCCCCTTGCTGTGATATATGGCTGTCATAGTCGCGGTTCACAACATCACCAATAGTCAGCTTTTCATATTTCCAGTCAGGGTTTGCCGCCATCTTGTTTTGCTCAGGGTTTACAGTACTGCGGTATCTTAGGTCTGTATAGTATGCACCGTTATACAAGTCGGATATTTCTGTGGTGTGCGTACCTTTGTATGATCTTAAGTCTATACCAGCGTACAGGTTCAGCTCTTTGTTGAGTTTTCTTGAGTATGTAGACATTAACCCATACCATATATGGTTGTTTTTGCTTATACCCATTACCATCATAGATCCGGCGTCGCTTTGTTCGTTCAGCTCCTGTACCTTGTCGTAGGCAAACGTACCGTCGCTATTTCTGAAATCCATATTCAGCGTTCCGTTGCTTGCCCCGTACCAGTTGTTTGAATATGTGGAATTAATACCCTGCCCGCTGTTGCCGTAGCCGTAGCCTACGGACAGATACACGGCTGTGCTCAGTGATGATTTGCTGTCTATGTCCCACAGGTGGTTGAGCGAGAACTGCGGCTTGTGGTAGTAGTTGTAGCTCGATGTCTTTCTTACGCCGTTCTTTCCGAAACCGTATGTTGGGTTATATCTGTACTGGCTCTTGCCGTCCATATACCTTTTCACTTTCTGCCATTCTCCGATGCTTAACCCGTCGTATGCCGATCTTTGGTTATGTCCTTGTGGTGTACCGAATCCGGTGAATGAGAGTTGGTGGTTATCGCCTATCTGCTTGCTGACAGACAGAAAGTAGGTGTAGTCGGAGAACTCCGTTCCTTGTACATATCCGTCACCCCATTTTCTGTTGAACATGAGCGATACGTTCCAACCTTTCGGCATCAAGCCGGTAGATAATGCCAGCGAATAGGTATTCATGCCGTCATTACCCATGCCGTATGTTACGCTACCGCCTTTTTTACTGTCGGTTGTTTGTGTTACGATGTTAATCGTTCCACCCACAGATGGGGCTGCCACTCTGCTTGCGCCCAGCCCTCGTTGCACCTGTATGTAGCGTGTCATGTCGCCCAGTCCGGCCCAGTTACTCCAATATAGTCCACCCCATTCCATGTCGTTAACAGGCACGCCGTTTACCATTACGGCAACATTGGCACTTTGGAAACCTCTCAAATTCAGTTTACCGTCGCCGTGGGCACCGCCGTTTTTGGTGGCATATACTCCCGGAGTGGTATTTAATATCTCCGGAAACTCCTGCGCTCCTAATGTCTCGTCTATCTGTCTCGCATCTACATTGCTTATCGCCACAGGCGTTTGGCGTGCTGTACCGCGTGGTGCGGTGACGGTAATGCCTTCTATCGTGACATTCGTGAGGTCCTTATCGTTTCTACCGCCAATGCCATTGCTATTGGACTGTTGTGCGTTTGCACTTAGTGTGGCAAAGGTTGCCAGTCCTATGAGCATGATCTGATGTTTCTGTTCCATCGTTTTGATTGTATAAATGTTATTTTTCTTGTTCATCTGTGGCGTATGCTGTGAATACGTTTGGTTAAGCCTATTCTTTGTTAGCTCTTTTCCTTTCGAGATGATCGAGGATTATTTTGCGCATACGCATAGACTTTGGCGTAACCTCCACCAGCTCGTCGGCCTTTATATATTCCAATGCTTCTTCAAGAGATAGTATCGTGCGCGGTATTATGCGTGCTTTGTCGTCAGATCCGGAGGCGCGCGTGTTCGTCAACTGCTTGGCTTTAGTTACGTTTATGACAAGGTCATTGTCGTGAACGTGTTCTCCAACCACCTCTCCTGCGTATACATCCTCTCCCGGATCAATGAAGAATTTGCCGCGATCCTGTAATTTATCAATAGAATAAGCATAGGCGTTACCCGTTTCCATGGCAATCATAGAGCCATTCATACGACGCACTATCTCACCTTTATATGGCTGATACTCTTTGAAACGGTGTGCCATTATAGCCTCTCCTTGACTTGCCGTAAGCACATTTGTACGCAATCCTATTATGCCTCTTGAGGGAATGTCAAATTCTATATTTGTTCTCTCGCCCTGGTTGTCCATGGAGGTCATCTCGCCTTTGCGGCGTGTCACCATATCTATCATCTTGGATGCAAATTCCTCTGGCACATTTATCGTTAGTTCCTCTATCGGCTCGCACTTCTCCCCGTTTACCTCTTTGTATATAACCTGTGGCTGTCCTACCTGTAATTCATACCCCTCTCGCCTCATTGTCTCTATGAGTACGGACAGATGCAATACGCCTCTTCCTGATACAAGCCATTTATCCGTGGAGTCTTCAAATGGGGTTACCCGTAAAGCGAGATTCTTTTCCAACTCTTTTTGCAGACGGTCGCTTATATGGCGCGATGTCACGAACTTGCCTTCTTTTCCGAAGAACGGTGAGTCGTTAATCATAAAGAGCATCGACATGGTCGGCTCATCTATTGCTATCGGAGGCAATGGTTCCGGATTCTCAAAGTCGCAGATAGTATCGCCTATCTCAAATTTTTCCAATCCTATTATTGCGCAGATGTCTCCGCTCTGTGCCTCGGCTACCTTAGAGTGTCCCATACCGTCGAATACATGCACCTCTTTAATCTTTGTCTTCTCCATAGAGCCGTCGCGGTGCGCTATTGTCACGTTCATGCCCTCTTTAAGCGAACCACGGTGTATTCTGCCCACTGCGATGCGCCCCGTGTAGTTGGAGTAATCGAGTGATGTTATCAGCATCTGTGGTGTACCATCAAGCACTTTTGGAGCAGGTATTATCTCTACAATCTTGTCCAAAAGATACTCAATGTTGTCGGTTGGCTTGTTGTAGTCTTCAGACATCCAGCCGTTCTTGGCAGAACCATACACTACCGGGAAATCCAATTGGTCTTCCGTTGCATTGAGCGAGAACATCAGGTCAAATACCATTTCGTATACCTCTTCGGGGCGACAGTTCGGTTTGTCCACTTTGTTTACTACTACAATAGGCTTCAGTCCTATCTGCAATGCCTTCTGCAGCACAAAGCGTGTCTGCGGCATAGGGCCTTCAAAGGCATCTACCAGCAATATACATCCATCGGCCATATTGAGCACTCGCTCCACTTCTCCGCCGAAGTCTGAGTGTCCCGGAGTGTCGATAATGTTGATTTTTGTGTCTTTCCAATTTATAGAAACGTTTTTTGACAGTATGGTTATACCTCTTTCGCGTTCCAGATCGTTAGCGTCCAGCACTTGGTCAGAGTTGTTCTGGCCTTCTCTAAATAGTTTTCCTGCAAGCATCATCTTGTCCACGAGTGTTGTCTTTCCGTGGTCTACGTGTGCGATGATAGCAATGTTTCTAATATCCTGCATCTTTGTCGTTAAAATAATATCTCTGCAAAGTTACTGATTTTTCGTTATATTTCCAAGGAAATAGACAATTTTATTTATTCTCCTCATATCTTAAATAAGTATCTCCGATTCCTAATTCATTCCATCTTCTTTTCCTGAACAACTCCATGGCTTTTTTGTCTTTGTCAAACTTTATTATCTTGTAATATTCAGGAAATGCGCTCGTATTGATTTTATGTACGATACATGCACCATGTTATGCTTTTCTAAGGCTGCTGCAATATATCTAATTGTCTTGTTGCTTATATTATTCATTTAATGATAAGTGTCTGTAATTAGAAAAATTAATGCTCAATGTTCCCCTTTGATATTCTCAGAGTTTACGGGTGATTGTTAGAACTACAAGATATATTGCATATTAGCAAATGTATTGGTATATCAATTAAATATTGTGGCTTCCTGATTTATATTCTTTATCAGTATCATTAGCGGAGAGTGTCGCCTCAATATCTTCAATAGTAGGCAACTGGCTCTGTATATTTTCAGGCATAAGTTGTGACAATTGATACTCTGATATTCCAATAGGCTGATTTGTTGATTCAAGTGCATATTGCGCCATTATGTTATTTTTAGTCTTGCATATAAGTAACCCTATTGTTGGATTGTCTGTTGGCTTCTTTTTAGTATGGTTTACTGCACTAACATATACCCCAAGTTGTCCTAAATGTTCTCCTTTGAATTTGGTTACTTTCAATTCTACCACTACATAGCAACGAAGTTCTAAATGATAGAACAGCAAATCTGGATACACGGTCTCATCACCTACAATTAATGGTACTTGCCGACCGACAAAAGCAAAACCGGTACCTAATTCAAGTAAAAAACGGGTAATGTTTTGTGTCAGTCCGTTTTCCAGCTCACGCTCACGGTACTCACCGTCAATCGTAAGAAAATCAAAATTATACGGATCTTTCAAAGTTTGCACCGCTAAATCACTTTGAGGTTCTGCAAGCAGTCGACTAAAATTATTCACCGCTTTACCTTGCCGTTCATAAAGGTCTGTATCAAGGACGTTAAGCAGGATTGTACGACTCCAACCGTGTTCAACGGTCTTGTTAAGATAGAATACAGCCTTGTTAACATCTTTACATTGGGTTATGATGTAAAGATGATGTCCCCAAGGAACAGAAAAGAATACTTCCTCGCTTATTTGTGCAACAGGTTGTTGCACAAATATATGTTTATTGTAAAACAGATACCACTGTCTGATATATTGCAGATTTCGATGTGAGAATCCTTTCATATCAGGAAACTCTGTCATAAGTTCACGGCTAAGTTCTTTGAGCCACCCGTCACCCCAAGAGGCGGATGTCTGTTTCTTGCAGATATCTGCACCCATACGCCAATAGAGACGAAGCATTTCTGTGTTCACCTTTATTGCTGCACGAATCTGTGCGCCACGTATATCTTTCTTTAACTGTGACACCCATCTTTTGAAGTCATTATTGCTTGCTAAAGTCATGTTGTTAGCCATCTATCTTTCTAATATCCTGCATCTTTGTCGTTAAAATAATATCTCTGCAAAGTTACTGATTTTTCGTTATATTTCCAAGGAAATAGACAATTTTATTTATTCTCCTCATATCTTAAATAAGCATCTCCGATTCCTAATTCATTCCATCTTCTTTTCCTGAATAACCTCATGACTTTTTTATCTTTATCAAATTCTATTATCTTGTAATATTCAGGATAGCGATCTTTCCATACTTCAAATACGATACATGCTCCGTTTTCTATTTTTCCTACCTTTGAATAATCAAAGTCGCTTTCATCGTATGTGTACGATTCATCAGTAATCAAATAGTAAGGGTATTTACTGACAGACCATTCTTTTGTATTGTACTGGTAATAAAAAATATATAATGTATCTTTTGTAAATCGCAATATGTCCTCTTCATCACCATAATAAGGGTCTATTACTCTCCAATCTGTTCCTATCAACTGTGATACGTTTATAGTCTGTCCCTGTGGGATGGGCCTTGGTTTCAAATCCTCCTCTGTCGGTTGGAAGACAAACTGCGCACTGCTATAGCCTATACCCGATAGTGCTATAAGCAAATAAACAATGATCTTTTGTATCGCAATAATAATTCTTTATCTAATATTCTTTCATTATTCTGTATTCTGCAAACATGCCGGAATAAACATAGGATAATGTGTATTTTTTCTTTAATTTATTAGTAGAAGCAAATAGTGTATAATCTATTCGTTTTGGGTAAAGAAAAGACGGCTCTGTATCACAAACAATGTTACAATCGTTAAAGATTAATTTAAGGTCTTCTGAAAAACAGGAAGAATTCAATGCCATATAAAATGCTTCATATTTGTCTGTAGCATTTGCTGTTTGTAATAAGCTGTCGTATCGTTCAGATATTTCAACGTTAAAATCTCCCATACTTTCTATATAAGCACGAAGATGAATAAACCTGTCAATATTGTAATTGTTCTTACAGATTACTACAACTTTCATTAACATAGCGATCTGTTCGTCATAAGACAGTGCATATCCGTTTGTCTGATTTGGAATTTCTCCAATATTCTCAATCTTCCGCTCCTGTAAATATTCAAATGGTTGTAGAACTATGGCACATGCAGAATCTTTGTATATTGTAGCTATAACCCGTACTCTTGATGTGTCATTATTGAATATATTTCTAAACTCTATGATTTTTGCATAATATTTATCATTATGGGGCAATTATTTTTCTATAAGGTCTATTTTTATACTTTCCAATAATTTTATGCGCTCTGTTTCTTTTCCATTACATGAGAAAACAAAAAACATAGATGTTATATAACAAAATAACTTGTAGTAATTCATAAAACTAATAAACTTTAGATAAATCGTCTTTATATACAAAAAATAGTTTTATCAGGATAAATGATATGAATTTCCGAGCAACTAATAATATATCAGAACCGTTAATGTTCAAAGGATTCAAATAATTCTATTTCTCTAAAAAACTCTTTGATATACAATATTCAGGTAACTGTTATTCTCTCCAATAGAGATACGATTTTTCTTTAATTGCATAACCATTTTATCTGAGGAGAAATAAACAATTTGATAGCATGTAACTCTGCAAACGATGCTGTTATAAACAACAAGAAAAGATCCTTTGTTTTGGTTGCCTAAGAGTGAGGGGGTAAATTCTGTATTGAAAGTGCTGTTAATGTAGTATTCAAAAATGAATGCCTTTTCAGACTCTGTATTCCCTTTTTTATATACAACATTTTCTGTCATTCTTCTTGAAGAGAATGTTATTGTCTCTTCTCTGTGAGTATTTAGAGAATCTACTCTGCGCCATTTCGTTCCATCAAGTTGTTTTAAATTAATCTCTACTTGTGCACTACATCCAAGAGAGAATAAAGAAAGTAATATCAATATTAATTTCATAGTTCTGCTGTTTAGAATTTGGAATAAATATAAGTTGTTGTTTTACTATTGTCATCTAGGTCTTTAACGGTAAATTATATGCTTATCTATTGATTTTCTACGTATTTCATATAAACATCCCCTGGGCTAATTTCATCCCATCTCCTTTTTCTGAACATTTCTATGACTTTTTTATCTTTATCAAACTTTATTATTTTGTAATATTCAGGATAGCGATTTTTCCATCTCTCAAATACAATACATGCTCCGTTATCTGTTTTTCCCACCTTCGTATGGTCGAACTCATTATCATCGTATGTGTATGATTCATCGGTAATCAAATAGTAAGGGTATTTGAAAACTGTCCATTCTTGTGTTTTATAATAGTAATAGAAGATCATCACTGTATCTTTTGTGAATCGCAATATTTCCTCTCTTCTACCATAGTATGGTTTTATTCTTCTCCAATCTGTTCCTATTAATTGTGATCTGTTTATGTTCTGTCCGGATGGAATCTCCCTTGGTTTCAGATCGTCCTCATCCGGCTGTAAAACAAACTGCGCACTGCCATAGCCTATACCTAACAAGGCTATAATAAGGATAATGATTGTTCTTTTCATTTTGGTTTAGGTCTTAGTGTCGTAAGAAAGTTGCCAATAAAATATACTTAGGCAACTTTCTTATATGCAAACATTTTGCTTTATGATTATTATACGTTTATCTATTGATTTTCTACGTATTTCATATAAGCATCTCCGATTCCTAATTCATTCCATCTTCTTTTCCTGAACAACCTCATGACTTTTTTATTTTTATCAAATTCTATTATCTTGTAATATTCAGGATAGCGATCTTTCCACACTTCAAATACGATACATGCTCCGTTTTCTATTTTTCCTACCTTTGAATAATCAAAGTCGCTTTCATCGTATGTGTACGATTCATCAGTAATCAAATAGTAAGGGTATTTACTGACAGACCATTCTTTTGTATTGTACTGGTAATAAAAAATATATAATGTATCTTTTGTAAATCGCATTATTTTTTCTGTGTCACCATAGTATGGTTCTGTTCTTCTCCAATCTGTTCCTATTAATTGTGATTTGTTTATGTTCTGTCCGGATGGTATCTCCCTTGGTTTTAGATCGTCCTCATCCGGCTGTAAAACAAATTGTGCTCTGCTATAGCCTATACCTAACAAGGCTATAATGAAAATAAATGTAATCTTCTGCATCGTAATAATGCACGTCTGGAGTGGACTTTTTAAGGGGTTACTAAATAAGCCGACAGAATGGATGGCAAGTTACGCTTTACGGGATTATGCCTAACGGCATTTATCCACTATTCCTACTTGTTCTCTTCCAATTTGATATAGCAGTCTCCTATGCCCAGTTCATTCCACCTTCTTTTTCTGAACAACTCCATGGTTTTATTTGCGTAGTCAAATTTCACTACTCTTAAATAATGGGGGAGTGCGTCTGGCTTGTTTATTTTTTTGACGATACATATTCCAGTCTGAGTCTTTCCTACTTTTGAGGTATCAAAGTCTTTTTCATCGTATGTATAGGCGGTGTCTGCACTCAAGTAGTATGACCAGTCATGATATGTCCATTCCTTTGTCTTGTAAGTGTAATAGAAAATTCTCAGTGAGTCTTTTGAAAACCGCCATATTTCTTCTTTCGCACCATAGTACGGGTAAACTATTCTCCAATCCGTTCCTATCAACTGCGATACGTTAATAGTCTGTCCCTGTGGGATGGGCCTTGGTTTCAAATCCTCCTCTGTCGGTTGGAAGACAAACTGCGCCCTGCCATAGCCTATACCCGATAGTGCTATAAGCAAATAAACAATGATCTTTTGCATTTGTATATTGATTTTGGTTCAATTAAATTTACAATAGGTTTTCCTGTGAATAGTGTCTTAGGTAGGCATACGGGTTCTTTATACCCTGCCGCACAATAGTAATTATCATCATCATAGCCTACGATTGAGACCATGTGGTATCCCTCAGGGACGTTAATCATCCCCATAACCGCTTTGCCCTCGTCTATGGACTGTCTTACCGTTTCTGCGTCATGAGTATAGATGTTTATATAGCCATACTCATCGGCAACTTTGTATATCTTATCCAAAGGAATACCATGTCTGTCAAAATCAATGCCCTCGTTTTCCGCAGCTTTAGTTATAATATTATAGGCATTCTCATACGATGCGTTAAAGTTTATCTTGGCAAGGTTAGCAACTGCACGGGCAAAGCATTCGTATTTCCTTGTCTGTTCCTGAAATACCGTAATCCGCAACATACTTACCAAATGTACTTCAGGGGTGGTGTTAAGCACACCGATGGGAATTCTTTGATATGCACTCAGAGGGAGTACTCCAAAGTCTGTCTTGGCGAGAGAATTCCCGGGAAGTATTGGATATATATAGTATCCGGAGCCACCGCTACTGTCGGTGTTTCCTCCTCCATACGATGGATTGCCACCGCCCCATCCACTGCCAGGTGGCCTGTAACCTCCTCCGACGCTCGGCGTACTGTCGGTGTTTTCGCCGTTGGAATTCTCACTGCCAGGACAATGATGTGAGCCGGATTGTAGTTCTCCTCTCAATGCAGCCTGACCGCATTTTGGACATTCGGTTGGATAGGCGCTACATTGTGAATGATGATCTGACATCTCATCCGGATTGTAGTACTTCATACAATAGATGCACTGCTCTTTCTGGCTCTCTACCACTATCTCGTCCAGCATCTCATACATCATATCCTGTGCCGACGCGGTCATGCAGCCTATTGATATGCCGCCCTCTGTCATTACTATCTGCAAATTTACAAATAATAATATGAATAATAAACATCTTTTCGTCTTTTTAACATTATTGCTGTCTGACTGTGTAGTTCGTCAGCTTTCATGCTGACTATGTACAGCCCGTCATCGAGATTTGGAGTTATAGTGAAACGCTGTATCCCCGCCTGTAATTCTCCAAGAGCGTATTTTCTTGTATGTGTACCGTTCTGTGATGTTATAATAATGGATGTGTTTCGCACTTCATGTGGGAGTGTAAAGCGTAACTCTATTGTGTTTGTTCCTGCCACAGGATATGCCACCATATAACACGTGTTGTTATCAGTGTAGTCTGTTTCTGATGTATATTTAGTTAGAGACAGGAACATTGGACGTTGCGGCTCTTTTTGTGTTATAGAATACATCCGCAACCCTCCTGTCAATGAGTTTCCCAACGAGGCCAATAGCGCATCATCAAACAAATATTCCACTTTCTTGCCCTCGGTGTATCTGTCAGTCATGAGTATACGTGTGTTATCAAACGTCATCATGCCGTTGTCCGTAATCTCCGCATAAAATGCAATAGTGTCTGTGTCCAGCACCCATGTACCACAATAGGAACCTTTAACCTTTGTAAAAGTCGCGTCCAATCTCTGTTCTCTAACCACCTGCTGCCCGCTCCAGTCATATGTAACAAGATATCCGGTGTATCGTCCACTAATGTCCTTTGTCTTGTCAAGGAACCCATCTACTTCTGGCATCGACTCCGGAGTGTCTTCACCGCTTTCACAGATTCTTACAGATGGCTGTACTTCCGCTCCTTCACGCAATGTCTCCTCTATAGCAAACCTATAGTTCGCCTGTGCAGCCTTTCTTAGGTATGTCGTTGCCTTCTCCTCGTCTATGTCCACGCCGAACCCATTGCGATAGCAAAGTCCAAGCATATATAGACATGAAGGATTCCCGGATTCCACACCCCTGTTGAAAAACTCCACAGCCTGCTTATAACTCTGTTTGCATCCAAGTCCTTTGTAGTACATGTAACCTGCATCATAGCTACACATCAGTGAGCCTTTCGCCGCACCTTTTTCAAAATATTTCAAGGCTTTTGAAAAATCTTGTCTGCCGTATAGCGCATTCTTGTTTATCATTCCGAGGTTGTGCCATGCGTTTGTATAACCACCTTCCGCAGCCTCCTCAAAATATTTTACAGCCATGGCGCTGTCTTGTTTCACTCCTATGCCATTCAGGTATGCCATAGCAATAGTGTTACGTGCCATGGGCATCTGTTGCACATCAGACACATTGTGTAGCACTTCTATAGCCCACTCCGGAGTTTTATAAAGTGATTTACCCTTTATAACCTCTATAGCTTCTGCCACCTCTTCCTCTATCACTTGTGCTTCCGCAGGTGTTGTACCGGCAAGTGTTATCATAATCGCCGCTATTGCCTGCAGTGATTTTACGGCTCTATTACCAGGCCATGCTGTTGTCGTTGCTTTCATATTTTTCTTCGTTTTGTTTCTTTAAGGTTTCCTCTTTTCTCATAGCCTCCCTCATGCGTACAATCAATGGTTGACGCTTCCATAGTGCCGAGAGATTGTTCCTGATCACTTTGTCATGTCCTGCAAACATATCGTTTATGACGTTCTCTTGAAGGTAATACTCAATAGCGACCTTGCAACATTCTACACTGTCCTCGTCCTCTATCAGTCCGGCAGCTTTCACCGCTGCCCATGCCCCGCGCGCTTTATCCACAGAGCGAACGGCATTCTTGGAGCGCAGCATCCGTGTCAGTTGCTCTTTGGTCATGAGGCTGCGCAGACTGTCCATGACTACGATGTCATAGTAATATCTTGGGTCTTTGCGGAGATGTCCCGCCACGTCAAGCCCAAGACTAATGATGGCCGCACGATTTTCTGTACTTACTCCCAACGTCTTAGCCATACGTGTAGCTATTGAAATTATCTCTCCGGCAACATTATTATTATAAGGTATCAACCGTATATCTATGGAGTCCTGATACAGATTGTCTATTCTCTGTTTGCATCGCACCCTCTCATACGGGTCAGTCCGTGTGTAGTCATACGTCGCTTTCCTTACCTCGCGTTCTGTAAGAAGGCGATACATGAACGTCATGTCTTCTTCTGGGATGAGATACTTCATCCTAAGTTCTGTGACGGCATCCTGTCCGGCGATTAGGCACCGAAATTTCATTTCGTCATAATTGTCCGCATACACCTGCCTTTCCTCGTTGGAGAACTGTAGGATTTCTGCGAAACCTCCTACTGCCATTAGCAGTCCGAATGCTGTGGTTAATAGTTTTTGTTTCATTTCTTTTAAAGTTATTTGGGTTGATAATTATGAACACTATGGTGTTTACTCTTTTAACAATTGTTCCGCTTCATTTCTTATGAAAATAACTGTCTCGTTTTCTTTCCTGACAGGAGTGGCAAGTATTTCAACTGCTGTTGTTCTTGCATTTTTCTTGTCGTGGGTTCTGCAATACATCTTCATGAGATGATATTTTATGGAAAGGTTCGCCGGAAGCATATTACGCGCGGTTATCATTGTATGGATTGCCGTTGTTGTTTCTCCGGTTTGTTCTTTACATATTGCGGATTTATACAAGACTAAAGGGGCAGCTGTGTAACGCATGGCATTGCCATAGCATTTGTCTGCAGACTTGTTGTCATTTGCCAGTTCGTAACATTCTGCCAGATAGCGCCAATATGCCTCAGATGTTCCTATTGCAGTCTGTAACTTACTGATTTTATCTATGTCATATATATGTCTTCTGTTATAATCTTTCAGTGATAACTGGGCATCGGTGAATTTTATCCTATTATATAATAATGCCAAAGATATGACAGACAGTAGAAGAATATATACTATATTGAGACATTGTTTATCTCTAATGGTCGGGGCTTCTTTTGCTGTTAATGCAGTTATGGTTATGGTCATAATCCATGGGGTTATGGAATAACATATACTGTTCATGAAAGACATTATTGTTATTGCTGTCATTGCGTATAACAGATATTGTTTCCGTGTGCGGCGTGCATATCTTAATGTTATTAGCAGAAAACCGGCATATAATATACCGCCTATAATTCCACCTTGCACGCCATGTTCTATTATGTCGTTGTACGCGCCTCCGCAAGCTGTCGCTAACGTGCTTTCTTTACGTTTCTGTTCGTTGTTACTGTAATAGTGCGACTGATAGAAGTTATAATTGCGTTCAAACAATCCGTATCCGCTTCCGATAGGTGATGATGCTATCATCTCACATGAGCGTTGCCATATAAAGACACGTCCGTCTGCTGATGGCTTTTTCCAATTATAGCCAATGAATGCCAGACCTGTAATAATGGTAACGATAATGCCCGTGATGAAAACTTTATATTTGGAATCCTTTATCTTTCGGAAACTTTTTTGTGTTATATTCAATCTGTGACATATTAAAAGCAATATGATGAAACCTCCTACGATTGCAGTCCTGCATCTGAGGGCTATAATGAAATATAGGATAAGGAACAGCAATGCTACCATTTTATATTTATCCCTGTTTCTTGATATTCTACTGCATATAAGCGGAATGCTTATTGTTAGTGCTATTGCTGTTACGTTAGGATTGTCGTCAGCTCCTGTAAGTCTGAAATAAGGGTTGGGGGAGGATAGAATCTCAGTATATTGTAATATAAGCACAGCCACATGAATGGCAGCTATCAGGATTATTCCGTTAACAGCATGCTCTTCGCTCAACAGTTTTTCACGGAGCACTGACGTAAGTGTAATTGTGAACAATAATGTGCACACAAAATATAATTGTTGATACTGTTCTGCTTCAGCTACAAACAAGTTGTGTAATATGATATATACCAACCATACAAACATGTAAATCTGTATTTTATCAATGCCTGTCAAGCGCTTATGTAGCGTATATATAATATATACAAGTGTTATTATCAAAGTACAAATCTTATTTTTGACAAATGTATAGGTTCTGACAATTCTGCTGCAGCCCATGCCCCGTTTGGACTCATTCTACTGTATGAGGTTAGTTCGTTGCCGTCGAAAGCTTTCTCCGGGCTATGTTCTATCCATGCGCCACGTCCGCCAAAGCAACGTGTTGGCCGTTGCAGACTGTCATTATCGTCGTAAATTTCTATTTCTGCTATATTCCCATAAGAGTTATGTGGTGATAGATACTTTATATATTTGTATTTTCCGTGATAGCTCAAAGGTATAGTGTGAAAACGGTTTTCCGTGATATTGTCTATAACGGCTACGGTGAGAGAATCGTTGAAGTCTACATCATTAGATACAATAATCTTTCCTCCTTGAAGCTGACTATTGTATTTTTTTAGAGTTTCTGACTCCCAGTATTTTCTTGTCACACAGATATTGCATGTATTGTTATTGTCGGCCTCCAGATATTTTGTGCTACCATTATTGGCGAGAATGAATGGTGGAGTCGCATAATGTCGTCGCCCGTAGGTGTCATAATAGAATGGTATATATACTATTCCCCGGCCTATTTTATGAAAAACGGCATTCCTGTCTGTAATTCGTGAGAATGCTACAGGAACCCAATTGCTGTTGTCGAATACAGCCAGATAGATCCATTTTACATCTTTCAGCCATTTCGTGTTTTGAATGTTGATTGCAACGTCTGATGTTTCGACATAATTTTCTGTAACATCCAAGTATCGTAGATTTTTGAATAGAGATGGGATATAAGGGTCTTTGTCTGTGAAAATATCTTTCAGCCACTCCTGTTTTGCGAATGTCCGACGATATACTTTGGGGATTGTCAGTTCAGGGCGCTCGTCAAAATGTCCCCCAAGAGTCTCGTTTGAGCCGAAAGGAAGTGTATATGTGTCATTGACAAACATAACCGCCCATGAATGCCCCATTGAGCGGTTCCCCCACTGTGGTACAAAGTCTATTGTTGAAGGGATTCCAAATGCCCGTAGTTGAGCAACGTTTCTGACTGAGTAGGATTCACAATTGCCAAGTTTTATTTCCAATAAGTCTGTTAGTGGAAATTCCGGCATAGGCCCTGTTGGGTAATAAACAGCACCGTTGAATCCTTTGTTAAGCTGGTTATATATACTGTAAATGTGATAATAATTGTGTTGACGGTCAAAATATGGTTGTATATGTTTGCTATATCTGTTTATATATTTGTCTCTCCAGTTTGATAACGGCTCGTTTGCTATTCGATAAGGTAGAATGTAGTTGCAAAATGTTTCGAATGATATAAGTCTGCTATTTTTCTTCCACATTTTATATGCATTATTTATATTAGAGATAAGATCATCCTGTGTTATATATCGGCTGTCCGGTAATGTGTCACATTGTGTAGGGTTGAAAGGGTATTGTTGCAAGGCAGAACGGTAAGCCATGCGATATTGGTCATTGGTAAATGTATCGTTATTACAGAATATCTTTCTCATCTGTGAGTAATATTGTGTCGTGTTGTCATTGGCAAGTGAGAAGCAGCCTTCCATATTATGCAAAAGAAATTCCATTGCTTCGCGTTTTTCTTTGTGTTCGTCATGTGTAGTCTGAGCGGCAAATGGTATAATGTAGAAAGTAAGTAGGATTGTAATTAATTGTTTCATTGTTGTATAATTTTGATATAGGTTTTAGTATCTGTGGCAAAGGTATGCGGAAAATGTGTGTTTTCCAAACGATTGACGTAAAAAATGTTTGTGGAATGGCAAATCTGTTACACTGTAAAAGGTTTATGTTACATATAAAAAAGTCGTGTTTGTGCTGTAATAGTGTGTTTGTCCGGTCAATTGTGATTTTATATGCCGTGAGGATGTGTTGTTTTTTTTCGTTTTTGTCTGTTGCTTTTATAGTTCTGTTGCATAGACAATGTGAGGCGGCAGATAGTTTATTGTAGTAGCCATGATTGTTAAAGTTTCCTTAATTTTATGTGTTCTCTGCTATATGGGTGTTTGAAACTGTGGTATCTGCTGCTAATGCGCTGCGGAAATATATGATATTATAATGCAAAAGCATAGCGATTGCTTTGTGAAAGCATAACAATCAGAGTGTAAAAGCATAGTGATTGCAGATTCTTTCAACCGGAAGCGAAAAATGAAAGCCAGTTTTTCGTTTTTTGCCGTCATACGGGCTTATATACGTTGCCATGCTTAAAGTGGGACTGCTGTCCACTCCGGGTGATTTAACACGTTAGGGTGAGTTTTCTTGTTTCGGCGATGTCTTTGTGTTTTTGTGACGTTTTTGCTGCTGTGTCAGTTCCGCGGGTGTCAGTGTTGGCCGTATGTTCTGCCGCCCTTTGTCAATACTTTCAAAACACACAAAAATGTGAATATTTCTTGTTTGTTTCGGAAATTATCCTTACCTTTGCATAATAGAAATATAGTGCCCGCATAAACGCGCGCCTTAACAAAGACAAACCAAACAATAAAACGATAATAAAAACATGGTTCTTTTCTTCAAGACCCCATCAGACCACATCATTGCGACTGAGATAAACCATCAGCCCAATGAGCAGGAGACACTGGAATTGTGCTGGCTTTATGGCAATGCCACTCAGGTTGATGCACAGAGTATAGACGGATATTTCGTCGGTCCGCGCCGTGAGATGATTACGCCGTGGAGCACCAATGCCGTGGAGATAACGCAAAACATGTCGTTGTCAGGCATCTCACGCATAGAGGAATATTTCCCTGTGAAGTCTGCCGACGCAGACCATGACCCCATGTTGCAGCGTATGTATAACGGTCTCGACCAGAATATCTTCACTGTCAACATACAGCCGGAGCCTATCAAGCATGTAGAGAACCTTGAAGAGTATAACGAACAGGAGGGACTGGCTCTCTCCAAGGAAGAGATTGACTATCTGCACAAGGTGGAGGGACAGCTTGGACGTCCGCTCACCGACTCTGAGATATTCGGTTTCGCGCAGATTAACTCAGAGCACTGCCGCCACAAGATTTTCGGCGGTACGTTCATCATTGACGGTGAGGAGAAAGAGTCCAGCCTCTTTCAGATGATAAAGAAAACCACTAACGAGAACCCTAACAAAATACTGTCGGCTTATAAGGACAATGTGGCATTCTCTGCCGGCCCTGAGATCGAGCAGTTCTCACCCGTTGACCACACCAAGCCTGATTTCTATACGATAAAGAATGTCAAGAGTGTCATATCGCTGAAGGCCGAGACGCACAATTTCCCCACTACGGTGGAGCCGTTCAACGGTGCCGCTACAGGTACGGGTGGTGAGATACGTGACCGTATGGGTGGCGGTGTAGGCTCATGGCCTATTGCCGGTACGGCGGTGTATATGACCTCCTATCCCCGCAAGAACGGACAGGATGCCGTAAGTGCCGACCTGCCTGCCAATACTCCCGCATGGAGTAACGACCGAGACTGTCAGGCGTGGGAGAAGATATTGCCCGTCCGTCAGTGGCTCTACCAGACACCGGAGCAGATTCTTATCAAAGCCTCCAACGGCGCTTCCGATTTCGGTAACAAGTTCGGTCAGCCGCTTATCTGCGGTTCGGTGCTTACCTTTGAGCATCAGGAGAAGGATGAACAGTATGCTTACGACAAGGTTATAATGCTTGCCGGCGGTGTGGGTTACGGCATAGAGCGTGACTGTCTGAAAGGCGAGCCGCAGCCCGGCAACAAGGTTGTGGTTATGGGCGGCGAGAACTATCGCATAGGTCTTGGTGGCGGTTCAGTGTCTTCTGTTGAGACAGGACGCTATTCCAGCGGCATAGAGCTGAATGCCGTGCAGCGTGCCAACCCTGAGATGCAGAAGAGAACCTATAATGTCATACGTGCTTTGGGTGAGGAAGACAACAATCCCGTTGTCTCTATCCACGACCATGGCAGTGCCGGCCACGTCAACTGTCTTTCGGAACTTGTTGAGGAGTGTGGCGGCCTGATACACATGGACAAACTGCCCGTTGGCGACAAGACTCTGTCGGCCAAAGAGATTATAGCTAACGAGTCGCAGGAGCGCATGGGACTGCTTATAGACGAGAGCGCGATAGAGCACGTACAGCAGATTGCTGACCGTGAGCGTGCGCCGATGTACACCGTCGGCGAGACCACCGGCGACCACCGTTTCGCCTTTGAGCAGGCCGACGGCGTGCGTCCGTTCGACCTCGCAGTGGAGCAGATGTTCGGCTCATCACCCAAGACATATATGGTGGACAAGACCGTAAGGCGCGACTATGATGTCGCTACCTACGATTTGTCTGGCATCGTTTCTTGTAGCACCATGAATGATACTATATCCGGCTATCTGAAAAATGTGCTGCAATTAGAGGCCGTGGCCTGCAAGGACTGGCTCACCAACAAGGTAGACCGCTCCGTGACGGGTCGTGTGGCACGCCAGCAGTGTCAGGGCGAGTTGCAGTTGCCGCTCTCCGACTGCGGTGCCGTGGCTCTCGACTATCAGGGGCGCAAGGGTATAGCCACTTCTATTGGCCATGCTCCGCAGGCCGCCCTTGCCGATCCGGCGGCGGGCAGTGTGCTGTCTGTGGCTGAGGCTTTGACCAACCTTGTATGGGCACCTATGGCCGAAGGAATGGACAGTATCTCACTCAGCGCAAACTGGATGTGGCCTTGCCGTGCTCAGGAGGGTGAGGATGCGCGCCTTTATACAGCTGTCAAGGCTCTGTCGGATTTCTGTTGCGAATTGCAGATTAACGTGCCTACTGGCAAGGACTCCTTGTCAATGACACAGAAATATCCCGACGGCAAGAAGATAATCGCCCCGGGAACAGTCATTGTAAGTGCCGGCGGTGAGGTGTCAGACGTGCGCAAGGTCGTTTCGCCGGTGATAAAGGATGTCAAGGCGTCACGCCTGTATCATATAGATTTCTCTTTTGACGAGTTGCAGTTGGGTGGCTCCGCCTTTGCGCAGACACAAGGCAAGGTGGGTTCCGATGTGCCAACCGTAAAGAACGCCGAGTATTTCCGTGACGCTTTCATGGCGGTGCAGAAGCTTGTTGAGGAGGGATTGATACTGGCCGGTCACGATATTTCTGCCGGCGGTATCATTACGGCATTGCTTGAAATGACTTTCGCCAATACCAATGGCGGTCTGAACCTTGACCTTGACAAGATAAACGGCAATGACATTGTGAAGGTACTCTTTGCCGAGAACCCCGGTGTCGTTATTCAGGTGAGTGATGAAAACGCTCCGCGTGTGAAGAAAATACTTGAGGATGCCGGTGTGGGATATGCCAAGATCGGTGTTCCTCAGGCTGAGCGCAAACTCACTGTAAAGCGTCATCAGAGCAACCGTTCTGTGCCTAATGCCGAGATTTCAAACCGTGAGCTGACGCTTGAGTTCGACATTGACGAGATGCGTGACGTGTGGTACAAGACCTCTTACATGCTTGATCGCCGTCAGAGTTTCAACGGTAAGGCTGCGGAACGTTTCGCAAACTATAAGAATGTGCCTGTCGAGTGGACACTTGACGGTGCGCCTCTCACTGTTACCCCGCGTCCGGAGGGTAAGCGTCCTGTTGCGGCTATCATACGTGAGAAAGGTACCAACTCCGAGCGGGAGATGGCATACTCATTCTATATTGCCGGCTTCGATGTGAAGGACGTTACCATGACAGACCTTATCACCGGTCGTGAGACACTGGAGGAAGTTAACCTTGTGGCATTCTGCGGCGGCTTCTCAAATTCTGACGTGCTTGGCTCTGCCAAGGGATGGGCCGGAGCGTTCCTTTATAACCCTAAGGCCAAGGAGGCTCTCGACAAGTTCTACGCCCGTAAGGACACCCTGTCGTTCGGCGTATGCAACGGCTGTCAGCTGATGGTAGAGTTGGGCTTGCTGAATAATGACCATGCGGTGAACAATGCAAAGGATTATGCGGAGATGCTGCATAACGACTCACACAAGTTCGAGTCAACATTCGTTACACTGGCAGTGCCGCAGAATGACAGCGTGATGATGGGATCGCTCAGCGGCCGTAAGATCGGTGTTTGGGTGGCTCACGGTGAGGGTAAGTTCAATCTGCCGTTGGCGGAAGGTGAGTATAATATCGCCGCGAGGTATAATCACAGTGAGTATCCTGCCAACCCTAACGGTTCTTGCTACGATGTTGCGGCCATAGCGTCAAAAGATGGTCGCCATCTCGCAATCATGCCGCATCCGGAGCGTACGCAGTTCCCGTGGCAGTGCGGTTACTATCCTGAGTCACGCCGTCTGACAGACGAGGTGACACCGTGGCACGAGGCGTTTGTCAACGCCCGCAAGTGGATAGAGAACATTAACAAGTAAGAAAGATTATGTATTGGAGCATGATTACCGGCGTGGCCGGTAATCATGCGTATTCTTTAATAACGTCTGCGAAAACATGCAGTTGTTTAAGACCTTTTTCCGCATAGGGCTGTTTACGTTGGGAGGCGGCTACGCCATGATACCGTTGATAGAGGCCGAGGTGGTGGACAAACGGAAGTGGATTGACAAGACAATGTTTATGGATCTGATAGCCGTGGCACAGTCTTGTCCCGGCGTGTTTGCCATCAATCTCTCTATCTTTATAGGCTATCGGTTGCGCGGTGTGCGCGGTGCGTTGGTCACATCATTGGGTACCGCTATGCCGTCGTTGCTCATTATCCTTGCCATCGCCATGTTCTTCCAGCGTTTTCAGGATGTGCCGTGGGTGGCGGCGGTATTCGCCGGAATACGTCCGGCGGTAGTGGCGCTGATTGCTATCCCCACATGGAATATGGCAAAGAAGTCGGGTATAAATCTTATGAACTGCTGGATACCCATTGCCTCGGCCATGCTGATATGGCTGCTCGGTATCAATCCGATATACATAATACTTGCTACCGGCATAGGCGGCTATCTGTACGGGCAGTTTATCAAACCAAGTGAATGACAATGTTGTTTCTGACATTATTTTATACATTCTTCCTTATAGGGCTGTTCGGCTTCGGAGGCGGCTATGGTATGTTGTCGTTGATACAGCATGAGGTGGTGGTAAACCACAGATGGATAACGTCTGCGGAGTTTACCAATATCGTTGCCATATCGCAGATGACGCCCGGACCGATAGGAATAAACAGTGCTACGTACTGCGGTTATGCGGCTGTGCATCATGCCACGGGCAGTATGATGCTCGGAGTGATTGGCAGTGTTACGGCCACTGTGGCGCTGCTGTTGCCCTCTTTCATCCTGATGCTGCTGATAAGCAAGATGTTCTTGAGGTATATGGACTCGCAACCGGTGCGGAGTGTCTTTCTGGGTCTGCGTCCGGCAGTGGTGGGATTGTTGGCCGCCGCAACGCTGATGCTCTGCAACAGCGAGAATTTCGGTAGCATAGAGCAGTCGCCATGGCACTTCTGGATTTCGTTATTGCTCTTTTCCGCAACTTTTGTCGGAGTAAAGATAGTAAGGGTCAATCCTATACGTATGATAGTGTATGCGGCTTTCGCAGGATTGCTGCTGTTGTATTAACCAAACAATCGGAACACAATGGGACGGAACAAATACTCGCAGAGCGAGATACTTGAGATTGCCAAACTGCTGAAACTGAAAACGAAAGCAAACAGGCTGAAACAGAAAAATATCAGGCATGACCTGCGTGTGAATTACGAATTTAATATTTCCGACTTTAATGAGCCGGGCAAGAACTTCGGGCTGGAGGAGTTGTATGCCGCCATAGAACGTCGTGCCATATTGATATTGGACGATGTTACCATTGCCAACATGAAGGCAAAGCGTGAGCGTGACAAGCAGCGTGACGCCGAGTTGGTGCGTAAGGAGGCAGAGACCGAGGGTGTGCTGAACGACAAGACGGACTGGCAGCAGGCTCTGAAAGAATGGGAGGAGTATTATAATAAGGAATAGAGACGTCGTGATTTTTTCACTCCTTTTTTTGAATGTGTATCTTTACAAGGCACTGTAAATTTATAGATTATGTGGTATAACAGATGGTGCGGTAATGTGTTGAGCGTGGTAATATGTCTGGTAATGTTGCTGTTGTGTAGTGGTTGTGACATTATTGATGTGCATCCGTATGACGGTAAGATAGACGGTGACACGAATATCAATGCGCGGAACATTGAGAGAATAGAACAGTTGACCGACGGCAAGACAGAGATACGTTTCGCCTTTATAAGCGATACCCAGCGTTGGTATGACGAAACGGAGGACGAAGTGGCCGACATCAACAGAAGAACTGATATTGATTTTGTCATTCATGGCGGTGATTTGACCGACTTTGGCGTTACAAAGGAGTTTGAATGGCAGCAGAGAATATTGAAAAAACTGAAGGTTCCTTATGTCGTTCTGTTAGGTAACCATGACTGTATAGGCAGCGGAAAGGATGTTTACAGGGTGATGTTCGGCAAGGAGAATTTCTCTTTTGTCGCCGGCCCTACACGGTTTGTGTGTATCGACACCAACGCATTGGAGTTTGATTTCTCAAACCCTGTGCCGGATTTTAATTTCCTGAGAAGTTTCAGAGGGGACACGAAGAGCAAGAATACTATTGTGGCTATGCACGTGGGGCCATACAGTGACGAGTTTGACGACAATGTGGCCGTGCCTTTTCAGTATGAGGTGAGGAACCTGAAGAATACGCTTTGCTGTATCTATGGACATGGGCACACGACTGAACAGAATAACATTTTTGGTGACGGGCTGATATATTATCAGATTACCAGTGCCAAGGGCAGGCAGTATTATATATTCACGGTAAACGAGACGGGATACCAATATGAAACGATTGATTATTAGTGTGCTGGCATTTCTGCCCGTTATGACGTTTCCGCATAGGGCAAATGATTCGGAATTGCGGACAGACAGCATCATTTTGCCGGCTGACAGCATGGTGAATGTCTCTGACACTGTGACCGTGGGACATTTGTTGCCGGGGATGGTTATGGTGCCTAAAGACAGTATTGACAATATGAGGCGTGAGTTGCAGCGTAACGCTGTGCTGTTGGACTCGCTGCAGGCACTTAACGGCATGATGACGAAATACGAGCAACATTTGGAGAAACATCATAGACTGTGGCTGTCATTGATGCCAAGTATCATCCGTATTCAGTATGCTGGCAGTATAGGTTTGGTAAATCTCGGTATGGGATGGGAGTATGGTAAGCGCCATCAATGGGAGACGGATTTTATGTTTGGTCTGGTGCCGAAATATGATAAAGACGAGGCTTTTGCCACGTTTACATTACGCCAGACGTATGTTCCGTGGACAAAGAAATTGCATTGCGGGCATGAGTGGGGAAAAGGGCTGTACCATTATACGTGGCAACCGCTGTCGTGTGGCATTTTCTTGAATTCGGTTCTCCATGGCGACTATTGGACAAAGGAGCCGGAACGTTATCCGAATCAGGATTATTACCGTTTCTCTTCAAAGATACGCTTCCACCTTTTTGTGGGACAGCGCTACACGATACATGTGCCGCGTGAGAAGCGTTGGCTCCCGAAGGAGGCCAGTTTTGTATGGGAATTGTCAACTTGTGACCTCTATGTTGTCAGTAAGTTCGTTAATGCCTCGTTGCCGTTGAAAGATATTCTCAGCCTGTCTTTGGGACTTAAACTCAAGATGTGGTAAACGAGTTCACGCACGCCAAATGATGTTGTTAAGAAAAAATAGGCAAAACATTTGGATTTCCTGATATTTTTTAGTAACTTTGCAGACGACGCAGATAAACCGACTAACCGACAATATTTTGATAAACATAGTACAACTTGACGGATATGCGGCCAATCCCGGCGACATAGACTGGCAGCCGTGGCATGAGATTGATGCTGCGGATGGCGGTAAATGCCTTTTTAAGGAGTACGACCGCACCCCTGCGGAACTTGTGGTTGAGCGTGCCAAGGATGCTGACATTATTATAATAAATAAGGTGTTGATGACCGATGTTGTAATGGAACAGTTGCCACGGTTGAAGTATATAGGTGTGTTGGCAACGGGATATAATGTCGTTGATGTGGAAGCCGCTCACCGCAGAGGCATTGTCGTGACAAATATTCCCGCTTATAGCACCGCATCCGTGGCTCAGTTGGTGTTTGCCCACTTGTTGAATATTGTTAATGGCATTACGCAACACAGTATCTCCGTTCGTAAAGGAGAGTGGGGGAGCTGCCCGGACTTTACATATACCGTCAGTCCGCAGACTGAATTGGCAGGCAAATGGCTTGGTATTATAGGCTATGGCAATACCGGACGTGCCGTGGCCGCAATAGCCTTGGCGTTTGGTATGAGAGTCTTGCTGGCGCCGTCGATGAGTGGCGGAGATGCCATAAGGGCTGATGTGCCGGACGGGGTGGAGCAGGCAGGGAGTCTTGAGGACTTTTTCGCTGCCGTTGACGTGGTGAGTCTGCATTGTCCTTTGACGGAAAGCACGAGGCATATCATTAATGCCACGACCATAGCTATGATGAAACAGACGGCAATAGTGATAAATACCGGCCGTGGCCCGTTGGTGGATGAGGTGGCACTCGCTGAAGCCTTGAACAGCGGAAGGATAGCCGCAGCAGGCGTAGATGTGTTGGAAGAGGAGCCGCCGGTACATGGCTCGCCTCTTATTTCTGCCCGTAACTGTTTTATAACGCCTCATATAGCATGGGCGACAAAGGCTGCCCGCAGTCGTTTGCTTGGCATTGCGATAGATAATGTCAGGGCGTTTATTAACGGACATCCGCGGAATGTGGTATGAATGTCACCTTCCGCATAAATGAAAAAGATAAATATGCGAAAAAGAATTATCCCTATATTTCTGTCTGTCCTATTCTCATTTCACGCTAATGCCGCTGTGCAATGGTATGACGGGTATAATGCCGTAAATTATAATGTGGTGAGTAAGGTGTCGCCTGTGGTGGAGATTGCACTGCAGATGTTTCGTGATGACATGAAGGCAGTGACGGGGCAGGAGGCTAAAAGCCATGGCAAGGCGAAGATAGAGATATATCAGCTTGACCGTGCCGATGCCAAAACGATAAAGGCGTTGAGCAGGATGAATGTGCTTACGCCGCGGCTTATGGATGTGAAGGATGCTTTCTTCCTTGGAGAACGCAATGGTAAGATTATTGTTGTGGGCAACAATGGGAGAGGTACCGCATACGGTATATTGGAGCTTTCACGCAGTGCCGGGGTGTCGCCGTGGGTGTGGTGGGGCGATGTCGTGCCGGAAAAGCGGGACAAACTCATATTCACGGCAGAGAACGAAACACTGCAAAGTCCCTCGGTTGAGTATCGTGGTATATTCATAAACGATGAGGACTGGAGCCTGTTGCCGTGGGCTAACACTACCGTGGAGCCGGGATTGCCGAAAGGATCCATCGGGCCTAAGACGTATAAACGCATATTTCAACTGTTGTTGAGGCTGCGTGCCAATGCGCTTTGGCCTGCTATGCATGAGGTTACAAAACCGTTCTTTACCGTAAAAGGTAACAGGGAAATGGCTGATTCGTGTGGGATAGTGCTCGGATCATCGCATTGTGAGCCTATACTGCGAAGCAATACTGGAGAGTGGGACAAAAAGAAACGAGGCGATTATAATTTTATTACCAATCGCAATAGTGTGCTGGACTATTGGAAAGAGAGGCTCGTGGAGATGAAAGGGCAGGAGGCTCTGTTTACCATTGGCATGCGTGGCATACATGACGGCTCTATGGAAGGAGTGAAAACGCCGGATGAAAAGTTGCGTGGATTGCAGAGTGTGATAGACAGTCAGCGTGACCTCATAGCAAGATATTATCAAAAGGATGTTGAGAATGTACCGCAGGTGTTTATTCCATACAAAGAGGTATTACAGATATATGAGAATGGTTTGACCGTTCCGGAGGATGTAACGTTGATGTGGTGTGACGATAACTATGGGTATATGACGCGGCTAAGCGATTCGGAACAGCAGAAACGTAGCGGAGGGGCGGGAGTGTATTATCATTTAAGCTATTGGGGACGGCCTCATGATCATCTTTGGTTGACTACAATACAGCCGGGATTGGTGTATAATGAGTTGCGGACTGCCTATGACCACAATGCGCGCAAGATGTGGATAGTTAATGTTCATGACCCGAAGGTGGCGGCTTATCAGCTGTCTCTTGCCATGGATATGGCGTGGGATATTAACAGTGTCACCCCGTTGACATTGCGTAAGCATTTACATTCGTGGCTGACCATGCAGTTTGGGCGTGCCACTGCTGATAGGATTGCACCGGCAATGGAGCGTTTTTATCAGTTGTGCGCCATAAGAAAACCGGAGTTCATGGGGTGGACTCAAACGGAATTGGATAAGAAAAAGTATCATCGTGGATTGTCATTGCCTAAAGAAACGGAGTTCTCGGAAACGGAGTTCGGTGATGAACTGGCACGTTATCTGGAAGCATACGACAGTATATGCGATATTGTTAATGGTGTAGGACGGGACGATGCGGCTTATTTTGCACATGTAACGTACCCCGTTAACTGTGCGGCGGCCATGGCTCACAAACATCTTGAGGCACAATTGGGTGACACTGTGACAGCTATGGCGTATCAGCAGCAGATAAAAGACCTTACAGGCAGGTATAATAGCCTTAACGATGGCAAGTGGAAAGGGCTGATGAGCTGTAATCCTCGCAACCTGCCTGTGTTCGCTGATTATGTTACAACGGACAGCACAACATTGAGACGATGCGGCAGTCGTCCTTTGACTAATATGGCTCTTGACGGTTGTGTGGTGCGCAATGCAAGCACTTATGACAGCAATACCGGTATGGTGCAACCTGTGGAGATGCTTGGTCACAGTATGAAAGCCGTCGCTATATCTAAGGGAGCATCGCTAACGTTCCGTTTTCAGACCGTGAAATCGGGGCGCGCGGTGTTGCGTACAGCCATGATACCGACGCAAGCTAATGACAAAGGGGATATACGATATTCCGTAAGCATCGACGGCGCTACCCCAACGGTGTATACTTTGAAAGAGCCTTATCGCTCGGAGGGATGGAAAAATAATGTGTTGCGGGGACAGGCGCTGAGAACTCTTGATGTGATACTGCCGCAAGGCAGCCACACTCTGACTGTAACGGCGATTGACGACCATATCATTATGGATCAGTGGATGATTGATTATTGTAAGGACAGGAAGTTTTATGTGTTCCCTGTCAGATGATTAAGCAATGGCTATCGCAAACAATCGTTACATTTTCTGAAACATATAATATCATACAACCAAGAATAAATCTATCAATTTACAACCGATTATGATGAAGAAAAAACATCGAAATGCACGTCGTATCATGGCGATGGCGGCCATAGTGCTGGCTATGACGGCTAATGCCCAGACCTTTACCGAGTGGCATGACCTTAAGGTGAATGAGGTAAACAGGTATCAGGCGCACACGGAAGTAATGCCACTGACGTCCAAACAGCTGTCACTTGAGGGACAATGGAAGTTCAAATGGGTTGCAAACGCAGACGAACGCCCTACCAATTTCTTCTCTTTGAATTATGATGACAGTTCATGGGGAACCATGCCGGTGCCGGGAATGTGGGAACTCAACGGCTACGGAGAGCCTGTTTATGTTAACGTTGGTTTTGTATGGCGCGGCCATTTTACCGGAACTCCGCCGGAGGTACCGGTTAAAGATAATCATGTTGGCTCTTACAGACGCACTATTACCATTCCCGCCGACTGGAAAGGGCAGCAGGTTATAGCTCATTTCGGTAGTGTAACGAGCAATATGTATCTTTGGGTTAACGGCAAATTCGTAGGCTATTCCGAGGATTCCAAACTTGCGGCGGAGTTTGATATCACCAAGTTTGTCAAGCCGGGTGATAACCTTATCGCTTTTCAATGCTTCCGTTGGTGCGACGGTTCATACGATGAGGATCAGGATTTCTGGCGTCTTTCGGGCGTAGCGCGTTCATGTTATCTGTATACCAAGAACCTGAAGACACAGATAACCGATATCCGTATCACTCCTGATTTGGTAAATAACTATACCGATGGTACTCTGTCCGTTAACGCCAAGGTAAAGGGAAAAGCCCAATTGCAGTACATCCTGAAAGACGCTGAGGGTAAAGTGGTGCTTGATGAGACTGCCGGCGCTCAGGCAACGTTACATGTCAAGAACCCTAACAAATGGTCTGCCGAGACTCCTTATCTCTATACTCTAACCGTAAAGCAGCCCGGTGGTGATGTCATACAGCAGAAAGTGGGCTTCAGAAAGGTTGAGATAAAGAATGCGCAGGTGCTCGTTAATGGTCAGCCGGTATTGATAAAAGGTGCCAATCGTCATGAACTTGACCCTGATAACGGATATGTTGTTAGTCGTGAACGTATGATAGAGGATATCAAACTCATGAAACAATTGAATATAAACGCCGTGCGTACATGCCACTATCCGGATGATCCACGTTGGTATGACCTATGTGATGAGTATGGTATATACGTATGTGCGGAGGCTAATCAGGAAAGCCATGGCTTCGGTTATGGCGATTGGGGCAAGAAGATGGCTCCTCTTTTCTATACACAGATAATGCAACGCAACCAGCGTCATGTGTCAATGATGTTCAATCACCCTTCTATTATTTTCTGGTCATTGGGCAACGAGACCTGCATGTCGCAGAATTTCATAGACGCTTATAATTGGATTAAGACGCAGGATCAGAGCCGTCCCGTGCAGTTTGAGCAGGCACACGGACGTGAAGGCACTGACATCTTCTGCCCGATGTATATGTCTCAGTGGAGTTGTGGGGAGTATGCCAAGAACGATAAGAACACAAAGCCGCTTATACAGTGTGAGTATGCCCATGCCATGGGCAATTCCGGCGGCGGTTTTAAGGAGTATTGGGATCTTGTTCGCAAGTATCCGAAGTATCAGGGTGGTTTCATTTGGGACTTTGTTGACCAGGGATTGCGTGATACACGAGACAAGACCAAGTTCCTTTATGGCGGCGATTATAACGATTATGATGCCTCCGACAACAACTTTAACTGCAACGGACTCATCACAGCCGACCGTAAACCGACGCCACAGGCATACGAATACGCATACTATTACCAGAATATCTGGACGGAGCCTGTTGACCTTGCCAAGGGAATCATACGTGTAAAGAACGAGAATTTCTTCCGTTCGCTTGATTATGTCACTCTGCATTGGACGCTTTTGTCCAACGGTAAGAAGATACAGGAGGGCAATATCGACAATCTCAATGTCGCTCCACAGCAGACTGCTGATGTAAAGATACCGTATACGTTGCCTGATAAGGACACGGAATTGCTGCTCAATGTCAGCTATGTGCTCAAGAAAAATGAGGGATTGCTCACCGCCGGATATTGGGTTGCGCATCAACAGCTTGCCATTACCGACTATCCTTATGCCGAGATGATAGCCGAAAAGACCGGAATCTCAGAGCCGGCCAAGTGTAAGAGCGATACTCCGAAGCCGTTGCCTTATACGATGCGACCGAGTTTCTGGCGTGCTGTGACCGATAACGATATGGGAGCACATCTGCAAAACAAGTATCGTGCGTGGAATAATCCTAACATGCCATGCCTGTCACGTGTTACAGAGGGCAATACCGTTACCGAAACATACCGCATTGATGCTACAAAGTCAACGCTTACAATGTCTTATGAGACTGTAAACGATAATGTTATCAAGGTTACGGAGAGCCTTAAGTTCGATGCTGACGCAAAGGATATACCCGGTATGCTGCGCTTTGGTGTAGTGATGTTGTTGCCATACGACATGGACAAGAGCGAGTTCTATGGCCGTGGTCCTGTTGAGAACTATTCTGATCGCAAGATGTCTCAGAACATAGGCGTTTACAGTCTCACCGCTGACGAGCAGTTCTTCCCCTATGTTCGTCCTCAGGAGACGGGCAGCAAGTGTGATATACGTTGGTGGAAGCAAGGCGATATAGAGATTATCTCAGACACATGCTTCTCTGCCGCGGCGTTACATTACGAGGTACGTGACCTTGATGAGGGACAGAATAAGGCGCAACGCCATCCGCAGGATGTTAAGCGCTCACGCTATACCTGTCTCTATATAGACCAGCAGATGGCCGGTGTCGGCGGTGTTGACTCATGGTCAGGCAATGCCGAGGCCCTTCCTCCATATCGTGTTCAGGCTAAGGACCGCACATTCACGTTCTATATAATACAGAAATAGAATATAAATTGATAAAAATATTAACTGATAACTAAGGAAAAGGTCTGATAACCTTACACTTGTTTTGTTACCAACCGTTTGTGAAACGGTGCCGTAAGTAATGCGAAACATCTCGTAAGGCTGTCAGACCTTTTCTCGTTTTACTAACATTCAAGACTTATGTTGCGTACTTTATTATCTCTATTCATTACCGTTTTTACAATAATTGCGTCAGCGGAGAATTATCCTTATCGCAGTGACTATCTGTGGGTGACCAATCCTAATCATGCCGATTGGCTGTATAAGACTGGCGAGAAGGCCACTGTTGAGGTGCAATTATACAAATATGGAGTTGCGGTCAACGGTACAGTAAACTATGAGGTGGCACCTGACATGCTCGATGCGACCTCCAAGGGCACCGCCACCATGAAGAACGGCAAGGCAACCATAACCGTGGGTACCCGCAATACTCCCGGTTTTCTTGACCTCCGTCTCTCCGCTGTCGTTGACGGCACCAAGACATCACACCACGTAAAGGTCGGATTTAGTGTCGACAAAATTCAGCCGTTCACAAAAATGCCCAATGATTTCATCCCTTTCTGGCAACAGACCATATCCGAGACCCGCAAGACTCCCGTTAGTGTCACTCGAGAGATCGCTCCTGAGTATTGCACGGACAAGATCGACTGTTGGCTTGTCAAGGTGCGTATAGACCGTGAACACTATATGTACGGCTATCTCACCATGCCCAAAGGAGCTGAAGCCGGCAAACATCCCATTGTGCTATGCCCTCCCGGAGCCGGTGTCAAGACCATAAAGGAGCCGTTGCGCCACCGCTATTATGCTGAAAATGGCATGATACGCTTTGAGATAGAGATACACGGTCTTGACCCGCGGCTGAGCAATGATACTTTCAAAGAAATTTCTGATGCCTTCAGTTCCAGAGACAATGGCTATCTTGTCAACAATATTGCAGACCGTGACAGATACTATATGCGCCATGTTTATGCAGGAATGGTACGCTGCATAGATTACCTCACCTCACTGCCGGAGTGGGATGGCCGTAATGTTGCGGTGCAGGGCGGTTCGCAAGGCGGAGCCCTTGCCCTAATAACGGCAGGCCTCGACCCCCGTGTCACACTCTGTGTGGCCAATCACCCCGCCCTAACCGATATAGCGGCATATAGCGAGAAAGGACGCACCGGAGGCTATCCCAACTTCAATCGCAACGCCGCGAGCATACTGACTCCACAGGTTATAAACAGCTTGCAGTATTATGATGTCGTTAATTTCTGCCGCAATATCAAGTGTCCCGTGCGCATGACGTGGGGATATAACGACAACACCTGTTCGCCGACCACCAGTTATGCCGCATGGAATGTGCTCATATGTCCCAAGGAATCTGTAATAACCCCAATCAACGAGCATTGGACATCGGAGACAATGGAGCATCAGCACGAGGAGTGGATAAAGGCACACTTAAAGTAAACATCTCTTTTTTACATCAAGTCATAACGTAATGACAATCTGCTCATAATGTTTTGTATTGCAATGTATCGCTCTCTCTTTATTATGTATTTATTGGCATAGTGAATAGGGAGCGATATTTTTGTCTGTCAACTTCATGCTTTTATTGATAGTTTGTTGCCATTCCGTGTGCTTATGCTGTTAAATGAAGATTAAAATATAAGCACGAAATGTAACAGGTGGAGCAGTTCTTAAAATAAGAATAGTATTATTTTAATTACTTTTAACGTGAATATTTTGATAAACAGTATTATTTATATTACCTTTGCACTATATTCAAATAATCATGAATAGATATAAAGTAAAAAAAGTTATTAAACTTTTAATATCTGATGGTTGGAAATTGCATACAATAAAGGGAGATCATCGGCAATTCAAACATCCAGACAAGCCTGGCAAGGTGACTGTGAGAGGGCATGACAATGAGGTGTTGAGTCAATTCCTTCTGAACAGCATTTGGAAACAAGCGGGATGGAAATAAGTATTTTTCCTTTTTTTTTCATTACAATACTTTATTAACTCTAATCATATAGAATCTCAGAATCATGGAAATAATAAAGGTAAATGTTCAATGGTGTGATAAAAATTTTGGTGCATCATTAGGAGATAATGTTCCCGGTTCAGTGGTTTGCACTGCTGATACATTTGATAAACTACAGAAAGAGGTATTGGAAACCTTGCGTTTCCATATAAGCGGGATGTTGGAAGATGGTGACGCGGTTCCGCAGTGGCTTATAGACGAAGATTACGAGTTTGAATATTTATATGTTGATGTTGCTACCCTTTTGAAAGCATGTGAGCCTTATGCTTCATTAGCTGCCATTAGCCGTGCTTCCGGCATAAATCCTCATCTGCTTAGTCATTATGCCAATGGCATAAAGCAACCACGCTCCAAGCAACGTCAGCGGATAATTGACGGAATCCATCGTATTGGCAAACAACTTATTACTGTTAGTTAGCCGTTTCCGATGACTATACAGTCGATATATTGATATAAATCTTGGATACAAGGTATTTGTTAGGTTTATATGCGCTACATTGACGGTGGATGATGCGTGTTGACTTGAATATACTTAAAAGATTTATAATCAGTAGAATACTGCTATCTGACGCATACTCCGTATAAGCAGTGCTGTAATCGCATTGCTTTTACCTTATAATCGCAGCCCTTTTGCATTGTAAACGCATAGCGATTACATCGCAAAAGGGCTGCGATTGTTATATGGTATTATTCCTTTGCTTCGTGACAGGTGTTTTAGGAGTTAAGTATGGTAACGCCTAAGCATTGTAATTCCCGATATTTATTTGCGGAAATGCAGGTCTTGCGCACCTGTAATCTCAGTTGATATTTCACCAACCCATCCGCACTGTTGGTTTGTTGCCGAATAAACCCGTATGAAGTCGATGTGTGTCAGTGGTATCGGTCGGCGGCTGTCAGGGGCTACCGCCCACTCAATGTTGAACGAGCAGCCTTCCAACTCGCTGTTAGGCAGGTTGTCTGCGTATCCGTATCGTAGCGCGTCGAGCACCCAATACTCCTCATCGCCGGCCTCCTTGTGTCCGTTTGGCGGCAGCAGTGTGCCCCTGAATGTCATCGTGCCGCCGTTCTGTTGCGTCAGCCACAGCGGGTAATACTCCTGTTCGTGGAACATATTGCGTTGCATATATCCGCTGTTTCCTCTGTTGTCCCTCCATGCTATGTCCGCTTTCGGGCTGTAGGAGTACGTTATCTCGTAACCGTATGTCATCTTTCCTATGCTGTCTATGTCTGCCGAACCGGACAGTTCATACCACGCATCGTCAGGCAGTCCGTTGCCGTTGGTGTCCTGCGATACCATCACTATACCCGGTTCGCTGCCGCCGTATGTGGCATTACCCATAATCATAAAATCGTTTTCTCCGGCAATGTTCTGCACGGGGTGGTCGAAATGGAATGTTATGTATCCGCCAAATCCTCCGAGAGACACCATCCCCCCCGCTTCGCCTGCTATCATTTGCGTACACTTTCGCACCATGGAGGCAGCGTCATCACCTGCCTCATACTGTGGCATCTGATTTACAAATTGTCCCGGTGCAGGCACATATTCGTCCACTGCCGCTATCCATTGGCTGCCGTTGTCTGTCGTGCCGCTGCCCGCCTGTTCCGTGTCGGCATGCCCGTTGCCCACGAATACGGCTCTCGACGGAATGTCGCCCGTCCACTGCCGCCATGCGAAAGTGCCGTCGGCGTTGAAGTGCAGCAACTCTCCCGACGATACATAGTTTTTCGCATCCATCAGGAAGAAACTCTTGTTCTCCGGGTTTACGATAATGCCGTATGGCATTTTCATCGCCTTTATCTCCGGAGCGGAGAACAAATCAGTGTCTATCGTGTTGCGTGTGCGCACATTCACCATGCCCATGGCATAGGTATTGCTCTGTGTGACATTGCTGTACGATGTGCCTATATAGTATAAAGTGTCGCCCACGATGCACATATTGCTCACGGGTATGTCCAGTGTCTTGCATACATGCATCTCTCCCGTGGCGTCAGGTGTCATGCAATGCAGTTTTGAACCGCTGTTGTTGTTATCGCTGCGGCTGCTCACCCATAGCTGTCCCAGATGGTCTTTTTGCAGTCGGTGCGGGTTGGGCGCAACGGTAATCTTGCGCTCCTCGGTCATGGTGGCGAGGTTTATAACGCTAATGGTATTGTCATAGTTCTGCGGTGTGTATCCTCCGCTGTTGGCAACATACAGTTTGTTGCCTGCTATGGCTATCTCCTCCGGCTGTCTGCCCACCGTTACCGAGTCAACCTTTTTCAGCGTCAGGGTGTCAACCTTATATATTCTGCCCAGTTGCGTGGAACCAAGCTGCACCGGTCCGACGTAGGACGAGATATAGGCGTAGCCTTCGTGAAATGCCACATAGCGGCAGTTGGGTATGTTCACCTGCCCGATGCGTGTGCATGAATTGGCGGTGCACACCTCAACCTTGTTTGAACAGTTTACCGTAATCCACAGGCGTGAGCCGTAAACCTGTATGTCGTTGCCCACGTCGCCAAGCTCTTTGACGGCCGTGGGGTTGCGTGACGCGAAGATATTGCGTTGGTAATGCACCTGTCCGTCGGCACCGGACAGGTCGAGGTAGTCTATCGTAGCCTTGTTGGATCCCATGTTTCCCTCGCACAAAAGATACATACCCTTTATCTCTCCGGCTGTCGTGACATTGCCGTTATCTATTATAGTGTCCTCCAGGCCGATTACGGTGTCATCGTTTCGGCATGCCACTATGGTCATTATAAGCAGTAACAGTGATAAGTGTTTCATTTGTTTGTCGTTAAACGATTGCTTTATGTTATAGTTCTATCGCCACGCTTACGGCAAAATTGCGCTGCGGCATGGGATAGTTCAGTATTACGTCATAGTCTTGCGAGAATAGGTTGTTAACCTCTACGGTGGCCGTTGCTATGGTACGTCCTACCGGTATGCGATATGACAGCGCCATGTCTGACGTGTACCATGGTTGCAGATAGTTGTAGGCTATGTTCTCTTGTTGCGAGTATCGCTCTCCGGTATATATGAACGAGTAACTCACTGTCAGTCCTTTCCATACCGCATCGGCTATGGCCGAGCCGCTGTGTTTGGGGATATACGGTATCTGGTGACGGTAGTATGACGTGCCGTTGTCGGTCACGTCTATCGCTTTCTGATAGGTATATTGCAGGCGCAGCCCCATGTTCACCTTGCCAATGTCGGCACGTATGGCCGCCTCCGCGTCCAGACCGGTTATGTGTACCTTGCCGAGGTTGAGCATAGTCCAGCGGAATTGCTGTCCTTTCGGGTAGGCAATGATTTTGTCTGTCACCGTGTTGTGGTAGCCGTCCGCCTGCAGATGCAGGCTGCTTATCCTGCCCCGGTAGTGTTTCTCGAACAGTATGCCTATGTCATATTGCCTTGCCTTCTCCGGTGCGAGGTTGGAGCTGCCCATATCCGCATAATACAGGTCATTGAATGTGGGCATGCGGAAACTGTTTTTTATATAGCCTCTTACTGACAGACAGTGTGTTTTAAGAGGGTATAGGTTTACGAATAACGCCGGAGTAAGGCGTGCCACCTTCATATTCGCTCCCACCGGCGTGCTGCCGTCTGGTGCTGCTGTGCCTCTGTCTTTGGCGTATGTATAGAGCATTGAGGCTTGTGCCGAGAAGCGTTTTAGCGATACCGCTGCGGCAAGGCTTGCAAGATGCGACCATCTGTGGGGCTCCGGACAGGTGTATGTGTCGGCTGTCAGGGTGGAGTAGCGCACGTCGTAGGCCATGGAGCACGACAGCCACGGCAGCAGTTGCACTGCGTGCGAGGTGCTTAGATATGTCTCTTGCTGCCTGTATTTGTTGTCAACGGTTAGCGTTGTCGTGTCACGGTTTTGGTAATGAGTGTAGTAATTGGCGTATTTTGCCATTACCCTGAAACTGTAAGCGTCTGTGGCATCAGCCTGAAAAGAGCCTTGAAAGAATGTGTTGGAGTCAACCTGACGCTCTTCTCGGCGCCATACATTGTTGACAATAGCCCCCGGAATGCCTCGGTTAGACTGGTAGGTGTATGCCTTTACGTTCCATGCGCCACGGTTGAATATCCCGTTTATGTTGCCCTCAATACGCAACGACTGTATGTCGCTGTTCTGTCTTACGGCTGTAGTGTCGTAGGCTGTGGTGCCATCGCTGTTCTTGCGCGTATAGCGAAAGCGGTATTTGCCGTCTGATGTGATTGTGCCGAGAGACAAAGAGCCGCTGATTTGCTCCGATAGTTTCCGCTCATAGAGCATGGAGAGGTTGAGCATATTGCTGAGTCCGTACTTGACTTTGCCCCGCAGATGGTGTGTCTCGCCGGCTGCGAAATGCGGTTGGCGGGTACGTATGTATACGCTTCCGGCATTGCCGTAGTCGGATGCCGTCTGCATGAGCGAACTTTTCTGGCCGTTATACAGTGTTATCTCCTCTATATTGTCAAGCGAGAACTGGCCGAGGTCTATCTGCCCGTTCTGCGCATTTCCTAATTCTATGCCGTCATAGTACACTCCCAAGTGCTGAGAACCCATAGAACGGATGTTCACTGTCTTTATGCCTCCGACACCGCCGTAGTCCTTTATCTGCACACCAGAGAAGTATCTCATGGCATCTGCAATGCTTAGGGAGTTGAGACGCTGCAGCTGTTCGCCGCCAAGGCTCTGCGACGGTATGACATCAGAGAAAGTATGGCGCGATATTATCTCTATCTCGTCAATGTGTCCTGACATGGCGTGGCTGTCGTCTTGAGCCGTAGCTGTCAGAAATGCGGGGAACATTGCGGCGATGCAGTAAACGGTTCTCTTCATAATGTGCTTGCGGGGGTGCTGTCGGTTGGCTTGCTTTCTGTCAGCATGGTCATGATCCAACCATAGATGCCGAGCAGAGCCACGAGCAGAGTCTGCACGCTGTGCACAACAAGCACGAAATATAATGCAGGAGTCTCGGCCACACCGTAGAGTATAAGCATTGTCTTGACGGCAAAATGCCATGAGCCGGCGCCGTTGGGGGTGGGCACAAGGACGGCTATCGAGCCTACTATGAATGTCACGAGCGCACAGGTTATGTCAAGGCCTGAGGTGGCTTCAAAACAAAAGAAGGTGAGATAATAATGCAGAAAGTATGCCACCCAGATGGCTATGCTGTGGAATAGGAACAGCGGTATGTTGCGTACATTGCGCAAGGACATCACCCCGTCACGCAATCCGTGTACGGTAGTTCTGACACGGTTATGGAATGCCAGCTTTTTGCGGAAGATATAAAAACAGATAAGCGTTGCAAGGCCGCAGATTAGTGTTACGATATATCCGGTTTTGGAGAATGTTCCCATAAAGCCCGTAAGGTCGTCAAGACGTGTTCCGGTCTTGGTAAAGAAAGATATGAATACCGGCATCTGCATGAGCAGGACAATAACGGTGATGGAAAGTATTATGAGCGAATCGACGGCACGCTCCGTTATCACCGTGCCAAGTGCCTTAGGGAAGTCTGTGCCCTCTTTTTTTGCCAGCACGCCGCAACGTGTGAACTCGCCTATGCGGGGCACTATGAGCGATGCGGCGTATGATATGAAGATGGAATAGAGACAGATGGAGGTGCGGGGGTGTTCGCCAAGTGGTTCCAAGGCCAGTTTCCATCGCCAGCCACGGAACGTCTGTGCCAGTATGCCGAAAGGGAAAGAGGCCAGCATCCACCACCAGTTGACATCACGTCTCAGTACCTCTTTTATTGTGCTGACATCAAAGCCGCGGTACATCCAGTATAATATTGCGCCACCTAAAAGTATGGACAGCAGGATGTTTGAGCTTTTGCGGATATGTCGTTTCATTATAATTCGTTAAGAAAAGAAAAATGATAAGAAAATCAAGCGCAAAATTACTGCAATTCATCGAAATGGCCAAACAATGGAATGAAATTTTCATTGTGTGTGCACTTTTTTCATAAAAATATTGTAACTTTGCCATGTTAAACGAAATATATGAAGCAAGTACGTCCGAAAAAGAACCTGGGACAGCATTTCTTGACGGATCTTGGCATAGCGAAACGTATTGCCGATACCGTGGATGCCTGCCCGAATATACCGGTTTTGGAAATTGGTCCCGGCATGGGAGTTATGACACAGTATCTGTATCCGAAAGAACGGGAGTTTAAGTGCGTTGAGATTGACAGGGAGTCTGTGGCATATCTGCAAGAGACGTTCCCGAAATTGCGTGGAGGTATTATCGGAGACGACTTCCTGCGCATGGACCTTAACGAGGTGTTTGGGGGCAGGCAGTTTGTGCTGACGGGCAATTACCCCTACGATATTTCCTCGCAGATATTCTTCAAGATGTTGGATAACAAAGACATCATACCGTGTTGCACCGGAATGATACAGCGGGAGGTGGCTTTGCGTATTGCGGCAGAGCCCGGAAACAAAACCTATGGCATATTGTCAGTGCTGATACAGGCGTGGTATGACACCGAATATCTCTTCACGGTAGATGAAAATGTGTTCAATCCGCCGCCAAAAGTGAAGTCGGCTGTCATAAGAATGACACGCAACAGCCGCTCCGATATAGGTTGCGACTGGCCGCTGTTCAGGCGTATAGTGAAGACAGTGTTTAACCAAAGACGCAAGATGTTGAGGGGAAGCCTGAAACAGTTGTTTAATGCCGATAATATGCCTGGAGCGGAATTCTTCGGACAGGAGTTTCTGACCAAGCGTCCGGAGCAGTTGTCACACGATGAGTTCGTGGCGTTGACGAATATGGTTGCCGCGCAGGGGGTGGTGGCATCTGTTAAGTGACCGGCGCCCACATTGTGATGATACGGCAGGCAAACCGAAATAAACGTAAATTGGAAAATGATTTTTTATTATAAAACAATGAAGCATTCTTACATGAAAATCGCTGCTTTTCTGGCTATGACATGCAGCGTGAACACAGCAAACGCTCAGCTGACGGATTTGATCTCAAAGGTACAGTCGGCGGTGACAAACAGCGATAACAGTGTGGTGTCATCGCTTGGCAGCATTATATCAAGCAAGTTGATACCGAACTCTGTGCAGATACAGGGGACATGGGCCTACAAGGAGCCTGCCGTTATGTTCACAAGCAATAATGCCCTAAAGAGCGCGGCAAGCGCTGCGGTAGCGAAAAAGATTGAGACCAAGGCGCAGGCGTATCTCTCAAAACTCGGATTGGGAACGGCAAAAATGACTATGACGTTTGAGAAAGACAAGACATTTTATGTTACACGCAACGGAAAGAAAATAGCATCGGGTACGTATGATCTTACGAAAAATGATGTGACGCTTACTTTTAAGGGCAAGAACAAGCCCTGTAAGATAACGCCACAGCTTGACAATGGAACGCTTGTGGTGGTTATGGATGCTACGAGGCTGAAGACTTTCCTGGAGGGAATAGGCTCGAACGTGTCGCAATTGGCAACCATCACCTCGCTCATGAAGACCATGGACGGCATGATGGTGGGCATAAGGATGACCAAGAAATAATGTGATACCTCTTGAAGGTGAAGGCGATACTTATGGCGGAAGAATTGAAAGACAAAAGGATAGCTTTGCTGTTGTCGGGTGGGGTGGACTCATCGGTAGCATTGTTTGAGTTATGTTCCATGGGGTTGAAACCTGATTGCTTCTACATAAAGATTGGGCCAGAGGAAAAGGAGGAATGGGACTGTACGTCAGAAGAAGACCTTGAGATGGCTACCGCAATGGCACGGCGTTTCGGAGTGACACTGGAGGTCGTGGACTGTCATAGGGAATATTGGGATAATGTGACGAAATATACTATGGATAAGGTGCGTGCCGGGTTTACGCCAAACCCAGATGTGATGTGCAACAGGCTCATAAAGTTCGGTGCTTTTCATGAAAAGAGGGGTTATGAGTATGACATTATAGCCACAGGGCATTATGCTCGGACTGAGATGGACGCGCAGGAACGCAAATGGCTCGTCACGTCACCGGACCCGGTGAAGGACCAAACGGACTTTTTGGCACAGTTGTATGACTGGCAGCTGAAGAAAAGCCTTTTCCCGATAGGGCACTATCAGAAAGACGAGGTGAGGCAAATAGCAGAAAAGGAGCATTTGGTTAATGCCCGGCGCAAGGACTCGCAGGGGATATGTTTTCTTGGAAAGATAAACTATAACGATTATCTGAGGCGCTATCTGGGCGAGAACCCCGGTCTGGTGATAGACATAGAGACGGGCAAGAAGATAGGCATGCACAAGGGACTGTGGTTTCATACCATAGGACAGCGTCACGGATTGGGCTTCGGAGGCGGCCCGTGGTTTGCTGTAAAGAAGAACATAAAGAAGAACATACTTTTTGTTTCCCACGGCTATGACCCTAAGACTGCGTATAAAAAGGATTTTCCTGTGCACGATATGCACTTCATAACATGCAATCCGTGGATGCCGGCGGAAGGACAAACACCCGTGGCTGGCACACATCTTGTAGAGAAAGGGGATAGCGTGGAGGTTAATATCAAGATACGGCATACACCGGAATATCTTCCGGCGCGGCTGGAGTTGGATGGCGAGGGCAGATATATAGTGCACGCCAAGGAACCTATTCATGGGGTGGCTCCGGGACAATTCTGTGTCATATATGATGCCTGTCACCACCGGTGTTATGGCTCTGCCGAGATAACCGTATAGTGATAATATGCCGTCATGGCTGGGATAATTCTTTAACAATTTAACAAAACAAACGCTATGAAACAAAAAACGTTTTTTACATTGATTGTTGCCTCATGCCTTGTGGCTTGCGGGCAGAAAGGTAAGGCGGAGGCATTGACAGACAATAATGCCGCAAGTGTTGTGGCAGTGGCTAATGACGCTGACAGTGGCAGTGCTTCATCAGGTGACGATATGCTGGTGCATGGTGACCCGTCAGACCCGTATCAGGCGCTTGTCGGTACCAAATTCAAGGATTTTGCCATGGAAGACATGGATGGTGTAAGCCGCCGTCTAAGCGATTTTGTAGGCAAGTCAGTTAAAGGAAAGAAGCATTATGTGCTGGTAGACTTCTGGGCCAGTTGGTGCAGGCCATGCATGATGGAGATGCCTAACGTCAAGAACAATTGGCAGCGGTTCCGCTCTCAGGGCTTTGAGGTGGTGGGAGTGTCGCTCGATAGCGACCCGATGGCATGGAGTATGACTGTTAAGAATAACGGTTTCTCATGGCCGCAGTTGTGTGATTTCAATGGCTTCGGAAGCCCGGCGGTGCGGTTGTATGGCATACAGTACATCCCTTGGAACATTCTTTGCAATGACAAAGGCACAATCATTGCCGTGAATTTGCGCGGAGAGGCCTTGGCTGAGGTGCTCGGTAAGATTTATAAATGAGCCGCCAGAGCTGTCTTTGAGCAATAAGACAATAGTGATAAACATATAAAATAGGAATTAACAGACAGAAAAAATGTGTAAATAATATGTCGTGAAGATTGTACTGTGCTTGGTATTGAAAGCGTAAAGTTTCTGAATAATAATTCAAAGGAAAAGTATAACTTCATGAAATACTAAACTAAAAAGAGCTTCCTATGCCGAATGATGGCCGAGGGAGCTCTTCTTGTTTTTCCGTTATGTAATGCCAAAAGGACGTTACGTCTTACTTAACGAATCCTACCTTGTCGGCATCTGTTATCTGTTTGATAACACGACAGGGATTTCCGGCGGCGAGAGTACGAGGCGGGATGTCATGGGTTACAATGCTTCCGCATCCGATTACAGCCCCTTCACCAATGGTAACACCGGCCATAATTTTCACATCTCCGGCTATCCATGCCTTGTCACCAATGGTAATGCGGCCACCTATGAGTGCTCCTTGTGCTCGTTCCTCTGGGTCAAGGCTATGGTTTGCGCTGTACATACATACGTTGGGACCTATAAGCACATTGTTGCCGATGGTTATTCGTGAGCAGTCGAGGAACACTGCACCGAAGTTGATATAGACATCGTTGCCAATGTAGATATTCTTGCCAAACTCACATTTGAAAGTTGGCTCCACATACACGTTCTCACCAATGCTGCCGAATAGTTGCTTTAGAAGTTGTTTGCGTTCCTCCGCTTGCTCGTCATTTGTTTGATTAAACTTGTTAAAGATGTTCTTTGCATCGACCCTTCGGTTGAAAAGGTCTTCGTCGAAATCATCATAGATCATGTCGCGTTGCATTTTCTCCCATGCAGTAAGGTTGTTGTTCTGTTCCATAGCTGTTTTTTCTTTTATTTTGTTTATTCAAATCCTGTATCTTTTATTGACAACGCATCCTATTTATAATAGGTCATTTCCATTCTTGCGAACTCATCTGCTGCAAAAAGCGTTGAATGTAAGATACATTTCTTCATTTTATATGTGATTTTGTGGATTAGTTCTTTAGCCAATGTTCCTTTAACCATGCACGGACAGGAATATCATATAACTTCAGCGATGCCCAGGCAATCATGATAACAAAGATTGTGGTAGTGATGGCTACGAATACATGTGTGCTGACGGGCGAATCGAGATGGCGCTGTGCCCATGACATGTGCATGTAGAGTATGGGATAGTGTGTGATGTAGAGTGGGAACGATATGTCACCGAGGAACTTGCATATCTTTGTGCTCTTTTTGCCCGTCACTTTGCTTCCTGCACCAGTTATAAGGATGAGAGGAAATACTAAAAGCACACATGCGAGTTGGTATGCACCATCAACGATATTGCCACCGCCATTTAACTTTGGTATATTAAACATGCCAAAAACTATGAGCGAAGTAATGAGGAAACCATGATTTGATTTGATCATCTTACCCATACGCGACATTATAAGACCGATAAGGAACGGATAAAGCAAACGGGTGAACCCCAGATAGACATGCTCGGGATTCAATACAAATCCTCCGTTGATATAATAGAAGTAGTCTTGCTCCGTCAGGTTGCCGAATATGTTCAGATTCAGTGCAATGTCTGTAGAGCAAACCGCAGCACCCAAAGCAAGTAATGCCAATCCACATGTAGGTAGGAAACGGAAGATGAAAGCATAGAGAATGTTAGCTATGTATTCATATATTAATGTCCATACAGGACCGTTGATGCTTGACAACTCGCCCCATCCACGAATGTCCCACGACTGAGGGAAAGGAATACAAAGGAGTGTAAGGCAAGCCTGAAGCATAAGGAAATACCATGGCGTAGAATCAACTGCATGGAACACCTCTGTACTCCCTGAATAATAGAAGAATATAATACCCATTAGTACACCAATCAATAGCATCGGGTGCATGCGGGCAATGCGGCGTTTGAAGAACCCCTTATAGCCCATTTTGTCAAAACGGTCTTGATAGGCATAGCCAAGTACGTAACCTGAAAGGGCAAAGAAGAAATCCACAGCGAGATAACCATGTGCCATGATATTGTTTGTAATGTCGGTAGAGTAGCATTCCATCATGTGGAAGCCAACAACGCAGAGAGATGCTACACCTCTAAGTCCATCCAAGACTTCATATCTTGGTTTTGATTCTAAGTAAGCCATAATTATAGTATTGTAATCGTTTTCATAGTGAAGTGTATCATTCTATCAATCCCAATTCCTTAGCCTTGTGGCAAGCCTGTGTGGTGTTGTTTACATGTAGTTTTTCTATTACATTCTGACGATGACGGTCAACAGTATGTTTACTTATACATATCCGATCAGCAATTTCTTTGCTGGCAAATCCTTGACGAATAAGTAGCAGAACTTCCTTTTCTCTATCTGTAAGAAGATTCCGGAAACTACTGATTGCAAGTTTACGCTCTTCGCCTGTCACCTTGTTGACTATACGTGCGAAAGATGTTTTTTTTGTTGTGAAATTATATATGCACAAAGCATAGCTTATACCACGTTTCCCTTCACTTGGAAAATATTGTATGCGATGAGTCATATTACGGTATTTTCCGTCCGGTGTCTTCATGCGCATTACGGTTTCCATATACCATGGGAAACTATCAGCTATGTTATTCGGTGTTGACATCATGTTGAAGAACGATATTTCTTGCAGGTCGCGAATGGTGCGGTCGTCCGGATGTACGTTGGCAAAGATTTCCTCTTCCCAACATGAATTGATACATTGGTAATCGTTCTCCTTGCCTATACCAAGTATTTCGCCGGTGCGGCCAACAAATACGTGGCTTTTATTCGTTCGCAAATTACTCATTACCACAAGGGAATGTTCGCAGAAAGCGTACGTTCTTGCATAATCTATAATACGTATTTCCTCTTGTTCTAATAATGCGCCATCTTGTTGCCGGCTGTATTTTTCTGAGAGTTTGTTGTTGACTTTACTCATACCGATTGCAAAATTACGAATAATGCTGTAAATAGACAAAATATCATATCACAAATATAATGTATATGGTTATAAATCAGTATTGAGAGGCTTCGTCAAAACAAACGTGTATAGATAGAAGAAGTCATCTATTTGACTTTTATGGAAGATATATAACCAATGCAGAGTCAATGCCTTCAATGCTTCTTGGACTGTCTTATGGAGTTTCCAGATAATCTTATTCGGATGTCATGCCATTTATATAGGCTACTTCTGTTTATGAGAGGCAGGCATGATACCAACCTTATGTCATTTTCTTAAAATACAACTCACATTGATATAAATGAAAAGACTGTATCAAACCAAATGTGCTTATTGTTTGATACAGTCTTTTTTATGTTCTGTTGTCGGTGCTTTAATGCTCCGGCAGTCTTTTGATTTATTCCTTTACGGCTTTAATCTTCTGTTTCATCAGTTCGAGCTCATCGCGCAGTTTTTCTGCCTTGCGGTTCATCTCGTCTATTAGGGAGTTGCCTTTCTTGCTGCTTGCCGTTAGGAATGTGAGGTTTGTCTCATAGTTAGCCAGTTCCTGTTTCATTGCCTCGAAGCGGCGTTGCAGTCTTGTGCGCTCATTGTCCATGGCGTTCTCTCCACGCTTTGCCACCTCTTTCATGCCCTGTTTGAAAGCGTTCAGACGGCGATCCGCACGGCTTTTGTTCAGTTTCTTGTAGAGAATGTCAAGTGCTTCGTGGTATGTTTCATACAACTTGTCTTTCTCTTTGAACGGCACATGGCCAATGCTGTTGAACTCTTCTGTCAGTTCCTGTATCTTCTGTCTGAGGTCTTCCGTCTCCTCTTCCATAAGAGCCTTCAGCTTTTCCACTACGGCCTGTTTCTTTGTCAGGTTCTCCTGCTGTCCGTTGCGCTCTGTGGCGTTTACCGCGTTGCGTGCCTCGAAGAACTTATCACAAGCGGCAAGGAACTCTTTCCACAATGCGTCACCCGTCTTGCGTGGTACCATGCCAATGGCTTTCCAGTCTTTTTGCAACTGTATCAACTTGTCGGTAGTGTTTTTCCAGTCTGTGCTGTCTTGCAGAGCCTGTGCCTGTTTTACCAACTCTTCTTTCTTGCTGATATTCTCTTGCAGTTTGGAGCGTAGTTCAGTGAAGAACTCGTTCTTTGCGGTGAAGAACTGGTCACATGCTGTGCGGAAGCGCTCGAATATCTTTACGTTCATTGCCTTTGGCGCAAAACCTATGGTCTTCCATTCCGCCTGCAGTGCTATTATCTCTTTGGACTTCGCCTCCCAGTCTGCGGCTGTCTTGCAATCGTCGGTGGATATTGTCTCCACTTTGTCGCACAACTCGCTCTTTTTGGCGAGGTTGTCCTCCTGTTGCTTTCTTATTGCCTCGTAATGGTCGGCATGTTTCTTGTTCACTACGGTGCTTGCCTGCTTGAAACGCGCCCATATCTCATCGCGAAGCTCCTTGGCTACAGGGCCAATCTCACGGTATTGGTTGTGCAGTTCCTGCAACTGTCGGAATGCGCTTATCACGTCTTCCTCCTCTGCCAGCTTCTCTGCCGCCTCGCATAGTGCGGTTTTCATCTCAAGGTTTTTCTTGAAATCATACTCCCTTGCCTCGAAGTTCATCTTGAGCAGGTCGTAGAATTGTTCCTGCACCAGCTTGTAGTTGTTCCACAATTCCGTTGCGTTCTCGGCCGGAACCGACTTAATCTCACGCCATTCCTGCTGCAACTGTTTTACCTCCTGAAATGCGTTTGCCGCCTCTTCCGGTGTCGTTGTCAGGGCTTTTATGCGTTCTATTATCTCCAGTTTGCGCTTGAGGTTCTTCTTTTTCTCTTCCTCCAGCTGCTGTATTGCCTGCTGTCGGCGCTCTTTTATGATGTTCATCCCGGCTCTGAATTCCTCTTCCATAGGGTCAGGCAATGCAACATATTGCATAGGGTCGCCACCTTGGTCAAGGTATGCCTTCTGCGCCTCCTCCCTTTCGGTATTGAGCAGGTGGTAGAAAGCGGTTTTGAGATGATCCAATTCTGTTCTTGTGGGTTCTTCCTCGCCCTGTGACAGTTCTTTCACGCGGGCGATTACTTCCTCCTTGGAGGTGTAAAGGTGCTTGTCCTGAGCCTCTTCTTGTGGCTGCTGCACCGTCTCTTGAGAGTCCATCATTTTTTGTTTCTGTTAATGATTCGATGTTCTTACGCCCGTTCTGTGGCGGGCTTCCTGTGGGTGTCACAAGGCTGTTTTTGTGTTGTCGCCTTGTGGCCTGATAATAATATTTATGCTGCAAAAGTACGTAAAAGAATTTATATGAGCAAAACATTTGGTGAAAAAAAACGCTTTTGCCTTTTTTTTCGTTAAAAAGCTGTACCTTTGCAGAGTATTAACTTCTGTAATATGAACTTTTTGGCCAAGGCTTATGGTGGGCAGTCCGTTGCAGTCTGTTGTCCGCTTTTGGCTGAAATATATAGCTATTATGAACCGGGAAATTCTCAAGTTAGCTTTGCCGTCGATAGTGTCCAATATCACCGTGCCTCTGTTAGGGTTGGTAGATGTCGCCATTACCGGCCATCTTGGTGACGCGAGGTATATGGCCGCCATTGCCGTCGGGTCTATGATATTCAATATCATCTATTGGCTCTTTGCCTTTTTGCGTTTCGGTACGGGTGGCTTGACTGCTCAAAGCTACGGTGAGCGGAACCCGTCCGAGTGCTGCCACATATTGTTGCGGGCACAACTGACGTGTGTTGTCATGGCGTTGTTGCTGCTCTTGTTCGGGCAACCGTTGTTCCAACTGGCCGTATGGTTCATAGAGCCTGAGGAGTCGCTGCGTCCTATCATACATACCTATTATAATATATGTATATGGGGCACTCTGCCCTCGTTGTCTTTATATGCTTTTACGGGTTGGTTCGTAGGCATACAGAACACCAGACTGCCTATGCTTATCTCCATTACGCAGAACATTGTCAATATCTGTCTGTCGTGTCTCTTCGTGTATGGCATGGGTATGAAAATAGAGGGTGTGGCCACCGGCACGCTGTTAGCGCAGTGGAGCGGTGTCATTATGGCGCTTTTTCTGTTGCGCATGAAGTATGGTACGCTGTGGGATGGCGTGCGTCTGCGTGGTGCCGTAAGGCTTGAGCAGGTGAAACGTTTCTTTTTCGTGAACCGTCTGCTGTTCTATCGCACGCTGTTTCTTGTGGCCGTGAATCTGTATATCATAGTGGCCGGCGCCAAGGGCGGTGCCGTGATACTGGCCGTTAACTCTATATTGATGCAGATGTTCATACTCTATACGTATGTGATGGACGGCTTTGCCTTTGCCGCTGAGGCTCTCTGCGGACGTTACTACGGTGCCCGTGACACGGCAAACTTCCGTCGTGCATTGCGTGGCGTATGGCTTTGGGGACTGGGGCTGACCGTTGTCTATACGCTGCTGTATGCCGTTGGCGGTGAGGCGTTTCTTGCTTTGCTGACCGATGATGTTACAATACGCTCGGCGGCGTCAGACTATCTGCCTTGGGCTGTGGCCATACCCTTTTGCGGTATCGCCGCTTTTGTGTGGGACGGCGTTTTTGTCGGTGTCACCAACACGGCCGGTATGTTGTGTGGTACGTTCTGTGGCGCCGTGGCGTTCTTTGCCGTTTATTTCGGATTTTGCCCATCTTTGGGCAATCATGCCCTTTGGCTCGCTTTCTGTGCCTACCTTTTCATGAGGGGGGTGGCGCAGCAGATTATATACAGTCGTGGCGGTGTCGGCCTACCGTTGTAATGGTATTACGGTGCAGTTCCGACTGCTATCCGTATGTGATGACACAGTGTCGTGGTAGTGATGTTTTTGGGGGGGCGTTGTAATCGCATTGCGATTGCATTGTAAACGCACCGCGATTACATCGTAAAGGCATAGCGATTACACTGTAAACCCACTGCGATTACGGAACGGTGGGAACGAACCTTGTATGGTGGGGCAAAAACAGGGTATTGCAAGGCATGCTGGCTACCATTGAAAAAATACGGGAATGCTGGTGTCGTGCCGTTGCATAGGGCGTCTGATGTCGCTGCGCTCCGTGTTGGATTATAAAATAAATGAACTATATGAATAAGTCTACAAAAATACTATTCGGCGCTCTGCTGGTGGCAGTGGCGCTGGCAGTGGGAAACGTTATAGCCGGATTGCCATCGTCATCCGGTTTGAATAGTGGTGTGAGACAATCGGAGACAGAGCGCAAAATGCCGTGCTCTATAATACAGGAAGCACCATACGCGCTTGAAAAAGTGTTGTATAGTGATGCGCTCGGCGATGCACCCGACACGTTTTTGCAGATTGACCGTTTGGCTTACGTAGGGGCATATAATCCTGCTACGAGGCTGCCCGTATGGATAGGATGGCAGCTTAAGGGTGCCAACTTGGACGGCCCGTATGGTAGAAAGGGACTGAAGTTTGTGGAAGATGAGAGTGTGCCTGTTCCGCGTGCAACCAATATGGACTATGTTAACAGCGGATATGACCGCGGACACATGTGTCCGGCGGGTGATAACCATTGGCTTAAGGAGGCGTTGGAGGAGACATTCATTTATACTAACTGCTGTCCGCAGTTGCATTCGCTGAATGCCGGCGACTGGAAAGAACTGGAGGAACGTTGCCGGAAGTGGGCCATGGCTTACGATTCTATATATATTGTCTGCGGTCCTGTGCTGCTGAACAAACGCCACAAGACCATAGGGCGCAACAAAGTGGTTGTGCCCGAAGCGTTTTTCAAGGTGGTTCTGCGTGTAGGGGAGTCTCCTCAGGCCATAGGCTTTATCTATCGCAACGATGCGAGCAATAAAACCATGTCTTCGTACGTAAACAGTGTTGCCGAAGTGGAGCGCATTACGGGTCTGGATTTTTTTGCCGCGTTGCCCGATGACATGGAGAAAAAGCTGGAAGGTAAAGCGGACCTGTCGCAATGGGAGTGATATTGCGGGACGTTGTTACATTCCCCGCGCCTTATAAACACGTTCCTTGGCGTCGTTTATCTCCTGCATCTTTTTCTTGGCAGCCTCTTTTACATCATCGCCCAAGGTGGCGACACGGTCCGGGTGATGCTTGCGTACAAGGCTGAGATATGCGTTTCGTACCTCTTTGTCGGTGGCTTCAGGAGACACTCCGAGTACTTTATAGGCGTCGTCGAGACTGTTTCCGCCTAATGCGAGCATTCTGTCAATGTCGTTTGGCGACATGCCGAGAAGGGAAGCGACCTCCCGCAGCGCCGTTATCTCTGTCTGTGCCACCGTTCCGTCGGCCTTGGCTATGTTCGCAAGGAATGCCAATAGCTGTATGCGGTGTTCCTCTGCCATAAACTGTCGTATCTCGTTGCAGGCCTGACGTATCTGTGAATCCCAAATGGTCTTGCCGTGTTGCTTGCGGTATTCAAATAGACGGAGCAATATTGCCTCGCCTTCTCTTACGGCATCCTCGCCAAAGTTCAGTCGCAGGAAGCCGCGCACGTATTCCATCTCGGAGTGCATGATCTTTTCGTCGGCCTGTATGATGTGCGCCGACAGAACCATAAACGAGAAGAGAAAGCCGTTACGCTCCTCTTGTTGTCGGGAATATTGCTGCCGGTTGCCGTTGAAACCGCTGTCGGAACGACTGCCGTTGTCACTCCCGGCATTGCTGATGTCGTCAAAGAAACTGCCTAATGCGTAGCCTGCTATCGCTCCGAGTATGCCGCCCCCCAGCGCTATGCCGAGTCCGGCGCCTATCCATTTACCGTATGCCATTGTAGTGTTGCTTTGATGTTAGTGTTTGTTTCGTTCTATAATATTGATGAAATCGTCCGGTCTGCCGTTTATTATCAGTGCCTCAGGGAAATCCGTTTCCGCCAGCAACGGGTAGATATGCTCGTAGTTTGCAATGTCGAAATGTATGTGGGCGTCGCTGCCTAATATCACGGGCACTTCATATTGCTTGCACAATCGCAGTATTTCCAGATTGTTTGGTATAGCCTTTGCCAGCTTGCCGCGGCATGGTTTCAGACTGGAGTTGTTTATTTCAAGCAGTGTTCCGGTTTCCTTGGCGGCTAATACGATTGGTTCAAAGAGCAAATCGGCCGTTCCGTCGCCCGGATGGCTTATTATATCTGTCAGTGGGTTGTTGATAGCGTTGAGCATTCCGCGTGTGTTCTCATCCTTGGTGCCGCCTTTCCAGCACAGAGAGTGAATGCCCGCTATCCTGATGTCAAGGCAATCGAAGTAGCCCTCGTCCTTGTCCAGAGTGCCGTTGGTGTCGAGTATGTTCAGTTCTGCGCCGAGTAGCAGCCTCGTGTCGCCCCATTGCCGCGGCACTACGTGCAGGTTGCGGAAGTGAATGTGATGGCATGTACCCGGCAACGACGGTGCATGCTCCGTTATTCCGTATATCTTCAGACCCTTATGCTGTGCCTCTGTCACCATTTCCGTTAGTGTGCTGAAGGCGTGTCCCGATACTATCGTGTGTGTATGTACGTCAAGCTGTATGTTCATAGCTTCTCTTTTATAAGCTTCGCAAAATTAATAAAAATACCGTTTTCATGCAAAAAAGGCAGGAATTATTAGGATTTTTTGTCCTGTTTCCAAAAGAAAACGCATGGAATCCGGGTTATAGCGTCTTGTAGTTGCCTTTCAATATAATATACAGTATGACAGGAGCACCGAACAATGGGGTTACGGCGTTGATGGGGATGATAGTGTTTTGAGGCGTTACGCAGATGAGGCTGCACAACAATGCTATGCCGGCGCCACTCAAAACAGTTGCCGGTAGCAGTGTGGCATGGTTCGTCGTGCCCGTTATCAGTCTGGCAATGTGTGGCACTGCCAGTCCGAGGAATGCCACAGGGCCGCAGAATGCTGTGGCGGCAGCGGTCAGTATGCCGGTCGTAAGCAACAGTATTCTGTGCGTACGACCTATGTTTATGCCGAGGTTTCGGGCATAGTTGTCGCCGAGAAGCATTGCGTTGAGTGGCTTAATGAGCAGCATTGCCGTCGCTATCCCTGCCAGACACACGCCTGAAAACCATGGTAATTGTCGCAAACTGACATCGCTGAAGCTGCCCATTCCCCACATAACATAGCCGTAAACGTTGTCGGAGTTGGCGAAGAAGTTAAGCAATGCCACGGCAGACGACGTGAGATAGCTCACCATTATGCCTATGATTAGCAGCATAATGGTGCCGCTGACCAGTCTGCTCATGGCCAATAGAAGTATTATCACAGCCACAGCGCCTATGAAAGCTCCTGCTATTATGGCCATGGCGCCGCCTATATGCACTCCGTCTCCATAAAGTCCCGCGCCCATGTCACCGATATTAATCGCTCCTCCCGTCATGAGTGTTACCACACCGACACCAAGGCATGCTCCGTTTGTTATGCCAAGGATTGACGGCCCTGCCAAAGGATTGCGGAAAGAGGTCTGCAATAGCAATCCTGATGTGGCGAGGGCGGCGCCGCAAAGAATTGCGGTTATTGTCTGCGGCAATCTTGATTCCACTACAATGTACGCCCAACTCTCTTTCTCTACCGCCATGCCCGTCAGGGCGTTCCACACCTCCATCGGCGGTATGCTTACCGAACCGTACAGCAGATTGGCCACCGCCAAAGCGGTGACAGCTGCCAATAACAATATGTTTACGCCTGCTTTCAATGCCTTTGAGTTGCTTTTGAGTTGGGTTACAGCCGTTTGTAGAATGTTATCTCTTTGTCTTCCAATACTCCTGGGTGCAGGATGTTTATGTAATCCCGCAACAATATGTCCGGATGAAATGGCGTTTCTTCAAAGAAACGTTTCTTGCTAAGGTTGCAACCATATACGTTTTTGCTGACGTATGCAGCCATGTGTCTGTTTGTTGCCCATGCCTCTCCAAGCTCGTTGAGCGTCATATCCGTTGCTTGGTTGTATTTAATGAGCCAGTAATCGGCTCCTTGTGCCTTGGCAAACACCTGCTCCGGACTGTAAGGAACAGCGCCTCCGCTCTCTATATCCTTAAATATATACTCCCCGCCGGCATCGGTAATCAATATGTTCACAGTGCTTTTGCCCCCCGCTACATACCATGTGCTACCGGTTTTCATCTCTGTTACCACTGTAGGTCGCACCGGTTGCTTGTCCGCAAGGGCTTTCATTGCGTTGTAGTTCTGTTCCACTGTGGCGAATATGCTGTCCGCTTCCTGCTCTTTTCCAAACAGCATGCCGTAAAATCGCATCCATTCCGCCCTGCCAAGAGGTGTCGTTTCCATATAGTCGGCACACTCTATTATCGGTATATGCAGCTTCCCCAGCTTGCCGTATGAGCCGCTGTTCTCAAAAGGTGATATGAACATGGCGTCGGGATGCATGTCCATCAGCTTCTCAATGTTGGGCGTCATGCTGCTGCCAAGGTCTATAATGCTGCCGTCGGCCACTCCCTTCTGCACCTTGTCCATATATATATACTCCACGTCGCAGACCCCTTTTATGGCCTCCATTGCCCCGATCTCGTCCATCAGGCTGCATAGTATCGAGGTGTATACGGCCGTATTCTTCAGCGGAACCTTTATGATGTCGTTCGAGGAAATATCCTTTGGCGCCTCTTTCCCTTCGGCAATAAGCACATAACGGTGCAGGATTGCAGTGCTGTCCCAAGGGTTTCGCACCGTTACCGTGGTGTATTCGTCGCCGCGTCTTATGTCAAGCAGCTCCGCATACTTCATCTCTACGGCCCTGCTATCATCGTCCACGCCTCTGTCTTGGCCTCCTGTGCACGCCGAGAGCAAACATATATAAATGAGAACAAAACAAAACTTCTTCATACTGTCTGCAAAATTACAAGAAAAAATCAACCCCGCAAACATTTGCAAGCAAAAATTTTGCAGGTATGGAAAATAATAATTAAATTTGCAGGCGTTATCAAATGGGACTCGATATACAAGCATATAAATTACAAAACAATAAAATAACCAACCAATGATAGATGTAAAGGAAGTACTCCAGGACGCAGAGGAGCGTATGGAGATGGCGGCAATGTTTCTTGAAGAGCAACTCTCACGTATCCGTGCCGGCCGTGCTAACGTGGCAATACTTGACGGAATCCGAGTTGAATCGTATGGCATGATGGTACCATTGAATCAGGTTGCCACGGTCACCACTCCCGATGCCCGTACAATAGCTATAAAACCATGGGACAAGAAAGCCATCCGCAGCATAGAAAAGGCCATCATGGACTCTGAGGTCGGTATCACTCCCGACAACAATGGCGAAGTGATACGCCTCGCTATACCGCAGCCTACGGAGGAGCGCAGACGCGAACTGACCAAGCAGTGCAGCAAGATTGCAGAGAAAGCAAAGGTCGAAGTGCGCAACGTTCGGGGAGATTTGAAGGACAAACTCAAGAAAGCAATAAAGGATGGCCTTTCAGAAGACCTCGAAAAGGATGCGGAAACCAGTCTGCAGAAGATACATGACAAGTACATTGCCAAGCTCGACGCCCTCATAGAAGAAAAGAATAAGGAGATAATGACAATCTAAGTTGGACGGGAAAGCGCATGACTGGTCTTGTAATTAAGAACACCGGATATTGGTATACGGTGCTTGCCGACGACGGTACGACTATAGATTGCAAAGTGAAGGGAAACTTTCGCCTCAAGGGTATTCGCAGTACCAACCCCATAGCAGTGGGGGATAGGGTCGTGATACGTATGGCAGACGAGTCGACAGCGTTCATAACCGAGATAGAAGATCGTCGCAATTACATCATACGCAAGTCTTCCAACCTCTCCAAGCAGAGTTCCATTATAGCCTCAAACGTGGATCAGGCCATGCTGATCGTTACCGTTAACTACCCTGAAACCAGTACAACTTTTATAGATCGTTTCCTCGCTTCGGCCGAGGCGTACCGCATACCCGTTGTGCTTGTGTTCAACAAGACCGACCTTCTCAGTCAGGATGAGTTGCATTATCTTGACATGATGCGTACGCTTTACGACACAATAGGTTACAGCAGCATAGCGGTGTCGGCCGTAAACGGCAGCGGTATGGATGAGTTGCGTGCCAGTCTCAGCGGTAAGATAACCCTTTTCAGCGGCAACAGCGGTGTGGGTAAGTCCACAATCATAAACCGCCTTATACCCGGAGCCAACCTGCGCACGGCGCAAATAAGCGACGCTCACAACCAAGGCACGCATACAACCACGTTCAGTGAGATGTTGCCTATACCCTCGGAAGACCCTTCTCTCGCTCCGGATTCTGCCGGTTGGATAATCGACTCGCCCGGCATACGCGGCTTTGGTACCTTTGATATAGAGCCGGAAGAACTGTCCGGTTACTTCAAAGAGATATTCCGTTTCTCCAAGGACTGCCGTTTCTCAGACTGCACGCATACGCATGAGCCCGGTTGTGCGGTGTTGCAGGCCGTGGAGGATCATTATATCTCCGCCTCACGTTACCAGAGTTATCTCTCCATGCTTGAGGATAAGGAAGAGGGAAAATACAGGAAAGGAAGATAATAAGGCGTTAAATATGGCGTTGCCTGCCGTCAACGGTCGTGGGGATGCTTCCTGCTGATTGTGACCGGTGGCTTTTGTCGCGCCACAAATATATAGCAACAACCCCGTGAAAGCATTGCAGCCATTGTGCATGTGCGATGTTTCACGGGGTTGTATCGTGTCAGTACCCATGTTGTTTGGGGGATTTCCCTTTTGTAAAATGGGGGAACCCCGTGGCTTATTAGGGAAAAACAATTTCCTGACAGGATTATTTGCCGTACCTTTGCAGCAGGAAATCGGGAATACCGATAATGTAAATGTATAACAAATATAGGAGATTAGGAAAATGAAAAATTTCGTATTGACACTGATAACATTTGTGATGTTAGGCACGACAGTATGCTACGGCAAGACCAATATGGAGAAACAGAACCCGACGGAACGTCAGCGCACGGAGCGGTTGGAACGTCATCATGACCGTTCCAACGACAAAAACCACGGTGTTGTGCCTGAGGGTAAGAAGCGTATGAAACACGATGGCGTGGGGCGTAAGGGCAAGGTGAAGACGTGGCGCGGTACCTCCATGTCATCTATGCCTGTGAAGAAACGTGAGGTTACGGTGAGTATGCAGAGCTTCAGGTTCTGATATAGCGAGCCGTATAGTGGATAAATGAGAACGGGACGAGGGTGATATGCTGAATATCGCCCTCGTTTTTGTTGTATGGAAACGAGGTTGCGGAGTGCCGTTGCCGTGCTGTCGGAGTGGGATGGGGTATGGTTGAAATGTGTTTTGTAATACCTTGAAAATCAATGTGTAGGAAATACGGTTGCAATCGCACTGCGTTTACGGTGTAATCGTGGTGCGATTATAGTGTAATTGCACTGCTTTTGTATTGTAATTGCAGTGCGATTGCAATGGGTGTGCGGTGTGGCGTTTCTCCTCATGGAACTTAAAGTGTTAAAAACGGCGTTTTATTCGCAATATTTTCGCCTTGCGTGCGTTATTATTTATACCCGTGTAAATGCGCGGGTTAAATAACACAAATCGCAGAGACAGACGATGATTGAATACATAAAAGGCGACCTGACCGAGATAACGCCGGCTCAGGCGGTTGTTGAAGCCCGTGGAGTGGGCTATTTGCTTAATATATCTCTCAATACCTTTACGGCCATTCAGGGCAAGAAAGAGGTGAAACTGTACGTGCATGAAGCCATCATGACGGGCGGACGTGATGACTCTTACACTCTTTACGGCTTCTACACGAAGCAGGAAAGGGAAATATACCGTATGCTTATAACCGTGAGCGGAGTGGGTAGCAATACCGCGCGCATGATACTGAGCGCATTGGCTCCGGCTGAGTTGGTTAACGTTATCTCCACAGGCAACGAAAGGGCACTTAAAGGTGTTAAGGGAATTGGACTGAAAACGGCGCAGAGAATAATCGTGGACCTGCGTGACAAGATGGCGGCCGAGGGGCTGATAGTGGACATGAGCACCGCGGGAGCTGCCGCGTCGCAGGCGGTTGTGAACAGCGAGACACGTGACGAGGCCGTCAGTGCGCTTGTTATGTTGGGCTTCTCGCCGGCTCCGGCGGCCAAAGTCGTGACGGAGATACTACAGGGCAATCCCTCAATGGCCGTGGAGCAGGTTATAAAACAGGCTCTGAAAATGATAAAATAACACCCCGAAAGGAAGATACAGACATTGATGACAAGACGTGGCAACATAATAACGGCTATGGTTGTGGCGCTGTTGACGGCGCTTATGAGCTCGGCTATGATAAGGCGGGCAACGGCACCGGATGACAACGCGCGCAAGGCGGAAGCCGCCGCGAGGCAGCAGGAGGCTGATAATACAACGGCGCAGGGCAAGAAACCGGAAAGGAAATCATCGCTGGAGAGATACAGGGAGAGGCAGGCAAGGCTGAAATTGCAGCGTGATAGCATACCGGACAGTCTGCTCAACCCCCGCTGGAAGATACAGAAAACGACTCCAGTGACGTATGATGACCTGAAACAGGGGGCGGCAGACCTGAAACGCCCGGACAATATCAGGCAGGAAGTTGAGTATAACGACACTTTGGACAGATATGTTATAGGCATGAGAATGGGCAGCACGTGGATGGCGGCGCCCATTATGATGAGCCTGACGGAGTATCAGAAGTGGAGCGAGAAACACCTGTTCGCAAATTATTTCAAAAGCAAGAACGCGGAGATTTTTGAGAAAAAGGGCAAGGAGAAGTTCGATTTCACTGACATGCACTTTGAGTTGGGGCCGGCAGAGAAGATATTTGGCCCCGGAGGGATAAGGGTCAAGACGCAAGGAACGGCCGAGTTGAAACTTGGCGCTACCCTGAAAAGCGTCGACAACCCTTCGTTGCCCATCAGGAACAGAAAGACCACGACCATTGATTTTGACGAGAAGATAAACATCAACGTTACCGGTAAGATTGGTGACAAGATGAATATGAACCTCAATTACAATACCGATGCAACGTTCGATTATGACGCTCAGAACATGAAGCTGAAGTATGACGGCAAGGAGGATGAGATAATCAAGCTCGTGGAAGCGGGCAATGTCAGTTTCCCCAGCAACTCCTCGCTCATACAGGGCGCCACGTCGCTGTTCGGTATAAGAACCGACATGCAGTTTGGCAAGCTGAAGCTGCAGACGGTGTTGTCGCAAAAGAAATCGTCATCGTCCAGCGTTTCGTCCAAGGGCGGGGTACAGTTGACACCGTTTGAGATAGATGTCGCAAACTATGAGGAGAACCGTCATTTCTTCCTTGCGCAGTATTTCCGCGACCGTTACGACACGTGGATGCAGTCGTTGCCGACTCTTGTGACCGGTATAACCATAAACCGTGTGGAGGTGTGGGTCACGAACAAGAGCGGCCAGACATCAAACACGAGAAACATCATAGCGTTGGCAGACCTGGCTGAGGGCACACCGCAGAACACAATGTGGGGCGGTGCCGGAGCCGAGGCGGTGCCGAGCAATAACACCAACAGTGAGTATGGCCGCATGGTGGGCGACTTTGTCGGGGCGCGTGACGTGAATATGACGGGCGCTGTACTTGACGCCCAGATGACGGGAGGAGTGGATTACGAAAAGATAGAGAAGGCAAGACTGCTGTCCTCGTCAGAGTATACCGTGAATACGGCAATGGGATATATCTCTCTGAAGACAACTTTGCAGAGCGATCAGGTGCTTGCCGTGGCGTATGAGTACACACAAGGCGGAGTGACTTATCAGGTCGGAGAGTTCTCTTCTGACCTGACAGAAGTGGACAAAGCACTGTTTGTGAAGGCGTTGAAGAATACAAACAGCGTGCCGACACAGCCAAACTGGAAGCTGATGATGCGCAATGTCTATTATCTTGCGTCTTCGGTACAAAAGGAAAAGTTCCGCTTTGACATCAAGTTCAAGAGCGATACGGCAGGCGTATATCTCAACTATATACCGGAAGAGAGAGTGAAGAGCGAGCCGATAATAAGGCTTTTGGGTGCCGATCGCCTTGACAACAACAACAGAGCGAACAGCAATGGCTATTTCGACTACGTTGAAGGATATACCGTAAGCAACGGACGCGTGTTCCTGCCGAAGGTGGAACCGTTTGGAGCAGCGTTGTATAATGCTCTTGTTGCCAGGGGAGTGGCGCGGGAAAAAGCAGAGGAATACAGGTACGAGGAATTGTATACGCAGACACGTACCATGGCAAAACAGATAGCGGACAAAAACCGTTTCAAGATAACCGGACAGTATAAAGGCACCGGCGATAACGTGATAGCGCTTGGAGCGTATAACGTTCCGCAAGGCTCGGTGGTGGTGACGGCGGGCGGAGTGACGCTGGTGGAGGGTGTGGACTATTCTGTTGACTACTCGGCCGGTGAGGTTAGAATCCTCAACCAGAGCATTGTCGACGCCGGAACCAATGTGAACGTGTCGCTGGAGAGTGACGCTGAGTATGGCATGTCGCGCAAAACGATGTTCGGAGTTAACTGGGAGTATGACTTCTCAAAGAACTTCCAGTTGAGCGGTACACTGCAACACCTGTCGGAGCAGAGCCTGACATCGAAGGTTACAATGGGTATGGAGCCGGTGAACAATACCCTTGTGGGATTTAATGTGAATTGGAAGAAAGACAGCCAGTGGCTGACTAAAATGCTGAACAAGATTCCTTTCCTGCACGTTACGCAGCCGTCTAACATACAGTTTAACGCGGAATTTGCCAAGTTGTTCAGCGGAATAGCGAGCGGTACACAGGATAACGCGTCGTATATAGACGACTTTGAGTCCGCAACAATGGGCATTAACATGCTTACACCAACCTCATGGTCACTGGCAAGCGTGCCGTATGATGTGGTACCGGCACCGAATAAGACCGACCTTACGGCTGGATACAACAGGGCAAGGCTGGCATGGTACACAATCGACCCGCTGTTCACCCGCCGTTCCTCAACGTTGACACCCGGACACATTAAGCAGGACTTGGAACAGCTGTCCAGTCACTATGTGCGTGAGGTGTATGTGTCGGAGCTTTATCCCAATAGAGACCAGAGTACATATAGTGGCGCGACGTCAACATTGAGCATACTGAACCTTGCTTTCTATCCTCAGGAGAGGGGACCGTATAACTTTAACCCCTCAATAGACGAAAACGGACATCTGCCGGCACCGAAACAGTCGTGGGGAGGCATGATGAGAAAGTTGGATGTAAACGATTTTGAGGAGGCAAACGTGGAGTATATAGAGTTCTGGATGCTTGACCCGTTTGTGTATACACGTAGCGACGGCACGGCACAGCGGCACAGCGGCAAACTCTATTTCAACCTTGGAGAGATGTCGGAGGATATTCTTCCTGATGGAAAGAAGTTCTATGAGAGCGGTATGCCGGTGAACAGCGCCGACTCGGTGGCTACGACTCAGTGGGGTAAGATACCGGTTCAGAACACTATCACATACGCATTTGCCACCGCAAGCGGGGCAAGGGCGAAGCAGGACGTTGGTTTCAACGGACTGACTGACGAGGAGGAGAGAACGTGGGGACCCTATAAGGAATTCTTGACGACAGCGGTTGGAGCGGGACTGGATGGCTCCGGAGTGGTAAGGAATGACTCTGTGGTGCAGGATATAGTGAGAGACCCGGCCAATGATAACTACAAGTATTTCCGAGGAGACGAATGGGACCGTAAAAAGGCATCCATATTGGAAAGGTACAAATATATAAACAATCCGCAAGGCAACTCTCCAGACTCTGACTCAAGGACGGAATCGTATGACACATCGTACAAGACAACGCCCGATGTGGAGGACATTAATCAGGATTATACGCTCAATGAGTATGAGAAATACTATCGCTATTGTGTGGAAATAGCCCCTGAGGCAATGACGGTAGGAACCAATTATATTGTTGACAAGCGTGAGGCTATGGTGACACTGCGTAACGGTAACAGTGAAAGCGTTACGTGGTATCAGTTCCGTGTGCCTATAAACCAAGGCGAACCGGTTGGAGGTATAAATGATATATCATCCATTCGGTTTATGCGTATGTACATGCAGGGGTTTGAGGAGCCTACGGTGCTGCGACTGGCAAGCCTGGATTTGGTTAGAGGTGACTGGCGTGTGTATGAGCAACAGATCACGGGGGCATCGACAAATCCTACCGCGCGTTTCACGACATCATCCATAAATATAGAGGAAAACAACGACAAGAAGCCTGTGAACTATGTCCTGCCGCCGGGAATATCAAGAGTTGTTGACCCTACACAGCAGCAATTGACAGAGAACAACGAGCAGGCTATGCGCTTTGATCTTACCAATATGTCGCATAACGATGCGGTGGCGGTGTATAAAAACACCAACTATGACATGCGTTATTATAAGCGTCTGCAGATGTTTGTGCACGCAAATGCACTTGAACAGAATGTTACAAATCTGCAGAACGGACAGTTGGCGCTTTTCGTCAGGCTGGGTTCCGACTATAATAACAACTTCTATGAATATGAAATACCGCTGCATCTCACGGCACCGGGTAACTATAGCACTTATTCGGCGGCTGACCGTGCGGCCGTATGGCCTGAGGATAACTTGCTGGATATAGACCTTGGCAAGTTTACCGCATTGAAAAAGACGCGTAACAAGAAAAAGAACAGCGGGCTGGCAGCATTTAACGTGCTATACTCCGAGTATGATTCCGATAACCAGAGCAATAAGTTGTCGATAGTGGGCAACCCGTCTTTGGGAGAAATCAGAACCATGATGATAGGAATACGCAATAACGCCAATGAGACGAAAGACGGCGAGGTGTGGGTAAACGAGTTGCGACTGCTGGAGCCGGAGAGCGATGGCGGATGGGCTGCGGCCGCTAATCTGAACGTACAGATGTCTGATTTCGGTACGGTGGCGGCGTCAGGAAAATACATTAGCGACGGATATGGAGGACTGGAGCAGAAGGTTATGGATAGAACCATGGACAAATACGGCTCTTATACGGTTACAACAAACTTTGAGCTGGGCAAGTTCTTCCCCGACAAGGCCAAGGTTACCATTCCGGTTTACTATAGTGTGACGAACGAAAAGACCACGCCGAAGTATAATCCGCTTGATACCGACATGCTGTTGGAAGACGCATTGGAGAGTGTGGCAACACAACATGAGAAAGACTCCATAAACAGTATCGCTGTAACAAAGACCGTAAGCAAGAACTTTGCGGTGTCAGGAATGCGTGTAGGCATTGCTACGAAACGCCATCCTATGCCGTATGATCCTGCTAACTTTACATTCTCATACAGTAATACCAGTCGTCACACCGAGGGACAGACTACCATTTACGAGAACGAGAAGCAGTGGCGCGGGGTGGTTAACTATTCGTGGACACCGGTTTATAAGTCATATACTCCTTTCAAGAAGATAAAGTCAAAGTCGAAGTATTATGATATATTGAAGCAATTGGCCCTGAACTGGTTGCCGCAGAATATATCCGCAAACTCCGAAATGACTCGTAACTATTACGAAATGCAGGAGCGTGACCTTGAAGACCTGGGCAGTTCCGGGGATATTCAGCCTACATTCAGCTCGCAATTCCTGTGGAACAGGGAGTTCTCTTTGCGTTGGGATCTTACGAAAAACCTGCACATGAACTTCCAAAGTGCCACAAGGGCGGAGGTGGAAGAGCCATATACTCAGGTGAACAAGGATTTGAACCCGGACCATTATCAGGCATGGAAGGACTCGGTGTGGAGCAGTATCAAGCGGCTTGGTACTCCATTGGACTACAGGCAGACTTTTACTGCGTCGTATAAACTGCCGCTTAATCAGTTACCGATATTCGACTGGTTGCAGGCCAATGGCTCATACAGCGCTACTTACAACTGGGCAAGGGGCACGGAGCGTGAGGATGGCACGTCGTTCGGTAACACAATAACCAGCAACAGGACTATAAATGTCAATTCGACGCTTGACCTTGTGAAGCTATACAATCACGTTCCTTTCCTGAAAAAGACGAATGACAAGTTCAATAAGACGCCGTTGACGAACCGTAATGCGAAGAAAAAGACTCCTGCGGCTCCAAAACCAAAAGAGACGGAGGCACCAAAACTGACCAAAGAGCAGGAAGAGGAGGCCAGGCAGAAGGAGCAAGAGGCTCGTGACAAGGCTGCGGAAGACAAGAAAAAGCGTAACACCTTCACAAGAGAGATAACGATAAACGCTGATACTGCCATTGTAATAACGCACGGTAAGAAGTCAAAACGTCTTGTCGTTTCTGCCAAAGACAAAGACGGTAAGATAATAGATGTGAGGTACCGCAAGGTTGATGACAACAAGATCAAGATTATAAACAAGGCAGACAGTGCCGTGACGATGAAACTCTCCGTGCTCGCTTTGGAGCCATTGGAGAACCTTACGTGGTACAAGGTGGCGCAGAGTGCGTCGAGAGTACTTATGATGGTCAGGAATATTGGTATAACATACCGTAACCAATATAATATGGTGTTGCCGGGCTTTATGCCGAATGTCGGCGATGCCTTTGGTCAACGCACCGGTGGTGGCAGTGATATGCGGCCCGGATTGGATTTCGCTTTCGGACTGATAGATGACGATTACATTAGCAAGGCGCGTGACAACGGTTGGTTATTGGGCAGCCAATACAAAGATCTCGTGTCCAGTCCGGCAGCCGTAAGCAGCAGTCAGAGTCTGGATGTTAAGCTGACATTGGAGCCTATACGCAATATGAAGATAGACCTTAATATGTCCCGTACCAAGACAACCGCAAAGTCTATACAATATCTTCAGGAGAGTGTTCCGATAACACAGAGCGGCTCTTTCTCCATGACAACAATCAGTATCAAGTCGGCTTTTGAAGGAATGGGCGATGCAAACAATGGCTATTACTCCTCGTCGTTCGAGACATTCTGCCGTTCTTTGGATGCTTATCAGGCGAGAATACAGAACCGTTACAACGGAAGGGTATATCCTGCCGGCACTGCTTATGCCGGACAGAAATACAATCCTGCCTACGGTACGGTGAACAAGTATGGCGCTGACGTTATGATACCGGCATTCCTCGATGCCTATACGGGCAACGGTGACTTGAGTTTGTTCCCCGCTTTGAAGAGAATGCTGCCGAACTGGACGATGAGATACAGCGGACTGACACAGATAGCGTGGGTGCGTGAGCATTTCAAGAGTGTGAATATAAACCATTCTTATAAAAGCGTATTTGCCATAGGATCGTACAATTCTTACTCGACTTACAAGTCATTGATGGGCGATATGATTGGTTTCGTTAACGATGTCACCACAGGCAACCCCGTACCGAACTCCATGTATAACATATCTACGGTCAGTATCAATGAGGCTTTCTCTCCTTTGCTTGGCATAGACTTTACCTTACCGAACAATATGACATTCAAAGCCGAGTACCGTACTACCCGTGTCCTGAATCTTTCAATGACAAGTGTGCAGATAAACGAGGCCATATCAAATGACTGGGTGTTTGGCATGGGCTACAAAATAGCTGATTTCAGATTCATGAAAAGCCGTGCCTTGAAGGCCGCCCGAACCAATTCAGGCTCCGGTTCTGCCGATGAACAGAAGAAATCAGCGTCAAATACCACCACAAGGTCTAAGGGCTTTGCCCACGATTTGAACCTGCGTCTTGATGTAAGCATACGCTCACAGGCAGCGTTGACACGTGATATAGCGACTGTTATATCGTCCGCTACATCTGGAAATGAGGCGTTTAAGCTGTCGTTCTCTGCCGATTACACACTCTCTCGCCTTCTTACCATGAGCTTCTATTATGATCGTCAGAGCAATACCCCGTTGTTGTCGTCAGGCAGTTATCCGACGGTTACGCAAGACTTTGGCATGAGTATGAAGTTCTCATTGACCAGATAGCGGTGTGATTGCTGTCTCATCCTGTACCGATGACATATCAATAACATGCCGTTCGGGACAAGAATAACATACCGTCAATATTAAATAATATAGCACCGCAATTGACATAGCCATACTGTCGGGATACGATTTGTTTCTATTCCTGATTCTTCGGCATGGCAATTGCGGTGTTTTATTATTTGTGTTGCAATGCTTTATTGGTTATGTTGTTGTACTTTCTCGTTCGTATCATGCTGTTTTTATTGCCCGATTTAACTTAAGAGCCGGTACAGTTAATATCTAATGCCGTCCGGTAAAAGACCGGATAATATCCTTTACGGGCAGTACCGGTTATCAATATGTGGTGCAGTGGCGCAACTGCCGGGCTGCAGATTGTAAACAAAGGCTTTGCGTCTGCATAATGATAGCACGAGAGTTAAAAAGGTGTTAAAGTCGTTAAAGTAATCAAATGGCACCTATGCAAATGTCCGGTTGGCAGTTTTTTTCAAAAAAACTCCGTAACTTTGCATTAAATATACCTATATATAATAACGGCCAGCAACCCACAATCATATCAAAGAATGATATATAAATATGATTTTCTCATTATCGGTTCAGGAGTAGCCGGTATGAGTTATGCCCTTAAAGTAGCGAGGGCGCACAAAGGTAAAGTCTGCCTTATCTGCAAGAATACTCTTGATGAGGCCAACACAAGGTTCGCTCAAGGTGGAGTGGCTTCGGTAACAAATGTTATTGTCGATGACTTCGAGAAACATATAGAGGACACTATCATTGCCGGAGACTATATATCAGACCGTGCGGCAGTAGAGCAAGTAGTGCGAATGGCTCCGTCTCAGATAAGGGAACTTGTGGAATGGGGGGTCAATTTCGACCGTAAAGAAGACGGTGAGTTTGACCTTCACCGTGAGGGTGGGCATTCCGAGTTCCGTATTCTGCACCATGCCGATGACACAGGAGCTGAGATACAGAGAGGGCTTGTGGCTGCAGTGCGCGACAATCCGGACATAGAAGTAAAAGAAAACCACTTTGCCGTTGAGATTATTACCCAGCATCACCTTGGTATTGAGGTGACACGCCGCACGCCGGACATAGAATGTTATGGCGCTTATGTGCTTAATCCCGACACCCAAAAAGTCGATACGTACCTCAGTAAGGTAACGCTTATGTGCACAGGAGGATGTGGAGCCGTTTATCAGACAACCACAAATCCCATCATTGCCACCGGCGATGGAGAGGCAATGGTGTACCGTGCCAAGGGTACTGTGGCCGATATGGAGTTTGTGCAGTTCCACCCTACGGCGCTGTATCATCCCGGCGAGACCCATCCGGCATATCTTATAACAGAGGCGATGCGTGGATATGGAGGCATTTTGCGTCTGCCTAACGGCGAGACCTTTATGGAAAAATACGACGAACGCCTGTCACTTGCCCCACGCGACATAGTCGCCCGTGCCATAGACAAGGAGATGAAGATACACGGTCTTGACCATGTATGCCTTGATGTGACACACAAAGACCCAGGAGAGACACGGCATCACTTCCCCAATATCTATCAGAAATGCCTGTCTATCGGCATAGATATCACAAGACAATACATCCCTGTGCGCCCTGCCGCCCACTATATGTGTGGAGGAATAAAGGTCGATTTGAACGGATGCTCAAGCATAAAGCGGCTTTATGCCATTGGTGAGTGCTCCTGCACAGGCCTGCATGGAGGCAACCGTTTGGCCTCCAACTCGCTCATTGAGGCCGTGGTGTATGCGGAAACGGCCTCGCGCCATTCTCTGGAACATATAGACGAGTACGAATATAACACTATGGTACCGGAGTGGAACGATGAGGGAACCCTCTCAAACGAGGAGAAAGTGCTTATTACACAGAGCGTACATGAGGTGGGACAGATAATGGCCAACTATGTAGGTATAGTGCGTTCTGACATGCGTCTTATGAGGGCATGGCGGCGTCTTGACGTGTTATACGAGGAAACAGAGGCACTATTCAAACACGTACACGCCAGCCGCGACATCTGCGAGTTACGCAATATGATAAATGTTGGCTACCTTATAACGAGGTGGGCGATAGAGAGAAAAGAGTGCCGTGGGCTGCATTTCACCACAGACTATCCGCATCATGCTTACGATAAATAGACTGTTGCTGCCTTTTTTCGTCCTGTTGGCGCTGACATCATACGCCGCTCGCGGTGAGGACGATGTCGCGGGCGAGGCGTATCCCTCTGCTGTTGAGGAATGCGGCATACAGCCGGCAGAAGGTACCGATACGCTTTCCGAGGCCGATAACTGTCTGCCGTGGCCGCAATGCCTGCAGACCGATTTGGACAGTCTGGTTAATTGCAGCGGTTTCCTTAAGAGTTCGCAACTGGGTATGATGGTTTACGACCTCACAGCCGACTCCGTTCTCTATGCCATTGGAGAGCGACAGACGTTGCGTCCGGCGTCCACCATGAAGGTACTCACCGCCGTTACGGCGCTCGACAGGCTTGGAGCGGCATACCTTTACAAGACCAGACTATGCTATACGGGCAGTGTTACGGACAGCACCCGCACGCTTGGCGGCCATTTATATATAATAGGTGGGATGGATCCAAGGCTTGGAAGCGACGACCTCCGTTCCTTTGCAATGTCCGTTAAGGCATTAGGTGTTGACACTGTGCGTGGCAATGTGTATGCCGACCGCTCAATGAAAGATGCGGATTTGCTTGGCGAGGGGTGGTGTTGGGATGACGATAACCCCGTCCTCTCACCATTGGTCTATTCCCGTAAGGATAATATGTTGCAGCGTTTTGTCAAGGCTCTCACCGAGGTGGGTGTGGTATTCGACGGCGAACTGCTTGACAAGACGTGTCCCTCAGGTGCCGTTGAACTGTGCGTCAGGACACATACCATAGAACAAATCCTTCATCGCATGATGAAAGAGAGCGACAATCTCTATGCCGAGTCAATGTTCTATCATATCGGACTCACACAAGGCAAACCCTCTACGGCCCGTAAAGCCAAAGCCGTAATGGAGAGTCTGCTGACCAAGATGGGTCTGGCCGGCCGGCCGCATCGCTTTGCCGACGGTTCGGGGCTGTCGCTTTACAACTATGTGTCCGCTGAGATAGAGGTGGCATTTCTGCGCTATGCCTATAACAATACCGACATATACGCCAATCTCCTGCCCACCATGCCGATAGCATCCGTTGACGGTACGCTGGAGAAACGCATGCAGAAGACGGTAGCTGCGGGTAATGTACGTGCCAAGACCGGCACGCTGACCGGCATAAGCAGTCTTGCCGGCTATTGCACTGCATCCAACGGCCACGACCTTTGCTTTGCCATTATCAACCAAGGTGTGATGAGTGGCAATGTGGCAAAGACCTTTCAGAATAATGTCTGCGCCCTGATGTGTCATTAAAAACTATAAAGAAAATGTCTCAAAGAATTATACTCTCACAGAATCTTGAAGCGGAACTCACGGCCGCTGTCAACGATTGCGAGCACGATAAGATATTCGTGCTTACGGATACCACTACCAAAAAGCTCTGCATGCCGGTGGTGGAGAAGTATGGTTGCCTTAAAAACGCCATACCGGTCATAATCGATGCCACTGACGTGGCGAAAACATTACAGAGCACAGCCCATGTGTGGGAGTGCCTGCAGCAGGGCGGTGCCACCCGCCACTCACTGCTTATAAACCTTGGAGGCGGTATGGTTACGGATTTAGGCGGTTTTGCTGCGAGTACGTTCAAGCGCGGTATCAATTTCATCAACATCCCGACAACGCTGCTTTCCATGGTCGATGCCAGTGTAGGCGGTAAGACAGGCATAAACTTCGGGAGCCTGAAAAACGAGATAGGAGTGTTCAATGACTCACGTTATGTTATCCTGTGTACCGAGTTTCTTAAGACACTTGACGACGCAAACATACGTTCCGGCTATGCGGAAATGTTGAAGCACGGCTTGATCTCAACGCCGGAGCTGTGGCATGAGCTTGCAACGTTCGACATAACAGACCCCGATCTGCAACAATTGCAGCGCATGGTGGCTGATTCCGTTGCCGTGAAGGAGCGTGTTGTTGAGCAAGACCCCCACGAACAGGGATTGCGCAAGGCGCTGAATCTCGGTCATACCATGGGGCACGCATTTGAATCGTGGGCCATGAGGAGGCAAAAACCAATATTGCATGGCTACGCCGTGGCTTTCGGGCTTATTCCCGAACTGTATCTCTCGGTAGTGAAAACAGGGTTCCCGACAGACGTTATGCGTGAGGCGGTACGTTATGTGCGCGATGTTTACGGTGTGCTTCCTATAACGTGCGATGACTATCCGGAGCTGCTTGAGCTTATGACCCACGACAAAAAGAACGTCGCCGGTATCATAAACTTTACCCTTTTGGGTAATATCGGCGACATACGTGTAAATCAAACAGCCACACGCAAGGAGATAGAGGAAGCCCTCGATTTCCTCAGAGAGGGTGCTTGATATGCAAACGGGGTACATTCCGCTCTCTTTGCCACTGTTATGACGTGCAAAATTTAGCAAAAAGTAACGATAATGGTTAATTTTCTTGCTTTTTGTAAAATAATTTTTCTTTTATGCTTGCACTTTAATAAAAAAATCGTACCTTTGCAGTTGCAAAAAGAATACAGACACACATAACTACATCATGAGCAGACTAATTAAACCATGTAACTATACTGCCTTGCTTGACCTGAAACAAACAGAGCAGGGAATAAAACTTATAAAGGAGTTCTTTCAGCAGAATCTGTCTACGGAGTTGCGTCTTCGCCGTGTTACCGCACCGCTTTTCGTGCTGCAGGGGCTTGGCATCAACGATGATCTTAACGGCGTGGAGCGTGCCGTTACATTCCCTATCAAGGATCTTGGAGAGCAGAAAGCCGAGGTCGTACACTCTCTTGCCAAATGGAAGAGACTGACATTGGCGGAGTATGGCATAGAGCCCGGCTATGGAATATACACGGACATGAATGCCATTCGTGCCGATGAGGAGATGGACAATCTTCATTCTCTCTATGTAGACCAATGGGACTGGGAGGCGTCTATGACCAAAGAGGAGCGGAATATCGAGTTCCTGAAAGACGTTGTAAAGCGTATATACTCGGCAATACTGCGCACGGAATATATAACCTGCGAGACATACCCGCAGATAAAGCCTTTCCTGCCACGTAATATACATTTTATTCATAGCGAGGAGCTGTTGCAGATGTATCCCGACCTCTCGCCAAAAGAGCGTGAGGATGCTATCTGTAAGAAGTACGGGGCGGTGTTTGTCATGGGTATTGGCGGTAAGTTAAGCAACGGAGAGAAACACGACGGCCGTGCGCCGGACTATGACGATTGGACAACACCAAACGGAGACGGCTATCTTGGCCTCAATGGTGACATCCTGATATGGTACCCTGTGCTGGAGCGTTCGTTCGAGTTGTCGTCCATGGGCATTCGTGTTGATAAGGAGAGCCTGTTGCGTCAGTTGGAGATTGAGGGCAAGAAAGAACGCTGCGAGCTTTATTTCCATAAGCAGTTGCTTGACGACAAGCTGCCGCTCTCTATCGGTGGTGGCATTGGCCAGAGCCGTTTGTGCATGGTACTCCTGCACAAAGGACATATCGGTGAGATACAGTCAAGCATTTGGCCGGAGGAACAGCGCAAGGAGTGCAAGGCTCTTGGCATGCCGTTGATTTAATGTAGGCGAGTGATGGGGAGTCTCATCTGTAACGAAAAAACTGTATCAATAATAAGATGTAATAGATAAAATAAGGTAAAACCTTCTTGGCTGTTTGATGGTCCGGAAGGTTTTTTGTTGCCTTACTGTTGCGTGGGCGTTGCAATTGCATAGCGTTTACTGTGTAATAGCAGTGCTTTTACAATATAATCGTGGTCCTTTTGCACTGTAATCGCACTGCGATTGCAACGGTTGTTGTAAGATATTGGTTTTTAATGTTATGCAGATGCGATGTAATATGGTGTCCGGTAGTGTCCAATGGTAGATGGAATGACATAGTAAACATGCGGGTTATTTACGCAAACGCATGTGGAAAGGATAACTATGCACTGTGATTGATATTCATGTGAATAATAATTGTAGTTAAAAAATATTAACAATATCGCAAGTTTTTGAAAGTTTGCTTTGCTGTCTCGTGACAAATTACTACCTTTGCACCCGAATTTATCAATATATCAATAATTAACAAAGAAATGAAAAAGAATCTTCATCCAGAAAACTATCGCCCCGTCGTATTCAAGGATATGTCCAACGGCGATATGTTCCTTACAAAATCTACTTGCAAGACAAATGATACAGTAGAGTTTGAAGGTGAGACTTACCCGGTGGTAAAGGTCGAAATCTCAAGCAGCTCACACCCATTCTACACTGGTAAGAGCAAGCTCGTTGATACAGCAGGTCGCGTTGACCGCTTCATGAACCGCTACGGTAACCTGAAGAAGTAACACATATCCTGTACATTGGGTTAATGTACGTTGACAGCGCAGACATTTGTAGTTGCATATACAAATGCCTGCGTTGTTTTTTTGAAGAGTCCATTTAGAAATTCACAGTTTTTGTAGTTTCAATTATAACTGCATATCTCTCCACCTCGTCTTCTTGGGCAGCCGGGGGACAGTCAAAGAGGGCGGTTCTTTCATGGATGGATAATTCAAAGAGAAAAGCTGCAATACAAAAAAGTTGACTGAGCGATGGGAATAACATACAAAGATATTCACGATTTTAAGAAAGAGGATTTGAAAGAGTTGTTTCTTTCCGTTGAATGGTCATCTGGACACTTTCCTGATAAACTGGTCATAGCCATGCGAAATTTCAACACAGTTTATTCTGCGTGGGATGAAGATAAACTTGTTGGCATGGTGTGCGCAATGGACGATGGCATTATGACGGCCTATATTCATTATATGTTAGTTCGCCCGGAATACCATCATCAGGGCATCGGGCACACGCTTCTTGAGATGATGAAAGAACATTATGAATCCTACCTGCGCATTGCTTTGATTGCCTACAATACAGAATTGGATTTTTATGAATCCTGCGGATTCAAAAGAGCAGAAGACGCAAGTCCTATGTTCATTACAAGCCTTTGGACTTAATTATTTCTTAACATTATATATCTATGAATATGAAACAAATTCTTGCGACCGCATTGTTGGCTGTGACTCATGCCATTAATGCACAAGTGGTCATTAACATTGATGCAGCCCAGAGAGGACCGATGGTCAGCCCTACTCATTATGGCATATTCTATGAAGACATCAATCATGCGGCAGACGGAGGTTTGTATGCGGAGTTGATACGAAACCGTTCGTTTGAGGATGACGCAATGCCACAAGAGCGTGGAAAGAACCGCCGGAGTGGAGGGCAGAACGGGCAGGCGGATGCACCGCAACAGCCTCGCATCAGCAACTGGTTCAGTGTAGGCGATGCACAGTTGGCGTTGGTGCAAGAAGGATTGCTGAATGACGTGCAGCATAATGCTCTTAGTGTCACCATCACTCGTGCTGGCGACGGTGTGCGCAATGAAGGCTTTTGGGGCATGAACGCCGTGAAAGGCAGAAGGTATCAGCTGTCTTTTTGGGCAAAGAGTGACAAGAAATACAAAGGACTAATCACGGCACGGTTGCAGTCAACCGTTGGTCAGTCACTCGGAGAAGCGAGAATAAAGGTTTCGCTCTCGAAAGCATGGAAGAAATACACGGCAGAAATCGTCGCTGTTGGCAACGACCCGCAAGCAGAATTTACGCTTACGGCAGACAAAGCCGGGGCATTTCAGCTTGATGTTGTCAGCTTGTTCCCTCCCACATTCAGAAATCGTGAGAACGGTATGCGTCCCGATTTGGCTCAGATGCTTGCCGACATGAGCCCTCGTTTCATGCGTTTCCCTGGAGGATGTTTTGTGGAAGGACAGCAAAGTCCTGACAATGCTTTCAGATGGAAGCGCACCATAGGACCTATCGAGCAGCGCGAGGGACATCTGAATGTCAACTGGGGATACCGCACCAGCGACGGCATTGGCTTCCATGAGTTCTTGCAGTTGTCAGAGGACTTGGGCGCGAAGCCGCTGTTTGTGGTGAATGTGGGCATTTGGCATGGCGGCTGCACACCATACGACCAAATTGGCGAGTGGATAGACGAATGTCTTGACGCACTTGAATATGCCAATGGCGATGTGACGACCAAGTATGGCAAGATGCGTGCCGAGAATGGACACCCCGAACCTTTCAATTTGGAGTATATTGAGATTGGAAACGAGAATTACAACTTCAATATGCAGAACAATTCCGACCAAAGCGACCACTACCCCGAGCGTTACATCCAGTTCTACAATGCCATTAAGGCAAAGTACCCCAATGTGCATTGCATTGGTAATGTGGAGTCGTGGGCAACAGATTATCCTTCATGGCGCAATGACTATCCTGTGGATATTGTGGACGAGCATTACTATCGTAATCCGAAGTGGTTTGCAGACAAGTTCAACAAATACGACACTTACGACCGTTCCAAGTATAAGGTGTATGTGGGTGAGTATGCCGTGACCAGCAACTTCGGCGAGATAGGTAACATGAATGCCGCATTGGGAGAGGCTGTTTATATGATGGGCATGGAAAACAACTCTGACGTGGTGGTAATGAATTCATACGCGCCAATATTTGTAAATGAAAATGATGCCCGTTGGCGTCCTGACATGATTCGTTTCAACTCTTCGAAGGTAATGGGTACACCTTCGTATTATGTACAGCAACTGTTCCCCAACAATATCGGCACACAGGTAGTAAAGACCAACTGGACATACGAGCTGACAAAGCCGCAGCCGGCAGAGGACGAGGAAGCACGTCCCGTGCAGGTGGGATTTGCAACTTGGGGAACTGCCGCCACTTATCGCAATGCGCAGCTGATTGTGGATGGTAAGGCCGTGAACATCAGTAACTACGCAAAATGGAACAAGGTACAAGGCAACTGGAACACATCTGATGCGGAGATCGCTCAGACAGGCAATCAAGAGCCAGCCATGATTGTATGTCCGGAACTGATTAGTGCGAAGAAATACACCTTCAAGGTGCAGGCGAAGAAAACCGCAGGTTCAGAGGGCTTCATGGCGATGTTCGGATATAAGGATGCGGGCAACTATCAATGGTACAATGTTGGCGGATGGTCAAATACACAAAACAATGTGGAACAGGCGATAGGCGGCAACCGTGTGCCGTTAGGCAAAGAGCAGCGTTACAGTGTTGAACCAAACCGTTGGTACGACTTGCAGGTCGATGTTGACGGCGACAGTATATATTGCTATCTTGACGGCCGTCTTGATTTCGCCTACAAAACCCTGAAAGGCAGTGCCATGGAAGGCGTTTATGCCTCCACCACCATTGACGATGCAGCAAAGATGATGTATGTGAAGGTGGTGAATGTGGGCGATGGACATGCTGATGGTATCATCAATATGTCGAACTGCGCAGTAGATACAAGCAAGGACAATGCGCTGCAACTGATACGCTTGTCTGCCGAGGATGGTAGCGAAGAAAATACAATCGCCAACCCTCGCCACATCTACCCTGCCAAGGCAAACATCAAGGTTGGAAACGCCAACGAAGTCCTCTTCGATGTTCCTGCTTATTCGGTGAACATCATCAAAATCAAGATAAAGTAGAAGGATGTGTTGTTTTTGCGTTTATCTCGTACGGTTTTCATAACATTTCTTTGGTAATGTGAAATAATATTAGTAACTTTGCCACGAAACAACTCCGTCTATACGGCTGTTGTCAAAACGAAAAATAAACTATATAAAATAAAGAATAAAATGAAAAGCATATCATTAGACATCAGAAAGGCGCAGCAGTTTTTGCCTGCAGGCGCTGTAATGGCATTAAAAGACAAAGCTATGGACGCCCGTAAAGGACTGGAAGACGGTACCGTTCCCGGTAACGACTTTCTCGGATGGCTGCACCTGCCGTCATCAATCACTCCGGAGTTTATAGCCGAAGTGAAGGCTGTTGCAGACGACCTGCGCTCAAAGGCTGAAGTGATAGTCGTTGCAGGCATTGGTGGTTCCTATCTTGGTGCCAAGGCTGTCATAGAAGGATTGCAGAACTCTTTCGCATGGCTTGTGAAGGATGCCAAGACACCTGCAGTCGTTTTTGCCGGCAATAACATTGGCGAGGACTATCTCTCGGAGCTTACCGACTATCTGAAGGGTAAGACATTCGCCATTATCAATATATCAAAGTCAGGCACAACCACCGAGACAGCCCTTACATTCCGTCTGCTCAAGACACAGCTGGAGGCTCAGGTTGGTAAGGCTGCCGCTAAGGAACTTATAGTAGCCGTTACCGATGCAAAGAAGGGTGCTGCCCGCACTTGTGCAGACAAAGAGGGGTATCGTTCTTTCATTATACCCGATAATGTTGGTGGACGCTTCTCTGTTCTTACACCGGTGGGCTTGCTTCCTATAGCCTGTGCGGGCATAGACATAGAGCAACTGGTAGCCGGAGCGCAGGCAATGGAGAAACAGTGTGCTGTTGACGTGCCGTTTGAGGAGAATCCTGCGGCTATATATGCCGCCGTAAGAAACGCTCTGTATGAGAACGGCAAGAAGATAGAGATACTCATAAACTATCAGCCAAAACTACACTACTATGCAGAATGGTGGAAACAGCTGTATGGAGAGTCTGAGGGTAAGGACGGTAAGGGAATCTTCCCCGCTTCATGTGATTTCACAACCGACCTGCATTCTATGGGGCAGTGGATACAAGACGGTGAGCGTACCATATTCGAGACATGTATCTCTGTGGAGAATCCGGAGTGCCGTCTGCTCTTCCCCTCTGACGAGGAGAACCTCGACGGTCTCAACTTCCTGGCAGGAAAGCGCATAGACGAAGTGAATAAAAATGCCGAGTTGGGCACACGTCTGGCACACGTAGACGGCGGGGTGCCTAATATTCTTATATCAATAGAGCGTCTTGATGCTTATAATTACGGTCAGCTGATATATTTCTTTGAGTTGGGTTGTGGCATATCCGGTCAGATATTGGGCGTTAACGCCTTCAATCAACCGGGTGTGGAGGCATATAAAAAGAATATGTTCGCACTGCTTGAGAAACCGGGCTACGAGGAGGAGACAAAGGCAATCAGAGCCAAACTGGCTGAAGATTAATAACAAATGATAGACAAAGTGGACGGTGCGGATGCGTTATAGCGTGTCCGTGCCTCTCTCTTTTATAGTGTTACTTTAATTATAAAGACAACAATCAGTAGCGGAAATGCGTTCAGTTTTCCTTCATGGTGTGCGTGACGGCATTCCTATAGCTTTGAGCTATTACGTCGTTGCTTTCTCTTTGGGAATAATAGCCGGTAGCGCGGGCATGGAAGCGCTGTTGGGGTTTGTAAGCAGTTTTTTCACAAGGGCATCGGCGGGAGAGTATAGCGTTTATACCCTTATGGCTGCGTCGGCCACGTATGCGGAAGTGGTAGGCATGAGTATTGTAGCTAACCTGCGTTATTTCCTGATGGGTACTGTCCTGTCTCAGAAGTTTGACGCCTGCACATCGTATATTAAACGCATCTTTGTGTCATTGTGTATTACAGACGAGGTCTTCGGAATTTCGATAGCCTATCCGGGGTATCTGACTCCTGCGTATACGTTTGGAGCGGCTTTGGTCTCCACAATCTTTTGGGCGGCGGGTACTGCTTCGGGAATTATAGCGGGCGATGTTCTGCCTGCTAATATCGTGTCGGCCCTCAGTGTGGCTCTGTATGGCATCTTTATCTCTATTGTGATACCTCCGTCACGTGCGGATAAAGCAGTGGCGGTTGCGGTAGTTGGCAGTTTCGTACTTAGTGGATTGTGTGCTGTTATGCCTTTGGTACGGGAGTTGAGCGGTGGCACAAGAATCATAATTCTGACAATGTTAATATCCGCTGTGGCGGCGATAGTGAAGCCGGTGGGCGATGAGGAGGCGCAGGAAGGAGTATGAGTCGTAACACACTGACATATATAGCCATCATGATAGTGTGCACCAACCTGCTGAGGGTGTTGCCTATGTTGCTGATACGTGGCAGGATACACAACCGTTTCTTTCGCAGTTTCTTGTATTATGTACCCTATGTGACGCTGGCTGTCATGACGTTTCCCGCCATTGTGCAGACCACACAGACCCCGTTGGCGGGATGGCTCGCTTTTGGTTGTGGCATTATCGCAGCCTTGAGAGGGTGGGGGATGTTTCCTGTGGTGGTGCTTTGTTGTCTGATAGTATTTTTAACTGAAAACTTATGGTAAAGCATATTATTCTCTGGACATTGAATCCGGAACTCTCTGAGGAAGAGAAACAAAACGTAAAGGCCGACATTAAGGCCGGATTGGAGGCCCTGAAGGGCGTGGTGCCGGGTATTGTGGATATAAAGGTGGTTGTGGACGGGCGTCTTGATACCTCAAACTGTGACATATTGCTTGACAGTACGCTTGAATCTTTTGAGGCCTTAAAGGCATACGCTGTTCATCCGGCGCATGTGTTGGTGGCCGATAATAATGTGCGGCCTTATACGGTGCAACGCACTTGCCTCGACTACGAGATACTTTCGTGATGTGTCGGAATAGGTTGCTGGATGTGTCTTTTCCGAATTTACGTAACAAATGAGGCTTTCAATTATATTTTGTTAAAAAATTTGGAAACACGAAAACTTATAAGTAACTTTGTAAAGCGAACCGGAAAGTACTGAAGTATTCTCCTAAATCTATGACACACGGCAAATGAAAGACATCGTTTTACTTATAAAGGAAATCACAGAAGGCTTGAAAAATGTTTCCACACTGAAAGCTGTCGGTGTGGCGTCTTTGATGTTTGGAGCTATGCCGGTAATGGGAGGTAGCTATTCTTCGATGTGGAAACAGTACGATGAAGCTGTGAAGCATGATAAACCGAATACGGCGGTATCCATATTGCACCGCATACAGCGTACGGCGGAGCTGGAGAAAAGCTACGGTAACTTGCTTACGGCAATGTTACGCGAGGTGTCTGTTATGAGAGAAATATCTCCAGACTCCATGAATGCTGCCCGACAGAGATTTATCGATAGGCAAAAGGAATGGAAACAGACTGACGGTGTGCTTGCGACATTATGCCATACCGTGTTGAGTGACGAACTTGGCGTACCGCGTCTGGATTCGCTGTTGGTGTCAAATGACGCCGTTGCGTACACAAAGAAGAACGCAACGGCTGTTTATGATCCGTTTATCAAATCAGGGGTAAGCAGTGTTTATTTTGACAATGACCTGATAAGCGTTATTGCTTCTTACACCGGGCAGTTCAAGGAACTACATGATTTCTACATCTCTGCGGGCAACAGGCGTGCGGCATGTATTGCTGCGGCATTATGGATTGAGAAAAACGGAACGCTGTCGCAGGCCGATTCGCTGATAAATATATTCCAGGATTTGCCGGAATGCGGCGCCTTAGCCGTGAGGGAATTAAATCTGATGCATGCAAAATCGGTCAAAGAACAGATAGAGTGGATAGACACTGCGTTGCACAGATGGCCTGCATGGCAGGAGAATAACGGACTGCGCAACCGCAGAAAACAGCTTACGAGGCCAAGATTCTTTGCGCAACTAAAAGAGGACATGCAGACAACAGACACCGATGTGAAGATATTTTTGAAAGAGGTGTGCAATGTCAAGAGCGTGAGGATAATGTTGCGCAGGGAAAACAAGAGTGCGAAAGGGGGCTATGACTACGCGCGTACCATTATAAAAGATATACATACGGAAAACGACTACACAGAATATAAGGATAGTGTGAGTCTCGGCAGATTGCCGTTGGGAACATGGAAAATCACGGTACAGGATACCGACAAAGGCATGTCGCCTAAGGAAATGAAATTGATTGTTACCGACCTCAAGGTTCTGCGCCTTCCTTTGCCGGCAAAAAAAGCACGTGTTGTGGTTGTAAATGCTGTCAGCGGTCGTCCTGTACCCGGTGCTACGATACATATAACACAAAGTGGCAATGATAAGGCGAATAGGACATTGCAGACCGATGACAGAGGGGAAGTTATAATGGATAACGCCAATTATTCTGTGAGGCTATATGCTACAAAAGGTGCTGACAATGCCATGAAACCGTTATCGTTGTACGGTGGCTATTCCTACGGAAAGCCTACGGCAAAGCGTAAGCAATGCAGCGTATTCACTGACAGGGGCATATACCGTCCAGGACAAACCGTTAATGTGGCGCTGACACAGTATAATGTTTTTGATGATAAGGAACTTAAGGTTGCATCGGGCGATACGGTAACGGTAATATTGCACAATGCCCAATATGAGGAAGTGGAGCGCAAACAAGTCGTTACAGATGACTTTGGCGGTGCGTCTGTTGTCTTTTCCCTGCCGCAGGAGGGACGTAACGGACGATGGTATATAACGACTGATAACGGTTCGGCCGGCATTAGGGTTGAGGAATACAAGCGTCCTACGTATGATGTCATTCTTGAGAAACCGACAGAGGGTTACAATGACGGTGACACAATAGTGGTACGTGGCAGCGCGCGTACCTATAGTGGTGTGCCTGTGGCGAACGCCAGAGTGGCGTATAGTGTGAAAAGACAGCGCCAATGGTGGTGCATCAACGCCCCGGATGGTGGCGGAATGCTGTTAAGAGATACAGTGTCAACGGCCGCTGACGGCACATTCTGCATACGTATGCCGATGATTTTGCCCAAGGAAGCACAAACATGGCGGCCGTACTTCTATAATATAGAGGCAACGGTGGATGTTACTGACAACGCCGGCGAGAGTCACCATGCCGCAATGTCATTGCCGATAGGAAATAAAAAGGCACATCTGACGTGCGATATGGACAAAGAGGTGTTGGCGGACAGTGCCATAACCATAATCCCTGTACGGCGAAATATGGCGGGATTGCAGATTGACGGCAGTGTAACTGTTATGCTTGACGGAAAGCAAACGGCTTTGGTGGAGGCGAATAACCCCTATGTCCTTGCACCGGACATTGTGTCAGGAAAGCATACTCTCATGGTTGTATGCGATGGAGATACGGTAAAAAATGACTTCGTAGCATTCAGAAAGAGCGATGCAACGCCCATGGTTAACACACATATATGGTGTTATCAGTCTGCGGAGAGATTCTCGGCAGACGGTGGGGAGGTGTGGCTGCAAGTGGGAACGTCCGACAAAGATGTTACGGTTTACTATTCCGTATTCAGCGATGAGCGTATTATTACATCGGGAACGGCAATGTTGAGCAATTCCAACATTACGCGTTCGCTGACTTATAAACCCGAATATGGCGACGGATTGACCATCGCTTTTGCGTGGGTTAAAAACGGACAGATGTACGATAGAACCTTGAGACTGGAGAAACCGCTGCCACAAAAGAGTTTGGATATGCGCTGGACAACATTCCGTGACCGTCTTGTACCGGGGCAACAAGAGCAATGGGCTGTAACAATAACGCGTCAGGACGGTATGCCTGCTGATGCAAGCATGACAGCAGTGCTGTATGATAAATCGCTTGAGCAATTTGCAAAACATTCATGGAACATTTATGATCCACGCAATCTTAGTCTGCCTTACACCTTTTGGAGAGTGACTTCAGGCACAGTGCAGGACTGTTGGTTAAGCCAAAAGATTAACAGTCTGAGAGTAACACCTTTGCAATTCAGTCGCATAAACGAGACTTTTGTAAGCAATTATAATGGTTTCTTCAGAAATATGGTATCCGGTGTAGCGTTAAACAGAGGTGTAAAGTCTGTTCTTCAGGCAAAAAAAATGGAGGCTGTTGCAGATACATATAGTGCGACAACTATGTATGTGGCCGGAAATGAGGATGGTGTGCTACTCTCGAAGAGTGATGTAATGGCTGCGGGGGCGGCTGAAGCGGCACTTGAAACGGATCAGGAAACGGTTGATATGATACCTGTTCGTGGTGATTTTGCAGAGACGGCTTTCTTCCTTCCTAATATCAGGACAGACGCAAAAGGCGTGGCTACGATGACATTCACATTGCCGGAGAGTGTTACTACATGGCGTTTTATGGCCGTGGCGCACGATAAAGATATGCGTAACGCAACGCTTTTGGCCGATGCTATAGCGCAAAAGCCTTTGATGGTGCAACCTAATATGCTGCGTTTTTTACGCCAAGGCGACAATGCTACCATAACGACTACTGTGGCAAATTTGTCTGAGCAGGATGAAAACGTGGGTGTAACTCTGACCATAACGGATGCCAATACGGAGCGGAAAGTGATGGTTGCCAGCCGGAAAGTGGTGGTGAAGGCGGGCGAAACAGCTGTGGTTACGTTCCCTGTTGAGGCTAAAAAGGTTACGGAAGGTGCGTATGTGTGCCGTTTTACCGCTGTCGGTGCAAAACATACGGACGGCGAGCAAAGGATGCTTCAGGTGTTGTCTGACGAGGAGCTGATAACCAATACCGTGGCATATATGTTTGATGCGCCGGTGGACACCGTGCTGACATTCTCGGATATGATACCGAAAGGTGCAGGTAAAGCACACGTAAGAGTTGATTATGTGGATAATCCGGCGTGGCTTATGATGGAGACATTACCGCAAATGGCAGAGCCGAAGAGCCAAAATGCGATAATATTGTCGAATGCTCTGTATGCCAATAGGGTGGCGGCGATGCTGAAATGGTCTGAAAACAAGTCTGAGAATGTGCTCACGGCATTGCATAACTTGCAGAATGCCGACGGTTCTTTCTCGTGGTGGGAGGGCATGAGCGGTTCGCCATACATGACAATGGCGGTAATAAAGACCCTTGCAAGACTCAATACTTTATGTGGACGACAGGCAGATACACGCCAAATGATGGACAAGGCGTTTGTCTATATGCGGAAAGTGATAAGCGAAGACGTAAACAAGCTGAGGCAATTGGAGAAAAAACATAGTGTAGCTATAAGCACATTGCATCTTGAATGGCTTTATGCACTTACGTTGGAGAGGCGTAACGGTGGTGCGGCGGCAGACTGGATTATAGGGCATGTGGCGGAAGATATGAACAAATCGTCTATGGAACAGAAAGCGATAGCGGCGATTGTGTTGTATAATAACGGCAGGAAGGCTGCCGCGCGACGCTACGTGGATGCCTTAAAGGAACACACTGTTTACCGCAAAGACGTGGGACGTTACTTTGATTCTTACTGTGCCGCATATTCATGGTGTGACTATCGCATACCGACACAGACGCTGGCGATAGAGGCTTTGCGCACAGTGACACCGCAAGACAACCGTACTATTGGCGAGATGCAACGATGGTTGCTAAGCAGTAAGCGCACACAGGAATGGGATAATGCGTACAATACCGTTAATGCTGTACACGCTTTCTTTGGCGGAAGCATGGCGGTGCTTAAAGATATAAAAGGTGATACCATACTGATGAATAAGGAGGTAGAACCTAAAAACGCTGTGGTGAGAGTGCGAAAGCAGACTGACTGTGAGTCATGGGCGGCGGCATATATCACATATAAGCAACAGGCACGGCAGGTTAGTAAGGCAGCTACAGGCTTGTCTGTCAGCAGAATGGTTCTTTTCAACGGCAAGACCGTAGCCCCCGGCACTCTGAAAGTTGGAGATAAGGTAACGGTACGAATCATGGTAACGGCCGACAGAGACTATGATTTTGTTACAGTTGAGGACAACAAGGCAGCATGTTTAGAACCGGTAGAAAGCCTATCCGGTTATATAGGACAGTGTTATAAGGAGCAAAAGGACAATGTTACGCTTTACCACTTTAACCAAATGCGTAAAGGTACGCACACGATAGAAACGGAATATTATATAGACAGAACGGGAGAATATGTCTCAGGAACTGCAAAAGCAGTGTGCGCATACGCTAATGAGTTCAGAGGAGTGGAGGGTGCGTATAAGTTAAACGTAAAATAAATGAACAGAATGAGATTTAATATATCGGCTATACTATTGACAATATGCTCGACAGTGGCGGCGCAAAGCCTCACACCGGTGTTCAATGATATTGATTGCGGGCAGATATTGTTCTGTAATCCCGCTGCAATAACGGTGGAATTAAGAAACAATACGGCTCAGGCTGTTACAATAAAGGGTGTCGATACAGGCTGCGGATGTACTGTAGCAGAATATGATCGCGGACAGATAATGCCCGGAACCACGACAAAGGTTAAGCTGAATTTCGATGCAAAGCAATTGGGACACTTTGTTAGACTGGTGCGTATAATCGATTCCGGAGACACAACACCGGCAGAGATAAATGTCAGAGGGCAGGTGGTTACTAAGCTGATAAACTATTCAGGCGACTATCCTTGCAAGCTTGGAGAGTTGTTTTCTGATGTGGATAACATTGAATTTGACGATGTAAACAAAGGACAAAGGATGATACATGAGATAAATATCATGAATCCGACAGGCCAAAACGTGCAGCCAACGGCTCTCAGATTACCGCCATACCTTGAGGTTAAGACTTATCCGGAGGTTATAGGACCAAAGCAAAAGGGCATTATGTACGTAACGCTTAAGTCTCGCGATTTGCGTGATTACGGTCTGACTCAGACCTCTTTTTACCTTGCAAAGAGTCCTGCCGACAAAGTTACGCAGGACAAGGAAATATCAGTGACGGCTGTATTGTTGCCGCCGGCGGTTGCTTTAGATGCGCCGTCTCGCCAAAATGCGCCCAAGATAGTGCTGTCAGCGGAGGAGATAGACATGACGATATTAGCAAAAAAAGCGAAGGCAAAGGGTGAGATCGAGATAACTAACAGCGGCTCTTCCACTCTTGAGATCTCTAAAATGCAACTGTTTACATCGGGATTGGAGGTACAACTTGGTAAGGCCACGTTGCAACCTGGCGAGACTACCAGGCTGAAAGTAACAGCAAGAGCCAAGGAAATAAACAAAACCAAACGCAGACCGCGTATTCTTATGATTACAAACGACCCTGACAAACAGAAGGTTGTGATACTGATAAGAAAATAATATTGCAAGATAATTAATGCCATAACAGTGCTATCAACAAGACAACACAATGGAACATCCGGAAAATAACGATGAATATAAGGGACTGACGGTAAACAGTGGCGTACAACAACCGTCCATAGTCAATCCATATCTTAACCGAAGACGCTTTGCACGCAAACAATATACCGTAGACGAAATGGTGGAAGGCATATTGAAAGGCAACATGACAATGCTGTCACAGGCCGTCACATTGGTGGAGAGCGTAATACCTGAACACCAGCAAAAGGCTCAGGAAGTGATAGAGCGTTGTCTGCCTTATAGCGGGAAATCGGTGCGAATAGGTATCAGCGGCGTGCCGGGAGCGGGCAAGTCAACTTCAATTGACGAATTCGGACTGCACGTATTGGAGCGTTTTGGAGGTAAACTGGCGGTGTTGGCCATAGACCCTTCCTCTGAAAGATCAAAGGGATCCATACTCGGAGACAAGACAAGAATGGAGAAATTGGCCATACATCCTGATGCATTCATACGCCCCAGCCCGTCTGCAGGGAGCTTGGGCGGAGTGGCAAGAAAAACACGCGAGACCGTGATTTTGTGCGAGGCGGCGGGCTTTGACAAGATTTTTATAGAAACTGTGGGTGTCGGACAGAGTGAGACGGCGTGCCATTCCATGGTCGATTTCTTCCTGTTGATACAGGTGGCAGGCACCGGTGACGAGTTGCAAGGAATAAAAAGGGGGATTATGGAGATTTCAGATGGAATCGTAATAAACAAATGTGACGGCGATAACGTAAAGCGTTGTGAGATGGCCGCACAGAATTTCCGCAACGCCCTGCATTTCTTTCCGTTGTCAGAAAGCGGTTGGGATAGAAAGGTTATGACCTATTCCGGCTTCTATGGCTACGGTATCAAGGAGGTATGGGATATGATATACGAATATTTTGATTTCGTTAAACAGAACGGTTATTTTGACTATCGTCGCCGACAGCAGAACAAATACTGGATGTACGAGACGATAGACAACTCACTTAAAGGACAGTTCTATAACAACCCGGTTGTGAAACAGAGGCTGGAGGAGATGGAGCAGGCCGTGCAACATGGCGAGAAAACAAGTTTTATGGCCGCCGCCGACCTCATGAAATTGTATTTCAACACCATTATAGGAGACAAATCATAATCTGAAATTTGTCATATAACATTACCATTATTTATGTTTATCGAGATAGACCAAGGCTCCGGCTTCTGCTTTGGAGTTACTACGGCAATAGAAAAGGCAGAAGAGACGCTTAAAGACGGGCAGCAATTATGTTGCCTTGGCGATATTGTTCATAATGGGATGGAGTGCGAACGGCTTCGCAACATGGGGCTTAACACCATTGGACACGATGAGTTCTCACGCCTTCATGACGCTACCGTACTGTTACGAGCACACGGTGAGCCTCCACAGACATACGAAGTGGCACGCAATAACCGTATAACGATAATAGATGCTACCTGTCCTGTGGTGCTTGCCTTGCAGAAAAGGATAAAGAAACGCTATGAGACGATGGACAAAACAAGAAGTTCTATCGTCATATTCGGGAAAAACGGCCATGCCGAAGTGCTTGGGCTTGTGGGACAGACAGAGGGCAATGCTATTGTTATAGAGCACCCTGAGGAAGCCGCTAAGTTAGATTTTACACGGGATATATACCTGTATTCGCAGACAACGAAGTCTTTGGACGAGTTTCATCGCATAATAGAATATTGTCAAAAGCATATCTCTCCGGAGGCAACATTCATGTCTTTCGACACGATATGTCGCCAAGTGGCTAACCGTATGCCCAATATTTGTCTCTTTGCGACAAAGCATGACCTCATACTATTTGTCTGTGGACGGAAAAGCAGTAACGGAAGAGTGCTGTATAATGCCTGCCTTGAGCATAATAGCAACACGCATCTGATAGAAGGACCGGAAGAGATTGATCCGCAATGGCTGCATGGCATCAACAGTGTTGGTATCTGCGGAGCCACCAGTACACCCAAATGGCTGATGGAAAAATGCCGTGATAAGATACAGTCCATAATTTGAAGAAACAACAATTGCAAATGAAAAAAATCACTATAGCTATAGATGGCCACTCCTCTTGTGGCAAAAGTACAATGGCAAAAGACCTTGCCGGAGAAGTAGGGTATATATATGTCGATACCGGCGCAATGTACCGGACTGTCACTTTGTTCTGTATGCGTAACAACCTCTTTGCCGTTGACGGCGAGGTGCTGGTCGATCAGCTTCAGAAAAGACTGCCGGAGATTAATATCTCATTCCGTTTCAACACAGAAACGGGCAGACCCGACGCCTATCTCAATGGAGAACGTGTTGAAGACGTCATACGTTCGATAGAAGTGTCCAACAAAGTCAGCAAGGTTGCAGCCATACCGTTCGTTCGTAAAGCAATGGTAGAGCAGCAAAGGCTTATGGGTAAGGAGAAAGGCGTGGTGATGGATGGTCGTGATATTGGTACAACCGTATTCCCTGATGCCGAGTTGAAAGTGTTCGTGACGGCATCTGCTGAGGTCAGGGCGCAGCGCAGATACGATGAACTGAAAGCCAAAGGCATGCCGGCAGACTATGAAGATATTCTGAAAAACGTGCTGGAACGCGACGAACTCGACTCTACTCGTGAGGTATCGCCGCTCAGAAAGGCCGATGATGCGTTGCTCCTTGACAATAGCAACATGACAATAGCTGAACAAAAGCAATGGCTTATGGATCGCTTCATAGAGCGGACGCGGTAAAAAAATGGCGTAATCACAATGACAGTTTGTATAGCGGAGAAACCGAGTGTGGCGCGTGACATCGCAAATGTCATAGGCGCCACATCGTCCAGACAGGGATATATGGAGGGTAACGGATACAGGGTGACGTGGACATACGGCCACCTGTGTACGTTGAAGGAGCCCCACGACTACACCGAGATGTGGAAACGGTGGGGGTTAGGCTCTCTGCCTATGATACCACAGCGGTTCGGCATTAAGCTGATAGACCAACAAAGCATCAAGACACAATTTGCCATTATAGAGAAACTCATGCAGGAAGCCGATGAGATAATAAACTGCGGTGATGCCGGACAGGAAGGGGAACTGATCCAAAGATGGGTTATGCAGAAAGCCAAGGCAACGTGTCCGGTAAAGCGCTTGTGGATATCATCGCTTACGGAAGAGGCTATAAGGGAGGGATTCCAAAATCTTCACGACCAGAAAGAATACGAGCCGCTCTATATGGCCGGTCTGTCAAGAGCCATAGGCGATTGGCTGCTTGGCATGAATGCGACAAGACTATACACACTTAAATACCGCGACAGCGCCAATCGCAATGTAGGTGCCGGTTCGGTTTTGTCCATAGGCCGTGTGCAGACACCCACATTGGCGATGATAGTGAATAGGCAAAAAGAGATAGACAACTTCAAACCGGAGCCGTATTGGGTGCTGTCTACCGTCTATCGTGATACTCTTTTTACCGCAACCAAGGGCAAATACACGTCCAAAGAAGAAGGCGAGGCGGCCTTTACGGAGATACAGGACAAGCCGTTTGAGGTGACATCGGTGTCTAAAAAGAACGGGACGGAGAAGCCGCCTCAGCTTTTTGACCTTACAACCCTGCAGGTTGAGTGCAATAAAAAGTTTGCGTATACGGCCGAGATGACCCTCTCGCTGATACAAAGCCTGTACGAAAAGAAAGTAACCACGTACCCTCGTGTAGACACCCAGTATCTGACAGACGACATATACGCCAAGTGTCCGCAGACACTCAACGGCCTTTTTAAGATAAAGACAGCCGGCATAGCGCCATACGCCGACCTCATACGTCCGTTGGGGGGGAAGCCTTTGACCAAAAGTAAGAAGGTATTCGACAACTCAAAGGTTACAGACCACCACGCCATAATACCCACCGGTGTAGTTCCGGCAGGACTAACCGACAGCGAGCGTAATGTGTATGACCTCGTGGCGCGGCGTTTCATTGCGGTGTTCTATCCCGATTGCAAGTTTTCCACAACGACAGTGGAGGGTAAAGCCGGTGAGGTTAAATTCAAGACAAGCGGTAAAGAGATACTAAATCCCGGTTATCGTGTAGTGTTTGAGAAGCAGAAGAAAGACGAACCTGAAGATACACGGAACGAGCAGCAGGCCAATGATATAGAGAAGCAAGAGCCGACAGAGGGGTTGTTGCCTGCGTTTGTGAAAGGAGAAAGCGGGCCTCACAGGCCTACATTGACCGAGAAACAGACTACTCCGCCACCGTATTATACCGAAGCGACATTGTTGCGGGCAATGGAGACGGCCGGAAAGTTTGTGGATAACGATGAGTTAAGAGCCGCTATGAAAGAGAACGGCATCGGACGGCCGTCAAGTCGTGCCGCCATAATAGAGACATTGTTCAAGCGGCATTACATACGCAGGGAGCGAAAGCGTATCGTTGCCACCACAACAGGAGTGGAACTGATAGGATTGATACGCGAAGACCTAATCAAGAGCCCTGAGCTGACAGGCATTTGGGAGAAAAAACTGCGTGACATAGAGCACCGAAAGTATGATGCCGCACAGTTCATAAACGAGTTGAAAGAGCAGATAACCACTATTGTCAACCAAGTATTGGCCGACAATTCCAACCGAAAACTGGAACTGACAGAGGAATAATTCACGGAGTTCGGAACCGAGCAACATCCTATACATGCTTTTAAGATAGACGTAAATGGATGGTTTCAATCCGGATAATTGATGCGATAAAAGCCCGAAAGCAATACGCTTTCGGGCTTTTTGTTATGCGTATGCCCGTTTCTTTGGTGGCGTATAGTAATGAACTGTGGTTCTAATGTGTTGTAATCGCACCCAAATTGTAGTGTAAAAGCATTGCGATTGCAGCGTAATCGCAATGCAATTGTGTTGTAATCGCACTGTGATTACAGTGGTATCTATAATACATTAAAATTCAGAAAGTTATAAGGTGTGGTAAATGACGGGACGTGAATTTGCCGGTAATGCTCGCGTTTGTTATGCCGACATTATTGTGTAGCGGTAATAATAAGGCATTAAAAGCCCTGTGGGAACGTCTAAAACCTATATCAAAATTTGTGTATATGGAAAAAAAACTATAACTTTGCACAAAATTATTTTTAGATGATTAAAATCCAATTATATATATTATTGCTGCTTGGGCTGTTGACCGTTACGCCGGCTTCTGCCGTGTTGAAGGAGGACAGTCTTGGCAATACGCTGAAGATTTTGCGTAGTGAGCTTACCAAATACCATAATGAATATGGAGAGAGGCAGCAATTGATGAGGAAAGAGGAGCAGCGAGTGTTCCGTACCCTCATGCAGACCATGCAGAATAGCAATCAGAATGCACTGATGCTCTATTCGCAAAAGGACGGCTATGTGTTTGATTTGTCATACGCCTGTCATGAGGCCATAAGCGCATATCGTGACTTTGAGAAGCATCTGATGCCTTTTACGTCGCTTGTAGAGAAAAGCAACGGCGAGGTGGCGCGTATGGACAGCCTGATACAGTGTCTGAAATCCATGCCGGTCGTGATGCTTGACGAGCGTGGCAAGACTGATCGTAATGTCTGTTTGGCTCTGGCTGTCAACACAAGGCGAATGGTTGTGGAGGACAGGGACCAGATGACTGAGTACATCACCTACTACAAAATGACCGAGAGCAGGCTGAAGAACCTCAGCGATTATGCCAATATCAAGTATGGGGAATTGCAGAACAGCATTTTCAGAAATGGCGGAGACAACTACTTTTCCATATTGGCGAGGCTGAAAGACTACTATTCCGAGACAAAAGAGACGATAGGGGAGAAGTATGGCAGCGACAGTAAACTGAGGTCACAGTGGGACGCGCGGTGGATGCTTGGCGTCTTTGTGGTGATATTGTTCTATGCTTTTGTGGCCGTGGCCCTTAACCAGCTCATTGTGAGATGGCTTGCAACAAAGTTGATAAAGAAAGGCATGCTTGGCGATGCCGGGCAGTGGTTCCTTGCCAAGCGGAAAACCTTTATCTTCGCATCCACGGCGGTTACCTTTGCCATACTGTTGGGAATAGTGCAGGCTTTGGCCACGCAGGATTTCCTGATAATGGCATCCTCGCTGCTGGTTCAGTTCGCATGGCTCATGAGTGTCATAATCATCTCGACGCTGTTGCGTGTGGATGCCTCAAAGACCCTGAAAACACTCTATATCTATTTGCCGCTGCTGGTGAACGGATTCATCGTTATCAGTTTCCGTGTGGTGCTTATACCCAATACACTTGTCAATCTTGTCTTTCCGCCGGTGTTGCTGGCCTGCTGTCTGTGGCAGTGGCATACGCTGCGCAGGTTAAAGACTGATGTGGAGCGTAGCGACAAGGGTTTCGCCACATTCTCGCTGTTTGTCTTTGTCGTTTCATTGTGTTGCTCCATTGTTGGCTATACATTGCTGTCGGTTCAGATACTGATATGGTGGATAATGCAGTTGACGTGCATCCTGACCATTATCTGTTTGCGCGACTGGTACAAAGGATATGCGATAAAACTCAGGCTTGCCGAGCGCCCTATTGTGGACACATGGTACCATAACATCATTTATTGGGTAGGGTTGCCTACCGCAGCTGTCGGCTCTGTTGTGCTCAGTTTGTATTGGGCTGCTGATGTGTTCAATCTCACAGACCTCACGCTTCGTATGTTTACCAAGTATTTTATTGATACTCCTAACTTCAAGGCGAGTGTCTTTGGTATTGCTATGGTAGTGGTGTTGTGGTTTGTCTTCAACTATTTGAACCATACCGCCAAGGCTTTCACAAAATATATACTCGAACAAAGGGATGCTGTCAATGCCGCACAGCAGTTCATGATGGTCAAGAATGTGGTGCAGGTGCTGATTTGGGGTATTTGGTTCCTTGTGTCGTTGGCGATATTTGACATATCAAGTCAGTGGCTTGTCATTATCTCCGGCGGCTTGTCTACGGGTATAGGCTTTGCCTCCAAGGATATATTGGAGAACATCTATTACGGCATTTCGCTGATGATGGGTCGTATAAAGATAGGAGACCTGATAGTATGTGACGGCATTAGGGGTACGGTGTCAAGCATTTCCTACACGTCTACAATGATAGACACCGTTGACGGCTCTGTCATTGCGTTCCAAAATTCGCAACTCTTCACAAAGAACTATAAGAACATGACCCGCAACCATGGCTACGAGTCGCATATTCTAGATGTAGGCGTCGCCTACGGCACAGATGTCCGTGAGGCGAAACGGCTGATAATAGACGCTGTGGGCAAGCTGGATTGCATAGACAAACAAAAGGGTTGCAAGGTGGTTCTGAAGGAATTGGGTGACTCTGCGTTAGTCCTGAAGGTTATAGTATGGGTGAATGTGTTCACACAATATGCCGATGACGGCATAATATTGGAGTGTATCTACAACACCCTCAATGATAATAATATAGAAATACCGTTCCCGCAGAGGGATATTCATATCAGAAGCATGGTGCAGGCCGATGCACCTCAGGAGAAATGAGAAAAGGTTGTTTATTGATAGCGTTGCTTACGGTATCGCTTGTGACCGTTGCAGGAACGCCGGATGAGGTCGAAACGGCTGACTCTCTTGTGGTACGTGACCTTAGAAGCCATGGCATAACGTTCTCGCACGACAATAGCGTCGTTCTGTTCAACAACGGACAGGCCAAGTTTGACGATATGTTCCAAGCCATAAGGCAGGCCAAGAGCAGCGTGCATCTGGAGTATTTCAACTTCCGTAACGATTCTATCACAAAGGAATTGGTACACATTCTGGCGCAGAAAGTAAAGGAGGGTGTGGAGGTAAGGGCTCTGTTCGATGCCTTTGGCAATATGTCCAACAACCGTCCCTTGAAGGAAGAGCATCTGAAAAAGATAAGGGAGTACGGCATAGAGATATGCGAGTTTGACCCGGTCCGTTTCCCATGGATTAACCATGTGTTTCATAGAGACCACCGTAAGATTGTGGTTATAGACGGACAGATAGCATATACCGGTGGAATGAACGTGGCAGACTACTACATCCACGGCACGGAGGTGGTGGGAGAGTGGCACGATATGCACTGCCGCATAGACGGAGAGGAGGTAAATACGTTGCAACGGATATTCTTGCGTATATGGAACAAGACTGCAAGGCAAAACGTTAGCGGTGCGAAATACTTCAGAGGATACCGTCCGGCAGACTATTTTCATGGGCTAAAGCCGGATACCACGGCCACAGCTTACCGCAAAATGGTCGGTATAATAAACCGTGAGCCGCATATATCGAACCGTATTATGAGGCAGTTTTACATCTCTGCCCTCGACAACGCAAAGGATAGCGTAAAGATTCTCAACCCTTACATGACGCTGACGAGTACCGTCAAGAAAGCGATAAAAAGGGCTTTGAAACGTGGTGTGAAGATGGATGTAATGATAGCGGAGAAGAGTGACATCCCAATGTCGCCGGACTGTTCTTTCTATCACATGCACTGGATGATGAAACGTGGTGCGAACGTGTATATATATCAAGGCGGTTTTCATCACACTAAGGTGATAATGGTTGACGGAAGAGTCTGTACCGTTGGCAGTTGCAACCTCGACGCACGGTCGTTGCGTTGGGATTACGAGGCCAATGCGGTGATAATAGACAAGAATACCACCGCGGAACTGTCGAGACTTTTTGATGCTGACAAGCCAAAGAGTTTCCGTCTGACTCCGGAGAAATGGAATCAATGGCGTACAAGATGGCAGAAAACACGTGGATGGCTGTCACGTCTGTTTGAGTTTTGGTTGTAAATCGTTTCGCGGTTGTTGCGTGTTACGTTGCGGATAGCGCCGTAACCACTCCGTGTTTCAAGTGGCTGACCATATAACATTAAATGCTTTTATTATGCAGAAATATGACACTCTCGATGCCTATTGGCAGGATATACATAATATACCGTCGCTTTCCGACACGGAAGAGCGTGAGTTGGCGGTCAGAATCCAGAACGGTGACGATGTGGCCCTTGACCGACTCGTGACCGCAAACCTCCGGTTCGTGGTCAGCATAGCCCGTCAGTATGCTGAAAAAGGATTGAGTATGGACGACCTTATCAGTGAGGGCAATATCGCACTCATGCTTTCCGCCCGCAAATGGCAGCCCAAAGACGGCGAGCGTTTTGTCAACCATGCGGTGTGGGAGGTAAGGAAAGCCATGGAACAGGCATTGCCTGAGCAGGGTACAATGATAACCTTGCCGAAGAATACAAAGCCGGAAACGCACGATGTAAGGCGTTTCTCTACCGATGCGCCGTTGCATCCCGGACAGACAAACACCCTCGGCGATATGCTGAAAGCCGGTAAACCGATGACCGATGAAGCCGTTGAAGACAAGGAAGTAAGTTTTGCCCTGATGCAGGCGTTGAGGGTTCTAAACGAAAGGGAGCGGATAATAATATGCGACTTCTATGGCATCGGCACCGAAGGGCACAAGACAATGGCCGAGATAGCATCGGAACGGGGATTGAAACGTGAGCGTGTGAGGCAGATAAGGAAAACGGCTGAGCGGAAGATGCGCCGTGTTATGAAGAAGAATGCGTAATATACATTATTTATATATATAAGAATAGCTATCTGTATAGATTATGAACAGAATATTAACGATACTGTTGTCAACAATGGTTATGGCCTCTTCGTTCGCCGGAACGGTAGCGAAAAAGTCCGAGAAAGACAGTGCTGCCGGTAGCAAGGTGCAACAGACGCAGGGCAACAAGAAAAAGAATACAAGGCAATCCAAAGCCGAAACGATGAAGACGCAGCGGATATACATATACGGAGTAGCCGTCTCACCGTCAGATTCCGTTGTATATATGACCGATGAACTGCTCCTTGACAGTGCGGTGATGTATAATAAGTCGAGGTTTCTCTATGGACGCAGCATGCTGTCAAAGCAGTTTCACGACTATCTCGTGCAGGAAGGCAATGGCAGATGCATAAGTAGTGTAACCTATGCGGGCAGCATTAAGAAACTCGACAAGCGCTATACGAAGCAGGTTATGAAGCTGAAAAAGCGGGGATACCTTATAAAGAATGTCGGTCAGACGACGTTCCGTTTCAACAATGTTAAGCCGTAATGATTCATGAACTATAATATTGGCGGTCATAAAGTGGTGATAACGGCTGATGGAGGCGATGGGATACTTGACTCATTGCTGTCCTCTCTCATTCCGTTCAAGAGCCCTTCGGCAGACGAGGCGCCTTTGTTGTGCCGCCTGTCGCTGCATGACAGGATGAGGCAGGTGCCGCAATCGGAGCGGCGTCTTATTCAGGAAGTGGATACAGGCAACGGCATTACACGCGTAGAGCGCACTGCTTCCGGCGGTTACCAGTTCATAGTGTGCAATGTTTCAGGCTTACCGTGCGCCATTCTTGTCACCTCTCCACAGTATGATGACTGCCATTGCGCCCTGAAAGGAACTGCCACCGACAGGTATTTCGGATTGAACAGTGTCGTGATGTTGCTTTATGCTTTCAGCGGAGCATACAAAGACACGCTTCTTATCCATGCCTCTGTAGTGCGACATGCAGGGCGTGCCTATGCGTTTACGGCAGAAAGCGGCACCGGCAAGAGTACACACGTAGCCAATTGGCTTGCCAATATAGATGGCAGTGACCTGATAAATGACGACAATCCGATACTGCGTATGATAGATGGCAGTCCGTATCTGTTCGGATCGCCGTGGAGTGGCAAGACAACCTGTTACCGTAACGTCAGGGTTCCGCTTGGCGCCGTGCTGAAAATAGAGCGCGATACCCGCAACCATGTGGAGCCAATGAAGCCTTTGAGCGCCTTTGCTACCCTGCTGACAGCCTGCTCTGCCATTCGTACCGACAAAGATTTATACAGTCGTCTGTGCGGTACCGTGTCGTCATTTGTAAGCATGATAACCGTGGCAACGCTCCATTGTCTGCCCGATGCAGAGTCGGCAATGGTCTGCCGCCACTTCTTGGAGGATCGATAAATGAAGAGACAGCACGATACAGTCACCAATGTTGACGAACGTCCGGATAGCCTCGCCGCCATGACGAGGATGCTTACGAACTATGATACCATACCGTTGCTGGCCGAGTATGTCTCGCAAGGCAAGACCGTTGTGCTGCCATTGACCGGTTACAGTATGCGACCCTATCTGGAAGACAAACGGGATAAGGCTCTGATGGCAGCCCCTCCGTCAACGCTTTGTAAAGGAGATGTGATCTTGGCGCGGCTTGTTGACCGTGACGCCTATGCCCTTCACCGTGTCATACGTGTCTCAGGCGACACCATAGAGATGTGCGGTGACGGCAATCTGACGCCGGAGGTGATACGCCGGAGCGATGTCATTGCCATAGCATTGGGATTTTATCGCAAAGGCAGCACGAGGCTCTCACCGGTCGATGGCAGGGCTTACAGGGCTTATTGGCATCTTTGGCTTATGCTGAAGCCATTGCGCCGTTATCTGCTTTTCGCATGGAAGATATTCAAATTCTGAACGCATCAGTGCACGACATGAGTCTGCACACAACCAAATGAAGTATGAAAATAATAGAAGGATTAGAACGACAAGAGGTCTGTGGCATTTCAGTCCTCGTACCGGTAGGTGAGAAGAGTGCTGACTTTTCAAAGATAATATCATTAAATGAGACATCGCTTTTCCTATGGAAGCGTATGGAAAATGCCGTTTTCACGGCCGAAGACCTGCAGCAGGCGTTGCAGGCCGAGTATGAAATTGATGAAGCCACGGCACGAGCCGATGTCAACAATTTCATAGAACGATTGAAAAAGGAAGATCTTATAGTAGAATAATAACCATTATAGCGATATGTACAGAACAAACACCTGCGGAGAACTCCGCATAGAGAATGTAGGCCAGACCGTTACTCTGGCCGGTTGGGTACAGGGAGTACACAATCTTGGTGCGCTGACTTTTGTGGATTTGCGTGACCGTTACGGCATTACACAGCTGGCTTTTAACGAGGATTCCTCTGAGGAACTGCGTAATATGGCCGGCCGTTTGGGGCGTGAGTACGTCATACAGGCCACGGGCATGGTGGCGGAGCGTTACTCCAAGAACAAGAAGCTGGCCACCGGCGACATCGAAATCATTGTCACTGACCTCCAGATAATCAGCGAGAGCCTCACTCCCCCGTTCACGATAGAAGACAATACCGATGGCGGAGACGAGTTACGCATGAAATATCGCTATCTTGACTTGCGCCGTTCGTGTGTCAGAAAGAACCTTGAGTTGCGTCACCGCATGACAATCCTTATACGCAACTTCCTCGATTCGCATCAGTTCATAGAGGTAGAGACGCCGATACTCATTGGCTCCACTCCTGAGGGAGCGCGCGATTTCGTTGTACCCTCACGCATGAATCCCGGTCAGTTCTATGCTCTGCCGCAGAGTCCGCAGACCCTTAAGCAGCTGCTTATGGTTTCCGGTTTCGACCGTTACTTCCAGATTGCGAAATGTTTCCGTGACGAGGATCTGCGTGCTGACCGCCAACCGGAGTTCACACAGATAGACTGTGAGATGTCATTTGTGGATCAGGACGACGTTATAGAGATATTTGAGCAGATGGCTCGTCACCTCTTTAAGGAGGTACGTGGTGTGGATCTGCCGGCAAAACTGCGCCGGATGACATGGCATGAGGCCATGTCAAAGTACGGTTCCGACAAACCCGACCTGCGTTTTGGCATGGAGTTCGTGGAGCTTATGGATGTATTGCGGCTCGGTACATTCCAAGTGTTCGACAATGCTGCCTACATCGGCGGCATTGTGGCCGAGGGTTGTGCCGCTTATACACGCAAACAGCTTGACCAGCTCACCGACTTTGTCAAGTCACAGCAGGTGGGTGCCAAGGGGCTTGTATATATAAAGGTGAACGAAGACGGTACAATCAAGTCAAGTGTAGACAAGTTCTACACTCCGGAGCAGCTGCAGGCTGTTGCCGACAAGGCCGGTGCCAAGCGTGGTGACCTTGTGCTGATACTCTCAGGCGACAACGCCAACAAAACACGCGTACAGCTTTGCGCCCTTCGTCTGGAAATGGGCAAACGCCTTGGGCTTATGGATAAGGACAAGTTCGAGTGCCTGTGGATAGTCGATTTCCCATTGTTTGAATGGAGCGATGAGGAACAACGCCTCATGTCCACACACCATCCGTTCACCATGCCCAATCCTGACGACATACCGTTGCTGGACACTGACCCCGCCAAGGTGCGTGCCAAGGCCTACGATTTCGTGTGCAACGGTGTGGAGGTTGGCGGCGGTTCGCTGCGTATCCACGACGGAAACCTGCAGGCAAAGATGTTTGAGGTACTCGGATTTACTCCGGAGAGCGCCATGGCACAGTTCGGATTCCTTATCAATGCCTTCAAGTATGGCGCGCCTCCTCATGCCGGTCTCGCTTTCGGTCTTGACCGTTTTGTCAGCCTCATGGCCGGTCTCGACAGCATCCGCGACTGCATAGCGTTCCCGAAGAACAACAGCGGGCGCGATGTTATGCTCGATGCACCATCGGCTATAGACCCGAAACAGCTCGACGAATTGCAGCTTGATGTAAGGCTTAAGGACGCAAAATAGCCCTGTTCGCCTGCTTTCCGCCGCCGGTTTGCGCAGGATGTTTTCTGTTGCTTATATGTCGATAATGCGTTGAGGCTCTTGTCTTGTGTTGACATATATCAGAAATTTATGATAAAAGGACATCTTTTTCGTAGGAGAAGATGTCCTTTTTAATTGAAAATCACTAACTTTGCATCAGAAAAGATTTTCAGTTACTATAAATATTCAGTCCTTTGATGTAAGAAGGGTAACAAATTAAAAAATAAGAAAAGCATTAATAATGGCAGAAAAGACAGTAAAAAAGGCAGCAGCAGAAAAGCCTGCTACTGAGAAAAAGGCAGCCAAGACATGCGCTACCAAGACTTGTGGTACAAAGAAGACATCCAAGAAGTCAACCGTTATCTATGTAAACGCCGAGAATGCGGGCTTCCGTGCAGGCGATGTTTACCAGTGTCTCGCAGCGACAGCAAAGCCTATGACTGTTGAGGAGATTACAAAAGCGGTTAAGGTTGCGTCCGAAGACGTTTACCTCGGAATAGGTTGGCTTTTGAAAGAAGGCAAGATTGCGACAAATGAGGATAACAAGCTCATTCTCGCTTAAGGCAATCTCCTGCGAAAGGTTAGCTATATCACCGTTTGGGTGTGCCTCGGATGCAGGCCTGCCCTTATGGTTTTAGAAGCAGTGAAAGGGTGGGCAAAGTATCTTTGCCCACCCTTTTTTAGTGCTTTGTGATAATATAACAGCAAAGAATATATTGGTTATATCCCAAAACATATTGATAATTCTGAGAGAGGCGTACCCTGAGGCCATGCCACTGAAACGCATTGCGCTTAATGTGTATAACATAACAAACACACTGTTTGACCCGCAAGACAGAGAAAAGGTATATGCCGCCGTTGGCGAATGGCTGCGTGCCGAAAGCCAGAAGAGCGGCGGCGCCGTGATAAAAGGCGACAAAAAAGGGTGGTATAGGCTCAACGGTCGTTCGGCGCAGGTGCAACAACTGTTGCTTGAGTTCCGTCCTCGTGAGGAGGATGAATGGATGATGGAAGAGTAGGGAAACCGGATGCTTTGGGGCTATGGCTGTGTCGCCATCACAATCGCAGTGCAATCATCTTGTAATCGCACTGCAATTACACTGCAATCGCAGTGCTTTTACATTACAATCGCGCCACGATTGCAACGCTATTTGTTGTGAATGGTGTGTGTGCTGTATAACAGTTTCAGTATCAGGAGTATATAAAATCATTGCCGCCATGCTCCGAAAGCATGGCGGCAATGATTTGTTTTATTCCGTTATCTGTGGGTATTTTCTCGTCCATCCGTCCCAACGCAGACGCATAACCCCGAAGAATGCCTCGCCGAATATGCCTCCGCTCATCTTGCTTACACCCTCGCGGCGGTTTACAAATATCACGGGAACCTCCTTAATGCGGAACCCTATCTTGTATGCCGTGAATTTCATTTCTATCTGAAAGGCATATCCCTTGAAGCGAATCTTGTCCAGTTCTATTGTTTTCAGAACCCTTCGTTTGTAGCATTTGAATCCGGCTGTAGTGTCATGCACCTTAAATCCTGTTACGAGGCGCACATATTTTGACGCGAAATAAGACATCAGCACACGGCCTATAGGCCAGTTCACAACGTTTACGCCGCTTACATAGCGTGAGCCGATGGCCACATCGTAGCCCTCACGGGCGCAGGCGTCGTAGAGTCGCGGCAGGTCTTTCGGGTCATGGCTGAAGTCCGCGTCCATCTCGAAGATGTATTGGTAGTCGTGTTCCAGTGCCCATCCGAAGCCTTTAATGTACGCGGTGCCCAGTCCTAACTTGCCTTTGCGCTCCTCTATGAACAGTTGTCCGTCGAATTCTTCCTTTATCAGCCGTTTCACGATGTCGGCTGTATGGTCCGGTGACCCGTCATCTATCACGAGAATGTGGAAAGACTGCTCCAGTGCGAATATGGCACGGATTATTTTCTCAATGTTTTCCTTCTCGTTGTATGTAGGAATTATAATGATACTGTCGCTTGTCCGCATGGTTTTCTTTTATGATTTTATATTGCAAAAGTACGAAATATTCTTAAAACAGCAAAGCTATTAAAGATTTTTTTCGTACTTTTGCAGTGATTTATGCTATTGAGTGAACTTTTAATGCTGTATGCAAAAAGTCAGCCTGTAAAGGCGTTGTCACGGAGGTTGGCAAGAAAGACAGAACGCAAGGTTGCCGTTGGCGGTCTTACGCAGTCTGCCGTAGCCATGTATTTCGCCGCCGTCATGAAGTCGTTGCAGCGTGATATGCTGTTCGTTATGCGCGATGCCGACGAGGCAGGCTATCTGTTTCAGGATTTCTCAAACATACTCGGCACGGAGAGTGTGCTGCTTTTCCCGTCGTCTTACAAACGTGCGGTGAAGTTCGGGCAGCGTGACGCGGCGTGTGAGATAATGCGCACGGAGGTGCTTACGACCCTTGCCAAGGCCGAAACGGGAGGCAGGGTGATAGTGACCTGTCCCGCGGCGCTGGCGGAATTGGTTGTCAGCAAGCAGAAACTGGACGACAACATCATAGCGCTTGAGCGTGGCGGGAGTGTCGGTATAACAGCATTGGCGCATCGTCTGAAAGAGTTGGGGTTCAGAGAAGTGGACTATGTCTATGAGCCGGGGCAGTATGCCGTGCGCGGCAGCATTCTCGATGTATATTCATTTAACTCCGAACACCCTTGTCGCATAGACTTTTTCGACAACGAGATAGACTCGATGCGGGTCTTCAATGTGGAGACCCAGCTGTCGATGGGGTTGCTTGACAGTATCGCTATAGTGCCCGAAACGGCCTGTATGCAGGCGGAGAAGATACCGTTTACAGATTTTCTGCCGGCCGATACGCTTTTGGTGACCCACGATTTGCGGTATATAGTGGATGCTGTTGACTATATATATAAGGACGGTTTCTCACAACAGGCGGTGACAGACCGCCTTGCGGCCGCTACGGAGATGGAGAGGCAGGACATAATGCGTGAACTGACCGCAAGCCTGAACCTGTGCACGGCTACGAGGATAGAGGAGGGGCTGCAACGTTTCAAGACTGTAATTCTTGCAAAAACAACAGCATTGCAAGAGGCGGAGGCAGCTGATGCAGGGGCTGTAATGTCCTGTAATCCGCAGCCGTTGTTGCACAAGAATTTTGAGTTGCTGGCACAGACGCTTGAAGACCTGTCGTTGAAAGGCTACCGGTTGTATATGCTTTCTGACAGCGACAAACAGCAGGAGCGTCTGAAAGAGATTTTGCAGAACATACAGGCAGGTGGCGGTGGCCATGAGACGGTATGGACTCCTGTTAAGGGTGTGGTGCATGAGGGTTTTGTGGACGACACGATGCAGGTGGCACTGTTTACCGATCACCAGATATTTGAGCGTTTCCATAAGTACCAGCTCAAGGCACAGTCGGCCAAGAAAGGTAAGATGGCACTTACTATGAAGGAGTTGCAGGAGATGGAACCGGGCGATTTCATAGTGCATGTGGACTTCGGTATCGGTAAGTTTGCGGGACTTGTGCGTGTGCCTACGGTGACAAGGAATGCCGACGGCACTCAGACCGGAGGCTATCAGGAGGTGATACGCATCGTTTATCAGAAGAATGACAAGGTGGACGTAAGTATTCACGCCCTTTATAAGATAAGCAAGTACAGACGGGCGGACAGCGGTGAGCCTCCGAGGTTGTCCACTCTCGGCACCGGAGCGTGGGAACGTATAAAGGAAAAAGCCAAGAAACGCATAAAGGACATAGCCCGTGACCTGATAAGACTTTATGCCAGAAGACGGCATGAGAAGGGCTTTGCTTTCTCGGCCGATTCCTATTTGCAGCATGAACTGGAGGGCTCTTTCCTCTATGAGGACACGCCGGACCAGATGAAGGCGACGCAGGAGGTGAAGCATGACATGGAGGCACCACGCCCTATGGACCGCCTTGTGTGTGGAGATGTGGGCTTCGGCAAGACGGAAGTGGCTATAAGGGCAGCCTTTAAGGCCGCTTGCGACTCTAAACAGGTGGCGGTACTCGTGCCGACCACGGTGCTTGCCTTTCAGCATTACAAGACATTCAGCAAGAGACTCGACGGACTGCCGGTGTCGGTGGATTACCTTTCAAGGGCACGCACGCCAAAACAAACCAAAGATGTGCTGCAACGGCTGGAGGAGGGCAGGCTGGACATATTGGTAGGCACGCACCGTATGCTGTCGAAGACTGTGAAATGGCACGACCTCGGACTGCTGATAATAGACGAGGAGCAGAAGTTTGGCGTGTCGACCAAGGAGAAACTCAGGCAGTTGAAGGCCAATGTTGATACCCTTACCATGTCGGCTACCCCGATACCTCGCACCTTACAGTTCTCCCTTATGGGGGCAAGGGATATGAGTATCATGCGCACACCGCCGCCAAACAGGCATCCTATCGACACGCAGGTGGCTGTATTCTCGGCGGAGCTTGTAGCTGATGCGATAAACTTCGAGATGAGTCGTAACGGACAAGTGTATTTCGTGTGCAACAGAATTGCCACGCTTGATAATATGAGGCGTATTATAGAGCGTCATGTACCGGACTGCCGTGTGGCCGTAGGACACGGACAAATGAAGCCGGAGGAATTGGAAAGGATTGTAATGGGATTCATAAACCACGATTACGACCTTCTGTTGTCGACCACAATAGTGGAGAATGGCATAGACATACCAAACGCAAACACCATTATAATCAATGATGCCAACCACTTCGGGCTGTCGGATTTGCATCAGATGCGTGGCAGAGTGGGGCGCAGCAACCGCAAGGCGTTCTGCTATCTGCTTGCTCCGCCGCTGACAAGTCTGCCGGCTGACAGTCGCAGGAGGTTGGAGGCATTGGAGACGTTTGCCGATCTTGGTTCCGGATTCAGCCTTGCCATGCAGGATCTTGACATACGCGGAGCGGGCAATCTGCTTGGTGCTGAACAGTCAGGATTTATGGAAGACCTTGGATATGAGACCTATCAGAAGATACTTTCGCAAGCGGTTAATGAGCTGAAGAACGACGAGTTTCAGGAGCTTTATGCCGAACAGATGGCTGAGGGGGAACAACTGACGGGCGAGGATTTTGTGGATGACTGTAACGTGGAGAGCGATTTGCAGATGTATTTCCCTGACTATTATGTGCCGGGAAGTAGCGAACGTATGAGCTTGTACCGTGAATTGGACAGCATACAGACAGATGCCGACCTTGAGGCATACCGCAAACGTATGGAAGACCGTTTCGGACCGGTGCCGAAAGAGGGTGAGGAACTGATGCAGGTGGTTATGCTCAGGAGACTGGGCAGGCGGCTCGGCTGCGAGAAACTGATATTGAAACAGCACCAGATGCAGATGCAATTCGTAGAAAACCAAAGCAGTGTGTTCTATCAGAGCAAGTATTTTACGTCCATATTGAAATATGTTGAGCGGCATCCGCGCTACTGTGACTTTAAGGTTGTGGGCGGACATAACCGGCTTGTCATAAAGAATGTGCCGGGAGTGACTGAGGCTGTAGACGTATTACGGAGCATGGAGCCGCGCGATTTATAAGCGGACGTACAGGCATGGCAATCAGCAAACAGAATAACTAAACACCAAAACTACTACATTATGATGAAAAAACTTATCGCTTCTTTATGTCTTGCCGCCATAACAATGGGCGGAGAGGCTGCCAATCCGCAGAAAGGCAAGTACTATTTATATTGCCACATGAGCGACAAAGGGCAGTGGACGGCATTTGCCGTTAGTAAAGACGGGTTGAATTATGAGGATATTATTGGCGGAGACTCTATCTTCTCGCCATACGAGATGGCTGGTATCGAGGGCGGAACACGTGATGCCTACATCTGCCGCTCGGCTGATATGAAACGCTATCTCATGGTTACTACCGACATGAAGAACTCTATGACCAAGAAGCTCGGAAAGCTATCGGACTGGGATAACTATGGGATAAATCTGCTGACCTCCGACAATCTCATTGACTGGAAGTCCACAACGTTTGATTACCGCAAAGGGTTGGAGATATTTTGTGACGGCGACGACAAGAGTATCACGCCGGTATATAAGAACTGGAGCACCGTGAACAGGGTGTGGGCACCGCAGATTTTCTGGGATGAAACGTACACATGGAAAGACGGTAGCAAAGGGGGATATTTCATATATTATTCTATGTGGAACCGTGACGAAGAGCAATATGACCGTATGTATTACTCTTACGCTGACAAGACATTCACCAAACTGACACAGCCGCAGCCGCTATTTGACTGGGGATATGCTACAATTGACGCCGATATAAACTACGTTCCGGCTGACGGTATGTTCCACATGATGATAAAAAAAGAAGGGGGCAAACCGGGATTGTTCACCGCTACCGCCGCAAACCTGCGGGGACCGTGGAGCGAACCTGTTGAGGATGACTACGTAAGCTTTGAGGGTAAGAAGAAATGTGAGGGCGTTTCCGCTTTCAAAATAGACGGAGAGGATGGCTGGCGCATTGCATATATTGAGTATTCCTCACGCCCCAGGCACTACCGTATATGCAAAGCAGACAAGTATATGCGCAACTTCTCGGACCCACAGGATATAAAAGGCGTTACAGCCCCACAGCATGGATCCTTCATGCGCATAACGAAAAAAGAGTATAACCGCCTGAAAAGATGGAGCGAAAGTAGAAAGTAACACCCTGTTCACATTAAGTTTACGGGCAGAAATGATACTTGTTATAATAACATTATATTTCCTTTTGCTCCTTGGAGTGAGCCGTTTGGCCGCTTCAAGGAGCAATAATGATGTTTTTTTCCGTGGTTCCAGACAGTCACCGTGGCCGCTTGTGGCCTTCGGTATGATAGGAGCAAGCATATCGGGCGTTACGTTTGTGAGCGTTCCGGGCATGGTACTCCACTCAGGCATGGCCTATCTCTACACCTGTTTGGGCTTCGTTGTGGGCTATTTCGTGGTTGCTTACGTCTTGTTGCCAATCTATTACCGCCTGAATCTGACCACAATATATAGCGCATTGCAGCCATTGGGCAACGAGGCTTATAAGACCGGTGCCGCTTTCTTTCTGCTTTCAAAACTTACTGGAGCCGCTGCGCGCTTCTATGTGCCATGCTATATAATCTATAGGAGTATTGATGGTATCGGCGGCGGGGCATGGTCACAGTCTGTTTCGGGCTTATTGTTTCCGGTTACGGTTGCCGTGATGGTAGCATTGATATGGGTGTATACCCGTCGTGGAGGCATAAAGACCCTTGTATGGACTGATACTTTGCAGACGTTGTGCATGTTCTCCGCCCTGATACTTATAATATATAAGGTGTCGCAGGCTCTTTTTCCTGCTTCCGAAGGGGTTGATGCCGTAACTAAGGCGTTCCGGGCAGTCTTTACGCAAGATACGGTATCGCTGCAACCGCAGGGCGGCAGTCCTGTACTCTTGTTCCTTTCCGGCATATTTATAGTCATAGTTATGACCGGATTAGATCAGGATATGATGCAGAAGAACCTCACTTGCCGCACCCTTTCCGATGCCCGCAAAGACATGTGTACCTACGGTTTCGCCTTTCTTCCTGCCAATTTCCTTTTTCTGAGCCTTGGTGTGATGCTGTGTATGCTGTGTGTTGCCAAGGAAATACCATTGCCGGCCAATCCTGATGACTTACTGACTATGTTCGCCGCCACAGGTGTTCTCGGCGATATGGTGCTCGCTCTTTTTGCCATTGGCATTGTTGCCGCCGCCTTTAGCAGTGCCGACAGTGCCCTGACTGCATTGACAACCTGCTACTGTGTGGACATGCTTGGATTGTCGTCGCACTACGATGAAACGTCACTTACAGCCGAAAAGATCCGTCGTAGGGTTCATATTGCTATGTCTGTGGCGTTTACGGTATGTATAATGTTGTTTCATGCGTTTAATAATACCTCGCTGATTGATGCCATATACCGTTTGTGTAGCTATACTTACGGGCCGCTTTTAGGTCTTTTTGCCATTGCTCTGATACATAAAAAGCAGTCCCGTCAGCTCGCTCATGGAGCTGCTTTTGTCTGTATAGCCGCCCCTGCCGTCTGCTATTGTCTCGACTATCTCGTTCCAACCTTGACAGGATACCGTTTCGGCTATGAGTTGCTTATGATAAACGGTCTGCTCACGTACGCCGGATTAAGGCTGCTGAAACGTTAGGTTTTGTGAGTGGGGATAATGCTGTTTTGTCTTAAATATTTTAACAAACGGTGAAAATACAGGTTAAAAAAGTGTAAAATACCGTGCCTCGCATGGAACATTTTACGAAAAAAAACATTAACTTTGCATTCGCTTCGTCATTCGTATGCCCTAAGAAAAGGGTATGTGACAATGGCGGGGAAACTTTATTTTGTGCAGAGAAAGAAGAAGGATAAACAACAAACAAATCAACTTTATTTTATGAAAAACTATTGGTTACGTGGTCTTGCCATAGGCTTGGCCGCGCTACCTGATGTGGGTGTGTCCGCACAGTCGCAGATGTTGACGGACGGTATGAATGCATTATTTCGCACAGCGGACGCAAACAATACGTCAATCGGGGCGCGGCGCACGGCGATAGAGAAGGCAGAAGCGGACATTGAGGCTGCTAAGGCGCAGCGGTTACCTGATGTTCAGAGCCGGTTGTCATTCTCCTATTTGGGTAACGGACAGTTGTGGAACCGCAGTTTCGGTGACTTTATGAATGCCCCCATACCACATTGGGGCAACAATTTCTCGTTGTCCGCGCAGCAGGTGTTGTATAGTGGAGGTGCAATAACGGCCTCAATAGACATGGCCGGGTTGCAGAAACGGATGGAACAGATAGGGAATGAGGCCGTACGGCAGAGCGTACACATGCTTGTGGCGTCCTTATATCTGCAGAAACACAGCCTTGAAAGCCGCTTGAGGGTGGTGAATGGCAATGTAGCCTTAGCAGATACATTGATTGAACGCACCAAAGACCGTTACCGCGAGGGGGTGGTGCTGAAGAACGACATAACGCGTTATGAGCTTATGAGGGAACAGATGGCTTTGCAGGCGACCGTGATTAGAGACCGTATCAGTGTGGTGGAGAAACAGTTGCAGACGGCATTAGCACCGCATAGGGATTGTGTCGGTTACGATATGTTGCCTGATGAGGCGTTTGATATTGGCCCTGTTCCGTCCGAGGAGTATTGGCGCAAGTTGGCCGAAACAAACAATAGCGACCTGCAAAAGGCCGGCACGGCGGTGGAGATGAGCCGCAAACAGGAGAAGATAGCACGCGCAGCGTTGCTGCCGAAGGTTGCTTTGATGGCCGAAGATCACCTTGACGGGCCGATATTGGTGGAGGTTCCGCCTATAGACAAGAACCTGAAATATTGGTTTGTGGGTGTCGGTGTGTCATACGATTTGTCGGCTTTGTATAAGAACAAGAAGAAAATACGTTCGGCGGCGGTAGCGACAACGCTGGCGGAGCAGCAGAGACAGGTTGCGGTTGAGGCTACAGGGGACGATATACACGTCGCATACACTCAGTTACAGACATCGCGTTCGGAGCTGAAGACAAGACAAAAGAGCATGGAACTGGCAAGGCAGAACTACAATGTGATAGCTGACCGGTACAGAGAGGGGCTGGCTATGGTTACGGATATGACCGATGCTGCTAACATAAGGCTTGACACTGAGCAGCAATATGCCGATGCCCGCATAGCGGTGGTGGCGGCTTTGTATCGGCTAAAGTATGTTGCGGGAGATATATAGTAACTTTTTTAATTTATAGACAATGGATAATAGAAAGATTATACGTATAGCATATAACACGATTATTGTGTTGCTCATCATCACGGCGGCATGGTTGCTGGCCGGTAAGTTTATACATTTTGGCAATGTTGAGTTTACTGACAATGCCCATATAGAGCAACACATCACGCCGGTCAATGCCCGTGTGGCGGGATATATCAAGGAAATACGCTACGAGGAGTATAAGGAGGTGAAGAAAGGTGACACGCTTGTGGTGATCGAAGACGCTGAGTTCAGGTTGGCACTTGCTCAGGCCAAGGCCAATTTGGCAAATGCCTTGGCGGCCGGCGCGCAAGCGGGAGCGGCGGTAACTACCACGGCTTCAAATGTGGATGCAGCGGTTGCGGGAATAGAAGAGACAAGGGTGCAGATGGAGAATGCACGCCTTGAAGAAGAGCGGTTTGCCACTTTGCTGGCCAAGGGTGCCGTTACAAAGCAGCAATATGACAATGTTCGCACGGCATATCTGGCGGCAAAGGCACGCTATGAGGCCGCAACGCACCGTAAAAGGGTCGTGAACTCGGCCAAGGATGAGCAGAAACACAGGCTGATGCAGTCGAAGGCTAATGTGGAGGCGGCTGAAGCGGCCGTACATACGGCCGAGCTGAACTTGTCATACACCGTGATTGTGGCCACGGCCGACGGGGTTGTGGGGCATAAGGATATTCATGAGGGACAGCTTGTGCAGCCTGGACAGACGCTATGCAGCATTGTTGACAAGTCAGAAATGTGGGTTGTGGCCAACTATCGGGAGACACAGATGCCTAATATCACCGTGGGAGCTAAGGTGAGGATGACGGTTGACGCCGTGCCGGGTGTGGTGTTTGACGGAGAGGTGGAACGCATAAGTGACGCTACGGGGTCGGCTTACTCCATGATTCCGCAGGATAACGCCACGGGAAACTTCGTGAAGGTGGAGCAGCGTGTGCCGGTTAGGGTGAAACTGTTGCGCAATGAGTCTATGGACAGGCTCAGAGCGGGTATGAATGTTGAATGTGAGGTGATGTACTGATGGAAAAGATCCCTCCATTCTCTATGCCAATGTTTCGCGATTGGGTGCCGGAGGCGGCGCGGCCATGGATATATGTGGTGCTGGCCTTCTGCTTTCAGCTGAGTGGCGGCGTGTATATGGGAGCTATGAACGACATGATAGGTGAGCGTTCGTGGATGCGTGAGGACGTTACTATGCTGCTGTACTGTAGTCTGGCCGGCATGGCGGTATGGTTTCCGGTTATGTTCCGCATGAAGTTCAGGTTTACAAACAAGTGTCTGTTGATAGCCTCGGCGGTGGTAATAATGGCCGGCAACGTGCTTACCATGCTCAGATTGCCCCTGCCCGTGATGGGGTTGGTATGCGTGTTGTGTGGAGTGGCAAAGATACAGGGCACGTTTGAGTGTATGTCGAACATACAATTGTGGATGACTCCGAAGCGGGATTTTGCGGTATTCTTTCCTGTTTTGCACATAATCCTGTTGACAGCGATAGAGCTGACGGGCTATTTGTCGGCGGCGTTTGCCTTCTATATGCATTGGGCTATGATGCATGTGTTTGTGATAACGTTGATGTTGTTTGTCATAACGGTACAGACCCTGTTGTGCAGACCCTTTTGTCCTATGCCGGTTGAGCGACGGGTGCCGTTGAAAGGTATTGACTGGACGGGAGCGGTGTTATGGGTAGCGTTTTGGTTGGAGGTGGCATGGGTGCTGAACTATGGCGACTGGCTGGACTGGTTCCATTCCTCAAGCGTTACGGTTGTAACGGCAATGGCTTGTATTACATTAGCGGCGAACATGATAAGGATGCGTATTATTCCGAAACCGTATGTGGAGTGGCGCATAATGAGATACCGCTACTTACGCCCGCTACTGTTGTTTGTAGTGCTGTTTGAGATGATTATCTCTGTCGAGAACGTGCTGGAGATGGTGTTTTATGAAGAGGTTATGCACTATTCTGACCTTACTTACGAGAGGCTCAACCTGTGGTCGTTGGTGGGTTCGGTGCCCGGGTGCGGCTTTTCGCTCGGATGGTTGAAGCTGATGCGGTGGAGCCAGTACAGACTTATAGCCATAGGCATGGCGTTTATTGGTGTTTACTGTATTGGATTTTACTTTCTTGTCAGTCCGGCTGTCGGTTATTGCCAGTTTGTTCTGCCGTTGATATGCAGAGGATTCGGGTATGCCGTCTTGTGTATAGCCTTCATGTGGAGCCTGCACCAGATAATGTCGTTTGAGCATTTCTTTCAATCCCTGTGCATATTTAACTTCCTGCACATGTTTGGAGGGGGGACAATAGGGGCTGCCATACTTGCAAAAGGTATAGGATTTTATGTGGCTGACGGTTTTGCGCGTGTCGGAGACTATGTCAATCCGGTGATATTTGAGCGGAATCCGTTTGACTTCGGCGAGTATATGAATGGAATGGTTGAGGTATTGCTTTGCCATACCGTAAAGATATTGTATGGCTGGGTAATATGGGCGTGCATATTCTTTATCCTTGGCTTTATGCTGTGGGACAGTCCGGGGGTACGTAGGCGTGTGAAACGTATGCCGGCATGGTCTGTTGTCGGCGCAAGGACACTAAACGGTTTTATGAAAGGGCAGAGGAAACTGAAGCGACGGGTTAGGAAAATGGCCCGTAAAGATGACGCTTTGGTCTGACATGGCGGTACATAAGGATTGTGAGTACATATATAATAAGATGTGGACACGTGTGACATTGCAGGAAAAAGCACTCTTTACAGAGTGCTTTTTCCTGCTGACGGGGGATTCTGTGGGTAGAAAAATGGCTGAAATGCTTTTGTAAGGCGTGTTATTTTGCGGATTTACGGATATTTTGTATCTTTGCACTATGATTGAAAGCGAGCGTTTTTGTGCAGGTAATATAACGTCATCAGGCGATGGGACGTTTCTGAATGAGGAGAATATACGGAGGAGTGCTGACGGGGTGGAGTATCATCCGTTGCGCCCTTTTACGCCGAAGAATGCGAGAGTGTTGTTTCTTGGCAGTTTCCCGCCGCAAAGAAAGCGGTGGTGTATGGATTTCTTTTACCCTAACTTTATAAATGACCATTGGCGGATAGAGGGCGAGGTGTTTTATGGTGACCGCAATTATTTTGTGGACAGAGAGGCAAGGAATTTCAGGTTGCCGGAGATTGTAGAGCACTGTAACAGGCGGGGGATAGCGTTTTATGACACGGCGACGGCTGTGAGAAGGCTTAAAGATAATGCTTCCGACAAGTTTCTGGAGGTGGTGGAGCCGACGGATATAAAAGCATTGACGGGACAGATGGAACGGTTGCGGGCTGTGATAACAACGGGAGAGAAGGCCACGGAGACTATTTGCCGCTATTATGGTTTGGCGACAATGCCGAAAGTGGGCGAGTGGGTGAGGCTGGAGCCGTTGTGGCAGGAAACGGAACAGTATGGACTGGAGCTGTATAGGCTGCCGAGTTCGTCGAGAGCGTATCCGTTGGCGTTTGAGAAGAAGGCTGAAGCCTATCGCAAGATGTTTGAAAGGTATCTGAAAGAGTAACGGCATTGCCGGTCGTGGGTGGCGGAAGAGAGCTACGGTTGCTATTGGCTGGCTTGGGGATACGGGTGTCAGGTGACAGGAATCGGTGTAGGTGGATTATAAGAATGTATGTCGTTTATGGAACAGACGGATGAAACAGGCAAGGTGCGCGACATGGTATTGCGGGTACAAAACATTACGGATTTTCAGAGAAAGGTGTATTTGGAATTGTTGAACGTGCCGCGCGGTGAGACCGTTTCTTATGGAGAACTGGCACGGCGGATAGGCTGTGGCAGTGCACAGGCAGTGGGGCAGGCGTTGAAAAGAAATCCTTTTGCGCCGGAGGTGCCGTGTCATAGAGTTATAGCCGCTGACGGAACATTGGGCGGTTTTCATGGGGAAAGGGAGGGAATAATGATAGAGAAGAAGCGGGCGTTATTGAAAAAAGAAAAGGAATAGTGCCGCCTGCTTTTCTGTTGCGGATGGTTTTATATTCCGTACACTTTCCTTTTCTGTATGGATGTTAGCCAATATGTATTGTAATTGCACCCCAATTACACTGTAATCGCATTGAGATTGTATCGTAATCGCAGTGCAATTGCAATGTAATCGTACTGCGATTGTAACGCTATTTGTAACGTGTTGAAAAATAGATTGTTACTTTCTTGCTGTGATAGAGTGCGTATTTGGGGCGGATTATAGGCTGTATATTATATATAATGTGTTGGATGGTGAGAGGATGGTAATCTATTTCTTGGGTACAAACGACTCCCAAGTCTGGTCATCATAGAATACACGTATTTCAGTTATCTTGCGTTGAATTTGTATAATCTTTGGTTGCGGTTCGCAATGAAAACCCGATAGCTGAGGATTGTCGGGTTTAGGCACTCTGTTTCCGGATGGATTTGCAGTGTGGGGACTGCTGAAAAGATTTGGTGTATCTGTCATATTGGCAGATATCCTTTCTCTGCCTGTTTTCGGATTTTTATGATACTGTGTTGTCGGCGAATCGTATGTTTCATCGTCCTGTGTTCCTATTGTAGTGCTGACAGGAGAACTTTGCGCCATATCGTTGCCGGATACCGTAGCGGAACCGTTGTCTGAACCGCTTCCGTCGGTTGTAAGCAACATGCCGCCTTCGCCTTTTAGCAGCCAGAGAGGATTGATGTTTGGGAATTTGTCCAATATGGCGTTTACGTGATTTAGGGTAGGGCGTGTGCGTCCGGTGAAGATACTGCTTAGTGATGCGGTGCCTATTCCGGTGTAAGAAGCGAATGTTTGTTGGTTCATGTGCTGCGCTTCCATCAGCTGTTGTATTCTGTCTTTCATTGTAGCTGGATATTTTCGTGTTGAAATTATATTATGAGATTGTTGTGTAAGTTCTGGAAATGTGATAAGGATGCAAACTGATTCTGACCACAAATCAACATCGTTTTTTTCTCTTTCTATTGCTTCGTCATTTTTAATGCGACAGGTTTCTGAAAAAATGAGTTTTCTATTTTATGGCGATAGGATTGGTTTTCCTACGTTATAGTTTTTTTCTTTCTGCAGTGTTCCTGTTCGCTCTCTGTTGTCTTTGTTTTTTATGCCGGTCGCATTTCTGATTCATGTTTATGGCGATTGCTTTTTTTGTCGTGCGTAAAGGAGTAGGGATGCAATTTGGATGCGGTCTCTTTTATTGTGTCATGGCGGCAGGTCGTCATCGGGGTGTCGTTGTTCTCGTTAACTTCTCCGGTTCGTTTTGTGCGGGAGTTTGTTGCGCTGTCGGTTCGGATGGTTGCTATTTTTCCACCGTTTTATTATGTCTTGTGAATGGAAGATCACCCTTATTCGAGTGGGAAATCAGCGTAAAATCTCCATTTTTCTATTTCTTTACAAAGGTAATCATATTTTTTTACTCCTGCAACAATTATAAATATATTTTGCAATGTAAATTTTATTGTTTGATAGTGTAGATTTGTTTAATGTGCTATCGTTTTACAGTTGTAGTTTGCTGAATATTTGTAAATGTAAAGAAAGTGGCAGGATTGGAACATATCTTTAGCTTCATTCTTTTGCTATAACAAACTGGGTATTATATAGCTATTTAGCAGTGGCAAACCGTCGAAATGATGATTATTCATAAATTTGAATACAATTAGTGTATGTAATAGCTTGAAAATGATGTAATATATTGTATATTCGCTTGAAAAACAGATTATTGGTGGTGTATAATATGTGTTGAATAAAAATACAAAGACTTTAATAATGTATATATGTTCACATATAAATAACAAAATATAAAAACTTAAACAATTTACATAATATATATGTATGTGAATTAATGATAAAGTCGTAATTTAGAAATCAAAACTAACAATGTTTACAAAACTACAAATATAAATATTAATAAAAGTGAATGTTTGATTTTGTTTGTACTGAGATGGCTAATTGTTCCGTATCAGAACAGTTTATAATAATTTTCTAAATATTGAAATCTCAGAATGTACTTTTTGAATTAACTTGTTGGTTTTCAGTAGTTAAGCTTCTAAAAACATATTTCAAAGAAAATGCGAAAGAGAAGTGATTTGGGTGCGAAAATACTGTTTTTAGGTGATTTTTGGCTGTTTATGGTGCCGTTTTGGGGTGTAAAACGCTTGTTTTAGGTCTAAAATAGAGCCAGATTTACATTTTTATTGTTTTTCGAGTGGTTTAAGGAAGCGTTACTATGCTTTGTGAACCATATTGTTAGGCAAAAAATATATGGATATAATTGTCTCCGAGCAGTTGATTTTTTATTGGCGAAATGTAATATATTTGTGTTCCGAGGCTTCTTTGTTGTCGCATGAATTGGAAATGAGTAACTGTTTTATCATCTTTTTATGGAGACTTGATCGCTATCTGTTTGCCGGTAGAACGTCGTCTTTTTTGTTGAAAATGTAGAAGAAAATTGACGGGATATGCTTTGGGAAAATGTCCTGTTTTTGATTTGAATTTGCTTGAAAATGCAGTGTTTTTGCGCTTCTGATGAGATGTCTTTTTTAGACGTTTTTATCGTTGAGTTTTCTAAATCGTGTTTATTTTGCATTCTGACGGACGGCAAATTCTCGGCCGTTTATGGTCGTATTAAAAGCTGAATAATTTGCTTTTGCTGTTGTGCTGATATCTGATGTTTCTGCCGTTGAAATAAAAAAACGGTATGGATTTTATCAAGTGATATGATAATTTCCATACCGTTTGGGTTGAGGTGGATCAGCCTTGGAATATTATGTCTTACGGTTGGCTGAGTGATGGGGGCGGTTATCGGATATAGTGTTATCAGGTCTGTCCGGCCATCGCTTACCCCTTCTACGGTGATTGTTTCGTGATTATGTGCCGGTCTTGCTGTTTTTGATGGGTTAAGGCTATTGCAAAATGAATGCGATCAGTTCTTTCAGCAGTTCTCCGGGCGATGTACTTGCGTTGTCAAGGCCTTTGGAACGTGCGTCCACCTCTCTTATTTTGGATATTATTTGTATTGTTTTACGAGCCGGATAGTTGCGCATTGCGGTGATATAATCACGTGTTGCCCATGGTGATTTTAGCCCAAGTTGTGACATAATGGCAGTCTCTGTAACCGGTTTAGGGGTATAGTACGCAAGCATCAGGTTCTGAAAGAAACTGAATGTCTGTGGCAACACTGCAAATAAGCCTCCAGATTTGGGATTTTCATCAAAGTATTTCGCTATTCTATGGGCTTTTAATGCGTCGCGATTGATAAGTGCGTCGCGCAGTTCAAAGACGTTATAGTTCTTGCTTATGCCTATTCTCTGCTCTATTAGGTCTGTGGTTATCTTCCTTGGGGCGCCTGGTTGGAATCCCAGCAGCAGTTTGTCGAGTTCCGATGCCATTCGTTTCATGTCGCCGCCGATGTGCGCCGCCATCACCTGTGCGCTCCTTTGGTCTATTGTTGCGTTGTATTCCGGTTTCTTTATGTATTCGTTTATGAAGGCAATGATGTCTTTATCGTATCGTGGAGAGTCGCTGACGAATACCGTTCCGCATGCGGCTGCCTTGGCGGTTATTTTCTTTTTTCGGTCTATTGTGCCGCCTTTGTAGCATAATACGAGTATGGTTGTGCTTACAGGCTTGTCCATGTATTTCTCCAGAGCCTCGAAATCCTTCATGGCTTGAGCCTCTTTCACCACCAGAACCTGCCTCTCCGCCATCATCGGGAAGCGCCGTGCCTCGTCCATTATCTGCCTTGCCGTGACGTCAGCGCCGTACCTTATGGTCAGGTTAAAGTCCTTTTCCTCCGGTTTCAGTACGTTTTCGGTCAGCCAATCGCATATCTTGTCAATGTAATAGCTCTCTTCGCCCATCAGAATATATACAGGCGAAAACTGCCCATGTGCCAGTTTGGACATGAGCAGCTTATAGCTTTCGAGAGTGTTTGGCTTCTTTTCTGCCATAACTTTCAGTGTGTTTAGGTGTATAACATTATGTAATTGTGCCGAATACGGCTTGATATTGTGCCGAATACGGCTTGATATTGTGCCGAATACGGTTTGATGTTATGCCGAATACGGTTTGATGTTATGCCGAGTATGGCTTGATGTTATGCCGAGTATGGCTTGATATTACTTTCTGAACCTTTTCAGAATGTCGTCATATCGGTCTATGCGCCTGTCTCTAAGGAACGGCCACCATCTGCGTACATCCTCGCTGTGGTCAAGGTCTATGGCCACTATTACGCTCTCTTCCTCGTTGTCTGACGCTCTATAGAATAGCTCTCCCTGTGGTCCTGCAACGAAAGAGGAGCCCCAGAACAGTATCCCCGGAGTGCTATTGCTCGGATCCGGCTCAAAGCCTACTCTGTTTACGGCCACTACAGGCAGCCCGTTTGCTACCGCATGTCCACGCTGTACCGTTGTCCATGCCTCGCGTTGCCGTTGCTGTTCCTGCGGTGTGTCACTCGCGGCATATCCTATTGCCGTCGGGTATATCAGCAATTCAGCCCCCGCCAACGCCATAAGGCGTGCGGCTTCCGGATACCATTGGTCCCAGCACACCATCACTCCAAGTCGCCCGACCGATGTGTCTATCGGCTCAAAGCCCAGATCTCCCGGTGTGAAATAGAACTTTTCGTAGTATGCCGGGTCGTCAGGTATGTGCATTTTCCTATACTTTCCCGCTATGGAGCCGTCGCGTTCTATCACAACTGCGGTGTTATGGTACAGCCCCGGCGCCCGTTTCTCAAACAATGACGTTACGATTACAACGTTCAAAGCCTTTGCCAAGTCACTGAAAAAGTGCGTTGACGGCCCCGGTATAGGCTCGGCAAGGTCGAATAAGTTGACGTCTTCCGTCTGACAGAAGTAAAGAGTATTGTGTAATTCCTGTAATACTATCAGCTGCGCGCCCCTCTTTGCCAGGTCAACTATGCCCTGTGCGAGTCGCGTCATGTTTGTTTGTCTGTCGGCAACGTTATGCTGTTGCAGTATGCCTATTTTGAGTTCTTTCATAAAGATAAGTTCTTTCAGAGCGAGCTTGTGTCAGAGATACTTTGCCTTTGTTCTTCTTTCGGCTTCTCATTGTGGCACCTGCATGGTACAACAGTGTATCGAGCCGTGTTGTCTTATGATGGTACACGAGTCTATTGGTACTATCTCTCTGTCGGGAAACGCCTCTTTTATAGCCTCGCAGGCTTTGCGGTCATTTTCCGGTTGTCGATATGTCGGCACTATAACCGCCCCGTTTATTATCAGGAAGTTGGCGTATGTGGCCGGCAATCGTTCCGCTCCCTCCTCCGGTTGCGTCAGCAGTTCCACTCCGTTGTCATATATAGGCTGTGGTTGTGGCAATGGTATCAGTCTGTACGGTCTTCCGTCTTCTGTTCTAAGGGCTTTCAGTTCCTTCTCCAGTTCCATAAAGTCCTCGTATTGTTCGTCATGCCTGTCGTGGCATTTGTTGTATAATATAGTGTCGTCCGGGGCTATGCGCACGGTCGTATCTATATGCCCGTCGGTGTCATCCCCAATCAGTGAGCCGTGGTGAAGCCACACTATACGTTTCGCTTTCAGGCGGTATAACAGTTCCTGTTCAATCTCCTGCCGCTCCAATGGCTGGTTACGGTTAGGCGCCATAAGGCAAAACTCCGTTGTAAACACAGTGCCTTTGCCGTCGCTTTCTATCGCTCCACCCTCCAATACGAAGTCATCGTTGTCCACAAGCCTTGGCGTTCCCTCCGCTTCCGTGTCGAAAGCACCGTCGGCATGCAGTGTCTTTGTGATGCAATTGTCGAGTGTTGCCTCGAATTTCTCACCCCATCCGTTGAATTTGAAGTCCAGCATCGACAGCGTTTTTGTGCTGTTCCGCTCTGTGTTCCTCTCTTTCAGCGTTATAGGTCCGTGGTCTCTCGCCCACGTGTCGTTTGTCTTGCAGTGGCAGATATATACTCTTGCCATCTGCTCTTTGGTCAATCTGCTACCCAACATCGCCCCGATCTGTATCGGATGCGGTGTCGCTATGACGATAGGCTCATAACGTGTTATAGCCTCCGCCATCTGTATGTATGTCTCATTAATGTCTTTTAGGAAAGGTTCCCAGTCAGTAGCCCGGTGAGGCCATGTCAGCATCACCAGGCTCTGAGGCTCCCATTCTGCTGGTAAGCAGATGTTTTTTCTCATTTTTCTTACTCTTCCGTCTTTTTACGTGTGGTGCGTTTGCGCTTCGGTTTGTCCTGTGTCGCATTCTCAATCTTTACTCCTGCCAGTTCAGGGTCAATCAATATGCGTCCGCAATGCTCACATACTATAATCTTTTTGTGCATCTTTACGTCGAGCTGTCGCTGTGGCGGTATCTTGTTGAAGCAGCCTCCGCATGCGTCACGCTGCACGTATACGATGCCAAGGCCGTTGCGTGCGTTCTTGCGTATGCGCTTAAAGCTCTGCAATAGGCGTGTCTCAATCTTCAGCTCGAGGTCTTTTGCCTTTGCTTTCAGTATGTCTTCCTCTTCCCTTGTCTCCTGCATTATCTCGTCGAGTTCTCCACGTTTGTCCTCGAGATCGTGCTCACGGTCGTTGATAAGGTCCTCCACTCGCTCTTTGTCTCGCTCTCTTTCTATTATGCGTTGCTCCGCCTCGCGAATCTTCTTTGCGCACAGTTCTATCTCCAGTGACTGGAATTCTATCTCCTTTGTCAGCGTGTCGTACTCGCGGTTGTTCTTTACGTCGTTGAGCTGTTTGTTGTATCTCTCCACGCTTGCCTTTGCCTCCTCTACGTCGGCAGAGCGCTGTTTCACCGCATTCTTTAAGTCATTGATTTCCTGTACGATTTTATCCAGACGCACACTGAGTCCTTCCACCTCGTTCTCAAGGTCTTCTACCTCCAGAGGCAGCTCGCCTCTCAGTGCTCTTTTCTCGTCAATCTGCGACAGGGTGGACTGCAATTGGAACAATGCCTTCAGCTTTTCTTCTACTGTAAGGTCTTTAGGGTCTTTTCTTGCCATTTGTTTCTGGTATTATTGTTAGTTTGCTTGTTTTCCGTTATCTGCTTGTTATCGGGTTTGTGTTTACGCTTGTCAGTACTGTTCTCACTCCCGGACAACTCTCGTTTATTATCTCCTGCAACAGGTTTATGGTGTATTGCTCGCTTTCATAGTGTCCTATGACGGCAATCTGCAACAGCTGCTCCGTTCCGAAAAACTCGTGGTAGTGCATCTCTCCTGTTATGAACGCATCCGCTCCGGTTTCTATTGCCTTGGGCAGTACAAACGCTCCCGAACCTCCGCACAGCGCTATTTTCCTTATAGGGCGTTTTAGTAGCTCGTTAACCTTTATGCTGTCAGCACGGAATGTCTTCTTTATTTTGGCTATAAACTCTGCAGCCTCCATCGGTTCCGGCAGTATTCCGGTTACTCCTGAGCCTGCTTCTGCCCCGAATGCGGTGCGCGGCTCTATCAGCTCCGTGTCCTGTAGCCCCAGTTGCCTTGCCATCATGTAGTTCACTCCGCCTTTGACGCTGTCAAGGTTGGTGTGCATGGCCACTATGGTAATATCGTTCTTTATGGCGAACATTACGCAACGCTGCACGTAATCCTCTGATGTTATCCGTCTCAGCCGTCGGAATATGAGCGGGTGGTGCGCCACGACCATGTTGCATCCTTGGGCAACAGCCTCTCTAAGGACATCTTCCGTAATGTCCAGACACAATAAAACCCCTGAAACATCCGCCTCTGTCAGTCCTACCTGCAGGCCGGCATTGTCATAGTCTTCCTGCAGGGGCAAAGGCGCGAAACGCTCAAGGGCACTTGTAACATCCTTTATTTTCACGCTGTGTGATATGTATTTTGTGTTATATTTTCTGCTGCAAAGTTACGAATAAAATCCCAATCCGCCAAATAAAATGTGTGTAAAAAGTTTATAATCCGGCATATTCCGGTATGTCAGGCATGAACGTCCACTTTTCGTTGTAACGGTCATAGTGCAGGCATACGTGTGTGTTTCCGTTGCTTATCATCAGGTATTCCACGTGCAGCAGCATGTTATATGTTGCCACTTGTGTCAGAACCTTGTCTGTTATGGGCACGCTCTCGGCCTTGTATTCCATTATCACGCGCGGTTTACGCTCCATGTCAAACAGCACGCTGTCGCATCGCAACCGTTTTTCGCCTACGTGCAGTTCCACCTCGTTGGCCATTAGTGCCGCGGGATACCCCTTATGATGTACCAGAAAGTTTACGAAATGCTGTCTCACCCATTCTTCCGGGGTCAGGGCTACGAAACGCTGGCGCAATCTGTCCAACACTTCGTGTCGTCCGTCGCATGTTGTGCGTATGCGTATGTCTGTGTATTCGGGAAGCTGCACGGTTGTGTTTCTTGTGCTTTTGTAAACGGTTAGTTTTTAATGTGTTATAAGTTGCGTTGTAATCGCGGTGCAATTATAGTGTAATCGCACTGCGATTGTATGGCAATTGTGGTGCGATTGGTATGTAAACGCACTGCGATTACAGCGCTGTTTGATTGTGCATGCAAAATGAGGTGCCACAATGCGTGGCACGCTATTGGCGTATAACCTTCAGGTTTCGTTCCATCTGCTCCACCTTACTCACTCCCACGAGCACGGATGTTATGCCCCTTTGGTCGAGTACCCACCTCAGAGCCTTGTCGGCAAGCGTCTTGCCCTCGGCCTTAGCCTCGTCAGCCATCAGTCTCAGTTTGTCCACCAGTTCCGGCGTAAGGTTCTCCGGACGCAGGTAAGCGCTGTGCGTCATGCGTGAGTCTTGCGGGATACCGTCCAGGTATTTCTCCGTCAGCAGTCCCTGTGCCAGCGGCGAGAACGAAATGAACCCTATGCCGTTGTCGGCGCAGTAGTCAAGTATGCCCTCCTGCTGCGGCTGTCTGTCTATCAGGTTCAGTCGTCCCTGATATATCAGTAGCGGCACGTCGTGTGCGGCAAGATATTCCTTTGCCGTTTTCAGCGCCTCCAATGGCCAGCGTGATATGCCCACATACAAGGCTTTGCCCTGTCTTACTATGTCCACCAGCGCCTGCAGGGTCTCCTCCAATGGCGTTTCGGGGTCGTAGCGGTGACTGTAGAACAAATCCACATAGTCAAGCTTCATGCGCCTCAGACTTTGGTTGATACTTGCGAACAGATATTTCCTTGACCCCCAGTTGCCATAAGGCCCCGGCCACATATCGTAGCCGGCTTTGGTGGCAATGAACAACTCGTCGCGGTATGTCCGGAAGTCCTCGTCCATCAGTCGTCCAAAAGTCTCCTCCGCGGCACCGTACGGCGGGCCGTAGTTGTTGGCCAAATCAAAATGCGTTATGCCATGGTCAAAGGCATAATGTGTTATGGCTCTGCAACGGTTATAGTCATCGTTGTAGCCGAAGTTGTGCCAAAAACCGAGGCTTATCTTGGGCAAAAGCACTCCGGAGTTGCCGCACCGTCTGTACATTTGCGCTTCGTCGGCATAGCGTTCCGGCGAGGCGATATAAGGTTCTCGTAGTGTCATGATCGTAATTTTATCGGTATCCCGGTACTCACGCTGTGCGGGCGGGGACTACCGTCATTTTGTTTATTGGTTAGATATGTCGGGACAAAGATACATAAAAAAACTGACAAATCGGAAACTTGTTGCAGAAAAATGTTTTGGGGCATGTGTAAACGGGCGGAAAAAGCACTTGCTTATATCCACTTTCTATGGTGATAATGTTATTCTTTGTTCTTTGCTTTAGTCGCGTCACTTAATTTTTTGACTTCTTTGTCAAAGTCGCTTTCCAATAATGCCATTTCTCGTTTACGGTAAATAACAAACTCTTTTTCTGCTTTCTCAATAGCTTCTTTATGTGAGACAGCTCCTTTTCCTGTTAATACCTTACGTTTGTGAGCTGTTATCTGATTGTCAAGTGCGTCAATCCAGTCTTTCATTGTCATTGGATTCATTTCCAATGCCTGAAATTCCGCAAAGTCCAAGAAGCCGGAAACTAACAGGTTTAGACGTTGCAACTCTATTTCTGTCAGATAGTTCTTGGCAATCTTAACATCGTCTTTGGTCACATAATTGCCCTTAAAACTCGTCATACCCACAAAAGGTTTCCCATTATCAACCCGATGGTAAATAACCTCTGCTGCCGTATTCTCATGTACGGCATAGTGCAGCTTGTTTTGAACGGTGGCGAAAAACATCTTGGTTGTTTCGCTACGCGGGTCATAATCGGTAGCGGTAGCATATATATCAGTGACTTGTTGGTAGAAGTTTCGCTCGCTACTGCGTATGTCTCTGATGCGTTGTAGAAGTTCTCTGAAATACCGATTGCCTCCTTGTTTTAGGCGCTCGTCGTCTATTGCGAATCCTTTCTGGATATATTCATGTAACCGTTGTGTGGCCCAACGGCGGAAACGTGTGGCTATCTGTGACTGAATGCGATAGCCCAAAGCTATAATCATATCCAAATTGTAATGGGCAATATTACGCTTTACTTGTCGGTTGCCCTCGGTTTGAACTGATAAGAATTTCTTATAAGTTCGATTTTCGTCCAGTTCGCCGTCTGCGTAGATATTGTTTACATGCATGGAAATATTCGCTTGTGTCGTATTGTAAATCTCAGCCAGTTGGTTCTGTGTCAGCCATAAATCCTCATCGGTAAAACGTACGGACACTTTGGTTATTTCGTTGTCGTCTTGATATAAAATAATCTTATTGTCTTCCATGCATATTGTGCTTGCTTTATTATCGTTTTAATGTTTTCTTGCCTTTTCTATTGGTTAGATATGTCGGGACAAAGATACATAAAAAAACTGACAAATCGGAATAAAAATAATAAAATGCCAATGGGTATATATAAATTTCATTCTCCGGGAGTCTCTTTTTAAGAAAATTGTTGTACCTTTGCGTGCCTTTTGTGAATTGGGGTTTATGTAAATTATAAATGATATGATAACAAAAAACAATGTGATTTCGTTCTGTTGGCAACACATTCTTCTGCTTGTGTCGCTCATGATTATGACTCTTGGCGTGGCGGTTTGTGTTAGGAGCATGCTTGGCTCGAGTGTAATCAGCGTGTTGCCGTATGTGTTTCAGGATGCTGGCAGAGCTGGTCTCGTGCCTTCTCTCACCATAGGGCAATATACTTATATCATGAACTTCATATTAGTATTTGGTCAGATTTGTGTGTTGCGCCGTCAGTTTGAGTTGATTCAGCTGTTTCAGGTAATCATAGGCTTCTTGTTTGGCATGCTGTTGGATGTTAACATGGGGTTGACCTCGTGGCTTATGCCGGAGCAGCTGTGGGCAAAGGCGGTTACACAGTTTGCCGGTTGTACCATTCTTGGTCTCGGCATAGCATTTGAAGTGAGATGCGGTTCTGTAACCATGCCGGGCGAGGGATTTCCCGTTGCTATTAGCAGGGTTGCCGGTATGGAGTTCTCCAAGGCAAAGATTTGTGTGGACATATCGCTGTGTGTCCTTGGAGTCATAGCGTGTTATGCCTTCTTTGGCGCATGGCAGTGGCATATAATAGGCCTTGGTACGCTCTTCGCCATGCTCTATGTTGGTGTGGTAGTGAGGATTGTCAGCAAGCATTTAGGTTGGTTTGACCGTCTGCTTGGCGCGCGTATAGGTTTCCGTCGCTATATCTACGGCTTGGCGCGCTTTATATATAATAGGAGATAGCGTACCCGGTTATATGCCATTGTTGTCGCTTGGCATCTGTCGCCGTGCGGACATTAATGGCTGTATTTGCTGTTTCAGGGGAATGGTGAGATTTTTTTATGGCAAGAAAAAAATGTAAAAATTTGCACATCCGAGAAAAAATGTTTACCTTTGCAACCGAATTTGGATTGTCAGGGAAAGCCTGATGGCCTGTAATGCAGTTTAAGGAGAGATGCTCGAGTGGCTTAAGAGGCACGCCTGGAAAGCGTGTAGGCGCCAAAAGTGCCACGGGGGTTCGAATCCCCCTCTCTCCGCTCTCAACAAGAATTTGCCGGTATGATTGGCGGATTCTTGTTTTTTATATCGGATATATACCTTTTTTACAGTCCTTGTCAGCATGTTGCGAGAGCGTATACATGGCGATAGTAGCCTGATATGCTGGTAAAAGTGTTGTCAGGAGTGGTATTTGCTGAGTGGAAATACAATAAAATCGGGTGCAAATGCGTAATAATAGCTCACGTTAGTCAACGGTTGCTTCCGCTGTTCCTTCTGCCAATACGATGCTGATTTTGTCGCCTGCCGCTATTTGTGTGGCTTCTGTAACGGCCTTTCCGTTAAGCAGTGTTATGGAATACCCCCTTTTCAGAATGTTTATAGGGTCGAGTGCGGTCACACGTTGTGCAAGGATATTGAGGCGGTTGTGCTTGCGTTCCATACGTGTCGTGCATAACCACGGCAACTGTTGGGCAAGCATGTCGAGACGGCTGCACTCTCTCTGCATGCGGCTTTGTGCAGCATGCGACAGGCGTTGCGTAATGTTTTCAATGTGGTTGCGTTCTGTCAACATACGGTTGCTGACAGAGTAGGCGATACGTTGCTCCATGCGTTGCAATGTCATTTGCTCCTCTTGCATTCGCATGGTGACGCAGTGCGATATGCGTGTGGCGCAATCATCGATTAGATTGAGTGTGTCTGCAAGGTGGGCGATAAGAAATGCCGCTACGGCTGTTGGTGTTTTTTGGCTCACACAGGCTATGATGTCAAGTACAGAGCGGTCACGTTCGTGTCCTATGCCGGTAATTACGGGTAGCGGAAAGTTTGCCACGTTCTCAGCAAGCGGCAGGGTGTCGAACCCGGATAAGTCGGCAGTGCTGCCACCGCCCCTTATTATTACTACAACGTCGAATGTGTCTGCCTGTCTGTTTATGCTTTCCAAGGCCTGTATGATGCTGTCCTGCACCATCTCTCCCTGCATGATGGCGGGGAAAAGCTGTGTGGTGAACTTGAAACCGTATTCGTTGTTGCTTAGTTGCGCGTTGAAATCGCCGTATCCGGCTGCCGTGGCACTGGATATTACGGCTATACGCTGTGCGAAAAGTGGTATGGGTAGCGTCTTGTTCATGTCGGCTACACCCTGCTCCTGCAATGCCTTTAGAATCTCTTGTCGCCGGCGTGCCATGTCTCCCATGGTGTATGACGGGTCTATATCGGTGACAATCCATGAAAAACCGTATGCCTCGTGGAAATTGGCCTGTAGCCTTAACAACACCTTTTGGCCGCTGTGCAGTGGCTGTCCTGTTGCGTTCGTGAAACGTGGTGACAACCTTGCCCATGTGTTGCGCCAGCAACATGCTCTGGCTTGCGCCACCGGTGTATTGCTGTTGTCGTCTTTCTCCACAAGCTCCATATAGCAATGGCCGCGGTTTTCGTGCACTCCTGACAGCTCGGCTGTTACCCAATATTCTTCTGTCATGGAGAGTTCTATGACCTGTCGCACTAAGCTGTTGAGCTGAAAGAGGGTGAGTGATGGCGTATTGTTGAAAGGCATGTCTTTTAATAGGTTATGTTTTGGACTGCAAACCGCGGCTGTTGTGCCGCCTGTGTCTTGTGTATGGCGACGGGATGTTGAAACGATGCAAAGGTAATGGAAAAATACCGCATGGCAAAATATTTTCCTTTGTTTGTTTTGTTATACGCAAAAAAATGCTTAACTTTGCAGTGGCCATGTTGTGTGATGGCCTCAAGACAAAATGAAAGACCTAAAATATGAGTAACAAACAGGCAGCCTTGGAGCTGGGGACAAAGCCTATTGGCGCATTGTTGATGCAATATGCCCTGCCGGCTATTGTTGCTATGGTGGCTTCCTCCTTATATAATATGATAGACAGCATATTCATAGGGCAGGGGGTAGGTGCCATGGCTATCTCCGGTCTTGCCGTGACTTTTCCCTTTATGAACCTTTCTGCGGCTTTCGGTGCGGCCATAGGTGTGGGTTCGGCAACCTTCCTTAGTGTGAAACTTGGGCAACGTGACTATGGCATAGCCAATGCCATTTTGGGCAATTGTGTGGTGCTTAATATTCTGATCGGTATTGTTTTTGGCGGTGTTTGTCTTGTGTTTCTGGATCCGGTATTGCGTTTTTTCGGGGCAAGCGGAAACACTTTGCCCTATGCCCGTGACTATATGGAGATAATTTTGTTGGGAAATGCCTTCACACATCTGTACTTTGGGCTTAACGCCGTGCTGCGAGCTGCCGGAAAACCGCGTGTGGCGATGCTCCTGACAATATTTACCGTGATATTAAACGCTATGCTTGACCCGTTGTTTATATACACATTCGGGTTGGGAATACGTGGTGCGGCTTACGCTACCGTGTTGTCACAGATTGTGGCTTTGTGCTGTCAGTGGTTCCTGTTCAGCGATAAAAAGGAACTGTTGCATTTTGAATATTCCCAATTCAGGGTTAACGCACCTATTGTACGCAACATAATCGGGGTCGGTATATCACCTTTTTCCATGAACGCCTGTGCTTGTTTGGTGGTTATATTCATCAACAATACACTGCTGAGTTATGGCGGTGATATGGCTGTCGGGGCGTATGGCATAGCCAATCGTGTCGCATTTGTATTCGTTATGGTAACTCTTGGGGTCTGCCAAGGCATGCAACCGATAGCGGGATACAATTATGGGGCACAGAATTACAGCCGTTTACAGGAAGTATTGAGGCTGTCTGTCATCTCAGGCACATCGGTTTGTACCGTCGGTTTCATTATTGCGATGTTTGCGCCGGAGCCTGTCGCAAGGCTGTTTACGTCAGATGCGACTCTTATAGCAATGTCTGTAACGGCGTTACGCAATATCATGGCGATGTTCTTTATTGTTGGTGCGCAGATGGTCATAACAAATTTCTTTCAGTCTATCGGTAAGGCTAAGGTGAGTATCTTTCTCAGTCTGTCACGACAGTTGGTCTTTCTTGTGCCTTTGTTGCTGGTTCTGCCAAAGCAGTTAGGGCTTGACGGGGTGTGGCTTGCTATGCCATTGTCTGACGCGGTGGCTGCACTCATGGCCTATTTAATGCTGTGGTCATACATCAAAAAACTAAAATAACCTGCTATTATATGGACAATCTCATAATAAGCGTAGGCAGGCAGCTGGGTAGTGGAGGCTGCGAGATAGCCAAAATGTTGTCAAAAGAGTTTGGTTGTAAGTTTTATGACAGCGAACTTGTGAATATGGCTGCGGAGCGAAGTGGCTTCAATCCGAAGATATTTGCAAATAACGATGAGAAGCATGGCAGTCTGAAATCGCTCTTCGGGTCGTTCTCTGCAAGGATAGGGCGGATAGGAGGACAGTTTTATAACAGCAGCATTTCGCAGGAATCGCTGTTTCAGATACAGAGCGAGGTGATATTAAAGGCGGCACAGGAAGGGCCTTGCGTGTTTGTGGGGCGTTGTGCTGACTATATATTACGACAGAACAGCCGTTTGTTCAGCGTCTTCATTACAGCGGATGATGATGTGCGCGCCGCTGTGATGGCAGAGCGTTTGGGATGCGATGTGGCCACTGCCCGTAAGTATATAATAAGGAAAGAGACGGCGAGAGCCTCATATTATAATTACTACACATCAAAATCGTGGGGCGATTCCCGCAGTTATGACCTCTGTATCAATTCGTCCATACTGGGATTGGAGCGTACGGCGCAACTGATAGCACGAGTAATAAAGGAAAAATACGCCGGAGATGGGACGTTATCGCAATGATATTGGTACCACATCCATAATAAATAAGAAACTAAATAACCACCAAATAACTGACAAATGAAAAAGATTCTTCTATTAGGTTCAGGCGAACTGGGCAAGGAGTTCGTTATTGCGGCAAAGCGTGCCGGGCAATATGTTATAGCTTGTGACCGTTATGATAATGCTCCCGCTATGCAAGTGGCGGACGAAAGGGAAATATTCTCTATGCTTGACGGTGACGCGCTGACAGCGGTAGTAAACAAACACCGTCCGGATATCATTGTGCCTGAGATAGAGGCCATACGTACCGAGAGGCTGTTTGACTTTGAGAAGCAGGGAATACAGGTGGTTCCGTCGGCAAAGGCGGTTAACTACACCATGAACAGGCAGGCCATACGTGATCTGGCCGCAAAGGAATTGGGGCTGCGTACCGCCAAGTATTTTTATGCGAAGACATACGATGAGATGCTTGAGGCAAGCAAAGTGATAGGCTATCCGTGTGTAGTTAAGCCGCTGATGTCAAGCTCCGGTCACGGACAGAGCACCGTTAAGAGTGAGGCTGAGCTGCGAAAGGCTTTCGATGACGCCATGGCCGGTTCGAGAGGTGACGTAAAAGAGGTTATAATAGAGGAGTTTATCAATTTTATTTCAGAGTTCACTCTGCTGACAGTAACACAGAAGAACGGCCCGACTCTGTTCTGTCCGCCGATAGGACACGTGCAAAAGGGCGGTGATTACCGTGAGTCGTGGCAGCCATATCAAATCTCTGATAATGATTTGAAGGAGGCTCAGCAGATGGCTGACAAGGTGACTGCGGCACTTACAGGAGCCGGTATCTGGGGTGTTGAGTTCTTCTTGACCGACAGCGGTGTTGTATTCTCAGAGTTATCTCCACGTCCTCACGATACTGGTATGGTGACATTGGGGCATACTACTAACCTTTCTGAGTTTGAATTGCACTTCAGAGCCGTGATGGGATTGCCCATAGCCGGCATTCATTTGGAGCATGCCGGGGCGTCAGCAGTGGTGTTGGCTGACAAGGATTATGCCGGACAGCCGCAGTATAACTTACTTGATGCTCTGAAAGAAGACCATACAAGAGTGCGTATATTCGGCAAACCAGAGGCGCATAAGGGTCGTAGAATGGGCGTAGTATTGACATACGGGCCTGTAGAAGAGGGCACGGATGCACTGCGGGAAAGGGCTAAGCGTCTTGCAGCCACTGTCCTTTGAGATTATATTCGTCTGCGTTTTATTATTTGAAAATATTGCATTTGCGGGGCGGATGTATTTGCGTCCGTCCCGTTAAATATAATGTTTAGTGAATGAAAAGAGAAACAATATATGGGGTTATGCTCATAACGGCAGTGTCGGTCGTTGCATTTCTTATGGCAATGATACCTGCTGTCAGGGCGTTGTCACTCAGTTCGCTGATTATGGGCATAGTGTTGGGCATGGTATTTGCCAATACCTGTCGCCATAAAGTTCCCGCTACATGGGAGCCGGGGTTGAAGTTTTGTTCCAAGCGTATGTTGCGTTTGGGTATTATTCTTTATGGCTTCCGGCTCACGTTTCAGGATGTTGTGGCTGTTGGTGCAGGCGCGGTGGTGGTAGATGCCGTTATTGTAGTGGGCACGATATTGCTTGGTCTTTGGTTTGGCGGCATGATACGGCTGGATCGTGAGAGTACCCTTATGACGTCTACCGGCAGTGCTATTTGCGGTGCTGCTGCGGTACTCGGAGCGGAACCGATAGTGAAAGCCGAGCCACATAAGACTGCTGTTGCCGTAAGTACGGTGGTTATCTTTGGCACTATATCCATGTTTCTCTATCCGATAGCCTACAGAGCCGGCCTGTTCGATGACTTTACCGCACGCCAGATGGGCATTTTCACAGGCAGTACGTTACATGAGGTGGCTCATGTCGTTGGTGCCGGCAATGCTATGGGCACTGAGATTGCCACATCTGCATTGATTGTCAAGATGGTCAGGGTTATGATGTTGGTACCGGCTTTGCTTGTTATGAGCTATTGTTTGGCTCGAAAAGCGGTTGCAGGCTGTGGGTGTGACGACGTGACAACACCGGGGTGCCGCGAGAAATGCAACATCACGATACCTTGGTTCGCTTTTATTTTCTTGCTTATGATAGCCGTAAACAGTCTGTCGCATGTTGTCTTTGCGGGAGAAGAATGGTTCAAAACGGTGTTGCAGATAATAGAAATCGTTTCCACTTTTATGCTGACAATGGCTATGACAGCCCTTGGCTGCGATACCAGTATAGCCAAATTCCGTCAGGCAGGCGCCCGTCCCTTTGTGCTTGCCGCCCTGCTTTATGTGTGGTTAGTGGCCGGCGGATACCTCCTGTCGCGTTATCTTGTACCGATATTATAATCCTAATGCAATGTTAAAGCAATGTCTCCGGTAGCAATTTTCCATTCCCCGTTTGACAGTAAATTCGGCATTCCGCGACAGGCCGGAGTGGTTCAGACCCTGCGTGGTACCATAATGCTGGAGAAAGAGTACCGTACCGCCGAGGCTATAAGAGGTCTTGAGGGCTTTGATTATCTGTGGTTGATATGGGGTTTCTCCGCCAACAGACATGCGGCAAAGGGCGTTACGGTGCGTCCCCCACGTCTTGGCGGCAACAAACACATTGGGGTATTTGCCACACGCTCCCCCTTTCGTCCCAATCCTTTGGGTCTTTCGGCTGTCCGTATTGATTATATTGACTACGAATGTGCCAATGCCCCGGTTATACATGTGCTTGGCGCAGACCTTATGGACGGTACACCGATATACGACATTAAGCCATATATACCTTATACCGATGCGCATCCTGACGCGAGAGGAGGCTTTACTGACAATGCACAGTGGCAGGCTTTGCGTGTAGTAGTGCCTGAAGAGTTGCGAGATATGGTTACGGAAGAACTGCAATGTGTGCTTGAGCAGGATCCAAGGCCACAGTATCACAATGATCCTGAGCGCATTTACGGCATGCCATACAATGGTATGGACGTACGTTTCAAGGTCGATGGCGATATGCTTACGGTGGTAGAAGTTATAAAATAATCTCTGCCAGGAACAGACATGAATGCAAAAACAGTTGAAAACTTAATAATGACACATCTAAATAACTATACAATGATTATGAGAAAACTATTTATCGCGGCACTCATGGCAGTGCTGACAGTCTCGCAGTCGTATGCTGCCAAGAAGGTACAGAAAGACCTTTTTCCGGATGGTACGGAGATACCGGAGTGGTTCCGCAATACGGATGCAGTGAATTTGCAGAGCCTTGGCAAGCAATATAAGTTGACGGACTACCGTATTTTTGCCGATGGCAAGGTGCATACTGACGAGATTCAGGCTCTTATTGACAAGGCAGCCGCTCAGGGAGGCGGCGTGATTGTTGTGCCGCAAGGTGTCTATATGACCGGTGGACTGATGTTCAAGCAGGGCACACACCTATATCTTGAGGATGGGGCAGTGCTGTTAGGCTCAGACTTTATAGGTGACTATCCACTCGGAAAGACACGTATAGAGGGCGAGACATGCACCTATTTCGGCGCTTTAATCAACGCCGACGGCCTGGATGGCTTTACCATTTCCGGTAAAGGCACTATCGACGGCAACGGCTTGCGCTATCACCAGTCGTTCTGGTTGCGCCGCAAATGGAACAGAGCCTGTACCAACAAGGATGAGCAACGTCCTCGCCTTGTGTATGTAAGCAACTGTAAGAATGTGCAGATAGAGGGCGTAAAGTTGCAGAACTCCGCTTTCTGGACTACACATATATATAATAGTGAGAACGTGAAGCTGCTCGGATTGCGCATCTACTCACTCGGAAAGCCCGACGATTCCAAAGGGCCGTCAACGGATGCCATTGATCTTGACGTGGTAAAGAATGTGCTTGTCAAGAACTGTTACATGTCAGTGAATGACGATGCCGTAGCCATCAAGGGCGGTAAAGGGCCGTATGCCGATGCTTTTGAGAAGAAGTACGAGGGCGTTGAGATACCTAAAGAGAACATAGGCAACGGCCCCAACAGCAATATCATAATAGAAGACTGCGAGTATGGCTTCTGTCACGGTTGCCTTACCCTTGGTTCCGAGTCGGTACACAGCCGCAACATCATCCTGCGCCGCATCAATATCAGTTCGCAGGCCAATAACCTGCTGTGGCTGAAGATGCGTCCCGACACGCCGCAGCTGTATGAATATATTACCGTGGAGGATATAAAAGGGCCGGTAAAGAATTTCATTCTTGTGGCACCATGGACACAGTTCTATGACCTGAAGGGCAGGAAAGACGCGCCGATGTCTTATTCAGACCATATAACAATGCGTAACTGCGATGTGGATTGCACCACGTTCTTCAATGTGAAGAAGCAGGACGATGTTTACCGTCTGTCCAACTTCAATTTTGAGAACATAACGGTGCGTGCCAAGAACAAGGAGTTCAAGCCTGAACTGATAGACAACTTTACTTACAAGAACATCGACATCAAATAACAACAAGCAAGCCCCGCACCGCTATTTCTGATAAGAAAATGCCGTGCGGGGCTTTTATTTGCTATGAATAGGTATGACGTTAGTGATGAGCGTCGGCGTGACGAGCTCATACATTCCATTGAGTATAACATAGAGAGATTATCAACAGAAGAACTGGAGGCTATATATTATGACCTTGTTTCAAAGGGGTACATAGAATTATAGCGGTAAACAGGGAAATATAATGAAAGAGAATCGCGATTCGCTTGATTTTGGAAAGGAACCGGTAGGCAGACTGTTCCGTAAGATGTTTCTGCCAACACTTGTTGGCATGATAGCCATGGTGGTGCTGAATATCACCGACGGCGCGTTTGTAGGGCATGGTGTCGGGAGTGACGCTTTGGCCGCTGTCAACATTGTTGCTCCCCTGTTTCTTGTCATTACAGGCATCGGTTTGCTTTTCGGCATAGGCAGTAGTGTTGTCGCAAGCATTCACATGTCAAAGGGCAACGGCCATGCAGCTGACATAAACATGACCCAAGGGTTATTGGTCAGTTTTATATCCGGATTGGTTGTGGGAATAATTCTGTTGCTGTTCCTTGAGCAGACGTGCAGGTTGTGCGGCTGTTCTGACACGCTGTTGCCTTTAGCCACCTCATATCTGAGATGGATTGCCATCGGAATGCCGTGGACTACATTTGGTGTAACGGCCGCCTTTATGGTGCGTCTTGACGGCTCTCCGCGTTTTGCCATGGTGGTCAGCAGCTGCAATGCAATGCTTAATATAGTGCTTGACTATATCTTTATCTTCCGGTTTAATATGGGTCTTGAGGGGGCTGCCCTTGCCACATCAATGGCATTTTCGCTTGGCTGCATTGCTCCGGCTGTATATTTATGGCGTTACACGGTAAATGTGCATCTGTGCAGGCTTAAACTTACCGCTACATCCATACGCCTTACGCTGCGTAATACAGCCTATCAGATACGCATAGGCTTTTCTGCTCTGCTTGGAGAACTGGCCATTGCGGCGATTATGATTGTCGGAAACTATTTCTTTATGCAATATCTGGGCGAGGATGGCGTGGCGGCTTATTCCGTAGGGTGCTATTGCCTGCCGATAGTATTTATGCTTGGCAATGCCATAGTGCAGAGTGTTCAGCCCATCGTTAGTTTTGCGTATGGAGCGCATAACAGCAGGCGTTTGCAGGCAGCCGGAACCATAGCGTTGCGCACGTCTGTAGTGTTTGGTGTCGTGGGAATGCTGTTTATGGCTTTAGGGGCAAATGTAATATCATCTGTTTTTCTGCCGATGGATTGCAGAGCCTATACTTTGTGTTGTGAGGGTTTGCCGTATTTCTCGCCGGCATTTATCATTGTTGCAGTGAATATTGTCATCATTGGTTATCTGCAGAGTATGGAAAAGGCATGTGCGGCAACTGTTTTCACGGTGCTACGCGGCTTTGTCTTCTCTATTCCCTGTTTCTTTTTGTTGCCGAGACTGATTGGGGTACCCGGATTATGGCTTGCGTTGCCTGCGGCTGAGTTGCTCACTCTCATTGTTATACTATCCGTAAAAAGGTTCTGACAAATGCCAAGCCCGGCATTGTCGCCTCTGTGGTTCATGCTTTGTGTGTCACAAAATGGTTCTGATGTATGTCTGACTGCGGACGGGATAATGTATTCTGTTTAATGATTAGATTGCGGTTGGAGATGTGGTGTGCCAGCCCCATGCCGCAATCGCACCCAAATTGCGGTGTGAAGGCATTGCGATTGCAGTGTAATCGCAATGTGATTGCACCGTAATCGCACCGTGATTGTTTCGGCGCTTGCAACATCCCTAAAATCAGTATGTTATAAATGTATAAACATTCATGCCCTGACATCGTCATTGGCGACGGCTGTCAGGGCATGAGTTTCTATCAGGTCTTGTTAGTGTATTGTTACCATTGTGGCGCCAAAGCCATATTGTTGGAACGAAGCGTCTTGGTAAGGGCATGAAGGATAGTGGCGACGCAGAATGTCAATGACAGCCTTGCGCAATACTCCTTCGCCGTTTCCGTGTATGAATACAATCTTGCGTCCTTTGTCGTTGCGGTGTGCTTCCATTGTGTCGCGTACCACTTTCAACTGGTATTCTTTTATGTCGCGCGGTTCCATGCCCGCTGTTGTCTCAAGCAGTTCACCGGCATGGAGGTCTATTTCCAGCAACTCGTTGTCGTGGTGTTTCCTGTCCCGCTTCTGTATGTCATCCTGCTTTGTCTTCTCTCTTAGCGCTTTTGCATCCTCAAGACGCTCTATGCGCATCTGCAGACGGCGTATTGTCATCTCAAGACGTATCACACGGGCCTCCAATGTCTCTGTCTCCGTTTCCGGCTGTTGTGCCGGCTTGGGTTGTATGGGTTGCGGTGCTGTCGCTTTCTTGCTCTGCTCCTGTTTTTTGTAGTATTCTTTCAACTCCGCTATGCGCAGGTCTTCCTCCGTTGGCTCTTGCGGTTTCTCTTTACGTGGCTTTGCGGCTACGATGTTCTGCTGTGGTGTTGCTTCGGCGGTTTCTTGTTTTTGTTCCGTATTGCTTACCACCACTACTTCTGATGCGCGTACGGGTATGTCGAATCCGTCCTCGTCCTGCACGAGTACTATGCCGTTTTTCTGAAATCCTGAGACAGTTCCTCCGCCGATGTCGTTAAGGAAACGTACCTTATCTCCTATATTAATGTCCATAGATGTTGATTTTATATGTATAGTAAATTCTTAAAATAGCATTGTCATGACCAAAGGAAGATGGTCGCTTACACCTCCGTGGTAATGGGGGCCGAGGTATGTGCGGCGTGGCCTGAGGCCACCGTTGTTGTCGTGTTCGAGCAACCATTGCGGGTCGTGTATGCAACATCCGGTCATACGCCGTGCCAATGACGGTGACAACATGATGTGGTCAAGGCTCTTCCATGCCCTTTGATACTTATACGTGCCTTTGGAGTGCTTACCTACGGCATTGTCTGAAGCCGCAATAAAGCCGTTTTCGCATAGCAGGCGTATGGACTTGTTGTTGCTGTAGTCGTTGAAATCGCCCGCTATTATGATATTGGCGTTAGGGGTGTGCAGGCGTATGCTGTCCGTCTCGCAAACGATATGCTGTGCCACCGCTATGCGGTAATGCTCCGTCTGCCATTGCCCGCCGCTCCTGCTGGGTGCGTGTACCGTGAATACGTGTATGGTGTCATCGGTTCGTGTGCGCCCCTTTACATAGAGAATGTCCCGTGTTGGCAGAGCTCCTTTAGGGGGAGTGATGCGTAATGACGTCCGGCTGATAATCTTGAATGTCATCGGGTTATAAAGCATGGCAACGTCAATGCCTCTTGGGTCTGCTGACTGTGTTATAATATATTGGTATCCGGCCGCTTTCAGCATGCTGCGTTTGGTGAGCATGAAGAGTGTGCTGTCGTTCTCAACCTCTGTCAGCGCCACGATGTCAGGCAGGTGTCTTGTGCCGTTCACATAGTCGCCGCATTGGTGTATCACTCTGCCTATGTCGTTCAGCTTGCGCCAATATCTTGTAAAAGTCCATTGGCGCTCTCCGTTGGGAGTAAACTCATAGTCTTCTTTTAGCGTGTCGTGGCGGCAGTCGAAAAGGTTCTCACAGTTGTATTCCATTACAACAAACGGCATTTGCTGTGCCGTGCTATTGGTGAAACACATTATTGCCGGCAGCAACGCAAGCAACAGCCTGATAAAAACTCTTTGTTTGGACATGGTGCTCCGGTCGTTACTCTTTCCAGAATTGCGGGGTGAAGATTATAAGCACGGAGAATATCTCCAGACGCCCCATTAACATCAGCATACAACAAATCCATTTGGCGATGCACGGTAGCTCATCCCATGACATGGTGGGGCCTATTTCTGTGCCTAATGTCGGTCCGACGTTACTGAGAGTGGAGATTGTTATGGTTATGGCGTTGGTGCTGTCTATACCTGCCGCCGCCATGGTGAAGGCGCATACAATAAACAGTAGGCAATAGACCGTGAGGAAAGCGAGTAGTGTAACCCTTCGTTGCATGGGGATGTTTGTATCGCCTACTCTCAGCGGAATGATGGCTTTGGGGTGTAACATCTGCTTAAACTCATTGCTGACCATTTTCAAAAGCATCAGACACCGGATGGCCTTGAAGCCGCCGCTGGTGCTGCCGGCGCACCCGCCCATGAACATACATACCGCCAAAACGATCCATGTGACGTGCGGCCATTGCGCGGCGTCATCGTTGAACAGACCGGTTGTGGTCATGAACGAGACGACCTGATACACAGAACTGCGGAAAGCACGCTCGGTATCGTAGTTGTTTTGTGATATTAGTATCACCATTATAAAGGCGGTGAACACTGCTGTTGCGCCGACATAAAACTTGGCCTCGCTGTTGGTAAGAAGGCTTTTCGTGTCTTTGTTGATGGCAAAGCGGTACAGGAGAATGAAGTTTATGCCGGATAGGAAACAGAAAAAAGTGGAGACATATTCCATTGCCGGGCTGTGGAGAAACTCTATGCTGTCGTTATGGGTGGCAAAACCGCCCGTGGCAATGGTGGTCATGGCATAGTTTATGCTGTCAAACCATCCCATTCCCAACAACTTGAAGGAGGTAAGGCACAGAATGGTGAGAACTAAAAAGATAATCCATATAGACTGGGCCGATGTGGACAGCCTCGGATGCAGTTTCGTTTTTATCGGACCTGTGGTTTCGGCCGCAAACACTTTCATTGAGCCTCCGACTAATGAGGGCAGGATGGCAATCGTAAAGAATACTATTCCCAGTCCGCCAATCCACTGAGTGAATGAACGCCAGAACAATATTCCGTGCGGAAGGCACTCCACATCGTTAAGTATCGTGGCTCCGGTGGTGGTGAAACCTGATATGGTTTCAAAAAAAGCATTGGTGAAGTCGGGGATGTATCCTCCTATAATGTAGGGTAAAGAACCGAAAAGACTGAAGATGGTCCATGACAATGTTACTACCATGAAGGCATCACGACGGCTCAGGCTGTTGCCGGCGTTGCGGCCGAGGTATTTTAATAGTAAGGCAACGCTGCTGGTTATAAGTATGGATATGGCAAAAGGTGCTACGTCATCTTCCTTATAACCGATGGCAATACATAGACATAGTAACATGAACACTGCCTCAAGCAAGAGCAGCGAGCCCATAATCTTGTATATTAGTTTTGGAGTCATAGAGTGATTAGGGAACAGTCCGAATGAAAGACCTGACTGATGGGTTATTTCAGGAACAGCTTCTCAATACGTTTTAGATCCGTATTGTGGCAGAATACCATCACGATATCGCCCGCCTGTATTTGTGTTCCGCCGGAGATTAGCATGCCTTCCCCCTTGCGCACAAGTCCTCCGAGGGTGATTCCTTTTGGCAATCCAAGCTCAAAGATACGCTTTTGCGTTATTCTTGAACCCTCTTGGGCGGTAAATTCAGCTATGTCCGCTTTAGCCTGCATCAGGTATCTGACGTTAGAGGCTTTGCCTTCGAGCATCATTTCATATATTCTTGACGCCGCAATGGTCTTTTTATTTATTATGGTGCCGATGTCAAGACTCTCTGCCATGTCCACATAATCCATGTTTTCCACAACCGCTACCGTCTTCCTTACACCGTGACGCTTGGCCGTAAGGCAAGCAAGAATGTTGGTTTCGGAACTTCCTGTCAGCGCAACGAAAGCATGAGTGCTGCGGATTCCCTCCTCAATGAGCAGTGAAGTGTCTCGTGCATCGCCGTTAATAATGTATTCGGCTGTCTGTGGTAGAATATCGTTGAGAACCTCACAGCGTTGCGGATCTATCTCGAATATCTTGTATTTCATGTATTCCGGCATAATGTGTGCGGTGCGTACGGTGGTCTTTCCGCCGCCCATTATCATCACATTACTCACGTCAGTGTACTTCTCTTTGCCTACGATGCGCCTGACATGTGGAATACATTTCTGCGTGGTCATGAAGTAAGCCAGGTCATATAGCTGCAGAACGTCATTGCCTCCGGGTATGATTGTATCGTTATCCCGCTTTATTGCAACAATATGATAAGGATCATCCGGCCCGCAAAGCTCCTTCAATGGCTTGTTAAGTATCTCGCATGTCTCTCTGAGTTTTATGCCAAGCATAACCAAAGCGCCGCCATGTACATCCCACCGCTGCCTTACCCACGACATCTTCAGACCGCTGATGATATCCTGTGCGGCCAGCATCTCAGGGTAAATGATGGAGTCTATGCCCATGCGTTTGAGTATATCCTTGTTTATATTGTTGGCATACTCATAATCTTCCACTTTGGCTACCGTTTGTTTTGCTCCGAGAGATTTGGCCAAAGCGCAGGCGCACATATTGACTTCCTGGTCTCTTGTGACAGCGATGAACAGATCGGCATCGTCTGTTTCTATCTCTTTAAGAGCCTTTATGCTTATTGGCGACGCGTGTATTGTCAGTACATCAAGGTCAGGATTGAGATTGTCCAAGGCCTCTTCGTCATTATCTATGATGGTGATGTCCTCGTTAGTTCTTGTCAGCAGTGTGGCGAGATAGTTGCCTATTGCGTAGGCTCCGGCAATGATGATCTTCATGATTTATTGTATAATTCCATAATAGTTGCCACAATAGCATCAGTATCAATGCCTGTTATGTGTTGCAGTTGTGCGATAGTACCATGTTCCACAAATGCGTCTGTTGGCAGCCCGAGACGTTTTACTGTCGGTGTCATGTCGTTATCGGCAAAGTATTCCAGTACGGCAGACCCTAATCCGCCTGCTTTTACACCGTCTTCTATGGTAATTACCTTTGTAAAGCGGTTGCCTACCTCTTGCAATATCTCTTCGTCTATAGGCTTGAGGAACCTCATATCGTAATGCGCCACGCTTATTTGCGGTGCGGTCGCTTTCTGTTTCTCTATTGCTTCTGTTACATTGTTGCCGATATGTCCTATTGACAGTATTGCAATGTCTTTGCCTTCAGACAACAATCGTCCTTTACCTATTTCTATTTCTTCCAAAGGACATCTCCAATCTTGCAGCTTTCCCCTTCCTCTTGGATAGCGTATAGCGAACGGTCCCTTGTCAGGCAGTTGCGCTGTGAACATCATTCTCCTCAGTTCATGTTCGTTCATCGGTGCGCAGATAGTCATATTTGGGACGGGTCTTAGTGCCGCCATATCGAAAACACCGTGATGTGTCGCTCCATCTTCGCCCACTATGCCGGCTCTGTCAAAGCAGAATACTACATTAAGGTTAGGTATTGCCACATCATGTATGATGTTATCGTATGCGCGTTGTGCAAAGGCGCTGTATATATTGCAATAAGGTGTCAGTCCCTCTTTGGCCATTCCGCCTGAGAATGTTACTGCATGGCCTTCGGCAATGCCTACATCAAACGTCCTTTCCGGCATTACATCCATCAGCTTGTTCATTGAGCATCCGGTAGGCATTGCTGGTGTTACGCCTACAATCGTTTCGTTCTGACGGGCCAGTTCCACAAGTGTCTCGCCGAATACATCCTGATATTTCGGCGGAAGGTTTTCTGGAGCCTCACATAATCTTTCTCCAGTTTCCGGGTCAAATTTTCCCGGTGCGTGCCATATTGTGGCGTCTTCCTCCGCCGGTTCATATCCTTTTCCTTTTGTAGTATGGATATGTAGCAGCTTAGGCCCTCTCATGTCTTTGAGGTGTCCTAATACTCTTACCAATTCTTTTACATCATGTCCGTCCACAGGGCCGAAGTATCTGATGTTCATTCCCTCAAAGATGTTCTGCTGTGACGATAACACTGATTTCACGGCATTGCCCAATCGGAGTACGATCTGTTTCCGTTTCTCGTCCATCAGACCGTGATTGTTCATCCATTTAGCGATGTTGTTACGCCATTTGTTATACGACTCGTTGGTATTGAGCGACAACAGATATTGTTTCATGCCGCCTACCGAGCGGTCTATGGACATATTGTTGTCGTTAAGTATTATCAGCAGGTCGTTAGGTGACGAGGATACGTTGTTAAGGCCTTCAAAAGCCAGTCCGCCTGACATGGAACCATCGCCTATTACGGCTACAACATGCCTCTTGTTCTTGTGCGATGCCACCGCCATTCCCAAGGCCGCAGATATGCTGTTGGATGCATGTCCGCAGGTAAAAGTGTCATATTCGCTCTCTTCCGGGCAGGGAAAAGGGTGTAATCCGCCCAGTTTGCGGTTTGTTGAGAATATCTCCCGACGCCCGGTAAGTATCTTGTGCCCGTAAGCCTGGTGCCCAACGTCCCACACAATGCGGTCTTCCGGAGTGTCATAAACATAATGTAAGGCCACGGTAAGCTCCGCAACACCAAGGCTTGACGCCAGATGTCCGGGGTTTACCGACAGCTCTTTCACTATATCGTCCCGCAATTCTTGGCAGACTACCGGCAGAACCTCCGCCGGAAATTTGCGCAGGTCTGCCGGAAATTGTATCTTGTTAAGATATTGGTAATTCACTTATGAAATGGAGATTATTTCACATTGCCGACTTTTATCAGGTATTCTGCAATCTGTACGGCATTCAGTGCCGCCCCTTTCTTTATCTGATCACCGGACAGCCAGAATGTCAAGCCGTTGTCGTTGGCCAGATCTTGGCGCACGCGTCCTACGTACACATCATCCTTTCCTGCTGTATATAGAGGCATAGGGTAGGGCAATCCTTCCATAGTCTCTTCCTCTGAAACCGGATTAGCCTTTGCTCCAACACGCTTAGGGTCGTCTATCAGCGTTACTCCCTGGGCGTTGCGCAGAGCCTCTTGTGCAGCTTCTACTGATATAGGCTCCTCAGTCTCTATCCATACAGCTTCTGAATGTGCCCTCAATGAAGATATACGTACACACATAGCAGAGCATTTTGCGTCGGTGTGCATAATCTTCTTGGTCTCGTTAAACATCTTCATCTCTTCCTTGGTGTATCCGTTGTCCGTGAATACATCAATCTGAGGAATCACGTTATATGCCAACTGATAAGCGAATTTATTCACTGTCGGCTGCTGATTCCCGGCCAGTTCCTTGTACTGTTGCTGTAATTCCGCCATGGCAGCGGCTCCCGCTCCTGATGCAGACTGGTAAGATGCGATGTGTATACGCTTGATGTGTGACAGCTTTTCAAGCGGCTGCAGGCACACCACCATCATGATAGTGGTGCAGTTTGGGTTTGCTATTATGCCGCGAGGGCGTGTCAATGCGTCCTCGGCGTTACACTCCGGAACCACCAAAGGCACGTCATCTTCCATGCGGAATGCGCTTGAGTTGTCGATCATTACGGCGCCATATTTTGTGATGTCATTGCAAAACTCCTTTGATATGCCTGCTCCAGCGCTGGTGAATGCTATGTCCACTCCCTTAAAGTCGTCATTGTGCTGCAGCAATTTCACCTCATACTCTTTCCCACGGAAAGTGTATTTGGTTCCGGCAGACCTCTCTGAGCCAAACAATACGAGTTCATCGATAGGGAAATTTCTCTCGTCAAGCACGCGAAGGAACTCCTGTCCCACGGCACCGCTTGCACCTACAATAGCTACTTTCATTTTCTTTTCCTTTATATATAAGTTGTTTTAATCCTGTATAATTTTGTCTGCAAAATTACAAATTTTTACTTTAATCTTCGAATAATTGAGATTTTTTTTGCAATTTTGCATCAAAAAACAATCGAAGTCAATTCTTTCGCTATTCAAATAGCCAAGCAAACACAAACAAATGGCAGACTGTTTTCCTGTTACTAACCCAACCATGGTGTTCTTCACCGTGCTTATAATCATACTAATTGCGCCTATAGTGATGAGCAAGTTGCGCATCCCTCACATCATAGGCATGGTGTTGGCCGGTATTGCCATAGGCCAATACGGTTTCAATATCCTTGTGCGCGACTCCTCGTTTGAGCTTTTCGGCCGTGTGGGACTGCTGTATATCATGTTCCTTGCCGGTCTGGAGATGGACTTCGCCGGCCTGAAACGCAACTTCCGTAATGTCGGTATCTTCGGCTTTCTTACTTTCTCCATCCCGTTCGTGCTGATGTATTTCACCGGTATTTACCTGTTACACTACGGTTTTCTCGCTTCAATCCTACTTTGTTGTATTATGGCGAGTAACACACTGATAGCCTATCCTATAGTTACCCGCTACGGATTGCAGAAGCATGATGTCTCGGTTCTCTCCGTTGGTGCCTCCATGCTGTCCCTTCTGATGTCTCTTGTGGTGGTGGCGGCTATGGTGGGTGTTCATGACGGCAGCGGCGATGCCCTCTTCTGGCTTTTCTTTGCCCTTAAATTCGTGGCGTATTGCGTGGGCATATTCTTTACAATCCGTTTTCTTGCCCGATGGTTTCTGCGTCGTTACAGCGACTCTGTCATGCAGTTTATCTTTGTCCTGTCAATGATGTTCTTCAGCGCTTCCCTTTGCGAGATGATTGGTTTGGAGGGTATTCTCGGAGCTTTCTTCAGCGGATTGATACTCAATCGTTTCATACCGTCCATCTCTCCGTTGATGAACCGTCTGGAGTTTATAGGCAATGCCATCTTCATTCCTTATTTCCTTATAGGTGTCGGCATGCTTATCAATATCGGCCTTCTTTTTCAGGGTGGCGGCATTATCTTCACGGTGCTATGCATTGTGATAATAGGTACATTGGGCAAGGCTCTCGCCTCATATATATCATGCCTGCTGTTTCGTCAGCCTTGGCTCAACGGACATTTCATGTTCGGTCTCACGTCTGCCCATGCAGCAGGCGGCATAGCCATTGCCATGATCGGTATGACAATGACCGGCGATGACGGCGGCCCTGTTATAGGCGGCGAGATGCTTAACGGCGTGGTTATAATGATATTGTTCACCTGCATCATTTCTACCATTATAACCGACAGAGCCTCAAAGCTTATTGTGCTTAACTCGGCCAGTACCGACGAGCAAAACAAGGTTGGAGACGATGAGAAGATTCTTATACCGGTCAAATATCCTGAGACTTGCGCCACACTTCTGAACCTTGCTGTCTTGATGCGCAATCAGAAACTGAACCGTGGTCTGGTGGCTTTGAATGTCGTTTACGATGATGACGACGCCGAGGTCAACCAGCGCAAAGGGCAACTACTGCTTGACAGCATGGTGAACCGTGCCAGTGCCGTTGATGTCAGGGTACAGACACAGGTGCGTCTCGCCACTAATATAGGCAATGGCATCAAGCATGCTTTCAAAGAATATGACTGTTCCGAGATAATTCTTGGGCTGCATGTCCACGATAACTCCTCAAGGGTGTTTTGGGGAGAGTTCGCCCAAAGCGTCTTCAACGGCCTGTCACGACAGATTATCATTGCGCGTTGCACGCAACCGCTTAGCACTCTGCGTGTAATTCGTGTCGCCGTGCCTTCGCGCGCGGAGTTCGAGGCCGGTTTTTACCGTTGGATAGAGCGTCTGTGCAGGCTTGCCGGCGGCATAGGGTGCCGCATAGTCTTCTACGGACGTAATGACACAATAAAACTTATGAGGCAATATATCGTTAACCGCCATCCTCATGTACGGGCCGAGTATATTCACATGCCGAAATGGCGGGGGCTGATAGAGCTTGCAGAGAAGACCGACAAAAATGATATGCTGGTTGTGGTTACGGCTCGTTTGGGCACTGTGTCTTATAAAACCGCGCTTGAACGCTTGCCCGAAGAGCTGACAACTCATTACCTTGGCACAAATATAATGATAATATATCCTGACCAATACGGGCCGGCTCCCGATGCCATGACTTTTGCCACAGCCCAGCATACCGAGCAACTGTCGGCTTATCAGTGGATAATAAATTTCTTCAAGCGACTGTAACCTTACGTTGTTGTGCCGCTATATTGGGTGGCATAGCAACGCATTGTCATTTTAACGAAAGGAATGCTATTTTGACATTGCGTTGTAATCGCATTGCGTTCATACAGTAATCGCACTGCCTTTACTGTGTAAAAGCAGTGCGATTACAATGTAAAGGCAGTGCGATTGCAAATGCTTGAAATTCAGATTGTAATAATACCCGTTTTGCTCCAGCCCGTTACACGCTCTTATTTCATCGCAATACTCCTTGCCACCACGTATCCCATGGTCCATGCCGCTTGCAGATTGAAGCCTCCTGTTATGGCATCCACGTCGGTAACCTCACCGGCAAAGTACAGTCCCGGATATTTCTTTGCCTCCAGTGTACTGTGTTTCAAGTTGCTCAGAGCCACGCCTCCGGCCGTGACGAATTCCTCCTTATGCTTGTTCTGGCCTGTTATGCGATAAATATCGTTGGTCAGAACGTTATGCAGTCTGTTCATGCTTTTACCGCTAATCTCCGCCCATCTCATATCGGCAGGTATGGCAGCCTTTGCCAACAGATGCCTCCATAGGCGTGCATTCAGCTCTTGCGGGTACACTGATGCTGTCATTTTCCGCCCGTTGCTTAATGCCATATCGTGCAGTTCACGCATTATATCGTCTCCCTCACGACCGTACAGCCAGTTTATGCTTATGTCAACATCCTTGTATTCCCTCTCAGCAAGCGCTCTTGCCGCCCTTGACGAGAGCTTCAGTGTTGCCGGGCCGCTTATGCCTCGGTGTGTAATCAGCAACGGACCCTCGCCTTTTATCTTTGTTCCGGTTAGCGTAACGAGCGCATTTTCCACCACAGTGCCGGTCAGTGCCGTCAGCTGTCGGTCGTCAATGCAGAACGTGAACAGGCTTGGTACGGGTTCAATTATGTCAATGTCCATATCCTGCAGCAAGTCGAACCCTCTTTGTTTTGGCTGTCCTCCGATACACACCACCACCTTGTCCGCTCTGTATGTGGTGCTTGAGGTCGTGATGTCGTAGCCTTGTTCTGTTTTTGTTATGTTGCTGACGGAGGAGCCTGTAATCAGTTTCACACCCAGCCGGCGCATGAGTGATGTCAGTGTCTCAACTATCTGCACGGCATCCTGCGATGCGGGAAAGACGCACTCATCGTCTTGTGTTACCAATGCCACACCCTCGTCTTCAAACCACTCCATGACATCGGTGTTGGAGAAATGGTGTAACAGCTTCTTCATCAGTCCGTGTCCGCGCGGATATACCTGTTCCATGCTTCTGACATTGGCGAACGAATTGGTCAGGTTGCAGCGTCCCCCGCCGGTTATAGCCACTTTTGCCAGGGCTCTATGTCCCCGCTCCAGCACGGTGATGTCGGCATCGCCAAGTCTCCTTTTCAGCTCTATCGCGGCAAAACATCCCGCCGCTCCGGCTCCTATTATAATTATGTTCATGCTGCAAAGGTACTAAACGTTTGGCTTTTTTCAAAATATAACATATCAAAACTTGTCCATGTCAGAATAAAAACGTAATTTTGCATTCAAAACGCTTTACTGCAAATAATGGAGGAAAAGAAATCATATAAAGCCGATTTGGAACATCGTCGTCCCTTGGTGTTTGCCATTGCCTTGGTGGCTGTCACCATAGTCTTTGTGGGGGTGCTTTTCTTTCCGTTCAAGACCATTAGCGATATTGGTGCTGATCTTCTCGATGACTACTATATGGAGCTTGACCTTAAGCCCAATGAGCAGGACGATATGATTGCGGCTGCGTTGCCAACCAACAAGACACCGGAGCGGGCCACAAAGCTAAACAAGGTGGATGAGGTCACGGAACTGGCTCCGGAACAGATAGATCCGGTGCAACAGCAGGACAATAAGACCGATACCATAAAGGAAACCGTGGATGAGCAGCAGCCCATAAACCTCAATGGCGATGACGAGAACGCCTTGCGGATAGTGGAGGAACTGCCGGAATACCCCGGAGGTATGGTGGAATTTGTTAAATGGCTGACGAAAACGCTGAAATATCCGGAGGATGCTTTGCTCCGGAATCAACAGGGCAAGGTCATGATAAGTTTCATAGTGGAGAAAGACGGAGAAATAACCGGCTTGAAAGTGATAAAAAGCGCCGGACAACTTTTTGATAATGAGGCGTTGCGGGTGGCTCGTCTTATGCCAAAGTGGAAACCGGGCAAGTCTGATGGGCAGCTATGTCGCACCATGATGGTCATACCTATCGTGTTTGATATATAACCCATATCACGGCGCTGCGCCGTCATTGAACCGTAAATCCGTCATAATCAGATAGAATATGCAAGAACAGAATAAAAAACTCGGTTACGAGGCTGCCATAAAGCAGCTGGAAACCATTGTCGGAAAGATGGAGAGCGGCGAGTTGAACATCGACGCTCTTGCTAAAGAGTTGAAGACCGCGCAGGGACTTATAAAGCTATGCCGTGACAAACTCACCAAGACAGAAGAAGAGATAAAGAAGAATCTAATGGAGAAATGAGGCTGACTGCCGCGTTTTTCCTGCCAATCAATATTTCCAACCCGATGACATTATATCCAAAACTTATTACAGACGCGCTGGCAACAGTAATATATGCCGGTACAAAGAAAAACATTATAGAGAGCGAAATGCTCGCCGATCAACCCAAGATAGACGGCATGAAGGTTGAGGTAATACTCATCTTTCCGCGCGAGACGGATCCTTTTATGAAGTCTACGGTGAAGGCTGCCGAGGCTGCCATACACTATCATGTCTCCAAAGAGGTTGAGGTAACGATAAAGACCGAATATAAGAATGCCCCGCGTCCGGCTGATGACAATCTCCTTCCGGGCGTGAAGAATATTATAGCCGTCAGCTCCGGCAAAGGCGGCGTGGGCAAAAGCACAGTCAGTGCCAACCTCGCCATATCGTTGGCACGGTTGGGTTACTCTGTCGGTTTGCTGGATACAGACATATTCGGCCCTTCGATGCCAAAGATGTTCGGACTGGAAGACGCCCGGCCTTATGCCGTAGAGAAAGACGGCCGGCAGCTGATAGAGCCGGTGGAGCAGTATGGTGTGAAACTGTTGTCGATAGGATTCTTTGTCAATAAAGATACTGCGACGCTGTGGCGTGGTGGTATGGCGTGCAGTGCTTTGAAACAACTCATTGCCGATGCGGATTGGGGGGAGCTTGATTATCTTGTTCTTGATACCCCGCCGGGCACATCTGACATTCATCTCTCATTGTTGCAGACACTATCTATCACCGGGGCTCTAATAGTAAGTACCCCGCAACAGGTGGCATTGGCTGACGCCCGCAAGGGAATTGATATGTATACTAACGATAAAGTCAATGTGCCAATCCTCGGACTGGTGGAGAATATGGCATGGTTCACCCCTGCCGAACTGCCTCAAAACAAATACTATATATTCGGAAAGGAGGGATGTAAGAATCTTGCGGCGGAAATGAATGTGCCTCTTTTGGCACAGATACCGATTGTGCAGAGTATCTGTGAGAACGGAGATGACGGCACACCGGCTGCGCTTGACGTTGCATCGCCTGTGGGTCAGGCTTTCCTCGCACTCGCACAAAGTGTGGTCACGGTTGTCAACCGCCGCAATGCGGAGCGGGAAAAGACACAGCGTGTAAAGACAAAATAGGTCGGGGAGCGTGGCATTCGCCTCACGACATGTATATAAAATGCCCTGCGCCATGAGAACTTGTATCAAGCTTCTTGTGCGCAGGGCATTTAAAAAACTATATTATAGATTGTATTGGGGGTGCCTTTGTTAAAGGGTACGCTGTTAATATGATTAATTTTGTCCTCTTTTTCCTCCCGGGCGCTGTGGACGGCGCTCCTGTTGCATCTTCTTGTACTTGGTGTATTGCTCTTCGGTAAGTATCTCTTTAATCTTTGTGTCTGTTTCCTCCCTCTTCTTTTGCATCTCCTCTTTTGTCGGACGCTGGCCGTCACGTGACGGGCGTGCCTGCTTGAATACATCGCTGAGTTTTGCCGCCTGTTCGTCGCTGAGGCTGAGTTCGGTCTTCATCTTTTCCATCATGTTGCCGCGCTGGCCTCTGCCTTCACCGCGTTGCTGTTCTTGTGCCATACATACCGAGCTGCTGAGAACAGCTATTGCTGCTAATGTTAAAATCTGTTTTTTCATAATTCTTGCCGTTTTTTGAATGATGAGTAATTATATTTCTGTTGTTGGCCAACAACTATTATTTTGATGTAGAAAAGTGGAAAAAGTTTATTTAATTAGTTAATAAAATCTACTAATGGAGTTATTTCATGGAAGAATGGGAAAAATTAAGATATTAAAATTGGCTATTACAAAGTAAATGATTAATTTTGCACTCAATAATTAAAAAAGACTGACACTACAAAAGTTTCAAAGAACGGAAATGAAATCAAATAAAGTACATCATTTATTAGCTTTGGTCTGCATGACAATATTGTTGAATGTTAATATGGCTGCGCAGACGGCTGTACCGGATGGCACTCCAACTGTAGCGGGACAGGTTAATGGAAATGCCGGAAAGAATGATATGGCAACGTCAGAAACGGCAGTGACAGCTGATACAACGGCCGGTGTAGGGGAAGCGGGAGCGAGTGCTATGCTTGACGATGCGGCGCTGGAACTGGCTGATACCGTCGCTATTGACGAATTGGCCGATGGCGGGGTGTATACGCAGCTGAAGAATAAGTTTATGGATGGTGGCGTGTTTTTTATGTCACTTGTGTCTATTGTGCTTATTTTGGGATTGGCATGCTGCATAGAACGCATGGTTTATCTTACCATGTCGGAGATAGATACCAAGAAATTCATGCGGCAGTTGGATGAGACATTGCGCACGGAAGGCGTGGAGGCTGCCAAGACCTTGTGCCGTAATACACGCGGGCCGGTGGCAAGTATATGCTATCAGGGACTGATGCGCATTAATGACAGTATGGAAGTGATAGAGAGTTCGGTAACATCATACGCCACAGTGCAGTTGAGTAATATGGAGAAAGGGTGCTCATGGATTACGTTGTTTATAGCGATAGCACCGTCGCTCGGCTTCTTGGGCACTGTCGTGGGTATGGTGATAGCGTTTGAGCAGATAGAGATTGTCGGCGATATAAATCCCACCGTTGTGGCATCGGGTATGAAAGTGGCGCTGATTACTACTATATTCGGTATATTCTCGGCCATTATACTCCAGTTGTTCTACAACTATGTGCTGTCAAAGATAGACCATTTGACACAGCAGATGGAGGAGAGTGCCATAACCTTAATGGATACTCTAAAGGATATCAGGAAGCGGAACGGGGAATAGGACAGACATATTACACGCTAATTTATGGATAATATAATAGCCGACATAGCAATGATCCTTATAGGGGTGACACTATTGGTGGCCTTAGGGCTTGCGGTGTATTCCGCGGTGCATACCGGAAGGATGAACAGACACAACAAAGTGGAGAACGGGGTGCCTATGCGTGTTATCGCATTAGGGATGATAGCGCTTGTGATTGTTGTGGCTGTTATAACGTTGCTGTTTGCGGATGTTGTCGATATGCTTCTCGTTGTCACCGCTGTACTACTAATATTGGCTATGTTGCTGGTGGCTTACGGACAGTTGAGGCAGGTGAAAAGAAGTCGTTGCACTGGTAAATGAAGATATGCTGTTACGCAAAAAACAACATAGAATAGTAAGAATGAACACGTCCGCAACGGCGGATATCTCATTTATGTTGCTGGTGTTCTTCCTTGTGACCACTTCCATGGACAACGACAAGGGGCTTGGCAGGCAGATGCCGCCAATAGATCAGGACAATGAGGAGATAGTGAGGGATGTGGATAAGGATTTTATCATTGCGCTACACTTGCTTGAAAATGGCAAGATTACGTTGAATGATGTCCCGGCTTCCATCTCTGATGCCATGCGAAAGGAACTGCGCCACCTTATTGTTGAAAAGGGAAATCGGCATATAATAGAGTTGACCGTGGACAGAAATGCCAATTATGACTCTTATTTCAGGCTGCAGAACCAGATAACAAGGGCTTATGGCGAGCTGAGGAATGCCGCGGCCATGAAGAGATATGGCCGTCCATACGCCAAATGTACGGAGGAGCAGCAGGACTTTATAGCCAAGGCTTATCCGAAACGCATACAGGAAGTGGTACAGGCCGTTACACCAAAACAAGACTGATTCTATGAATATACGTCGACGCAGAAACCGCAAAATACCACCATTGAATATGGCGGCTATGCCGGATCTGATATTTACCGTGCTGTTTTTCTTCATGATCGTTACGAACATGAGAACGGAAACGCAGCGTGTGGCTTTGGAAGTGCCGGAGGGAAAGGAGTTGACCAAGGCGACACACAAACGGGCTATCGTTAATTTATATATCGGCACCGATGAGACAGGGAGCACACGCATACAGATAAAAGAGCGTATTGTGGCTCCGGAAATGGTTGGGAGGTACATACAGGAGATATATAATAAGATGAGTTCTGAAGACCGTGAGCTGTTTGTCGTGAACATAAAAGCGGACAAAAACACCCCGATGGGAATAATATCCGATGTAAAACAGGAACTGAGGAAGGCCGGAGCCTTAAAGATAAGGTATAATGCAACGGAGGCTGCGAACGATATCCGATAGTAAAAGCAAAGGGAACAGAGTGTCCTAAAAACAATATAATATACTATGGCACAATACAAATTAGACAATCTTGACAAGAAAATAATAGAGCTGGTACTGAAGGACGCCCGCATTCCGTTCCTTGAGGTGGCGCGTGCGTGCAATGTAAGCGGGGCAGCCATACACCAAAGAATACAGAAACTCACCAATTTGGGAGTCCTGAAAGGATCACAATATGTTGTGGACCCAGAGAAGATAGGCTATGAGACATGTGCGTATATAGGGCTGTATCTAAAGGATCCGGAGCGTTTTGACGAGGTAGTGAAGGCTTTGAAAGACATACCGGAGGTGGTGGAGTGCCACTATACGACCGGAGGATTTGATATGTTTATCAAGATATACGCTTATAACAATCATCATTTGCTTACCATAATACATGATAAGTTGCAGCCTTTGGGATTGTCACGCTCTGAGACCATAATATCATTTAACGAGGCTATTAATCGTCCCATATCCATATTGGACTTCCCTGACGATGAAGAGGAGGACTTGGAATAAACCAAAAGCACTATGAAACAGTATTTAGACCTGCTGAACAGGATAATGACCGAGGGGACAGTGAAGACAGACAGGACTGGAACCGGAACGAAAAGCGTGTTCGGTAACCAAATGCGCTTCGACATGTCTGACGGCTTTCCGTTGCTGACAACAAAGAAACTGCATCTGAAATCTATTATATATGAACTGCTATGGTTCCTGAAAGGGGATACAAACGTGAAATATCTACAGGAACATGGTGTCCGGATATGGAACGAATGGGCTGACGAGAATGGAGAGTTGGGTCCCGTTTACGGTCATCAGTGGCGTTCATGGCCGGATTATGACGGTGGTACAATAGACCAGATACAACAGGTGGTGGATACAATAAGATCCAATCCTGACTCAAGGCGCATGATGGTGACGGCGTGGAATCCTGCCGAGGTGGAGAAAATGGCTCTGCCTCCATGCCACTGTCTGTTTCAGTTTTATGTGGCAGACGGTAAACTGTCGTTGCAGTTATATCAGCGTTCTGCCGACACTTTCCTCGGTGTGCCGTTCAATATAGCCTCATACGCATTGCTGTTGCAGATGATGGCGCAGGTGACCGGGTTGCAATGCGGAGACTTTGTGCATACAACAGGTGATACGCATCTATATCTTAACCATCTGGAACAGGCGCAGTTGCAGTTGACACGTGCTCCGAGAGCATTGCCGAAGATGGTTATAAACCCTGACGTCAAGGATATTTTCTCGTTCCAATATGAGGATTTCGAGTTGCAGGATTATGATCCTTGGCCACATATTAAGGCCGAGGTAAGTGTATAACCCATATAATACATACCGCTAACAAGACGAGATATATGATTAGCATTATAGCTGCGATAGCACGTAACAGGGCCATTGGCAACGATAACAAACTGCTATATTGGTTGCCTAATGACCTGAAACGGTTCAAAGCCCTAACCACAGGGCATACTATAATAATGGGACGGAAGACCTTTGACTCTCTGCCTAAAGGGGCATTGCCCAACCGCCGCAATGTGGTGTTGTCACGTTCAGTGAAGGAAATTGAAGGCTGTGAGGTTTATTCATCATTGGAAGAGGCTTTGAAACACAGTGCCCAAGAGGAGGATATATATATAATAGGTGGCGCATCGGTTTACGAACAGGCTTTGTCTGTGGCCGACAGGCTTTGCCTTACGGAAGTAGATGATACCCCATTGTGTGCTGATGCGTTCTTTCCTGAGTTTGATGGTTGGCGTGAGACATACCGTGAGGAGCATGATATAGATGAGAAACACAGGCAACGCTATGCTTTTGTGGACTATGTGAGAGCCAATTGAGTGGATGAAGGGGGCGAATGAAATAAAAGACACAATTGTGCGTTAGTTTATTAATGAAAAGAATAATATTCATATTGACCATTGTTATGGTGGCGATGAACACTAAAGCTCAGGAAAGCCGAACAGTGTTCAACTTCTTGCGCATACCGGTTAGCGCGCATGGAGCGGCGCTTGGTGGTGAAAACATAACGCTTATAGAAGATGACCCGTCGTTGGCGCAGTCTAATCCGGCTCTGCTCAGTTCGGTAACGCACCGTACCGCTCAGTTCGGGTATATGAACTACATGAGTGGCACTTCTATGTTTACGGCCAATTACACCCATGTCCTCAACGACAAGGCTACGGTTGGTGGTGCTGTGCAGTATCTTAACTACGGCTCAATAAATGAAATGGACTACAACGGGCAGCAGACAGGCACCTTTACTCCGTCAGACCTTGCAATAGAAGGCATTATGTCATATACGCTGGCGGATAACCTTGTGGGTGGTATCGGAGCCAAATTCATATACTCAAAGATTGGAAACTATTCCAGTACTGCCGCGGCTATAGACCTTGGCCTGAGCTACTACGACCCCGATTTGGATTTCTCGGCAGGCATAACGGTTAAAAACCTTGGCGGACAATTATCCGCTTACGATGAAGAGTTTGAGGGGTTGCCAATAGATGTGCAGGTTGGTGTATCGCAAAGAATACACAACACTCCGTTCCGTGTACACGCTACGTTCTGTGATCTCAATCATTGGAACTATGCTTTCTTCAGACATCTCAATCTTGGTGCGGACATAATCATTCTGCCCCAGTTCTATGTTGCGGTGGGATATAACATAAAACGTGCTCACGACATGAAGATATTGTCCGATGATTCTGATGAGGACAGCAGTCATGGGGCCGGACTGACAGTGGGAGGTGGATTGCAATTGAACCGCTTTACGCTGAATATAGCATACGGTAAATATCACGTTGCATCATCAAGTCTGATGTTTAATGCCTCGTTCAATTTCTGATTGTAACACATTATTAATATAAACACTACTGACTGTAGCTGCAAAATAACTCTTGACACTATGCTGGAAAAAATCAATGATTATATAAAGCGATTGCCGTTGGGCAAAGAGCCTCGCGGACTTTATGAGCCGATAGAATATATTCTGTCGCTTGGTGGTAAGCGAATACGTCCTGTTCTCATGATGATGGCATACGAATTATGGAAGGATGACAGCGATACTATCCTTCCGCAGGCGGTTGCTTTGGAGACATTCCATAACTTTACGTTGCTGCATGACGATGTGATGGACCATGCTGATGTACGCAGAGGCAGGCCTACTGTACACAAGAAGTGGAATGAGAATACTGCCATTCTATCCGGTGATAATATGCTTGTGATGGCTTTCAAATGGATGCAGCAGTGTCCGGCCGACAAGTTGCCGGCCGTTATGGACATCTTTACCAATACCGCCATTGAGATAGATGAGGGACAACAGATGGATGTTGATTTCGAGACACGTGATGATGTGCGTGAGGAAGAGTATATAGAGATGATACGTCTCAAGACAAGTGTATTGCTGGCATGCGCCGTTAAGATTGGAGCTATCATGGCCGGGGCACCTGATGAGGATGTTTTGAACCTGTATAAATTCGGCGAGGCCATCGGCCTGTCATTCCAGTTGCAGGATGATTTCCTTGATGTGTATGGCAATCAGGATGTTTTTGGTAAGGAAATAGGCGGAGATATTGTCTGCAACAAGAAGACTTACATGCTCATAAACGCCCTGAACAAGGCTGAAGGCGATGATAAGAAGGCCTTACAGAAATGGCTTGCGGCTAAAGTCTTTGTCCGTAAGGAGAAGGTTGAGGCTGTTACTGCGATATACAACAAACTCGGTATAGACAAGATGGCCAAGGCAAAAATGGAGCAATATTATAACGAAGCCATTGCGTACCTTGACAAAGTGAGCGTGCCGGACGATAAGAAACGGGCGCTAAAGCAATATGCCGATACTATGATGAAGAGAGAAAAATGATTTTCATAGATACACATACACATATAGACGGAGAGGAATTCAAGGACGACCTTGACCTCGTTGTTCAGCGCGCCAAGCATTCCGGTGCGCTGAAACTGTTTGTGCCGGGCATTAATGGCAATTCGTTGGCATCGGTGAAGGAAGTGTGTAACCGTTACCCGGGCTATTGTTATGGCATGATAGGGCTGCATCCGGAGGACGTAAGGGCTGACTATAGCGAGGTGTTAGACCGTATGGAAGCACTGCTGGATAACGGTTGGGTTGCCATTGGCGAGGTCGGGCTGGACTACTATTGGTCAAGAGAGTTTGAGAAAGAGCAATTAGCGGCCTTTGAAAGGCAGGTACAGTGGTCTGTGGACACATCGTTGCCATTGGCTATACACTGCCGTAAGGCACAGAACGAGATGATAAAGATATTACGTCGCTACGAAGGCAAGTTGCATGGCGGTGTCTTTCACTGCTTCACAGGCAATGAACAGGAAGCCCGTGAGTTGCTGTCCTTTGACGGCTTCTATCTCGGTATAGGCGGAGTACTGACTTTCAAGAATGGCAAACTGCCTGAGACATTGGCCAATTCCGTGCCGTTGAGCCGTGTAGTATTGGAGACTGACGCACCGTATATGGCTCCTGTGCCGCACCGTGGAGAACGCAATGAGAGCGCGTTCATCGTTCATATAATAGAGAAAATGGCAGAATGCTACGACGTTACGGCCGAGGAGGTGGGGCGAATAACCACCGATAATGCTAACAGATTATTCAAAATGTAATGCGGAAAACACTCTCATTCACCATAATCATAATGACCGCTACACTGCAATTGCTTACTTCTTGCGGTGCGGAGTTTTACGTTAAGAAAGGCGATAAGGCCTTTGCGCTCGGCGAATATTACGTAGCGGCAGAGAATTACCGTAAGGCTTATTCCCAAACAGCATCCTCAGATAAGGCTATGAGGGGCGAGAGAGCATTGAAAATGGGGCACAGTTACGAACTGTTTAACAGCCATTTGAAGGCTCTTGCCGGCTATCGTAATGCGGCAAGGTATGGTAAAGCCACTGCTGAAGACAGCTTGCACCTTGGTCGTCTGCTCCTGAGGAATGGGGAATATCGGCATGCTGAAGATGTATTCATGGCGTTACAGCAGTCCATGCCCGATAATATCCTTGTCAAAAATGGCTTGGAATCGGCACGAAAGGCACCTGAATGGAAGAAAGAAGGCTCCCGATATACGGTCAGGAGAATGGACATATTCAACAGCCGCAGAGATGATTATTCGCCGGTATTGGGTGGAGATGACTTCGACAGGCTTTATTTTACCTCTACAAGAAACGATGCTTTGGGCGATGAACTCAACGGCATTACGGGTATGAAGTCCGCAGATATATTCTATTCAGAGAAAGATGACAAAGGAAAATGGAGCAAACCGCAGGCTATAGGCACAGGCCTTAATACGGAATATGATGAGGGAGCGTGCTGCCTTACGCCCGACAACAGTCAGATGTATCTAACGCAATGCACCTTCGACGCATCCTCACCACGTTATGCCCAGATTGTTGTGTCGAACAGGGCCGACGCTCTTTGGGCCGCGTCTACAGTCTTTAATATTTCCAATGATACCCTTTCTTCGTTCGCACATCCCGCCATTTCGCCCGATGGGGAGTGGCTGTATTTTGTCAGTGATATGCCGGGCGGCAAAGGAGGGCTTGACATTTGGCGCACAAGGATAACGTCTGCCGGGGCAATGGGGGTGGAGAACCTTGGAGAACCGATTAATACACCGGGCAATGAGATGTTCCCAACCTTCCGTCCCAACGGCGATTTATATTTCTCTTCCGACGGCCATCCCGGTATGGGAGGGCTTGATATCTTCATTGCGCGGATTGGAGATGACGACCGTTATCATGTCTTTCATCCCGGTTACCCGCTCAATTCATCGGGCGATGACTTCGGCATGACGTTTGAAGGGCCTTATAATCGTGGCTTCTTCTCGTCAAGCAGGGGTGATGGCAGGGGCAATGACCACATTTTCTCGTTTGAGAATCCGGAGATAATACAGCTTATCAAAGGCTGGGTTTATGAGCAAGACGGATATGAGTTGAACAATGCCGATGTGCGTATCGTAGGCGATGACGGTACAAATGAACGTGTTACGGTTAAGAGTGACGGTTCTTTTGAGTATGTGGCGCAACCTGAAACGGAATATATCATACTCGCCACGTGTCCGGGTTACCTTAATCACAAGGAAGAAGTAAGTGTCCCGACGGCCAAGGAGTCGGAAACTTACACCTTACAGTTTGCGCTGCCAAGCATCTCTGCGCCTGTGTTGATAGATAATATCTTTTATGAATTTGATAAGGCTACACTGCTTGAGAGCAGTACGGCGGCTCTCGATTCGCTGGTAATGCTGCTTAATGACAATCCGAACATCACCATAGAGCTTGCCGCTCACACAGACTATAAAGGCTCGGACTCATATAATAAACGACTGTCACAACGCAGAGCAGAACAGGTCGTGAAGTATCTGATAAGGAAAGGCATTGCCGCCGACAGACTGACACCGGTAGGTTATGGCGAGGAAAAGCCAAAGGTGATACGCCGGAAAGTTGCTGAGAGATACGAATGGCTGAAAGAGGGCGATGTGTTGACTGAAGAGTTTATAAGTAAGTTGAAGCCGGCAGAGCAGGAAACGGCCAATGCCATGAACCGCCGCACGGAGTTTTCCGTGCTTAGGACAACGTATAATATGTTTGATAAGGACGGCAATATAAAACAATTGCCCAAGCCAAAAAAGAAAACAATAGAGGAGGGTACCGATGATGAGTTCTTCTTTGACTTCTGACAATACGCTGTTGTCTTCCAAATTCACTGTCTATACAGAGCAACTGTTTGGCAAAGAGCGATGGGAGAGATACCTTGAAGCTTTTAATGATACCCCGCCGGTGAGCATACGTCTCAATCCTTTCAAACCATGTGACCTGTCCCATCTGCCCATTGGCAGTGCCGTTCCGTGGTGTCGTGATGCGTTTTATCTTACGGAAAGGCCTGATTTTACTATGGATCCGTTGCTGCACGCAGGGGCATATTACGTACAAGAGGCGTCGTCTATGTTCCTTGACAGGGTCATGCGGCAGTATTGCGACGCTAGTTTCTTCGCAGACGGAGGCGCGGTGCTTGACCTTTGCGCCGCTCCGGGCGGCAAAAGTACCCTTTTGCGTGCCGCTTTGCCGGCAGATGTGTTGCTGATGAGCAATGAGCCGGATCGCAGACGGGCCAATATCTTAATGGAGAATATGCAGAAACAGGGGCATCCCAATGTCGTTGTAACCAACAATTACCCTAAAGATTATGCAAAAAGCGGGCTGCAATTCGACTTTATTCTTACTGATGTGCCATGCTCCGGAGAGGGGATGTTCCGCAAAGATAGGGGGGCAATAGGCGAATGGAGTCAGCAGAACGTGATGAATTGCGCCACGCTGCAACGCAGTATTATAGAGGAAATATGGCCATGTCTGAGGCCGGGTGGCATACTTGTTTACAGCACTTGTACCTTTAATACGCACGAAAACGAGGAAAATGTAAGGTGGATAACGGAAGAACTCGGCGCGAGTCTGTTGCCGGTGGACATTGAAGAGGAGTGGGGGATTACCGGTTCACTGCTTGACGGGTGGCCGGAACCTGTCTATCGCTTTGTTCCGGGCACCACTAACGGCGAGGGACTTTTTATGTCTGTGTTGCGGAAACCATCCGATACTGATGGCTTCCGCAGGCATAACGGTGATAATCGCAAGGCATTATCACGGTTGCGCATATTGAGTGACGGCAATCCGGCGGGAATTAAGAAAGGTAAAGACGTTATACCGGCTCATGCCGAAGCCTTGCTTACAACCCTGCCACGTGAGAAATATCCCAGTGTGGAGCTGTCAAAGGAGGACGCTTTGCGCTATCTGCGCCACGAGGCTATAGTGTTACCGGCTGACGCGCCGCGCGGTTTTGTTGTCGTAACGTACTGCTCGCTGCCTCTTGGCTTCGTTAAGAATATAGGAAACAGAGCCAATAACCTGTATCCTCAGGAGTGGAAGATAAGAAAATACTAAGTGTTTGTAAAATTATTCCCCTGTCACTGTAATGATGTGGCAGGGGAATAATTTTATTTCTGAATACGAATGTTGGTTCTGTGGCAATCATTTCGCCGTCTCCAGCGATGAGCGTTTGTCACGGTGATAAGAACGGTAGTCGTCCAGTTCAATCTCCACGTCCGGCTCTGTGAGTACCGTTTCGTGCGGCAGACGGAATTTCTGGTATTTAATATCCAGCCCGCGCGCAATCCACATCGACTCGTAATATGTCTGTATGGACAAAATACGCTTTGTCTCCTCGTCCAGCCCGTCGTGGTGATACAGGTCGGTTGTGCGGAAGAGCAACGGCAATTTGTTTATGTCCACCATGTAGGTGGTATAGGTGAAGAGAAAGTTCGAGTCGGTTTTGAGGTGTACTACGCCACCGTCTACAAGGAAACGGCGGTAGCGTTCCATGAAATATGTTGATGTAAGGCGCTTGCGTGGGTTCTTCATCTGTGGGTCGGAGAATGTCAGCCATATCTCCTGTACCTCGTCTTTGTCAAAGAAACGGTCTATGATTTCAATACTTGTGCGAAGGAATGCCACGTTTTTCAGGTTCTGTTTCAGAGCCTCTGTCGCTCCTGTCCACATGCGTGCGCCCTTTATGTCAACCCCTATGAAGTTCATTTCGGGATATAGGCGGGCCAATTCAACGGTATATTCGCCTTTGCCGCAACCCAACTCCAGCACTATAGGGTTGTCATTATGAAAATACTGTTGTCGCCAATGCCCTTTCATGTCAAAAGGTACATTGTCGACAACACTATATGGATATTGGAAAACGTTCTCGTAACGCTCCATATCCGCAAACTTTGCAAGTTTTCCCTTTCCCATTTAGTCTATTACTACACGTGTCCAACCATGCACGTCAGGCTCTATGCCGTACTGAATGTTACGGAGTTTATTGAACAGTTTTTCGCATATTGGTCCCGGTTTCTCGCCAAATACGTAAGACTTGCCTGTCTCTATGTCGTCTATTCGGGATATCGGAGAGATGACTGCGGCGGTGCCACAGGCTCCGGCTTCCTCAAAAGTCTCCAGCTCTTCTTCGGCTATCTGGCGGCGTTCCACCTTTATGCCCATGTCTTCCGCCAACTGCATGAGCGACTTGTTGGTGATGGACGGTAGGATAGAGGTTGACTTTGGCGTGATGTATGTGTTGTCTTTTATGCCGAAGAAGTTGGCTGCTCCGGCCTCGTCTATATACTTTTTCTCTTTGGCGTCAAGGTAGAACTCACATGCATAGCCCAGCTCATGAGCCTTTTGGTTGGCAAGTAACGAAGCGGCATAGTTGCCACCAACCTTGTATATGCCTGTTCCGAGCGGTGCGGAACGGTCATGGTCACGTATTATGACGTATGGATTGGCGAAGAAACCGCCCTTGAAGTAAGGGCCAACGGGTGTCACGAAGATAAGGAACAGGTATTCTGTGGCCGGATGTACTCCTACCTGTGCACTGGTACCTATGAGCAACGGACGTATATATAGTGTCGCGCCGCTCTCGTATGGTGGGATAAATTCCTGATTAAGGCGTACAACTTTGTCTACCATCTCGTTGAAAAGTTCGGTAGGCAGTTCCGGCATCAGTATGCCACGGCATGTGGATTGCAGACGGGCGGCATTCTCATCAGTGCGGAACACACGCACCTTTCCGTCAGGGCAACGATATGCTTTCAGACCCTCGAATGCTTCCTGGCCATAATGCAGGCATGTCGCCGCCATGTGCATGGGTATTGTTTCGTCGGAACATACCTCTATTTCTCCCCACTTGCCGTTACGGTAATAACAGCGAACGTTGTAATTTGTCTTACGGTAACCGAAACCGATGTTACCCCAATCTAAATTTTCCATTGTATTGTAGTGTTTGTTATTAGTCTGATGTACGGTTGGTTTGTTTATGCTAACCAATTGCAAAATTAACAAGAATAATGTATATACGCAAGAAAAAGACAAAAAAATAATGACCATGTGCATAAAAAGCCTGCAAGTGATAACGCCTGCGGGATTTTCCTAAATTTATATTATTGTTTCTTATGAATTTGTGGGTGCCGTTGTAATCGCAATGCGATTGCGTTGCAATGGCAGTGCTTTTACAGTGTAATCGCAGTGCGTTTGTTGTATGATCGCAGTGCGATTACATCGTGCCCTGTCTGCACCTGTTTTGCGACGTCTTTTACAGAGCGTTGTTCATAAGAAAAATACAATTGTGCTCGTAGTGTTACTTCTAAATGGGCGTTATGTTGTTTAGGGGCGAATTTTACTTCATGTTTCGGGCAATTTATGCCATTTATGTTACACCACGAAAGGTTTATGAAACATTTCGTTAATGTATTCCGGATATTATTTCCTACCTTTGCAGCGGATTTACGATATTCAAGAACCTCAAAATATTATATCACGACAATGAAAAAATTACTGTTATCGTTTTTTACCGCCTGTTCTTTGGCGGCAGTGGGGCAGAACCCTTACCTGCCTTTGTGGGAACATCTGCCCGATGGTGAGCCACGTGTGTTTGAAGATCCGGACAATCCCGGCAAATATAGAGCGTATATAGTGGGGTCACATGATGTGCATTATGACAAATATTGTGGTAATGATGTCAGATTGTGGTCGGCTCCTGTTGAGAACCTTGGAGACTGGCGGGACGAAGGCCCTATCTTCTCCTATTTTATAAACGGACAATGGGACACGATGTATGCGCCGGATCTCGTGGAGGTAAAGGACAAGACAACCGGAAAGAAAACGTATTGGCTTTATCCTCACTCCAGAGGCTGGAGACGTGTGGCCATGGTCTGCAAGGGTGACCGTCCCGACGGGCCTTTCACACCTGTCAACCTTACACCCGACGGCAAGGCTTGTGTGGATGGTTCGCTGATAGATTTTGACCCGTCTGTGTTCGTTGAGAATATCACTGACAAGAAAGACCCCGACTATGCCAAAGGGTTCAGGGCATACGTGTTCTACGGCTTCCAGCATTCTACGGCATACGAGTTGGATCAGGATAATATGTATGCGGTGCGCCCCGGTACAAAGGTGCATGACTATTTCCTGCCGGCGAGCAAGCGTTACGGTGAGGTTCGGGATCCGGAGGGTACACAATATCCTGCATTGTATAAGGGGCAGAATCCCGGTGAGTTCAATTTCTTCGAGGCCTCGTCTATAAGACAGGTGGGAAACAAGTATGTCATGGTGTTCTCCGGATACTCCGGACCGGATTATGGACTGTCATCCTCAAACTCGGCATTGCGCTATGCTTATGGAGACACACCTCTCGGACCGTGGCGTTCAGGCGGCGTGCTGGTGGACTCACGTGGTGTTGTGCCAAATAAAGACGGCTCTCGCCTTACCACTACCAATGCAGGACATAACACTCACGGTTCCTTGCAGGAGATAAACGGGCAGTGGTATGTGTTCTATCATCGTCCGCCACGTGGCTTTGGCAATGCACGACAGGCCATGGTAGCTCCTGTTAAGATTGTATGTGACAAGAAATCGGTGGCTGACGGCGGAAAGGTCATGATTACTGCGTATGACCCTTACGCCAAAAACGAGCAATGGGTGGCTTCTGCGGCAGATGGCACGGTTTACTCCGGCGCTGAGGTTACATCGGAAGGCTTCCAGATTTTCGGTTTGCCGCCATACGGATATTATTCTGCCGGTATTGCGTGTTACATGTCGGGCAATAATTGGTTGCAGGATAATCATGACGTTTGGAAGAACAGCATGGATCTTGTAGGAGTTGAAAACGGTGGTGTTATAGGCTTCAAATACTTCGGTTTCGGTGGATTGAAGCAGAATACCAAAGGTGTTGTGGCCTTCTCTGGCACGGAAAAAGGGGACGCTACAATGCTGAATTTGGCGTTGAGCCGCTGTACGGATAATGCTTTCAAGATACGTGTAATGCTTGACGGTCCGTATGAAGGGGCTGCATGGCGTGGCAAGGAGATAGCTACGATACAGGTGCCGGCTTCTAAAGACCGTAATGCGCGGATGTTTACTGTACCTGTGCCTGCTGTTGAAGGGTTGAAAGGCAAACACGCTATATATCTTGTGGCAGAGGGAACGGACGGTAGCGGGTTGTTCAATCTGCACGGTATAGGCTTCTCCAAGCAGGGAGAAACTTTGGAGATGCCACAGGTTCCGACTGTAACGATAACAGTAGACGGCAAACCTTTGGCTATGCCTGCAACGCCTGTATATGCCACTAACGCCAATGGCTATATGGATGCTACCAACTATCAGGTGTATGCGCCGCTTAAAGACGACTCTAAAATTGTTGTCACTCTGTCATTCGGCGATGTGAAAGTTGATGTGAGCAATATTGTTGACGGACGTGCCACGGTTAAATGCACTTATAACGGCAAGACAAAGCGTTATTTGTTGAACTAAGAAAAGGGGGAGGGTAGTGCCTTTTTGTGTGCTACCTTCACTGCCTTGTTATAACTATTGTATTTATACGGTAAAACGGCCGTGAGTCGGTCATACTATAATCCCCCTCAATAGCCATCTGCTATTGAGGGGGATTGTTCTGTGTTAGTCTTGTTAATCGTAATACTCTATGTTCAGTTCACTGCTTATATTGAAGTCATCGTGAAAATTATCGTCATATTGATATACCAGTCTAAGGCCACGGTAAATGGACGGTATTTTTAGGGTTTCAATCAGATGCCACCTTGGACGGCCGAAATCGTAACTGCTTCGGTCGAGGATAATTCTGTTTGAGGTATAGTCAAACAGATAATATCCGCCTCCTATGCATTGCTCGTCGCCTTTCAGCAGGTCTTTGTGCTGTGTAACCATTCCCAAACGGAAGTAACCGTCGGCTGTAATAATGAATTTGGGGAGACGCATGGTTCTTTTGTTGTGAGGCTGATTGATTTATGTTATACCATTAGATGTTGTCTTGGTAAAACCTTTGTTAACAGCGAATGTTACACCCTAATTCGTAGGCTTCTTGTAATGCATTGGTGTTCTTAATGTCATCCTTATCCTTTACGCCTCTGACCAAGATCTGGCCGACATCTTCCAATCCGAAGAAATTCAGACAAAGAGTGTATTGAGTGACTATGCTGTCAAACAGTTCCGGCAGTGACGCTGCTCCAACCAAAAGCAGTGCAGTCTTTTTTATGTTAAAAGTATCTCTGACCGGATTGTGACATCTGTCAATGATAGCTTTCAACTGTGCGCTTATTCCATAAAAGTATACCGGGGATGCTATTACAAGCATGTCAGTGTGTTTCAGCTTTTCATATATGACAGACATGTCATCTTTTTGAAAACACGATTTGTCATCGCGTCTAAAACAGCTGTTGCAGCCGGTGCATGGGAAAATATTATAGTCGCGGACGGATATTATCTCGACATTATTGTTTTGGGCTGCTCCTTTCATGAAAGCGTCTGCGAGCAACTCGGTGTTTCCATTCTTACGTGGACTGCCTGAGAGTATTGTTATGTTCATAAGTTTATGCCCATTGAAAGTTGTTTTTGCCGGCACCTATCTCAAAGTGACATTTGGCTATACCTAAATCCATTTTCGTGTAGCCGACAAGAGAGAATCCTCTGTTGGCCTTCACCCTGTGAATACCATTGGCGTCAGTGCCGATATATTCAAAACTGAATTTCTGTTGATTGATGGCGGTAGGGGCAAGCTGTGCGGACTCAACCCCGTTGCGGAACCAATGTGGGGTGGAGTCACTGACATTGCTTATCTCCTTTAGGCTTTTTGTTTTGTGGCTTATACCTTGTGTGGCACCGTAACCGAGTGCTATGTAACAACTTATCTTCTCGCCGTCATATAATGTGTATGTGTTTGCTATCTTTGTGTAGCTGAGACCGACCCAGCAGGTATTAAGCCCTAATTGTTGGGCCAGAAGAACTAACTGCTCACCATAGTAGCCAACTTTTTCGTCAAGGTCTGATTCTTTTGGGCCTGCCATCACAATATAGTTTGTGACGTTACGGAACTTGCCGTATGCAAATATGCCTTTGAATGCCTTGGGCTCATTGAGAATCAGTTGCGCGTGCAAGTTTCCTTTGGCGTTTATCTCTTCAATCTTAACTTGCAGGGGGACGATGGCATCGTTAGCTATTGGTGTGCTTTTGTATTCTCTTACGGAGTGTCGTTGTTGTATAGCTTCAAGTAATGTCATTAGCGTTGTTGTTATTTTATTCTATGAATTTAACTTAATAACGCAACAACTATGAAATTGTTTTATTATCATAGTATTTTCTTTTGCTGATTTCAGTCTCAAAATGACATGTAATTATTCAATATACCATTTAGGTTCTTCCGTCAAAAAATCGTAATATGTTGTATGGTTTAGGTTTATATCCCTATTATTGTACTGCTTCACCATTATACCTTTATTATTGTAGGTTCTTGTTTTTATAAACACACCTTTCCAATATGCAAGTTCGGCTATAAGGTCGTTGCCGCAGTACATATAGTTAACATAACTTCCGTCTACACATTCTGTATTCTCCAACACAACAAAGAAGTTGATGGTTCCACCATTCAAATCGCTTGTCCAGAATGGCCCCCATTCATCAATGTAATATTTGGCACGATAACCATTTGGGACAGTCACTGTTCCTATTGAAACTACATTATCTAACGAGTCTCTCTTTATGGGGTATTCCACTAATGGTGTGGCTGTGTTTAACCATCGTTTCATTATTTGTATGGAGTTCTGATCACTTTCCGAACTTTTCAACATTCTGTAATCATCTTCTGGCAAGAGTCCTGTCATCTTAACATTGGACACCCTTCCTAAACTATCATAATCAATAATTGTGGCAGAAAGAGCGCATGTTTCAGAACCACAGGTTGCAATGAGTCGCAGATTTCCCTTGGGCGAATATAAGCAGTAATGCTCTGAGAATGCAAAAGTCTTATGTCTTGTATTCACACAATAAGAATTGTCTGTGTCAAATTCCACAATCTGTTCAAATTCATCATCCTCTCTATTTACCGATGGGATGTATATCTTTTCTGCATTATCCGCCTCCTGTCCCCAAACACTGACCTCTTCTTTTCCGTCTTTACATGACACTAACATAAATAATATTGTCAATATGTAATAATATAGTATTCTCATATTTCTGTTTTTATTAAATGTTGGTATTACATCGAGATTTATGCCACAAAGATAATGTTTTTATCTTTAACAGCAAAACATTTATATAAAATACACTTGTATATCTTATAGAAGATGAGGCTGCGCCGTAAATCTTAATTACGGTACTGCCTCTTAGATGCTATTAATAATGGATTTTGCGGGAAGGTTAGTTTAGGTATAGAGATACCTTCTTCACATACGGCTATAATGATTGGATATGAACGTAACTTCTTTGATTATTTCAACAAGGATTTTGAAGATAAAAATAATTCAAAACCATTTGCCGATTATAAAAATATCCTCCAATTTGCATATTAGGTCAGTTTTATAATGGTTAACATTATAGACTGCATGTGTTTGATAAGCAAAAGACAGGAAACGTGATAATGTAAAAAAGCCCGCAAGCTTTAATTGCTTGCAGGCTTCTCTTATTGTAACTTTTTGTTCTATGCTTAGAGATTTACGTAAGCACCAAAAGATATAGAGTTGGTAAGACCAACCTTAAATGCGTTGTTTGTAATCGTACCGTTGTTTATGTCAAACCATGTGTGTGCATAAGACATTTCGCCTATGTGTGCAACGAGGGATACTTTCGGACTTACTGCGAATGATATGCCGGGAGTAACGGCTACGCCTACAGAGTTTAAGTTATTGTCTATGCCTCTCATGTGCATTGTTGAGTAGTCCAGAACACCATCGCAGAAAACGGATAGGTTACCGGCTTTAACGAATGTATAGCGTAAATATGGTTTGATGCTGAAAGCATTGACTGTACCACTTACATTTTGTCCGGCAAGGGATATTGTCTTATTTGAATAATGTCCGTAAGAGACTGCTAAAGCAACAGCGAACTTCTCGTTGAGGTTGTAACCAATTTCCGGTGCGATTTGAAAACTTGTGCCGGAAGAAAGGTCTGTGCTTTCAAACTGTGTCTTTTCTGTGTTGAGACCAATGGTTCCACCTACCCAAGTCTGTGCGTTTGCGGCCAGAGCTGCTACAGCCATAACCGCGATCATCATAATCTTTTTCATACTTGTAATATGTTTATAATTACTTTATTCCCCTTCTTTGTTATGAGCTATTGGGGGCTTGTTTGATATTGATGCAAAGATATATAGTTCCCGCAATATTACCAATAGTTTGGATGTATATGTTTAGTGTGTATAGCAATATGATGATGTATGTCAAGGTAATCCTGTTCAAAACATGCTGTACATTGTAATGTTTGGATTGCTTATGATGCAAATATCGGATGATAATGGTGTAAAATATTGTATGTTTCAGATGATTTAGTTGATATTCATTGCAACAAACATGGGCAAAAAGTGTTAAAAATGAGTCAGGGATGATACTTTGTCAATGAAAAAGAATAGTAATTTGGAATAAAAACATTAATTTTGCAACGTCTTTACTCATGCTGAAAGCCCTGATATGGGCAGAGGATGGGCGAGATACATATAATAAAAAGGCGTTTTTGTACGCTTTGGTTTTGACGCTCGATGAACTTCGCAACTTCACTTCTTGTCAAAAACAAAGCAACACAGAACGCCTCATGGGGTGTATTATATAGCTTTCATTGTCTGCGAATATTTTCCGTTGACAGAGAAAGTGTATTATATATTTACACTGGCGTGGGCTTTTGGCACTCAAAAATGCGCCAAAATCGGTTGTTGGAGATTTAAA
>CAZRGO010000002.1:0-373142 GCA_964599665.1 uncultured Prevotella sp.
ATGGCAAAGAACACAATGGGGACTAAGTTACCTCGAAAGTTGGAGCAGAAAATGGCTATTATGGGTGAGCAGATAAAGCTTGCCCGGTTACGTCGCAACCTATCAATAGCGCAGGTTGCGGAACGAGCCACCTGTTCACCTCTTACAATAAACCGTATTGAAAAAGGATCTCCGACTGTTTCAATCGGTATTTATGCCCGTGTTCTCTATGCCCTTCAACTTGACGATGATCTTCTACTTATAGCAAAAGAAGATACCCTCGGACGCACATTACAGGATTTAAGTCTCAAACATCGCCAACGCGCATCAAAGAAAGAATAAGCCATGAAGAAATTATATGTTTATGCCGACTTTGATTGGCTCGATGCTCCTCAGTTGATTGGTGAATTGTCGTGTGACTCGGTACGTGGCAGCGAGACATATGGTTTCTCGTATGACAAGGAGTGGCTTGCTAAATATGGCGATGTATTTCTCAGTGAAGACCTGCAAAACTTTCCCGGTATTCAGTACTCCAGACCTGAAAAGGATATATTCGCTTGTTTCTCCGATGCACTCCCCGACCGCTGGGGTCGCACACTGCTAAACCGTAGAGAACAAATCTCAGCAGCTGATGAAAAACGACCCGTGCGTCGTCTTACCTCTTTTGATTATCTTATGGGGATTGATGATGCTTCACGAATGGGCGGATTTCGATTTGCCGAGACTCCCGGCGGTAAGTTTATCAATTGCGAGGCAAGTTTGCGGGTTCCACCGTTGGCAAGTGTAAGAGAACTGATGCACGCTGCACATGAAATAGAAGCCAGTGAGGAAAAGCATCTCTTACCCTCAAAAAAATGGCTTGCTCAACTATTGCATCCGGGAACATCGCTTGGCGGTGCAAGACCGAAAGCATCCGTCGTTGATGAAGATGGCAGATTGACCGTCGCTAAATTTCCTTCCCGTAAAGATGATTATGATGTCGGCTTGTGGGAGCATTTCTGCCACGTTATGGGACGTAAAGCCGGAATGAATGTCGCGAAAAGTAGCAAGATGTATCAATACATTATAGAATAATGAATAAAGATATTGTTCCTTTTACGGCTTCTATGCAAGTGGCCAGTGCGTTCCAGCGATGGCCTTGCAGGATGCCTTCTCAGGCAGGGCACAAGTGCTTACGCCCGACCTGCCTCTTCATCCAGAGGAGGTTCTGGCACTCATCCGAGACATCTGCGACCGTGAACATCCCGATGTGCTTGTGGGCAACAGCTGTGGCTCGTTCTATGCCCAGATGGTTGCTCCCATTGTTGGCATTCCGGCTTTGCTGGGCAATCCCCACTTCCAGATGACCGACTTCCTGAAGAGCAGACTTGGAGAGCAGACCTACAAGTCGCCTCGTCGCGATGGCAACCAACAGTTCGTTATCGATGAAGCCCTGATAGCCGAGTTCGCAGAGTTGGAGCAGATGCAGTTCAACTACTGTAACCCATACTACAAAGACCGCATCTGGGGTTTGTTCGGTGAGCAAGACACCTTGGCCCACTTCGAGCCAGTCTTCATGGAACATTACAATCAGACATATCATTTCCCCGGAGGCCATACCCCTACGGCAGAAGAAGTACGCATATGGTATGTGCCACTCATAGAGAAGTTGATGATGACCTATCCGAAGAAAGAGGGCAGCCGATATTTCCAGCATTTCAAGGGCGGCATGTATCGCTATGTCCGCACCGCTTTCGACTCAGAGACAAAGGAGCGCATGGTCGTCTATCAGGCTCTTTATGGCGAACAGCAGTATTGGGTTCGGCCAGAAAAGATGTTTTTTGAGACCGTAGAACGAGACGGACGGATGTTTGCGAGGTTTACAGAGATAGATAAGTGAGACATGGGAACGATAATCAATAAAGCGACAAGAATATGAAGGTTATTATCACAGGAACAACAGGATATGTCGGCGAGGGAGTGATGCTCGCTTGTCTTGACAATGAAGAGGTGACGGAAGTGCTGAGTGTCAGCCGTCGGACAACAGGAAAGCAACATCCCAAGCTGAAGGAAATGCTGGTCAGCGATTTCCTGAAGATTCCCGAAGGCGATGAACGCTTGCAGGGATATGATGCCGTGTTCTTCTGCATGGGCGTGAGCAGCGTGGGGATGAAAGAGGCTGATTATACAGTCGCTTGTCATGACATACCCGTACATTTCGCCAAGGCCGTAGGCCCCAAAGAGCAGATGGCGTTCATCTATGTCACCGGCGGCGGTGCTGATGTGAGTCCTGACAGCAAGACGATGTGGGCGCGTGTGAAAGGGCGTACCGAGGCTGATGTTGCAAAGATGGGATTCAAGGGAACCTATGGTTTCCGCGTTGGCATCATGAAACCATATAAGGGCATGACGATGGCGAAAAAGAGTATGATGCGCATGTCACAGCTCATGTATCCCGTGATGCGGCTGCTCGGTTTCGCCAACACGCTCGATGAAAGTGGCTCGTGCCATGATAGCCTGTGCAAAAGGCAAGGCTGACCATTCCGTGATAACGGTGAAAGACGTTACAATGCTGGCAAAATTGTAAAGACATAAACTATGACAGTAACAATCAATGAAGTAGCAGCCTACTTGGAACGTGTTGGGCTGCAATACATGGCAACCATTGGACTGGATGGGAAGCCTAAAGTAAGGCCAGTACAATTTATGGTGCTGGAGGATAACCGCCTGTGGTTCTGTACCAATTCTGAGAAAGCCATGTACAAGGAACTGATGGCTTGCCCGTCGATAGAACTATGCGGAAGCCGACTGGAGCGTGATGAGATTCAGACCGCTTGGATTCGGCTGAGTGCAGAGGTGGTGTTTGAGGACAACCACCAAGTGAAGCAGCTAATTATGGAGAAGAGTGCGATTGTGCATGAACTCTACCAGAACAACCCCGACCATCCGCTCTTCAAGACTTTCTATCTGAAGGATATTCGCGGCACGATGAATAATCTCGGGCATGTAAAAGGGTTGGAGGATAGGAAGGATTTCGTGCGTCCCATTGAGTTTCAATTTTATTGAGATTGGATAGTAAATAGATTGAAAACCTAAAATTGATTAAACATAGAAAGATAGTTTTATGACAGAATTAGAGAAACTGAAAGCAGGACTGGAATACTGCTATGATGACCAGGAGGTGGATACTCTGAAGGAGAATGCCATCATCTTCTGTCAGAAGTATAACGCCCTCAACCCTTTGGATTTCGAGGGTCAACGGCGAATGTTGGAGCAGAACCTCGGAAGCATAGGCGAAAAGGTGTGGATAGCCAAGACGTTCAATTGCGACAATGGCAAGAACATCCACATCGGTAACAACTTCACAGGCAACTACAACCTGACCATCCTCGACATTCGCGAGGTGTGGATTGGTGACAACGTGATGGTTGGCCCGAACACGCTGATTACCACCGTCGGTCATCCGCTCTCTCCGATGGGCCGCCGCAAGCACTTAGGTATCGCCAAGCCTGTTCGCATTGACAATGATGTATGGATTGGCGGCAACGTGACTATACTGCCAGGGGTGACCATCGGCAATAATGTGGTGGTGGCCGCAGGGGCCGTAGTGACAAAGGATGTTCCCGACAACACGCTCGTGGGTGGCGTGCCCGCACGAGTGATTAAGGAAATAGAAAACGATATAACATATTAAATACAAACAGAAGTTATGACAATAAAGAATCTTGGTGCAAAAGGACTGGTTACACCGCTGCCAGTGCTGATTATCGCTACTTACGATGAAAACGGTGTGGCAAATGCAATGAATGTGGCTTGGGGCGGTCAATGCGGCCCGAAGCACGTAGTGATGAACCTCTCGTTAACGATGGGACACAAGACCAACGACAACCTGAAACTGAAGCAGGCCTTCACCGTCAGTTATGCTGACGCTGCCAACGTGGCTGCCGCTGACTATGTCGGAATCGCATCAGGCAAGAAGGTGGCCGACAAACTTCAGCGTTGCGGGCTGACCACACGAAAGAGTGAGTTTGTGGATGCCCCCGTCATCAATGAGTTCCCGTTGACGGCAGAGTGCAAGGTGGTGGAGATGACCGAGACCTCGCTGGGCGAACTTCGCGTGGTGGGCGAGATTATGAACGTTGTGGCTGATGAGCGCATTCTTGATGCAGAGGGCAAGGTGTCGCTCGACTTGCTCCAGCCCATCGTGTTCGATTCAGTCCAGAACCTCTATCGTGTAGTCGGCAAGGAAGTGGGCGGCGCATGGAAGATTGGCAACCAGTTTAAGTAACTGTGATTGCTATTCTTAGCCCCAACCATACAGATAGCAATGAAGAAAACATTGTTAATCTTCGCGCTAATGCTATGCACCATAGCGGCTGGCGCACAAACAATCAACACGATGAAGTACAATACCATTCAAATCGACGACGTAAAGATGTTCTATCGCACAGCGGCTCCACGAACCATCGTAGACGGCATTCCAGCAAAGAAAATCAAAGACATAGAGATATGATAGAACACGGATTGAAACACGAAAGCGAGTTGCTGGTGACGGATGCTGTCACTGCTATAGCTATGGGGTCTGGAGATATGCCCGTCCTCGCTACTCCGGCAATGATGGCGCTGATGGAAAATGCAGCCATGCTTGCTGTAAAAAATGAGTTGCCTGATGGATGTACTACCGTTGGCGGTCACATTGCGTCATCCCACTTGAAGCCGACTAAGGTTGGTGATACGGTGAGAGCCATTGCCGAAGTGACCAAGGTGGATGGAAAGAAGATTTTCTTCCACGTGACTGCTTACTGTGGTGACACCTTGCTTGGCGAAGGCGAACACCTGAGATTCATTGTTGACAGAGAGAAATTCATGAGTAGATTATGAAGAGAGTAAAGATTACAAGCATCCTCCTGGCGATTTACTGCCAGGTAGTATTGTTGAGTTCTTGCAAAAGCGGCGGCCCTGGGGTGCCTCATGTGCAGGGCACCTGGGATGAACCGCTGGCCTGTGACTCTGCTCCGCAGCGAGTCCTTGAAGCCTTTGATTCAGCTGTGCGTTTCCATCCGTACGAAATCATGAACGATACCGTGAACAACGTCTGTGTAATGGCCATTGGCGAAGTGAGTACCGCTGGAAAAGTGGAGCACACTCCGACGGAGGGCTTCGGAATCGAGGTTGTAAGGGGCAGCATCACCACCTTCTTCCCGCATATCAAGCACGTCCGTCAGCCAATGGCCAAGTATGACAACGCCACCCAGACGCTTTGGCTCGCCAGCAGTGCGGCCGAGGGTACGGGGGTGCAGGTAGAGTGGCTCTACAAGATACGTTTCCATGAGAATGACTCGGCCTATATTGCCCGCGTCATCAATCCTTACGACCTGCAGCAACAACTCTACGAACGGCTGTGCTATAGTGTCGAGGGCGAGCAGGTGAAATTGTACGACGGCGAGCGGCTTATCTGGGAGGGGACCAACACCCAGACAGACATGGGCGGGCTGGACAGCGAGCAGCCCTTGTGGATAGGTGAGCAGATGGTGTACGACCTCAGCACGACTACTCCCAGCCTGCTTGTAAAGCCAGGGGGGAAGTTTACTACCGGCCTCGTGCTGACCTACGACGATATGCCCACGCTCACAGCTCCGCTCAAGATGGCAGCCCACGGCAGCGCGAGCATCGACGATGTAGAGCAGATAGTGTTTCCCTTCGAAGGAACCTATCTGGATGAGGATAACCATGAGCCCAGTCTCTTCATAAGCTATCGCCGCAGCGATGGCCGCTACGACGTGGAGATAGGAATCTTCCGACTGACCACTCTTGATGACGGTATCGGAACGATGGGCGATAGTGGCCTGCGGTTTACGGCCACAGATGCCAGCGGAAACCCCATCGGTGGCATTATCACACTCAAGGGTGACACCGCTACGGTAACTTTCACCGACAGCACTTGGCCGCTACTCAACAATGGAAGCCAATTCATATATACCCGTGAAATGGAACAATATTGACAGCGTAAAGCGGTTGAAAGCTTGGTATAATAAAGAAAAGAAAATGGATATATGATAAAGAACCTGATATTCGACCTTGGCGGGGTGATTGAGAACCTGCACATGGATCAAGCCGAGAAGGCATTCCGGGAGATTGGCATGGACTTGATGAAGTCCATTTCTGATGACCCGAACATTGTGAAGGCCGTGATGAACTATATCAACGGCTTTATGAGCGAGCCAGAGGTGGCTGCCGTGATTCGTTCGTATTGCATGCCTGACGTCACTGATGAGCAGATTATGCTGGCCATGCTTGCCGAGTGTGGAGATATTCCCGTGGCGAGGCTGGAGGCTCTGAAATCCCTGCGCTCGCGCTATAAGGTCTATCTGTTGAGCAATATCAGCGAACGGTTCTGGGTAGATGCCGTGCAGAAGATGAACGCACAGGGCTATTCACCGGAAGACTGCTTTGACCGTTGCTTCCTGTCTTACGAGATGCAGTTGGCCAAGCCTGATGCCCGAATCTATCAGCAGGTCGTCTGCGAGACGGGCTCCGTCCTGAGGAAACACTCTACTTCGATGACCGCAAGGAGAATGTAGAGGCAGGAATGGCGGCAGGTTTTCAGGCGGTAATGGTTGAAACCAATCTTCTCGAAAAGACACCCGAATACAGCTCGCTTACCCGTAGTATTTCGTGACGGAAGAAGACGATAGTCAATTAACAAACGTAGAAAGAAATTATGAAAAGAATCTTATTAATGGCGATGGCAGTACTGATGATTGGCTGCACGTCGAATGGACAGGTGAAAGTCGGACAACGAAACGGTGGCCCAAGAGGTGGCCGTGGCGGTATGGTGGATAAGAGCAAGGACTCCGTGTTGACGGCTCTGAAACAGGAAACGCTCACGAAGTTCCAGCAATTCACCTATCAGGACGAAACGACGGGCAAGCAGATGGTGTATAACCTATGTTTCCCGAAGGACTACGACGAAACGCAGCAATACCCGATGATAATGTTTATCGGCGATGCGAGTACCGTAGGCGACTCACAGCGTCCTCTCACACAGGGTTATGGCGCACTGGAGTTTGCCAGCGACCGCGACCAGACAGCACATCCGAGTTTCGTGCTGGTGCCATCCTACACAGGAGTCTGCGTAGATGACAACTTCAATACCAGTGACGAGGTGGAGATGACCATCCGATTCATCAATCACCTCTGCAAAAACTACCCCATCGACACCAACCGCCTCTATACAACGGGACAGTCGATGGGCGGCATGATGTCATTCTACTTCAACATTGCCCATCCCGACCTCTTTGCCGCTTCGCTCTTTGTCGGCAGCCAGTGGGACACGTCGAAGATGGCCCATTTCGCTAAGAAGCGTTTCTTCTACATTGTTGGCGGTGGCGACGAGAAAGCCTCGAAGGGCATGGCCGACCTTGCAAAAGTTCAGAGAGAGAACCATGCCCAGATGGATTCTGCATCATGGAGTGCCAAGCTTCCGCAACAGGAACAGGAGCAGCGAGTGAAGGACATGCTCCAAGGTGGCAATCCCATCCACTTCATTTCATTCACCCCAGGCACGGTATTGGCAGAAGAAGGCAGAGGCATGGAGCACATGGAGAGCTTTGACTATGCTTACAAACTCCAAGCCGTCCGCGACTGGCTGTTTGAACAGAAGAACTTGAAAAGATAAAAGACTAATGGAGAATTTTGAAGTTAAGCCATGCCTGAACTATCCGCAATCCATATTGCCATCGCTTATCTGGTCATCATCAACGTGGTGACATTCTTCGTGTATGGCATCGACAAGTGGAAAGCCGAACATGCCAAGTGGCGTGTGTCTGAGGCTATGCTGTTGTTCCTTGCTGTCATTGGTGGCAGCATAGGGGCATGGATAGGAATGAAGGTTTGGCATCACAAGACGCTGCATAAGAAGTTTCGTTATGGCATCCCCATCATTATCATTATCCAAGTGGCTCTACTGATACTCACTTCATGTGGCGCAAAGAAGGCGATGACAGACATTCAGCCAATAAGACATGGGTATGTGCAAGAGCATAGTCCCAACGTCTTCTTGGTAATGTACGATGCAGAGATTGGTAAGGAACTACTCTTACAAGCGATAAAGGAATATAAGGTTGAAATCATCTACGACTATAACATGATAAACGGCATGGCTTTGAAGAAGCCAGATGACAAGACCCTCGAAGAGACGATGGCCTTTTTCAAGAAAGTGAAAGGCGTTGTGAGCGTAGAGTATGACCACATTTATCACCTGACAGACCCTGTAAAACCGAAATTAGAAACGGAATGATCATCTGGAACCCCTGGCATGGTTGCCATAAAGTGAGCGAGGGCTGCAGGCATTGCTACATGTATTTCCTTGACAGCAAACGTGGCATTGACACTTCGCGCGTTTTTCGCACGGAGAACTTCACCATGCCCATTCAGCGACGACGCGACGGACAGTTCAAGCTGCCATCTGGAATGACGCTCTATGTGGGACTTTCCACCGATTTCTTTGTAGAGGAAGCCGACCCGTGGCGTGACGAAGCGTGGCACATTATCCGTCAGCGGCCAGACATCTTCTTCCGCTTGCTTACCAAGCGTCCACAACACTTTGCCGACTGTCTGCCAAAAGACTGGGGAGATGGTTTCGAGAATGTAATGCTCAGTGTCACCACGGAGAATCAGACACGGGCTGACGAGCGGCTGCCTATTCTTCTCGGCACGCCAGCCAAGCATCGTGGCTTCATGGCGGCACCTTATATCGGTCCCGTAGATGCAGAGAAATACTTGCAGACAGGACAGATTGAGGAGGTGCTATGTGGCGGCGAGAACTACGACGGGGCGCGTCCGTGCCATTATGAATGGGTTAAGCTATTGAGTGACCAATGCCGGAAGTATGACGTGACCTTTGACTTCATCGAGACGGGCACCGTCTTTGTGAAGAATGGTAAGACATACCGCATACCCGACAAACGCCAACAGAGCCAGCAGGCATTCCGCTCTGGGTTGAGCTACCAGGGCAAGAAAGTTCCACGACTGCTCAGAATGCCCGAAGGTACGCTATTCGGTACTGACATTATCCCGCATGAGCCGTTCTTTCGTGCCCATTGTGCCACCTGCGGCAGCCGGATGACCTGTAACGGATGCAGTAATTGCGGAGCCTGTGAAGCCAAAAAGAATAGAGAGCAATATGGATTAACAAACTATCTGGAATTATGACACTACCAAAGTTTATCATCACCATGAATGGCTATATCAGGCTTGGAATGGTCAATCAGCATAAAGACCTGCTGAAGCCGGGAGACCAGTGTATTGGTGGTGGCTATTATCATTTCGACTACGTTTCCAATCGTATCGTCCTTGACCGTAGCAGTTATGACTTCGGCAGCCCAAAGTGGCATCTGATAGACACATTGAAAGTACCATTGACCTATAGGGGAATGCAGTTGGTGTACGTCTATGATGACGGATTCCACGATGACTTTAACGTGAGCAAAGAACTAGAGATTGAGTATTACGAATAAAGACCATGCAGATCTCCTTGCCTGTGCCAAGATAATGCACGATGATGTAAAACCTGGCTTGTTGCTGTCAACTCCCAGGTTTCAGCAACAAGCCGATGGCTTTGTCCGCGATATGTTGCAGTATGACACGGAAACCATAGCAGAGATGTTGTGATGCAGTCGCCAGATAGCGACTCAGAACAAACTCCGCTTCATGCGTTTCTTTGATGAGGATGCGCCCAAGTTGCCCGCCATCCTTGCCTATTATGGCCAGGCATATAAGCATCTGAAGGCTGAGACTATGAGTGATGATGGCTTGCTCTTTGCCAATAATCACCTATGGATTACCTCGTTCCTCTATGGCCTGCTCCGTCCGCTTGACGGCATCCGACCTTATCGGATGGAGGGCAAGGTTACACTGCCAAGTGTCGACGGCAAGAGCCTGTTCGATTTCTGGCGACCTTATCTGACAGACGTTCTCATTGAGAGCGTTAAGGCTGATGACGGCATCCTCGTCCATTTGGCTACCGAGGAATTTCAGCACCTCTTTGACTGGAAACGTGTCAGTAGGGAAATCCATGTCGTTCAACCGCTCTTCTATGTCCGCAAAGGGCAGGACTTGAAGGTTCAGGCCGTTTGGGCAAAGACCTGTCGTGGAGCCATGACACGCTACATCATCGACCATCGGCTCACGATGCCCGAGCAACTATTAGGTTTTAGTTATGAGGGCTTTGAATATGACCCACACATCGGCGAAGCCGATTTTCCTCACTTCATCAAGAAGTGACAATCCTAATTGAATTTTCCAGCGCAAATGTACACAGCCCTTCAAGCCATTGTTGATGCTTGAAGAGCTGTCTGCAATTCATTTCTTTTTGCCCATCAGACTGTTGAACTCATCAGCATAGAACACCCCTAAGAGGTATTGTTCCAACTGCTCCAATGGCATGTAGTCTGTGCATCTTGTCCCGAACTCTCCAGGAGAGGGAATGACATAAACGGCATACCTTGCTCCGCATCGGGCATCGGCTGCACGAAGTATGGCTTTCGGGTTTATCTCTGTGACCCACCGCTCAATCATTGTTTTTCTCTGCTTGTTCGTCATATCGCTTAATACTTTGTCAGATACCATTCATTGATGTTCCACACCTCAATCTCATAGTTGGTCTCATAGCCCTGTGTCTGGTAGGCAAACTCCAACTCCTTGCGGAGTCTGCGCCTTGCTTCGGCTTCCAACACTCGCTTGGAGGTATTTTCTATCTCGTCCTCGTCAAAGAAATCTTCCAACTCAATGCGGTGGTTCTTCACGATGGCATTCACGGCGGCACGTTTGCTGGTGAACACCCCGGCGCACTCCCTGTTTGCGAGGGTATGCCAGGCATCGCGCTCATAAACAACAAATATCTGCTTCATATTTCTAAAATATAATATGGTGTAGGTGGCAGTCACCCACCACCCACACACTGGTCGTTATTACTTTCCACCGATGGAAGAGGTCACGAAATCAAGGTGTCCGGCGAAAACCTCGTCCACTTCAATCTCATGCTCATTCCCACGGTCGTTCTTCTCATCACCGATTAGCGTTATATCTCCGTCCTCGTCCACCTTTACTGCAAGGATAACCACGTCGCAAGGCTCGTCCCAATCGTAGGCAGCGATGATAGGGCATTCCCCTTCAAAATGATACTCGTAACCACCATCCACCTTGTCGCCATACAGTCGGAGTGTTTGACGAAGTTCATCCTGTTCACGGTTCTTTACCTCCTGCACACTGTCATAGATGGAAAAGTCTTTCAACCTGGCTTTGCGGCAGACGTGTATTTCCTCACCATCAGTCTGACAGATGCCATAGTCATGGAACTGCACGGGTACATAGTCGATGGGGGCAGCCATCCACGAAATGTTGTTCAGTGAGTAGCCATGCTCTACGAGGAACAGCTCGATGTCGTCCTCCAACATGTTGTCGGCAACGTTTAACACCTCGATGCGCAAGTCTGTGCTGTTCATTACGATAATCTTCATAGTCGATATATTTTATAGGGTTATACATTATTACTTCTCATCTTTGTCATAGAGACGGGAGAGGAACGCTTGCAGTTCGGGGTCGTTAATCTCTGCCAAGGAGCAAGGTTTGAATTTCTTGTCCTGTTCCACTTGCAACAGCCCCAATCCCAAGTCACTTGCATCTACTTTGATACTTGCCATTTCGTTCACAGAGAAATAGCCATACTCCGTTTCTTGCAGCCCAATCACAATGCCATAGAGCGTATAGCCATAGCCCTCCCTCTGGCCTTCGAAGATGTACCAGCGGATGCACCAGATGCGGAATACTGCGACACATACTGCGTCTTTCTTCTTTGCGTCCTGTGAGTACAGTGGATAACTGCGTAGAGCCTTTTTCAGCTGAAGCGTCATCAATCTGTTTGTGTAAGTCGTTCTCTTCATATTGCTAAAAATTTTTATTTCCCTTTTATCAAAGCCTTTATCGGCTGATGTGATGGGAAGATTTTTCTGCTTTCAGAAGTGCGGAGAGGTCAAATAAGGCAAGACTGGTGTGAAGAATACTCTTTAGCCTGTGGCCAAAGGAAGATTGTTCACAAGACACGCCTTGCAGTTTGACAGCTCCAAGGTAACTTCGCAGAAAAATGATTCCCATATCACGTCAAGCCGAGATAGATGGCAGGAAATGATTTTGATAAAAACGTGCTATTTTCAGCGGAAAATCAAAAAAAAACATATAAATCCGCTGATTATAGAAACTTTTTTGCTATATTTGCAGCGGATTTAATAAAGTGTAGTCATTATGATCATCGGGCGTGAAAAAGAACAGCGTGAGTTGTTGGGGCTTCTTGACAAAGAGGAGTCGCAGTTCTGTGCCGTCTATGGCAGACGGCGTGTAGGCAAGACATATCTTGTCAGGGAAACGTTTAATTACCAGTTCTGCTTTCAGCACACAGGCGTTTCCAAAGGAACGCTTCGCCAGCAACTGACAGCATTCCGCAACTCTTTAGTGGCGGCTGGCATGAAGTGCGCCATACCAAAGACATGGATTGATGCCTTTGAATTGTTGAAACAACTTATCAACAAAGCTCCAGCAGGCAAGAAGATTCTGTTCATCGACGAACTTCCGTGGATGGACACTCCCAAAGGGAACCTTATCGGTGCCTTGGAAAACTTCTGGAACGGTTGGGCCACGGCACGGCGGGAAAAAGACATCGTGCTGATTGTGTGCGGAAGCGCTACCTCATGGATCAGCAAGAAGCTCTTGAAGGACAAGGGCGGTCTTCGTGGGCGACTGACCAACCGCATTAAACTCGTACCCTTCACGCTTCACGAATGCGAACTCTTCGCCAAGAGTGCCAATCTTGCTCTTGGCCGGAAAGACGTGTTGGAACTCTACATGATTCTTGGTGGCATACCCTACTACTGGAGTTTCCTGAAAAAAGGCCTGAGCGTAGCCCAGAACGTTGACCAGCTGTTCTTCACAGAAACGGCCCAGCTGCGTGATGAGTTTGAAGCACTTTATGCCGTCTTGTTCAAACGTCCGGAGAATTACCTCAAAGTAATAGAATGTCTGAGCGATGGGCGAAAGACAGGAATGACCAGAGAGGACATCCTGCGCCAAAGTAAACTCTCCGACGGAGGCACTTTCTCCACGATTTTGGAAGAGTTGGAAGAGTGTGGCTTCATCCGCCGCTTTGCTTCCGCCGACACAGCCGAGTCCAACGTTCTTTATCAGCTGATTGACAACTACACCCTCTTCTATTACCTATGTATCAAGAAGAATGCCTTCAGCGATGAGCATTATTGGGCAAACACCTTCATGTCCACATCGCACAATGCTTGGAAGGGACATGCCTTTGAACGTGTATGCCTTCAGCACGTTCCGCAGATTAAGGCAGCACTTGGCATCGCCGGTGTCCAGACAAACGTGTGCTCGTGGTTCACACGTGGCACAGATGAGAGACGCGGAGCACAGATAGACCTTGTGATACAGCGTGCCGACGGATTTACAGACCTATGCGAGATGAAGCACTATAATAATGTCTTCACCATCGACAGGGAATATGCGTCAAACCTACAAAATAAGCTTGAAGCATACCAGGAGCTGTCAAAAGACAAGCGTACGCTGCATATCATCATGGTTACGACAAATGGCATTGCACATAACAATTACTCCAACATGATACAGAATGAAGTAACCATGGACGACCTGTTTTCCATTTAAGGACATGATGCTGTCTTATGCACAAACATCAACCAATGAGGTTTTGATAGGATAATTCAATGATTTCTGGAATTATCTTTTAGACCATATTGATTGCTAAGACATTGAAGGTCTTGAAAGCAGGAGCGAGGAACGAGGTGCCGATGGCATAGTCATTATAGGGCAAGAGCCGTTGTCTTTCGGCTCTTGCCGCCGGTAAAAGAGAGGCAGCCATTGTTGACTGCCTCCCATCTGATAGAACCGAACCGCTATCTTGTCTGGAAACAAACCTTGTTCTTCCTTCGCAACTGGAGAATGAGGTGACACTCCTTGTTGAGGTCTGCCAACTTCTGCAATTTGCCCCTTGTCTCCTCTGTATTCTCCAACAGAGAAGCGTAAATCAGATTTCCGACTTGCCTTCCCTCGTTGAGGTCAAAAGCCCTAAAGCCCTTGCAGCCGTCAAATTTAGCATAAACGATATACCATTCCATGATGTTCAAGTGTTTAGTCTACAAACTCGAACTCGTCTCTGTAGCAGGTGATAACTGCTCCACTGCCTATTACGGTGCAGTCGTACTGATAGCCGTGGTAGCCACCACAGACGCTGCTCATGTCCACTTGGATGTCCCAATATCCACGATAGGGAACGAATAGTCTTGCGTATCTCATAATCTGATGTGATTAGGTTGTTAAACATTAGAATGGTAAATCATCCGCTTTTGCCTCTGGAGCGTCCTTCGGTGGCTGGGCATCGTTCTTCTTAGCCTTTACACCTTTCTTCGCTGCCTTCTTCGGGTCGGCAGTCTGTTCGTCTTTCTTCCCTGCGTTCACGAAAGCGATGCTGTCAGCGTTGATGGCAATCTGCACGTGTCTCTCTCCGTCCAGAGTGATGTGGAGATAGTTCCCTCCACGAGAATGAGTCTGCCCTTGGTGAGGTATTCAGCCAATAGGATGTGGTTCTCCCTGCTGCTGCGTACCCTTACCCATGTAGTGATGTTCTGCCCTTTGGCGTAGTCGTCCACGGCGATGTCCACTGCCATGAATGTTCCGTGTGCTCCTGTGATGACCTGGCAATCCTTGCCGATGCGTCCGATGGTGTGAGTGTAAATCATAATGTTGAATGTTTTGAATGTGAATAATCTAATCTGATTTCTTTTCCCTTTATTCGGGAAGCAAGCAGTCCGAAGACTGCCTGCCGCAGGAGGAAGAAGGCTTATTTCGCCTTCTTCGCTGTCTTTTTCACCTCCTTCTTAGGAGCTTCTTCCTCCTTATCGGGAGTCTCATAGAACTTGGTGGCCACCAGGGTGGTGCGGTTGTGCTTGACACCTTCCTTGTCTGTCCACTCTTCGGGCTTGAAGTAGCCCTCCACGGTAATCATCGTGCCCTTGGTGAGCTTGCCGAAAGACTCGGCGTTCTCGTTCTTGCGCCATGCTTCGATGTTCATGAAAGCGGACACGCGGTTTTCTTCCTCACCGTTCTTCTCGTTGCGGGCGATAGCTAGAGAGAAGCGTGCTACTGAAGCGGTTGTGAACTGACGGATTTCTGCATCCTTGCCTACGAAACCTGTTACTGCGAAGTTGTTCTCGATCTTTTTCATTGTCTTGAATTTTTAGAAGTGAAACATTTATTTTTTACGTTGCCATCAAGAGTTAGCAAGGGAAGTCTGGAATGCAAGAAATTACCGAATTATTTCACCCCTGGGCCGTGAAAAGTTTTTGTCAGGCTGGCACAGACGGCAAAAAGTTTTTGAAAAAATTCAAGGGAATAAGGCATCTGGTACTTGCAGAATACGGCTTGCACTAACTTTGCGACGGAAAAAGTAATTGTACTCACTTCGCCCGGAAAAGTCAGACGTGAAGGAGTCGGAATAAGAACACACTCGGTGACAGGAGTGAAAAGCAAGGAGGTTAGCCAAAAGAAACATCGTGTAATGGCACTATTAGGAATGTCGTAAGAGAGCGAAGATGGCGAGGAATAGCAGTCAGCCATGAGCAGAAACGAAGAATGTCCCTCAGCAATCGCCAAGGAGCATCAACGAAAATTACCGAGTGCTATGCTCGAATGTGGCAAACAGACCGGGTGTCTGCTACACCGCACATGGTGGCTATCAAGTGAGACGACCGACAAGGAATAACGGAAGATGTGAGAAAGCCGAAGACGGCAAGACTTCTTCTCGGCAGGCAGTCTTTGGGCTTCCTATAACGAACTGGTACAGAAACAACATCAGGGATGCAGATATATAATTGCATTCCCGATGCTACGATTAGAATTAGCGTACATACGATAATTCTTTCCATGTGGTCGAATCATTCAAGGTGGCACATAATACAATGTAATTTGTCAAATAACGACAATTTTAAGTGTTGTTCTGGGGTCGTTTTGCCATGCTAAGTGCAAAAAATTATAAAATATTGCAATCAAACTCATAGTTTTTTCAAATTACTTGCAGTTGTTTGAGGAATTTTTGCTAAATTTGCAACGGCGTTTATAGTAGGCATATTGTGCCCAAACGTGACGCTATCATATTTGCTCAAATTCTCTTACCGAATCAGCACCTCGAACGAGAACCCAAAGAGCAAAACCAAGTAACTGTTGGAGCTGCGCTATAAAAGCGTGGGCTTCATCCGTAAGTTACTTGGGGTCGTGCTGAACCTGGTAAGAGATATGGCGAGAGTCTGCGCTTTCTTTTTGTGCAGGAGTTTGTGCTGGTTTTGTCATTAATGAGAGTACTAACGTAAAGCAAAAGAGCAAATATGGATGTTCCATTTGCGTTAAATGACATAGGAATCCGTAATGGACTACAGGGATATTTAAGAAAGTCCTCAATGTTCTGCCTCCAGACAGACGTTGTAGGACTTTCTGCGTTATATAAAACGCTTACGCCAGACATGATAGACAATCCACAGCCCCACAATCCGAACTTTCAGACCATTTTTGATAGAAAAAGAGGAGTTGTCTAATAATTATTGTAAATGGCATTATTATAGAACCACAAGAAAGGATACAATAAAAGAAACAAGCATGAAAGAAAATAACCCCATTACAGATGTTGCTCGCTTCTTTAAGAACATTGATTATGATAAAATCATAAACAATGCAGGACTTGGCTTGGATTATATAAAGAAGCAAGCTAGTAAAGTAAGTAAAGAAACTACTCGCATGATGCTGGAACTTTACTTCGTCATGATGGATGAGAAAACATCCAAAATGAAGAAAATGCTAATAGGCGCGGCGTTAGCATATCAATTCCTTCCCAATAATTTCCTTCCCAAGGAGGACTATGGTGTTCTTGGCTATCTTGATAATGCAGCCTTCTATATGCTTATAATAAGATAAAGAAGGCCGTAACGCCTGAAATTGCACGGAAGGTAGACGAGACGCTTGCAAGTTGGGCAAAGTCCATGGATGAATTCACAATTATGAAACCAGAAGACCAAAGAGTATGAGCTTTAGTGGAAAATTTGAACGAGTTCCTCAAAAGAGGATTGCCAATACAATTCTCTACTCTTTCGTACTAAAAAACACCGATTGGTTTGGGAGTACTACAGTAGACTGCATGATTTCTGATGAGTTCGGGCAACAGCCATTCTATTTCCGAGACCAAACATTCAAGGCCGGTCGCTCCTACCGATTCGACCTTGACACTGTTGATTGGACTTGGCATCAACACGATTTCTTTGCCATACTCGGCAAGAACGATAAGATAGTCAAGAAATGGGAACTGAATCTCAAAGAATATAGACCTGGCGAATGTCCAGATTGTCATGGTACACACAAATGCAAAAAATGCAACGGTGAGGGATTTATTTATCCTAAAGGGCAAATTTGGAATTTCAAGACATGCGATGCCTGTGGCGGTACTGGCACATGCCAGCGTTGTGATATTCCTTATCGTCAGTATCGAGGCGGTGGCGGTCCAACGGGTATTGGTAATGGTTTCAAATAGAATTTGCTTATGAGTTTCAGAGGTTCATTTTCTTGGTTCAATTCCCTGCATCAAGGTGGCACAAGAGCAATCTCTTTTACATTGACCTGCAGCAATATGTTTCAAAGGGAGACATTTGACTGTGCTATCATCGATAGTACAGGACAAACCCCTACGCAAATACGTCGGCAATTGAAACTAAAGCCAAACGAGTCTTTTACCTTCAATTATGACACCTGCGGTTGGGATTGGTGCCAAGGTGATTACTTTGCTATCCTTGATAAGAATGACAAGATAAAGAAACGTTGGGACTTAGAACTGAAGATTTATAAACGTGGAGAATGCCCGGAATGTCATGGCAGTCATCGTTGTATAAAATGCAATGGGAATGGTACTATCACAGACCATCGCACACATACGGTATCAAAGTGCAGGACGTGTAACGGAACGGGCGTTTGCCAGACTTGCTATGTTCCAATTCGTCAGGGAAGTAATCTCGCAAATCAAATTTATGTCAATGTTCAGATGCCAAATCCAGAAATGAGTAGGCAAAGAAAAATAGAAACGTTGCGACGTACCATCAGTGATTTGCAGGCAAAGATTGAAAAGGAGGAATGGAATCAACGTATGTGGCAGTTAAAAGGAATGGATGTTTCTTCTCATACAGCCTATAGTTCTCAATTGGAGTTAAAGCATATGTATGAGCGTCAACTAATACAGGCACAATATGAATTACAACAAATTGAGAGCTTGTAAGTTATGGAATTAAGTAATAATTTTTTTATAATTAAAAAATCATTTAATAAAATGGAAAAACTGGAACAACTACAAGAAAAAGTCCTGCAAGTACCCTTGATAACCGAGGGGCTGCTGGCAGATGGAGCAGGGGCTGCCTTGTTGAAGGACATCGAATTGTTTAAGAACGGTGTTAACGAAGCCAGGGAAATTAAGATTCCATTCGTTGGAATAACGAGTGCCGGAAAGAGCAGCATGCTCAACGCATTGATGGGGCGTGACATTTTGCCAGTTGACACCGATCCTACGACTGCCATTTGCGCCGAATTGCGCGGGGACAAGAATGAGCGTATTGAACTCTATCGCGAAGGTCGCCTCATAGGTGAGTACGCCATAGACCGATTGGGAATCATTGACACCGAACCGGGCGATGTCGCCCATGTGTTCGTCGACAGCGAATTTATCAGAAGTTTGAGCGAATGCGGTATTGTCCTCGTTGATATGCCTGGTATAGATAGCGGCATTGAACAGCACAACAAAGCTATTGCAAATTATCTTTGCAATGGCACGTTATTTGTCATGTTGCTTTCGGCTAATGCCGGCTCACTACCGCGCAGCTCCGGTTTCTTTATGCGAGAGCTCAGAGCATATGGTCTTAACCCACCTGTCATCTTAACAAAGAGCGAATTGTTCACTGCCGAGAGTAACGAAGCAGTTTGTAAACAAGTAAAGAACGATCTTGAATTGCTTGGGTTCGAGAATCCTATCGTAAAGATAGCTTCCAGAACCAACTGCTCGGTTGTTGCCAATTATCTCAATCAAATCAATGCAGATGATCTGGCTATAACTAGAGTCAGGAATCTAGCAAAATCCATCGTGAATAGTGCAATAAGTTATATCAATGATTCTATTCGACTTCAAAAACTTGGTCTTGATAATGCAACCGCACAGGTTAGTGATTTGAGAGATAAAGTTGCTGAACTTCTTGCTAATGCTGAAACAGGCAATGAAACAGACGCAAGGCAGACCCCGGCTGAGTCTACTCAGGATATAATGCTTGCGATCAACACGTTACTCGCCAATCATTCTAATGAATTGACTCTTCTTATTAAAGCCCGTGAGAGTGTTGATACAATTCAAACATGGTTATTAAGCCTTGTAAGACCTGAACTATCACGATTGATAAGCAAAGAAAACGAGCAATACATCAATGCCTTGGACGAAGAACTTAGCGCAATTCTCGGTAACTTAGTCGATGCCATCGTCATCAAAGATTGGGTAAGCGATTTTGTTTCTGCTTCTGAACAATACATTGATCAATTGCCGGAAGATTATCTGGAATTAGCTCGCGAAATTCTTGAATTGTTACCGACAATAATTTCTATCATTGAGGGTGTTGTAGATTGGTTCAGGTCAGTATTCGGTGGCCAGACTCAAGATGATTTGATTAGACAAAGAATTGAAAAAGATCTCATGCAACCTTTCCTTGCTCAACTTGAACCAAAGGTCCTTGCAGTTGTTACGGACAACCAAAAACGGATAGATGATTATGTCCAGTCTATGGTTATGTCACGACTGTATCAAGCACAAAAAACTCTCGAGGATATGCAAGCTCAAGCCGAGCAAGACGTGTCGGAACGCGAAACTGCTTTAGCTTCGCTTGACATAGCTCTTGGTAAGTTAACAACTCTTGCAGAACAAATAAAAAATGAGTGTTATACTGAAAATTAATCCATACACTTTGCCCTCATATGCATTGCGTCTTGTGTCAGACATCAGTCTGGCACAAGATGGCAGTGACATAAAAGTATACAAAAAGAAGATTGACGATTTCCTTTTTGAACCGTTGACCGAACAAGATTCCGATTGGTTTAGTTTTTTCGATAGAAACCGTCGTAGTTTCTTTGACGAGGATTTTAAATACAAGTTACAAGAGAGGCTCGATGACATCGCCATAGAACTGCAATCTCGGAGCCATCAATGTTTAGCACAAATTGCTGTTGCAGGCGGAACCAGTTCTGGTAAGTCCTATTTCATCAATCACCTTATCGGGAAGAGATTACTTCCTGAAGATACTAATGAGACAACATCCAACACCACATTTGTTTATTGTGGAAAACCGGGCACCCAAGTAGCAGTAAAGGGCGTTAACAAAGCGAATTCTGTTGTATTGCTCAACGAAGATGTCATAAATGCGATAAGATTTGGTAATGACGATGATAGCCGTTTAATCAGCAACGCTATTGCCTCATCGCTCTCCAAAATATATATCGAAGTGCCAACACCACAAGACAAAAAGAAAATTGTTGACATCGCTTTTATTGATTCTCCTGGTTACAATGGTCAGAACCATGTAGAAAGAGCTCGTTATACTGGTAGAGATCTTATCGATAAGTTATCAATAGCTGATGTTGTATTTTGGCTTGTTTCGGCAGGCGCTGGAGAACTAAGTACAACCGATACTAACGAAATCGAAAAGTTCGGCAAGAAAAAAGTATTAATACTCGTCACCAAAGGGAACTTGCATGCCGACTTTCGAAGTGTCACAGACAAAGTATATAGAACTGCCAAAAATAATTTAGGTGGAAGATTGCTAGGCGTTATAGCAATGGGGAGCGAAAACGAAGAGTTGTACTCTCCAACCCGTTCCTCTTTGACCAGCATATTCAAGAAAATACGTAGGGAGAAGAAAAAAATGCCAATTGAACAAAATGGCATAAATACTGTTTCTGAATTATTTGACTTAGAACTGAAATATTACGATGAGCTGATAGTATTGAAAAAGAAGTGGGTTCAAGAAAAAGTAGGAATCAGCAGGGAACAATATGACAGATGGCAAAACGTCAAGGCAATTGAGACCACAAGCGAGTTAGCACGACAACTTTCCATAATTCGAAAGGAACAATATGACGAAACCCATAAATCAATCAAAGAAGCACGAACAGAAATAGATAGTATTGAAAAACTTAAGAGAGATTTATCTACGTTCAAGCGACAACTAATCAGCACAATAAATAAAGCTATTGATACCTATAAAGAGCGAATTCGTGAAGTACCTATTGGTGAAATACATACAAAGCAGTACGATGTATTTAAGGCAATAAAGGATGATGACTTCGACAAATTTGTCCTGTGCTTTGTGCTAGGTGTTGATCTCACAAATACAAACGATGAGGGGTACACTCCACTGACATGGGCTGTGAAACACGGCAATAATGCCATGGTCCGATTTCTGATGGATCATAGAAATCTAATAAAAGGTAAGCACGATTTGCTACATTATCGAGACGGGAAAGATGGAGAAGGCTACAATGCTTTCGAAGAGGCGGTAAAAAACCATTTCAAGGACATCTGCGAGATGATTTTGTCAGACAGCGACGACTTCCTAAATAATGGCGATGAATTACTAGATTTGGCTAACAATAAAGATTTTTATAGTTGGCTAAAAGAAAAAATAGACAATTATTAAAACCAAACCATATTATGAAACAAAAAGAATTTGAAAACTTAGTTAAGGAATTTGACTCAAAGTTCAGCGAACTGAGTAGAATTGAGTACGAAGACTTTGAGACCAAACGCATCGAACTCAAACAAAAGTTTGAGGAGTTCCGTAATTCTGGCAAGCAACTTCTTGGTGACAACGACACACTCGAGATAGGCATTGTCGGCCAGATGAAAGCTGGCAAATCATCGTTTCTGAATGCGATGTTATTTGATGGCGAAGAAATTCTGCCTGAAGCCCCTACTCCAATGACAGCAGGATTGACTGTAATCGAGTATTCTGAAGATAATTGTTTCGAAGCCGAATTCTTCTCAGAAGAAGATTGGAATGAGTTGATGAGGCTTGATAATGCCTACAGCAATATGGAACGTCAGATTCGTGACGGCATGTCTGGACAATCCGAAGAAGCCATCAAAAAACAAATTGATTTGGCAATCAACATAGAATGTAAATCGGCACACGAAGTTATCGGCAGATTAAGTGCCAAAGCAAAGAGAAAAATTGGTGCAGGCATTGATAAAATACTGTTCGAGCACATTAGTGACCTTAGGGGAATTCTCAACAGCTATGTGGGAGCAAGTGGCGAATATACCTCGGTTGTCAAATGCACACGAATATTGTTGAACGACAATCGCATTCAAGGCTTGAAGATTGTTGATACACCGGGAATCAACGACCCGATTGTGTCGCGCGAACAACGTACCAATATGGAACTCGGTTCGTGTCACGGTGTCTTCTTCCTGTCAAGAGCTGATCAATTTATGGTACAGCAGGATGTTGATTTCATGACCAAGATGATAAACTCAAAAGGTGTAGCCAGTTTGGTGATTTTGGCTTCAATGTTTGATGTAGCAATGTGCACCTCGCCTGAACGTGGAACTTTCGACTATATTTACCAAAGGGAGCTCAACCAAAGGCGAAACACTAATGCCGAAACATGGAAAAGAATAGGTAATAAGGAATGGGAAAGCAAAGCACGTCTTGATATAGTTTGTGGCATGGGCGCGTCCATCATTTACAAATTACGCAACGGGATACAGCTTTCAAATTTTGAAGATAAAGTGGTTCAAAATATGAAGCAATACTTCCCTAATGATTTCACTAACAATGACAACATCATTGCCAACCTTGCTAAAATCGCCAACATCGAGGAATTAGACGAAGCCCACCCAGGTATCCGCAGGAATCATCTTGAGGGTACTTTCCTCCGCAATAAAGATCGTATAATCGGTGAGAAGATACAGAATTTCTTTGAAGGTAGTAGCTATGATATAGTCGAATGTATTGAAAGACTCATCAAGGATTACACTAGAGAAAAGAACATTATAGAGAATACTTCACTGAACGATTTGAATGACAAAGGGCAGGCTCAGTCCAGATTGTTTGATAAGATAGAAGGCAGTATCGGCAATATTTTGGATCGATTAGTTAACGATGTGCAAGTGAGTATAAATGAAGTAAACAACTCGGATATCCCTAACATCACCATACCTACTTCAGATCAATCTAGAACATTCGATTATTTAGGATCTGAACATTGCGGATTTTTGTGGCTCAGCAAAAGAGATGTAGTCTTATCGAAATTATTTAATTATAAGGGTATAGACACTTCAAGGTTACGTAATACAGCGAACGAAACATTTGAGTCTTGTGCCAAGAAATTCTCTCAGGAATGGAAGAAAGCCATCACGGAATCATTAAATAAGCTCCCTAAAGCAATTACTGACAAAATTTTTGATCTTGCAGCGAATGACCAAGCAGCAACTTTTGACCAAGATTTTTATCTAAATCTTTTTGAACATACATTGGATGACATACGTGCGTTTTCAGATTTAGATTTAAAACAAGTCATTGATAAATGGGAGAGAACGGTACTTGAAAAATATTGTCATCAGTACATACCAAGTGGTTATGGCTTTGATAAACTCAGAGACTATGAAGTTACCAATAGGTTAAACGATGATTCCAATTCCTATATCAACAGCCTTGCCACCAACATCAGGACAAAAGGTCGTACTGGTATAAATGATCTGAAAGAAGAAGCTAACGAACAGTTAAAAAAGTTAAGACTTGAAGTTGGCAAACTTAAGGAAAATATAAAAAAAAGAATGAAGAAAGATGTCCTGGCTTATCTGGATCAACTTCAAAATAGAATTCAAGACAAAACCAACAGTATTGAAAACATCGACAAGATTATAACCAATTTAGGAGAATTAAAACAATTATTCACACAAGTCCAAGAGCAAAACTCAAACATAGGAACAAGAAATAACAGAAGAAGACGATGAAAAGAACAGTAGAAAATGTCAATGCTGAGATAGCGTCTCGTTCATCTCAGATTAAGCAAGTGGTGACAGCAAAAATGGATAACCTGCGTGTCACCAAAACGACGATAGAATCGCAACCGCGCAATGATGGCCAAACGACCGGACTGACCTCAACAGCAAAAATAGCATTTGCTGTTGCGGCCGTGTCTCTGGTTTCAGTTCCCTTAGTCACTGCAACTGCAAGCAAATTTTTCTTTGGCTTATTGTGTGCCGGCTCAGCCTATGTCGGTATCAAAAGCGGTCACACCAGAAATCGTAAAGTACAACCCCAACAACGTGTTGATTATAGCAAACTGATGTCAGACAGGGCAAATGCTTGCAGCCGAGCCGTTGAGATTGCCCGAGCTGCCAGTCAAGACTGGGATAGTATGATGGGAGCATTGCAGAATCAAGTGCTTGATGCCATACATAACAATGGCGACTTGAGTAATGACGAAAAAAGCCGTTTGTCCTCAATCGTGTATCGCCATGAAATCATAAACATTGAGTTTGACAATTTCTTGAGCCAAGCCAATGCTATTCCTATCGAGGACGTTGACTCTTTCAATACACAACTTTCACTGTTTAAATCATCCCTGTTGAATGCCATTAACGAAGCTGTAAACCGTCAAACAAGGCGTTACGCTTCGCTGTTGTCGTAAGTCTTCTTAATCATAACGTAAATGATCATATTTTAATTTTCAAACGTTGTCCTGAAACTTGAACTCGTGCCAATTGTCGGTTCTTTTCAGAAAATTAGGTTGATAGTATGAATGGTAATACAAGAAGGCAGTTAATAGATGCTGCAAACAACAATAATGGATTTGCTATTACATTGTTGGGGGTACACCTCATCAACAGCCAAGAGAACGTTGAGGCGGGGCTGGACTTGATTGTTCACGCAGCAAATGCGAAGAATGTATTATGGGCTAAGAACCTGAAATTGTATCTTCGTGGCTTTAATCAATGGGAACTTCCTATCGATTATCACGCTCTTGTTGATTCTGATGCGAGAGAACAGCTCGAAAATTATGTCGCTGAAAACGACTACTGGGCTATGACCATACTTGGTGACTTGCTCTATCAGGGGAGAGTGATGCCACAAGACATAGAAACGGCTGAGGTGTTGTTGGGTAAAGCAGCATACATGGGCTGTTCTTACGCAAAGGAGCTTGTGAACCAATATGGCCTCTCGCAAACAAAAGCCATTGCTTCGGCAATCTTGGAAAAATTCAGGAACAAGGACAGATCAAAATATTGGATGCTAAAATAATGCCGTTATGATTGGAATTTCGGATATAAGAAGATTCTCGAAAAACTTGCTCTATAAGAGCCAGTATGGAATAACAGAAGACGAGTGCGTGAGAGGTATCCAGACTGCATGTCAGTTCTTTAACATCCCCATGCCCAGAGCTATTGAAGACCTGACACGAGACCCGAAGGGTGCAACGATGTTCAAGAACTGGGATGCAGACAGATATGATGATGACGTGCTTTGTTTTGACCTCCAGCAACTGAAGCGTTTAGGGGTGAATAATTATATCGGCTTCACGGCAGTATTCACCCACGAATGTGCTCACAGATATTTTCAGAACCGTCTCCTTCCTGGGCCAGACTTTGGTCAGTGGGAAGGGGAACTCGTGGCAGACTATTTTATGGGTGTCCGTGCTTCGCTTGAAAGAATGGACATAACAACCGTTGTCAACGAACTGGCAAAACAGAGCACAGGATCAGGTACGCATCCAACAGGAAGACTACGATGGGAATATGCCACATATGGCAAACAAGAGGCAAATTTCCACTTGATTCATCGCAAGCCATTTGATATAGAGGACTACTTCCAATGTTTCTTGGCTTACAGACGAAATCATCTTGCAGAATTGCGAAAAGCAGAGTTGAAAGTTTATTGATAATAGCATTATGGCGAAAGAGAATGATATGCCTTGGCTGAAACGGCCAACTATGGAGGATTTTCTGAATAAGGGTAAACAATATAAGGACTTGTCGTTTACAGGTGCATGGAAGTGTAACCTGTGCAGTTGTCCTCAGTATGTTGGAGGTGATGCTCCATCGGACTTGTGTACTCGGTGCGGCCACCAAAGACACAAACATGAGTATCGGACATAGTTAGAAGTGTTTGTAGTCTTCTTGCCATTACGTTTTTACGAGAAAAATGTAAGAGAGAGGTTTGTTGTCACAACTTTGAGGATATGAACGTCAAAGAAATATTAGAAGAAGTGAAGGATGCCAAGAACCCTTACGAGGCTGCAATGGCAATTGACCCAATGTTTTGGCTCAAGTTTGTGCGTCGGCATAAGGCTAACTTCTTCGACGTGCATTTCCATGATAAGGATGTAATAACAGATATTGACATCGTAGAGACGATAAGACAGGTGGCGGAGTTCTATAATCTGCCCCAACCTATCATCAAAGAAAAGGCAGAGGTACTGGCAGAGGTGATGACTTCAGAAAACGCTGAAGAGACGGAACTGTATTACAATGCCCAACTGATGTATAAGGGTGGCATCAATAACGTCGAAACGCTGCAGTTGGCCTTTGCCCACGAGATTGCGCATCAGATGCTGTTTGCAACAAGGTTTATGCTTTTTGAAAATGAGTTGTGGATTCAGGAACTGGCTGCAGATTTATTAGTGGCTGGCTTTTCTATCTGTCTGGATGATATTGCCACAGGCAAATATAAGTACGTGTTGCAGGAACTACCTGCAAGCATGACGCATCCAAATGGAAAGATCAGGGCTGAGATAGTGGAGTATGGAAGGATGTATTATGAGAAGCTGCATCAACAAGGCCGATACCAAGGGATAAAAGATCTGTTGACGGGACTCCCCGCTTTTGTATATGGTCACTATAGAGAGTTGCAGGAGTCATGGACGGCTGTCAACTTAGAGGATGCGATAAAGGAACCGCGAAAACCAGTAGAGCGGAAACCGATAGACTATGACTCGCTGCCCGATTCGAATCTACTGAAACAGTATTGGTTGAAACATAAAGATGACATTAAGACGGAGGATGAAGCATGAATGTAATGGATAATAGCCCAATAGATGTGCCACATGTTGGCAGACTTGTGAAAGAGAGATATGCCCTGGGGCAACTGGTTGATAGCTGTCTGTATGTACTTCCATCAAACACAACAATTGCCAATGAGGGCAAGAAGGTGTTTGACGAACTGATGTGTTCGATGGGCGAGAATCAGTTGCTAAACAGATATGGTTATGAGGTGCAGGAAAAAATGCCATCACTCGACAACCATTATACGTTGAGCAAAGCAATAGAGGAAGAAATGTGTCAGTTCGTGATGCCGCTCAACACTCCGACGGAAACGGAGAAACAGTATCTACTGCTTCATACAGAGGCAGACAAGCTGTATAGCGATATAGCTATGATGCTATATACATCAGAGCGAATCAGTAAGCGCAGTTTCAATGAACTGCTCCGTCTGTATGCCTTAGATACTCCGGAGGATTTCTGTGGGAACGTGAAAGATGTCATCAAGTCGGAGAAGTTCTGGAAGAACTACCTTGTGTCTATAGCCAGCAACATATTCCACCCCACTTTCGGAATGGCCGCAAGGTTGCCGAAAATAAAGGAGGTGCTGAAGATTGACGGTGTCATCACTTATCAAAAGAAGAACGAGATGATGGACAGGATGATAGAGAACATCTACAAGGTGCGTAGAAACAGAGACGAGGAAGCAAATGCGGAGTTGGATTATGTCCTGAACAGCCTTGACGTTGAAACACTGAAGGCTCTGGCACTGAAGATGTCTAAGAGACAATTAGAGACATTCTACAAGACGGCAAATCCGAAACTTCTTGCAAAAGATTCGGCGATGACGTTGGAAATAAAATATGTCGGCAAGATTGACCCTGCTTCAAGGGCTGACGGACGCTACAGGCTGCTTCTGCACAAAGGCTACGACCAGATACAAGTTCACTTCGGACTCAGAGATGCGTTCATTCTATACCTTATTTATATTATAGACAAGCATGAGCGTGCATCAGTTGATACACTGCAAATAGAGAATTATAAAGCAGCCTTCGTCAGACTGTTTGAAGCGACATACGGGGAGGACGATGCCAAGGGACGCTTTGACAGAATGGTGAGACATTACGACGAAAAAGGCAATCCACAACAGGCACAGATCAAACATTGCTATTCGGACATTAGAACAGCCATTAGTGACGGATGCGAGAAACTTCGTGAACAACCTTCGCCATTCTTTATTTCTGACCCTCAATCACATCTATATGTAATGAGAGAAAAGATAATCATTCCGCAGGTCTTGATAGACCTAATGAAAGGATAGCCAAAATGGGACTGAAATGTGTGTTAAAATCTGCAAATTGACATATCTAATTGTTTGATATAATGTGATTTAAGATAAATACTCAACTGACCGTCTATCGTTGGTCGAGCGGTAGAAAAATGCCGAACTTTGCACCAAGAAATTGATGTAAAATTCGGCACTTTTCGTGCCATAAATTCAGACTATCATGAACGAGGCAACCTACAACTTCAACGAAATGTATCAGGCTCAAAATTATAAGGCCGAGGGTGATTTCATTATCAAAAATCTGAAGAGCAAGGAAAGCGGTGCCAAGTACAGCTACCAGTTCTTCTTTGACACTACGATAACGAGCGACGACGGCAAGACGAAAAATAAACCGTGCCAGATTGCTCCACTGCGTTCAAAGATGATCTATGACATCAAGGAAGACTTTGGAGTAACACTCAAACCAGAAGATTTCAGCACCATTGTTTACTTGGCATTGTGGGCAGACGGCACCTGGGGGCCTTTGGATAGTTATGCTGGACGCTGTTCCTTCTATGCTTGGCTGAGAAGGGTTGCAAAGAACGTTGTCATGGAGCGTTTGGTGGAGGAGCACCTGATTGAAGATGTTCGCTCTCGTACTGTGGGCAACACCCGTCTTGCCTTACTCTCGCAGTCTCCATACAAGTGCAAGATGGTGCTTGATGACCTGATGGTTGGCAGCAAGTATCATAGTCTGCTGACAGCTATCTACGTGGACCGGCTATCTGAAGAGAAGATCATGAAGAAACTGCACATCAAGGACACTACTGAATTTGCAGCGGCCAAAAAGGCCGGTGAGAACAAGCTGAAGGATGCTATGCTGCGCTCTGTAGAGTATTCCGAGGAAGACATTCTCCGCGACAAGACGAAGCACATCGTTACGGTGTCTTCCGAGTTCGTGGCAGACCTGTCCGTTTGGGTTAAGGCAAAGACTGATGTGAATCCCCTTTCAGACGTGTTCGGTACTGACCTGAATGATGAAGAGGTACACAAGATGACGGTGGAGTTTCTATACGATTTCTCTGCCATATTATGGCCTGAGAATGTCGGCAATCCCGATGAGACGAATGAGAATATTATCAAGAAGAACAAGGAGAAGGCAGAGAACAACAAGCGCGACCGCCTGATTTGGTGCGAACGCTTCATCAAGAATTCATCTCCTGTGGATGTCGCAAACATGGTCAACCATGACAGGGGATGGCTTGACACCCGCTACTCGCGTCTGAATGATAAGTTCGAAAAGGCAATCAAAGATTGGTGGAAGTCTCACGCTTAATAAGCAAAAAAGGAGATGGCGATGGTAGAGAAGTACATATCAGTCCGCAAGGCTATTGGAAAACATTTTTTGTCGGAGAAAGACTGCGTGTATGTAGTCTTTCTTCTGACGATTGTACTCAAAAAAATGCAATACTACTCCAATGGAGGAGGTCATTTTAATGTCAATCCTGATATGGTGCTCATCCATAAGAAGGATGGAGAAGATGTGAAGATTAAGCTTCTCGGGGATGACACTCCACATGAGGCTTGCAACGGAAAGCCAGACTTCGACACGGAATCGATTAACCCATGTTTCTGTGCACCAGAAAGTTTTCTTGGTCGATTCTCATCCTCATCTGATGTCTATTCATTAGGAATGTTGCTGGCCTATATGCTACAAAGAACTTATCCGTATGACATCAATGAAAAGATGGCGAAGACTGATATTCTTAGAGTTGTTAAAGAAAACCAGCCGAAATTGGAGGTATCTGCTGCATTGCAAACTATTATCTGTAAATCCATCAGCAAAAAGGTTGGTGATAGATATAGAAATGCAGAAGAAATGGGAATAGCACTCATGGACTATCTGGGAATGGAGAAGCCGAAGACCTTCCGCTGCTTTTCAGATAACGACAAAAAGAGAATGTCTGAGGTCACAAACAATGCGCATGAGACAGAATACCGCCAGGAGACGCTGCTGTCATCCAAAGAACCGAGCTTGGACGTTGATCTGTCTGTAAGGACTGGTGAAGGTTTCAAGGCTGTTGCGGGGATGGACGAAATCAAGAAAAAGCTGCGTCGGGATTTCGTAGAAATTGTTTCACACAGAGAGCTCGCCAAAGAGTTTGGCATTATGCCGTCTAACATGCTGTTCTACGGAGCGCCAGGTACAGGTAAGACTTTTATCAGCGAAAGACTGGCTGAGGAATGTGGTATGGATGTATGTTCTGTAAAACCATCTGATTTGGGCAGTATCTGGCTACATGGCTCCCAAGGATTAATCAAGGAATTGTTTCATAAAGCAGAGGAAAAAGCCAAGAAAAACAAGAAGGGCTGCATACTGTTGATTGATGAGTTTGATGCTATGTGTGGTGCCCGAGATGCAATGGGAAATGAACATCAGGCAGACGAAGTGGCAGAATGGTTAACGCAATTGAATGACTGTGTTGAGAAGAATGTCTATGTAATCGGAACAACCAACTGCTTAGAAAAGATAGACAAGGCCGTGATTCGTCATGGGCGTATAGATCAGGTCATATATGTCGGTCTCCCTGATATGGAATGTAGGAAACAACTCTTCACGTTAGAATTGAACAAACGTCCGCACGATGCAGATATAAACATTGATGAATTGGCTCAGATGACAGAAGGATATACGTCAAGTGACATTTCGTATATGGTAAAAGAAACGGCTCGGAATGCTTTTGAAGCCAGTATAAAGGCCAATGAATCAAAAGTCGTAAAGATTAGTGAGACAATGCTACGCGAAGTAGTTACACAGACTAGGCCGTCTGTAAGTCATGACGAGTTAAGAAAATACGAGAGAACAAGGAATGACTATATAAATCGTGATAATAAAGAGCGTCCAAGAATAGGTTTTTTTACCCAAAAATGAAAGATTATGCTTGCTTGACACTTCTTTGAAAGTGTACTAAAAATACATAATTAGACAATCTTATCATGAACAAAGATTTAGTATTATCAAAGTTTAAAGAACTTGGTTTCACATTAGAAGATGTGGGTGCGTATGGATATTTCTTCAGATTTGAGGATTTGAGTTACCTCTATCTCCCGGATGAAGATGACGAGAACTTTCTGCGGTTAGCTGTACCGAACATCTTTGATGTGACAGCAGACAACAAGTCTCTTGTGATGGATGTGGTCAATGACACCAATATGTCTGTCAAGTATAGCAAGACGTGTGTTTCAAATGACAATGTATGGACTTTTTATGAACACAGACTATTCGGCGATGGCGATTTGGAAGACATCATAGAGCATGGGATTCGTCTGTTACAAGTCACTGTGGCTCTGTTCTACAGAAAGATAGATGGGGATGACACACTACCAGAAGATCGAGATAATGGCGAAGCAACTAAGGAGAATGTACAATGAACAAGAATTATAAATTATTAAAGACAGTCGTTGAGGAAGGAAGGTATAAAGTTCTGGAAGATGACGGAGAGCAGATCATCATCCGATACCAGTTAAATTCCATACACCTCTATCCCAGCTCTGATGATGACCACTTCGTGTCAATACTGCTATCAAATTTCACTGAAGTATCAGAAGATAATTATGCAGATGTGGTCATGCGATGCCATAAGTTAAACGAGCAACTGAAGCAGGTAAAGCTATACACAATAAATGGCATTATCATCGCAGCAGCAGAGTTTTACTATCAAGGGAAAAAGGATTTGGCCTATCAGGTAAAGATTGGACTAAGCAGCGTGGTTGCCGCAAAAGTAAGCTATAACAGGCAAAACAAATAAATGTTCGAAATGGAAGCAACAATAGAAAAAAGTGCAGATAAAGTACAACTGTCTAAAAGTATTATAAATAACCGAGTCCATGAATTCATAAAGTTCGTTGTTAGGTGTCTCGATGACGATGATTTTGTGGATACCATGAATAAGTTACTGCCATTTGACAAGTGTATACAATCCAAAATGAAGATAGAAGATGACGCATCGATAGTGAGGAACATGGCAATATCTATCATGCGAATGGAAATAGAGCCTCCGCGATTTTCTCTTGGTGTAAGTCTTGACTTTGCTGTAAGCGTATGCGATGAAGTTACTAACTCGACCACATTCATTGCAGCCTGTAAAACGATAGAAGAATTGAAAACGTATGTACAAAATGAGGATTTTATGAGGTCTGCAGTAGAGAGTTTTGAAAAACAAATAGATGCCATTGGTGTGTGAAACAACGTCACAATACGATTCTTTTAATAAGAATGAAATCATGCTAAAGACGATATCCAATAGAAATATGAAAGGAGATTATTGCTATACAATTTTCAGGGATGATGAAGTCACAGATCCAGATTGTGAAGTAGGTGTTGCTATTGCCATAGAGTTTAATGATGGTTTGTTATCCATGGTTCGCCTTAATTGGGGGCCAGAGGATAAATGGGAGTGTCCGTTTGATGTAGCTATGGAACAACATTGGCTCTTCAGTGATGAAGGAACAATGAAAATGATGCTTTTAACTGGTACTAACAACGGCAAGGAGTTGATACATGCCATCAAACATCAATTTAGTGATTATGCAAACGAAGCTGATTCTGCAATTATAAAATGGTGCAAAGAAGAGGAAATTGAATATCACTTCTATTATCACCGGGAAATGAATGAGAATACGCTGAATCAGTTGGCCGAGATGCGAAAAGGATAACCCGAAGATTGAGAGACACGTAAAAAGTTCGCCCGACACGGATATAGGGTATAAACAATATGACAATCAATGAAAGAAAAGTAAACTAGGCTCAAATTGATGAACTTGTGGGGCTCATTCAAAATGGGGAAGCCATGATTTCTCTTGACAGGAATGACATAAGAAGCGTTCTTGTCGGAAAAGAAGGCACGCTCTTTGAGGCTTACAAAGAGAAAGGTGTAAGCAATTGTTACTTCATGAAGGATTTCTTCGGAGCGTTACAAACGAAAGATGATGTCCGAGAGTGTAGCACCGTACTCATCAGTATTGGCTTATCTCCTAACAGTCCATTGATGATGGAGGATATGGGGATACTCAATGACTTCTTTGAGTCTTTAGATAATAAAGATTTGGAAGCGAAGTAGGGAATGAGGACTAATGCGGAAGAGCAACAAATGACAATGCTGACGATTTGTGCGAAAGCGATGAAATAAGTTTGTGCCTCTTTGAGGTTATAGGTCACGCGGGGGAGTTTTCAAATACTTCCACATCTTTTGATAGATTACTAATGATGTGTCTATCAATAATAATAGTCACATAAACGTATAAAGAATGGAAAGAACAAACATCATCAATTACACCATCCTCTGGGATAGGATGAAGGAGTATGCCATGAAGGTGGGGCGAGTAGCCGTGCGCCCTGTGCTACTGCTCTACTACGTCATGCGGAGCGACGCAACGCCGTGGAAGGATAAGCTGACTATCTTCGGAGCTTTGGCCTATCTTATCCTCCCCGTTGACCTGCTGGATGCCAAGCGTCTGCCCATTATCGGATGGCTGGACGAGATAACATCGCTGGCTGTCGCCATACAGCGAATGAGCAAGTACATCACACCAGAAATGGAAGCTAAAGCCGATGAAGTCCTTGACCGCTGGTTCCCAGAGCATACGTCGTATGAAATAGTTACAGACTGATATGAGCAAGATGACAATCAAAAATTTGCAAGTGGCCTTTCAAAAGCTGGGCATTGAATTGGCCCCAAGTGGCTCTTTCTATGCATTTGAGTTCGAGCATATTCCTATGCTGCTTTCTATCAATGCTGCTGACCATAGCTTCGCATTTGTATCACTCGTGATAGATTCAAGTGATAGAAGTATGGACGAGAGGGTCCTGAACACAGCTCTTGACGTAGTGGAAGGGTTCCACAAGGATTGCAGTGGTGACTGGAATGAGGGCACACCGTACTTCGCTTCTCCGAGTTATTCACTCAAAGGGAGCAAGACAATATCCACGGATTGGCTGAAAGAACAGCTGAAAGCGTTCTACGATGCCTTCCTGTTTCTTGAAGCAAATATCCATCTGCTATGTGACAGCAGTATTTGGGGAATGTCAGATGGCATAGACAAGAACATTCAATAGAACGAAACAAGCAGAAGCAATGGGACACAAGAAATACTACGGCTACAAACCAAAGCATGAACATTACTCTGTCGTACTCTATGAGGAGAAAGGCGAAGTAGGAGAACTACTTGACTTCGTCTATGAGGATGGTCGGTGTGGTATGAACCATTACTTCTGGGGGAGTAAGGTGGACTATGAGTATAACCGTCACGGTGAGGTTGAACATAATTACATGTGGGATGCGGAGAACACCAAACTTTTGATGCTAAGGAGTGGTTCTAAAGATGGGAAGTCTCTTGTGAATGCTATTTTTGAGCGTTTCCATCAGCATCGGAGCAGTGCGGATTTTTATATCCGGCAATGGTGCGAGAAGAAGGGTATCAAGTATGATTTTCGTGCGTGGTTTTAGACCTTCAAAAGATTGTGCATATGAGTATATACAAGAAATTGAGTAAGATGAACGGTGATGGTTCGGTAGATGAAAAACTCTACAGACTCATCAACACTGACAGATACAAGAGTGGCCAGTATAGGACCGATGACTTAGGTGAAGGCATGGCTGTCGTTTACCAAGTTATCTGGGGCTGGTGGAAACCTCGTTTTGTGTTAAATCACAATGACAAAACCGCATTCGAACTTATGGACGGCAACGAGTATCTGGTGACAGTCACACAGGATGATATTGATTGGGAGTCTCTCAAGAAACTGCCGGAATATGTTGTTGATACCGCTCGTTGCCTGTCGTTTCATTTTCTGTCGTTTGTCCGAGGTTACAGAAATGGTGTTGCGAGAGTAGATTGGCAATTGAATCCAGATGGCCGCTATTATATGGATGATGACGGCTTCGGCATGACAAGTGACATAGAGATTGAAATCTATGGCTTCATAGACAGACGTGGCAATGTACTCGTTAAATTCCAGGCTGTCGAAAACTATGCGGACATAGACAAGCTCCGAAAGGAAGCGGAAATGATACTTCAAAATCAAAGTAATAACAATCAAAATCAAGAGAAATGAAAAAGGTTTCAGTAAAAATGTTCTTCACGGTATTGTGGAGAGGCCTGTGTCAGGCATTGGGATGGTTCTTCGGACTGTTCGGGTACAAGAGAGACGGCAAGTTTGCCAAGTGTGTATGGGGACTGTTTGCCACGAGTGCGACGGTCATCGTCGGTATCTTTGCCATTGCATTGGTATGTGTAGTGGGCGAAGAGTTGTATGATAAGTACCACCATCGGTATCATTCGTGTGATGATCCTGACTGCTATGAGAACACGTTCATCAGCCGTGACATTTATTTCCACAACCATGAGGATGGTAAGGGTTATATCTTTAACATCCACACCGGTGAAAAGACATTGAAGCATGTCGCATGGATTGCCAAGCCGACAGGCAAGGATTCTCTCATCTGTTTCAGCGACGGCAAGAAACGTGGCTATTTCAGCAAGAATACGGGCAAGGTGGTCATCGAACCGAAGTACAACCATGCGTGGATATTCTCTGACGGACTGGCCAGCGTGGAGGAAGATGGGTACATCAAATTCATCGACGGAACAGGCAAGGCTGTTATCGACAAGAAGATGGCATACATCCCTGGTATGCAAGGCTATGTGTTCCATGGCGGCTACTGCGTCGTTGATACGGACGATGGCGAACAGTGTGGGTTGATGGACAGGTCTGGCAAAATCATCCTTCCATTGGAATACGGTTCAATATATCCGACCAATGACTTCAAACTCTGGCGTGTTCAGAAGGGTGAGGAAATGGCCGTCCTTGACAGTGAACTGCAACCGGTTATTCCATTATCAGAATGCACCATCTACATCGGCGAAGGAACCATTGATGTGACGATGCCCGACCATACGATACGGAAGTATGACTTGCAAGGAACGCTTATCAATGACTTCTATATCACAAGTGTCCGCACTTTGGAATACGAGAAAGACGAAATCCTGTACCGCACCCGAACCCATGATGACGATGGCGACGAATATGCCGTGCCATTTACTGAGTCGTACCATCCCCAAGCTACAGCACGTCTCAGAGCATACGTTGCAGGAGATGGTTATGAAGGCTTGATGACTGCTGACGGCCATAAGGTCACGATGCCACTCTATCAGGATATTGAAGCCATCGGTCCAGACCTCTACCTCTGCACTTCCACTAACTATGACAAAGTCATCGTGAACGGCAAGGGAGAAATCGACAAATGAGGTACAAGTGATGGCAATTCATCAAAAAACGGCACTCTTTCGTAAAATTTACGCAAGAAGGTTTGGCTGATTGAAATAAAAGCCTTACTTTTGCTTAAAAATAACACAAGAAACAAAGAAAGAGTGTCATGGAAGAACTGAACTACCATTACAAGTACCCACACCCGAGTGTCACGACAGACTGCGTGATATTCGGGTTTGACGGTACGAAACTGAACGTGTTGCTCGTTGAGCGAGGCATTGAACCTTATAAAGGTCGATGGGCTTTCCCCGGAGGATTCCTGAAGATGGACGAAGATGCCGAGACGGGAGCCATGAGGGAACTGAAGGAAGAAACGGGACTGACAGAAGCCTACATCAAGCAGTTCCATACCTTCTCAACGCCAGACCGCGACCCAAGAGAAAGAGTGATAACCATAGCCTACTATGCTTTGGTGAGGATGCAGGAGGTAAAGGGCGGTGACGATGCAGCCAAGGCTGCGTGGTTCGCTCTGGACGATGTGCCGTCATTGGCTTTCGACCACGACCTCATCCTACGGGTGGCATTGAAGGAACTGCGCAAGCAGATACACTTCGAACCGATAGGCTTTGAACTGTTGCCGGAAAAGTTCACCATCAAGGAGTTGCAACTGCTCTATGAAGCCGTTCTCGACGTGAAGTTTGACCGTCGTAACTTTTATAACAAGATGAAGCATCTGGAGATTCTGACACAGTTGGATGAGACCGTCTTCCATTCTCCACAGAAGGAGGCCAACCTCTTCACGTTCAACAAGGACAAGTATGATGAGATGAAACAAAAAGGATTCAGACTGGAATTTTAGTACGAATAGTCAGTACAGGCTCCAGGTAGTCAACAAAACAATTATCACGAAAGAAGATGAACAGGAACATACCAAGGAACAATTCCATCGCTACAGTCATAAAGAACAATGTCAATAAGAAAAGTGGAAAGGTCTCTGATTCCCGAAAGGAGATTCAGCGACGTTTCTTCGGTCTTGATTGGAAAGACCAGAAAAAGATACAGGCAGCCTTTCTGAACTCTGGTGTCTCGGACAGAGCCTGGGCATATTCCAGACTCCTTGACCTTTGGGAGGCTTCTTTTGAGCAGAAGATACAGGAACTTTGGGATGCCTACCATGAGGAGAAATGTGCATGGGTCATCATCAGACATTTCCCGAAGGAATATCTCCAGAAGCATATCGACCAGTTCCAAGAAGGGCGTGACTACTATTTCGTTTGCCGAAGGTTGGCTGCGGATGCCGACTTCGTGATTGACAGGGAAAGACTGAGCAAGACAGACTACCTGATGGCTTTGTCTCATGGTGACAGACACCTTTCCGATGCCGAGGCAACAGAAATCCTTTATGGGATTATCCAGGACATTGCCTTCCATTGGTGGCCTTCCCATGAATTGTCAAGGGATTATTTTCCAAGTCGGCATGAAGTGATGGCTGTGTCAGACTTTGCCAATGTTGCCATCGCCTTGTACTATCTGGAGAAAAAGGGTAACGAAGATGTTGTGCAGGTTTTTCGGTCGTGGGAGAGCGACGTGCAGCGCAAGGTAACTGTGAGTGAAGCCTATCAAGCACTGAATAGTCAGCCTCTTTCCGACAATGACTATAAGGAAGAACTTGCAAGGCTTGTCCAACGGCAACTCTATTACGCTCTTCCTGTCCACTATAAGACAATGACCGATGAGGAATACAAGAAGCACATGGAGGCAAAAGGCGAAAGCGATTGGCCGCATGAAATAGACAAAACAGGAAACCTGATGCCTCCTACATATGCTGAGAGTGATGAAATCAATGATAATGTACCATTCTAAAAGTCTGAAAATATGAGTATGTTTGAGAAGATTAGCAAGATATTGAGTTCTGAGAGCGTTGAACAGAAACTCTACCAACAACTTAACACGGAAGAATACAAAACCCATTCTCATGAAGTCCAGGACTTGGACGAAGGCATGGCAGTCATCAATGAAAGCATGTGGGGATGGTGGAAGCCTCGCTACCTGCTGAACCACAACACGCGGTGTGCATACGAGTTTATGGATAGAAACCAACTTTTGTTGACAGTGACAGAGAATGACATAGACTGGGACTCGTTGTCTGATTTACCCGAAGATGCCGTTGGCAGGGCAAGGGCACTCTCTTTTCATTTCCCTTCATTCATACGTCATTTTGAGAACGGAGTGGCAGAGGTCAGCTGGCAACTCAATCCCGATGGTCGCTACTACATGGATGAGGACGGCTACGGCATGACCGATGATGAGGAAATCACCATCTACGGCTTTATAGACCAAAAGGCTAAGGTTTTGGTAAAGTTCAAGAACATCAAGGGGTATGGAGAACTTGATGGCATGAGGAAACAGGCAGAAGCATTAGTCAAACAGTAAAGGGTAAAACGATGAACAGACAACATATTGTATTCCTGACAGGGGCAGGTATTAGCGTAGAGAGCGGTCTGAGCACTTTCCGAGGAAAGGATGGAATGTGGAACAATAAGGACTGGCGATATTATGCCAGCGTGGAAGGGCTGTATAACGAGCCTCAGAATTTCTTGGACTTTTATAACTGGCGTAGGCAGAAACTTTCTGAAGTTGAACCGAATCAAGTGCATCGCTTGATTGCCGAGTTGGAAAAAGACCACGAAGTGACTGTCATCACGCAGAATGTGGATAACCTCCATGAGCGTGCGGGCAGTACACACGTCATTCATATACATGGCGAATTGACGAAAGTCTGTTCGTCCAAGAACCGTCTGGATCCTAAGTGTATCAAAGACTATCCTTTGACAACACCCATCAGATTGGGTGACGATGCCGGAGATGGTTCACAGATGCGTCCTTTCGTAGTACTCTTTGGGGAATACGTCTCAGGGATTGAAGTCGCACAGGATTTTGTCAGTAAGGCAGACATCTTCGTGGTGGTCGGCACGTCATTGGCTGTATATCCGGCAGCTGGACTGATACGATATGCATTCAAGGAAGTTCCTCGTTTCGTTATTGACCCTAACGAGATAGAAGCATGTGATGCACTAGGCTTTGAGCATATCCAAGCATCTGCAAGAGAGGGAATGAGATTGTTGTTGGAAAAATTAAAGGATTTATAGAAACAAGCAATTATGTATAACAGAGAATATACACCCAAGAGAATCACGGAGTTGAAGCCCAATGAGGTCTTCGTGTTTGGAAGTAACCTTGGCGGTTATCATGGTGGAGGTGTTGCCCGTATCGCATTGGAGAAGTTCGGTGCCGTATGGGGTCAAGGCGTTGGCCTGCAAGGACAGAGCTACGCCATACCTACTATGCAGGGAGGCGTGGAGACCATCAAGCCATACGTGGATGAGTTCGTTCGCTTTGCTCAGACTTGTCCCGACCTCAAATTCTATGTAACACAGATTGGGTGCGGCATTGCAGGTTTCAAGGTTGACGAAATCGCTCCGTTGTTCCAAGCAGCTATTGATGTCGTGAATGTCATTTTGCCACAGGCATTCGTGGAGTCAATCTCTCCCCGAAAACCAATCCGAAACAGTTATATGGTTACGGATCGGGTGTATGCCGGAGAGTACCCCAGAGATTATGACGAAAAGAAAAGCGTTGAGAAAATCAGGAAGTTTGAAAGATTTGGTATCACCCACTTCATAGATTTGACGGGAAAGGGTGAACTTCGTCCTTACGACCAGATGCTTGCATCCCAAATACAGCATATCAGGTTCCCGATACAAGATGTATCGATACCTGTAAGCATAGAATCCGTGAAAGAATTGATTGGACAGATACATGGAATACTGAATGAAAGTGATCGGAATAAGGTGTATATCCATTGCTGGGGTGGTGTAGGCCGGACAGGAACTATCGTTGGCTGTCTGCTTTCCCACCAGTATAACTACGATTACAAAGACACGATGGACGCACTGAAGAAAGCATTCTCCGATTGCCCGAAGTCTGCTCACCGAGTAACTCCCGAAACAAAGGAACAAAGTGATTTCATTGCACGATATGCAGCGGAAATGAAACAAGATGAGCTTGGCCGTCAGGCTCTACTAATCTGGAAAATGGGGGCTGGCAACTCTGCCAAACGCTTCAACGGAGAGAACCCAATACCCGTGAAAACCAAGGTCGCAACTAAGGACACATGGAATATAGAGCCAATGCCGGACAATCATACAATCATTCTTCTGGATGAAAGTATTCCGAGTGTTGCCATGCGAATCGTAAAGAATGGTCACATACCAGATGCAATGGAAGACCATTGGTTTATGTACTGTGACGAAACGACTATCAGGTATTACCGAAGTTGGACGGGATTCTGTATCTATGTTGCCAAGTATGAAGACGATGGCGAAACATGCAGAATAACGGAACTGACCGTAAACCGTGAGCCAGAGCAGTATACCTGTACTGATGATAAGCATGATGTCGCATTGTTTATGGCTTTGCTAACTGAGGAATATGGAGGCGATGCTAGTAAGTATTGGCAGAAAGTATTTTGATGGTAGAATTACCGATAGATAAGTGAATAATTTTTATATGCAATGAAAACTAGTGATATATTGGCTATAAGTATTCGTCGTTTTGAGAGCTTTCGTTGCAAAGCATATCAGGACGCAAAAGGCGTGTGGACTATTGGCTATGGACACACTACTGATGTAAAGAAAGGGGATTGTATCACTCGAAAAGTTGCAGAACAATTACTTCTTGAAGATTTAAAGGGATTCGAAACGTTTGTTGACAGTTTAAATATTTGTAATAGTCAGTTTCAGTTTGATGCACTCGTTGATTTTGCATATAACTGTGGCATAGAGAACTTGCACACTTCGACCTTGCTTAGATATATACGTGAAGGAAGACCTGAAGAAGATATTCGCAAGGAGTTTCTAAGATGGACATATAGTGGAGGACATAGGCTAAGAGGCTTGGCTATCCGCCGGAAATGGGAGGCTGATCGCTTCTTTGGTAGAACAACCCCGTTTTCATTTTGGGACAAGATAATGTTTAGACTGTATTGATTGATAGATATAATAGATTTTGCAACTCAGTAACAATATAGACGTTTATATTTAAGCAATGTTTAGAAGATTGGTTGGTATGGCGGGGAAAGGCTGTGGATATATGGTCTAAGAGCGAATATCCTGCCGATGTGCTGTCGAATCTATGTAGCAACGGATTCCGCTTTGACGGAATGGCATGTGGCAGCATGGAGGGATTTTTTCAGTCGCTGAAGCAGAAGGACAAAGACAAGCAACGTCAGATCTGCTCCATGAAGGGTAAGAATGCAAAGAAGATGACCTCGACAGGTTGGCAGACAGACCAGATAGTTTGGTGGAAGGGCAATGCCATAGACCGCCAAGGCAAGGAGTATCAGGAATTGCTGCGAAGAGCGTATCAGGCCATGTTCGAGCAGAGCGAGCGGTTCCGCACGGCATTGATGTCCACACGGGGCATGACGCTCTATCATAGTCGTGGCGAGAGCAATGCGTTCAAGACAATCCTGACGGAACAGGAGTTTTGTCAGATATTGACAGAGTTGCGTGACAGCTATGACAAGCGCGACAAGGGTATCGTCCGCAAGAAACGCGTCTTTGTGGACATGGATAATGTACTCGTCGATTTCGAGTCGGGGCTGGCACAGGTAAGCGAGGAAATTAAGAAGGATTATGAAGGACATCTGGATGAGATACCTGGGCTGTTTGGACTGATGAAGCCCATGTCTGGTGCCATAGAAGCCGTGCATGAGTTGCAGAAGCACTATGACCTGTTCATCCTCTCAACGGCTCCTTGGAAGAACCCTTCGGCATGGTCTGACAAGGTGAAGTGGGTCACAGAGTATCTGGATGATGTGTTCCACAAGCGGATGGTTATCACCCATCGCAAGGACTTGTGTCAGGGCGACTATCTGATTGACGACAGAGGCAAGAACGGCACAAGCGACTTCTCCGGTGAATGGATAGAGTTCGGCTCAGAGAGGTTTCCCGATTGGAATAGTGTACTTGATTATTTAAATGCAAAAGAACAATGAATACATTACAAGACAGAATACGCGGCTCGCTGATTGGTGGTGCTATTGGCGACGCATTGGGCTATCCCGTAGAGTTTATCTACTCGTTTGAGGAGATACAGAAACGCTATGGCGAGCGTGGTATTACACGTTTGGACATCAAGCAGCATTGGCTTGATGACGCAGAACAGGCTGGTAAGGCAGTCGTTTCTGATGATACACAGATGACTCTCTTTACGGCCAACGGCATACTAAATGCCAAGAAGCAGGGCATTTCGCCAAAATATGGCATTTGTAGAGCCTACATCGAATGGTATTTGACGCAAATCGGAAAGAAATCGCCCAAGTACAAGGATTGCTGGTTAAGCGATGTGCCGGAACTAAACCATCGACGTGCGCCTGGTAACACCTGTATGTCTTCACTGGATGACATCTATCGTGGCAAAGACCCGATGAATAACAGCAAGGGATGCGGCGGTGTGATGCGTATCGCCCCAATCCCTCTATATGCAGCTGTCCAAGACAGGATGAGCATAGAGGATGCGGACATACTGGCAGGTGAAGCTGCCGAGATTACCCATCAGCATCCGTTGGGATATATCTCTGCTGCGTTAATGTCGCACGTCATCTATCGTTTGGTTTCTGATGAAGCCCCCATTCAGGACTCTATGAAGAACTATATCATGGAGGGTGTAGAGACCATGCGACAGCTGTATGGTCAGCATCACAATGACGTGGAACGGATGGCAGAACTGGCTGAAAGAGCAATACTTCTTGCAGAGAGCGACCAGACTGACTTGGAGAGCATCAAACGACTTGGCAAGGGATGGACTGGCGAAGAGGCATTGGCTATTGCCCTCTACTGTGTCTTGAAGCATTTCGACAGCTTTGAGGTTGCGATGATTGCTGCCGTCAATCATGGCGGTGACAGTGACAGTACAGGAGCCGTGACAGGCAATATCCTTGGTGCTGCAGTCGGTTACGAGGCCATTCCTCAGTTCTATAAGAATGACTTGGAGATGCACGACTTGATTCTGCACATGGCAGACGACCTTTATGCAGGTGAAGTAACAAAGATGTAAAGTATCATTATGACAGTCATTCACGCTACAGACCCTACAACACAAATCCTTTCGCTTCTTTATCAGGAGCGAGAGGATGTTAAGTTGCGCCTTACGGAAAAGAGTACATCTTCAGCTGTGCAACGAGCTATCCGTAGTGATGAAGTCATTATGATGCTCGGACATGGCAACGAATATGGCCTATTCTCAAAGCCTGATAAGAACGGCGATTACAAACGTTTCCTGATAACCGACAAACATGTACAGTTCCTGCGTGACAAAACATGTATCGGCATCTGGTGCTATGCCAACAAGTTCGCAGAGAAGTACAAGCTTCACGGCCTGTTCTCTGGTATGATAATTTCCGAGTTACAAGAGGCTGTTGACAACAACATCAAAGCAACGAAGGAAGAAATCGACCGAGAAATGCAGGCGTTCACCCAGCACTTAAGGAATTGCATTGATAGATATGGACTTCAAGAAGCATCTATAAGGATGAGAGAACTCGATGACGCTAAGTCCGAGTTGACAAGATTCAATTACAACAACCTGTATTATTATGAGTAAGACTTTCCTTTTTAATGTCATGGTGGATGCCTGCCTTTTGGCATTCGTGTCCTGCGGTCAAAGGGCTTCAGAAACTGCAAAGGTGGAAACAAAGACTACAGAATCCACACAAGCAAGAAGCCAAGAGCCTCCCCGTATTCAGATATACAGCTATGGTGATGCCGTCAATCCAAGAGCGACGTTGTTGCAAAGTGAACTTGAAAAGTTGTACCCTTCAATCGAGCTGGTAACCCAACCACTTGTGCTACCTGTGGAGTACTACAATAAGGAACGAAGCAGATACAGCGGTATGGGACTGCTCAGAGACTTGACCAAGAGGAAGAATGGAACAGCCGTGCTGGGGATTACTGACGAGGTGATATTCAAGGCCAATGACTTGTCCCCAACATACGGCATCTTTGGAGTTAGTCCTATCGGTGCCCATGTAGCCCTCATCTCAACCACCATGCCGTCTGGTAAGAAACAATCCAATGACCATCTGACCAAGCTAATGCTTCATGAACTCGGTCATGCCTTTGGTCTGAACCATTGTTCCGACGAGCATTGCTTCATGGTAGATGCCGAACATGGCAACAAGTTCTCACAGACACCCTCATTCTGTAAGGACTGTAAGCAATATCTGAATAAGAGGGGATGGACTTTGTAAAGCAATGGAAGATGAAATATACAAGATTCACTGAAAAAGGACCTCGAATGAACAACGAGGACAATTACAATATCGTAGAGATACCAGACAAGCGGACATTGTTCGTGGTCTGTGACGGCATGGGTGGTCATTCCTGTGGAGAGGTGGCCAGCCAGACGGTGTGTGACTCCTTCTCCGCTTATTGGGAACAACACCCAGACATTGAAGACACAGAAGCAAAAGTCCTCGATGCCGCAAAGGAAGCCTGTCGGGTACTTGACGAGAAGTCCGGGTACTACCAGATGGGCACAACCCTCGTGATGTGCAGCATAGAAGGGAAACAAGCGACCATCGCCCATGCAGGTGATAGCCGTTGCTACGTTATTGACATCAAGGGTAACGTCAAGTACAGAACCATTGACCACATTGAATCCAGTTCACTCAGTCTGCCATATATCAACAGGGCATTCTTTACCCGTCATCCCGAGGATGCCGTGCCGGATGTCAAGCTGTTGGAACTCCAGCCGCTTGACCGTATCCTGCTCTGTACGGACGGATTGTATAATGCCATCGACGATGCGACTTTGCTCCACACCTTGCAGTGCGCCAAGGATGTAGAGCAGGTTGCAGAGAAATATCAGTCTATCTGCCAGGAGAAAGCAGGAGATAACTATACAGCCATCATTATTGAGATAGAGTAGCGCTTCGTTTCAGGTCAATCACAAGTACTGCCTCTCAATAATGAATTACGCCAGTTCGGGATAAGAAAGTAGTCTAAAAATTTGGTAATCACAAGGATTTTTCGTACCTTTATATCTGAATTCCAATCATTTATAAAGTTCAAACAAAAGATTCCATTATGATTACCGCCGACAAAATTACAGAAATTTTCTGTGCTACGGATGAATTTAGTAAGAAATTTGATGAGGAAGTTGCAAAAAAGCCTCTTCTGAGTTCCACCGGCAAGGCCCGTCGCCGTCGTCCCGCCTCGCTCTCCGACAGTGAGATTATGACCATCCTGTTGATGTTCCACTTTGGCACGTTCGACAATTTCAAGCACTACTACCAGCATTTCATACTGGTGCATCTGAAGTCGGACTTCCCCAAGACCGTTTCCTATAACCGATTCGTGGAACTGGATAGCCGCGTGTTCTTCAAGATGATGTTCTTCCTGCAGCTCCGCGCCTTTGGCCGGTGTACGGGTATTACCTACGCTGACTCCACGATGATCCCCGTGTGCAACAATCTCAGGTGTTATGCCAACAAGGTGTTCAGGGGCATCGCAGGAGACGGCAAGGGGACGATGGGATGGTGTCACGGCTTCACACAGCATCTGCTCTGCAACGACCGCGGAGAAATCATTACCTTCTGTCTTACACCGTCCAATGTCAGTGACAATGACAGGAGGGTGTGGGCTGTGTAGGGCAAGAAGATCTATGGGAAGCTCTTTGCCGACAGGGGATACATCTCACAGCCGCTGTTCAACACACTCTTTGCCGGCGGCGTACATCTGGTCACGGGCATCAAAGCCAACATGAAGAACAGGCTCATGTCGCTCTGGGACAAGATTATGCTGCGCAAGCGATACATTATTGAGTGCATCAACGAAATGCATAAGACAACTGGAAAACTCGTACACACAAGGCACCGCTCACTGAACAACTTCATCATGAATCTCATTTCCGCATTGGGAGCATATTGCTTCTATGATAACAAGCCGCAGGCCATTCAAGGATACTGCATTGAGGACGACAAGCAGTTGGCGTTATTCTAATGGCTTATCCCGAACTGGCGTAATATATTAAGTTTAATTATGCCAACTACAGAATGATACATTTATAGGGTGTCGTGCGAAAACGTCAGGCATTCTCTTTCTTGTCCTCTCTGAGCGATATTCTGTTGGCTGCATCACGAGTTTTGGGGTCTGCGTGGCTGACGTAGATTTGTGTGGTGCTTACATTCTTATGAGCTAAGAGGTGCTGAACGGTGTATATATCCGTACCAAGCTCCAGTTGTAATGAGGCGTAAGTGTGGCGGAAGCAATGAAATGTGATATGTTTGCTGATACCAGCAGACTTGATCCAGTCTTTCATTTTCTTTCCGCTCATTTCCTTGGTGAACCCCTTGAAGATACGCCCTCTTCCCTTAGGAGCAATCAGTGCATATGTCTCTTCGCTGATAGGTATGGTGTTCTGTCGCTTTGTCTTCTGACAGATAAACTCTACGTACTTGCCACCGTCAGCATAGGTAAAAATGTTATCCCAGGATAGATTGATGATGTCGCTTCTGCGGATGCCAGTCAAGCAAGAAAAGATAGCAGCCTTCTTAATGATGGGCACTTCACATGGAGTGTTGTAGAGCCTGCGCAATTCCTCCAGCGTCAGGCTCTCCTTCACAGTAGGAACATTTGGAATCCAGTCAAGAAAATCAGACAGATTTTCTTTCAGCCTCTTGTCTCGATAGGCAAGAAACAGAGCCGACTTGAAGATACCCCAGTAATCCGCAGCAGTATTCTGGTTGATGTCATCACCTCGTGATAGAGTCTTGGCATTCGTGAGATAGTCCTGAAACTTACGGCACAGAGGAACATCGAGGTCTGCAAAAGTGCAATGACCATCGGTGAACTTTTTGAAGTGTTTGTAGGAGAACTCCCATTTCATATGTCTCTTTTTGGCAAGCTTCTCAAAATATTCCAAGAAACTCTCTTTCATCTTGTCTTTGGAGAAAAAGTCAAATTTCTCGTTGACTACTTCTGAGAAGACGCGGCATCTGATTGCCTCTGCCTTTTCAAGCATTGTAGCGTTATACTCTCTTTCACGTTTGTTTGAAGGCTTCCCGAAAAGATAAATCCCGAGTGCTCGCCTACGGATAAGTTCCATTGTTTCCGGGTCTCTGTACCCAGGATAAAATTCAAGGAACAACGACTTCATACCGTTGCGCTTATCGCGCATTCTTAATGTTACTGTTTTACAACACTGCATAATTTGAAATATTTATTGTTATTACGATTTTTGTGCAAAATTGCATGATGATTTGATGCTGACTAAATTCAGCATGGAGTAATTCCGATTAAGTCAAAATAAGCAAGGATTCTTTCTCTCTCGCTCTCTTCTGTGCCATGATTTGATTGAACTCCACCTTATGGATGTAGGCATACTGCCCAACCTTTATCTTGGGGATTTTATACTGCTTAACGTAGTAGAATACGACATCCTTTGTCAGCTTAAACTTCTTCATGGCCTCCTGGACAGAATAGTATTCCTTGCGTCCATCGAAATCAGCATTCTTGACCTTATAGATGTGTCCTTTGGAGTAGAATGTCTCGCCATGCTCTATCTTTGTTGGAATCTTATGGCGGTAGGCAAACGACCTGCGGGCATCGGGAGTCATGTTATACTGCTTTTCCATTTCTTCTGGAGTAATCCAGTCGGTGATGTCGGAATACCTCTTGTAGCGACTGAACAATTCCTCTACAGCCTCTATCTCATAGAAGTTGAAATGTTTGAGGACAATCTTCGGAAGCTGATGCTCCTTTGCCACTTTCCAAATGTGCTTAACACTTAGGTTGTATTTCTCGGCCACCTCTATTGCTGAATAATAGCCCTCTGGAGTTGGCGGGGGAGTTGTGTCTTTGGGCTTAGGTTGCATAACGACTTCCTCTCCCTCCGGCGACTCAATCTTGATGGCATCGGCCAGACGTTTATGAGCTAACTTGTCAAAGTCTGTTCTGAATATCATAGTGAACTTGCCACGTTTTTCGGTCTTGATGTCAAAGTTTCGCAGCATATATGATATTTGGTCTTTGCTAAATGGGTACTTGCTCTTGATTTCCTCATAGGTGTACCAGTCAGGGTCAAGGTCATCGCCCTTTCTCTTGTAGCTGTCGATGTGAACCTTGGAGTAGTAGGCATCCTTGCCTCTGTTGATACGAGGTATCTTGTTTCGATAGACGAAAGACAAGACGTTGGACTTCGACATATTGTACTTCTCCATTACTTCCTGAACTGTGTAGTAGTTGTCGAGGTCTATCTCATCCAGCAATTCGGCAAAGCAAGTGTCAACGGCCTGTTTGCTGAAGAAAGTATTTCTTCCCTCGTATATCTTGGCAATGCCGTAGCGGTCGCAGCGGCTCCATACCGCTTTCTTACCAATATGGTACTTCTCCATGATTTCACGCATGGTGTAATACTGCTTGTCGGCTTTGCGCTTATTGTTCCGTTTCTTATACTCTTTATTTTCCTCAAAGACACTTTCAACATCCGACCATCTGATGAATGTACGGTTCCTTAATTTAACAGCTTTAATAGCACCGCTATAAAAATAACGGTAAACAGTGGTCAGACTCACACCAAGAAGAGAAGCCAATTCTGTCGGTGTGACCACAGGTTTGACCTCTATCGTTTTAACATTTGGAATAGGGTCGTTTTCGCCCAAAATAAGGGCCTTTTTCTTACTTTCCCGCTCACGCACTCTACTCTCCGCCTTTCTGCAGGCGTTACAGCAGTAGCGTGTTGTGACTTTGTGTACCACGAACACCTTTCCGCAGTGTGCGCATTTCTTTTCTATTTCCATAAGCGTCCCATTTTATCGTCCCGTTTTCTTTATCAACGTTTTTCAGTATTTTGCAATGTTTTTCACGCGGTTCCATCGATGACGTGGCGTGGAATGGTGAACTCCCTCAACTTTTTCACGAGGTTCCATCAATCACATTTTTCAATTTTTGAGTGACGGACTTTGGAGTTGCGCGAATGAAATTTGAGCCAAAATTAGCTGAAAAAACTGAGATAAACAAATAGGCAACTTGAAGTGTTAAAACAAAGTAAGCCTCTCAAAATGAGAGACTTACTTAAAATTGCTCAAAGTTGTTCAGAGTTGCTTATAACCCCGTCATTTTCCCACGCAGAATGTTTGTAACTATATTATAACTCAGTTATTTATAGGATAATTAGAATAAGTTAGAGCGAGTCTGAGTAACAAAAGAGTAACAAAATCTATAAAAATGACGATGACCGACAAAGATTGCTCTCTATCAGTCATCGCTTTCAACGCAACTGATGAAGCATTCATCAGCGGCTGCAAAGGTAGTGGTTTTTCCTGATAACGCCAAAAAATAGTATCGAAATTCACATCCCAATACTCCCCAACGTATGTCCTTAAAATTAGTCGTATGAGTTACAAGATAAAAAATGCTTGAACAGAGATATTATAGGCTTTCGGAAATGAATGCTGAGAGATATGATTATCAGAACGAGCGACCACGGAAAGAGCTTGATGCAAGTTCGCTCCCACCAAGTGAAATCCCTCTCAACCTCGATAGGGATATTTTCCTTTTTCTCCACCTCTCTATATATATATTCTGTCCTGATACTATCTTTCCGCTCGATAGGCTTCTGATACTCGATAGGCTTTTTCTGTGGCTTCGTATTGAGGTTATGAAAGAGAGAGCCATCCTGATTGATGCGAGCATCTGAGGTCGCATAGTCATTTTCGAGATGAGAGATACTATCCTGCGTCGTACGCTCTGCCATCTGAGCAGGGACTTCTACGAAGACGGTATCTGTCTGATACTCGATGATAGTCTTTACCCTGACATCGACCTTTGAGCTATCTTTCTCTGTGATAGTCGTAGAAGTATCGACCACTCGCCGCTGAGTGCAGCACCCCGATACTATAAATAGCATCGAAACCAATGCCGCACTCAGTACATACATCAATATATGGTCACGAAAAAAAGTTTTCATAAGCTGATATATTTGAGGATTGCTGTAACATGGAGATTGACGATTTCCTGCTTCCCATTCTCAGACATAAGGAACTCTACATCAGCCTTATTGTCTTGAAATAGATTTTCTGTCAGAACGGCAGGGCAATTCGTATCTCTGACGATAGCGAAATTTCCTACCCAATATCTGCATGATGGCACAGAGCGATTACCTTTGAGATTCCTTTTTGCGGCTTCATCATAGAGAGTCTGAGCGAGAATCTTACTCTTTTGGCTCGCATTCGGAGCGACCCATCCGCTCCATCCGCTTGCATCATGCCATTTGCCATCGCTCTTGGCTGCATTGATATGGATAGAAATCAATATCACGTTCTTTGCACCGAGTTTTGCACAATGAGCATTGACCCTACGGCAACGCTCTCTGAGTGATATATCTGTTTCTTCGGTCACGATACGCTCTGCATCGAGACCTTTCTTTTTCAATTTATAAACCAATCGGGATGCAATATCTCTCGTCCAAATATACTCTTTGAGAGTTCCATCGGGAGAAATTTTCCCCTTGGTTTCTGCACCATGTCCGTTATCAATTAAAATTTTCATTTCTTTTCAATTTCTTTCTGATTATTATCTTTCTGCCTTTGCTTTGCGATAGCCGATAATGTATGCTCATTCGGAGGGTCACGGTATATACATGATAGTTTGATACATTCATATTTTTGCAGACGAAGTTTTATTTCCCCGTTTTCACGAATTAGATTTACGTTTTCTCGCGCGTATTTATCTTTTTCGTCCTGAGCTTCCCGAATCCTCTCAGTCTTCTCATCAAGTGCTTTATTTTGGCGACTTATCGTATCTCCTTGTGTTTTGATTATTTCGTTTAGGGTCATAATAGTCTGATGGGTTTCTTCGAGTCGTTTATGTTCGAGTTCCCATTCTTCTTCATTAGCCTGCGCCTCTGCTTTGTCAGCCTCTGCTATCTGTATGCGTTTATTTGTTGCACGATGAAATAGTACGCCTAATAAGGTGTTTCCTGTTAATCCTAATCCAGTTAATACCGATAGTATAATTTCTATTGTACTCATAATGCTACAAAGATAATAAAAAGATTCCTAATAAGCATCTTATTAGATGGTAATTCTTATAAATTACCATCTTTTTGTGAATGATATGTATTCCATAACTCATCATCAATTATATCATCTTTATACATAATCCATCCTGTATGCTCACTTGGAACAAAACCCATTATAAACCAATTCACGAACTCAACCGTATTTCCGTCATCATCATCAATCCAAGATGGAATAGCTTGTAGCCTAATTGTATGACCTGCTGTTAATTGAATTACTCTATAACCATCAGAATAATTAAACGTAGACGATTTATAGAGTTCAAAAAACCTCGCTTTGATATTGTCACACAAGAAATTTATCGGGGACGATGTTCCATTAGGCTTGATTCCATAATGTATGGTGATTATACGCCCGTTATATTTTGCATCATTAGGCAGAAATATATAGCATCCATTTGAAGGTGCGAACCAACTATTATACGCATGTTCTAATATAAATCCTTTATATCCTTGCGAATTAGGAATATCTATTCTTCTGAATGGTGATGTTACATTTTTAGCTTCTACCTCTGCATCGATTTTTAGATTTCCCAACTTATCCCAAAGTATTTTTCCGAACGCAAGACATCCACTTCCATCGATAAGATTTATATAATTCTGGCCATCCGAACTAACAATCCTATCGGTAGTAATTCTTGCAGGCAGTATCTCTGTGAAACCATAGAGCGACGCATAAGACCTCTGCTCATCGTATTCTGAGTTCAGAATGCCGACCAACAGATGATAATAGCCTGATACCCTCTCCATGTCGATAGGTGTTTCAGAAAGCAAGAATTCGCCATTCTGAGCCGCTGCTGTATCGACCTTAGCATAGAGATAGTATTTCTTGCTACCATCTTCAAGACGAGCCGAAACGAAAGCGGTCATCTCCCATGTCTTATACTCAGAAATATCGTGAGTAGGCTTGATGGCATCGATGCCGAGTGTCATGTGTCTCAGGAATGAATGAGGCACAGAGAGCTGCTTATAGGCAGCATCATAGGTCACTTGGAATGATGTATCTATATTCGCAGATGTCTTGCTCTGAACGAACTGAAATTGCAGCGACTCATCGCCAATGAGCATCGCCATTGTCTGCACGGTGATTGGATTCACGCTGCCTGAGAAGTTATCCAATGCACCCTCTAACATCGAGAGAGTTTCCTGAGCATCCCTGAATCGTCTGCGAGTGAACTGCAAAGCATCTTTATGGTTTTCCTCGATGATGATTTCCTGAGCATCAATCTCTCTGAGTTTCGATGTGAGCGACTGCCCTGATACGTTATTCGAGATTTCAACCGTAGGAGAATAAGGAGAGGTGAGAAAATCCTTGATGCCGACAATGCGAATATCGACACCATCCTGAGCGAACTGAGTATCTGAGAAGTGTATATAACCGCCGACAATCAGTTTGCCGCCGATATTGACCCAATTCCTCTTAGCGTAAAGGGATTGTAGCGTTCCTGTGAAAGAAAACTTTTGGTCTTCGTTCTCATATAGATGTTTTGCCGCCTCTCTGAACATATCCCACGATGCACCCTCTTTGGCTTCATTATCGCAGATATATGACTGAGGCAGCATGATACCGAATATCGCATAAGTATCAGGCGTTCCGCTCGCATTCGGCTTATAGATGTTATTCGGCATCGTCTGACCATCTATCTCCTGAGGAACTATCTCAAAACGCCTCTCTGAATGCTTATACTTGAACTCGAATTCCTTTCCTGCGAGCATTCCTGATTGGAAGATGATTGTTGCAGTCTCGCCCTCGATGATATAATCATTGAAATCCAAATCCGCAGGAATGGTATTATCGATGAAGTCATAGAAGTTCTTTTCGGGCTTCACTGCAATAACCGAAGTGACCGTTCCAACACGAGAGGGATAATGTTCTGAGCAGTCGAGACTATCTTCTTTGACCGCATCTGAGATTTTATCCACTCGCTCAATATAATAGCCATCGGCATCGCTCTGATAAGTCCTACCCTCATATTCGAGTGTCTGACTCTTCGGCAAAAGCAGATATTGTGAGCCATACTTCGAGCGGTCGATATTCCTGTCTCCACCTTGCACATAGAGTCGCTTGATAGGCAGCTCATTCGATGGAGTGGTTCTGCCTACTCCAGGCATAAAGCCATTGCCCTTGCCGTATGATAGTGGGAGAGGGTCATTCTTATAGTATTCTACCTTGTGCAAATGAATGACATTGCCGACAATCTCCCATTCTGTTTCAAAGGTCTCTGCAACCTGAGACAGAGCTGCATCGATATTGGTATGATTGAATTCGACAGTTTTCTCATTGGCTTCGATGCACGTTCCCCTGCTCCAAACATTCGCCCCATCACGAGCGTTCAGATTGGCTACAATCTCATCGATGAACTCATGCGGCTTGGCGGTCATTCCGAATTTCAGACGATGGTCAACCGAGTTTCTGAGCTTATAGAGAGCCATATTATCCTGCAATGTTCCCATATTCAGGGTGTACTCGATATTGCGGACACCATTCTTTTTGATGTTCTGAGGCGAGTGCAGGATATATCTCTCGCCCATATATTCACACCATGCGCCGACAGGAATCTCCACATAAGTAGGTAATGAGAATTTCAAGACAAGCTGCGATTTCGCCATGAGTGAGCGATACCGATAGCTGCTATCATTCGGCTGCACTTCGAGCGTGGTTTCATAGAAATGTAATATCATCTTTATTGCTTTTTGTAGTTGAAATAGAATCGACCGAAAATCCTCACGCTCACATAATATAGCAATGCAATGAGGGTGAACCAAGTTAAGGTGTAAGGATTCCGACTCTCTCTCTGAGAAACTTTCTGCATCCTCAGAAACAGGCTTAAATCGGCTTCTCTGCGCTTTTCTCCATCGCCGCCGATGTCGTAATCATTATCGTGGAGTTCGCAAGGCAGGGCGAATTTTTTTTGCATAGGGAGGCTTCACGAATCGAAGCACTCCCTTTTAGCAACCGCATCCCTTACTCATCGCTCACAACGAAAAGAGAATAATCGATTGAATCTTTCTCCTGCCATCCCTCTTTGAGAGTATTGTTGATGAATGCAAAGGCTCTCATCACGAAATCTGCAAGCACCTCAGTCTTGGTGAAGGTATGATACACGGGATTTCCCTCTGCATCCTCTCCGAGCTTGAATTTCGCAGGGAGATTTGCGCCCTCCGTCTGAAAAGCGAGGTCGTAGGCAGCTTTGAAATTGAACTGATTTTCCGATGAGAGATATACAGGCTTTCCGTTCCACGAGAACCCTGTGAGGATGGTCGCATCGGTATGAGCATTGACGAGTGCCTCGATGTCCGCTTTGACCTCTGCGATGGTCGGGATATGGTCATAATCCTTACGCCAATTATAGCCACTCTCTGCATCCTCTGAGTCTTTGCCGAAACCTACATAGATGCAAACCTTTGTCGATGACAATTTCACGATGCCATCCTGACGCTCAGATGCGCCATAAATCTTGAAAAAATTTGTATTCATATTACCTGATTTTTAATTGGGTGAATAATCGATTCAGTTCCTCATCGGTCGGCATGGGAAAGCCGAGAGCGGTTGCAGAACAAAAAGTATATTTTGGATATTGACCTTGAAAATCTACCTCCATAGAACAGAAGAAAGGAAATCCATCAGGCTCTAACTTTCGCCTGTCAAGTTCATCCCAATTCTCTTTGTCGCCAGTCCATAATTTCCTGAGTTGACCATTATAGATGATACTTACGACATATTTATCTCGTGGTTTCTTCACGAGAGATGTATCACCACCCTTTGCAAGGGTCTCATCAATCTCTCGTTTATATCGCTCTTGCTCAACCAAAGGCACTACTCCTGTCTCATAATCGACCACGATAAACGCCTTGTGGTCTAACTCGCGACCGCTTATCTTCGAGCCTCTGAAACTCTTTTTGCCATTGAAGGTCTGAGGACTGCTCAGAGCCTTTCCAAAATCTTTCATTCTTTTCTTCTTTTTCTTTAGTTTGTTAAACTCGCTTGGATATAGAATCGTCTCCATAAGATGCCATCCGTTGCAATGCTTCGCCATGCCCCATAGAGAACCGATAATTTCAATCCTGCGTTTTCTTGACTTTGCCTTTTTCAGACTTCGGGCGAAATTCTGCTTCACCCTCTTTCTGAGTAGAGAATGAGTAGGGAATATCACATATCCGAGAAAATCCAATCCCTCAGACAGAGGAAACACCCTCTCGTTATGTTTTACTTCCTGACCGATGATTTCAATCTGCTCATGGATTATCTCTCTGCTTTCCCATAGATAGAGCTTCGAGCCGCTCGCAATCAATCCGTCATCGCAATACCGATAGAAATGCCTTACTCCATATCGGTCTTTGAGATAGTGGTCGAGGAATATCGATAACAATAGATTTCCGAGACCCTGAGACGAGCGCATCCCCATTGAGATTCCCTCATCGAGTACTCTCACGAATATCTCCAATATCGAAATCAATCTCTCATCCTTGAAAACCTTTCTTATACAATACATGATGAAATCCTGCTTCACAGTATCATAGAACTTACGAATATCGAATTTATAGAGGTATCTCATCCCATCAGGGTCGATACGAATATCCCTTTCGATATAGGCTTTCAGGTCGTGCATCCCTCTTTTCTTGATAGATGCAGAGGTAGTCCTGATAAAACGCCGCCTCAGATGCTTATCGACAATCTGCATGACTGCACCGACCTTGATTCGGGTTTTCATGTCGAATACTTGAAGATGACGCTCTTTTCCTGCCTCTACAATATCCTTAGGATGCCACTTTCCAAGATTGACCTTTCCTGTCGCAATTTCTTCCGCTACACCATCAAGGAACGCCTCCCGATGGGCGAGTAACCATCTGCCCTCACTCAGATTCTTTCTCAGAGTGCCTCTCAGAACCGTATCAAACGCCTCTTCGAGATTGGAACGCTCGATGATTTCCTCAATCACATAACCATCTCTTTTCGCCATTTCAATGAAACTCCTTCAGTTTCTCAGGTCTGAGGTGTTCGAGAATGAACCTACCAACCTCTACCTGCATTCGTGATTTTTCAGTTTTCCGATTATTGTCTTATCGCTTTTACTGAGGCTCAGGTCTCTCGCCCTCAGCTATCCTCTATCTCGTAGAGATTTGCCGTAGAGACGATTATTCAGGGAGTTTCACCCTTATATATTTTTATTCTGTTTGCAAGCCGAGAACCGTAATTCGTATTCGAGTTCGATGACGCATTATTCGCATTCGCATAAGCGACACCGCCATTCGCATTCGCATGGTTACTCGACCGACCAACGACACGGCAAATGAGACCTTCTACCTTTCGCCTTTCGGCTTCGCTCACGCAGGAGAGCGAGCGGTCTTTTCAGACCGCCACGCACTGCGCTTTTTCGCTTTGTTATTCTTTTGTTTCATATCCTTTTCCTTATTCAGAGATTGAGATTTCACCACGGAAGGCAAGCCGAGAACCGTAATACGACCTCGAGAGCGATGACGCATTACCCGCACTCGCACAAGCGACACCGCCAATCGCATACGCATGGCTACACGACCGACCAACGACACGGCAACGAGAATTAGAATAATAGTTCGCATCTCCATAATGAGAAGCCCATTTTGAACTATCGTTACTACATACTGATGCTATTACATCGCAGAATCGACCGTGCTTTGTTCTGGCAATGCAATATCCTGATGTTGTAATCCCTTGAACTAAACGCTCCTTTTTCTTGATTGGGTCATATATATGCCATACAGCATCAAGAGGATAGGTGGTTATGCCATCTGACATTTTATCCTTGTATGCCTGAGCATAGGATGGTACATTTATTGCTACATTGTCCATAAATTCCCAAGTGCAGCCAAAGAATGATTCAAATCCGAGACACTTATTGCCTTGTCCGCTCGTTCCACCGAGATTATCACTCGTCTTATTACCTATACTATCGAGATAGCCAGTAGCACCTCCTGCCCCTTTTCCATATCCGCAATATAGAGATGAGTCACGAGTTCCCGATAATGAGAAAAAGAGTATCGCTATCAGCTTACTCATTTCATAGTCGAATAACTGATAACCTGCCCCCCTACGACGAGCGAGGTTTTGCAAATCCTTTCCCGTGAAATTCAGCGTTCCTGTCGGAGTATTAGTCGGATTACCATCATTATCGTATGACCATTCAATAGATGTGGTCGATGTTCCAGTTCCTACTCTCACACTAACGCCTGATACCGAACGTAGTTGTCTCAGAGCGTCAATAGATGCCTGATATATGCCTCCAAGACATTCATCATTTTCTATCCAATCAGGTTCTATCGCTTCAATTTCGGAACTATCCACTGCAATAGCTTCAAGTTCATTGCATTTCGGCGTAGATGTAAATACAAATGTCTTGGCATCGGACGGCACATCAATGAATATATAGTCCCCCTCAGAGAAATCGAACATTGTATTAGCGACCGCCATGTTATATTTGGAGATAATGATTCCGTCTTCATTCAGGAAGCACGCTCCGATAGTCGAGTTATTCAACCCAGGCCACCTAACCTGTTTCATGCCATCGACATCTAACTGATAGACATTATGATTAGTTATATCGGTCAAAACTCCCGATATTTCGAGTGTACTACTGCCAGCCGTGATATTATTCGTCATCACTGCACAATTTGAACGCAATATAATATCGGATAAGGTTTTGCGGTTATTTTTTGAAGCGGACGATATTGGCTCAGTATCAAGCGAACTCCAAGCGATATATTTCTTTTGATTCTTAAAATCATTGATACCCTTATACCAAAGATGAGGAATGCGCATCATTGCATCATTTCCTGAGCCTAAATTATCGGAATAATCGAAATCTGAGCCATCTTTTAGTTTCTTATAATCGCTCTCACTAATCCTCACTCCCTCCCATTTACCTGTATTTGTATTGAGCTTTCCTGTTACAGGGATTAGCCGAGAACGGATTTTCGAGATATGACCACTTGGCTCATAGTTATCACCTGTCGTGCTATTATCGAGGTTTGTTATATTCTGAGGGTCGCTCAGAGTATCATCCATCTCAATCAAGGTATATTGCGACTGATGGATAGTCAGGTCTGAGAACTCGCCCTGCCATGCAGAAAGAACCGCATCATCAGTATATTTGGTGAGCATATAAGTACCAACGAGAGCAGGAGCAGTCTGAGCCGTTAGATTCGCATCGAGACCGCTCAGATGGAGAGCTGAGAGGGTCGTGAGGTCTGTGCCATCATAACTAACATTATAAGGCGTTGCACGAACCACTCGCAGATTGCTTCCGCTTGTTCCTGCAAGCTCTCTGAGTAAATCGACAGAGCTGATTTTTGCACAATTCTCAATGATGAGAGTCGTGATACTTCTCTTGTCTGCGAGAATCAATCCTGAGCGTTGCAGATTTGGCAGATAGCGCAATCTAAGATATGTATAAGTCGATGGCAGCTGCATATAGGTGAGCTTTGCACCATCGGCTATATCAGCTCTCGCAAGCTGAGAACTTGCTGCATAGAGAGACTCTAATCGAGGGCATCCGCTGCATACTACATTCGTGATGAGTGTACCTCGAATATCGAGTTTCTTCAAGAACGGCAGTTCTCCGAGATTGACATTGGTAAGCAGGGTATAAGCCCCGATAGTGAGATTCACCTTGCCGACTTTTCCGAGATAGATTTCCTCAGCAAGAGTCATCACGGAGAAATCAAAGTTATTCGACAATGTGATTTCAGATAGGTCAATCATCGACATTCTGTCAGCCTGATAGATATAGAGCAAAGCTCCTTCCTCGTGCGAGAAATTCGTGAAGTTATGGCTCTGTCCTGCTTCGAGATAAACACTCTCAGAGATTGAGCCTGAACTATCATTACCGATGCCGAAATAACCTGTCTTAGCAGCCGTGATACGAATCTTTGCGCCGCTTGGAGCATTAACACGACCTGAGAGGACACCACTAAAGAAATTGCCTGTTCCGTAGAAGCCATCACGAATACGCCATCTTCTTTCGATGAATGCAGGGAGAGAGGTCAAGCCTAATCCTTGCAGAGCATAGAAATAGATATTATTGGCAGTCGTAGAGGTGAAATCGATATACTTACGCTCTCCGTCATAGCTCGATACTTTCTTCTGCCAACGCTTGATGCGAGAGGTAAGGAAGAAATAAACCGCACCCTCAGGAGAGAATGGCTGCAATGTCTGTCCGTCAATGGTAGCCGTGCAGCTTCGCATTGCAGAAGCAACAGTCCTCAGAGAAAGCTCTGTCTGCTGAGCATTGATATAGACGGTCTGCTGCAAATAGATATTGCGGAACAAAACCGAGTTATATCCTGCATAAGGATTGGTATATTCACCCTCAGGCATCTTATTTGGGTCAACCTCTGCATCAACGGTCTGACCGCCATCATTATCCTTGCCATTGCAGGTATCGCAGTCATATACCTTGTTCAGATACATTCTCATTGCGAGCATTCCTGTGGTCGAGTCGCTTTCCTCATTAGCATCATTGTAATAGACGCCATTCACGACCTTACAACCATCCTCCAAAAACCACATCGGCTGCATATTCTTGGCTCTTTGGTCAACAGCAGCGCAATAGTCGGTGAATACATCGTAAGAGAGGCAAGAATGAGGCGATGCGTACTTATAGAGGTCTGTCTTCCAAAGATTGAGACCTGTCTGCCCATGCTCATCATAATCGCAGGAATCGCAGAACTTCATCCAACGATAGAGATTATAAGGCACTTTCTTACCGAGAGCGTAATTGATAGCGAGGTCATCGTCATCAATCAAGCACTCGAAATAATAAGTCCAAGCAGGAACGGTCTGAACAGAGATAGAACCACTATCAATGAGAGCCTGTACCCACTTGCTGAAAGATGTGCTTGTTGCCATCATATCTGCGACTGACGAAACACCCTTGAACCAATCCATTCCCTGATAATTCAGCAACTCAAATCCATCGGTAGGATTGACAACAGAGCCTGTGACCGTCCATTTGCCATTAGCATTCTGAACCATCGAGCCTGTCTGCTCAACCCATTGCGTTCCGTTATGCTTCATTACCTTGTAGGATGAGCCGCAATACATCGAGAGGACATAAATAGCAGATGTATCAAGGCCGCCCGTAGAAAGGAATCGGCTCTTTGTCTGAGCAATAGTCTCGCCATCAGTTCCGAAGAATTCGATGAAATCTCCGTAATTGAGGCATCCCTTGTTATAGCCAGGCACGTCATTGAAACCGAGTGCGACCTGCTCTTTCTTATCCTCTTTCCAATTTCCCTTTGAATGGAAATATGGACTGCTGCCTGTGTCGCTCTTTGAGCGATACATAGCCACAGGGATATTGGCGGTAGAATGATTCATCACGAGACCATCAACCACGAGCGAGCCTTTCGTCCAAGTACCATCAAAAGCTCTCTGAGCAGGAGTCATATAGTTACGACCCAACGCTCTGAATGTTGCGTTCATCATATCGCAGATGCCGCAGTCATTCGCATTCGAGCTATCCGAGTAATCGACCTTGACCGTGATTATATCCACAGGAACAGAGTTATCGTGAATCTGAACCTTATTGATGGTAGCGAGAGCGATTGCCCTGCGTCCTGCCTCGGTAGTCTCATCAGGATTGAGCAGAGTGATGGTAGTGCCGCCTGTCTTGGTGGTCTTATCATAGGTCGAGCCTTTCTTCTGAGCGAGATAATAGCGAGGATTCTTCACAGGTCTCTGCGCCGATGTAGTACCCTGATTCCTGCGAGCTACATCACGAGCCACGAAGTTAGTCCAAGGTCTTGCAGGGTCGATATAATAGAGAGTGACATATATTTGGTCTTTCGTTGATACGGTCGTATCAAGAGCCTCGATGTCTGAGCCATTGAAAGGACATTCGATGATATACGCCATTCCTCTATCTGAGAGCTGCGAAGCCTGAGGGCGGAGCTTTGTGGTAGTGATTCCGAGTTCGGTCACTTGCTGAGATGCCATGATATTCTCAAAATTGAACTCCTGCACCATATCCTCTGTATTGGTGAGCTTCACGAGATAGTTTTGGAATGCTTGGTCGAATTGGAAATAATCCTCCCATGCCAACAGATAATAGAGATAGAAATCACCCTGAGAGCCATCGAATGAGATAGGCTTTTCCTGAATGAGGTTACTCTGTCCTGCGACATATCCGATGACTGCCACTTCCTCACCATTGAGATAGAGCTTGATGAAATAGTAAGTCACACCACCACGAGTCTGACCCATTCCCTCGATTGCAGGCTCAACCACGACCGCAACAGAGACCTTCTCTCCCTGCTTGTAAGCTCTTTCCTCTGCATGATTAGAAAGACCTGTCGCACAATAGATACCGACCGCCTTTCCTGTCACATAGAAGCCAGCTCCTACGCCCTCATTGAAGCACTCCATCAGGACTGCATCATCATCCACGAGGTTCTTTGCAGCGAAAGCGAACTGAATGCCCAAACCATTGCTCTCGATAGAGGTAGGCTTGAATGGTTTATGATTGAGTTCTGCGGTCACATCTTCTGCGATTCTCAGAGCTTTCTCACCCAAGAATGATACAAAACCTGTTGAACTCCAATTCGAGCCGTTCACGGCGATTTCAAAGCCGTTATCGGTGATGGAATGGTCTGTTTCCTCATTGCTTCTATTCGAGAATTCAAAGCCATAGATTGCGCCCGATTTCAGAGCTGCCTCGATGACCGTTCCGCTCACAAGGAAAGTCGCCTCCACACCATAGGTGCTTCCGCATTGAACTTTGACGATATGAGAGAATGTGCCATCGGATGCCACTCCTGAAACCTGATGTGAATAGGTATAGGCAGCAGAGCGATATGCGGTGTGGCTCTGAACGGCATTTCCATTCAGATAGACGGTCGCAGTCGGAGCGTTGCTCGATGGGTCATATACCGCATAGTTTACGGTAATGGTCTCGTAGAGCTTCACTACAGGAGAGATGCCATCACTCATCCAACTCTCAACAACAAGCGGAGTATTTATTGTATCATCGATGCAGAAAATACCCGAATAGAGATAGTTTCCGACTACTCCTGAAGCCACATCGATACCATGGACACGGATAGGATATGCACCATGAGAGAGCGTATATCCGAGGCAGTTATTAGGGTCAATGGTGATTCCGTGGGAATATGTATCTTGAACGGCGGTAGTACCTAATACTCTCCATTGCCCACCGATATAGATTTCCACAATAGCAGAAATACCTTTGTCGCTCGCATTATTGGCAAACTTGAACAAAGGAATGTTCTTTGCTGCACCTCCGACATTTAGAGCCGTGCTTGATGTATATTGCAGAGTTTGAACGCTGCTCACGGTCACATCTACGGCAGTCACATTGATATTACGAGAACCTGTATTTCCTGCATCATCGGTGATGAGACAGCGGAAACGGCGCACTCCTGCATTGATGAAATACTTAGAGACATCCATCACGAAGTCAAATGTATCAAGCGAAGCCGAAGACGCTTTATTGAATGTGAATACCTCCAAAGTGGTATTTGTATCTCTGTCAATGAGAGCGATGGTCGCAATCATATTGTCCTGCTCAGTCTGCCCTATGGTCGTAACCGAGCGAACGGCAGCACGGAGAATAAATGAACTTCCTGCATTGCCATAGAGAGGCGATGTCTCGAAAGCCATTGTGACAATAGTACCTCCACCGCCTCCACCGCCTGAGCCGACTGCGAACTGAATCTCATCACCGATTCCGTCACCCTCTGCGTTTTCGAGCTGCAACTTTACGATACCCTCTGTCTCTGTATCGAGTTTGATGCCTGTAGGGAGATGATTATATGCGCCTCCTGTTGAGAAAGCATCCCCTCCGTCTTCCTCTGGTTTATCGGAAGTCTTGACTTGTGAGCCACCGCCTCCGAAATCCTGCCAAAGTGATGCCTCTCCGAAATCAGATACAACGCCCTTGAACTGCTTGCATTCCCAAGTATTCTCAGCGGTTTTATAGGTTATGACAAGACCGCTCTTCGCATAGTCAATCCCTGTATCTGTCGATAATTGACGGATGGCAGCAATAGCATATTCGAGGGTATAGAAAGTAGCAGCCGTGCAAGCACCACAGAGAGCATCTACGTTGATGAGCGTCTCTGCTCCTGCACTCATTCCTGCAAGGTCGAGCCAATTATTGATATTCTTGAATACTGCTTCGGTCGATTCCTCTCCGATGAACTGATAGGTTTTCCAAGAGTTGCGAGCGATAGCGAAAGTAATCTGCACGCCGATTGAGGTATATCCTTTCGTATAAGCCACATTGATAGCTCTTTCGAGAGTATAATATCCTGATTGCAGAGGAGCATCATTTGTGACATTATAGCAATTTCCGACCGTAGCCGAACCGCCGAACTTTGACCATATCTCTGTATCCGTAAAATCGACTTTTTCTCTACCTTGCCATTGATAGTTCTCTACCTTTCCATCCATTCCGAGGAATGAGAAAACAACGCCTTGGGTGATGTAAGAATGACTCTCATCGCCCTCTGTCATCAAAGCCAATACCGCATCAAGCGTCATCGGATTGTAATTACCGAGGTACTTGTTTACGTTGATGAACATCGATGCCTCATTGCTCGACATAGCCTCTTGGAGAGACTTCACGCCACTCTCTCCTGCATTCGTGCCATCGTAGCCGCCGATACCGAAAACATAGTGCTTCCCGTCTCGCTTGATTTCGTGAGCATTCTTGCGATTGATACTACTCGTTCCGATGCCGACTTCATGGATAGCATCCTCATTGCCGACATTCCACATTCCTTCTGCGTGGGATGCTTTCCCTGAGGCGGTCGTACCTTGACCCTCGGCGTGAGAATATGAGCCAATAGCCTCTGTGGTATTGCCCTCTGTGTGTGAGGTCGAGCCTTGTGCATGAGTGTGATGACCTGTGGCGAGAGAATTATTCCCCTCTGCGGTATTATCATCACCGATAGCTACTGCCTCATTGCCTGTAGCTACATTATTCTCACCGATAGCCACCGCATTTATTCCCGATGCGGTATTAGATGAGCCGATAGCAACTGCTCTTGTTCCTGATGCCAAATTGCCTCCGTTTTTCAGCACAGCGGAGTCAGTTCCTATGTCTGAAACGAAGCGAGAGGTTTCTTTGACTTCTTCGGCTGCATCTTTCGCATCTTGTGCATCTTCTTTTGCTTGTGAGGAATCTCTCAGAGCAGAGTCGGCGGTCGATTTGGCAAGGTCAGCCTTTGAGGATGCAGATGCAGCGACCTGTTGGGCATTCTGAGCCATTGATTTAGCCTGAGCCGCATCTATCGCCCCTTGTTCATAGCCTGCCAAGATTTCTCCGAGAGGCACTTTGACGCTCTCATTCTGAGAGTTCACACCGATAGTATATAATCCTTGCGTGGATTGACTTTTGGGCAACTCTGAAATTCTTTTCTTTTGGTCTGCCATATTGCTTTAATTTTGATTATTGATATAAATTTTATCGCTATCGCTTTCTGTGATGATATACTTGCCATCCTCTGTTACGAGCAAGGCAATACCGTACTTCGGACGAATCTTGATGCGAGCAGGATTCTCTTCATCCTCTGTGATGACCCAATCGAAATCTTCTGTTGCAAGGAGCATCCATGAGCTTTCAGGACGATATGCGGTGAATGTCAGAATCACAGAGAATTCGCACCATACCTTTCCATCTCTCAGAATCTCGAATTTTGAGATATTCATGCTCTTGTAGTAGCAATCATATTCAGCAGGGAGATTGGCGAAATAAAGGATGCGAGACTCTGATTGCATGAGGATAGCAAAGAGAGAGTTATATCGCCTCCAAAACTCGGTTATATTCGCTGCATCGATTAGTAATTTCAGAGTGACATCTTTTGCCTTGAAATGCACTTCTTCATCATCATAATCGATGCCTGAGATAGATTTCACGCTTATCTTCAAAGCATCACGGATATTCGCCGCTTTCCTGATACTATCATCTGAGCCTCTGAGGATATATGAGCCGAACTGAGAAAAATCGATTCCGTCAAGCTCATATCCCGATTGTCGGATTTCGCTCTTACCAAGCTGATAGATATTTCCTGATGGCACAACAGGGAAATCGTCAGCAAAGGTAAGAGTGAGTTTTCCGAGTTTCAAAAACGATGAGAATGAGCCATTAGATACCATTCTCAGTCGGTATGCCTTATTCAGTTCAACAAAGTTGAATGTATGATATGCTCCTGTGGCAAGGTCATCGAAGAAATCCTCCGCATAGCGGATATTCGTGATGCAGAACTGCATCTGAAATTGTCGGGTATCGAGAACGGGAGAAAGCAAATCGACCTCAACACCATCGAACTCTTCCCATTCGGTGGTTTCGAGTGACTTGAACGATGGCATCTGAACGACCCCTTTATAGCCACCTTTTTCGATAAAGATGCCATATTCAATCATAGCATCATAGCCATCAATAAAGAGTTTTCCCACCTCTCTCATTGCAATACCTTAGCATTATCAGATTTCACGATTTCTACCTTTGAGACATCATCTTTCTCAATCTTCACGATGGCATATCCCGAAGCCTCTACATGAGCGGATGCACCACACATCAAAATCAAGCGATTTCCTGCGATTTCAGAGTATTTCAGCGATGCGGTGGTGTTTCCTACGAGGAATACTTTTCGAGCCTCTAAGAGCGATATTTTCCCTGCATCGATATAAACACCGAAACGCTCAGGATGATACTTCTTGAACTTTCGGAATGTATCGATGTCGGGGAAATGGTTTTCCGTGAGGAATTCTGCGCCCTGAGGCGAGAACATGAGGTTTATCATTTCATCCATCGATTCATCACCTGTGAACATCTGACACATTCTGAGCTTACGAGCCATCTCATAGTCATGCGATTTCTCGTATCGGTTCTGAGCCACGTCCTTTACGACTTTCCATTTCTCTTGTGCTTCTTTAATCTCTTTCATCGCTTTTACACTTTAATCTTGATTCCTGCTCTCTGAATATCATCCACGCTATCTTCGATGCGTTTGATGCGAGTATTCATATTGTCGAGCTTGGTATTCGTCTCATCGGTATTCCGCTCAATGCCTGTCACACGAGCGAGAATCTGATTGCTTGTCGCATTGAGTTCGGTCACTCCCTGCACCAATGAATAGGTATGCCCCTGAATGGTCGTGAGACGAGCGTTATTCTCATCCACGCTATCCTGAGAGGCGGTCGCAATACCTCTGCTCTCTCCCTGCCTATCTGCGGTATCCTCAAAGAGGTCTTTCATTCCCTGATTGAGCGCATTATATATCTGCGAGAATTGCTCTCCTGCGCTATTCAGGTCGTTTGCGAAGTTGTTAGCCGAATTCTTGACGGCATCAATGCCTTGGAAATTACCCTTTTCATCAAACCATATTTTCTGGTATTTATCGAAGATTTTGCCGATAGCAGGTTCGAGGAACTGAGTAATCATCATTCTTTTCAGAATATCCTTGACTATCTCATTGACCTTTTGATGCCATGCCTCCATTGCATCCTCTCCCTTAGATGCTGCATCGAAGAAAGCATCACCGAGTTCAGAAGCCAAATCCTCAGAGGTAGCGCCGATAATATCCTCCATCATCTCATTGATGACTTCAGCCATCTTGTTTGCTATCTCTTGTATGTCACGCTTCCAATCGGCTATCTTGCTTTGGTCATCATGCTTTTTGCTATTTTCCTCATCAATCTGTTTCTGTATGAGGATTTGCTGTTCCGCGAGGTTTTCAAGCTGCTTACGAGAGTTCTTATATTTATCCTCTCCGAGAGCCTTGTTCGCAGTGTAATCCATTTTAGCATAGGAATCTGCAATCTTCTCGACAGATTTCTGATAAATCTCATTCTGAGCATTTCTTATAATGGCATATCTTTGAAACCATGTGGCATTCTGCAATTCTGCTCTGTGCAGATTCGTCACTTCATCGAATGCCTCTTTATAGAGTTTTCGCACTCTCAGAACCGCATCTCCGTACTTTTCTTGCAGACGGATTGCATCTTCATTATCCAACTCCCATTGTAGTTGGTCGATACGCTCTTGCAAACGCTCGATTTCCTCTTGTTTCTTATCGTCATTATTGAATAGATTGGCGATAGCGGTTGCCACTTGGAGAGCCGCCGAAATGACTGCGAGAATGACAGATGCTTTCTCTATTGTAGAGATTGCAGATGCTCCAGCTGCTGCCGATGCGGTCGCTCCCTTAGCTGCTGCATCGACCGTACTTTCAATGCCTTTTGCGGCACTCTTTCCGACATCAGAAACGGCATCAATAACATCGGATGCTGCCCCTAATATATCATCTATAAAGTCGAGACCTTTGCCGATTCCGTCTGCGAGGTCATCCGAGAATACCTGAGCGAGATTCTTTGCCTTTCCTCCGACATCTTTTATCACACCTCCTGCACTATTCAAGTTCTGAGCAAAGGACTTGTAAGACTGAGTGAGGTTATTGCGAGAATGGATGACATTATTCTCTGCCTGAACATTATTTTTCTGAGCCTCTGCAAGCCTTTCGGTAGCATGTCTCAGATTATCGGCTGCATCTGCTTGTTGTTGGCAATCCTGAGCGAGTTTTCCCTTCTCGATAGCCTCATTTACATCCCTCTGCTCTTGCATCGCATTCTTATATGCTTCCTCTGCTGCATTCAACTCGGTTTGAGCGGTTGCAAGTTCTTTGAGAGTATTTACGAGTTCAGTCTTGGATGCAGATATATCCTTGATGGATTTGTGCATGGCTGCAAAGGGATTACGAGATGCAATCTCATCCTCCATTTGCTTGATAGCATCGGTATATTCCTTGATTTCCTTGCCATCCATCGTAGCCTTGTTTTCCTCGAAATACTTTTTTACTCTTTCGAGATTGATTTGCAGGGATTGAATGGATTGCTTATCAAGAGAACCGAAAACGCTATCCCAATCGATGATTTCCTTGAAATTCTCTGAACTGAGTTTAGCGAATTCTTTATCCATCTGCCTTGATGCCTCTGCGACATACTCAGCAGGGAGAAATTTCATCTTGTTCATCCATTTGCGATACAGAAGCTCCTGCTTTTGCAGATTCGTTCCATATTGCTCAATCAGCATATCATCGTATTTCTGACGGATGAGCATGATTTCATTCTCTCCGTTATCTGTGATTTGCTGACGGACACGATAATACTCTTTTGAGATATTCTCATCTGCGAGCAAATCTTTCATATATTGCTCGATAGACTTCTTTCCTGCATCAGACTCAGACCATCCGACCTCAGTAGCTCCTTTCTGCTGCATATATACCGCTTTGAGCATCGCTTTCCTCTGCTCTGCGAGCTGCCTGAGCTGATTTTCCCAATCTTCGAGTCTTCTGCGAGTGGCACTCTGAGAGACATTAAGTTCCTTTACAAGACCTTCCTCCTGAGAATCGATGATGAGCTGATTCACCTCTTCATTCGCCCCTTTGATATACTTCTTGACCTTATCTTTGTAGTCATCGATGGCTTTCTGAGTTTCGAGAGCCGCCTTTTTCGGGTCGAAGTCTGAGCCACTCTTTCCACCGCCTTTCTTTCCTGATTTCGGGTCGGTATGACCGCCTATATTGAAATCAATCTTTACATCCTGAGCCTCTGCCATCTTATCCTTATAGGCTTGCATCCAATAGTCTGCGGTTTTCTGAGCATCTTCGATTGCTTCAGTCTTTCGCTGCTCATCTCCTGCTTTGGTGGTGTACCAATGCCCATAGTCACTTGCTTTCTTATTACGAGCTTCTTCAAGAGCGATGAATGCCTCAGTATATTTATTCAGGATAGCCTGCGCCTCTGCTTCTTTGAGTAGCATCGTACAATAAGCTTTGCCCTTGGTTACGAGAACCTCTTTCCACTTAGAGAGGGAATCATAATAGCCGAGAGCCTCGCCATACTTTGAGTTAAGTTCCTTGACTAATTCCTTCTCCTGCTTCTTAGAGCCATTAAATTTGTCAATCTTGGTGATATATCCTGAAATCTCAGCCTGAGCCTTTCCATAGGCTTTTGCGCCCTCATCCATCACCTCGTTAAGTTCTTCCTGCCGTTTCTCCGTCTCTGAGATAGTATCAAAGAGAGAAACGAGCCATCCGACCAACTCTCCGACAAGCACGATGATTGCACCGATGCCTGTTGAGATGAGAGCCGCTTTCAGACCTTTCAGGGCGATAGATGCAGCCTTAGTAGCGATAGTTCCTGCTACGGTTGCAGCGGTAGCAGATTTTATTGCAGCGGTATTGGCGACCTGTGCCGCCGTTCCTGCAACGGTAGATGTGTTATTCTTTGTCTGAGCAGCGGTATCGGCTGTAGTAGCCGCTGCATCGAGTTCCTGAGCCGCCGCATTCTCTGTTATAGCCGCATTCTCATCGGCTATAACCTCAGAGCTTTCCCCGATGAGTTTATTCCATAATTGTTTGAGACCATTGAGGGTAACAAGACGGAATGCAGAATCTTTGTCGAGAGCTGCCTGAAGCTGCTGCAATCCCATCGTAATAGCCATGAGAGATTGCACTTTGAGCATTATTTTTTGCAAATTCTCATTCTCTCCTGCAAAGAGACCGACTGCACCTTGAGCTGCCGACATTGCGCCTGAAACACCCGATAGACCTACGATAAGACCCTGCATCCCTCGCTGGTCGTGCGCAAGGATAGAAGCCTGAGCGGTTGCATCACTCCAAGCATCGGTCAATCTACCGACTTCTTCTTGGATTTCCTTATATTTGGCAGTATTTCGCTGACCTGCTGCCTCCATCTCTACGAGTTCAATCTTCAACTCACGGATTTTGGTACGCAGATTCTCATGCTTCGATGCGTTCTTTGCAGCTTCCTCTGCCTCTTTCTTCAACTGCCTCTCTGTTGCAGCGAGGGCATCGGCAGTCTTAGCGGATTCTTCATTGACTTTCTTTCGGATTGCGATATTCTCCTGAATAACTCGCTTTTCCTCTTTGAGTCGCTTGACCTCTCCTGAATCGCCTTTTCGTGATGCTGCCTTAATCTTATCGGATAGGGTAGCATATTCCTTTTCGAGGTCACGGATAGCCGCTTTATTAGTATCGACAACTCTGTCAATCTCATCGAAACCCTGCTGAATGACGGCGAGAGACTCTGAGGCATTAGTAATTACATCGATATTGACATCAGGGATATTGGTTAAGAGTTCCGATATTCTCGCACTCTCAGCCCCTGCCTTTTCGCCAATCTCAGACACTTTCTGCTCGATTTGAGCTGCGCCCTCATCGAAACCGCTCATATCAATCGCGGTGCCAAAACTCAAAGAACCGTCATCTACATTCATAGTCTTACAATTTCTTCCTCATCGAAGTCGTTAAATTTATTGAAGTTATCAGGATTGTTTGCATCCAAGCTATCATCATAGAGAGGCTTATCCTCGCTCTTATCATTCGGCATAGGCATCGCACGGCTATACATAATGGCATTCTTATAACTGATGTCATAGAGAGCTTGCTTATCGGTCATCCCGAATGTCTTGGCAATGCCGAGAACGGTCGCCCAAATGCTATCATTTAGTGCTGCACCACTTCCTTTGTCGGTTTCAGAATGTTTGCCTCTGACAGGGAAGTGGTAATGGAGAAAAAATGCCCTATCTCCATATCCTGCAATCTCCGAATGATTAAATCAAAGATGATTGATGGCTTGATATTTTCGAGTATTAGTGTCGATAATTCTGCTTGCTTATCAACAACCTCTAAGACCTTTTTATTGCGAGGAAACAAGCCGAGAATGCGTTTCTCGATGATTTTTTCTCTTTCCTCTGTGAGGTTCTTTGCTCCGAGAATGAGGATTGCGCAAATATCTCCGACTGCCTTATAATCTTTGGCGTAATGCAATGCTGAGTAAACACGCAACTCTTTCGGAATATCTTTATCAACCACAGGGAGGGTGGAGATAAGTTCAGAAACGAGAATTAGCGTGGCAATGGATGGGTCTGCAATAGGATAAACCACACCGCCAAGCTCAATCTTATCAGTCGCCTTTTCAAGAATAGCAGAAGCGACCATCTGCTCTATTGTACGTTGTGCCATAATGAAAAAACTGAGTTTAGTTGCAGGAGACGGACTCGAACCGCCGACATCAAGCCAATGAGACTTGCGAGCTACCAACTGCTCTATCCTGCGATGAAGGCAGTTTTCTCCTACCAAACTGCCAACGGGTGTCTTTCCACTCGCCATTAGAATGTGCCGTTAGGTGGTCTCCCAATCGGTAGTCTTGACCTTGAACTTCTTGTAAAGTTCGCCATCCTCGCAAGCGAGAATCTTGAATGTCAAATCTACATACTGACCTTCCTCCTCAGATGACCCTGGACGGAACGATACATGAGTACGGCGAGCCTTGATGCCGACCGCGCCGATATTCTTCGGAGTGAGCTTCACCGAGAAGTCATCGGCCACGATATTTGTCTTAACGGTCAGCTCATCGCCCTCCGTTGACTTGACAGCTCCCGTAAACATATTCTCAGTATCGAAGTCCATTTCCTTTACTCGTGTCGTGATGGTAATGACAGGCTCTCCCTCCTCCTCTGCGACAATGATGCCACCTGTGGCGGTTGCGGTGAGGGTCTCCCCATCTTCCGATGCGAGGGTCGTTGATTTGTCGTTGATAGTGCCAATGGATTTCAGGTCGGTTGCCATTGCGTCATTGTCGCCCGTCTTTCCAACCTCAATCTTGCACTTCGACCATGACATGATGATTTTCTTCATTGCCTTATTGTGCTAAACGGTTAAACTTAATTCTTGCAGTGATGAGATGCTGCTCTATTCCCTCTATCTTTATGGAGGTGGGAGAGGTATCTGTCTGCATCCAATACTCGGTATCATCATTCTCATCGATGAATTGCTGAATGAGTGTTTCGAGAGCTTCTACACGGCTAAAATCCTCCACCTTGCGCCCATCCTTGCCGAATGGCACATCAGGCACATAGATATTCAGGAGAACGACTCCGCTCTGTATCTGCTCATCGAGACCTGCGAGGAACTTCACAATCAAATCCTCAGTCTTAGCATTGGCAGGACGCATCTCAGGACGATATACCTTCCCTCTGATACCCTGACCGAGAACGCTCTTACTGACGAAAGAAAAGAAGTCTCGCTCAATCTGTTTTTCACTCTTTGCAATCATTTCGATGTAGTGATTCCGTTTAATAGTTGCTTCATCAAACTCTCTGCTTTCAGCTCTGCGGAGGTGAGTACATCTTTATGGTGAACATTCTCGACATAAGCCGCATAGTTCATTCCTGCACAGACGATTAGAACGATGCCCCAAGGGAATTTAGCTTGCAGTCTTTGGAGTAGAGCTTCGGCAGCAGGTGCGCCCTGCTCTCCATTGCCTTTCTCTCCGCTATACTGCTTACTCGCTCCCTGCTGAACAGGCTTTCCATCATAAAGTATCACATATCCGATGGATGACCTCAGATTTCCTGTGATGTCATTATAACTGCCATTCTCACGAGCTATCCTGATACATTCCTCTCCGATATAGGAGAGCTGCTTTATTATCAGGTCGGCAATATCTTTCATCTTCGCTTGCAATCCCGCTCTCAGCTTTCGCATATCGGTCTTACTTACGATGACTCCCTTATATTTGCCGTGTGTCTGAGTTATGGTTGCCATATTACACCATTATCTGAATCCTCCCTACGGTCGTAAGAGGCTCAACGGACATAACCCGATGCTCTCCGAGGTCTTCGCCCAATCGCTCTAACTTGATGCGGACTGCATCGAATTTCGATAACTCAATCAGGATGAGGAATGATGCTTGCCGAAACTCGCCATCCTCATATTTGCCTAATCGGGTATCGCTATTCGTCTTGATAGAGCAAGGGATTTCATCGCTCCAACTTTCCTGCTCTCCTGTGATAGGTTCGCCATACTCATTGACCGAATCCTCGCCCTCTGAGACTATCAGAGCTTTCAGATGTCCGTTATACCTCATACTACCATAGTTTAGAGCCATCCTCCATAACTCGGAGATAATCGCTCAGAATTTCGTCTGCATCGAGACCATAGATATTGCACCAATAACGGATGCTCTTTTCGACTGAATCGGGCATGACGGAGGTAGAAACGCCATTCTCAGAACGGCTGCTTTCTACATAGCCCATCACGAGAGACACGGCTATCCGAAAGAGTTTCTCATCTTTCGGAGTAGCCTCTGCCTCTGCTTTGATGCCCTCATTGAACAGAGCAAGGTCGATGGTTGCCTTATCAGGATAGAATGTGTTAGCGATAGCATTACACAAATTCCTCAATGCGACTGCGTTCTTCATCGATTAAGCCTGAGTTTTGAGGGTGTAGATACCATTCATCTCCGTAATAACAGGAAGTGCGAGAACCTCTGCCTTGGTGAACTCAACGCCATTGCTGCCCTGAGTCTCGCCAACGCCCCACTGAGATACTCGAATTCTTCCATAGTTAGAGTACGCAACTCCTGCCTCAGGCTTCAACTCATTGTTAGCCCAAGCGTTCTTGACGATGCCAAGTTTACCATCAGGAATGAAGACCATGTTCTTCTGATTCCAAGGATTGTAAGGATTGCGCTGTTTGCCATTCTGAATGCGAATCTGACGGCGGATAGGCTCAAAGGTCGGGAATGAGTTTTCCTCCATATACGCATTGATGTCTTTCAGTTGAACAATCTTAGAAGATTTGTCCGTGCCGTGAATCATTTGGTGCATCTTCTTGCTGCGGCACATATACGAGATAAGTGCAGGAGCGCAAAGAACTTTGGAGAAAGTCACCTTATCCTGAGCTGCATCAATGATACTCTGAATATCCTCGAAGCAGTCCACCGTCTCGATATTGGCTTGCGTCCATTCGGTAGTAGCCGAAGCGATGTTGTCGGCAGGCTGATTGAAGTCAATCAAGCCACGAGCACCGCCCTCAGGGTTGGTGGTCTCATCGAGAGTGAACTTGCCCTCATTAGAGAGTGCGCCACAGAAGATGAGGTCGAGCTTGCTGAGAACAGACTTAACGACTGTCTCAACATCGCCCCACATGAGCTTGATGAGCTGCTGAGTCTTGACCTTATCGGGCAGAGACTTAGAATCGAGGATTTGCAGCACCTTACGATAATCCTTGACCGTCATCGGGAGAGTGATGGCATGATTCAGGATGGTCTCTTTCAGCGTTTCGAGACCCTCAGTTCCGAGGATAGCCTCCTTGGCATCTGTGCCGATGGTAGGAGCAGCGACCGTGATGTTATACTGACCAATCAGCTCCTCGAAATCGAGACCAACAGTAGGAACATCCCAATCAAGGAAACGCTCGAAGATGATGTTGTCAAAGAGCTGCTTGTTCAGCTCAGAGGCAGCATCGAAGCGAATCTGAACATTCTTAGTCAGTTCGCCGAAAATCGAAGAATAAAGAAATTCAGGCATAGTGATTACTGCTTAATGAACAGAATGTTCGGGTTAGACTTGAGGCAGCAGCCGTTCAACCATTCGTCAAGCATAGGGAAGTTCAGACTCGGATAGAGAACGACTGCCTCGTAAGCTGCATCGATGGTCGGGAGACCTTTGCCGTTAAATTCTTTCACTGCTCCGTTTACCATGTTCGGAGTGTACTTTGAACCTGCGTTCTGCAAAACAACATAGTCGTTTACTGCGAGGGTCTTTTCTCCGAGGTAAGGAGTTACGCTTGCGAGAGCAATCTCTCCTTCAGAGGGATTGGATGCGACAATCTTCAATGCTCCATCCGTGGTGGACTCTGCATCGATGTAGCCATAGTCGGTGGACTCAATGAGGACATCATTGTTAGTCAGACCTGTAATGGATGCGGAGAGATTGATTATATCGTAATCCTCATTCGTGGTGTCGATGGATGAAACGGTGACAGACTTGTCGGTCTTTCCCACCTTTGCAACCACATCGCCAACAGCGAAAAGATGTCCCTTTGCAACACGAGGCTTTGAAGTCGTGCCGCCTGCAAGAACCTTAGCGAGCTTGATGACTGCTGCGCTCATTTCCTCGAAGTTCACCTCAACGAGAACGCCACGATGAAGCACCGTTCCGACAGGGATAGTGTTCTTCGGCTTGAAACCGCCAGGCAGCATCTTACATTCGCCACGCCAAATCTCAGGGGTATGCCCTTTGACGGCTGTTTTCTTGAATTCGATAGCCATAGTTTACTGCGAATTTAAGGGTGAATAATTACGGATGCTTACTTATTCGGGAGAGATTCTGCCCAAGCCTTTGCATCGGCTTTCATGGCATCCTCTTTCTGTCCCGTCTCTGACGCTGCATCCTTAGGCATCAGATTGTTGCTCACCAAGTCCTGTTTGAAATCTGCGAGTTCCTTTGCGATGTCTGCATCATCAGCGATAGCGATACGTTTCATCAGGTACTCAGGGATTCCGAGTTTCTTGGCTTCTGCTGCGATGAGTGCAGAACGCTCGCCCTTTGCCTTTTCTGCTTTCAGAGTATCATTCTCAGATTGCAGCTTTTCGAGCTGCTCTTTGAATGGTGCAAGCTGCTTGGCAATAGCCTGAGAGATAGCATCATCACCTTCACCCTCATCTCCGCCCTCTCCATCGGATTTCGGAGTCTGATTGTGGTTTGACTTGCGTGTCTTCCTCGTGATTTCGCCCTGCATGAGTTTCGCATAGGGAACGAGAGAATCCGCCGCTTTCTTAATGTCCTCATCTGAGGCATCGGTGGCAAGACCTTGTGCGCCGATTTCACTCAGCTCATCCAATGCCTTGTCGGTTAATCCCATATCCTTGCAAAGCTCAGATAAGGTCTTACGGAGTTTTGTTTTCATATTATCTTTAATTAAAAATATAGGTAGAAATCGAGTTCTTTGGCGCAAAGATACAAAAACCCTTTGAAATGTTGCCTATTAAGCACTGATTATTTTTTCTTTTTAACATTGTGCTATCCATATAGTTAAGTCAATATCGGGAATTTTAGTAAGATTTTTTAATAAAAAATAATTACTATAAAAGTTGCCTATTAAGCAAATAGTCTATATCTTTGCACGTAGAAAGAGATACCTAATAGGCATTTCAATCAGAAAAACGAGAATGTAAAACAGAAATATCAAAACTTAAAATTTCAACGCAATGTTAATTTCAGAATTCATCGACAGAACAGGTTTCAGACCAACAGAGGACTACTATCATACAGTGATTGAGCCTGAGTACAATGCAAGCTACCTCGAAAAGGACGCTTGGTGCAAGCAATGGAAAAAGAACGGAGGCATTCAGAAAGCATACGATGCTCTCAGAGAGCAAGCCGCCAATGAGTATGCCAACGTTCTGAATCTCGAAAGCAAGAATAAGGAGTTGAATAAGATGGTAGCATCAATGGATGAGGACTTAACGAAATACAAAGAACTCTCAGAAACCGCCATGAACGACCTGAATGCAGCTCAGGAAAAAGAGGATAAGATAATGTACGAGCTTCTCGAAATCTCTGAGAAATACTCATCAGCAGAATTGAGAGAGATTGTTATTAACGCCATCGGTTTCAAAGCATATATCACTTATAAGTTCGAGCATGATAAATGTATTTGGCAGCTCGACCGAGATGAAATCATCAACAGAATGCAGTAAACCAAGTTTAATCAGGGGAGGTGCAAGCCTCCCCCCGCAAAACTCAGAACAATGGAGAAAATTCAATTATCAGACGGAAGTATCGAGAGTTTCATTACGAGCGAGAATGATACCTATAAATTCTATCGATGCGAGACTCATAGTATTGCCTTATCATTGCACATGACCCTGACCGAAATCGGTAATCATTGCGAGATTGAATATGATAATCATGGATGGTTCGTGAGAGTAAAGAAATAATAACCCTATAAATCAACGCAACAATGGAGAAAGTAAATGTTTATCAGATGGTCACAGACCGCATCATCGAGGAACTTCAAAAAGGTATCATTCCTTGGCATAAGCCTTGGTCGGGTGCAGGTCTCGCAGACGGAGGCGCAGTGAACTATGTTTCACGCAAGCCTTATTCAATGCTCAATCAGATGCTTTTGGGTAGAGAGGGCGAGTATCTCACATTCAAGCAGGTCAAAGACTTGGGAGGCGACATCAAGAAAGGTGCAAAATCATCGATAGTCGTTTTCTTCACGATGATTACTCAGGGAAAGAAAAAGGTTCAGAACGAGAACGGCGAGGAAACCGAATTCGTGACCTCAAAAGAGCATCTTATCCCTGTTCTGAAGTATTATAGGGTATTCCATATCGATGATACAACAGGTATCGAGAGTAAGATTAAGGCAGATGAGCCAATCGAGCCGACTATCCTGCCTATCGAATGCGCAGAGAATGTCATCACAGACTACCTGAGCAGAGAAAAGAAACTCAAATTTCATAACGACAAACCGAGTAACAGAGCTTATTACTCCCCGATGTATGATGAGGTCGTAGTGCCGATGCTCTCTCAGTATCAGGATGCAGAGGAATACTATTCTACCACATTCCATGAGCTGACCCACTCAACGATACCGCCATACCGATGCGACCGTAAGGCTGAGAATGACCACGCATTCTTCGGAAATGAAGACTACTCACGAGAGGAATTGGTTGCAGAACTCGGCTCTGCCATGATTTGCAATACTATCAATCTCGATTGTGAAAAGGCTTTTAAGAATTCGGTCGCCTACATTCATGGATGGCTCAAAGCTCTCCATAACGATAACAAGATGATTGTTTGGGCTGCATCGAGAGCCGAGAAAGCCGCCAAATATATAATGAATGTGAAAGACTAATCTCAGACAATCGCAGGAAGCGCATTTCCTTTGCGTCTCCTGCGATTAAATCCGAAAGATAAAGAAGTATCATTTCAATAAAGAAACGCTCTCAAAATGACTAAAATCAATTTATATAAGAATACAGACTATTTCGAGTTCACTCAGCCAAATCCGACTGAGGGAAAGAGATGCAGGAAACCCGACTGCGCTATTAGAGCATTCGCTATTGCTGCTGATATGAGTTGGCAGGAGGCTTACGATATTCTCTCGAAGATAGCCCGTGAGGATTACGATATTCCCAATTCTCAGAATGTTTATGAGAAAGCCTTTGCTCAGAGAGGATATAAGGTCGTTTCCCTGAAATTCAAGAAGGGAGATAAACGGAAGACCGCAAAGGACTTCGCCCTGAGCAATTCCAAAGGTCGCTATATCCTGAGTCTCGCCAATCATCTCTGTGCGGTGGTTGATGGCAAAATCCGAGACGGGTGGAACTGCGGAGATAAGCGCATATATAAAATCTATACAATAAACGAAAAGTAATAATAATTAAAATCAATAATCAGTATGGAAACTTCAATCAATGTAACCAAGCGAACAGACATCTATTCAGTTGACCCTCGTAATGTGGTCGTAGTCGATAACTTCAACGTGCGCCGTGATTTCGCTATTGACGAACTAAAAGAGCAAATCAAGCTGCAAGGCGTTCTCAATCCTATTACGGTTGTGCCGTTCAAAGATGAGAATGGATATGAGAAATACCGCCTCGTGGATGGTGAGCGCAGACTGAGAGCCACTCTCGCTGCAATCTCTGAGGGCGCAGACATCAAGCGCATCAAAGCGATTTTCCTTCCTCGCAATACCAAAGAAGAAGATTTGCTCATCGAGCAGATGATGAGGAATGAAGGAAAGAACTTTACCGAGTATGAATCTGCTATCATGTTTCAGCGATTCAGAGATAAGTTCGGATATACTCAGAGCGAGATTGCTCAGAAATTCGGAAAGAGCATTACGTTCATCTGTCGATGCCTCTCACTTCTTGACCTTGCACCTGAGATTCAGGATAAAATCGAAAAAGGCGAAATCTCCATAGGTGCAGTCCGTCAGATTATAGAGCTGAATAAGGATGATGAGGCCGCTCAGGTTGCAGCAGTTCAGGGTGCGGTCGATGATGCCAAGAGTAAGGGAAAGAAATCGGCTACGGTGAAGAATATCGGAGGCGATACCAAATCTCAGAAAGACCTCAAAAAGGTTGTCTCAGGTATCAAAATCCTCATCGATGCAACCGTTCATGCAAATCTCCATATCGAGAATATGAGCGCACGAGAGCTGATAGCAGCCCTGCATAATTCAGAATCGATGGAAGATGTAATCGCTAAACTCGGTGGAGTTCCTGAGCCTGAGAATGAGCCTCAGAGTGAAGAATTATCTCCGATACGGAAGCAGTTTCAGGACTTGAAAGCCAAGCATCCCGATACGACCCTCTTATTCCGATGCGGTGATTTCTACGAATCCTATCACGAGGATGCAGAAGTGGTCGCCAAGACACTCGGAATCACTCTCACCAAGCAGGGCGAAACTAAGATGGCAGGATTCCCATATCACGCTCTCGACCAATATCTACCGAAGTTCATCAGTAAGGGTCTGAGAGTCGCCATCTGTGACCAGCTCAAAGACCTGAATCTCAAAAATGCAGAATAATGACACAGAAATATCATTTATTGTATGAAACAATTAGAAAATTAGGAGAAACCATCAATCATATAAATTCTAATTTTTTAGATAATATATATTACATACTTGTAAAAATTTCAAGACTATGACAAAGCAAGAATTAATATGGGCGCAGAAGTCGCTCTACAACGGAGGAAAGCATATTGCAGATGCAGGAATGCGCCTCAGAGGAACGAAATATGAGAAAGATTATGAGAAGTTATGGCACGCTCTTAGCGAGCTAAACTCTCGATTGATTAACGATATAAACAAATAAGACTATAGCAAATGAATTCCTGAAAATGAAATGACAATTAGAAACGGCGATTCCTGCGATTTTCTCTGTCTGAGGTGATAAAATCCTCATTTCTGAGCAAAACTCGTGGGAAATCGCCGAAAATAACGTAATTTTGCAGTATGAAATGAAAGTAGTACATCTAAAATTGAATGAACCTCATGATGGAGAGACTGATTTCTATTTCGGTTCTCTGAAAGCCATCTACGATGCAATCCCTCAGAATGAAATCGGGATAGCCTATAAATCGCTTACCAATGCGATACGAGGCAATAATGAATACCATAATAAGCGATGCACGATTAAGGTCGGGCACCTCCAACAGAAACAACAAACCAAATTCAACGCAATATGATAGGAGCTATTATCGGAGACATCGTAGGCAGCACCTACGAATTCCACAACACGCAGAATTATGATTTCGAGTTATTCCCTCATGGCAGCTCTTTCACAGATGATACCGTCTGCACCATAGCGATTGCAGATGCTATCCTGAGAGGTATTCCATATCGGGATAGCCTGATTGAATGGTGCAGGAAATATCCTCATCCGAAAGGCGCATACGGAGCTTCATTTAGCCGATGGATATATGACCCTCAGCCTTACGATAGTTTCGGTAATGGTGCTGCCATGAGGGTATCACCTATCGGATTGACTTTCAGTAAATCTACTGAAGTACTTGATGAAGCAAAGAAATCTGCTGAATGCAGCCATTCTCACGAGGAAGGAATCAAAGGAGCAAAGGCAACCGCTCTCGCCACATGGTATCTCGCTAATCATAATTGGAAAGATGCCAAGAAAGAGGTACAGAATATGTGCATCGAACTATACGGCGAAGATTATGTATCAAATCTTCCGAAGCTCGGAGTTTGGGATGAGACTTGCCAAGGCTGCGTTCCTCTCGCTCTGCATCTATTTTCTCTCTCTCAGAGCTTCGAGGATGCAATCAGGATTGCAGTATCATACGGAGGCGATAGTGATACGCTCGGAGCGATTGTCGGAGGCTTTGCAGGAGCTTTCTATGAGATACCTGAGGAAATCATCTCAAAAGCTCTGAGCTATCTGCCTGATGAGATGGTCGAGGTCATCCGAAAGTTCGATGAGAAGTTTGAAATCAAAGATAAACTCAGTTAATTATGGAAAGGAAAGATTTATTACGCTTCTGCCATTATTATAAGGGCGAGAAAGTAAATACTATCTCAGACCCGAATAAAAGACTTCTGTTCGGATATGAGGAAAGTTGGATTGATATGAATTTCACTCCTGATGGAAAGAATCAGCTCGCAGAATATATTGATGATTATTCTCGTGCAGGTCTTTCTATGTTTGAGATGCAAGATGATACCCCTGCATCCCTGAAAGCTCTCTTATTTAATCGATATTGCCACTACAATAGCGGCTCTATGATTGAATGCGTAGAGCCTTTCAAGAAATTCTATCAGAAATACTATAAATGAAAGAGAGCCGCCTTTTGAGCGGCTTTCTTTTTATAGATACGGATAACCTCCAACATATGGGAATGGTAGTGGCTTCTGTTCGATAATATCAACATCGATATACCATACTCCACCGCTCTTTTGCACTTTAGTAATCCTGAATTTTGTTCCTCTCTGAATCAGGATTTCACTCTCATGCCCGAATGATGATTGCTTACTTCTACCATCCCAATGTCTGCCATCTCCATGACCGTATGCTGAGAATGGTTCACAATACATCGCTTTAGTGCCTCTTGGAGCATAGATATTGAAGATGATTTGACCGCTAAATCCTTTGCCTTTAGCAACGCCAGCCGACCAAAACGCTCCCTCTGTTCCCTCTTTGCCGACAAGAGCATATATCTCTGCATCGCTCGCAGAGTTATAATTTGAGAGACCAAACTTTTTGAGAGCGACCATATCATCGCCTCTTTGCAGCCACATATCAAAATCATAACTCGACTTATTGATAATACTCTCGATGAGAGGAATACGCTTTTCTCCGAGCTTTCTTTGAGCATCTGAGCCATAATAAGTAATACCTCGCAATGGCTCTTGGATATTGTGATATGAACTTGTATATCCATAAATTGCATCCTTTTCGTCATCGCTCGCCACTACCCATACATCACCGCATTTATCCCTGAGAACATCATCTGCATCTTTGGTATCTTTCGCCCAAAGAGCTGCATCTTTACGCTTCTTGGTATAAGCATCAGCATCAAAGGATGTGCCTTTAGCGGCTTTCTTGGCATCACGGCGAGCTTGCTCTGCGAGACGCTTCTGATGTTCATTGATTGCAAGCTGTGCTTTCTGCTTGATGATAGCAATATCTTCTCCTGCATTGAGTGAATCCTGTGCTTCTGAAAGGAGATTGGCAACATTGATAGATTTCGGATGAGCAGCCGACCATACTTTTATTATATCGAGTTGGTCTTGTACTGCCTTTATCTCAATCTTCAAATTCACCTCATCGAGTTTCTTCAAGTATGCAGCCTGAGATACTTTCCATGTCTTCGGGAATTTAGACTGCACATCTTTCATATTGCCTCCGAGGAAATCTACCGCCTCAAATTTGAGCTTCTTTGCCTGTTGTTCGAGAGACAGACTCGACCATTGAGCGAGTTTCGATTCAACCGCAGAATAGGTCTGTATAAGCTCTTTCATTGAGATAGTTTTATGCCATTCGTGAGCATCAGGAATGAGGTCTGAGATTGCAGCCTCCTGTTTCTTCATCGCAGAAACGTGTTGAGCGACCGTCTTAGCAAGGGTCTGCATCTTATTGAGGTCTCCTGCATCGATGGCAGCTTGCAGTTCTGAGTAATCGACCTCTCCGTAATCCTGAGCCACATTGAGAACATTATCTGCGGTTTTCTTGATGAGCTGATGCTTATGCTTTCTTTCCTCCCAAGCATTCTTGATAGCCTCCTCCTGCTCAGGGGTACGAGCATCATGTCTGAGCTTCGCCTTTTCGAGGATAGAGAGTTCTTTCTGAGACGGATTGATAATCTCATCGATTGCCTGAGCATTGTTGCGGATGAAATACGGCTCAGTTCCTCTCTCACGAGCCGCTGCAATATCTTCGGCATGGTCTCTTACCCAATCCTTGAATGCCGCAGGATAATCGGTTATCGGCTTTCCTTTAGGCGTATATTTCTCGCCTTTCAAGAAAGCTTCAGTAACCTTTGCCATCTCTGACTCATCCATGAGGATAGGAGTACAGAAACAGAAGCATTGAGGATGCCAACCATCAAAGACGAAATCCTTTGGATAGTCGCCTTGCAGTTTATCGCAGATGTCTTTCTTCGGATGGTTCTTTGAGAGCTGCACCCTCTGACCGAGAACGAAATCCATATCCTGCCATCGGGTATTATCAGCACGGCGGTAGGCGATATTCGTCTCGCTCCGAGCTACACGCATAGCATTGCGAGCGGATGACTTATAGACTCCTGCACCTGTCTTGTAATCATCCCTATCATAGTCAATCCATTTGTATTTGCCTGTGACCTCATCCTTGATACGCTTCTTCCATTTCTTGCCCCAAACAATCTCTTTCCCTGTGATTTCTCCTGTATCAGGGTCGATGATGTCTTTCTCGCCTTTCTTATAGCGGAAATGGCGAAACATATCATCGGGATTGTTCAGGTATTGGCGCACCTTTCGGCTCATAGAACTTGATGAATCGCCCTCTCCGATGGAGACGGTCATTGCAACCTCCATTTCATCCCTGAGCTGGCGAACGGACTTCCAAACCCTATCAGAGAGATTTAGGCCATGCTCAGAGCGAGAGAGGAAAGCATCACGAGCCGCCGTATTCCTGCCCATCCATGCAGAGAACTCAGGACTTTCGAGGACTTTCTTGCCGAATACGGATTGAACGAGCTTATCGCATTCCTGATTGGCTGCATCCCATTCGAGCTTTACTCCCTGCTGAATAGCCATAGTAACGGCAGAATGCAGTCGGCGAAGCAAGACCTCGACCTCTTTCTGTTTCTTGATACTCTCTCCATCGAATGAGAACATCACTCCCTCATCGAGTGAGGGCATGGTCTTATTGAGAGCGAGAATATCGTTCACCGTCTTAGCGAACAACAATCTCACTTTCTCTGAGTATGCCTCTGTTCGCCTGATTCGGACGAGAGTTGCAGTCTTTGGGTCTGAGCCTTGCTTTGCCATTTATCGTTTTTGCTTATTTTCCTGCGTTCTGAGCCGTTTTCTTTTTCTTCTTAGCATCTTCATCATCCCCATCATCTTCGTCGCCGTCAGAGAAAGATGCGGCACCTCCATCGCCACCTATATTGAAGATAGCCTCCTGCTGCTTCTGCCTTTCCTCTGCCTCTGCTGCGAGACGCTCTGATTCACGATTCGGGTCTTTGACGATAGGATTGAGTTCAACCGCACTCTCAGTTGAGAGGATTCCTGCATCGACTGAGCGGATGATGTTGTTCAGAGCATCCTCGATGTCCTCTCCGAATGGCTCTTGGAATTCATGCCCGACCTCTAATGCCTCACATTGAGAGTGCAGGGAAACATCGAGAACATTTCCGATGATAGTCGTGATGAGAGATGAAGTGCGGTCGAGCATCTCATCATAGGTCTCTTTTCGCTTCGATGCCTTGATGTCAGCAAGCATCATCACCGTGCGCAAAGCCTTAGCCGATAGCTGAGATATTGATTTCAGAGTATCGGTGGTGATATTCGGAGTGAAGGTCTTTTGCAGGATTTGGGTCTGCAACCATTCCAATTCATCTTTCTTCGACTGAGGTGCATTATCCCATGTGAGATACTTTGCAGCCTTTTCGACTCCATCCTTATCATTGGTGATAAGCAGCTTTGCAGCCTCTTTCTTCTCAGGCATATTCTTGATAATATCCTGAGCCATGATAGCGATTGGGTCTGCGAAATAATCATTCGTGTCGGCAGTTCTCGATGCGATGCTTTCTTCACGATGGATTAGAGCCTCGACACCATCCCATTCCTTTTCCTGACGGAAATAGATGAGAGGAATCTTACCGATGAAGTTGATTTCCTCTACGACCTCCCATCCGAGAGCTTTCTTCACGCAGTGATAGATGACTTTCGGAGTGAATACATCGAAGTGATAGGTCGCCCCTTCCTCTGTATCTTTCACATAATAACCCCATGCGAGAGCAATCAGATTCTCATATTGGTCGAATCGGGTATAAATCTCATCTCCTTTTGAGCGAGCGAGAACCCTGAGCTGACAATCAGGCTTTCCCTCATAATCCTTGAACACACGGAAAAGCAATGCAGATTCTGTCTCTGCTCCTGCAAGACGCTTGCATTGGCGAATCTTGGCATTGAATCGGGTATTCTTAATGAAGTCCTGATAAGCCTTGAATGCGTCATCTGTTCCCTCTGAGAGCTGCGTCCATTTTACAGGGCGACCAAAGAGGAACACAAGAGCAATCTCATTGATGAATACAGGATAAGGGATAGGTAGCTTCCATACAGGTTCTTTCCTGATGAACTTTCCTTTCTTATCGGTGATAATCTTATCCTCTCGCTTCATTATCAGGTGTTCTTTCGTGATATACTCTTTGAGAGCATCCATCACGAACTCAACACGAGAGACCATTTTCTCCTTGACTGCGGAAATATCCTTTGCAGCCAATAATTGCTCGAAATCTTGATTTCTTCCGGCCAAGGAGTTCACGTAGTTACGAAACAAATCTACTAAAAACATAATCTTCAATTTTTAAGTTTATAATCCGAACATTGACTTATCGATATTTTCGTAGTCAGTATCATCATCTTCTTCGTATAGGTCATTTATCGCATATCCGAGAATATCCACAAACTCATCATGCTCCATTGCTGGGAATCCGCATACCTCATCGAGGAAATCATCATTCCAAGAGCCATCAACAAGAAAGACACGACCGCATTCAACACGAGGCGATACTACCCTAAACCGAGTTTCCTTTGAATCGACAGGAGTAGGGGTCTCTTTCACATTGAGCGAGGATATTGCTTTGAGCATCTGAACCACGCTCTCTCCATTGGCTTTCGGCTCAACGTGCAGCTTACTCTCTGCATTCCCCTCATGCGCTGCCATATACTCAGGCAGGAATCGGAGTAAATCAGGCATCTCTTTCCATACTTTCTGAGCATTATAGATATAGACATATCTGCCTATCCTGCAAGCCGCCAAAATGCCTGATGGGTCATTCCCTGTCGGCTTTTTCTTGCCGTATGCGGTATCGAGATAGAAGTGCATCGGCTCATTAAACCTGAGCGACTTGAATTCAGCGAGAGAGATATGCTGAAACCAATCTCTTTTCACGATATTACCGCCCTCGATGACAGGATGCTGCTGATACAGAGCTGAGAACTCACGAGGTGAGCGAGCTTTCTGTTTGGCGAGCTTCTGCACTGAGTGATGCGATGCCCAAAGAGCCTCTCCGACCTTTCTATTACTCAACCCTTCGTCATTCTCTTTCTCACAGATGGCAGGAATAGCGAGAACTTTCCATTCATCTGCCTCTGCTTTCATGATGCGCCCTGCAAGGTCATCCTCGTGCCATCGGGTCATAATAAAGAGCTGCCTCGAATGATTGTGCAATCGGGTAGTGAGGACGGTATTATACCACTCCCAAACCTTTTGCCGATAGGTCAGCGAATAGGCTTCTGCTGCATCTTTCACAGGGTCATCGATTATCGCTATATCGACAGGCGTTCCCGTGAGTGGACCTCCGACACCGACCGCTTTATAGAATCCTCTATGTCCGACCGTCTCAAAGAAATCTACATTCTTGATATAGGTGCGAGGGTCATTCTTCGCTTGCTGAGATGTACTGAGATAGGTTTCAGGGAAGATTTCTTGATACTCAGGACTCTCGATGATGCGCTGCACAGAGCGAGAGAATTGCTCTGACAGGTCGGCAGCATACGAGCATGATGCAATCTTCAAATCAGGGTCTCGACCTAACGCCCATGCAGGGAAGTTACGAGATATGATTTCTGATTTGCCATGCTGAGGTGGAACGAATACCATCAAGTTCTTAATCTTGCCCTCCAAAAGCATCTGACAATGCTCTGCGATGACCCGATGAAACCACTCCAATTCATACTTGGGATTGCTATAACCGAGGAAATGCGAGAATGAGGCTGGTGCTTGGAGTTTGAGTCTCATCTGCATCAACCGCATTAGTTTCTGTTGCCTCTCGATTTCCGTCAGTTTCATTCTTTGGTCTCAATCTTGCTGAGTCTATCGATTTCTTTGTTTATCTCATCAATGGTCATCTCTCTCTCTACTGGTGGTTTCAGAGTGATGTCGCTCTTTTGGCGGTTCTGATAATGCTCAGGGTCGAGATTAGTGAGCAGGAATATCGCAGCTCCCACATTTGGCTGAATGACGATTTTCTTCTTCACCATCTTTGTGATGGTCGGCTTATCGGGATTCTTGGGATTGGGGCGATATTCAGTGGTCGTTTCCTCATGCTCACTTCCCTTTGCTACCTTAGCGAGTGTCTCGTGCAGGTCGTGAGCGAGAGAGAGCCTGAAAACCTCTCTGCCTTTCTCGATAGCCTTTTTGAAGTCATCCTCTTCGTTCAGCCAACGGCGATAGGTCTTATCGTTGATGCCGAGTTCCTTGCAGAAGTCTTGCAACTGCGCCCCTCCGTATTCGATAAGACCATGCTTGCTTATCCATTCCTCCGCTCGCTGAAATAGTGATGCTGATTTCTTCATGTCTGAAAATCGATTAGTTTATAGAACTCTCTTTTGAGTTCGGGGTTTTTCTCGAATAGTCCTGTGAAATGAGCCACGGACATATTGCCATCATTCCTCACGCCTCTCATCGTCTTGCAAAGGTGTTTACCTCTCATCACGATAGCGAAGCCGAGCGCATCATCATTCAGAGCCTCAGAAAGCATATTCACGATGTCTCGTGCGAGCCGTTCCTGAAGCTGCAATCGGGCAGCACAATAGCCGACTACACGAGCGATTTTTGAGATGCCGAGGATGCGACCTTTCGGATTGGGGATATAGGCAAAGTAATACTTACCGAAGAAAGGCAGGATATGATGCTCGCACATCGAGTAATAATCCCCTGTATCGAATACCAAATCCGAGATGCCTTCCTCATTCGGGAAAGTGGTAATCTTCGGCTTTTGGCTTTCGTCATAGCCTCTGAATATCTCTTTCCACATTCGCACGATGCGGTCGGGAGTGCCTTTCAGACCATCCCTGTCAGGGTTCTCACCGATAGCGATTAAGAGAGCCTTTATCGCACTCTTAATATCTTCTGTGTTTGGAGTGATAGTTTCCATTTTGGATTAGCTTTTACAAAGTTTACACAATGCTCGATGATTTCTCTATTACGCTGCTCATCGCCTGTATCGCAAGGCTGCACGAAATAATGAGCTGCCGTGATGCCCCATGTTGGGTCAGCATAAAGAGTCTTTCCATCGAGAACAATCTTCACCTCCTGAGCGGTCTTGATGACAGGCTTTCCGACCGAGCCGACATAAGCCTCTTTCGGTGATACCGTCACCCAATCGACATTCGAGGGAACTTCACGAGTGCCATTCGTCTCTATGGCGACCGTCTTTCCGAGTTCGTGAATCTTATCTACGAGTGAACGAGTGAGCTGCAAGGTCGGCTCTCCGCCTGTGATGACTACGAGAGATGCAGGATAATTTGCGATTTCAGCGCATATCTCATCCTCTGTGAGGTCTTGGTAAGGCTGATGCTCAGTATCGCAGAATGAGCATCTCAGATTGCATCCTGAGAGCCTCAGAAAGATAGCCGCCTCTCCTGAATGTGCGCCCTCTCCCTGAATGGAATAGAAAATCTCATTTACTTTCATAGCGCACCGTCATCTTTTAGCTTGTCATCCACATAAACAGCGAAGTTGCCCTCACTCTCTCTGACTGATGCTTTGTAGCATTCGGGAATTTGCTCTACAATCCACTGGGCGATATTCTCTGCGGTGGGATTGAATGGCAGTACCTCATTCAGGTTCGAGTGGTCGAGCTTGCCATGAATCTTCTCTTTGATATGCTTGAAGTCATAGACCATGCCATCCTTGTTCAGCTTCTTAGCCTTGCAATAGACGGTGATAATCCAATTATGACCGTGCAAGTTCTGACACTTGCTTTCATAGGATAACTTCAGAGAGTGACTCCCTGCAATCTCCATTCTCTTTGAAACGTAATACATAAGCGATATTGATTTGAAGTGATTAAACTTGGTTCATTCCTCGTATTCGGTCGGGTCATCGATTCCTGCATCCCTGAGAGCCTCTTTGCGCTCTACGCAAGTTCCACATTTGCCACAATGCTTCTCGCCTCCCTTATAGCAGGAATAGGTCTTTGAATAATCTATTCCGAGAGCTTTGCCGACTTTAGCAATATCAGTCTTTGAGAGCGATGTGTAAGGCGCAAAGATATTGATATGCTCGTATGTGCCGTATGCCATTGCCTCATTCATTGCATCGATGAATGTTGCACGACAATCGGGATAGATAGCGTGGTCTCCTGCATGATTGGCGATTAGAACCTTTGTAAGCCCTCGACTCTCTGCAAGACCACAGGCGATAGAAAGCATGATGCCATTACGGAAAGGAACGACAGTCGATTTCATATTCTCAGACTGATAGTGACCTTCAGGAACTGCCTCTGCACCCTCCAAGAGAGATGATTTGAAGTACTTGCCCATGAAGTCGAGAGGGATGATGAGATGCTCTATACCGAGCTGCTTGCAATGATAGGCTGCAAGCTCTGCCTCTCGCTTATTGTGATTGCTGCTGTAGTCGAAAGTGACTGCGAGAGCAATGTAATCCTTTTGGTCGTACAGGAGCGTGACGCTATCCATACCGCCTGAAAGGATGATGATTGAATTCTTCTGTTTCATTGTCTCTGATATTTTGAATTATTGATGAAGTCGGCTTTTATATGCAAATCCGCATTCTACGCAATCAAAGGTGATTCTCAGCATATTTGCCAAACTTCACCCATTCATTGAAATTGTTTACTGCGCCCTCTCTCGATTTGAGTCTGCATCCATCTTTGCCTAACTGCTCCAATAGACCTGTGCGAGGGTTGAACTTATAGAGATAGCCGCCACGGTTGCCATAGAGCCATGCGGTGCTATCAACAGAATCGAAGTGATATTTCTTCAAGTTCGCCACGGTGGTATATCCCAATCCGTGAATCTTGCATTTATGGTCGTGAGCGGTCTTGATGAACCAAGGAAATGCAGTCTCGTATTTCTTTCGGTCAATCTCTTTGGTGACGATGCCTCCGAGAGCCACATAGGGATAGTTCTCGCACATCTTGATGAAATACTCCTTTCCTCGATTGCGATGCCATACAGGGATAGGCTTCTTTCCTGTCAGAGCTTCGAGTTTCTCCCTGAGCCTTTCTACCTCTGTCAGACCGACCACGGAATCAATATCAAGCTCGAAAAAGAGCTGTACATTCCATCGATTGATGAACGCTGCATATTCCTCGACATACTCATCCCAATTTATACCGCCCTTGTGAGAGCCTGACATGAACGTGAAAGCCCCTGAGTCGAGCAGGAATGAGCCGAAGTGCTTAACAAGCGTCATGAATTCCTCGTTCTTTCTGAGGTAGTAGAACGATTCGAGGATATTGATGCCTTTCAGAGCATTCTCACCTGTGAAGAAATCGCATCCGTAGAGTTGCTCTCTGAGGATTTTCTTCTTATTGTTATCTCCTGCAATATATACTTTCATAGCGTCCATTACCTCACCTCGTGAGCGAGGGTCTGCCAAATATATTTTCATTACCCTTTGCCAAAATTCACGGAGATTTCCTGAGATGCCTCCTGCGAGAAATATCTTCATACATCTACGCTGAATATATTATCTTGATATTATATATATAGCTATATAGTGCTATAATAGCGATATTATTTCACCTTGATTCCCGAGTAGTCAGACAGAGCCGATTCGATAAGCGATTTCATCTCATCCCTTTGGTCTGAATACTCATCGGGAATGGTAATCGTCAGTTTCTCACCCTTGCTCTTTTCATCCTCGTTATCGAGAGAATCAAAGAATTCATCCGTATTGATTTCGCTCTCCATGATAGGCAAGTCAACGCCCCATGATGTGAGTTGTGCTGCATCCCATTCATTGGCGAGCATATCCCAATCCCACTTACCGAAGCCATTGTTATCGATGACCGAATAGGCTTTCAGTTGCTCGATTGAGGTATCTTTCGGAATAATGATGCAGGGAGCGGTCTTGAATCCGAGTTCGGTCATTGCATGATAGCGCATGTTACCGCCGATGATGATATACTTACCATCTTCGAGAGGATAGACGAGCAGACCTCTCAGAGTGAGCATTTCGGGATATTGCTGAATGTTTTGTTTCAGTAAATCCATCTTTGAATCCGTTATCTGCCTTGGATTGGATGGAAGACCTTCAAGCTGACCCTCATTCGGTTCGAGTTGCGCCAGCTCTATCGATACAAATTGGGTATCGATATTCTTGTTTTTGCTTTCGTTTGCCATGAGACAATTGTCTATTAAATTGATATATCGGCACAAATATACAAAAAGGATGCTTATTAGGCATCCTTTTTCCAAAAAAAAAGTATTTTTTAACGCAAATATGCGTTAATCTGCTCCATAAAGTCATCAAAAGAGCGACAAATGATGTATTTATAGCCTGCATCCTCTGCTGCTCTCTGCCAAATCTTCTGAGATGGCTGCTGCTTTCCTTTCTCCGTCTTCATTTCGATGCACAGACCATGATAATGCTTTGCAGGGAACAGAAGCAATAAATCAGCGACTCCCTTTGTCACTCCCTCTGCCTTCATTATCGCTCCCTCAATCCTGCGCCTTGCACCTCCATTGGGAACGGCAAATAGATTGAGGGCGAGCTTCGGATATTGCAGACGAAACCATTTCACACAGTTCTGCTGAATGATACTCTCAACGTGTCTCATGGCTTAGAACGGCAAATCATCATCCTCTTTCTTCTGTTCTTGAACCTGAGAGAGCGATGTGCCTCCCTGAATAGGATATTTGGATATTCCCTGAGATTGGCTCTGCTGAGCATCTGCCATACGGTCGAGCATCTGCATCGATTCACATTCAATCTCCGTCATATATCGGGTTTGACCATCTTTCTCATAGGAGCGAGTGCGCATCTTTCCCTGAATATAGAGCGAGCTGCCCTTTCGGACGAACTTCTCGACCACCTCAGCAGTCTTGCCCCAACAGACGATATTATGCCATTCTGTCTTGTCGGGTATCTGCTGACCTTTCTGAGTGGTATATCCCTTTTCGGTCGTAGCCATCGAGAATGATGCGACCTTTCTTCCTGATTGTGTCTGATTGATTCTTGGCTCATCACCGACAAAACCAACCACTATTGCCATATTTACTGATGCCATAGTATGTTATATTATATATTCTTATGATAAACGATATTGATACATAGCCGATTTCGCACAGAAACGGCTCTATTTTCGCATTTCTCTCTATTCCCTTAGTGGTAACAAGGTCTGAACGGATTAGAACGAATACGAAGCCAATATGAGCGTATCTGATAGTATTTCCGTGGTCGCAACCTCTCATAGTAGGGTGGTGGAGGTTCTGAGCGATGGCTGATTCTCTCGTACCATTCCATTGAGGCAAATTCCTCTATCAATCGGATTGCCCTTGCAATCAGTTTCGATACTATCATGGCTGCCCCTCCCCGAATAGATTACTCTGAACAGGCTGCGGTCGCTTACTCAGGATAGCGTTCACTCTTGCTATTTCAGCATCAATCTCCCTTTCGAGAGCTTTGCTCCGATTGAGAGCGGCTCTACTCCGAGTCTTGAAATACTCCTTTTGCGCCTCTCTCAATTCAGATACCTTGTCGAAAAACTCCTTAGGCTTCATCTTCTTTCTCAGTCTCTTTCGGATGATACTCGAATACATCCATTATCTGAGTCTCAGCGATGGAGATAATCTGATAGTCAATCATCGTGCCTCCCATCACCTCATCGATATTCTTCACGGCTTGATTGAAGTTCTCAGCATGAACGAGATAGGTCACGTTCTGACGCTTCTCGTTGCCTGACTTCTCATCGATGGTGATGAATGCGAGCTTCGCCTTATAGTAGCGGTCGGCACTCGGATTCTCATCGAAGAATATCTCTCCGAATGGAGCGAGGGAAATATCCTTGACCTCGAACTCGCCGCTGATATATGCGGACATTTCCTCTGTGATGCGTTCCTCAGCCTCTGTGAAGCTCACGGCATCGATGACATAACTCTCTGTAACTTTCTTCTGCATCCCATCCTCCTGCATCTTCTCGTAGCGGACTTTGCAGATGAACCATTGCGCTGTTCTTGATTTCATTTTCTCTTTTGTTTTGAATGATTAAATACTCGGTTTATTTCCCGCTATCTGATTTCTCAGACTTTTTCTTTCGGCTTTTCCTGAGCCTCTTTCTCTGCGATATTCTTTGCTGCATTATCCTTGGCTTTCTTGATGGCAGCATTACGGAATGCAATCAGGATAATCTGCTGCACCGTATTCCTATCGCCTGAGCTGAGGGATGATTTCTTCGCCTGAATCAAATCCCATTCCTTGACGAGAGCATCAGGATTGAGGATGCCTTTTTCATCGAGATTGACGAAAGGATTGCGTTTCAACTCGCCGCTCTTGCTTGCCAAGCGGACGTTCTCACGATTCTCTTTTGCATTGGCGATTACCTCTGCAATCTGAGCCTTCACTTCTTCAGTAGTGAGACCCATTTCTTGATTCTGATTCTTTTTTTCCATTGTGATAGATATTAGAAGTTATTTCGTTTATTGATTTCTTCTGCTCTCTTGCTTATCTCACATTCTAAGCATTGAGCCTTATCCATATCGCAGAGCGAGCAAGGAGCGATGGCATATCCGCAATGCTGACAGATATAGACCTTATGCCCATCACTCCGAAACTCATTCTCGCTCTCACAATTCGGACACCACTCATCAAATTTGGTGATTATAAAACTCATAGTTAATCGAATAATGATTTCTGTGATTTCAATTGTTCCATTCCTCGCACATTCTTGATAGCCTCCTTGAAATAGCTCTCTTTCAACTCGAAGCCGATGCCGAAACGATTGAGCTTGACTGCCTCATATACCTCTGAGCCGATGCCGAGGAAAGGAGTCAGGACGGTATCGCCCTCATTGCTCCAAAGGGTGATGGCTCTCTCGATGGTATCGAGCTGCAAAGGACAGATATGTTTCTCGTCCGCTTCATCACGACCTTTGGCAGCATTCAGAGTATTCGAGTAATCAATATCCATCCAAACAGGCGATGCGTACTTCTGCCATGTATCGACAGAGATATTGCAATGAACAGGATGCTCATGCTCTCCATCCTTTCGGAATACCATCAAGTAATCAGGAATACCGACACGGCTCATTGCTGCATCTTTGCCGACCTGCTTATGCAACAGACCGAGTGCCTTTGTGCGCTGCATCTCCGTTACGGGGTTCTTCCAAATGGTTACTCTCGAATGATAGATGAAACCTACCTCCGTGAATGCCTGAAGTATCATACCTGAGAAATCCCTGAGACCGATATATCCCTCTTTGCCTTTCTGAATAGGCAAATCCATGCAGTGAACGGCGACATTTCGCCCCATCCACATAACTCGGTATAGTTCTTTCGCGAGGAACTTGAAAGCCTTAAAAAACTCCTGATAATCCTTTGAGTTGCCCATATCTTCGAGCTTATCAGAGTAGGTATAAAGCTCTGCGAAAGGAGGCGAGAATATCGAGAAACCAATACTCTCATCAGGGACAGATTGAATGAGCTGCACACAATCACCAAGACGAATATCGCAGCGGTCTGATTGATAATGATTGCTTACTTCCATCTTTTTGAGTGTTATTTTATTCTTGATATTACGATTCATTGCCTCAGTCATAGCCGACTGCATCTCGTTAAACGCTTTCTGCTTTGCATCGAAGCAATCTTTCACGTTCTGCATCGTATCGGTCGTGATGAGATAGATATTGACCGCCTCTTTCTGTCCGAATCGATAGGAACGGCGGATTCCCTGATAGGTAGCCTCAAAGGAGAAATCGAGAGAGGCGTATATCTGATTATGGCAGTTCTGATAATTAAGACCGAACTGAGCGATTTTGAGCTTGGTGATGAGAATACGGAAATCACCGTTACCGAAGCCGAGCAGCTTTTCTTTCTTGTATTCCTTTGAGTCTGAGCCTTTCACCTCTATTGCCTCAGGCAGCAGAGAGCGGAGATACTTGCCTTCTTCATCGTGACCTATCCAAATGATGAAGTTCTCATCGGGTCGGGCATTGACCATCTCTGCCACTCTGTCAAGACGAATCTTGTAGGTCAGGCGCAGCTCTTTGTGAAACTCGGTTGCAGATACGGCAGATGTATTGAATAGCATCCCATTGTCTCGCTTGGGAGTATCAACAATTTCCTGCACCACATTGAGCGGTGGGAGGTCGTAGCCATTATCATCAAAGCCAATATCACTCGGTTTATTGAGCATCACCGCCCACGTTGAGACGAAATCCCAAAAAGTCTGCTTTGCATGACCTTTGAGCCTCCAATCTGAGGTTGAGCCACCATCATGCACGAAATACATTGCGAGCATCTCAGAGCGGCTCATCACATCGAGGAACTCAGCATGATTGCATATCTCTGTCGTATCATTCGGTGATGGCGTAGCCGTGCAAGCGAGCTTGTAGGGAGTGCGTTTGAATTGCTCGATAATATAGGTTCTCATCTTTCCATGAAAGTTTTTCAGGATAGAACTTTCATCGAGAACGATTCCTCCGAATGATGATACCTCGACATTCGGCAGATTGTCATAGTTCGTGATGAAGATTCCACACTCATCGAGATTATTAGGCATCATCTCGTCATAATCCATCACCTTGTAGCCGAATTTCTCTCCCTCTTTGATGGTCTGAGATATAACGGCGAGAGGTGCGAGGATGAGGACAGGCTGGTCGATATACTCGAATACCTTTTGCGCCCATTCGAGCTGCTGAATGGTCTTTCCAAGTCCGCAATCCTCAAAGAGGGCAAACTTGCCGACCGTCAATGCTCGTTTCACACAATACTTCTGAAAGTCGAATAGTGCAGGATTTAGGTCTGCATCCTCAACTGCAAATCCGCTTTCGATTCTCTGAGTTTTCTTCTGTTCGATAAACTCATTGTACTCTTTCTTTTCTAATTCAGTCATAACTTCATATTTATTACTTTAACCTTTTAAGAAACAATGCCCTATTGAACTTGGTTTTGATATTCTTTTGCAATTTGGATATATTCCCTCAAAATGAGTGTCCACTAATACTCTCCATTCACTATTCCATACATGACCTTTTAGTGAAAATAGTTTATTATATATCTCAATACAGCGTTCTGCATCCTCTTTGTATTTCTCTATTTTTAGCTGATTTAGTAAGCTTTTATATAATTGTCCCATGTATTTTCAATTTATCATGTTCAAAAATCTCTTTCAGCTCTCTCACTCGCTTCTGAGCCGCTTTATACTTATTCCTGAAACCTTGCTCGTTTCGGGCATTGATTGGTGTAGCTATATACAGTTTCATGGCTTGATTCCTTTCACTTTGATAGCTGACTCCTTTCTATCATCATTGATATTCATAGGCATTATACCAATATGAATATCTTTTGAAAGTTCTATTATATTTAGTTCTTTATTATGTGTTCTGATGAGTCGTAATTCCTCAATTCTAAGTTTTTTGCAAGTTTCAATGATGGTGTCAATAAAAATCCATTTGAAATATCCTTCCCCAATCTTTATGATAGAATCTTCTTTTGGAATCATCTTTCCTGTTTGCGCCGAAACTTCTTCTTCTTTGATTTTCCCTAATCCATCGCATATAGGGCAGTCCACTGAGATTGTATAATCTTCATTGTCATAGTTCGCAAAGTAATCAGCTTCTACTTCCCCTGTCCCACCGCATTCAGGACATTCTTTTTCTATGTAAGTATATTCTACCTCAGGCTCTTGCGGACATCTATCAATAGCATTCTGCAAACTTGATACAGATAGATGGAAATCGCAGTTATAATCTCTAACAGGTATTTTATTCCCTGCGTCTCGTGTTACATATTTCTCGGATACGCATTCTTTGTTTACCATTATCAGGATATAACTATTGGATGCCCATACTCGTCCATCGTTTTTTTCAATAAATGGATTTTTTAGTTTTTGTCTTAAAATATCATCTGATACATATAAACCAAGAATTTCTTTTTCATTTTTGATTTTCATTAGTCTGTTCCTTTCTTTTCGCAAGGCGGTGTAACCGCATATTCGATATAATGTTTTCTCTCACTGCAAAAGCGACCATTCACTCCGAGATATGATTTCGGGCAGTTGGCGCATTGCTCATTTGTTTGACTGCTCATATCGGTATCTGAATTTAGTGAAGTGAATGACTGCAAGCGGTTCTGTCAGGTCGTATCTCTCAAACCAATTTTCCCAATCGACCTCAGACAATCCATCATTATGAGCGAGAGTCTTGCAATCTACCGAGCAACTGCCTACGAATTTCGGGTGAATAGTTGCGCATCCTGCAACCGTCATCTTCTGAATTCCGATGCCATCGGATTTCGTTAGATTGCAGATGAGTTCCTGCTTACTATGATATGGCTTTCCCGACCATTGACGGATGGAGAGTTGAGCTTCGCCCCTCTCAATTTCCTCGAAACGCTTTGCCCATAGCTCATAGTTCGCCCGAATGGTATGCAGTTTAGGATGACGATACAGGCATTCTGCACCACGATTAAAGACCTGACCTGCATTGAAAGCATCTTTGAAATTGGTAGGTTCGCCTTTCCTGATATGATAAGCAGGGAAAACCTTTGATAATGTCAATACATATGTTTTCATCTTGATTTCTAATTTCTAATGTTAGTGCCTATACGATGAGCCTTCATCGAAATCATTAACTCTTGGAAATGTGACTTTCGGACTTTCTTTCACTCCTATATATTCTTTATTTCCATTTTTGACCTTGACATCTGCACAATCGAGCAGATTGATTACATCGCCGAGGATATATAGCTTATTATCATCAATCAATCCATCTATATCGTCATAGATGTTTTGCAGGACGGCGACTGCTGACTTGACCCAATTTTGATATTCCTCAGATTTGAAGCCTGTCTCTGTCTGCCATACCTTTTCGTCTAATGTATGAGGATTGATAATAAGCTCACATCCTGCATCGCTATCTTTGTTGGCAGCTCTCTTTTCTCTCGTGAGCTTTGCGACACACTCCTTGCATCTATTCCGATAGGATTTCGAGAACTCAGAGATAGGCAATCCACGACCACAAATCTCGCATTTCTTAGTCTCGTTCATACACCAGCCTCCTTTCTCTCGAAATTCTCACACGCCTTATCATTCCGATTGGCGCAGTAGAATAGTTTTTGATTAGCGAATCGAGGATTGTGGACTGCTTTCGGTTTCAGCTCGCAGACCCAACTCATAGTCCATGCGTTGATAGAGGTTTTTCCCTCTTTACGATGGATGCAGTCTTTGCACCTCCAATCGCCCTCTTTGATACGATTATCTTTCTTGATGGAGATTGTTACCTCTCCATTCATAACGGTCGCCTTGCATCCCTCAGGGATGAGATAAGTACCGATTTCTAATGTTTTATTCTTCATTGTTGCGTTGAATTTAGAATTATTGGATTTCTCGTTTTTCTGCGCTCTCCTGAGATTTCTCATGCTCAAGTGATACTTTCTTCATCTTTGTGCTTAAAATCGCAGTAAAGCCTATTTCTGTGCGTTCTGACCTCTGTATGAGCCATTCTTGAAGATTATCTTCGTCATCATCTCATTAAAGCGGTCAGCGATTCGGTCTTTATACTTCTCCCGAATCTCCTGCGGTCGGAGATTGGTAGTGATGACCGTAAAGAGCTGCTCATTGTAGCGATAGGATAGTAAATCGATTACAGGACTGAGGATATTGCCATAGTCGAGAACCTCTGTCGGCTCCAATCCCAAATCATCGATGCCGAGCATCTGCCTGTTTCGATATGCCTTGAATTGCTCATAGGAGTCTTTATTGAGCCGTGCAATCTCTCTCGCATCGATTATCGCAAGACCTATATCCCGATTGAAATCATCTTTCAGGTCGAGCATATTGATGCAAGTCTGAATCGCCCTCATTAGTGTTGTCTTGCCGTTGCCTGGCACTCCGCAAAGGAGCAATCCGAATGTATTTCCATCTTTGAGCCATTGAGCAGCCTTTTCGATGTAATAATCCATCTCAGGACTCGCTCTATACTCTTGATGTCGATAGGCGACCTCAGTCATCACGCAAGCCGTGAGCATATCTTTCATCTGCTCATCGGTATATGGCAGTTCAAAACGACCCCTCGTAATCCTCCGCTGAAGTAGCCGTGACATCAGAGCCTCTACGTTTATTTTCTGATTTTTGTCTATCTGAAACATTGTTCTTTCGTTTTTCGGCTTCGAGTTGAATTCTCAGCCAATCGTTATAATGTCTTCGGGTATCATTGAAGTCCTGATGCTCCGTTCCCCTGCAATCGCAATCGAGAGCAAAGTCATCCAATCGCCTCACTATCTCATCAATCGAGATATGGAATCTCATCGCCATCTGTTCGAGCCAAATCTGAGAATTCTTCAATTCTTCAATGAAGTTCAAATTTTTCGACTCGCCCTTATTAGATGATATAGTAGATATATTATTTATATTCTTATATTCTTTATTTCCGTCAACTTGGGTATCAACTATGCTATCAACTTGCCTATCAAGTAGGGTATCAACCTGAGTAGCCTCCTGTGTTTGATATTTCTCATAATTACAGATAGTTATGATAGGAGTTTGCCTATAAAGAACTTGCCTATAAATCATACCTTCATCCTCTAAAAGTTTTAGATACTTGATGATAGTAGGATTACTTTTGCCCCATCTCTCAGAGAGAAAGGATATTGAGGCGATTATCTGACCTTTGCGCAATACGAATAGATGAGAGTCGTGCAGGACTTGCTTGTCATCCCAAGCAGCGAGAAAGAGTAAATCAATCCACCATTTCAGCCTTTCGGCATCCTGCCAAAGCCAATGATTTGCAATTTCTCTGCTTATTTTTATCCATCCTGCCATATCGTCTCAGTTCAATCAAAAAGAAATCTCTCCCAAATGTCGATGAAACGCTTTCCGCAGTATTCCGCAAGCTCTCTTGTCTTGAAGGCAAGCCGAGAACCGTAATACGCATACGAGTACGATGAAACATTATTCGCATTCGCATAAGCGACACCGCCATTCGCATACGCATGGTTACACAACCGACCAACGACACGGCAATCTTTCTTCTCATCCTCATCGAGTTCGTCATATTCTTGTTTGGTATAGATATAAAACCACGGATAATATCGGCACTCATCACCGTCAAACTTCGGCTTCCATCCCTCGTTGAGAGCTTCTGCAATCACCCTGAGCTTTGCGAAAGCAAGAATATCCTCAGTACAGGTCTTGTCTGCAATCGCATAGTAATCTATGACTGCCTGATTATCACTACCGAGGATAGCGACAGCATCCTCGAATGTCTTAACTCTCTCTTTGATGTCTTTCGGAGCAAAGAGTTCTTTGCCGAAAAGATGCTCCAACAGCTCCCTGCCATTGGCATCTGTATTATTGTACGCTGCAAGTGCATTTTCAACACTTATTTTCAATTCTTTGTTGTTCATTATTTTTCCTTTTTTGAAAAAGTTTCTTTACTACACCAATTATCGGTGCTTTGAAAATATCCTGCTTTATAGCATTCTTTCCTCGTGGCATCAGGATGAGCCAATAGCCACTCGTTCATTTGGTCGATAAAGCTCATATCAGTACGGTGTTAATGATAGGTCGATTTCAAATCCATCCCTCGCTATATAGGTAGGCTTTCCCGATACCGCTGTTATTTCCTTGCGGAAACGCTCCGCATCGCTATTGTTTCCTGAGAGGTGGATAAGGACTATCTCAGAGACCTCCGAGAGGTCGTTAGCTCTGAGTATTCCTTTCGTTGTCTCAATCTCCATATGCGAGTGCAAAAGACGGTCTTTCATCGAATGCGGCACGATGCCCGATTCTATGTTTTGCAGGAGAATATCATCCGCATAGTTCGCTTCGAGCATGATATGATTGAGTTTCGGCAGCTTATATTCGAGCATCATCGTATCGGTGACGAATAGCAGCCTACCCATTTCTTTATGCTCTATGACGAAACCAAGACACGGCACATCATGAGCCACGCTCAGACAGAAGATTTTGAATCCTCCGACCTGATAGCCGTGCTTCGTATGAATCTCCTTGCAGAATACCCGACTTCTCAGATTATGAGAATCGAACACCTGAGGCAGAGCCAATACCCTAATACCATACGAGAGAATATCTTTCAGGCTTCGGGAATGGTCTCTATGCTCATGCGATATAATACAGCCGAGAACCTGCTTTAATTGAAATCTGAGAGCCTTTTTTATCTCGATAGCAGGAATACCTGCCTCGATGATTAAAACGCCGTCAGAGGCTTCTAAAAGATAGCAGTTGCCCGATGAACCTGAGCCTAAGCATTTGAGTACCATTCCCTGTCCTGATTTAGATATTAGTAACTTGGAGCTTCTTCTGCATTCTCAGCAGTAGCGGCTTCTTCTGCATTCTTGATTTCGCCTGTCTCTGTATCGACTTCCTCATATTGAGCGGTATCGAGTTCGATTGCCTGAGTATTGGCATTCTCGCTGATAAGGTCGTTTCGGCTCATCTGAGCCTCTTCGACATCCTTAGAGAGAGCGTTCTGCATCTCGACTGAGAGATAGCCATACTTCGATAGCAAACGGCGAATGACTGTCTTTAATGCCATATCGTTGAAGTTGCCCTCCCAACCGACCTTGCTTGATGACTGGTTTGCCTGAGCGAGCTTGATGAGAGCTTCTGCACTCGGTTTCTTGTTGCCCTTGAACGATGGAGAATATCTCAGAGCATAAGCTGCCATATCCTCTACACTCACAAAGAGGGTCTTATTAAAGCCGTTGAGCAGCTCGAAGTAGCAGAAATAGCCTATAATCTTATCAGATTTCTTTTCTCCATCGAGAGCGATTTCGCCTGTGAGCTTTGATACCTTTCTCATCTCGCCCTCGTAAATGAAATCGGCATTGATGGTGCGGTATTGACCTGTACGCATAGCAAGTTGGATATATCCCTTGTAGCCAGGCACGAATGTAGGAGTAGGAACTTTCGACCATGAGCCATCGGGATTCTTCACCGAATTATTGAATACGATGATATAGGCGAAGCCGAGAGCCTTGTTTATAGGAAGTCTCAGGGTCGCAGCTCTAAGAGCCTCTGCAATCACGAGGGCAGGCTTGCATGTCTGCAACTGCTTATCTCCTGTAAAGAGGTCGATGAGTGATGCTACGAAAGCATCTTTGTGTTCGCCGAGAGCGTTCTGAAACTGCTCTTGGACTGACGGAGCGTTGATAACCGACTTCATCAAGTCGATAGGTCGCTCTTGCTTCTGAATTTCATTTGCCATTGCGTTGAAATTTTGAATTGTGAAACATAAATTGATTATTGAATTTTCAGGCTCTCATCAGTCGTGACTACGAGCCTTATCATTTGCGATTGGGTAGGCAGCAGCTCATTGACACTCTCAGCGTTATCAATGAAGATAGGAGCGCATATATCCTCAGCATTGCAGATAGCGTTGATTATGTCAAGCCCTGCATTGATGGTCATTGCATTGTTCAAGTCTGAGTAAGGCACACCATTCACGGTAGCCTCGCACGTCTCGACCTCTCCGCCGTTAATCTGAATCTCGAACATCTTGAAACGCACGAGAGAGAAAAGTCCGTTGATACGGCTCTCAACTGCCTCGATGCGAGCTTTTGAGAAAGCTGCCATCGTGAACTCGATGCCCTCCAATGATGCAAGTTCCTCGTTCTGCTCTCTGAGTTGCTTTTCGAGTTCCTTGATACGTTCCTCGTTCCGCTCGATGGTATCTTTCTTGGCGAGACGTGCCTTGATGCTGTCAATCTCATCCGAAAGTGATTTCTTCTGCTCATTCAGCTGCGCCGTATCAGGAGCTTCAACAGGCTTTTCAAGCTCTTTCTTGACTGATGCTATCTCATTGAGTAGTTTCTTGCGCTGCTCATCGGCATCGATAGCAGATGAAGTATCAGGTTCTTTGAGGTCAGCAGAGTAGAGTGGGTTGGCTTGCAATTCCTCAATCTTCTTTTCGAGTTCCTCGTTCCGCTCATCGCATTTCTTGATGAGGGCGGTAGTTTCCTCCATCGCTTTCTTGTTCGCCTGTCCTTTGCGATTATTCTCAGCGAGGTCGGCTGCTTTGCGAGCGTTGAAGTTCTCAGTCATTTCATTCTGCTTACGCTCGATGTCATCAATATCGAGAGGCCGCTTGCAGGTCGGGCAGACAAATTCATCATCCTTGAATTGGAGTGTTCTGGCATTGATGGTTCGCCATTCTGCGATGAGAGTATTCCGTGTGGAGTTCATTGTATCAATATCTCTCTCGTAGCGAGCTTTCTCAGTCTTGATGCGAGAGATTTCTGCCTGAGCGTTCTCGACCTGACGGCGAAGGTCTTTTTGCTGAAAGGAATGCTCGTTATACTCTTTGAGGATGGTCTGCTTAACCTCGTACTCTCGTGCGAGCATCTTCTGTCTCAGGTCAAACTCTTTCTGCGAGATTGCGAGCCGTGCCTTGCTTGCCTCGTTGTATGCCGTAGCCTTGTCGGTGATAGACTTCTCGACCGTTCTAAGCTCTTTCTTCTTGGCATCCAAATCAGCTTCGAGCAGCAGCCAGTTCTCAGGTTCAGGCATATCACGTTTACGCTCATCAATACGCTCAGGGATGCCGTCAATTTCTGCCTTGATACGGCGTTTCTTGGCTGCAATCTCTCTCTTGTATTCTTCCATTGTCTTGCCCGTCAGATTGGCGAGTAGAGCCTTGAAATCCTCGTTTCCTGCGGCTATCTCTTCATCGCTGATAGTTCCTGCCATCCTGAAAAGCATCGTGCGCTGCGCATCGCTTTTCTGAGCGGAGAAATAAAGAGGATTGGTGATGAACTTGAAGACTTGCTCTGTGCAGATAGCAGCGATTTTCTCTCCCCATTCCTTGACAGACATAGGAACATCGTTATAGAGCCTTTCTTCCTCATGTCCCGTGAACTCTTCGACCGCAGAACCTCTCTTTTTCTGCCATTTCTCGCAGTAACGGCGAGAGAGGTATATTTCCTCATCATCGACCATCAGGATAGCCGATACCTCGTGAGGGATGCGAGGGATTGCCACTCCCTGAGCATCGAGGGTCTTGATGTTGAAACTCTTTCTATCCTCGCTATCCTTGCCGAATAAGAGCCAAGTGAAAGCATCGAAGATAGTTGTCTTGCCTGAGCCGTTCTTTCCAAGAACGCTCGTCATCGAGTCGTTAAACTCGATTGTGAAGTCACGCAGCCCCTTAAAGTTGGTGAGCTTCATCTGTTTGATGATTACTTTCTTCATCTTGCGTTGAATTTATTGTGAAACATAATACTGAGCCACTTTCTTTTTAGTCGCAGTCTCAATCCTATTGACCTTGATTATTACTTCGGGATGGTCTCTCCGAATATCGCTGATACGAGAGGCGAGGCTCATACAACCAAATAGTTTCAGAGCTTTGAGACTTGTAATACGATGACCGTCCATCAGATAGGAGAAAATTCTCTTGTTTTGACTTTCAGATGATAGAAGATTCTGATTGTCATTCATAACTTAAAATTTGGGATGGTTAATCACTACATGGGTCGTAGCCTGAGCTTTGATTTCATGATTGGTCGGCACTCTGTCTTTGAGCATCCAAGCCTCAATCTCAGACTTCTTGAAATAGGTATTCTTGCCCTGCTTGTAATAGGGAAGTTCTTTCTCGCTCGTCAGATGTCGGACTCTGCTTTCAGAGAGACCGAGCATCAGAGCAACCTCTGAGACGGTTAGAGCCTCTTTCGACTGAATGAGGATGAGCCTCTCAATTCGTTCAAGTCTTTCATCTGCACTCATTATCATTCCTCCGTAATCATTTTAGATAGTTCGTGAACAAGATTCTTAGATTCCCAATAAGCTACGAGCTTATAAAGACCATATCCTGCACCGAAACTGATAGCCTTAGACACTACGAGCATCCACGCCCATTTCGTTAGAGGGAGATTCTCATCGGGAACGCTGAACACTCCGAGGATTACCACGAAACCGATAATCATCATCACATAATAGCGATAATTCAAGAATGCCTTTTTCATAGTTCTGTCTTTTCTGCCTTTGGGAAAAGGCTGGTTATACTTACTCCGAAATGCTCTGCGATGATGCTCTGAGCGAGCGCATCGGGAGTCTGCTGCCCTGAGAGCCACATTCTAACCGTGGTAGTGGTTCTCTTTGTGATTCTTGCTACCTCAGAAACGAACTCCTGAGCAGGTGTTGGCTTGCTCTTTTGCTCGTTGTAGAGGTCGAAAAACGTTTTTTCTGCCATACTTTAATTATTTTTACGATTAAACTTTCGCTTATTAGGCACTATTCTATTATATTTGCACCAAAATTTTCATCGAGTGCGGCAATAACTTTTAGTATTGCACTGCAAAGATAGAGTGTTTTTCTTAGAGTGACAACTTTTTTCTAAGATATACGCTCTAATTTAAGGATTTTTAAGGGTTTAATAAGATGGAAACGAAAGAAAGAATGATGCAGCTGATAGCTGCCCTCGGTCTGTCAAAGGCTGAATTTGAAAGAGTTTGTGGATTATCTAACGGTTATGTGAATAGCATCCGTAACACGATTGGTTCTAAGGGAGTTGCTCAGATTATTGCTCAATTCCCTCAGGTAAACAAATCATGGCTCGTATTCGGAGACGGAGAAATGTTCAACGGAGATTCTAAATCTCATCCTGAACCTATCACCAATCCCGAAGAATCGAGAGGCAATAATGTTGCCGTTGGTGGTAATGCCTCCAATATCAGCAACGGCACGAGTGAGAAAACCATCCTCTTTGCTCTGACGGAGGTATCAGAGATGAGGAAACTCCTTGCAGAGGTTATCAATATAAACAAAGAGCAATCACAACGGCTTGTTATGATTGTAGATAGAATAGCAGACAGGATATGAAAAAGGTATTATTATTTATGATAGCAGCTCTCTGTCTCATCTCCTGCGGTGGAGATGATGATGAGCCAAATGTGAATAATCAGCAGAAAGAGACCAACGAGATTACTGCAATCCTGAATGGCAAGTTCATCGGCTCGAAAGTGAATGAGTCTGATGGCATCAGCGAAACTCATGAGATTGTCTTTTCTCCTTATTCATCACCGAAGAAAGAGGAATGGATGGAGAATACTATCACGAAAGAGATTCTCATATACGGAGAATGCGATTACTCGACATATTTCAATGACCATCTCTTAGAGACAACCGACCATTGGAAATATAATATCACTATTGCTTACGATGGAGCGCAGCCGAGATTATACCTCTACCCTGAGACATACGGAACGAGTAAGATGTATTCTATCACTAAACTCAGTTCAACCTCATTCAAATTAGATGATATAATATATAATAAGGAATAATACAGTATGGACATCATAAAGCAACTATCATTCTTCACCATCGATTTGATGAAGTCAGTAATCAATCACGATGAGAACCTCTCAGGAAAGGCAAGAGAGCTTCTTTTGCAGGCAGGCAAAGAGTTTGACCGATGCAAAGTGAATAACGAGCCTACGAGCGAAATAGAATATCTATACGACACCGCTCTTTGGTTGAGCGAGCAAACCTTCACAGACGATGAGCAGACGGAGAGTATATAGTCAGAATACCATCGGCATCATGGAGCGTTTCTTTCAGGCTTTCGACCGATGCAAAGAAATGAAGCTCCTGAAAGTCGCCGACTATTGCCGAGATAATAATATCGACAAGGCGCATTTTTATACTCAGAGGAAAGACCTCAATCGAGGTTTCTTTGAGGTAGGATGGATACTTCCGCTCATTCGGGATTGCAGAGTCTCATCTTATTGGTTGATGACAGGCATCGGAGAAATGTTCGGATAAAATAAAAGGTCAGTTGTTAAAGAATACTTAACAACTGACCTTTTATTATTCTCATGACATCACGAAAAAGGTCATTCCTCATTTTTGTGTAAGATGTTTGGGATATTGGCGACCGCTTTTTGCTTGTTCTTATCCATCACCTTTGCATATATCTGAGTAGTGGTAAGCTCACGATGACCGAGCAGCTTGCTCACCGTATAAATGTCAGTTCCGAGGTCGAGCATCATTGTGGCGAATGTATGACGGCCGCAATGAAAGGTTATTTTTTTATCTATTCCTGCCCTCAATACCCATTCTTGAATAGCCTTATTAGTGCAAGTAGGGGAGTGAATATCCTGAAAGACTTGCTCATTAGGCTTACCCTTTTCTCCTATCAATTCCGCAGCTTGTGGCGTAATATCGAGATATTCCTGCCCTTGGGTCTTTTTCTGACGAAAGATAATACGAGTAAAGTTCCCTTGCTGATGAACTTCGCTCCAAGTGAGTTTCAGAATATCGCTTCGTCTCAGTCCCGTCAGGCACGAGAATAGAAAAGCTGCCTTTATGCGAGGATATTCGCATTCTGTCTGAGCGAGCTTTCTCACCTCATCAATGGTCAGGTACATTCTTGTTCCCTCTTCTGCTTTGAAGTTCTCAACATTGCGAGCGGGATTAAAAGGAATAATCCTATCATCGAAAGCCTGATTGAGGCATGCTCTTAGCTTATTGAAGTAACTGAGTTTCGAGTTTCGAGCGAGCGGCTTATCTTTTATTCGTGTACGATAATCGTGCGCCCAAGCGACTGCTTCATTATCGAGATAATCTCTAAAACCTTGTACCCATTCAGGTGTAATATCTTCAAAGGTTATTTTCTCGTTCTTATCATAGATGAGCAGATGATGTAGGCATGAATACCAGTTACCCCAATTACCTCTACTCTCAACCCCGAGCCTCTTTTGGCACATTGCACGATAATAGGGGTAGAATAGGGTATTAGTCGCAAATTCTGACTTGAATCCATATTCTCCGTTCTGCATCTCGATAATCCTCTTTGATTTGATAGAATTAGCGAGCTGCATTGTCTGACGGTTTTTCTCCTTATCATCTTTCGTGCGTTCAGGAATGAGATATAATTTCAAAAACTCGTATGTACGCTTACCATCACGATAGATGTCAAGATACAGACTAATGTTGCCGTTCTGCAAAGGTCTCTGCCTAACCTTTATCGGCTCTTTGATTTTCTTTTCTTTCGCCATATATAGATAAACTCATTTTTTTTGTTACTTTCGTTACCAGAAAAATCGGGGTAACAAAATAGTAACGCAAATATAGCATATTTACAGCATAATAACGGCACAAATGCAATTTTATTATATTTACTCATAAATTCCTATATATAGAGGGCTTTATACTGATATTATGTCGGTAGTATGCTGATAGAGTGCTATTCTAATTTACAGAGGAAATCTGCTCTCACTTTCCGATGCAGAATGTTTACTTTCCCACGCAGAAATGGCTGAATATATTTGTTAAGGTTTCTTGATTGGTGATTTGCCCTCCGGTTATATCTGCAAGATCTGATAAAACGGTGCGGAGGTCTTCTGCTATAAGTTCGCTACTTAGGTTGGTCTGGAATGCGTTGAAGACGTTCTGAAGGTTTGAGTGAGCTCTCGTTAATGCATCATAATGGCGGCTGTTTGTAACAATTATATCGTTTGCATGTATTTCCGGTATGTTTGCGGCATAGTATATGGCCGACTCTAATTGTGGTATGTTGGTACCGTATTTTGCTGATATACTTATGACCTGTATATTACTTGGGATTGATTGTATATATTGATGCAAAGAGTTTTCCTTATCAATTTTATTGCAGACAACAATTATAGATTTGTAATCTGTGAGAGATAGTATCTCATCCAGTTCTTTCTTTGTAGGAGTAGAATCTATCATCCAAAGTATTATCTGGGCTTCTTGGAGCTTCTTGTATGTGCGTTCTATTCCCAATAGTTCTATTTCGTCATTGGTGTCTCGTATGCCTGCTGTGTCTATGAAACGAAATGTCAGGCTATTAATTAATGTTACGTCTTCTATGACATCGCGTGTAGTTCCGTGAATGTCACTGACTATGGCTTTTTCCTCATGCAGTAAGCGATTTAGCAGAGTACTTTTGCCGACATTCGTTTTTCCTACTATGGCCACGGGAATACCATTTTTTATAGCCTGTCCGGTCAGGAACGACTCAGCGAGTGTCATTATACGTTTGTCTATGGTAGAGGCCAGTTGTTTCAGTTCCGTGCGATCGGCAAAAGTCAGGTCTTCGTGTTCAGAAAAGTCTAATTCTAATTCAAGAAGAGAGGTTAATTTAAGTAGTTGCTCTCGCAATTTGCCTAATTCTGTAGAAAAGTTACCTTTCATTTGCCCCATAGCTATGTCATGTGATGCTCGATTCTCCGCTGCAATTAAATCCGCTACGGCTTCTGCTTGTGAAAGATCCATCTTGCCGTTAAGGAATGCACGTTTTGTAAATTCTCCTGCTTTAGCAGATTCACAACCATTTGCTATCAAAAGGGCGCAAATTTTTTGTACAATATATCTTGATGCATGGCATGATATTTCTATACAGTCCTCTCCTGTATATGAGTGTGGGGCTCTGAAAAGTGTTACCAGCACCTCATCGATGATTTCTTTACGGTTATCCGTGTTTATAATCTGTCCGAAATGTACGGTGTAGCCCTTTTCTTCTGTTAGGTCTTTGGAAAACACTTTGTTTATTATAGCTATTGCGTCTGAACCGCTGACACGTATTACTGCAATAGCGCCTCCAAGTGATGTTGCCGGAGCACAGATAGTTGTATTCATTTACCTTGTACTGGGATGAAGCGTTTATATTCTTTCAAGAACTATTTTTATAAGATCCTCTATGCTATTCTTGTATTCAGTGTTCATTTTTTTGTCATGGCGATTGGCTATTACCATACAACATGTCATGGCGTGATGTCCAAGTAATGAAGCCATACCGGCTATAGCTGACGATTCCATCTCAAAATTGCAGATTTTTAATTCTACCGATTCTTTGGTGGATGGGGTAGGGGAATAACAGAATGTTTCCACTTTGCTATTCTGTTCCGGATCTTGAATAGGAATGCGTATTTGTCTTCCTTGCGGGCCATAAAAACCACCGCATGCAATGGTAATTCCACGCATCATATCGTCTCCGGCAATTCTGTCTATTAGTTCGCTGTCAGCAGTTGCCACGTATGGTGCCCCTTTCAATGGTGCCCAATTCATGTGCTTCTTAAAAGCTTCCTCCAATTCAAGGTCACAAACATTATTGCGTCCATCATAATAATTGAGTAGTCCATCAAAGCCTATAGACTTTACTGATGCAATAAATGTACCAACTGGGGTGTTAGGCTGTAATCCTCCACAAGTACCGATACGTACTATGGTTAACTCTTTATGCTCCTTTTTTTCTGTTCTTGTTGTAAAATCAATGTTGGCAAGCGCATCCAATTCTGTTACTACAATATCAATATTATCACATCCTATGCCTGTGCTTTGCACTGTTATATGTTTGCCTTTATACGTTCCGGTGATTGTATGAAATTCACGTGACTGAACGTCGCATTCTATTGTGTCAAAGTAGTTAGCTACAGTGTTTACACGTTCTGGATCTCCCACCAGAATTATGCGGTCTGCAAGTTGTTCCGGTTTTAAGTGCAGGTGAAAAATACTACCATCCGCATTTATAATAAGTTCAGATTCCGGAAAATATTTCATGTTTCTTAATTTAATAGAGTTATATTTATTCAATGAAGACAAGATAAACAGCTGTGACAAGCAAAAAGAATGCTGCAATATGATTCCAATGGAGTGATTGGCCTTGAAATAGAATGTTGGCCATTATTGCAAACACTATGAGACTAATACATTCTTGTATGACCTTCAGTTGAACAAGCGAAAAAGGTCCTCCATTATTTATGAATCCAATTCTGTTTGCGGGTACTTGACAACAATATTCAAAAAACGCTATTACCCATGAGAATATTATTACAGCTATTAACGGCCATTGAGATGATATTCCATTTTGCTGTAATTTAAGATGCCCATACCAAGCAAATGTCATGAAAGCATTGCTTAGTATGAGCAGTAAAACAGTATATAACCCGTTTATATTCATATCTCTTCTCACCAAAATTGTAATGTAGGAATCATGTCATACATTATCTATTTGGTTTTTGATAAAAAATATATCATTTAGATAGTTGCTCGTGCATATTGGCTGCGGCGCGTCGTCCGTCTCCCATTGCCAGGATTACGGTCGCTCCACCACGTACGATGTCACCGCCGGCATACAGATGTTGACGACTTGACTGCATATCTTCACCTACTACAATTGTATTTTTACGTCCCAATTCTAATCCTTTTATTGAAGTTGGAACGAGTGGGTTAGGTGAAACACCAACAGCGACAACAACTTGGTCAACATCAAGTATAACCTTTTCACCTGTTGCTTTTGGTGAACGGCGTCCGGAAGCATCCGGCTCACCTAATTCCATAACCTCAAGAACGGCTTTTGCTACGGCACCTTTCTCATCGCCAATGTATTCCGCCGGATTATGTAGTGTCAGGAAATTGATACCTTCTTCCTTAGCATGTTTAACCTCTTCAAGACGTGCTGGCATTTCTGCCTCAGAGCGACGATATACAAGTGTAACATTGGCTCCAAGACGTTTGGCGGTACGACATGAGTCCATCGCAGTATTACCTCCACCTACAACCAGTACATTCTTACCAAGGTTCATTGGAGTATCAGTCTTTGGATTTGCTGCATCCATCAAATTAACACGTGTTAGATATTCATTTGATGACATTATATTTATAAGATTTTCGCCCGGTATATTCATGAAGTTTGGCAGACCTGCCCCTGAACCTATAAATATACCTTTGAATCCCTGGCTTTCCAACTCATCAATAGAAATAGATTTACCAACGATAACATCTGTTTGGAAATGAACACCCATCTTGCGCAAATTCTCTATTTCTACATCTACAATGGCGTTAGGCAGACGGAATTCCGGAATACCATATTTCAATACGCCTCCAATCTCATGCAAAGCTTCAAACACATAGACATCGTAGCCTTTCTTTACCATGTCTCCAGCAAAAGATAAACCGGCAGGCCCTGAACCTACCACTGCAATTTTTATATTATTAGAAGGTGCAATTTCTGGAAGGGATATATTTCCGGACTGACGTTCATAGTCTGCCGCGAAACGTTCAAGGTAGCCAATAGCAACGGCGGGTTCATTCATCTTCAGATGTATACATTTACTTTCACACTGCTTCTCTTGTGGGCACACACGTCCACAAACAGCTGGCAATGCAGAAGTATCTTTTAGAACCTTGGCCGCAGCTAAGAATTGTCCACGTTCAATATTCTTAATGAAAGATGGAATGTTGATGTTTACAGGACATCCTTCTACACATGAAGGATTTACGCAATCGAGACATCTTTTGGCTTCTGTAAGAGCCATCTCTTTTGTTAATCCCTTATTTACTTCTTCTAAACGTGTTGTCGCACGATATACCGGATCCAACTCCGGCATGATAACACGCTTTATGGAAGTACGTTCTTTTGGTTTCATTGATTTACGCAGTTCCTCTCGCCAGGGAGCCTTACGATCTGTTAAAACATCTATAGAATCGTTTACCGGTGTAGCATCCATTGTTATTTCGGTAGATTCCTGTCTATCTTCGTCAGTATCTGCATAACAATGTTCAGCGTAATGTTCCATTTCCTCTATTTCAGCTTTCTTGAAAGTTCCCATACGCTTAAACATCTCGTCCCAATCAACAAGTGCACCATCAAACTCAGGACCATCAATGCAAACAAATTTCGTTTTGCCGCCAATGCTCAAACGACACGCACCACACATACCTGTACCATCAACCATAATAGTGTTAAGTGACACATCTGTTGGTATACCGTATTTTTGTGTTGTCAGACAAGAAAACTTCATCATTATCGGAGGCCCAATAGCAAAAGCTTTGTCAACATGTTCCTGTTCGCAGAATTTCTCGATACCAACAGTTACAACACCTTTCTCGCCTTTAGAGCCATCGTCTGTCATCACGATAAGTTCATCAGAAGATGCGCGTAGTTCTTCTTCAAGTATTACCAATTCTGCTGTGCGTCCGGCCACAACTGTCAAGACCCTGTTGCCGGCGGCTTTCAATCCGCGTACGATTGGAAGCATTGGAGCAGCGCCTACACCACCACAAGCACAAACAACAGTACCGAAGTTCTCTATATGCGTAGGGTTACCAAGCGGGCCAACAATGTCTGCCACTGTATCTCCTGGCTCCTTATTACATAATTTTGTGGATGATAATCCAACTTCTTGAATAACAAGTGTAATAGTACCACTCTCCACATTAGCATCAGCTATAGTCAATGGCATACGTTCACTATGTTTGTCTACACGTACAATTACAAAATTGCCGGGTTTTCTGCTCTTGGCAATAAGAGGAGCTTCTATTTCGAAAAGGAATACTTTTTCTGAAAACTGTTTTTTATTGACGATTTTAAACATTTGTCGTTTTTGTTTTTATGATAAATTGTCAAAGTTATAATTAAGAAGCGCTATTTTATAATAGAGCATCCCATGTATGGAACAAGCACTTTAGGTACAACTATACCATCGGGTGTCTGATTATCTTCGAGTATAGCTGCAACAATTCTTGGCAGTGCAAGTGCGGAGCCATTTAATGTATGGCACAATTCAGTCTTCTTTGTCTCTGCTTTACGATAACGGCACTTCAGACGATTTGCCTGATATGTATCAAAATTAGATACAGAAGAAACTTCAAGCCACCTTTCCTGAGCTTCTGAATATACCTCAAAGTCATAGCAAATAGATGAGGTAAATGATTGGTCACCACCACAAAGCAACAGTATGCGATAGGGCAGCTCCAGTTTCTGAAGCAGACTTTCTACGTGCGCAAGCATTTCTTTATGTGACTCCTTGGAATGTTCCGGTTTGTCAATACGTACAATCTCTATTTTAGAGAATTCATGTAAACGATTGAGTCCACGCACTTCTTTGCCGTAACTTCCCGCCTCTCTGCGAAAACATTGTGTATATGCGCAGTTTTTTATAGGCAATGCCTGTTCGTCAAGTATGACATCACGATAAATATTTGTTACCGGAACTTCTGCTGTGGGTATCAAATAAAGATCATCAACCTCACAATGATACATCTGTCCTTCTTTATCTGGCAGTTGTCCGGTTCCGTATCCGGAAGCCTGATTGACCACTGTTGGCGGCATTATCTCTGTGTATCCGGCAGCTCTGGCTTCATCAAGAAAGAAATTGATTAATGCTCTCTGCAATCTTGCTCCAAGACCAATATAAACAGGAAAACCAGCACCCGTAATTTTTACACCAAGGTCAAAATCAATAAGATTATATTTCTTTGCTAATTCCCAATGTGGTAATTTGGCATTGCTATTTTGGGGATTTATAGTCCAATTGCCAACAGTATCATTTTCATCGCATTCTTTGAGATTACTTTTAACTACACGATTATCCTCGGCAGATATTCCGTTAGGAACTTCATCGTATGGTATATTAGGTATTTGGCAAAGTAAATTATTTACCTCCTGTTGTGCTTTCGACATTACTTTGTCAAGTACTTTGCTTTTTTCTTTTAATTCTGCTACTAAGGTTTTGGCTTTCTCTGCAGCTTCCTTATCTCCGCTCTTCATCAGTTTGCCAATCTCTGCAGCGGCTTTTTTCTGTTCTGCAAGACAAGCATCCAAAGCTTGTTGTGCTTCACGGCGCTTCTTGTCCACAGCAAGCACGTTTTCAATTGCCTCTGTTGCCCCCTTGAAACACTTCTTCTCCAAACCTTGAATAACTCTTTCCTTTTCTTCTGTAATGAGTTTAAGTGTAAGCATTGTATCGTTTTTTGTGTTTATTGCAATTTATTTCGGCAAAATTACAAAAAAAAAGTAAAATGCACAAAAAAATCAGAGCCAATCATCCATTTTTATGGATTTTAGAGCGTTTTTAGCTGCAAGATAATATAAATGGTTGTTATCTGCAAAGCGTGACACAGCATTCCAAGCTGAATGTTTTAACGATATATTGTCACTTTGCAATGCTGTTATAGCCTGGTCTAAAAATTCATTAATATTCCTTGTGTCTTCCGGTAAACTTACCTTAGAATATATTCGAGATAAAATCGTATAGCCATGTATCTGTACCATTATGCTGTCTTTAGCAATAAGCATTAATGCCAAATCTTCAGCATACGGCATGTATTGATATAGATTCATGGCAGCAATCTCTGCAATCTCTTGAGTCTGTGTCTGTTCTATCCACAATATTGCCAGCTCTATGTCAAAAGTCTCTTTGGGCATCAGCATTGTTGCCAGAATCTTGCATTCGCGTACATCTGCTTTCCATAATTCTACAGCGAGGGCTTTGTCTTGTTCGTATTCTCGTGCCATTTCCTGAAGATGTGGTAGAGAGGCTCCCCAATTAATCTGATAGTCAAGTCCTTTATCGCGCATAGACTGGGCGGTAACTCCATTCATCAAAAGACGGAATGACTGTTTTATCTCCTTAACCGTATCTCGTATATTTCCCATTGTTAGAATTCCAATGTTATTTTAGCGTTTAATTGTCTGCCGGTAAGGTAATTGGGTACAGCATATTGATAATTATTGACATCGGTAACCCAATAATATGAATTGACATTACTATGGTCAAGAAGGTTAAGGCAATCTATTCCTACCCAAAGATTTCTAAGACCTATAACAGAGCTGTTTTGATTTGCTCTCTTATAAGCTCTATAGCTCATACCAATATCCACACGTTGATAAGCCGGCGCACGAAAACTCTGTCTTTCGTTATCTGTATGCGGGGGACCAAAAGGTAAGCCGTCTGCGTATGCTAATTTAAGAGCCATCTTCCAACGATCGGTGCCAGGAAAATAATCTGTGAAAAACATATTGACACCATAGCGTTGATCTGTTGGCATTGGAATGCTTGTGCCACGATAGTTCATGCGAGTATTCATTAATGAGAATGTAAGCCATGAATCAGTACCCGGCACAAACTCTCCATACAATTTGAAATCGACTCCCATAGCATGTCCTGAGCATTCATTTATTCCGTTATATGTAATCTTGAGATTATTAACACTGTATGGCACAAGGTTTGAGAGAACTTTATAATATGCTTCAGCAGAAAATCGGAATGGCCTGTCTAATAACTTGAAACGATAATCAAATGCCCCAATAAAATGTATACTTCTTTGTGATTTTATCTTCTTGTTCAATGTCGCAAATGTTACACCTTCAATAGTTGTGGTGTCTCTAAGCTCTTTGAAAAACGGAGCCTGATAGTATAATCCTACAGATGTCCTGAATGTTACATCATGGTTAAATGCCGGTATTATAGCTAATGATACACGTGGTGAAATGATACTTTCCTTATTAAAACTCCAATTAGAGAAGCGTAAACCATAGTTTAGAGTATAAAACGTTGTTTCGGCAGCATTATTAAACCTCCACGAGTCTTGTATATAGAATTCAGTTCTTCGGGCATTCAGTTTGTTTTTTGCTGCAAGCGTGTAAATCATATACAATCCATCTCCTGTATGAGGAATTATATATCCTGACGAGTCTCGCATTTCATATTCACGAGACTGTTCTTCAATCTTTTCCCATTTTAATGTTAATGCAGCCTGTATGTTATGCCTCTGTGCTTTATGCTCAAATAACAATTGCGTACTGGCCACATTGGCAGTCAGATAATTTCTGGCATATTCCAAATATGTTCCAACACCTAAATTCTGCTGCGTTTCAGTTTGAGTGAGCCAATATTGCCCTTGTATATCATATGTCTCCTGTTCCTTAGTGTGAAAGGCGGAGCCTATAAGAGATATTGCCGATCTGTCATTAATATTTCGCTTTACAGTCAGAGAACCGAAATACGTTCTGAAAACATCTTTCTCTTGTCCGTCAAAATACACTTGAAAAGATTTGACATTCTCCATTGTACCAAATGATGTCTCCCTATCTGTAGGATAGAAATTATATTTTGACTGTGATATATTACCAATAAAGTCTATTTGCCATCTTTTGTTTGGAGTAAATGACAGATAGGTCTGATAGTCTATGAATTGCGGATCATATTCTCCGTTTGTTTCAAATGTTTTTAATAGAGCTTTGGTCGTCTTGTATCTTGCTGCGTTAACCCATGATATCTTTTTGTTGCCGATGCCTATATAAGCAGAGCCACCGAGTAAACTTGCTGACAAAGAGGCTTCTGTTTTTTGGGGGCGCTTGTACTTGATACTCAATGCCGATGACATCTTATCGCCATACTGAGCTTCATATCCACCGGTAGAGAAAGCAATACTTTCCACTATGTCACCGTTGATGATGGACAATCCCTCTTGTTGTCCGCTTCTGACAAGGAAAGGCCTATAAACCTCCACATTATTTATATATACGGAATTCTCGTCAAAACTTCCGCCTCTAACATTGTATTGTGAAGACAATTCGCTATGTGTACTAACTCCTGCCTGTTGCTGTATCAAATCCTCAACAGCATTGCCTGACGCAGACGGTCCCATTTTTGTGTCACTTAAATCAAGTTCCTGAGTGCCTGTAGTCTGCCTTTTGCTTTCTGTAATGGTAACATCTGCCAATGTTGTTCCCCCTTCGTAGAGAGTTATTTGTAAGTTCTGTCTGCCACGAGGGCGTCTAAGCACACGTTCTTTAGTCTTATAACCAATCATTGAGAAGCGCACCACCACAGAATCTGCCGATTGCAATTCAAGAGCGAATTCACCCCTAAGGTTTGTCATTGTTACCTTACCCTGTTTTAGACACGATACGGAAGCCAATTCAACAGGATTTTCTTCCTCGTCAAGTACTTTTCCTGTAAGCATAAATGATTGGGCCATAGCTATCTGTCCCGTAAAACAAAAAATACAAACAATAAGCGTGACGTATACGATTTTTTTTATATATAGTTTGGATAAAAGAAGCAACATCGTTTTCGTTAATGTTAAATACTCGGAAAGACGTAGAGCATTTAAGGTTATATTAAACGCCCGTTTCTGTATATTTCTCCTAATTAATATTCTATGAATAAATGCAAAGTTACAAATAAATATTGAATAGGCAAGAATATAACTGCTAAAAGTATGTTAAATACCAAAAAGATATTGGATACAAAACAATATTGCGCAAAAAGATAGGAAGGAAGAAATTGCAAGTAAAAGCGGATTATGGCTCTTTAGTTGCTGTACAACGCAATACCTGAATGCTTACTTCATAGAGTAAATAAATAGGGATGGCCACTACAATCAGTGTCATCAGGTCAGGAGGAGTGATGATAGCTGCTATCACCATAATGATTATAAAGGCGTGTTTGCGGTATTGCGACAATAAAAATGCATTGACTATACCCAACTTACCCATAAGAAATACGATGACAGGCAACTGAAACACGATACTCATGATGAGTGTCAACGAGATGAATGTCGACACATACGAATCGAGTGTGATATTGCTGTGCACACGTTCAGATACGCTGTAAGTGCCCAAAAACCGGAATGAAATGGGAAACAGCACGTAATAGGACATCATCACGCCGAGTATGAATAATACATAGATAATACATGTTATCAGTACAGAATATTTCCGTTCATTTTCGTAGAGGGCTGGTAATATAAATCGGAATAGCTCATAGAGGATATAAGGTGAAGCCCCCAACACCCCCAAATAACAAGCTGTAGTGATATGTGTCATAAACTGGCTTGATAAGTCTGTGGAAATTAAATCCACATAAAACTCTTCAAAATGGAACTCAATGCCGATAGAATGCATTGCTTGTTCCAGCCATCGATAAGTACAGAAGTTCCACTCGCTCGGAGCTAATAACAGCCGCCATGTAATGTCCTTAAAGCAAAACACAACTATTGCGATAGCACCTGTTACCGCAATGATACGGAAAAGCATTTGGCGGAGCACCTCCAGATGTCCGCCAAATGTCAAAAAATTATTCTCTTTCTGATGATTCATCCTCTTTTGGGGTGTTTTCTATTGTATTCATGCCATCCTTGAAGCTTTTCACACCTTGCCCCAAACCTTTCATCATCTCAGGCAATTTCTTGCCGCCAAAAAGCAGCAGAACCATTCCACTAATTAATAACAGCTCAGTGGTGCCGACAAACAATAGTTGTGACATCATAACGTTACTAAGTAAATCTCACACGTATCGAAGTTTATCTCCCAATTGGCGCCGTCAGTCGACTCCCACTGGTATTTCTCGGCCATTTTGTCCCACCAGCCTTGAAATTTCGAGCCTGTTTCGCCCATATCTTGTACCAGTTTCTCGTATAATTCGGTGCTGTCAGCTGTAAGTATCTTTGCTAACTCGTTCAGTCCGTTGCGACGTTCGAAGAGAGTCTGAATCTCATTACGCTCCTCAGGTGTCACATGCCCTACCAATTTCTTTATTGCCATGTGTCTCTTTTGTCAAAAGGGTCTAAATAATCAATTTCTCTTATTTCTTCCTTTTCGGGCAGGAATATGCTGTGCTTACGAATGTCATTTAACAATCCTCTTGAGGCATTCCGCTCCAAATGTGCCACAACACACTGTTCATGTGAGGGTGTGTTCACTTCCAGTGTTGTCTTGCGGTTTAACCATACGCAACGTTTGCATTGCCAGGCATCACAATGACGACAGATAGGTGCATACTCCAACTTGTACAGCTGCCTGTTCCTGATGTCAAGCCCATGTTCCAAATGACCCACGCTGTCTGTTTCATTTTCATAATAGAAAGCTGGACAAATATATAATTTCCCATTTGGTGCCAATGTAATGTTAGTATCACCGGCCCCACAGTTGTTCATTTGCGAGAGTATCATGCGGTCGGTCAAGAGATTTAGTTGTGGGGACTTTCCATCCAAATAAAGTTTTTCCACTTCTGATGAAAGTGTGGCAAGCATCTTCTTATATGTCTCAAAATCGGTTTCCGTAAAGGCTTCCACGTCGGTCAAGACTACATTCAGCCTCGGCACATAGCCCAGCATTGCGGCTACCTCTTTTTGATGGGCAAAGATTTCCTGTTTGGTTATACGCATTACGACAGGTACGTTTGTTTTCACCTTTTGAAAACCGTTTATAATCAGCACGTCCGCACCCTCCTGTCCGTATGCTTTAATCTTTGAATGGTCAATACTCTCAACTACATCTTGATACTCTTGCGGCAGTTCGTAATCGGGATAGACAAACTGAATCATCAGGTTCTCCATCATGCCGAAACGAATACCTTTCTTCAAAATATCAAGAGCTATCAGCTTGCGCTCTTGGTTCGCATTCTCATAATGACAAAACGACGTACTCGTTTCATCCAATAATATAATAAGGTATTGCAACATGGTTCTCAGCAGATTATATCATTTGACTTCGGTTTACTATTCTCGAATTCCTCACGTATCCCTTCCAACTCCAACTTTCTGTATAGCTTGTTCCAATAGTAGTTATTAGCTCGAACACGTGCTTTGTGCATCTTGCAGATAGCAGTTGCCCTCTGGTAGATTGTGTTTGTGTCTGCGGCATCATAGTTCTCACCCTGACACCATGCACAACCGCTGGCTACTTCACAGTCAATGCACTCCTGCCGCGACTGTGTGGTGCGGTCAAGCGTCAAGAACGGGCGCAACTTGTTCTTGTCGATACCGTTACGCACATTGCCAATGATGATAGGTTTTTTGGAACGAAGAGAGTAGGCTGCGAAACGAGTGCAAGGGTAGAAGTTTCCTGTAGCGTCAACGGACAACATCATTCCTGCACCACACCAATTCTGATTATCCTGAACCTTGTCAAGTGGCTTCCCTATATTTTCTGAGAAAAATGAACAAGAGTACTCCTTGTAATATCCGCCATCAATGATTGCGTCGGCCAATTGCATCAATTGATTTTCTAATAGCACGTCATCTGTTTTGTCCCACACTTTTTCAAATACGCAATTGATATAGACTTCATGGATTCCTAATGAGAATAGATGCATGACGCTATCCTTTACATAAGGGATGTCTGCTGAGCTAATAGTAACTTTGGTACCAGCATTAGGAAACTGACTAAGCCAAAGGGGGATGTTCCTGACAACATCCCTATAGGAGCCACCACCATTACTTTTATAAATACGATTCAAATCATGTTTTAATTCTGTACCATCAATTGTTATTCCAATGCTTAAATGACTCTTGTTTTCTTTTATATACTGTTGTACCTTATGTGTGTGATAGTTTAGGCCATTTGTCGAAAATGAAAATGTATAAGCATTAAACCAATGATGTCTTTTCTTAAACATCTGTATTTTAATATAATCACAGATTTGCTTTATCAAATCAATTTCAAGAAATGGCTCACCACCGATAAAATCCCATACGACTTTAGATTCGCAGAAATCATCCTCGTTATTCAAAATATAGTCAACAGCCAGTTTTGCTGTTTCAAAAGACATTCGTTCATTTGTATTCTTACCTATAAGATAGCAATACTTACAGGCTAATTGACAATCTTTTGTAACAATAAACGTTATACTCTTGGTACTATTCATTTTAAGTGTTTATTTGCTGACCCGTGTGCAAACAGAACTACAGTAACGAATACATCCACTTTTACATCCACTACTACAGCCTGTATAGCATCCACTTTTACATGTTCCACCGCATTCATTCTCACAACTAACTTCACACCCCCCAGAACAATCAGAGCATCCTGTTATATCGTCTAATTTGTCACATGATGTAAGGATTGTTTGCCCCAAAATAGTTAAACCGAAGATTGGTAAAACGCCTTTTGCTGCAATCTTAAAAAAATCTCTTCTTGATTTCAAATCTTCTTTTTGCTTTATTTTTTTCATAATTACATTTAAATATTAAGCCTGATTTTAATTATAAGGTGAATAAATTTATATTTTTATGCTAATAAGCAGCGACCGCTCACTGTTAATTAGTCTTCGTTCTTACCTAAAGATATAAACTTCCAGATACCACCCCTTTTTTCAAACATGCCATTTACTTTCAGTTCTATTGTCCCTATTTTGTTAACCGTAGGAACAATGAAGACTCCACCGATAATATTTCCTTTGGGTTGTGTCGGTATTTCATAGACAAAAGTGTTTTCTTTGGTTGTAATGTTAAATAGAGTGGATTCAAGACTCAACCCTGTTGGTGCATGTGTCATATCAACACTATTGTTGCACTTTAACCATACAGCATACCCTTTCTTCTTACCAGCATCTTCGTCCATTTCAAACCCTTCAACCTCTGAGGCCTCTATTTTGTAAAGGTGATTGGTAATCTCTTCTGATGCTTCCTCCACATCGCAATCAAATTGTTCAAAATCAATAGTATTTAATGTTAGGAATCCACTATAAGATACTTGAGGACGCCGTTTGTCGCTTTTTATAATAGATTCATTATTCCATGGTGTAATAAAGTCTTTTGTTACAAGAAATTGGTTTTCGCCAATCCTAACACCACAACTATAAGTCCTTCCATAACAATTCATCCCAGGCTTGTTGCCAATAGGTTCATCGTCTTCGTTGAGTATTTGATAGTCTTGCCTTAATACTACAATACCTTGTTTAATGGCACGTTCAACCAAATCGTTTGCCATGTCTTGTGCCATTGTCCATAAAGTGAAAGATGAGCACAGAAATATTACAATAATAAACCTTCTCATTTGTTTAGTTCAATTATGTTTATGATATCATTGATTGTTTTACTTTCTTTCTTCCATTTATTCTGATAAAAAGAAAAACACAGCTGGTTGCCAAAATCTATGACATAAGGTGTCATACAACCATATAACTCTTTCCATTCAGACCATTTAATATAAAAACGAAGCCTGTTGACATAGTATTGTTTATAGGGTTCACAATATATTAGCTCTGTTTTTGCTTTAATTGTTCTTGATTCATTCTTGATAAATACAGAATCCAACTTTTCCACAATTGGAGTCACAATAGTTGTAGTGAATGACACTGAGTCCTTATCTCCAGAAAGATAGGTGATGTCAAATGTTAGGCCATATCTTGTTTGGCTTCCATTGCATTTGGGCATATACATTGGGCTAATAAAATATAACATACCACTCTCTGTCAAGAATGTAGTGTATCTTTTTGACATAGGACTGGCAATAACCAGCATACAACACATGTATATAAGAAATAAAAATATGGTTCTTTTCATGGATATATACTGTAAGTAATAGTATGCCGTTCTAAATAGAAGTGAATCCAAGATATTTTTGTTTAATGACACTTCAATTTTGAACAGCATACTATCATATACATTCTTATTCTCCGTATACAATGGTTTTGTAAGTTGTAAAGAAACCGAGAACGGAAGTCTTGTTCTGATCTACATGACTGATTTTCTTGATACCGCCATCCTTAATAGCCTTGTTTATACCGCCATTACCAGTGTGGACAATACCCAATACGTTTGTAGAACTTGAAGTTCCGACTTTTTTGCCGACATTATTACTTGTTGCGGCAATAGGAGCAGTTGCATCTACATAAGCAGCCCCCATACAACTGGTGAACATCGTAACGCTAATAAGCGATACTGCTACAGAATACATGATTTTTTTCATGACATATAATTATATATGCCTATAAACTCCCAAATTCAGCGTAAATATTCTATTTTAGTTTGGAAACAAAAAAGACGTGGGAGTTTGTTCCTCCGTGCCTATCCCCGTCTTCAGGCCTTCGCATTGCCCCCACTTCAAGGATAAGCAACGTAAGCCAGCCCACGCCGAGTGATATTATTAATACCAACATAATATTACACCTTAATTATTTATATAAAAGGAGTAATGAATAGTTGGGACATAATATACCCACGCAGACGCTTCGGTTGCATTACCTCTGTGAAGTGGTTTCAAAGTTGCGAAGTTTGAAGATCACAGATAGTAACGTTCGAAAACGTCCTTTTTTCCTATTGGCCAAGCCCAACAAACGGCTATGTGGCCTACAAGGATTCCATCGATGTCTTTGACCCGCCCTGCCATGAATGGCCGGCTTAATCATTTGCAAAATTAGGGATTATTTTTGAAATAACAAAGAAAAAAGGAGTTTTTTTTCTAAAATAGATGTCTAATGGATATTTTGATCCATATTTTATGTATAAAACTAAAAACATTATATAAAAACAAATACCGAATATTCCGTATTTAAGGATATTCGGTATTTTAGTTGCGGAGGCTCGACTCGAACGAACGACCTCCAGGTTATGAGCCTGGCGAGCTACCAACTGCTCCACTCCGCGATGTTCTTTCTTTTTACGAGTGCAAAGGTACTACTTTTTGACAAATAGACAAAACAAATTTTATAAAAACAATACGATATATATAATATATTTGATGTATATCAATTGTGTGGTGGGCGTAGTCGTTAAATAAGAGATGCTTCTATATCATAAGTCTATCCGTTAAAACTAAGTTAATCATAAAAAGAAACCCTATTCTTTTTATAACATAACGAAAGCATTGTCTTTATACATAATAAAGACAATGCTTTCGTATTTATGTCGATAATTATATTAAAAATCTCTATTGTCTTTTTCTACATGATTCTCAAAATATTCTGCAATCTCTCTTTCTGCGGAGTCAGAGAAAGCATAAGCCTCATCGTGCTGACTCACGTCAAGACCAACACGTTCACTTCTAAGACTTACACGCATAGGTATCATTTTGTTTGTTACAAAATAAAGGACAAAACTAACGACAAATGTATATGCAATTACAATTAACACACCCAAAATAGAGTTGAAGAATTCGTTAACACCGCCATGTATAAGTCCGGTGTAAGAAAATACACCAGTTAATATGGTTGCTACAATACCACCCATTCCATGCGTAGGAAATACGTCCAAGGCATCATCGAGATTTGTTTTCTCACGCCAATGGACAGCTGTATTACAGACAAAAGTAGTAATGACTGCAATGATAAAACAGGAACTTGTACTAACAACATCTGCACACGGAGTGATTGCTACAAGACCGACAACCGCACCTACGGCCGCCCCCATACCTGACGGTTTACGTCCACGCAGGCAATCTATAAATATCCAAGTCATCATGGCTGTGGCACCGGCGGTATTAGTATTGAGAAATGCTTTTATGGCTACACCATCGGCTGCTAATCCTGACCCACCGTTAAATCCGAACCACCCAAGCCACAACAATGCAGCTCCCAATATAACGAAAGGAACATTAGCCGGCAAATGTTGTCCGCTTTTGGCATTTTGCCTGCGACCAAGGAATAATGCACCGGCAAGAGCCGCCACACCGCTGGAAGCATGTACAACAATACCTCCCGCGAAATCATGAATATCCAATAACTGATGCAATAATCCGTCAGGATGCCATGTCCAATGCGCTAAAGGACAATATACAAAGACACAAAACAAAATCATAAATACCATATAAGCGGAGAAACGTACACGTTCTGCAAATGATCCGGTAATAAGCGATGGTGTAATAATTGCAAATTTCATTTGGAATAAAGCGTACAGAGCTAATGGAATCGAAGCTGTTATCTTCTCGTATGGCTGTGCCCCAACATGTTGAAACATAAAAAACTGTGTCGGATTACCTATTAGACCTAACCCTGCAACGTCGTCACCAAAAGCAAGACTAAAACCAAACACCACCCATAGTATACTGATAATGCCCATTGCAATGAATGACTGTAATATGGTACTTATTACATTCTTTTTACCTACCATACCACCATAGAAAAATGACAAACCGGGTGTCATCATCAGAACAAAAATTGTTGCGGTTATCATCCATGCAACATTGCTGGCTGTGCAAGTCTCAGTCTCTACAAACTCCCACAAACCTTCCTCTTCAGGAACGAACACCCCGACTAACGAAATGATAAGCATAATAGCCATCATGATAATCCATCTTTTTTGTACTTTCATAATTGTGTTTGTGTAATTTTTATTGTTTGATAATTTATAATAATTGTATCTGACTAATTTTACAATGCAAAATTAATACAGTTTAGGAATCTTCACAAGATTTTCTACAAAAAAGCACTCTGTTATCTTTGTATAACTATAATACGTTATAAAATAATATTAAAAAGTAACAGATTGTTACTAAATATGTGATAATATACTACAGTTGTTCGGGCGGAAATGCGGAAATGTTGAATTTGTGTTAGTAAACAGATTTTTCCGTATCCCCTATAATATATAAGAAAGGATTTAATGAATAATACGGTTTGCTCCTTAAATTTAAGGAATGCAATACTGTTTATAATGAAAGTAGAGATGTAATTATAGAATTTTAGCTTGTAGAAAAAACAAATGTGAAAAAATAATGCACTTGTCGTTATTTTATTCTCATCGTATAAGCCTGCGTTTTTATGATTTCCTGGAAGCATACAGCTATATTTGCTATTTGTCTTTTCCACTAATCGTTACTCCATCAGAATTACACTTTACATGACTATTTAGCGGAATTCCTCCACCATTATTGCTTGTTACACATATAATATATTGAATATGTATTACAACAATACACATTATTATAAATAGGTAAAAGATTTTTGTTATAAACAGAATAAAGGATAGTGCATCTATTGTGTCTATATCATTATATGTTTTATTATAAATAGTTCCTTCTTGTGATATTTTGTAATCGTACTCGTCTGTTACCACCTTACCAGCACCAGATGCTATAGTCGCTGTCATATTAGATTTTAATGATAATCACTTATTACTCTCAATTCTCCATCAGGGAAATTTTCCAATTTTTCTGTTGCTGTCTCATGTAAGTAAATTCCAATTTTTCGAGTACTGTCACTTTGAGGTTTTATACTCATTATTATATCATAATAAGTGTTTTTTGTATCGGGTAAAATATTAACAATGCCATTATTCCTATCAATGATATTTTGAATTGCAGTAATACAAATCTCCACTCTATCGCTTTGTAATTTATCCGTTATCGCTACATTTAGAGCATCAATATAACCATCTATTGCATAAGATACAACATTTAGATATTCCATTCTTCTTGCGTAGTTATATACATTTCCAAAAGTTATATCTGCTTTTAATTTATCTATTTCCTTTTCTAAAATAAAGTAACGTTTTTCTGCATCGGTGATTTGGGGGAGAAGTTCTTTGGATCTTTCCTCTATTTTTGTTATAATTTTATTAAAATCTATGACCGTATAAATGTTCCACCCTATTAATACTGTTACTAGTATAGATAAAATGGTAGTTGTAACACTATTTGCATCTATAGGAGAACAAGTACAAGGTTTTATCGGATATGCCATAAAAACGGAAACAATACTTGTAACACTTGTAATTATACTTATTACAACAAGGCATGACGCTATATTATATTTCGTTTCTGCATCCATAATTATTTACTTTGTCATTGATAACTTGTTTTTTAATTCGTTGAAAGCATTTATAGATATTAGTACTTTTCTTCCACATGTAGGTGAAAACTGGCTAATTATCCCATTTCTTTCTAATATTTCCGTAACTTTACCAGCTTGTGTATAGCTTAATCCGAATTTTCTTTTTATTTGGGATGTTGATGGACAATCTTCAGACACAACAAAATAGGCTATATCCATAATAGACTTATCCAGTTCTTTAATATTGACATTAGGAGCAATATCAGACTTTCTGCTATTCTCTTCACATTTTATTCTTTCTTTATCATATTCTTCAAGTGTATTTTTAGCCCGTGTTATTGCAGATTGAGAAGTGTTTACTTTTCCTCCCTTGAATATCTTTTCACGGGAGTGTATACCAGTCCCAGGTATTCCAGTGTTGAGATATACTCCATTTTGTCCGATATTTATGCTTGCTCCTTTGACGCCAATTGTTGCACTAATGCCAGACTTGCTAAGATTAATCCGTATTAGTTTGCCTAATGTGAGATATTTGCTAAATCTTATTCCCATATATATTCTTAATTCAATGTAATACCTTTTTTATAATATCGTAATCATCTCAATGACACACAAGCCAAAACTGAGACACGTTAATACTTTCTGCAAATGCTTTAACATTTCCATTTGTTACCTCTTTTATAAGTTCATACACCTTTCGGTTGGCATAAGGGAGACTTGCTGTTGTTTCAATTTTATTGTCCATAAGCATTTTGGATTTTAGTTATAAGAGTTTTCGTCTTATCGCTATTAAAGTTGTAAAGTATTCCCATATAAAAGTCTCTTTTGTCTTTGTAAATATGGAAGTCGTTTTGTGGAATGTTTAATAAAAATCCCCAAATCAATGAAGAATAGATATTTCCCATTAAAGCCTTTTCTATGCAGCAAAATAATTTATTAACAGTGTTCTCTTGCTATAAACGAAAAAAACACAAGGGCTATACTGATTTTCAGCTATATAAACCCTTGTGTTTCTTTAAGGGTGCCCGATGGGACTCGAACCCATGACATTCAGAACCACAATCTGACGCTCTAACCAACTGAACTACGGGCACCATGTTTTATTTGTCATTTCAACATTGGGAATGTTTTACAAACTCCTATTGTTGAATTGCGAGTGCAAAGGTAGTGCTTTTTTCTGAAAGGGACAAATTTTTTCAGTTCTTTTTTTGCAAAAGCGATAAAAATGACGTGTTTTCATCGGAAATGGTTCACCAAACGGAAATACTGCATATATCAATAAAATGTGTTCTATGTTCAACTCGTCTATAAAGTCAAAGTGATTCTATTGTTTTTTGTTGTTGGAGCGTTAGTTTGGACTGCCATTTTTGACTGTTTTGTAATCGCAGTGCGTTTGCTGTGTAATTGCAGTGCATTTACGAGGTGATCTCAGTGCGTTTACATAACAAACGCACTGCTTTTACAATGGAGGTGGATTATGGCCTTTCCTGCATCATATTGTCAGCTCCGTATTATGTGATTTACTCTCATGAAGTAGAGCGTTCCGGTTAGTGTCATGATACGGGTCAATCCATTCTGCTACGATAGTCTTCGTATGTGAATTTACGCAGATATTCTAATGAGCCGTCTATGTGTAACAAAGCTATGTCTGGATGTGATATTCCGTTAAAGGAGTTTGTCTTGACGGTTGTGTAATGTAGCATATCCTCAAATATAATTGTTTCGCCTATTTGTAGTTCATGGTCAAACTGCCATGATTGCATCCAGTCGCCGCTTAAACAACTGTTCCCGCCCAAACGGTAAGAATATTGTGCATGCTTGTATTCGCCCTCTGTGCATTGTGCGCCGCGTACTGTTGGCCAATATGGCATTTCCAAACAGTCCGGCATGTGACAGGTAAACGACACGTCGAGTATTGCGGTCTTTATACCAGCGTCTTCTGTGATATCTACGACATGAGCAACCAACGGACCTGTTTGCCACGCAAAGGCACTTCCTGGTTCTAATATAACCTTTAGCCAAGGATAGCGCTCATGGAAACCGCGCAGCGTGTTTATAAGGAGGCTGATGTCATACCCTTTGCGAGTCATAAGATGCCCGCCACCAAAGTTTATCCACTTTATTTGCTTGAACCATGGCGAGAACTTTTCCTCTATGTGTGCCAAGGAGCGCTCAAAGACATCGGCTCCGCTCTCGCAGTGGCAATGGCAGTGAAAGCCGCTAATGTCTTGTGGCAGGATTTGTGGCAGAGTGGTGTTCCTTACGCCAAACCGTGTTCCAGGGGCGCATGGGTTGTAGAGTGCCGTGTCAATCTCTGAATATTGTGGATTGATACGTATTCCTATATGTAAGTCCTTATTAATATAATGTGCGCGCGTGTGGAAACGCTCGTGTTGTGTCATGGAATTAAAAGTGATATGGCTTGACATACGTGCAATGTCGTCAAATTCATGCTCGGAATATGCCGGCGAATAGGTGTGTGCCGATACGCCGAACTCCTTATATGCTAAACATACCTCGTTTAATGAACTTGCGGTTGTGGCATTGATATATTCTCTGAAAATTGGAAAGGTTTTCCATAACGCGAAAGCCTTGAACGCAAGTATAATCTCTACACCGGCTTCTTTTGCCACAGTGCTAATAAGTGTCAGGTTTTTTCTTAGTTTCTCCTCTTCTAAAATGTATGCCGGTCGGATAATATTGCTATAATCTTCCATTTTGTATATACTGAAATTAACTTTTAAGTATTTTTTGTTTGCAAAGTTATATTTTATATTCGAGAAAATTGTTTGTTTGATAATTTTTTCTTACTTTTGCATCGAAATTGTGATGTTTATGGCATTATGAAACTGATAATAATGACCCAGCCCGCATATTTTGTGGAGGAGGATAAGATACTTTCCGCGTTGTTCGATGAAGGACTCGATGTGTTGCATATCAACAAACCGACATCCGAGCCTCTCTACGCAGAGCGGTTGCTTACTCTTTTACCAAAATGGTGTTATGATCGGATTGTAGTACATCAGCATTACTACCTGAAACAGGAATTTGATCTTAGAGGTATTCATATTGACAACCCGCATCAGGCTGTGCCGGACGGCTTCAAGAGACATGTAACGCGTAGCACCGCAAACGTAAATGACCTGAAAGAGTTGAAGCGGCGGTGTGATTATGTTATGCTACATTCTCTCTTTGATTCTTTGCACGATTCTGTTTCCGCGTCTCTTACACCAGAGCTATTGAATGAAGCGCGGCGTTGCGGACTTATAGACAAAAGGGTATATGCGCTTGGTGGAATGAGTTTGGAGCGCGTGCAGATTGCCAAGGAGCTTGGTTTCGGCGGGATTGTGATATGCGGCGACCTTTGGAATAGGTTTTGCATACACAACGAGATTAGCTTTCATGATATAATAGCCCATTTCAAGAAGTTGAAAAAAGCGGTTAGTTGAGAATTATGACATTAGAACACGAATAAAGTATATAACAATGACAGACGAAAAGAATTCCTATTTGGTTGTGTCCGGCTCGGCCACGCGTTACCTTGCTGAGAAAATCTGTTTACAGCTGGGATGCCCGCTTGGTAATCTTGTAATGACAAAATTTAGCGATGGCGAGTTTGCCGTTAGCTTTGAGGAGAGTATCCGTGGGCGTGACGTGTTCCTTGTACAGAGCACTTTCCCTAATGCAGATAACCTTATGGAGCTGTTGCTTATGACAGATGCCGCCAAACGCGCCTCGGCAAGAACGATAAATGCGGTAATTCCATATTTCGGATGGGCACGACAGGACCGTAAAGACAAACCGCGTGTGAGCATTGGAGCCAAACTTGTAGCCGATATGCTTGGCGTTGCCGGTATAGACCGTCTTATAACAATGGATCTTCATGCCGATCAAATTCAAGGATTCTTTGATGTTCCGGTTGATCATCTTTATGGTTCAGGCGTTATCTTGCCTTATCTCAAGAGTCTTCAATTGGAAAATCTTGTTATAGCATCACCTGATGTTGGCGGTGCCAAACGCGCAAAGAGCTATGCTAAGTATCTTGATTGTCCGTTGGTACTATGTAATAAGACACGTGCCCGAGCAAATGTTATAGCCGAGATGCAGGTAATTGGTGATGTGAAAGACAAGGATGTTGTCATTGTTGACGATATGGTAGACACTGCGGGTACTATAACTAAAGCGGCAGACATGATGAAAGAGGCCGGTGCACGTAGTGTCAGAGCTGTTGCCAGTCATTGTGTGATGTCCGGTCCGGCAAGTGAACGTGTGCAAAATAGCGCTTTGGAAGAGATCGTATTTACTGATTCTATTCCTTACACCCAGCGTTGCGCCAAGGTAAAGCAGCTAAGTGTTGCCGAGATGTTTGCCGAGACAATTCGCAGGGTAATCAATAACGAAAGCATATCATCGCAATACATTGTGTAAATGGGTAGAGTTAACAACCTATGGACGTATCTTGCACGTCATAAATATCTCATAACCATAGTGCTTGGGCTGTTGCTTGTAGGTGTACTTGATGAAAATAGCTTTCGCAAGTACATGTTGTTGCAGATGAGATATAATGACGCGAAAGCCGAATTGGAATCGTATGTAGAGCAATATAAGCGCGATTCTATTAAGTTGCACGCTCTTGAGGCAAATGTGAAGGGTGTGGAACGGGTTGCAAGGGAACGTTATTTTATGAAACGTGCCAATGAGGATGTGTTCGTTCTCAGCTCAGATGAAAGAAATGAAACAGTTGAATAAATTGCAGACTATAATAATGTCTGTTGGTGCGTTGCTCATGATAGTTGGTGTTTTCGGTACTGTGCTGGGCATAGGGAAGACGTTTGCTGCAACCGGAATGGGAATTGTGGCCACATTGTGTTATGTGATAGGAACGGGATTGTTTGCAACAATCCAAATAATGCAGGTGTATTACGGCGACAATCTTGTTATACGTCGACTGCGGAGGATACTGTTAATTGGCAATGTTTGCCTTATATTATCAGCATTATTAATGTTTGAACAGACGTTTCGTATTGTATATCCATTCATGGCGACAAATATTGACGGGTATAACGCATATTGCCATTATGTCAGCAATAACTGGGGAGTACTATTATTAATAGGTTGTATTCTGCTTATGTACTCAACTTTGCGGATGGCACAGGAAATTAAAAAGGAAGCTTAACAGCTTCCTTTTTTGTGTTATAAAACATTAAACGGACGGCTTTCTTACCTAAATACAGTGAATTTATTTTCTTACGTGGATAATTCACATTATCTTTGCATTGTTTTTAGGATACCTTAGTCGTACCAAAGTTTAATAGACCACTGATATATGAAAAATAGATTCACATCTTTACCTGTCTCATGTCTCTGTTACACGGTGCTTGCTGTCCTCTCAATGGCATCATGTACGAAATACGACATAACGGGTTTTTCTGATTTACAGGGAGTGGATGGCAGGATGTTATACTTGCGTACTCTTACCGGAGAAACAACATTAGGGTTGGATTCATGTGATGTCGTACACGGTAAGTTTCGTTTTACAGGCTCGCTTGACTCTGTTCAGGTCGTAATGTTGTGTATGGATAATAATGCTGTTATTCCAATTGTAATGGAAGACGGTAAGATAAAAGTGGAGATGAACGAGCAACGCCAAGTGTGTACAGGCACACCGTTGAACGATACCCTTACGGCTTTTACCAATCGTTATCGGCAATTGATGCAGCAAATGGCCGAATTGGAGCATATGCAGACCCAAGCCTATTTGAATGCAGAGGACATGGACGAGGTTAATGAACGCTTAAATATAAAACATCAGCAGTTGTTGATAAAGGAAGATAAACTCGTTAGTGGCTTTATTGCAGATAATTTCGATAATTGTCTTGGTCCTTATGTGTTTCTGATGGCAACACAAAATTATCAATATCCGTCACTTACGCCTTGGATTGAGGCCTTGATGTCAAAGGCGACAGACAAATTCAAGAATAACCCTGCGGTAAAAGAATATATGGAAGCTGCGCAACACAATCAGGATGTGATGAGTGGGGCGATAGAAACGGGAGAATAAAGGTATGGCAATATTAATCTCGGGCGGTATAATTGTAAATGAAGGCTCACTGCAAAAGGGTGCCATTATAATAGAGAGAGAATGTATTAAAGATGTTATACCGGATGGCATGCCTGTTGATTATAGTTCTTTTGAACATGTAATTAACGCTGAAGGCTGTATGGTGTTGCCGGGTATCATTGATACTCATGTTCATTTCCGTGAGCCCGGGATGACACATAAGGCGGATATGCAGTCAGAAAGTCGTGCGGCAGCGTATGGAGGTGTCACTTCTGTGTTTGAAATGCCAAATACAATTCCGCAAACAACTAATGTGGAAGCGTTGCAGCAGAAAATGAAACTTGCACAGAACAGAATGTATGTTAACTATACTTTCTTCCCCGGGGCGACAAATTCTAATGTGGATGAGCTGAAAAGGTTGTGCAAACAAGACATTCCCGGTATTAAATTGTTTATGGGTTCAAGTACCGGAAACATGCTGGTAGATCAGGAACAGGCTTTGAATGCTATCTTTGAAACGGCATACGAGATGAATATTCCTATCATGGCTCATTGTGAGGATACTGCAAGCATCAACCATAATATGCAGCATTACAAGGACGAAGGGAACACTGACGACCCTGATGTCACCCTGCATCCGCTCATACGTTCTTCTGAGGCCTGTTATAAATCAACAAGTCTTGCTGTAAAAATGGCTCGACGTCACGGTACTCGATTACATATTGCCCACGTTAGTACTGCTCATGAGTTGTCGTTATTAACGCCTTCGGATAAGAATATCACAATGGAGGCTACCGTAGCTCATTTGATGTTTTCGGAAGAGGATTATGGTGGTCTTGGCTCTTTGATAAAATGCAATCCTGCAATTAAAACGATTGCGGACAGACAAGCATTACGTAAAGCGCTTGTTTATGGTAAAATCTATACTGTTGCAACAGACCATGCGCCTCATACTTTGCAGGAGAAGCAGGGTGGGGCAGCCAAAGCAATGTCTGGGATGCCAATGGTGCAGTTCTCTTTGCCTGCAATGCTTTCGCTTGTAGACGAAGGTGTGCTATGTATAGAGCGTTTAGTTGAGCTTATGTGTCATAATCCAGCGTTGCTATTCTCTGTTGAGGGTAGGGGATTCTTGCGTAAAGGATACAAGGCGGACATAACGATTGTAAAAAAATGTGATACTCCATGGGAGGTTACCACAGACTGTATACAAAGCAAATGCGGTTGGAGTCCGTTAGTTGGACGCAAATTTGCATGGAAAGTGCAGCAGACTATATGTAACGGAAATATAGTTTATGACCAGTGTCGTATTCAGGAAGAACCTCAGGGGTGCCCGTTGCGTTTTGTGCATTGAAGCAGATCCGGTTACTCTTTGAGCTTTAATATATGTAACATGTTTAATAAACAGTTTTGAATAGTCAGTTGTTATACAAGATATATCAAATATTTATTCTGCTACCCGTTGTGGTTCTCAGTACAATAATAGTAAGTACTACGGTGGCTTTGTTATGTCCCATCACCGGATGGCTAAAGCAGCATTTGCCATTTTCGCTTGGCCTTTTCACACGACCGGATTGGTGGGCTAGCTTTATGTCACGTTGGTGGGCGCGTATAATTATCAGGACATCGTTGTTGAAAGTTGAAATACATGGTGCAGAGAACATTCCGTCAGGGCGATCTTGTGTGTTTACGGCAAATCATCAAGGGGCGTATGATATTTTTCTTGTTTGCGGATTCCTTGGTGTAGAAATACGTTGGATGTTGAAACGTTCCCTTGAACGCATTCCTTTTTTAGGCTTGGCATGTCGTCATGCAGGATATATTTTTGTGGATAAAGGGAATGCCGGTAAGATGAGGGCTACATATCGTCGTGCTGAAGAAGCCTTGAAAGATGGGGCGTCAGTGATGGTTTTTCCTGAAGGTGCGCGTACTCTTGATGGTAAAATGAAAGCATTCAGGCGCGGAGCCTTTACTCTTGCAGACGAAATGCAGTTACCTGTAGTACCAATGACAATCAATGGCTCCTTTGATGTATTGCCAAGACAACGTGACGGGCGTTTTATACGCAGGCATACCCTGTCATTAACAATACATAAACCTATATATCCATTGAGCAAAGGTTCTGATAATATCCAGCGTCTCATGCAAGAAAGCTATTCTGCTATTAGTAGTTCTCTTGTTGAAGGATAACAATCTTGTTAAGAGGAACACATCGAGATGGGTGTTATCATAATGTGCTAATCCTATTTATAAATTTCTAAGAGCTACCGATAGCCAAATAATACAAACGCAATTATAATTCAAGCCTTTGAAAATCAAGATAGGCGGTAACCAATATTAAATTATGGTTACCGCCTATTTATGCTTTTGTAAGTATGTCAACTTATTCTTCTACAGCAGCTTGGGCTGCGGCCAAGCGTGCTATTGGCACACGGAAAGGAGAACAAGAAGCATAATCCATGCCAACTTTCGCACAGAATTTAACAGATGAAGGCTCTCCTCCATGTTCTCCACAAATACCGGTACGCATACCCGGACGAACCGCCCGACCTTTCTCTACCGCCATTTTTATCAGCTGTCCGACACCGTTTTGGTCCAATACCTGGAAAGGATCCACCTTCAGTATCTTCTTTTCTATATATACAGGGAGGAAACTTGCAATGTCATCACGAGAGTAACCGAATGTCATTTGCGTTAAGTCATTGGTGCCGAAAGAGAAATATTCTGCTTCTGTTGCAATGCGATCAGCAGTCAGTGCCGCACGCGGTATCTCGATCATAGTACCTATTTCAAACGGAATCTCCACCCCTTCTTCTGCAAATACCTCTGCCGCTACTTTCTGTATGATTTCTTTTTGTTGCTTTAACTCATAGAGAATACCTATCAGAGGCACCATGATTTCAGGGTGTGGATCATACCCCTCTTTCTTTAATTGGCATGCAGCTCCCAAGATGGCACGTGTCTGCATGGCCGTAATCTCAGGGAAAGTGATACCAAGACGACATCCACGGTGACCGAGCATCGGGTTGTTTTCAGCGAGAGAGTTTACACGTTTCTGTATCTCTTCAACGCTAACACCCATCTCTTCCGCCATTTTCTGCTGTCCGGCAAGGTCATGTGGCACAAACTCATGGAGTGGGGGATCAAGCAAACGGATATTGACATGCAGCCCATCCATGGCTTTCAGTATTCCATAGAAATCAGCTTTCTGATATGGCAGGAGCTTGGCCAAAGCCTTTTCACGACCTTCTACGGTGTCAGAAAGAATCATCTCACGCATAGCCACAATCTTCTGGTCGTCAAAGAACATGTGCTCTGTGCGGGTCAATCCTATACCTTTGGCACCAAAAGCACGCGCAACTTCCGCGTCATGTGGTGTATCTGCATTGGTACGTACCTGCAGTTTCGTATATTTGTCGCACAGATCCATCAGTTCTTTGAAGTCTCCGCTCAATTCTGCCGCCTTGGTTGGCACTTCTCCTGCATAGACCTGTCCGGTGGTACCATTAAGAGATATATAATCTCCCTCCTTATATGTGATACCATCAATCTCTACAGTCTTTGCCTTATAGTCAACATTAATGGCTCCTGCACCACTGACGCAACACTTACCCATACCACGAGCCACAACGGCGGCATGTGATGTCATACCACCGCGTGCGGTGAGTATACCCTCGGCACTTGCCATTCCCGCAAGATCCTCAGGGCTTGTCTCTATACGAACCATTATAACCTTATGTCCGTCCGCATGCCATGCCTGTGCGTCATCAGCGTGGAACACGATCTGTCCGCATGCCGCACCCGGAGAAGCCGGAAGTCCTTGTGTGATAACCTTAGCCTTGGATAGCGCCAGTTTGTCAAAGACCGGATGTAACAGCTCGTCCAATTTCTGAGGCTCACAGCGCAGTATGGCGGTTTTCTCATCGATAAGTCCCTCGTGCATCAAATCCATTGCAATCTTAACCATCGCAGTACCGGTACGTTTACCATTACGTGTTTGCAGGAACCACAGTTTACCCTCTTGTACAGTAAACTCCATATCCTGCATATCACGATAGTGATTCTCAAGATTTGTCTGTATCTGGTCAAGCTGCTTGTATATTTCCGGCATTGCTTCCTCCATAGAAGGATACTTCGCTATGCGCTCCTCCTCAGAAATACCGGCGCGTTCCGCCCATCTTTGTGAGCCAATTTTTGTAATCTGCTGTGGTGTGCGTATACCGGCAACAACATCTTCTCCTTGTGCGTTAACCAGGTATTCGCCATTGAATATGTTCTCACCGTTTCCAGCATCGCGTGAGAAACACACGCCTGTTGCAGATGTATCACCCATATTTCCGAACACCATTGCCATGACAGATACTGCCGTACCCCATTCGTCGGGTATTCCCTCCATCTTGCGATATAGTATGGCACGCTCGTTCATCCAGCTACGGAATACGGCACAAATGGCTCCCCACATTTGCTCAATAGGATCATCAGGGAAGTCAGAGCCTGTCTGTTCCTTTATGGCAGCCTTGAAAAGGCATACGAGTTTTTGCAGGGATTCAACGGAAAGATCCTTATCCAATTCCACTCCCTGCTCTTTTTTCACCTCTTCAATGATTTTCTCGAACGGGTCAATATCTTCTTTGTTTACAGGTTTCATGCCAAGTACGACATCGCCATACATCTGTACGAAACGGCGATATGAATCATATACGAAATGTGGATTGCCTGTTTTGGCAGCCATACCTGCGGCAACCTCATCGTTAAGACCCAAATTAAGAATGGTATCCATCATTCCCGGCATAGAGGCACGTGCCCCTGAGCGCACGGATACGAGCAACGGGTTGTTTGTGTCGCCAAACTTACAGTTCATAAGTTTCTCCACATGTGCAACAGCCGCATTGACCTCACCTTGCAACAGTTCCTTAATTTTCTCTTGACCTACAGTGTAATACTCATTACATGTATCTGTTGTGATTGTAAAACCCGGTGGTACAGGTACCCCGATAAGGTTCATCTCGGCAAGGTTAGCGCCCTTGCCTCCCAATACTTCACGCATAGAAGCGTTACCTTCAGCTTGTCCATTACCGAAAGTGTAAACTCTTTTTTGTGACATTGTTTAGGTTTTCGTTAATTATTTTGATAATTGTTTTGTTAATTCATTGGCAAAGTTAAATTAATGGTTTGTTATAACAAAATAAAAAATGGCTTTTTTTTGTTTTGTCTTCTTATTTCTACTTTTTCGCAAAAAAATTTCGTTGTTACAGGATTATTTGCTAACTTTGTGCCAAATTCGATTTTGTTAAAAGACAGTTTGTCGTAATTTCTATATGTCAAGAAAGAAAAAGCCTTATCCAATACTGGAGAATATCACTATTACCGACATTGCGGCAGAGGGGAAAAGCCTTGTGCGTGTAAATGACATGGTTGTTTTTGTACCCTTTTGTGTGCCCGGTGATGTTGTTGACTTACAAATACGCCGCAAGAAACACTCTTATGCAGAGGCGGAAGTGGTGCGATACATAAAATATAGTGAGAAACGTGTAGCCCCCGTATGTAGCCATTTCGGTATATGCGGTGGCTGTAAATGGCAGAATTTGCCATATAGCGAGCAGTTGGATTTTAAGCAAAAGCAGGTACATGACCAACTCACGAGAATCGGTAAAGTAGAGCTTCCGGAGTTTATGCCCATCAAAGGTTCCGTTAAAACTACAGAATATCGTAACAAGCTGGATTTCGGTTGTTGTAACAAGCAGTGGTTGACAAAGGAGGATATGGAGCGCAAGGTGCCGTTTAGTCCGGCTATAGGGTTTCACATTACCGGTGCGTTTGACAAGATATTGCCTATAGACAAATGTTGGTTGATGGACAATCTTCATAATGATATACGCAATGCCATAAGGGATTATGCTTTGGAACACGCACTGTCGTTCTTTGATTTGAGACAGCAGACAGGTCTTTTGCGTGATATAATAATAAGATGTAGCAACAGCGGCGAATGGATGGTTATACTGCAGGTACATTATGACCATACCAATGAGGAGTCACTTGTCAGGAGCAAAGAGGAGACCATGGCTCTTTTGGCTTTCATCGCAGATAAGTTCCCGCAGATAACCTCACTTTTGTATCTTGATAATCAGAAATGTAATGATACTATAGGCGATCAGGATATAATGGTATATAAGGGTAATGACCATATCTTCCTGCTTATGGAAGACTTGAAATTTAAGGTCGGCCCAAAGTCATTCTATCAGACAAATACCGAGCAGGCATATCATTTGTATTCTGTTGTTAGAGATTTTGCTTTCAGTCGTCCTCTCAAAAAATTGTATAACGTAGCGTCAGAATACCCTCTGGTGTATGATCTTTATACCGGTACCGGTACAATAGCAAATTTCGTGGCGCGTAAAGCCGACAAGGTTATTGGCATAGAATATGTGCCGGAGGCTATAGAAGATGCAAAGATTAACTCGGAAATTAATAATATCTCCAATACAGATTTCTATGCCGGTGATATGAAAGACATTCTTACGGATGACTTTATTGCGCAGCATGGACGCCCTGATATTATAATAACAGATCCCCCCCGTGCCGGAATGCACCCGGACGTAATAAAAGTTATACTCAATGCAAGGCCGCAGCGCATAGTATATGTCAGTTGTAATCCTGCCACACAGGCACGAGATTTGCAACTGCTGGATTCTGATTATAAGGTAATGGCGGTGCAGCCTGTCGATATGTTCCCTCATACACCACATGTGGAGAATGTTGTCATGCTGGAAATACGTGAATAAATAGTTGGGATATGTCTGTGTCCCGTTGTCAAAACATGTAGCCCTTCATTGAAATATGGTGTGTCTTTATTGTAATTGAACAGCGTATTTTAGGTATAAGAAAGCATACTGAGCCATAGTTGCTTTTTCCGCCTGCTGCAATCGCATTGCTTTTACATAGTAATCGCATTGAGATTGTGATGTAATTGCACTGTGTTTGCGGGATAATCGCAATGCGATTGCATAACGACAGAATTGCGATTGGAAGTAAAGGTGTTGTCAAGCGAAATGAAAGTGCTTATCTTCTGATAGTTATATGTGTTGTATGTAAGTTAAACTTTAATTAATATGCACTGATGTGAATGAGCCTCACCAGTAATAAAATAAACAGAAACGATTTGCATCCGACGGTAGAGAAGGATGTTTGTCCTAATGTTAAAGACAAACTATGGAACGCAAACTACAACAGGGTGATGCTGACCAATTTCGCATTGTTCTTTTCTTTCTACCTCTTGATGCCGTTATTGCCTCTATATCTGAGTGAGACATTTCATGCGTCCAAGGATACTATTGGCATAGTGCTAAGTGGATATACTTTAGTCGCATTGCTTGTAAGACCGTTTAGCGGTTATTTAGTTGATAGCTTTCCAAGAAAACGTGTATTACTTCTGTGTCTGTTTGTTTATTTCCTCATATTTGGCGGATATTTGTTGGCCGGCAGTCTCGTGGTATTTGCTATATTCCGTACTATTCATGGCGGGCCGTTTGGCGCCTCTACAGTCGCCAACAGTACTATGGCGATAGACGTATTACCCTCTTCGCGCAGAAATGAAGGAATAGGATTATATGGGTTGAGCAATAATCTTGCATCGGCCATAGCCCCAACTGTCGGTATATTCATTTACAGGTATTTTCATGATTTCGATGTACTCTTTTGGACTGCTTTTATTGCGGCGGGTATAGGATTTGCCAATATCACTAAGGTAACTCCATGTGCGAGACAGGTTATGCAGTCAAAACGTAAATTATCATTGGACCGTTTCTTTCTGGGCAAAGGCTGGTTTCTTGCCCAAAATATATGTTTGTACGGTTTTTGTTGGGGAATCTTAAGCAATTATCTTGCCATTTACGGCAAGGAACACCTTGGAATAACCGGTGGTACCGGCACTTTCTTCCTGTTATTGTCTGCCGGACTTATTGTCTCGCGTCTGCAAGGTAACCGTTCTCTCCAAAAAGGACGCCTTGTACACAATGCGTATGAAGGGACAATACTGTCAACGTTGGGCTATGTCATATTCATAGCATATCCTACAATGACGGGATATTATCTTTCAGCAATACTCATAGGCCTTGGTAATGGGCATATATGGCCTGCGTTTCAGAATATGATTATAAACATATCCAATAACAACGAGAGAGGGACAGCTAACAGTACCATTCTGACATCATGGGATTTTGGGCTTGGAATGGGAATCTTGCTTGGCGGTATTGTAGCGGAACATCTTGGGTATGATGCTACATTCTGGATGATGGCGCTGGTGCATGTTGTGGGATTGGCTTCGTTTATGTTCCTGACACGAAAGAAATACTGTAGCTATGTGGGTATGAGAAATATCAAATGACAGTTAAAGAAATAATTTATATAATACTAACCAAACTATTATGAACAAGAAACTTATATTGATGGCAACTGCGGTTGTAATGAACCTGAGCGCAATGGCTAATCATCCGGACTCCATTTATGTGCGGCCGGATGTGAAAAATGGTACCCGCGATTTCCAGATTGCATATTCACAGGACAAAAAAGATTGGACACATGTTTACTGTAATTTGTTTGAAAGCGATTATGGGCCATGGGGAAGCGAGAAGAAATTATATTATCCGGTGCTGTCTTACGATGGAAAGATGTTTCATGCAACGTTTATCCCTAACCCTAAGATTGCACAGATTGCGACAACATATTCCGATAATTTCACTTTATGGAAGCCGCAAGACTATCTTGATGTTCCGGCAGAACAGTTCCCCGCCATATTAGAACAGCAGAAAAAGTTATCTGACAGTAATGTAATACGTATACCATACACAGCGTTGCAGGCTCTGCTTACCAAGAAACGTTTGGCGGATATGAACCGTACTCTTGAGGCGGAGAACTATATTGCTACGGCAGCTCCTATTGCAATGGAGGCCAAAGATATTAGTGTGCGTATGACGGTGGACGCTAATAACCGTAAGGCCATATCACCGGATTTGCTGGGTGTATTCTTTGAAGATATCAGTTATGCGGCTGACGGAGGATTGTATGCTGAACTTGTTCAGAACCGAGACTTTGAGTATACATCGTCAGACCGCCGGGAATGGAATGCCCAAACCGCATGGACACTGTCAGGAGAGGGTACTACATGGTCTATTGATACAACAAACCCGTTACATGCCAATAACGCACACTATGCGCTGTTGAAAACAACAAAGCCGGGGGCTCGTCTTGTTAATGAGGGCTGGGATGGTATTCCGTTGAAGGCCGGAGCCAAATATCTGCTCTCTATGTTTGTAAAGGGTAAAGGAAGTGTGAAGGTTAGTCTTGTTGCCGATGACAAGGTTTTGGCTTCTTGTGTGCTAAAAGGTACTGTCGGATGGAAGCAGCAGAAAGCAACATTGGTACCGACAAACAACTCGACTAACGCAAAATTGACAATAGAGCCATTGCAAGCCGGAGAACTGTGCATAGATTTTGTGTCGCTGTTTCCCAAAGATACTTTCAAAGGCAGGACGAACGGATTGCGAAAAGACCTTGCGGAGGTTATAGCTGACATGAAACCGCGTTTTGTACGTTTCCCCGGCGGATGTGCCTCACACGGACAGGGTATAGACAATATATACCATTGGCAGGCAACAATAGGTGATTTATGGGAAAGACAGCCCGACATGAACATCTGGCATTACCACCAAACGCGCGGCTTGGGCTTCTATGAATATTTCACTTTCTGTGAGGATATAGGTGCGGAACCGTTGCCGGTGCTTGCTGCCGGAGTGCCGTGTCAGAATTCATGGCGAGGCGGAAACGGCCAACAAGGTGGTTTACCGTTTGAAAAAGATCTTAACGGTAAGCCTTCACCTTACACATATAATGGTAAACCGCTGACCATGGAGAGTTATCTTCAGGAACTGCTTGACCTTATAGAATGGGCTAATGGCGATGCTAAAACATCGAAACTGGCTGCAATGCGTGCAAAAGCGGGACATGCTAAGCCGTTTAACCTGAAATATCTCGGTATAGGTAACGAAGACTTGATTGGCGATGTGTTTATGGAACGTTACCTGTATCTAATTAACGGCGTGAAAAAGGCATATCCGGATATAGTTATTGTCGGCACGGTAGGGCCGTTCTGGGAAGGCTCTGACTATGAATATGGATGGAGAGCGGCTAAAGATAATTGTATATCTATTGTGGACGAGCATTATTATAATACTCCGGGATGGTATTTCAATCATAGAGATTTTTATGACAACTACGACCGTAGTGGAACGAAGGTCTATCTCGGCGAATGGGCATCTAAGGGTAATAACGTAAGTAATGCTTTGGTTGAAGCTGCGTATATGACAAATGTGGAACGCAATGCCGATGTTGTGGTGATGTCTTCCTATGCTCCGTTGCTTGCAAAGGAGGGGCACACAAATTGGAATCCAGATTTGATTTATTTCAATAACAGCGAAGTTAAACCCACAGCCAACTATTTTGTGCAACGTGCTTTTGGACAAAATGGCGGTGATGAATATATAGCTTCAGCCATTACCGTAGACTATACTACCGATAGCAGGCAAAAGACTCTAATACATGATATTGAAAAACGTATAGACCGGTCTGTGGTTGTAGACAGTAAGAGTGGGGATATTATCGTGAAACTGGTAAGTATGTTGCCGAAAGAGGCAAAGGTTACGGTAAATATGGGTGATGAACTCATGAAAAACAATGTCTCAGGTAAGGCTGAAATGACGCTGCTTGTAGCTCCACAACAACCGGATCGTAACAGGCAATGGGCGGAAAACGACAAAAGAACAATAGATGTGGCCAAGGAGTTTGATGTGACACTGCCTCCGTATTCGTTTGCTGTTATCAGAATTGCTAAATAAAAATATGAAGATTACAACTATTATATGGGATTTGGACGGTACACTTATGGATTCACTGCAAGATTTGTTTCTTGCAGTGAACCATGCGCTTCGTTGCCATAATATGCCGGAACGTACTTTTGAAGAGGTACGTTCATTTGTTGGAAATGGCGTAAAGCAGTTGGTAAAGCTTTCTGTTCCCAACGGGAATGCAAATCCGTTGTTTGAGGATGTCTTGGCAACCTTCAAGTCTTTTTATGTAGAGCATTGCCGGGATAATACCGGTTTGTATGCCGGGATGAGGGATGTCTTGAATAAATTGAAGTTCAAAGGCTACCGGATGGCTATTGTAAGTAACAAACTGCAAGACGGGGTAGATGAATTGTATAACACTTATTTCAAGGATACCATAGATATAGCTATAGGTGAAAGGCCATCAATGAGACGTAAACCGTATCCGGATATGGTCTTGCTGGCATTGGAACAGCTTGGCACTGTCAAAGAAGAGACGGTGTATATAGGTGATTCAGAGGTAGATGTAGCAACAGCACGTAATGCCGGATTGCGGTGTATTTCTGTGTTATGGGGATTTCGTGATAAAGAAATATTACTTGAGTGTGGTGCGGATACATTTGCAAGTACCCCCGAAGATATTTGTTCAATCTTAGAATTTTGATTATAGTTAGATTATGATACCATTTCTTTCTCTAAAACAAGTGACGGCATTGCATGCGGATGAAATCGAAAAGGCTGTGACAACGGTTGTAAATCGGGGATGGTACCTGCTTGGACAAGAGGTCGCTGATTTTGAAAAAGAGTATGCCGCGTTTATAGGGACGCCATATTGTGTCGCTTGCGGCAACGGTCTTGATGCCTTGCGGCTGATTCTTATGGCCTATAAAGAGAATGGTATGTTGCATGACGGCGATGAGGTGATAGTGCCGGCTAATACTTATATAGCCACAATACTCGCTATAACAGAAAACAATCTCATTCCGGTTTTGGTGGAACCGTCTTCCAGAACATTGCAGATAGATGACTCTTTGATTGAAAAGTATATTACACCGCGTACAAAAGCTATTATGATTGTACATTTATATGGCCGTTGCGCATATACAGATATGATTGGCAGTCTTTGTAAGCGCTATGGGTTACTGCTCTTTGAGGATAATGCTCAGGCACATGGCTGTATGACTAAAGATGGTAGAAGAACCGGTTCGTTGGGGAATGCAGCGGCGCATAGCTTCTATCCGGGCAAGAATTTGGGTGCATTGGGAGATGCCGGTGCCGTTACAACGGATGATGTTAGAATAGCAGAAACTGTGAGATCACTTGCAAACTACGGCAGTAATCAAAAGTATGTATTCCGTTATCAGGGGATAAATTCACGCATGGATGAGATACAGGCGGCTGTCTTGAGAGTTAAATTGGCATATCTTGACCGTGACAATGAGTGCCGACGTACCATAGTTAGGTATTATATGAATAACATCTGTAATAAAAACGTAGTCTTACCTTATTGTAATGATGGGGCAACAGAAAGTAATGTGTTTCATATTTTCCCTATTATGTGTCGTGAACGTGACAAGTTGCAGCAGTGGTTGCATGATAATGGTGTGCAAACCTTAATACATTATCCTATTCCTCCGCATAAACAAGAATGCTATAAGGAGTGGAATAGCCTGAAATATCCTATAACCGAGCGCATAGCAAACGAAGAGTTGTCTTTGCCTGTTGCTCCTTATATGACCGTGGATGATGCAGTTCAGGTTGTTGATGCAATTAATAGCTTTGCCGTTTGATAATTCTATTTATAAGAATTATCAAACAATCAAGATGGAGGGTAATATGCATATTGTACTTAATTTCGCGCTGATTTAAATATATGTATACTGAATACGCAGGCTTAGGTTATTTCGTCCGGCATAATCACAAGATGTCTGGGGATTGTAACCACTTTCTTTCTCTCATACCAAACTTTCGACGAACCATCAATCTTTCGTTTTACATGCGAAGAAATAGCATAATAACTCAATTGGTATTGATCCATTAGCTGTGCGAAAGCAGCTTTTATCCTTGCACATTTCTCATTCACAAAATTATCCAAAGGATTAACAAGACGATCTATACTGTTTGCTATAGCTTGTTCCGATCCCCTGTTACCTATACGTCTATACAATAATATCAATTCATCTTTATAATCCGGAAGATGTTTTAATTCAATACCCTCAGGATGCTTCAGGAAAAAGATATATAACACCTTATGAATAGAACTTATCTCCACCTCACTATTGTTATAGTCAGGAAGTATAAAACGATAATCCTCGGTAATCACTAATCGGCTCAAATGAGCCTTTGCTGCCTCTATACTCAGTTGCTGTAAAGTGGATACGCCGATAACCTTTAACAATATATCATATCGTTCTGCAAGTTTCAGTTCCCTGACAATAGACGCCAAGTTCGCCAATACATGTTCGTCAATCATATTAATCAGGTGCGGTTAGTTGTTCTACTGCTTTTATAAAACGTTCCCTAAGAGTCGCAAAGAAAGTCTGCCCCATATTCTCCGGCTCATTCATAACATTGTCATCTGGAACAGGTTCTCCATTATCCGTATCATTATTATTAATGGGGTTTGTCACAATGGTATTTACTTGTTCCACGGTCTTATTCCTACCATATAATTTTGATATTACTTTTGTTATATTATCATCCCCATCATTATTCATCGGTTGATTTTCAATAAGTAATGAATTCTCAAATCCGGTAGCAAGAATAGTTATCTTAACGTCCTCACCAAGTGTGTCATCAGTAGCTAAGCCGAAGATAACATCAATATTCTGATCCAAAGAGTCCATAAAAGCGTCTATTTCTTCAAGTTCATTTACAAACAGTTCATACTCAGAACTCGTGTATATGTTAAAAAGAATGCGCGTTGCTTTATGTATGTCACTGCCATATAGCAATGGCGAGTTTAGAGCATCATATACTGCATTTTGCACTCGATGCTCACCAGATCCTCGTCCTATTGCCATTACAGCTCCACCACCATTACGCATAGTTGTCTTCACATCTGCAAGATCCGTTTGTATTTGTCCAGGCATTGTTATAAGTTCAGAGATACTTCGCACAGCATTTCCCATAACGAAATCAGCCCGTTTGAAAGCCTCGGAAACTGGTATATGCGAATCTTTATATACTTTACATATTTGCTCATTATTTATAATAAGTAATGCATCCACATTCTTTCGCATCTCATCCAATCCGTGTATCGCTTTAATTATCTTCGGACGTTTCTCAAAAAAGAAAGGCAACGTAACTATACCTATAGTAAGCATATCCATTTCTTTAGCTATTCCGGCTATAAATGGCCCTGCTCCTGTGCCGGTACCTCCGCCCATGGCTGCTACAATAAATGCCATTTGAGTATTATCACTAAACAATTTCCGCAATTCTTCTACATTTTTCTCAGCCTCGCTACGCCCTTTTACCGGGTCTGCGCCGACACCATGTCCTGTTGTTCCTAACATTAACTTTATCGGTACAGGATTGCCGGACAAACTTTTACTATCAGTGTTGCATACGACAAATGACACACTTTTCATCCCTTCAAGATACATATTGGCTACAGCATTACAACCGCCTCCACCAACTCCAACAACCTTTATAATATCTTTGGTCGTATCATGTACCGGTCCAAAATCTATAACCTCTTCATTTGACGGTACTGAATCTGTAACACAATTATCTATGATTTGTATTCCTGTTAAATATTATTGATTATATTGTTGCAAAGGTACACAAAAAATGTAATATCCAACAATAAATAATTAAAACAAGCCTTGCAAATATTTTTCTTAATTGCAGATGATTTCTATAAAGCTTGTGATAATCCTAATAGTAAAATATTTGGAATATGTCGTTTCAATAGCATTATAACCATTATTTTACTCTTTAATGTGGTAAAATAATGGTTATAATAATGCTCTAAAGGTTAGGGAAAATTTGCCTAAATCCTTTATATACTTTGATGTTTGTTGGTTTTTCCTTATTTTAATTTGCGGCTTCAAACTCTTCAAGGAAGCGTTTGTCATTTTCTGAGAACATACGTAAATCGCTAACCTGATATTTTAGGTTAGTTATGCGTTCTACACCTAAGCCGAATGCGTAACCGGAATATTCTTTTGAATCTATACCACACTGTTCGAGAACATTGGGGTCAACCATTCCGCAACCTAATATCTCTACCCAACCGGTGTGCTTGCAGAAACCGCAGCCAACACCTCCACATATATGACAAGAGATATCCATCTCGGCAGAAGGTTCAGTGAATGGGAAGTATGAAGGACGTAAACGGATCTTGGTATCAGAGCCAAATAGCTCTTGCGCAAATGTTAACAATACTTGCTTTAAGTCCGTGAATGACACGTTTTTATCTATATACAGTCCTTCAATTTGATGGAAGAAACAGTGGGCACGAGCGGTAATTGCTTCATTACGATATACACGTCCCGGACAAATGATGCGTATAGGAGGTTGCTGTGTCTCCATTACGCGGGCCTGAACGCTTGATGTATGGGAGCGTAACAAGATGTTTTTTGTTACGTCCTTTAATGCGCTTTCCTCAACAAAGAAAGTGTCTTGCATGTCACGTGCAGGATGATCAGCGGCAAAATTCATTTTGGTAAAGATATGCAGGTCATCTTCTACCTCCGGACCGTCAGCCAATGTGAAACCCATACGCTGGAATATGTCAACAATCTCGTTTTTCACTATGGACAGCGGATGACGTGTTCCAAGCTCCAAAGGGTAGGGGGTACGCGTAAGATCTATATTGGTATCTATGCTTTCTTGTGAACCCAACTGGTCACGTAAACTATTGATTTTATCAAAAGCCAGTTGTTTCAATTCATTGATTTTCATGCCAACGGCCTTTTTCTCTTCCGGAGCTACGTTGCGAAAATCTTGCATCAATGTGTTAATAGCTCCTTTTTTCGAGAGGTATTTCAAACGCAACGCCTCTATTTCGTCTGCATTGCAAGCCTGTAATGCTTTTATCTCGGTAATGAGATTTTCTATTTCTTCTAATAGCATATTTAGATATTTTGTTGTTTCGTTATATGTTTGTTTGTCTTAAAACTACAAAATTTGCTGCAAAGTTAATAAATTCTTTTCAAAAAAAGAGTTTATTTTGAAAAATAGTTGTACTTTTGCACTATATTTATTGGATTTGGAATGAACAAACAATCAACAGAACAGCAATGAGAAAAAATATCTTTATGGCCGTTGTGGCATTGGTATTACCGCTATTCTTCAATACAGGGTGTGTCAATAACATACCTTTTGGAAAGGATTCATTGGCTTATGATAGTGTTGTCACTGAGAAAATAGCCATTGATTCGATTTCGCAAGTTGTAGAAGAGACCCCTATGCCGGTGGCTGCGGATGAATTGTTTGATGATTTCTTCTTCAATTTTGCCGCAAGCAGGAAGGTACAAACAGAAAGGGTTATATTTCCTTTGAAAGTGGAAGATTTCGGGAAACAAGGGCTATTGGAAAAGGAACAATGGCGTAGGGAGCGCTTTTTTATGTCTCAAGGGTATTATACTCTTATATTCAATGACTATAAACAGACACGACTTGTGAAAGATACTACAGTTTCCGATGTAACAGTCGAACGTATTGCTATTCCAAAAGGAGTGGTAACACGTTGGCATTTCGCACGAACAAGGGGAATGTGGCACATGGATAGTATGAAGCGAATGTTTCTAAAACAGCATTCTGATGCTGATTTCTTACGTTTCTATCAACGTTTTGTCACTGACTCTGTTTTCCAACAGCAGTCACTTTGCGACCCCGTGATATTTGTTGGGCCAGATCCGGATGATGATTTCTCTACAATGACCGGTGAGTTGATGCCGGAACAATGGCCTATGTTTGCACCGTGGTTGCCTTCAGGAACAATATTTAATATTGTATATGGCTCCAAACCTTATCCTAAAACGAATTTCCGCGTTTTGCTATTGAGAGGTATTTCCAATGGGCAAGAAATGGAAGTGCAATTTGTAAAATCGCAAGGGCTTTGGAAAATAAAAAAAGTTAATACTTAATTTAGCTCATTCAACGTGCAGAGTTTATTACATTACAACACATTTGGTATTGATCAGGCGTGCAGACAATTGTTGGAACCTACAACAGTGGATGAGATAAAGGAATTGTTACCATGCCTGCGTAATGAGCCATTGTTAATCATCGGTGGTGGAAGCAATCTGCTTTTTACAAAGGATTTTGATGGTAATGTATTGCATCCATTAATAAAAGGTATTGATGTGGCAGACAATCCTTGTGACAACGAAACGGTGTTGTTAAGATGTGGGGCAGGAGAAGTATGGGATGATGTTATTGCCTATGCCGTAAAACATGGTTATTATGGTATGGAGAATATGTCAATGATACCTGGGGAGGTTGGAGCCTCGGCAGTACAGAATGTCGGAGCCTATGGCAAGGAAGCCAAAGATATTATATATAAGGTGGAAACCGTGGAGATTGCTACAGGTAATGAGGCTATATTCTCCAATAAAGATTGTTGTTATGCTTATCGGTACAGTAGGTTTAAGTCAGACTGGAAGGGTAGATATATAGTGACCTATGTCACTTATCGTTTGCATAAGACATTTACACCGTATCTTGACTATGGTAACCTGCGTACATTTTTAGCTTGTAAGGATATATTAACACCAACAGCGAGTGATGTGAGAGAGGCGGTCATTGCAATAAGAGATGAAAAACTTCCCAATCCGAAAGTAGAAGGTAATGCCGGTTCTTTTTTTATGAACCCGATAGTAGATAAGGCTAAATTTGAAGCTTTATTAGAATTGTTTCCCAATATGCCGTATTATGTAGTCGGGGAGCAATATAAGATACCGGCCGGTTGGATGATTGAACAATGTGGATGGAAAGGAAAAACGCTTGGTCGGGCAGGTGTTCACTCACGCCAGGCCTTGGTTCTTGTCAACAAAGGTGGAGCGAGTGGGGAAGATATACTCAATTTGTGTAATGCAATATGTGCTGATGTACAGCGTGCTTTTGGAATAGACATACATCCGGAGGTAAACATAATATAAGGAAATGAGGATATGAAACTTACTTTTCTTGGAACAGGAACGTCTATAGGAGTGCCTGCTATTGGATGTGATTGTGAGGTCTGCCATAGTTCAAACCCAAAAGATAAACGTTTGAGGGCATCTGCCATTGTAGAAACAGATTCCGGGCTTAGAGTATTAATAGATTGCGGACCGGATTTCAGACAGCAAATACTTACACAGCGATTTGGCAAAATTGATGCTGTATTGATAACCCATATTCATTATGATCATGTGGGTGGGGCTGATGATTTGCGGCCTTTTTGCCTTTTTGGGGATGTTGACGTATATGCCCAGAATGATGTTATCAAGGAATTGCATGTAACAATGCCATATTGCTTCAAGGAACATTTGTATCCGGGAGTACCCCATTTACGTCTGCATGAAGTGAAGGCCGGAGTACCTGTTTATATATCCCGACCTCATAGCATAGACGTTTTTATGCCTCCAAGTGGAGCCACATTGGACGGTAAGGTAAACAAAGAGGGGCATAAAGTTGTAATACCGGCCATAAATGACACCTTGAGCATAATACCAATACCAGTAATGCACGGAGCGTTGCCTATACTTGGTTATCGGTTTGGTAATATGGCTTATATTACAGATATGAAAGACTCTACCGATAAAACGCTGGAATTGCTGCGTGGAGTTGATACTCTTATTATCAATGCACTGCGTTTTGAGAGAGAGCATCATTCACATCATCTCGTAGCTGATGCTGTTAGGTTTGCGCGAACAATAGGTGCAAGTAGAACCTTTTTTACACATCTTACGCATGAAATAGGAACAATTGATGTTGCAAACCGGAGATTGCCGGAAGGGTTCATGTTTGCATACGATGGGCAAACAATAGAGGTTTGATTGCATATACGGGTAAAGAGGCATTGTCAATGCCTCTTTTGTCTTGCTGTTTGCGTAGTTGCACAATACTATAAAAAATTAATGATTTTGGTATCGAAACGAGCTAAATGGTTGACTTGTATCAAAAAACATCTTATTGCAAACAAAAAAACAAGACAAAATATTGCAAACGAGAAAAATAATCGTAACTTTGCACTGTGTTTTTCATAGTATTAGATTTAAGGTTAACAAAGATTGGGGCTCAGCGGAACCCTTTTTTATTGTCTGTTAACGTACATCCGGTATAAGAATTTAACACAATAATGATGTAAATCTGTATACTCTCCAAGTATTGAAGATTTGTGTCAGTCTTATTGTTGAACTTTGTCTGATAATCACTTGTATATCCCTGTTTCTTATGGATTTATGAATGGCATTGTGAAAGCAATGCTTTTACAACGTAATCGCATTGCTTTTACAGTGTAATCGCTATGCGTTCATACAGTAAACGCATAGCGATTATTCTTGACTTTAGCCGAATATGTTTTGTGACATCTCTTTTTTCACGCTATTTTATTTATACCTTGCCCCGTTTTTTATACTGAATTTACATATGTATAAATATAAGCCCCCACATTCCTTATGCTAATTATAGGATTTAGTTAAACATTATAAACATGATTTTCATCAGCTAATACAGTATTGGGAAAAATAGCTTGTGCCTCTTCTTTTAATGGTCGTTCATCAGTATAGCGTTGGCTAAAGTGTCCTATAATGAGTTGTTTGACATTGGCATCACGTGCGGTCATTGCAGCCTCTTGCGCTGTTGAATGAAGGTATTTTATGGCCTTGTCCTTCATATCCTCGCAATACGTAGCTTCGTGGTATAGCGTTGTTATACCTTTCAATTTTTCTTTTAGCTGTGGCATATATCTGGTGTCAGAGCAATAAGCATAAGAGCGTACGGGATCCGGAGCTGTTGTGAGACGCTCATTTGGTATAACTTCTCCGTCAGATGATGTCCAATCGTTGCCCGCTCTCAAATTGTCTATTTGTGAACGTGGTATGTTATAAAACTGGAGCATATCCGGTTTTATATGCCTTTGCCCCGGTTTCTCACGAAATATAAATCCACTACATGGCATACGGTGAAGTAATGGCACTGTCTCTACGGTGAGTGAACGGTCTTCGTAGATAATCTGATGTTTGGTCGTATCTACCGGATGAAAGATAATTTCATAGTCAAGAGTGGAGCAAAACATCTGTATTTCCATCCTGAATAGGTCCGTGTATGCCTCCGGAGCGTACACATGCAGCGGTGCGGTGCGTCCTTGCAGGCCGAAAGTGCTTATCATGCCGATAAGTCCTAATACATGATCACCATGCATGTGGCTTATGAAAACAGCATATAGTTTGTTAAAGTTGAGACGCATACGACGCACCTGCATCTGGGTTCCTTCACCACAGTCTATCATGAACAGTTTCCCACGTATCTCAACTATTTGTGACGAGGGATAGTGATGTCTTGTAGGCAGTGCGGATCCACAACCTAATATATGTATCTTGAATGGTTGCATAAAGTTTAGCGTAAATCTATTACTTCTGCTTGTGGATAGTCTTTGACGTTAAAACGAAAGGCGCTATCGCTAAAAGATTGTTGCTTAAAATTAGAGATATTTATAGTGTGCCATTGTTGCCCCTGTTTCATTTTTACCTGTTTTATGTTGTATTGTTTATCAATAAGTATATACATTTCACTGATACCCTTACCTTTTCCAATCAGATGCACTTGAAAACCACTGGCAGTTGTCGTCTGTGACATCGTATACCCTTGTTTATATAAGGTCAGAAAGTTGTAAGGATTCATATTCTGAAGCTGTGAAGATGAAGGTGTTGAAATGTTCACTTCTTGATTTTTTTTGTTGTAAAGCCACTGGGTTTTACCGTCAAACCAAATTATAGTATTACTCGTGCGGGCATTGAACTTATTTCCTTTTATGGCGATAGTACCGCTTTGAGTTCCTAATTTATTTCCGGATATAGTGAAATTTGCTGACGCTCCTTTTGCTAATCCAACTTTGTTTGCTGCTTTGTCTAATGTTTTACGAGCAATTGTGCTGGTATTCTCTGCCTGAACAGTTATAGCAAATAATATTGTTAAAAATAATATAAATGTTTTTTTATACATTGTGAAGTTATTGATGTTGTGTTATTGTTCATATTTGATGCTGTACGACATTATAAATATTGACAGCTATTGTGAGTTTTGTCATATAGACTTCGCTCTAAATTAATTTACCCCCAACGTGTTAAGCAATGATTGCAGGGTGTTTTCATCCTGAATAAGCACGTCGCGAGGTTTAGAACCGTGTGCTGCACCTACAACGCCGGCTTTTTCCAATTGGTCCATTAGGCGACCGGCACGGTTATAGCCGATAGAGAATTTACGTTGTATGAGTGAGGTGCTGCCTTGTTGTGACATAACAATTACGCGGGCAGCCTCGCCAAATAAGTGGTCTAAATTGCTTAAATCTTCGGTTCTTCCGCTTCCTCCTTCTTCTGCGACAATTGGTTCCGGTAACTCTAACGGGCCGTCATATCCTTGTTGATTTTGTATAAACTTGTTGATTGCTATTACCTCCGGCGTGTCAACATACGCACATTGCACACGAACAGGAGTCCCTTTATGCAGGATAAGCATGTCACCCTTGCCTATTAGTTGATTAGCACCGGAACCGTCAAGTATGGTACGCGAGTCTATTTGCGACATTACCTTGAACGCCATACGCCCGGGGAAGTTTGCTTTTATGGTGCCGGTGATAATGTTTGTAGTAGGACGCTGGGTAGCTATAATCAAGTGTATGCCTACAGCACGTGCCTTTTGGGCTATGCGGGCTATTGGTAGCTCGATCTCTTTGCCGGCGGTCATTATAAGATCACCATACTCGTCAATAATAACAACAATGTATGGCAGGAAACGATGTCCGTTTTCTGGATTTAATTGGCGATTAAGGAATTCCTCATTATAAGCCTCGAGTTTACGCACGTTAGCTTGTTTTAGTAGGTTATAACGGTCGTCCATCTCCTGACATACAGAGTTTAGAGTTCTGACAACCTTGGTAACATCAGTGATAATCGGTTCGTCGGCATCGCTTTCAGGTGGGATTTGTGCAAGAAAATGGTTTATCAATGGTTTATATATGGAAAATTCTACCATCTTTGGATCTACCAATACGAATTTAAGCTCCGCCGGATGTTTCTTATAAAGTAAAGAGGTTATAATGGCATTTAAGCCTACAGATTTACCTTGACCGGTTGCACCAGCCACCAAAAGATGAGGAATTTCCGCCAAATCTACCATAAAGATTTCATTAGCAATGGTCTTGCCAAGTGCCAAAGGTAATGCCATTTTTGACTCCTTGAATTTTTTAGAGTTTAGTATGGACTCCATACTAACTATCTGTGGATTGGCATTTGGAACTTCAATACCGATAGTACCTTTACCCGGTATAGGTGCAATAATACGTATACCGAGAGCTGCAAGAGACATGGCTATGTCGTCTTCTAATGAACGTACCTTTGATATCTTTATGCCGGCAGCCAGAGTTATCTCATAAAGTGTTATGGTTGGCCCGACTGTCGCCTTTATGCTATCTACAACAACGCCAAAGTTACCTAAAACTTGCACAATACGGTCTTTGTTGGCTTTCTGCTCCTCCATGTCAATATACGACCGTCCATTGTTTTCATGCTTCTTCAGTAGGTCTAAAGTCGGATACTGATAACGTGATAACGTGGCCTTTGGGTCAAATGGAGATAATGACATATCGTTTGTCATAATTGCGCCATCTGCTTGTTCTTCCTGTGTACCTTGGGAAATTTCCAAAGAAACATCATTACTATCGCTATTGGTTGTTGCTACGGTTTTGGGGGATGGATTGTCGAGTACTATAGCTGCTTGTTCACTATGAACATCAAACTCTACAGTCTGACTTTCTGATTCATTATGCAATTCGTCTTCTTCTGTATCTTCTATGTGCTCTTTGGGAGTATTAGACATTTTCTCCGGTTCAAGCACTTCTCCATTAGGACCTATGTTTGTTACGTTGAAAGTGACTCTACTTGTAATATATCCAACAGGATTAAGCATTTTCCTTATAACGATAATTGTTTCTGAAGAAATGTATGTAAGAAAGAAAATTGCGGTCAAAGCAAGAATAGCTGTTAGCCCAGGGACACCCATAACCCCTTCAAGAATTTGGCAAATGTATTCTCCATGTCCACCACCGGCATTGAACACCTGATTTGTAAGGAAAGGGTTTACAAATTTAGCAAATGTCACACTGCTCCATATCATTATTACCATCAGAGAGAAAAACCATTTCCATAAATTCAGTTTGTAGACTCCCATCATTGTAAGTGAGCATAAAATAGTAAACAATGGTATAAGGAATGCCGGTATACCAAAGCATATAGCTATAAGATAGTGTGAGATATAAGCTCCCCACGAGCCGCAGGAATTATGAAACTCATGACCGGTATTAGTTATATCGCCTGCTATTGGGTTTAATACAAAGCTTTGATCATCTGCACTTGTAGAAAAATAAGAACAAAGGCATATTATTATTAATACCGATATTATGAGCAATGTAATGCCAAGTGTAAAATTTGTCTTTTCATTTTCAAAAAACGAATTGAAACCTATTGCTTCTTTATAAGAAACCTTGCGAGAAGTCTTGTTTTGTTTCTTCTTTACCATCGGATTGTTTGTTAATGTTTATAATGCGCAAAGGTAGTAATTTTTGGTCAAATGCACAACATGAGGTGGCAATATTTTATAAAAAACACAATACTATGCTTTTATTTTGTGATTTTTTTTTATCTTTGCAAACAGACTAATTACAATGATATTAATAACCAAACAATTTATTAAATAATTTAAACAATAATGAGAAGAACTTCTGTCTTTCACATGTTGCTACTTGTTGCCGCTTTTTTTATTGGTACAACAACAGTAGTTTCAAAAAAAAATCATCAATTTAAGATGCCATCGGTTCAGTTGCCTGTAATACCGACTTATACTGTTAATATTAAAGATTTTGGTGGAGTCGGTGATGGAGGTTTCTTAAATACTGATGCTTTTGCAAAAGCCATGAAACATCTTGCCTCTAAAGGTGGGGGTAAACTTGTGGTTCCTGCTGGTATATGGCTGACAGGACCTATTCAGTTTGAAAATTGTACTGAGTTGCATGTAGAACGAGGTGCTTTGGTGTTGTTTACAAAAGACTTTGATGCTTATACTTCTGTATCTACGGTTTATGAAGGTAATAAGGCGAACAAAAAGATGGCTCCTTTGTGGGCTTATAAGAAACATGATGTCGCTATAACCGGTCCCGGAGCCTTTGACGCACAAGGACAAACATGGCGTCCGTCTAAAAAAGGAAAGTTTACGGAGGGGCAGTGGAAGGATTTGACATCAGGTGAAGGTGTGGAATATAAAAATGTATGGTATCCAGATGCTAAGAATGATGAGTTGGCAGGCACCCCTGGTAATCCTGATACAAGAAGGGTTACACAGCGTCCGGTGTTATTGGAATTTACATTATGTCAAAGGGTTCTGTTAAAGGATGCAACCTTTAGTAATTCTCCGGCATGGAATACCCATCCGCTAATGTGTGAGGATGTTACAATAGATAATGTGACTATACGTAATCCATGGTATGCTCAGAATGGTGATGGTCTTGATTTGGAATCATGTAATAGAGTGATTGTGAAAAACTCTACTTTCGATGTAGGCGATGATGCAATTTGTATAAAGAGCGGAAAAGATAAAGAGGGTAGGGATTGGAAGAAGCCTTGCCAGAATATTATAATAGAAGGGTGTACTGTTTTGCATGGACATGGAGGATTTGTTATAGGTTCTGAAATGTCAAGTGGGGCAAGAAATATTTATGTTACTAATTGTGTGTTTAACGGTACGGATACAGGATTGAGATTAAAGTCGACCAGAGGTAGAGGGGGTATTGTTGAGAATATTTTTATTAATAATATTAATATGGTAGACATTAAAGGTGACGCTTTTACGTTTGACCTATATTATGCAAACAAACCGGTTGTGGGTAAGGCAGATAATGAGTCTTCATCAAAAGATGCGATACCTAAAGTGACAGAAGAAACTCCTTGTTTTCGTAATTTGTTTATATCCAACATAATATGTCAAGGGGCTAAAAGGGCTATTTATTTTAATGGACTGCCTGAAATGCCATTGGACAATTTACAGTTAAGGAATTCTTTATTTGTTTGTGATAATGGCGCAGAACTGCATTATGCAAAAAATATTTTATTTGACAATGTGGATATTCGTAATTCCAAAGGGGGGAGGCTAACAACGTCTGATGTGGACAATTTCATCGACAAATAAAAATTATGACGGGATTGGTTCTTGAAGGTGGAGGGTTACGAGGAATGTTCACCGCCGGAGTTATTGATGCATTTATGGAAGAACACTTATCATTCGATGGAATGATAGGTGTTTCTGCTGGAGCTCTTTTTGGTTGCAACTATAAATCAATGCAACCGGGAAGAGCATTAAGGTATAATGTACGATTGAAGAATGATCCAAGGTATATGGGGTGGAGAACGTTTTTACGCACAGGTAATATTGTCAGCGCCGATTTTTCTTACCATGTTGTTCCTTTTGAAATTGATATTTTTGACAAAGCTACTTTCGATAATAATCCTATGGAATTTTGGATGGTATGCACAGATATTATAAATGGACGCCCTATCTATCATAAAATGAGTGAATTCAATCATCATGAGCTTGAGTGGATGAGGGCTTCTGCTTCTATGCCTTGCGTGTCACGACCTGTCAATATTGACGGGTATACAATGTTGGATGGAGGTATTACGGATTCTATTCCCTTGAAAGCCTTTCAAGATATGGGTTATCAACGAAATGTTGTAATATTAACACAGCCGAATGATTATTTTAAGAAACCAATGAAAATAATGTGGTTGATTAAACTCATGACAAAAAAATATCCGAAGATAGGTGAGTGTATGGCTAAACGGCATGAGATGTATAATCATGAGCTTGAGTATCTTATGCAACAGGAAGCGGCCGGTAATACATTGCTTATTTATCCGGATAAGGCTTTGCGTATAGGCCGAACCGAGTTGAATGAGAGGAAAATGAAACGGATTCACGCTTTAGGTTATCAAAAAGCAAAAGATATGATGCCGCAAATAATAGATTTTATTGCCCATGGCGCATAAACCTCCATTTTTTATTACAATTTAACAGATACTTAATAAGCGTAAAGTAAAAACTTTGTAAAAGTTATTGTTAGCAAAAAAAAAAAAAGTAATTTTACACCAAAATATTCCGTTGTGAATAATTTTATAGATTAAAACTAACCAGAAAAAACAATAGTATTATGATTAATCTTAAATCGATTGTAGGATGTGCTACTATTGCTGCGTGTGCTTTGACAGCATGTAGTACAGGTGCACCGGAAGCAGAAGGATTGAAATCCGGTCTTAATCCTGCAGACTTTGACACCGTTATCAACAAAAAACAGGTGAAATTGTACACCTTACGCAATGCGAATGGCATGGAAGTTGATATAACGAACTTTGGCGGTCGTGTTGTGTCTATTATGGTTCCGGATAAAGAAGGGAACTTTAAGGATGTGGTTCTTGGATTTGATAATATAGCACAATATGCAGATTCTGTTAATTCTCCAAGTGATTTTGGAGCCGCTATTGGGCGTTATGCAAATCGTATAAACAAAGGACAAGTAGAAATAGAAGGCCAAAAATATCAATTAGCAACTAATAATTTCGGTCACTGTCTACATGGAGGACCGTCCGGATGGCAGTATCAGGTGTATGAAGTTGTAGAAAGCAATGATAGTGTGCTAAAGATGACAATAGCTTCTCCCGATGGTGATAATGGATTCCCTGGTAATGTAAAGGCTACTGTTACATATACTCTTACCAGCAATAATGCACTTGATATTGCAATGGAGGGTACAACAGACAAGACCACAATAATAAATATGACCAACCATTCTTATTTCAATTTGAGTGGAGACCCGACAACAACCGTATTGGATCAGGAGTTGTGGATAAATTCTGCTAAATTCACACCATCAGACGAAACCTATATGACAACAGGTGAGGAAAAATCAGTAGAAGGTACACCTATGAACTTTACAACACAACATGCTATAGGTGACCAAATTAATGATACAACGTTTATGCAACTAAAGAATGCTAACGGATATGATCATAATTGGTGTTTACTGACATACAAAGATGGCAAGGGAGATGATACAACTCCTTGTGCAAGAGTATATAGTCCTGCTACCGGTATTGAGTTGACCGTTTATACTAATGAACCTGGTATACAAGTATATACAGGTAATTTCCTTGAAGGAAAAGTTATTGGTAAGAAAGGAATAAAATACCCACAGCGTTCAGGAATATGTCTTGAGAGTCAGAAATATCCTGATTCACCGAACAAAACACAGTGGCCTTCACCATTACTTAAACCCGGTGAGAAATATTATAGCCATCTTGTTTATGCTTTTAGCGTTAAGTAATAAACAGGAATGAAACTTTATTTAGAGACGTACATTTGTGCGTCTCAACTTTGTAAAATATAAAAACCTAAATATTAAAACAATGGACGTATTAGAAGCGTTAAAAAACAATGGATTTGAAACAATAGACTATGCAGTCTTTATTGTTTACATTATTATTCTTGTGGGACTTGGAATGTTCCTTAGTTGTGGTAAAAAAGGAGAAGAGAAATCGTCAACAGACTATTTCCTTGCAGGAAACACGCTTACATGGTGGGCTGTTGGTGCATCACTGATTGCTGCCAATATTTCTGCAGAGCAGTTTATTGGTATGTCCGGTTCCGCATTCAACTCCGGTATTGCAATGGCTGCGTATGAGCTGATGGCTGCAGCAACGTTGTTGGTTGTAGGTAAATTTTTGTTACCTTTGATGATCGAGAAGAAGGTTTTCACTATTCCGCAGTTCCTTCGTGACCGTTATAATGACGGTGTAGGACTCTCATTCTCTATTTTCTGGCTGTTCCTGTATGTATTTATAAATCTAACGTCAGTAGCATGGCTTGGTGCCCTTGCCATTAAACAGATTTTAGGTTTGCCGGCAGTAATGGGAACAATGATTGGCATGGAGGTTGATTTTACATTGCTTACCATTATTCTTATTTTATTCCTTGTTGCCGGTATTTATTCTATTTACGGAGGTTTGGCTTCTGTTGCATGGACTGATGTGATGCAGGTTACATTCCTTGTTGGTGGTGGATTGATTACAGCTTATGCAGCACTTGATGTTATTGGTTCTGAACTGAATATCGAGGGTGGTGCATTGGGTGCGTTCTCTGAAATATATACTCATTTGGGAAGTATTGAAGGTGATAAACATTTTAATTTGGTTGTAACACGTAATCCCAATATCGAGGCTATTACAGATGACCCTTATTTTGATATTCCAGGTATTGTAGTGGTTGTAGGCGCATTATGGCTTACCAACCTTGGATATTGGGGCTTTAACCAATATATTATACAAAAAGGTCTTGCTGCCAAATCTCTTGATGAAGCCAAGAAAGGTATGATATTCGCTGCATTCTTGAAGATTCTCATTCCATTTATTGTTTGTATTCCAGGTGTATGTGCTTTTTACATTATGAATGGTTCATACGAAGGAACTCCGGTATTTGAACTTCTTGGTGAAAAACTTGCCGGTTCAATAGATCGTTCTGATGATGCTTATCCTTATTTGATTCGTAACTTTACACCGGTATTTGTAAAAGGTTTGTCTTTTGCAGCTCTTGCCGCCGCGGTCATTTCTTCATTGGCTTCAATGTTCAACTCAACTTCAACCATCTTTACGATGGATATATATAAGCAATATCTGAATAAGAATGCTTCAGAAAAACGATTAGTTACTGTTGGCCGTCTTACTTCTGTATGTGCTTTGCTTCTTGCTCTCATTGCTGTCTATCCTATCATGGGTGGTGCTGATCAGGCGTTCCAGGTTATTCAGGAATACTCAGGTTTCGTATATCCAGGTATCGTTGTAATCTTTGGATTGGGTCTGTTATGGAAGCGTGCAAGTGGAGTTGCAGCTGTTGTTGCAGCAATTGGCACATTTGCATTCTCTATTTTCTTTAAGTTTACAATGCCTGATGTTCCATTCCTGCTTCGTATGGGATATGTCTTTATTTGCCTTGTTGTATTGTTCTTTGGTATTTCTTTCATGTCAGGAAAGACCAAACCTGCAGAAGAACTGTCTGAAAATACAATTAAAACTCAATTGAAATATGCTTATGTATGCCTTGTAACTTCAATCGTATGTTTTGTTATTGGCATTATAAGTCTTTTCTCAGAAGATATGACGCGTTTAGGGTTTGAGGCGGTATTCTTCCTGGCATCATTCATGCTGTGTCTCTTTATTTATCTACGAAGCAATGCACTTGACAAGGTTGAAGATGTAAAGTCTATCGGTATTGATATAAATATTTTCCGTACAGATCGCACATTTAATATTGGTGCAATAGGTGTGATTGCTATTCTTGTGATATTATACACTATACTTTGGTAAGTATAACGATTTACAGCCAATTTTTGCAAGTTGCTTATATTAAAATAACTTGCAAAAATTGGCTTCAAACCCTATAATCAATATGTTAGAAGAACTCAAACAAAAGGTGTTTAAGGCCAATTTGGATCTTGTAAAACAAGGTCTTGTTATCTTTACATGGGGTAATGTTTCCGGTATAGATCGTGAAAAAGGTCTTGTTGTCATCAAGCCGTCAGGTGTAAGTTATGATGATATGAAAGTAGAAGATATGGTTGTTGTAGACCTTGAAAGTGGAAATGTCGTAGAAGGAGAGCTTAATCCGTCTTCAGATACCCCAACGCATCTTGTATTGTATAAAGCATTTCCTAATATTCAAGGTGTAGTACACACTCATTCAACGTATGCGACGGCATTTGCTCAGGCAGGAAAGGACATTCCTAATATTGGTACAACACATGCAGATTATTTCTATAAGGATATTCCTTGCACAAGAGATATGACGGAGTCTGAAGTAAAGGGAGCATATGAGCTTGAAACAGGTAATGTTATTGTTGACGAGATACTTAATATACGAAAAATAAATCCGGATCATACACCGGCAGTTCTTGTAAAGAATCATGGTCCGTTCTCATGGGGAACATCTCCGGACAATGCTGTATATAATGCAAAAGTAATGGAGCAATGTGCCAAAATGGCTTTTGTCGCTTTCTCTGTAAATCCGTCATTGACAATGAACCCTCTTTTAGTGGAAAAGCATTATATGCGTAAGCATGGTCCAAATGCGTACTATGGTCAAAAGGGCCAGCAACACTAACCTTTGATATTACAGACGAGTTTATTTCTTTGATATAAAAACATTAACGAATAAAATCTATAAGACTATGATCGAAGCATTTAATAACCTTGAAGTGTGGTGGGTAACAGGAGCGCAGTTGCTATATGGAGGCGATGCGGTTGTTGCTGTTGACGCACACTCTAACGAGATGGTGAACGGATTAAATGAGTCCGGAATTCTCCCTATAAAAGTTGTCTACAAAGGTACAGCCAACTCTTCAAAGGAAGTGGAGGCTGTAATGAAAGCTGCCAATAATGAAGAGAAATGTGTAGGAGTGATAACTTGGATGCACACATTCTCTCCAGCAAAAATGTGGATAAAGGGAATGCAGGCATTACAGAAGCCTTTATTGCATTTCCATACACAATATAATGAGCAGATACCGTGGGATACTATGGATATGGACTTTATGAACCTTAACCAATCCGCTCATGGTGATCGTGAATTTGGACATATCTGTGCACATCTTCGTAAACCGCGTAAAGTAGTATGCGGTTATTGGAAAGATGAGAAGCCACAGCAGCAGATAGCAATATGGATGCGTGTATGTGCGGCTTGGGCTGATTCCAAGGATATGCGTATACTACGTTTTGGTGATCAGATGAACAATGTGGCTGTCACAGATGGTGACAAAGTTGAAGCTGAAGTACGTCTTGGTTATCATGTGGATTATTATCCCGTTTCTTCTTTGATGGAATATTTCAAAAAAGTAACAGAGGATGAGGTCGCAGCTCTTGTAGAAGAGTACAAGAATTCTTACACCATAGTGCCATGTGAGGCCGGAGACGAAGTTTATTGGGAGAAGGTAAAAAATGCAGCAAAAGCAGAGATTGCTATTCGCCGAGTCCTAAAAGACGAGGGAGCCAAGGGATTTACCACCAATTTTGATGATCTCGGAGAGGCTGATGTTACAGACCCGAACTTTGTAGGATTTGATCAGATACCCGGTTTGGCATCACAACGCCTGATGGCTGAGGGATATGGTTTTGGCGCAGAAGGTGATTGGAAGACTGCCGCATTATGTCGTACCGTATGGTTTATGACACAGGGACTTGGCAAAGGCTGTTCTTTCCTTGAGGACTATACTTTGAATTTTGATGGTGAGAATTCATCAATTCTGCAGTCACACATGTTGGAAGTGTGCCCGCTTATTGCTGCTAATAAGCCTCGTTTGGAAGTGCACTTCCTTGGTATAGGTATTCGCAAAAGTCAAACAGCGCGTCTTGTATTTGACTCAAAGACTGGTAATGGCATCACTGCGACAATTATAGACCTTGGTAATCGTTTCCGTCTTATCGTTAATGATGTCCAATGTATAGAGCCTAAGGCACTTCCGAAACTGCCAGTTGCAAATGCTCTTTGGATACCTCAGCCTTCATTTGAAATCGGAGCGGCGGCATGGATACTTGCAGGTGGTACACACCACTCTTGTTTGTCTTATGATATTACTCCGGAGTATTGGGAAGATTATGCGGAGATTGCCGGTATAGAAATGGTACGTATAGACAAGGATACAACTATTGGTAATTTCAAACAGCAATTACGTAATAATGAAATATACTATATGCTCAACCGCGCGTTGATGATGTAATATAGTTGATATTCATAATTCAAGTACCGTTTGTCGTAACGCTTTAGTTGTAGGAAATAATGATTAAGGTGTGATGTTATTCTGTCTCAGATTTGAAAGCTCAATAAAACCATTGCAAATACCAAGTAAAAGCATTGTAATTGTCTTGTAAAAGCATAAGGATTACATTGCAAAAGCATTGCGATTATAATAGCTTGTTTCTTAACAAATTACGGACATGTATTTTTACAGGTATTCATCAAGCGACAATACTGCGGTATTCTTGAACTCTTTTAACAACAATTGAATTAAATGTAATGAACGCAAAAGACATTATACAATCTGGTAAAGCCATTCTCGGAATAGAGTTTGGCTCTACCCGTATAAAGGCAGTCCTTATCGATGATAACAATAAGCCTATTGCGCAGGGAAGTCATGAGTGGGAAAATTCACTCGTTGACGGTTTGTGGACATACAGCATAGAAGAAATTTGGTATGGTCTTCAAGACTGTTACGCCGATATGCTTAAAAACGTCAAAGCACAATACGACTGCACAATAGAAAAACTTGCCGCTATCGGTGTGTCAGCAATGATGCATGGATATATGGCATTTGACGATAATGACAAATTGTTGGTACCTTTCAGGACGTGGCGTAATACAAACACCGGACAGGCTGCTGCAGAATTGTCAGAGCTGTTTGTTTATAATATTCCACTTCGTTGGAGTATTTCACATCTTTACCAGTGTATTCTTGATAACTGTGAGCATGTAAAAAATATAAGTTATCTTACTACACTGGCCGGTTATATTCACTGGCAGTTAACCGGTGAGAAAGTGCTTGGGGTAGGAGATGCTTCCGGAATGCTTCCTATAGATCCGGAAACGAAAAACTACAATACTACAATGGTCGATAAATTTGATGCCCTTGTAGCGCCTAAGGCTTATTCATGGAAATTGCTTGATATATTACCCAAAGTTCTTGTTGCTGGAGAGAAAGCCGGCGAACTGACAGAAGAAGGAGCAAGACGACTTGATGTATCAGGCAAACTGAGAGGCGGAATACCTCTTTGCCCTCCGGAAGGAGATGCTGGTACCGGTATGGTTGCGACAAATGCCGTAAAAAAACGCACAGGCAATGTTTCCGCCGGTACATCTTCTTTTTCTATGATAGTGCTTGAAAAAGATTTATCCAAGCCATCGGAGATGATTGATATGGTGACTACACCTGATGGATCGCTGGTGGCAATGGTTCACTGCAATAATTGTACCTCAGACATTAACGCTTGGGTTAAGTTGTTCAAGGAATATCAGGAATTGCTTGGTGTTCCTGTAGATATGAACCAAGTGTACGAGAAATTGTATAATAATGCTTTACAAGGTGATGCTGACTGTGGAGGGGTGTTGACATATAATTACATTTCAGGTGAACCAGTGACAGGGTTAAAGGAAGGACGCCCGATGGTTGTACGCTCTGCTAATGATAAGTTTAACCTTGCCAACTTTATACGTTCAAATCTTTATGCAACGGTAGCAGTGCTTAAATTAGGTAATGACGTACTGTTTAAGGAAGAGAAAGTAAAAGTTGACCGTATTACGGGTCATGGTGGTCTCTTTAAGACAAAGGGAGTAGGGCAGCGCATGCTTGCTGCGGCACTTGATTCGCCTATATCAGTAATGGAAACTGCCGGAGAGGGTGGTGCATGGGGAATAGCGTTGTTAGCTGGCTTTCTCGTTAATAATAAGTCAAATATGAACCTTGCTGATTACCTCGAATACATAGTATTTAATGGTAACATCGGTGTAGAAATTGCTCCTTTACAAGAGGATGTAGACGGTTTTAACAGATACATCGAAACATATAAAGCTGGTCTTGCAATAGAACAGGCGGCAGTGGAGAATAAAAAATAATATATATCATTAAACGGCTATAATAAAGAAAGACAGCAAAATATGCTATAAGTGTTGATTATGATTCTGGCATGTTGTGAGCGCTTGTTGTCAATACTGATATTGAGGATAGCGGTGCAGGCTATGAACATTCATGTCCACGCAGAAAACAAGGCTATTTTGCAATCGTTCTCTAAATTATAGGATATATCATCCTAATGATTACTCCGAAATAATAACAAAATAATAAAAATATGAATGACATCAAAGTATTGAATCATGCAGCTGATAATATACGTATTTTGGCAGCTGCGGCAGTAGAGAAAGCTAAATCAGGACACCCCGGTGGTGCTATGGGTGGTGCAGACTTCATTAATGTTCTTTATTCTGAATTTCTGCAATATGATCCAAAGAATCCGGAATGGGTAGGGCGTGACCGTTTCTTTCTTGATCCCGGTCACATGGCTCCAATGTTATATTCGCAACTTTGTCTGACTGGAAAATTCTCTTTGGATGAATTGGCACAATTGCGTCAATGGGGAGCTCCTACAACAGGACATCCGGAGTTTGATATTGCACGTGGTATAGAGAATACGTCCGGTCCGCTTGGACAGGGACATGTATTTGCAGTAGGTGCAGCTATAGCAGCCAAATTCCTTGCTGCCCATACTGGTAATCCGACATTTGCCAAAGAAACGATTTATGCTTATATCTCAGATGGTGGTATAGAGGAAGAGATCTCTCAAGGTGGCGCTCGTGTTGCTTCAGTTTTAGGACTGGATAATCTTATTATGTTCTATGATTCTAATGACATACAATTGTCAACAGAAACACGAGAAGTGCTTAATGAAGATACTGCAGCTAAATACCGTGCTCTCGGATGGTATGTTATAGAGATTAACGGTAACGACGTGGAACAGATTCGTAAGGCTATAGCAGAAGCAAAAGCCGTAAAGGGACAACCAACTCTTATTATTGGTAAATGTATCATGGGTAAGGGTGCTATTAAGGCTGACGGTTCTTCTTATGAAGCGGATTGTAAGACACATGGTGCCCCACTTGGTGGTGATGCTTTTGTAAATACAGTTAAGAATCTTGGTGGTGATCCTGAAAATCCATTCCAAATTTTTGATGATGTTAAAGCACTTTATGCAAAACGTGCTGAAGAATTGGAAACAATATGTGCTGAGCGTTATGCTGAAGAAAAAGAATGGGCAGAGAATAATCCTGACAAAGCAGCACAGCAAGCAGAGTGGTTTACTGGTAAGGCTCCGGTAATTGACTGGTCTAAGGTTAATCAAAAGGACAATGATGCAACACGTTCTGCATCAGCCGCATGTCTGAGTGCCCTTGCTGAGCAAGTTCCTAATATGATATGTGCTTCTGCTGATTTGTCTAATTCTGACAAGACTGACGGTTTCTTGAAAAAGACAAGAGCATTAACCAAAGATGATTTTGGAGGTGCTTTCTTCCAAGCTGGTGTCGCCGAGTTGACTATGGCTTGCTGTTGCATAGGTATGGCTCTTCATGGTGGAGTTATTCCTGCTTGTGGTACGTTCTTTGTATTCTCAGACTATATGAAACCTGCTGTACGTATGGCTGCTCTTATGGAATTGCCTGTGAAATTTATATGGACACATGATGCTTTCCGTGTTGGTGAGGACGGACCAACACATGAGCCGGTTGAGCAGGAGGCACAGATTCGCCTTATGGAGAAATTAAAGAATCACTCTGGTAACCCGTCTGTATTGGTTCTGCGTCCGGCTGATGCTAAAGAGACAACAGAGGCGTGGGCACTTGCAATGGAGAATACCAAGACGCCGACAGCGCTTATTTTCTCCCGCCAAAATATAAATAACCTTCCTGAAGGTAATGACTATTCACAGGCTGCTAAGGGTGCTTATATTGTGGCTGGTAGTGATGAAAATCCTGATATAGTACTCGTAGCTTCCGGTTCAGAGGTATCAACACTTGTAGGAGGTGCGGAACTACTTAGAAAAGAAGGTATTAAGGTACGTATTGTCAGTGTCCCATCTGAAGGATTGTTCCGTCAGCAGAGTATTGAGTATCAGCAGAGTATAATACCAGTTGGAGCTAAAGTGTTTGGTATGACGGCCGGACTCCCTGTTAATCTTCAGGGATTCTTGATAGGAGCAGCTCCAGAGTCAACAATATGGGGACTTGAGAGCTTTGGATTCTCTGCTCCTTATAAAGTGCTTGATGAGAAACTTGGATATACATCAGAGAATGTGTATAACCAGGTAAAATCTATTTTGAATTAATAATTAAATTAAAATCCCTCAATCTATTCTATGATGGATAGATTGAGGGAATTATAACATCTTATGGCAAACAAAGTAATCGGTGTTGCCAGCGATCACGCTGGTTTCCCATTGAAACAATTCGTTCTTCAATATCTTGAGGAAAAAGGGATAGAGTACAAAGACTATGGAACGTATAGTGACAGGTCATGTGATTATCCGGACTTTGCTCACCCATTAGCAGAAGATATTGAGGCTGGGGTGGTTGCATCAGGTATTGGTATTTGTGGTTCAGGCGAAGGCATGGCCATGACACTTAACAAGCATCATGGAGTCAGGGCAGGGTTGGTGTGGAATACAGAAGTTGCGCACCTAATTAGGCAGCATAATAATGCAAATTGTATTGTGTTACCTGGACGCTTTGTTACAAATAACGAAGCTGCTGCCATGCTTGACGAATTCTTTAATACTCCATTTGAGGCAGGACGGCATCAACTCCGTGTTGACAAGATGTAAGAGAAGTCTTACATATTTGCTATCTTTTCACTATTTTTAGGTATTGTATATCTTAGAAATTAAGGCTACCTTTGTACCGAGAAAAGAACATATAAGTTTTTGTTTTTTCTAAGATAAAGTTCATAATGTTTATAAAAAGGCAGACCATGTACGGTCTGCCTTTTTATAAGACAAATGTTGTTCAACTATTCAAATGTGATGAGTGGGGTATTTTCCTTTACAACCTCTCCATCGACAACAAGAATAGCTTTCACCTTACCATCACGCTCTGCTGTAAGTTTGTTGTCCATTTTCATTGCTTCGAGAACAATAAGTGGATCACCTTCTTTTACTACATCACCTACCTTTGCTATAATCTCAACGATTGTGCCGGGTAGAGGTGAGCGTAAGGCATCCTGCAATTCATCTTTACTGTCTTGCTTTTTCAGCACAGGAGCTGTTATAACTACTTTTTTCTCTACTATAGGTTCAGGAATTGTTTCAACATCATACATATCACCGTTAACAGTTACGGAAGTGATATTGCCATTACGTGCGCCTATGTTAACAACATATTCCTTGCCGGCTATATTATATTTGTATTCTTTCATTAAACCTGAATGATATTTATTGACGTGGAGCAGTTGTCATTTTAGCTATTTTAGAGGTCCATTCCGAAGAAGACGGAATAATGGTTATGCAACCGGACTCTAAATCATGCATATTATATCCCTGCTCATCGTGCAGTGCCATAGCTATGGCTGCTAATACTGCATTGTCCATTATTTATGTTTTTATTATATGAATAAGTGAGATTACATAGGTATACATCCATGTTTTTTTGTTGGCAGACTTTGACGCTTGGTTGCAAGTTGCGCCAATGCACGACATATACGGAAACGTGTATTGCGTGGCTCTATTACATCATCAATATACCCAAACTGAGCAGCCTGATAAGGATTTGCAAACAGCTCTGAATATTCTGCCTCCTTTTCTGCTAAGAAAGCCTTGACATCTCCACCTTCTTCTTTTACTTGTTTAGCAGCCTTTGCTTGTAATACAGCCACCGCACCTGCTGCACCCATTACAGCAATTTCTGCAGATGGCCAAGCGAAATTAATGTCTGCACGTAATTGTTTGCATCCCATTACAATGTGTGAACCACCGTATGACTTTCTTAAAGTAACAGTTACTTTAGGAACTGTAGCTTCACCATAAGCGTATAACAATTTAGCGCCATGAAGTATTACAGCATTGTATTCCTGTCCGGTGCCAGGCAGGAATCCTGGTACATCAACAAGACTGACGATAGGTATATTAAAAGCATCACAGAATCGTACAAAGCGTGCACCTTTACGACTGGCATTTACATCAAGTACTCCGGCATATGCTGATGGCTGGTTGGCAACAATACCAACAGACTGACCATTAAAACGTGCAAAACCTATTATTATATTCTTGGCAAACTTAGGTTGTACCTCAAAGAATTCACCATTATCGGTAATTGCCGTTATAACCTTATACATATCATAAGCCTTATTCGGGTCTTCCGGAATTATCTCATTAAGAGAATCATCAAGGCGGTCTATTGGATCTGTACATTTCACACGTGGTGTTTCTTCCATATTATTAGAAGGAATATATGACACCAACTTCTTGATCATCTCTATACCTTCTTCTTCTGTTTTAGCCGTAAAACTTGTAACACCAGACTTAGAGGCGTGGACACTGGCACCACCAAGGTGTTCAGCATCAACATCCTCACCTGTTACTGTTTTTACTACAGCAGGACCGGTAAGGAACATGTATGAAGTGTTCTCTTTCATCAAAGTGAAATCCGTCAAGGCCGGAGAATAAACGGCACCACCCGCACATGGACCATAAATCATAGAAATCTGTGGAATAACACCGGATGCAAGAATATTGCGTTCAAAAATCTCTCCATAGCCAGCAAGAGCGTCAATACCCTCTTGAATACGTGCACCACCAGAGTCGTTAATACCTATAACCGGTGCCCCCATTGTCATGGCCATATCCATGACTTTACAGATTTTCTCTGACATCGTTTTTGAAAGGGAACCACCGTTTACGGTAAAGTCTTGCGCGAAGATATACACCAATCGGCCATCAATAGTTCCTGAGCCAACAACAACACCATCGCCAAGATATTGTTTCTTCTCCATACCAAAGTTATGGCAACGATGAAGTTTGAACATATCGTACTCTTCAAAAGAGCCTTTATCCAAAAGCATATCAATACGCTCACGGGCTGTGTATTTACCACGTTGGTGTTGTTTCTCAATGGCTTTCTCGCCACCGCCAAGTCGTGCTTTAACACGATTCTCTATAAGTTTCTTTATCTTTTCTGACTGAATTGACATGGTTTATAAATATTGTGCCAACTATGGTGTTGACAATGTTGTTTATGAAAATTGTTTAGAGAAATGACAAACTTTTTCTTTATTTAATAATACTCTTCTTTGTATGTATCCTTCCCATTTTGTGGTTCGCACAATTCTGTAAGAATACCGGCTGTAGATTTTGGGTGAAGAAAGCCTATAGACATCTTTTCTGCCCCCGGACGCGGAGTCTTGTCTATAAGACGTATACCTTTTCCTTCTACCTCAACTAATGCTTCTGCCACACCGTCTTCTACAGCAAACGCAAGATGGTGTATGCCCTTACCACCTTTTTCCAACCATTTAGCAACGGCACTGTCCGGTGATGTTGGTTCAAGAAGTTCTAATTTTACTTCACCTACTTTCAAAAAAGCAGTCTTAACTTTTTGATCCGCAACCTCCTCTACAGCGTAGCACTTGAGCCCAAGCACGTTTTCAAAATAAGGTAGAACCTCGTCAATACTATTCACACCAATCCCAAGGTGATCAATACGTGAAATCTTCATTGTTAATTGTTTGCTTATTTGGTTAATATATAATTCTTGGTTTTATGATAAAAATCCTAATAATGTTCCGGCTGCAACAGCAGAACCTATAACTCCTGCTACATTGGGACCCATCGCATGCATCAAAAGGAAATTATGTCTGTCATATTCTAATCCGAGATTATTTGAAATACGAGCAGCCATTGGCACAGCACTAACTCCTGCATTTCCTATAAGTGGATTGATCTTATTGTCTTTTGATAAGAATAAATTCATAAACTTAACGAACAGGACTCCACTTGCTGTTGCTATAACAAAAGCGAAAGCACCAAGTGCAAATATCTTGATTGTGTTAATGGTCAAGAATTCGCTTGCTTGTGTTGAGCATCCAACTGTTAAACCAAGTAATACCACAATAACATCGTTAAGTGCGGTTGTCGCTGTCTTGGCCAACCGTGATGTCTTACCACTCTCTTTTAACAAATTACCAAAGAATAGCATACCTAACAGAGGCAAACCGGAAGGAACAAGGAATGTAGTCAGCAAAAGACCAATAATAGGGAAGAGGATTCGTTCTGTCTGACTAACTTTACGACCCGGCCTCATTTTAATAACCCGCTCTTTATTCGTTGTGAGCAGACGCATAATAAATGGCTGTAAAACAGGGACCAAAGCCATATAAGAATAAGCGCAGACTGCAATAGCTCCCATAAGGTTCGGACATAACTTACTTGACAAGAATATTGCAGTAGGTCCGTCTGCACCTCCAATTATTGCAATGCCGGCAGCCTGATTCGGTTCAAATCCAAGGTACAGCGCTATCATATACGCCCCGAATATGCCAAATTGCGCCGCTGCACCTATTAGAATTAATTTGGGATTGGAAATAAGGGCAGAGAAGTCTGTCATTGCACCAATTCCCAAGAATACTAATGGAGGATACCATCCTTGCCGTACTCCCTGATAGAAAATGTTTAGTATAGAATTATCCTCATATAATCCTATCTCTAAACCACCATCAGCACGAAAGGGTATATTCCCAAGGATTATACCTAATCCAATAGGTACAAGTAATAATGGTTCAAAATCTTTCTTTATAGCTAACCATATAAAAAATGCTCCAACGACAATCATTATCAGATTTCCAACCTCTGCATTAGCAAATCCTGTATAGCTGATGAAATCATTGAAGTTTGTTGATATAAATTCACCGATAGACATTGTATATGTGGTGTTTAAGAGTTGGTTTGTATTATGCAATAGTTACAAGTACTGTTCCTTCCATTACGGAGTCTCCGACATTAACCATTACTGAGGTTATGGTACCAGCCGTTTCCGCCTCTATATTGTTCTGCATTTTCATTGCCTCAAGTACAACTACTGTATCACCGATTGCAACTGCGTCACCTACTTTAACATTGATAGATGTTATTGTACCTGGCAACGGTGAGGCAAGTTTCGTTCCTTCACCTGCTTTCACAATCGGTGTCTCATTTTGTTTCTCAACGCTACCCTCAACTTTCATAGGCTGCGGTTTTGTTTCAGCTTTCTTAATAGAAACATTATTGCCTACAGATATGGGTTGCTTGAGTTCTACATCAAATTCAATACCATTGACAGATACTTTTGCAAGTGTTCCCTTGACTTCTACAATATCTACATCATAATCTACGCCTTGTACTGTATATTGAAATTTCGCCATTGTTGTTTTTGTTTTTGTATTATGATGTTGTGGAACATCATAATTGTTATCAATATGAATGTATAATATGGTTGCTATTAAATATTAAAGAATTAAAATCGTTTTGTCGTGTCACTGAAGTAAATATGCTCACCCCAATTTGATTGATGTGGTTTTATGGTGAGTATTCCTGATTCTACATCATGTACGTCATCTGTATATTGTTTTAACGCCATTGCTATTACAGCAATATAAACCTCTTTGTCACGTCCTTTCGTTTCAAAACCGTCTTTTAATATATTTGTCGTTTTATGACGTACTTCATTAATCTTCTTGCTCGTGCTAACAATAGGTTTGATAGGTTGAGTGGTTGCAACTTTATGCAGTTTGCTACGTTGATCCGCTATATATCCGAATAAGACGAAGAAAATATATAATAACGCAAGACTGATGAATACAATTCCCATACATAATACAGTAATACCGATGCCATTAGGATCATCGTGTTTCAGTCTTTCAGACTTGGTCATGTCAGTCTTTATAAAATTATCAATACCGGGAGTAACTGACTCTATTGATTTTCTTACCCATATCGGCGCTCCATCAGACTTACGTGCATAGGATGTATTGGCTTGCATCACCGGTACCGTAACACTATCTATAAGATCTACAGCATTGCCGTCATACAACCCAATCCATATAGGCTTTGTTTTGTCAACCTTTGCTGCAAGATGTAATGTGCCTTTTGTCGGATTGCTATTCAAAAAGAAAACAATATGTTGTCGTGCTGACAGTCGTGTGCGATTATCTTCGTTTGGAATAATGTTCATTAGCTTCATCCTTTCGGATGGCGACATTTTCTTGTCAAGAACAATAGGATTTGTGGTAATATACATACCACGTATATCATACGTTGAGTATGATGCATTTGCTATTTCGAGCCAAGGCCCATTGTTTCCAAACTCATCCTGAATACTTTGACTGTTATTTGTCATAACCTCGTTTATCTTAATGCTTGCGGCTCTCTGAGCACAGGTTGTGACGGCAATAACAGCATAAGCTATCAGTGTCAGTCCGATACGTTTCATAATTGTATAAATATAAAGGTTGTATTATTATAGTTTGGTATTGATTTATATTCCGCACAAGAATAGCACCATAATCTGAGCAGTAAATATACGCAGGAACATACTCAAAGGATATACGGTAGAATAACCTATTGACGGTGCATCCTTAGAACATGTAGCGTTAGCATAGGCAAGTGCCGGAGGATCAGTATATGAACCAGCAATCATACCCATAATAGTAAAATAGTTGAACTTATATCTCCATCGTGCAATGGAACCGATAATCAAAATTGGGACTATTGTTATAATAAAGCCTGTAAGTACATACAACAATCCATCGCCGGCTACTACTGTGTCCACAAAGTTTGCTCCGGCTTTGATTCCTACACTTGACAAGAACAGTACTAAACCTATTTCACGCAACATAAGATTTGCAGAAGTCGTAGTGTATGTGACAAGATGCATCTTATATCCATAGCGACCTATCAATATGGCAATAATAAGAGGACCTCCGGCGATACCTAATTTGAGTGGTACAGGGATGCTTGGTATTGCTATCGGAATACTTCCGAATAATATACCGATTACAATACCAATAAATATTGTGCCAATATTAGGATGGTCAAGATGTTTGGTTGTGTTACCCAAAAGTGAGGATACACGGTTTACAGCAACTTGATCTCCTACAACCATTACGCGGTCACCAACCTGTAAAGGAAGATCGGTACGGGCAAAGATGTCCATGCCTTGGCGCGTTACGCGAGTAATGTTCACACCATATACACTCGAGAAATGTAATTTTGCCGGTGTCTTGCCATTTATCTCCGGTTTCGTTATAACAATACGTTTTGAAACCATTTGTTTCGTCTTTTCCTGTTCTGCAAATTCCGGCACTATTGTTTCTCTACCGATAAACGCTTGTATAGCCTCGGCGTCAGCCTCAGGACATACAATAAATGCTTTGTCACCAACCTCCAGTGCTGTAGAACTTTTTGGTAAAATCAATTCCCCGTTACGTAAAATGCGTGAACATACAAAATCACGTTTCAGGAAATCATGAACTTCAAGAATGGTATGCCCCGCAAGAAATTGGTTTTCCACAATTAAATGCATCAAATGAGGTTTTGCGGCGATATTAGCTTCCTGACTGTTAAGTTCATTCTCTTCGTTTGACAGCTTTATTCTGAATATATACCTGATAGCTATCGTTGCCCCTATTATTCCAATCACACCAAGAGGATAGGCGCAGGCATAACCGTTAGCTATAGCGGGAGCCTGTCCCGCGGGGAATAGCGTTTGCAATGCCTCATTGGCAGCTCCAAGACCCGGAGTATTTGTTACGGCACCATACAACGTACCTATCATCATTGGCAGGTTCTTTGGGTCGGAAGTATCAAAAAATATACAGTAACATGCAAACATTACTATTATATTTAATAATATCGTACATGCAGCCAACACATTAAGGGTGACACCACCCTCCTTGAAAGATGAGAAAAATCCCGGCCCGACTTGCAAGCCTATCATAAACACAAACAATATAAGCCCGAAGTCCTGAACAAAAGTCAACGTGTCTATTGGAGCGGTAAAATCCAAATGGCCCGCAACAATGCCCGCAAAAAGTACGAACGTAACTCCAAGGGAGATACCCCCGATTTTAATTTTACCTAAATAAACACCAACAGATATCACGATTGCATAGAGTATTGCAATATGTGCTACACTTGTTGTACTCGTAAATAAGTTTAAGACCCATTCCATGGCTTCCGGTTGATTGAAAAACAATAAATCGTAGTTCGTTGTGAATATGAAGAGGCATATCGCACTTTCATATAAAAATACTGTGTGCAAAATTAGTAATTATTTTTTATATGAGCAAATTATTTTCACAAATTTGCCCTGTCAGGTTAAAAACTGCCCAAATACATTTTTACAAATAGTTGTCACTTGGAAAGAACATCAAAATATTGTCCTTGATAGCAAAGTCTGTGCAAATAAAATGTTTTCTTCAATAAAATACCCCAGCAATGTATGAGGCGATTGTTATACATGGATATTGACATGTAATTTTTGTGACACTAATATAAGTGGACTGATATTTGGTTTTAGAAACAGCTACATGTTCTTGTTTATTATACATTTATTAATACTATTGTAAACGCAATGCGATTACGTTGCAAAGGCACTGCTTTTACATTGTAATCGCATTGCGTTTACTGTACGATCACACTGCGTTTACAATTATGCTTTAGCCAGACCTGTTATTATGATGTATTTTTATTGCAATACTGAATAATATCTTTATATAAAGTTCGCGTCAAATAATTATTGTTTTCTTAATTTTCTTTTGAACAAAAAGAGGTGAATTATAGACAGATTATCAAAAGATAGGAATTTTACTTTTGTTGATTTATATCAATTATAATGTGTTATAATGGGAGTATGGAATAAAAAACATGTAAAAAATTTGGCTGTTTCACTGAAAGGTTGTACCTTTGCATCGCATTTAGAGAAATGCCATTGGCGATGAATGTTTTTTTATTGTCGGTGGAAGTTTTTGCGGAAATAGCTCAGTTGGTAGAGCACAACCTTGCCAAGGTTGGGGTCGCGGGTCCGAGTCCCGTTTTCCGCTCGATTTATTGGAACAGCAAGAGATAGTTGATTTTTCTTGATAGTAATATGCCCAAGTGGCGGAATTGGTAGACGCGCACGTTTCAGGTGCGTGTGCCGCAAGGCGTGCAGGTTCGAGTCCTGTTTTGGGCACAAAGATGGATTAATCCGTTTATTTCTTGATGGAGAAAGTAAAGTAGGAGAGGTGGCGGAATTGGTAGACGCGCTACTTTGAGGGGGTAGTGTCAATTGCGACGTGGGAGTTCGAGTCTCCTCCTCTTCACTTGTTTTCTGCGGAAATAGCTCAGTTGGTAGAGCACAACCTTGCCAAGGTTGGGGTCGCGGGTCCGAGTCCCGTTTTCCGCTCCATTTTTTAGTGTTATATAAATTGTTTAGGATGATTTATATGATGATTTAGAGGGATTAGTTTATTGATAGATATAAATAAGAATTGTGTTAGACCTTATTTTATTTAACGTTAGAATTTCATATCTTACTTAATTTTTTTGTTATGAATTTTTATATTAGGTATTTTGACAATGAGACATTTGTTAAAACCATAGATGAAGCTGTGTATTTTTTGGAGTCTATACCGGATATTGCAGTAACTCCAGCAATGATAAATGAACTTCAGGAGTATGCGGCAAGTGATATGTTGTTTCCTAAACGTTATAAGGTGCGCCCTCGGGTCTACTTTATTATGATAAAGACTGAAGCGGCTTCTATGCAGGATTTTAAGGATAAAAAAGCGTTAAGGAACATACACACCGATGATGTCAAAGCACGGGAGCAGATGAGTCTTAGCGCACAAAGGTATGGTTGGTATGAAGGGTGTATTGAATTTAAGAGGGTTGTCGTGAACCATATCGGTAAATGTGAATATCGTGATACTGTGTTTGCGGCGCGTTGTAAGGCTACTTCCCCATTAGACTGTTATAACAGGATTACGAATCACCTTTCACAACGGGTGGACAGCCGCTCGCAGTTTCCTTCTTGCAAGGGGAAAAACTTTTCTTATAAATATCTCGGTAAGTGTAAGTAGTCTTGATTATCTAAATATAGTTAGGGATTATGAATAAGGTTATGCTGATAGGGAATGTGGGTGTTGAACCAGAAATTAAGTATTATGATGCCGATCAGGCTGTTGCGACATTACGATTGGCGACAAATGAGAAAGGTTATACTTTGCCTAACGGGACAAAGGTTCCAGACAGAACGGATTGGCATAATCTTGTATTTTATCGTCGGTTGGCCAAAGTGGTGGAGCGTTATGTTCATAAAGGGGACAAACTCTATGTTGATGGCCGTTTGCAATATAGGACGTATGATGATAAACGAGGTATAGAACGTACGGTGGCGGAAATTATCATTGACAATATGGAATTATTGACTCCTAAGGCCTCTGTTGTTCCTAATTCATAAATTCCGGTAAATAATATAAGAAAGGTCTATAAAGTTTGGAACCGTTAAGTTATATATTATTATTGTCTCAGGTGCATCTTTTGCAACCTACAGCATCTGTCTTGTTTTGTTTGGCTCTTGCTGCAATATTGCTAATAGTTTCGGGATTTGCCAGTGGCTCGGAAATTGCTTTCTTTAGTTTGTCTCCGAATGACGTGGCGGAACTTGATCCTGATAATGAGCGTGACAAGAAAATTATAATGTTGCGTAATGACTCGGAGCGTACGCTGGCAACAATTCTTATCACTAATAATTTCGTTAATGTAACGACAATTATGTTGTTGAACTATGTTATTGCCTCTGTTGTTGATTTCGGCAATGCGTATTGGCTTCAGTTTCTGTGTATAACGGTTCTTCTTACATTCTTGTTATTGTTGTTTGGTGAGATTATTCCCAAAATATATTCACGCATATCGCCGTTAGTGTTTTGCCGACAGGTAGTTAATGGTATTTTGGTTGCACGCAAACTATTCTGGCCGTTGGGCTCTTTGTTATTAGAATCAAGTTTTATTGCTGACAAATTGGTACAACGCAAGAAGCACGTTATCAGCGTTGACGAACTCGGACATGCTCTCGAGATAACGGATAAAGATGATATAAAAGAAGAAAAGGAGATGTTGCAGGGCATCATACGTTTCAGTGACGAGATGGTGCGTGAGGTAATGACAAGCCGCCAAGATATTGTTGACATTGATGTTCGCACCTCATTTGATGAGGTTTTGAAATGTGTTGTTGACAATAATTACAGTCGTATACCGGTTTATCAAGATAGTGTTGATAATATTCGTGGCGTACTGTATATTAAAGATCTATTACCGCATATCGGTAAGCCAGCTAATTTCAGATGGCAAAGTCTCATAAGACCTGCATATTTTGTTCCGGAAACCAAGAAGATTGATGATCTTTTGCATGAATTCCAATTACATAAAGTGCATATAGCCGTTGTGGTTGATGAGTTTGGTGGTACAAGCGGTATTATTACCCTTGAAGATATTCTTGAGGAGATTGTTGGAGAAATTAATGATGAGTATGACGAGGACGATATGCAATATGTGAAACTGTCATATAATAGCTATGTCTTTGAGGGCAAAACCAAACTTGTAGATTTCTCACGTCACTTGAATCTTGATGACGACTTCTTTGATGATGATATAGACGCAGATACAATTGCCGGACTTATGTTGGAATTAAAAGGGGATTTTCCAAGCATCCATGAGAAGTTTACATACAAGAACGTGCTCTTTGAGATATTAAAGAAAGAGCAACGCCGCATCTCAAGAGTAAAAGTTGTTGTTGGAAATCTGGCGGATTGATAATTCCAAATGTGATATAAAGTCGTCTTGTCAAATCAGCAACAAAAGGTCGCATAAATGCATTCCTCGCATCTTTTACGGTCTTTTGTTGGTTTGAATGGTATGTTTTTATTAAGTATTTCTTGTATCAGTTCCTTGACATTTATATTAAATTCCGGCAGATACTCCCTTATATCATTTATTGGCTGTTTGTTTATTGCTATATCGGCAGAGTATTCATCTGATGTGGCGTGTTGCACATATACAAGACATGGTTTGACTGGCAAATCGACATTGTCACTGATAATGGAAGAGTACATCATGGCCTGCAGATAATAATCTGCATGTTGTTTAATCTGGTTCTCACTAAAAATGTCTTCAAGCGCGGGCATATTGAATGCCATTTTCTTTCTTCCGGTTTTATAATCAATTACACGTATACGCTTAATACCGTCTTTATCAACATAAATGTCTTGCCTGTCAACGGTGCCGCCAATAGTTATTTCATGCACATCATCTTCTATTGTCAATACGATCTTAGCATATACAGGTGTCTCTGTAGCCCGAATAGCAAATGGGGTATACCTTTTATCATACAGAAGCATATTCTTTAAGAATGTGATAATCATCTCACGATTGATAGTTTGCAGTCCATTCAGTTTAGGCATCCTTCTTTTTTCGTCTTTTATCATGAATAATTCACTACGGAAAGCCGAATCCACATAGCGCTGTAATGTAATGTTTCCTTTTTCTTTTAGTAAATCATCAATGTAAGATGCTGTTATAGTTTTACCAACACACGGTTGGTAAAGTAATTCTGCTGCCTTATGAAAGATATTTCCAAAAGTCCTGACATCCATTTCCTCTTCATCGCTTTCATTGTCATCCTTAATGTTGGCTACATACTTATAATAAAACTTCAGTGGACATCTTAAGTATAACCCCAATGCAGATGGAGAGAAATACGCTCTCTTTAACAACCCGTTTATCATATCCGATGATTTAGGTTTGTCCTGTGGCCGATACATTTCCGTCTCCTGCTCAGCAATAAGCGTGCCTCTACTGATTTGAAAAGGAGCGTCAGCGATTAATTGTAACATAAATCTTGACATTTCCCCGGATTGTCCTAAATCCGTAGTATTGTTGTAAAGAATGTGTATATCATGCGCACGCTGCATCAGTCTATGGAAGTAGTAAGCGTAAATTGCAACCTTATTATCAATAGTTGTAAGTCCATAACCGGCTCTGACCGAATGCGGAATGAACGAAGAGTCATTCATCTTACCCGGTATTTTCCCTTCATTGCATGACAATAACAGCAGGTGTTCAAAATCAAGATTACGTGTCTCCAATATACCCATAATCTGTATGCCTTCTATTGGCTCTCCATGAAAAGGAATAGAGGTACTTTGTATTATTTGTTGTAAGACACCTTGATAGAGAGTAGGCGACCATTGGGCGGATGAAAGATTATCAATTCTATTTAGGATTGAATACATTCGATATAATGATTCTTTTACGAAGTCATTGTTATCGGGCAATCCAATGGCAATGTGTTTAATGGCCCACATCAGGCGGTTGTTTAATTCTTTACAGTCTTTCAACGATGCAAGTGGCTCGAAAAGTTGCTTTAGGTTATCGTCAAGTGCGAGATCTTCAAGCGCCGGATAAAATATTGTGTTATCATTCAGTTTCTGGTGCAGTTGTATCACATACTTTGATATACACTTAGTCAATGGATGTCTTAGTATAGCGTTAACGCTATGCAATGTATAAGTTTTTCTTTGTAACAACGTTATCATTATTCTTACAAATGATGCCACAGTTGTTTTCTCAAGAGGGTAGCCTGTTGTGATGTTTACGCTTTTTACCTGTTCAGGCAAACAATGCAAGACAGTGTCCAAAAGTGACTCGTCAGCCAAAACGATAGCAGTCTTGCGTCCAGCCTTTATGCGTTCTGGAGTAAGCCACTGTACTATGTATCTTGCCTGTAAATCTTCTGTTGGCGATGAAATAAAAGTGACATTATCTTTTTTGCGGAAGTTCTCGTATGCTCCTTCAATATTTGTCAGCTCATTAGGGAATAACCTCATGTATCGGGATATATATTTTCCAGCCTCATGCCCGTTCATATAATAACGGTCATAGTCCCAATAAAACCGTGCTTTTTTATTCTTTTGGAGAAAAGAAAACAATGAGATTTCTACCTCATGAAGCAGATTAAAACCTACAAAAACATATATTCGGTTATCTTTCAAAAATTCGTTATCGGAGTTTTTCTCTTGCTGCTCCACAACATTACGATACAACATCCCCTCGTATGCGATACCCTGTTCAGTCAATCTTTGTTTGAAATCGTCATAAAGCTCTCCCATCTTATTCCATAATTTCAGAAACCTTTGTTTTAGTTCCGTATTATGTTCCAATGTAAAATTCTTGAAAAAGCGGTGTAAGACCTCCTGTTGTTTTTCCGTCAGGTAGTCTACTCCGTCCAATTCATGAATGTCACCCAATAAAGAGAATATTTTTTTCGCATCAGCTCTATGCTTGTCTATGTCATCAAAGTCCTTGATAATCAATTCTCCCCATCCATAGAAATGATCCAATGTCTCATTGGATTTTGTAACTTTGATATATGATTTGTATAGTTCGCATACAAGTTGTATGTTGTCACCGAGTTGAAGTTGGGAGTGGCCTCTGAACAATTCGCTTATAGTGATGTATTGCGGACTCCACAAAGGTTTGTCAATTAAGTCAACCAATGCCTTGTTGAAGAACAGCGACGCTCTTTTATTGGGAAATACTATCGTAATATTTTCCATATTGCCCTGTTGTTTTACAAACAGGTCTTTTGCTACTAATTCAAGAAACGTATTCATATTCTTATCTATACTTTTTCTATCTCAGATAGTGTTACATACCAAAGGAAGCCACTTATATTCTTCATACCCATTTTCTCAAGCAGTTGCATATATTCCTTCACTTGTTGTTTATGTTGGGCTGATTGTCGTCCGAACTTGAAATCTATAACTATTGTTTCCTTACCATTGGTTATAACACGGTCCGGACGATGTGTCTTTCCATCAGGAGATATAATAGAACACTCGTTATAAACATTCCATCTGTCAGAGAACCAGTCGCATATCTGTTTGTCCTTGAACTTCTCCCGCAATGCGTCCAACAAACCTTTCTGCGTTAAGTCATCGTCATATAATACACCGTCAAACTCCATCCGCTGCAATGCGGGCTCTATGTCGTCCATTGTTTTTATATTAGCAAACAGCAAGTGCATTATCATTCCAAGTTTTATCATTCGCTGTTTGTCTGTGTCGTCGACATAATCTTGTGCAAATCTAAGACTATCATTACTCTGTCTGAATTTCGCTTCGCATACACAAGAACTGAATCTTATGTTATATGGGATAATCTCCGGTGTAAAAACATTGTTTGTTTTAATCTTCTTTTTTTCTGTTACGTTAAGATGTCCGTATGTAACAGTCAGTACTTTTTCCTCACTATCCATCCCGTCAATATAAACATTTTGGCCATTTATCTCGGCTGGAAGCCGTTCAATAGCCTGACATATTACCTTAGAGCGTATATTTGTCTTTGTATTACGCTCACCGATAATAAACAGAGAATGCTTGGCTCTGGTCATTGCGACATACAAAAGGTTCAGGTTATCCACAACGGTCTGTATGTATTCTTCATATCCCTCCTCCTCATAAATGGTACCCTGTAACGTCTTTGCGTTACTATAATCAAGCGGCACCAATGGCAGTTCGTCGAAAGGCTGTTCTTTTGGCGATACCCAAATGAGCGAAGAGCGTGGTGGATTGCCTTTCCAGTTACAGTAAGGTATAATAACATGCGGAGCCTCCAAACCTTTACTCTTGTGTATTGTTAAGATTCTGATACCATTGCATTTTGCGGACTCTATTGTTGTATTGGCTATATTTGTTGCCCATGCTGTAATAAAGTCCTCTATAACCGGAGCCATTTCATCACAGAAGTCATTAATGCAGTCAAAAAACTTCGTGAGATACGCCGTCTCTTTTATACATCCCTCAAGAGAGAATATCCTGATTATCTCCTCTGCCATATCGTGCAGACTCATTGTCAACAACTCATCGCGACGCTCAACAAATCCCTTAGGTAACAATTGTTCCAACGAGGTACCGTTGCTAAAGGCTTGCATTAGCGCCTCCCTGTCATCCAATACCATTATGAAATAGTCTGTTACAATAGATGCCAATGCTATTTGATCTTTAGGATGAATCATGATTGTCATGGCATTGACAATAATACGTACTGCCGCAGAGGCATCCAGTCTGAAAGCCTCTTCTGAAACAACCCTTATACGGCCTTCAGTTTTACTCTCAATGTACGTTGCCAACAGTGGGATTTCTTTGCCGTTTCTGGTCAGAATGGCTATATCACTCTGTTTAATTCCCATTTCTACAAGGTCTGTCACACATTGTAATGTCCGTTCTTCCATTTCATCAAGCATGTCATGTGGCAACATTTCAATGTGCACCAACCCTGTTTCCTCCCGCTCTTTAGGTATATCCTGCTCCACATCAGCATAAGCGCGCTCTATATTGGCTGCCTGCTTTTCCGAATATTCTCTTACCTCATCAGCTTCTATGGCTGCAACAATCTTGAAAAAAGCGTTGTTAAAGTTGATTACGTTTCTGTCAGAGCGCCTGTTTGTCCTGATTGGCGGAAACTCCAATAAACTACTGTCAAATTCTTGGTGTATATTGTTAAGCAATCGCCAGTCACCGTTTCTAAAACGATATATACTCTGCTTCACATCACCTACGATAAGGTTTGTAAACCCATGGCTCATACACTCGTAAAGCAATGGCTTGAAGTTTGCCCACTGTATTGTACTGGTATCCTGAAATTCGTCAATCATTACGTGTTCCAGCCGGGCGCCAATCTTCTCGAATATAAAGGAAACATCGCTGTCGTCAATCATCTCATGCAACAGACTTTGCGTGTCACTCAACATAAAACGCTGCGCCGCATTATTCAGAGTATGTGCGGTATCCTCAATCTTTCGTAGTAATCTGACATCGTTTATATGTTTCAGCGTTGCCAATGCCGTATTGTATTTTATGGAATCTGTTGTTCTTGTGCTCTCGGTTTGTTCTATTAACGGTATAAGAACCTCCTCGGCAACGGTTATTATATTGTCCCTCTTTTTAGAACTTTTTGATGTCCATTTCTCTGCATCGCTCATAGCATCGACAACCCTTGTAGTCAGAATCAGGTCGTCCTTTATAATTCCATTGGAAAGTTTCAGGAAATAGCTTATTGGCCCCATTGTCTTGTAACAAAAGTCATCCACCAGCAATCCATTTTCCTCTATGCTCTTCAATGCTTGTCGGCCTATTGCCTTGTACTTATCGGCAATAGTGGATATTATCACTCTCATCTTCTTCTTGTACTGTTCAAAGAAGTCAGGATTACCGAAAGCTGCATCCATACGACCTCTGTTCTGCTTGTACAATTCTGTGAAAATAGTCGTCCCGAACCTTTTTAGTTGTCCGATAATATTCCAAGCCTTATTCTCGGCCATATTGTCATGCATATATTCCAAGACAATATGCATCATCTCCCTGTCTGTGGAGAGTGTGTCGATAAGCTCGTCCACAGCCTGTTCCACTACCTGTTTGTTATTAAGGCCAACACGTAATCCCGCATTGAGCTGCAGTTCTTTTGCGAGATTCCTTAACACAGACTGAAAGAACGTATCTATGGTCTGCACCCTGAAATAGTGATAGTTATGCAGCAGCATACGCAGAGCCTCACCGGCTCTTTGTGATGCGGTTTCGCGTGAGATACCCAATCCTAACGTTACCTCGTTAAGGTAACTGTCCGAGTCCGGCAACCCTTTCCAAATGCCGTAGATTTGCGAGAGGATACGCATCTTCATCTCCTCAGTAGCCTTGTTGGTAAACGTCACGGCCAATATACCTTCGTATGCTCTCGGATTTTCTATGAGTAATTTAATATATTCCACTGCAAGGCGGAAAGTTTTTCCACTTCCTGCGCTGGCTTTATATACTGTAAGCGTTTTAGATGGCAGCATTCTCTTGTTATCTGACAGGGCATATAACCCTATTATTAAATTTCTTAAAATATGGACAAAGGTAATGTTTTTTTTTTGAAATGTGATAGTTTTTTGTTACTTTTGCACAAAATTATTACCCAAAATGCTGAAATTCATATCTATCGGCAGCGGAAGTAGCGGCAACTGCTACTACCTTCAAACTGCCAATGACGCTTTGTTGATAGATGCAGGTGTAGGCATACGAACTCTGAAGAAACACCTTCACAACTATAATCTACAATTAAGCAGCGTCAACCGCATATTAATAACCCATGATCACGCTGATCACGTCAAGGCTGTCGGCGTAATCAGTACGGAATGTAACATCCCGGTATATGCAACAAAAGAAGTACATAACGGTATTTTTCGCAACTATTGTGTGCCTAAAAAGATACATGCCGACAATGTCAGAACGATACAAAAGGGCGAAACAAGCCAACTTGGAGACTTTAGTGTTACCCCTTTTGCCGTTCCACATGACAGTTCCGGCAATGTGGGATACCGTATAGAAGCCGAAGGGGTAACATTCTGCCTGATGACAGATGTAGGTCATATCACGGAAGAGATGCAACAGTTTATCGCCGAGGCTAATTATCTGGTGATAGAAGCTAATTATGATGTGGAGATGTTAAAGAACGGTTCATATCCCCAGCATTTGAAAGTACGTATAGACGGACCGACCGGACACCTGTCCAATTTCGCTTGCGCTGAGGCTATTGCGCATTATGCTACACAAGAACTGAAACATGTGTGGTTATGTCATTTGAGTGAAGAAAACAATCATCCGGTGTTGGCACTGAAAACAGTGGAACAGACACTGCGCAATTATGGTATTATAGTAGGTAAAGACTTTCATGTGGAAGATCTTAAACGTAAATCACCTTCAGAAATATACAATTTAGTAATATGAAAAAGTTTTTATTCGTTGCCGCCATGACATGCTTTGGTATTAGCTGCATGGCTGAACCACAGATCAAGTTTGATAAAGTAAGCCACAACTACGGTAAATTCAAGAAGTCTGCCGGACCACAAATTTGTGCTTTTACATTCACTAATACCGGCGATGAGGATCTTGTTATATTTAGAGCCGTAGCGTCATGCGGGTGTACAGTACCAAAATTCACCAAGACTCCAATTAAACCGGGCGAGAAAGGCACGATAAACGTGGAGTATAATGCGTCACGCATACAACTTGGAGGACATTTCAAGAAATCAATTACGGTCAACACCAACGGGAAACCGGAAATGGTTCGGCTCTTCGTTGAGGGTGATATGGAGGAAGAGTAAACAACTGTGACTGCGTGTTGATTCAATGTTGACGCACGTAATTATTGCTTAATACTGCTATTTCATGTCTTTGTATGAAGGCGGGATAAAGTTGTACTCATTATATAGGCTGTTTGTTTACACAGTAATCGCAGTGCGATTACTGTGTAAAGGCATAGGAATCGTTATGTAAAGGCAGTGCGATTTCATCGTAAAAGCACCGCGATTACAACGCAAAAATTAAACGCTTAATATTTAGGTAGTTACAAAACTCAAAATCTTCCAGACAGAGTATTGGTAAGATTATGTCGGACTCGCAAAATTTAAACTGTAATTTTTAACTTCTAATCAACATGTTTGCATTTACGGAAACAGAAAGACAAAAGGCGTTGCAGATTATAGAGTCGTTGCGACAACGTGTTGGGGATAGTCTGCAACAGGGCGATGAGGAAAAAGTACGCAGTCTGTTATTTGAGGCAATAGAGCAAAACCATGTCAATAGGGATGTGTTTGGGCTGAACCCTCTTCTTATGGCTATACAGACAGCAGATATAGCAGTAAATGAAATTGGCATAAAACGTGACGGGCTTATAGCTACCCTGCTGTATCCTTTGACATTGTCCGACACCCCATATATTACCATACAGGCAATAGAGAACGACTTCGGACATGGCGTGGCTACTATTGTCAAGGGGCTGCACATGGTGCAGGAGCTATACAAGAAAACTCCGGTTATTGAAACAGAGAACTTCCGTAATCTGTTATTGTCGTTTGCTGATGACATGCGTGTCATACTTATTATGATAGCAGACAGGGTAAATGTCATGCGCGAGATACGGGATACTACAAATGATGAAGCGCGCCAACGTGCGGCACAGGAAGCAAGTTATTTGTATGCGCCGCTTGCCCATAAATTGGGATTGTACAAACTGAAAAGTGAACTGGAAGACCTGTCACTGAAATATCTTGAACATGACGCATATTATCATATCCGTGAGAAACTTTCGGCGACTAAAGCTGCGCGAGATAAGTATATAGAAGACTTTATCGCACCTGTGAAAAAGAAACTGGAAGAAGCTGGATTGCATTTTCATATCAAGGGACGCACCAAGAGTATACACTCCATTTGGCAGAAGATGAAGAAACAGAAGTGTCCGTTTGAAGGTGTATACGATTTGTTTGCCATTAGAATTATACTGGACTCAAAGCCGGAGCGTGAGAAAATGGAGTGTTGGAACGCCTATTCTCTCATAACAGACATGTATCAACCCAATCCGAAGCGTATGCGAGACTGGCTCTCTGTGCCTAAAAGCAATGGTTATGAGTCACTTCACATTACAGTACTCGGACCGGGAAACAAATGGGTGGAGATACAGATACGTACCGAACGTATGGATGAAATTGCCGAAAGAGGACTGGCGGCGCATTGGCGTTATAAAGGTGTAAAAGCTGGCGGCGGAATGGATGAATGGCTTGCCGCAATCCGTACGGCACTGGAAGCAGGAGACGGTATGCAGGCAATGGACTCATTGCGTGGTGATTTGTATGAGGATGAAGTGTATGTTTTCACTCCAAAAGGGGAAATACGCAAATTGCCGGCAGGTGCAACAGTGCTTGATTTTGCATATCTCATACATTCACGTATAGGCAACCAGTGTGTAGGTGCAAAGATAAACGGACGTAATGTGTCCATGCGGCAGACATTACATTCTGGCGATACCGTCGAGATCTCGACTTCCTCAATGCAAAAGCCGAAATACGAATGGTTGTCAATTGTTAAGAGTTCACACGCAAGAAGCAAGATAAGGTTAGCGTTAAAAGAGTCACAAGCCAAGGATGGCATATTCGCAAAAGAGCTTCTTGAGCGTCGTTTCCGCAATAGGAAAATAGAGATTGACGATAGCCTGATGCAGCAATTAATAAAGAAAATGGGCTATAAGGAGGTTTCTGAGTTTTATGTAGCGATAGCAAATGAACAACTTGACACCCTAACGGTAATAGAACGCTATATAGAACTGAAAGAGGCTGCGAATCCTATGGCTGCGACAGCCTCTGCATTGGATAGTCCCGCACCGCGTTCAGCGGCAGAGTTTGTTATGCGTGATACCGATACCACAAATCAGTCTAATGGTTTCGCAAGCAAATCGACATCTGATGTTCTTGTGATAGATCGTAACCTGAAAGGGATAGACTATAGTCTGGCACGGTGTTGTAACCCGATATATGGCGATGAGGTATTTGGATTTATCACAGTATCTGGAGGTATCAAAGTCCATAGAAGCAATTGTCCGAATGCAACGGAGCTGCGTAAACGCTTCGGATACCGCATAGTACCGGCGCGATGGAGCGGAAAGAGTGGGGGACAATATACCATAACGCTCCTCGTTACAGGCTTGGACGATATTGGAATAATAAACAATATTACCTCTATTATCTCTAAAGAAGAGAATATTACCATGCGTAATATTCAGATAGATAGTAACGATGGCATATTTCGTGGAGCAATAACGGTTCTTCTTGATGATACTGCACGCCTGACATCGCTGACAAAAAAGATAAAGAATATTAAAGGAATAAAAACAATACAGAGGTTGTAAATCTTATAAGGCCATATAAAACATTTTGATATTAATGTTTTATATGGCCTTTATTCTACTGTTTTTATGTATAGCTTTATTACTAATGTTCCTTTTTATAGTAATAATCCTGTCATAACACTATCGGTTTGGCAACAGTTTTGCAATGCGTCATCGCTGTAATGTGGTCCTGAGATTAAGCCATACCCAATAACTCAATCTCAAAGATAAGTGTAGAACCGCCCGGAATACCAGGCTGTGAGAACTTGCCGTATCCCATCTCTGCAGGTATATACACTTCCCATTTGTCGCCAATGCACATCTGTTGTATGGCGATAATCCAGCCTTCTATAAGATCGCATAGACGTATTGCTAACGGAGTGCCGCCACGACTGCTGTCGAATTTCTTGCCGTTAATGGTACATCCTGTATAATGTGCCGTTATAATATTACGTGGAGTAGGGTGCTTTCCGTCAGCCTTGCCTGTTGACAGCACTTTGTAATATACACCCTTGGACAATGATTGCACTCCTTCTTCCTTAGATTTGGCCGCTAACCATGCTTTATTTGCCTCGATATATTCACGTTTTGCCATAATGTTCTGTCTTAATTCATTAAGATTATACAACTTAATTGCAGTGCATTCTGCCGAAATTGATTTGAGTGAATGGTATTCTTCTTAGAACTGTTCAAGTATGGCTATGCGTTTTGAGACATCAGGATGCGTACTGAACAAATTGCTAAGGAATCCCATGACTCCTTCTGTCAGGTTCTGAGGGTGTATTATAAATAATTGCGCTACATCTTCACGACCAACATTCCGCAGCCCGGGATTGCCGGAAATTTTTCTAAGTGCTGAGGCAAGGGCAAGCGGATTGCCACAGAGTTCGGCTCCTCCCGCATCAGCCATATATTCTCTTTTACGGCTGATTGCAAAGCGAGTGATAAGTGTAAAGATATAAGCTACAGCGCAACATATAACTCCTATAAGCATAACAACAATGATACCGGTACCGCTTTTTTCGCCTTCTTTGTTATTTCTTCCTGTTGAATGGCCGCCGTATAGCATTGTGTTTATCAGCATACGTAAGAACAAGCTCATTGCAGTAGAGACTATACCGACGAACACTATGCTTGTAATCAGCAAACGGGTGTCACGGTTGCGGATATGTGTCAACTCATGAGCAATAACTCCTGTCAGCTCATCATCATTTAATAATGACAAGAGTCCGGTCGTAACAGTAACAGTATAACTCTTTTTGTCTATACCACTGGCGAAAGCGTTTAGCTGTGGATCGTCCACTATATTAATCTGAGGCATATCCATTCCACCTGCCATACACAAGTTTTCGACTATATTATACACACGAGGATTATCCCTACGCTCCAGCGGACGCGCTCCTGTTGCCGCACGTACCATGGCTGTATTGGTGAAATAGGCAATAGCAAACCAAACTGCAACCGCCCCCGTCAGCCAAGGAAAAGCCTGTAGGAAATAATAATTAACTTCCTCTACATTTAGTTCTTGAATACGCCTTCCATATTCATCGTAGTTCTCACTTCCAATGTAATTGATGAGAGCGAGAAATACCCACACCATACCAAGGATAATGCAAGGGAATGATAAGAGCAGAATCACGCTCAATCTGTTGTTTCTGTTAATCTGTGTCTGTAGACCAACGTATTGCATCTCTTTGCTTATTAGAATTTTACCTCAGGGGCTTTTTCTACTGTTGCTCTTTCCTCTTGTGCTATTTCAAACATCGGTTCAGTATGAAAGCCGAATATTCCGGCAAAAAGAGTAGCGGGAAAAGACTGTACTGAGGTGTTCAGTTCTCTTGTTGCGGAGTTGAAGAAGCGGCGGGCTGCGGCGAGTTTGTTCTCTATGTCTGACAGCTCAGCCTGCAATTGCATGAAATTCTGATTGGCTTTAAGATCCGGATAAGCCTCCATGCTCACTTTCAAACCGGCCAAAGCACCGGACAATTGTGTTTCAGCCGCAAGCTTATCATTTATTCCTGTTGCGTTCATTGCCGCAGAACGTGCTGCTGTTACCCTTTCAAGCAGCTCGCGTTCATGTGTAGCATACCCCTTAACCGTATTCACTAGTTGCGGTACAAGGTCATAACGCTGTCGCAATTGCACATCAATATTGGCAAAAGCGTTCTCACGATTGTTACGAAGTCTTACAAGACTGTTATAGATACTTATAATCCAAAGTGCCAGTAGCACTACAATGATAAGAATAATTATACCTGTTGACATTGTTTTTTAATTAATATTGGTTATTGAATGTGTTTATTTCTTAATATATTTTCTACCGTTAATGATTACAATTCCTTTGTAATCGTTGCCGACTTCCTGTCCGGCCATATTGAATATCTTTCCATTGTGCCAAGAATCCTTTTGCTGCTCTGCTGTTATTGTCTGCATTGCAGTTGGTATATTGGTACCGTCAATGTATGATTTCTCATTAACAAAGAACAGATTTATATATTGAGGCTTTGCACTAATGGTTTTGGTATATGAGTAATTGTATGTCTTACCACTCGTTGTCGTAATGTTTGCAGACATGTTAAACACCCCGTCAGCATTGTAATTGACTGTCATCTTGACAAGAGAGCCGTTCATGTCAGATACGAATGTATTCCAATTGTAATCACTTACACATCCAGTATTACTCATAGTTGTATTGTCCCAATTGTCACATCGTATCCCAAAATATTCAGTGTAATTCGATGCTCCGTGGGTTACATTAGCTCCATACAAAGCCCAGTTGCACCAGTTGTCACTCTGATTAGAGTAGTTATAGAACTGGAACTCTATGCTTTTGCCCTGTTCCAGTTTATAATCCTCGGTAGAGAAGTTACTCCACCACGCAGAAGTCGTGTTCTTTATTGATGAAACAGGATAGCATATCGGGGTTGCAGGAACATTTCCTACGCTTTGGGTCTGCCTGCTGTAAGGCCCCAATTTCATATAATAATTATCACTGGACAGGGTCATATAGATGCTTATCTTATGGCCGTCTTCCGTTGGTGTGAATACACCTGACGGAGAAAGTGTCTCCGGTTCCTTTTCGCCTGTAGCGCTGTTTGTAACCTCAAAAAGAGACATCACATTATCAACAATAGGCGCATTGCTGTCAATCACAGTCGCTGAAGAACCAAGATATTGTGTAACAAACGGTGTATAGGCAGACGCTACAGCCGCACGCGGATGATATTTGTAAAGCCATACCGGTACGCCGCTATTGCTTACAGCCGTAAAACAAAGCGCCGGCATATCTGCATATCCGTCCACATTCTGGTCTAATGCAACGCCATAGTATGTTACACCGCCAAGAACAATGGTCACATACGATTTTCCTTGTTCTGAATATTTCCACGAACCGGATTTGTCTCCTGTTATTTTTCCATCCGCACTGAGTGTTACTTTTACCGGAGTCGCCTCCGCCATTGCCCCATGATTCAATTTATATGGATGGAGTAAAAGACTGTATGTTCCTGCGATGCTGTCGGCACTGAACAGTTCTTTATTCTCAATAATATCCTGTGTTGTCTGCTTACCTGTATAACGGAAAGGCGAAGCCACAAGCCATCCTTTCTCATTCACAAACAATTGGCGTATCCGTACCTGATGTCCTGCAGTACCATCGTTGAACTTTGTGTGATAAATCACAAAGGCATCACCATCCTTATCAACTATTGCCGAGTTGTGACCCTGTGCACATTCCCCGACAGTCATTGTGCCCCAGTTGTTCATTGCGCCAATAAGCTTCATTCCTTTGTTTGTCGTTGCGGAAGGACCGTAATTCAATACATATTGAGTGTAACGCGCATTATTACCAATAGCATCCACATAATTTCCGTTAGGGGTACTTGAACGGAACACACGCATTTCATAACCACCGTCCGGTGCAAACCCTCCATAACTCATAAACAGGTAATAGTAGTTGCCGATTTTCCGGATATAAGGACCTTCACCGGATACATAAGCGCCACCGGCAATAAGTTTTCCGAAATAGGGGTCGCTGGTATAACCGGTATATGAGGCTCCGTTTGGCGCTTTTCCGCTATATGTTGTCGTAGCGTATGTTGTGGTATAATCCCTCAGACCGGTGTTCTTGTCAAGCTTTAACATAAATATTCCGCCTGACCATGAGCCGTATGCCATCCATAATTCACCGTCATCATCGAAGAATACACACGGGTCAATACAATTAGGCCATAGGTTTCCCCATGCCGTTGTCTTGTAACGTGAGGGTAAAGAAGCCTGCGTTCCAAGCACAATCTCCAAGTCTGTATCTTTGTATGACACACCCTTGCCGGAATAAGTCTGCCCATTGAAACCGCTGAAGACTATAGGAGCCTGATAGGTAAAGGGGCCTTTGGGGCTATCAGCCGTCAGCAATACGATAACGGATGCCCAATAATCCCCGTTCAATGACAGGTACATACACCATTTACCCATATTCGGGTTATACACCATATCAGGTGCCCATTGATCTCCATTTATCCAGTTCGCTTCAGTTGTAGGTTGGCGGTCACCTACTTTTATACCTGCATAGGTTGCGCAATAGGCTCCCGCGTTATACGATTGCAATGTCTCTGTAGTGGTAATGCCTGAGCGTGTGACCTGTACTTCATGCGTCGGGCAAGCGGAAAAAGCCACAGAGTAGTTGGAAGAGTATATTTGCGAGCTGTTCAAACCGCTCAGATTGACCAAATCTGTAGTCTGAGCCAAACCCCTATGTGAACCTATTATATAATATTTGCTGTCGGATGGATTATACACAATGGACGGATCGTGAATAGACGCCCATCCATAAGACTTCGAGGCGAACATCGCTTTAACCTGTGTTGCCGTTAGTTTTGTCTGCGCCTGTACCAAAGTAGCAGCAAGCCATAATAGTACTAATAGAGTTTTGCGTATCATATTGTAAGTGTTTTTTATTTAACGTATTGAGTTGATACAATGATATAAAACGTGACAAATTTACAGTTTTTATTCATAACACGCAACTTTTTCATGACATTTTTCTATTTATTTGACTAAAAAAGCGCTATGCTATTGTATAATTAAGATTTAATTCCTAAATTTGCCTTGAGAAATTCTTTACAGAACAGAATTAAAGCCTATATTAAATTCAACCTAATTAACAAGAAATGAAGAAAAAACTTTTATTGTCAGCATTGGCATTAGTGTCCTCTTTAGGAGGTTTCGCACAAACCAATGAGATGATTCTTACGGCAAACAAACCGGGCGCACAGGTGCAGAGCACTATGTATGGTATCTTTTTTGAAGACATTAACTATGCTGCTGACGGTGGTCTGTATGCCGAAATGGTCAAAAACCGCTCTTTCGAGTTCCCGCAAACACTGATGGGGTGGCGGACATTCGGCAACGTCTCTGTACAGAACGACGGCCCGTTCGACAAAAATCCCCATTATGTCAGATTGTCTTATGCAGGACACCCGCATAAGCATACCGGTATAGAAAATGAAGGTTTTTTCGGTATTTCCACTAAGAAAGACGCCGTTTACAGATTCTCGGTATGGGCACGTTGTCCGGAAGGCGGCAAAAGCGCACTTCAAATACAGTTTGTAGACAATGCCACAATGGGCGAGAACCAATGCTATTCAGAGGGACGGCTGACCGTTGAGGGTAAGGAATGGAAAAAATATACAGTTGAGATAAAGGCCTCCAAGACCATTGCCAAAGCCGCTTTGCGCATCTTCTTGCGTGCAGAGAAGGGGCAGCCTATAACAATAACAGACCTTGAACATGTTAGCCTGTTCCCGAAAGATACATGGAAAGGACGCGAGAATGGAATGCGAAAAGATCTTGCCCAGGCCCTTAACGACTTGAAGCCAGGCATATTCCGTTTCCCCGGCGGATGTATAGTAGAGGGTACAGACTTGGAAACAAGATACCAATGGAAGAACACTGTTGGACCGGTAGAAAACCGTCCGCTTAATGAAAACCGTTGGGAATACACTTTCGCACACCGTTTCTATCCCGACTATTTCCAGTCATACGGTCTCGGTTTCTTTGAGTTCTTCCAGTTGTGTGAGGACTTTGGATGCGACGCCTTGCCGGTATTGAGTTGCGGACTGGCGTGCCAATATCAGAATGACATAAGGGACGAGAAGAAAGTGCATGTGGCTTTGGACGATCTTGACCCTTATATACAGGATGCCTTGGATCTTATTGAGTTCGCAAATGGCGCCGTTGACACAAAATGGGGTAAGGTACGTGCAGATATGGGACATCCGGAGCCGTTCAACCTTAAATTCCTTGGCATCGGTAACGAACAGTGGGACTACAAGGACAACCCTGCATTTACAGCCCGTTTGCAGAAGTTCCTGGATGTATTGAAGAAAAAACATCCGGAGATTAAATACATAGGCACCACCGGACCGGACTCTGAAGGCGAGAAGTTTGATATGCTGCAGCCCAAGATGAAGGAAATGAAAGTAGATCTTTATGATGAGCATTTCTATCGCAACGAGGCATGGTTCCTTGATGTAAAGAACCGCCACCGTTACGATAACTATGACCGTAAGGGTCCGAAGGTATTTGCCGGCGAATATGCCTGTCATGGAAAAGGAAAGAAATGGAATCATTTCAATGCCGCATTGCTCGAGGCTGCGTTCATGACAGGTATAGAACGTAATGCCGACATCGTAAACATGGCGACATACGCACCGCTCTTTGCCCACGTAGAGGGATGGCAATGGAGACCTGATATGATATGGTATGACAATCTGAGATCATTCAAATCCTGTTCATATTATGTTCAGCAGATGTATTGTCATTACAAAGGCACCAATGTTCTGCCACTTAGTATGAACGGTAAAGTTGTAGCCGGCGATGACGACCAGAACGGTTTGTTCGCGTCTTCAGTGCTTGACAAGAGTACAGGCGAGATATATGTGAAGATTGTGAACACAAGCTCACAGCCACAACCGGTGAAAGTCACACTTAAAGGATTGAAGAAAGCCACGTCAGCTAATGTCGTTTCTCTGACAAGCACAGACCCAGTTGCCGAGAACACCTTGGACAATCCTAACAAGATAGTACCGGTAGAGAAAGAGATTACCATGTCAGGTAATGTGCTCGACACTACTGTTCCCGCTTCAACGTTTGCGGTTTATATCATTAAGAAATAAGTTGATACGCAGCTAATATAAAGTAACAGTTTAGCATTTCTTTGCATTCTCAATGTAATCGCACTGTGATTGTGTTGTAATCTCAGTGCGATCACGTTGTAAAAGCATAGCGATTACATTATAAACGCACTGCGATTGCGGGCTATATAGTATCAAGAAAGAAACGGTGAAAAGACTAATATTTCCTTTCACCGTTTCTTCTGTTTCTTCCGTTTGCTTTCTTTATATTTTGTCGTGTCAAACAACGTATTCTGTGGTTTTTCATTCAAAGATATCGCCTTGTATGTCTGCCACCATTGCTAACATAATACTGCGTCCATCGGCCATGACAATCTTAGAGTCCTGTTCATTTATGGCTTTCACCATGCCTGAGACGAACGCGTAACTGCCGCCTTCTTTTTTCATGTCCGGAGAAAAATATCTTATTCTTACTATTGGATGCTGTTGAATATGTTGCTGCAATATCACGAGTTTGTTGTTAATAGCAGTCTGCCTTGAGGGATCGTTGTCCCATACTTCTGTCAGACGTGCACTCTCACGTATTGCCGCCTCGTGGCCATTCAATGCCGCAAACGGCGCAAATTGTGCCGCACGGTTTTGCATTGACATCTGAGGATGGTTCTTGGAAACGTGATGTGGCAGGTTTATTATGTCATCATAGTTATCAGTCATGCTTTATGTCCTCCTATTTGTCCGTTCCGTTGAATGGCAGTCGCTCCGTCTTTGTAGTTCAAACCACGTAATATTGCATTCTTGCCAAATTGTTTTTTCAACTCTAAGATAGCCTTTTGCAATCGACGCTCTTTTGACAATTCCGCCTTTTCCTGTTCTTTATGTTCCTTTAACCTCTCATAATCAGTGAACAAGTCAAGTTGCACTGGCTGCGGACACTCCGCCTTGGTCTCGTCAACCAAATTGTTTGCCGTTAAATTCAATCTGCGAATGAGTAGAACTGGGCTGACAATACGCTCAAAAAGTTCTGTGGCCGCAGTGATTAACGCTTTTGAAGAAGACGTGGCCGTTTCAAGTCGTATGCTGCCATGGGCGTGTTTGGGAACACGGCGACCATAATGGTCGGTGACAATCGCACCGTCATATTTGACGCTTATATTTGGGTTTACAAGATTTTCTACATCATATCCCACCGTCATCACAAGCTGATCTGTTACCACATGCTTGTCTAACAATTCCAATGCCATGCGGTCGGCCATCTCCTTGATAACCGTGCAAGCCCTGATTTTGTCGTATGGCTCTGTCAGTACCTGCCCGCTGCTGATGGAGGTGCTGTGCGGCCTGTATCCTTTTACCATATCTATGGTACATGGTTCCCATCCCCAGGCATGATCAATAAGCAGTTCCGCGTTTACGCCAAACAAGCGATAAAGCAGCTCTTCGTTGTCAATGGAACAGCGGGCAATCTTGCCCATTGTGTCAATACCGTGTGGAGCCAGTTTGTCCGCAATGCCATGGCCGACACGCCAAAAACGTGTCAGCGGCCGATAGTCCCACAACTGTCGGCGATAAGACATCTCGTCAAGCTCCGCTATACGTACACCATCAGCATCAGCCGGTATGTGTTTGGCCACAATATCCATTGCGATCTTTGCCAGATAAAGATTCGTACCAATGCCGGCCGTTGCCGTAATGCCGGTGTTTTTCAGCACATCTTGCATCATTGTTCTCGCAAGTTCATGTGCTGTCATTTTATACGAGGCCAAATAGTTGGTGACATCCATAAACACTTCGTCTATACTGTAGACGTGAATGTCTTCCGGAGCTATATATTTCAGATAGATTTGATAGATGCGTGTGCTGTATTCTATATAGAAACCCATCCGTGGAGTAGCTCTGATATAGTCCACTTCCCAGTCTGGATGTGCTTTAAGATCTGTGTCAAGCCATGACTTGCCGGAAAAAGAGTGGCCGGCAATATTTTGTTTTCGTTGTGCGTTTACCTCATGTATTCGTTGCACCACCTCAAACAAACGGGCACGGCCGTTCAATCCATAGGCTTTCATGGATGGTGATACGGCCAGACAAATGGTCTTTTCCGTCCTGCTCTCGTCTGCTACAACAAGATGTGTAGACAAAGGATCGAGTCCTCTGTCTACACATTCCACACTGGCGTAAAATGATTTCAAATCTATGGCGATGTAGGCCCGTGACGAGTTTGGCGTCATATTGCCGCGATATTATAAGTTCAATTCAACTTCCTTGCCAAACGGGGCGAGGGACAATACAGCCAGCTTGAAATGCTGTTTGGCAAATGGAATGCCGATAATGGTGATGAACAGCAATATGCCAAAGAATATATGCATCAGACATGCCCAAAATCCCCCGAAGATAATCCACAGTATATTCAAGGGAATACGGATGCAACCGCTTGGGGATTCCGTTTCTTTTATCTCCGCTCCAAAAGGCCAAAGGCACAAAAGACCGATTTTGAATGTCTGCAAAGCCACGGGAATGCCGATAATTGTCATTGCAACAGCCAGACTTCCTATAAAATATCCTACCGCAGCTTCCAGTCCACCAAAAAGCCACCATAATATATTGCCTATTATTTTCATCTTGTTCTGTATTAATATTGGTTCTTATATAAGTAATTTTTCACATGTAGTTTATTGGTAAATAGCCAACGATACAGCATTCGCCAATGTTATTTTTTAAGCTGTTTACCGCACGAGAAAGCGTCTCCTGTTACCTGTCCCAGTTGAATATACTTGTTGTTTGCCGGGTCAAATGTAATGATATTCATCTTTTCTACATCCGGTTTGCCTTCTTTATTCAAATATTTCTCATCGCAAAGAACATTCAGAACCTCCGCGATAATGTAATATCCGGTTTCTGTCTCATCTAATTTTTGCTTAATACGGCATTCCATTGTTAAGGGAAACTCTTTGAAGAGCGGGGCGGTAATGTCGGGAGCTTTCTCTGCCGACCAGCCGGTTTTGGCCATCTTGTCTGGGTCATTCTTTGCGCTCACTATACCGACAAAGTCCGCTGCCACCATTGTATCAGCCGTTGCGAAGGCAAGAGTGAACTCGCCATTGTTCAACTTTAGATTTTCTGTGGTGGCGTGAGCACCCATACTGATCATCACCTCGTGCATATCCCATGTGCCTCCCCATGCTACATTCATGGCATTTGCGACTCCGTCTTTATTGTATGTACCGATGATTAATACCGGTTGGGGAAGCATCCAAGGTTTTGAACCGAAACTTTTCATAATAGTATGTGTATTTATGTGAATATGAAATGAGTTGTTATAATACTAAATATGTATTGACAGATATTGCTTGTATATATAATATTAAAGCGAGTGATGTCCTTTGAGGGCAAAGTTACTTAAAATATTCGATACAAATAACTAAACCTGTTGCGTTATTCGTATTCTTTTATTGACAATAACGTTTTTTTATAAAAAACAGAAAAAAAGACAACAAATATTTGGTGGGAAGAAAAAAAAGTACTACCTTTGCACTCGCAATTCGGGAGTGACGAATAGTTGCAATATTCTTAATTAATGAATACAAAGCCCGATTGTAATGTTTATTGAGACAACAAAGGGTGTCGGAATGATAAAAACCGAATAACTTTGGAAGGTTGGGTGAGTGGCTGAAACCACCAGTTTGCTAAACTGACGTGCGGGTTTACCGTACCGGGGGTTCGAATCCCCCACCTTCCGCACCTTGAGTTCTTAAGAAAAACATTGAAAGTCCTGCGGTGGATTCATCTAAGGGTTAGGATTCAAGATTCTCAATCTTGCCATAGGGGTTCGAATCCCCTATCCACTACAAGCAAAAATCGACTTCAGTAACATGACTACGAGGCATATTTTACTCTGAAATGTAAGGGAAGTGGATATGGACTTAAAAACATCTAATCAGTTGGTGGATTCATCTAAGGGTTAGGATTCAAGATTCTCAATCTTGCCATAGGGGTTCGAATCCCCTATCCACTACACAGAAAAGTATGACAAAGCGATGTTCTTCAGATGAGCATCGCTTTATTATTTATTCCGGTAAATGTATATTATGGCGCGTCTTACAAATATAATTATTCTGCTTCTGCTGTTTATTGTAGATACATCTGCGCAGTTGAGACAAAACACTGCGTACAAAAACTATATACATCAATATAAGGATATTGCTATAGAACAGATGTTGAAGCATGGTATTCCGGCGTCAATAACATTGGCACAGGGCTTATTGGAGAGTGGAGCGGGGCGTAGTTCGCTTGCCACACGCGGCAATAACCATTTTGGCATTAAATGCCATGACTGGACTGGAGCATCCATGCATTTGGACGATGACGAACGTAATGAATGCTTTAGGGTTTACCGCAACACAAGAGACAGTTACGAAGACCACAGTCTTTTTCTGAAAAGAAGCCGCTATTCCGGATTGTTTCAGTTAAAAACTACAGATTATAAAGGGTGGGCGAGAGGACTGAAAGCCTGTGGATATGCCACAAATCCACAGTATGCCACAAAATTAATAGAGATAATAGAGACTTATGAGCTGTATAAACTGGATAAAGCCACAAGCTATGACAAATTCATGGCTAAGCATGAAGGGGATGTATCCGGCAATATTAATAATGAGCATTTGATAGGTTATCGTAACAAAAACTATTTTATTGTTGCCCGAAAAGGGGATACTTTCGCTTCTATTGGACGTGAATTTAATGCCGGCGCACGGAAATTGGCACGATATAATGAACGGAACAGGAAGGAAACGCTCAATAATGGTGACATTATATATCTGAAAAAGAAACGTAACAGTGCAGAGAAAAAATACAAACGTAAACCTCATATAATAAAAGCGGGAGAGAGTATGTATGATATATCGCAGCGTTATGGTATAAAATTAAAACAGCTTTATAAGAAGAACAAACTGCAACCGGACTATACTCCCAAAGTGGGTGATGCCTTGAGGGTTTATTGATACAGTCGATAGAGAAGCGCAAAAAAACGGAAAAAGGTAACACTGAACAAAGAAAAAGCTATATAAAAAGCTGTTTCATAAGATATTTTTAGTAATTTTGCAACAGAAATAAATTCGCAAATTAATCAAAATATAAAACAATAGCATTATGGCAAAAGTAAAACCATTTAAGGGTATACGCCCACCAAAGGAACTCGTGGAACAGGTTGAAAGCCGCCCATACGATGTACTTGACTCGGAAGAGGCACGCATAGAAGCCGGTAATAACGAAAAATCACTTTATCATATCATTAAACCGGAGATTGATTTCCCCGTTGGAACAAGTGAATACGACCCTCGTGTGTACGATAAGGCAGCCGAGAACTTCAAGAAATTCCAAGATAACGGATGGCTGGTACAGGATGATAAGGAGCAGTACTATATATATGCACAGACCTCATGTTTGCCGGCTAATGGAGACAAGGAGAAAACACAGTATGGACTTGTAGTGGGTGCGTATTCCGGTGATTACCAGACGGGAGTGATAAAGAAACACGAATTAACCCGTCGTGACAAAGAAGAGGATCGCATGAAGCACGTGCGTATTAATAATGCCAACATAGAACCGGTGTTCTTCGCATATCCTGATAATGCAACTCTAAATGACCTTATCATGAAATATGCCGCAACAGAGCCGGAATATGACTTTGTTGCACCGATTGACGGGTTCCGTCACCAACTATGGATTGTCAGTGATGACAAAGATATTGAAACTATAACCAAAGAATTTGCTGGCATGCCGGCTCTCTATATAGCTGACGGTCATCACCGCTCCGCAGCGGCGGCTTTGGTTGGTACAGAGAAAGCGCAGCAGAATCCTAATCATAAAGGAGACGAGGAATATAACTATTTTATGGCTGTATGTTTCCAGGCGAGTCAGCTTACGGTACTTGATTACAATCGTGTGGTTAAAGACCTTAATGGTAACACATCCGAACAGTTCTTGGAAAAGTTAGAAAAGAGTTTCACCGTAGAGAAAAAAGGGGAGCAAGAATATCGCCCTCAGCACGCACACGAGTTTTCTTTGTATCTTGATGGCGAATGGTATGCTCTCAATGCCAAACCGGGTACATACAATGACGCAGACCCGATAGGAGTGCTTGACGTAGACATTTCCTCACGCCTCATACTGCAAGATATACTTAATATAGGGGATTTGCGCTCAAGTCAACGAATAGATTTCGTAGGAGGCCTGCGTGGGCTGGGTGAGTTGAAGCGTAGAGTTGATAGTGGTGAGATGCGTGTTGCTTTGGCTCTGTATCCAGTTTCCATGAAGCAAATAATGGATATTGCCGACTCCGGTAATATAATGCCCCCAAAAGCAACATGGTTTGAGCCCAAATTGCGTTCCGGATTGATTATACACAAACTGGATTAAAAGATTTATACGAAAGGGTAAATCTTAGATGTAAATTATTTCACATCTAAGATAACCAAGATTTTGAAATTATAATCGGTACGAATAGCGTATTGTCTTTTTCGTATCGATTATTATTTGGGGTATATTTTTAAAGAAAATACAATCACTCATTAAGCCCCCATTAATTGATTTGAATGCCAATAAAATTGTCTGCATTGCATATTTTTATAACAATTAAGATTTATCTTAATTCTGTTAGGTAAAATTCTTTGCTGATATTTTCGTACCATGCGCTGCGTTTTCCTTGCAGCATTAATGTCTCTGTCGTGGTTTCTATTGCATTTACTTGTTTCTTTCTAAGTTGTATAATAATTCTTTTGGGAGCTTTGCGCTCTACTGTACGGATATTAATACGCTTAGTTATGAATAAAGAAGCGTAGGCACTTTCCTCTTCTATTCTTCCTATTATGTCTGTTGGTATTATAAGTGACATACACCCATCTTCAGTTAATAGCTCTGCGGCTTTCTGCATAAGTGTAGAGTAGGGAAGTGTAGTGTTGTGTCTGGCTATTGTGCGCTGTTTGTTTGGACAAAGTGTAGCATTCTCGAAAAAAGGAGGATTGCAGGTTATGCTGTCATATTTATTGGTGCAATCTATTTTTGCAATGTCACAATGTTTTATTGTTATCCTATCTGTAAATGGTGAAGCCTTTACATTGATCCAGGCTTGCGTTACCGCTCCTTCATCTATGTCTATACCTGTTACCGTCGCTTGAGGAAAACGTTGTGCCATCATCAATGCAATAAGGCCGGTACCGGTGCCTATATCCAAAATATTGCTACCTCCTTCTGCTGTGGCCCCAAGCAGGACTCCATCTGTACCAACTTTCATGGCACATCGATCGTGAAACACCGTAAATTGCTTAAACCTGAAATAATTATTTCTCATTTCTTTTTCTTATTTGTTCTAACTTTATCACCTCGTCTCTGAACTGAGCAGCGGCAATAAAGTTTAATTCTTTTGCGGCATTGGTCATACGTTCCTTGGCTGCGGATATTGCTTTGTCAAGTTGCGACAAAGACATGTTGTCTGCAATAGTAGGTTCTGCCGCCATAGATGTATCATGATTGGGAAGTGTATATGGTTTCTTTTCTGCTCTTGTTTGTTGTACTGTAATTTCACTTTTGGTGTTTTTAGTAATACTCTCTCTACTAATAGCTTTATGTATCTGTTTTGGAGTAATTCCATGCTCTTGATTGTAGGCTATCTGTTTTGCTCTCCTACGTTCTGTTTCGTCTATTGTTTTTTGCATGCTTTCAGTGATAGTGTCTGCATACATTATCACTTTTCCATCAACATTGCGTGCGGCACGTCCGGCCGTTTGCGTTAGACTTCGATGTGAACGCAAGAATCCTTCTTTGTCAGCATCTAATATTGCAACAAGTGAAACCTCAGGTAGATCCAAACCTTCCCTCAACAAATTTATCCCCACAAGAACATCGTATGCACCGGCTCTAAGGTCATTTAGAATTTGCACTCTATCTAATGTCGTAACATCAGAATGTATGTAGCTTGTCTTTACGCCATTATTTAACAGGTATTCTGTAAGTTCCTCAGCCATACGCTTGGTCAAAGTTGTAACAAGTACCCTTTGATGCAGTTCCTCTCTTTGGTGTATTTCCTCCAGCAGATCATCAATTTGATTCTCTGTAGGACGTACTTCGATTGGAGGATCCAGTAATCCCGTAGGACGTATGACCTGTTCAACAATAATACCTTCTGATGCCTGCAACTCATATTCTGCCGGGGTTGCAGATACATAAACAGTTTGATTTAGCATCATTTCAAACTCCTCAAAGCGTAAAGGACGGTTATCGAAAGCTGCCGGTAACCGGAAACCGTATTCCACAAGATTTTGTTTTCGTGATCTGTCGCCGCCATACATTGCTCTGATTTGTGGGACACTGACATGACTTTCATCTATAAACATAAGGAAGTCTTTCGGGAAAAAGTCAAAAAGACAATAAGGGCGCTCTCCAGGCATTCTGCCATCAAAATAACGTGAATAATTCTCTATGCCGGAACATTGGCCGAGTTCCTTTATCATCTCCAGATCGTATTCAACGCGTTCCTTAATGCGTTGAGCCTTAATGGTATCTCCTATGGAATTAAAGTATTCTATTTGTGCCGTCAAATCGTCTTGTATCATTCTGACAGCAGTTTCTTGCTGTTCTTTAGTCGTTACGAATAAGTTTGCCGGAAATATTTGATATTCTTCAAAAGCATTTTTACGTCTTTTGGTTATTACATCCAATTCTTCTATTGTATCTATTTCATCATCCCAGAAAGTTATTCGTATAATGGATTCACTGTACGCCATAGCAACATCTACGGTTTCACCTTTGACACGAAACTCGCCTCTGTTAAGTTCGATGTCGTTTCGTGTGTATAAGGCATCAACTAACTTGCGAAGCAGCTCGTTGCGTTCTATTTTCTGGCCTCGTTTGATCGAAATAACGCTATCTTGCATAGCGGTTGGACCTCCCATACCGTAAATACAAGAAACGGACGATACCACAATAACGTCTTGTCTACCTGATAAAAGCGCAGATACGGCAGCAAGGCGCAAACGGTCTATGTCTTCATTGATAGATAAATCTTTCTCTATATATGTATCGCTACTCGGAAGATATGACTCCGGTTGATAGTAATCATAATAAGAAACATAATATTCCACTGCATTATTTGGAAAAAACGCTTTCATTTCTTCATATAACTGTGCAGCTAATGTCTTGTTGTGACTTAAAATAAGTGTAGGCTTATTGACTTCGTTTATCACATTTGCCATAGTAAAAGTTTTACCGGAACCGGTAACTCCAAGTAAAACTTGAGCACGCTCCCCATGCCTTATGCCGCTAACAAGTTCTTTTATTGCCTCCGGTTGATCACCTGTAGGACGGTATTTGGATGTAAGATTAAACGTTTTCATGACTTATAGCTCTTGTTTGTGATGCAAAATTAGTCAATTTCTGTGTAATAAATGTTATAAATGTATATTATTTTGCGAAAAATATATGACTTGGCTTTGCTAATAAAATAATAATATGTAACTTTGCACTCTGTATTATGATTATATACTACGATAAAGGACAAAAGATGAACAGATATTATCTATTCTTGATCTTTACCACAATTCTCTTGACCGGTTGTGCGAAAGAGTTTAATGCGATATATAAATCCAATGACTATGATTACCGTTATGAGTATGCTAAAGAACAATTCCTAAAAGGTAATAACCAACGTGCCTCGTTGATTTTGGGGGATATGGTAACTTTACTTAAAGGCACGGATAAAGGAGAGGAGTGTCTTTTTCTATACGGCTTGCCAACATATAATGACAAAGATTATGAATCTGCCGCGGAAATATTCAAGAAATATTACACATCATATCCAAAAGGTGAATATGCAGAACTCGCATCGTTTAATATTGGTGAATGTTTATATGCCATGGTTCCGGAGCCCCGTTTGGATCAGGCTCCTACTTATCAGGCAATCAAGGCATATCAGGATTTTATGGATGTGTTTAACGAAAGCCAGTATAAACCCATTGCTGAAAAGAAATTGTATGAATTACAGGACAAATTGGTGCTGAAAGAACTGATAAATGCACGTTTGTATTATAATTTAGGCACTTATTTTGGAAATTGTGACAATGCGAGTGGTGGCAATAACTATGAGGCCTGTATTGTTACAGCGCAGAACGCAATAAAGGATTACCCTTTCACAACATTGCGTGAGGAATTTGCATCGCTTATCATGAAAAGCAAATATGAATTAGCTTTGCATAGTGTAAAGGAAAAACAACCTGCCCGTTTTCAAGATGCAGAAGATGAATGCTATGGCTTTCTTAATGAATATCCGGATTCAAAAGATAAAGCTTTAGCTGAAAAATATATACAAAAATGCAAACGTTATAATGCCGGTCTGAATATTGAAGACTGATTTTGCAGGAAATTTGAAGAATATATTTATAGAATTAAATAATCAATTATAATAACAATGGATTACAAAAAGTCAAAAGCTCCAACAAACACAGTTACCCGCAACATTATGGAATTGTGTGATTCAACAGGAAACATTTATGAATCCGTGGCTATAATAGGCAAACGAAGCAATCAAATTGCGACAGATATTAAACAGGAACTCAACAAAAAATTGGCAGAATTTGCTAATTATAACGACAGCCTTGAGGAAGTGTTTGAGAATCGTGAACAGATAGAAATAAGTCGTTTCTATGAAAAATTGCCCAAACCAACACTAATAGCAACAGAAGAATTCCTTGACGGAGAGATTTATTGGCATGATCCCGCCAAAGATGTACGTAATGATGAAGATGATGATTTTTAAATAATATTTATACATTATTTATATGTGGCAACGTAAACAAACGATATATCTTATATTGGCGCTGTTCCTGATGGTATTGACAGCCATCATGGCTGCTGAGATTTTGCTACAAATATTTGGTGCGATAGTAGCCTGCCTTGCTGCTGTTACCATATTTTTCTTCAATAATCGTCCTTTACAGATGAGGATGTGTATGGTGGGTCAATTTCTCATATTATTATGGGTGGTATGGTTTGGCATTCAACATTATTATATAGAACATGGGAATACAGCATTGCCACTCTATTTCTTTTTGCCTGTTGTAACCTATATTATGTTTAGATTGGCACGTGTGGGAATTAAGCATGATGATGATTTAGTAAAATCTGCAGATAGAATCAGATAATAATAAAAAAGAACAAAAGGTGCATACACTGTTTCATAAAGCAGTAACAGCACCTTTTTGTTGTTTTGACAGGAAATATTTTCATTGCCCTAATAATATTTACCAATATTAATCAATAACTAATTATGAAATTAAACAGTATTACATCGGTCTCAATGCCGATTTTATCTATAGCCATGTTGCTATCATGTGGAAATTCTATAAATCCAAATCCGAAAGAAGGTGAAATTGTAACAGTAGATGTTAATAATGCGACTTTCGAGCTTGTCTACATAGCACCAGGTTCATTTACAATGGGTGCGACCCCTGAGCATGAAGGCATTGATACCTTTGCAGAACTACCGGTTCATAAGGTACAACTCACCAAAGGTTTCTTTATAGGAAAAACAGAGATTACGCAGGAACAGTGGTATGCTGTTATGGGAAACAACCCATCAAGTCAAACAACGTTTAATGAGAAAAAAGATGTTACGTTACCGGTAACCGATATAACATGGGCAGAAGCCAAGATGTTTGTCAAGAAGCTGTCAGAGGTAAGCGGACATAAATTCAGACTTCCAACAGAGGCTGAATGGGAATATGTTGCACGAGGAGCCTCCAAAACCTATAGCTTGCAATTTAGTGGCTCTCTATATCTTGACCAAGTTGCATGTTTTAAGCAGAACAGTCAAGGAGTATCACATCCGGTTGGTCAGTTTAGACCAAATGAGATTGGCATGTATGACATGAGTGGAAATGTCGCAGAGTGGGTAGAGGACAACTTTGCTGTATATAAAGATAGTTTACAGGTTGATCCCTGTGTAGTCTTGTCAGATACTTTGGGGCATGTTGCACGCGGTGGCTGCTTCGCATATAAAATGAACCAGTGTCGTACAGCCTCACGAGAAAACTACAAGCCAGAAGAAAAACTACCAACAGTTGGTCTACGTGTAGTGATGGAAAAAGAATAAAAAAAACAGTTTTAGATTAAACAAAAGTAGCAAAACGTAAGCTAAAAACAAGAAAAACTATCTTTATGTTATATTTTTTCTTGTTTTTCTTTGTAGAACAGAAAAAAATACTTACCTTTGCACTCGCAAAATGATAGTAAACACCGTTAACTCCCTTTTGTGGTAATTACGGTATAAACAACAACCAACAAATAAAATAAAAGAAAATGAATGCACAGAAAGTGATTGAGAATCTCAAAATGAGATTCCCCAACGAGCCGGAGTACATCCAGGCAGTCAGCCAGGTTCTTGGAACCATTGAAGAGGAGTACAATAAGCATCCTGAATTTGATCGCGCCAATTTGATTGAGCGTCTCTGTATTCCTGACCGCGTTATTGAGTTCCGCGTTTCATGGGTTGACGATAAGGGTAATGTGCAGACAAACATGGGCTATCGTGTTCAGCACAACAACGTTATTGGCCCTTACAAAGGCGGTCTTCGTTTCCACCGTTCTGTAAACCTTGGCATTCTTAAATTCCTTGCTTTCGAGCAGACTTTCAAGAACTCACTGACTACATTGCCAATGGGTGGTGCTAAGGGTGGTTCCGACTTCTCACCACGCGGTAAGTCTGACGCGGAAGTAATGCGTTTCTGTCAGGCATTTATGACAGAACTTTATCGTCACGTTGGTGCAGATGAAGACGTTCCTGCAGGTGACATCGGCGTAGGTGGTCGTGAGGTAGGTTACCTCTTTGGTATGTACAAGAAACTGACTCATCAATTTACCGGTATGCTTACAGGTAAGGGACTTGAGTTTGGTGGTTCTCTTATCCGTCCTGAGGCTACAGGCTATGGTAACGTGTATTTCCTCGTCAATATGCTTGCTACACGCAATATCGACTTGAAGGGTAAGACTGTACTTGTATCAGGTTCCGGTAATGTTGCACAATATACGACTGAGAAGTGTATTCAGCTTGGAGCAAAGGTTGTAACTTTGTCTGACTCTGATGGTTACATTTACGATCCAGACGGTATCGATTCTGAGAAACTCGCTTATGTAATGGAGTTGAAGAATGTACAGCGCGGCCGTATCCGTGAGTATGCAGAGAAGTACGGTGTTAAGTATGTTCAAGGTGCAAGACCTTGGGGTGAGAAGGGCGACATTGCTCTGCCTTCTGCAACACAGAATGAAATCAACGAAGAGGAAGCTAAGACATTGGTAGCAAATGGCGTAATAGCTGTTTCTGAAGGTGCTAACATGCCAACAACACCTGAAGCTATTAAGGTATTCCAGGATGCGAAGATACTTTATTCTCCGGGTAAGGCTGCTAATGCAGGTGGTGTGTCTGTTTCAGGTCTTGAGATGTCACAGAACTCTGAGCGTCTCCGCTGGACTTCAGAAGAGGTTGACCAGAAGCTTCATGATATTATGAATGACATTCATGCAAACTGTGTTAAGTATGGTACAGAGCCCGATGGTTACATCAACTATGTAAAGGGTGCTAACGTTGCAGGCTTCATGAAGGTTGCAAAGGCTATGATGGCACAGGGTATTGTTTAATACATATAATATTTGAATTCTATATTTAGAATTTAAGAATCAGAAAATGAGAACTTGGTCGTGATGCAGGCGAATAACTGATAGCGGCAAGTTCTCATTTTGTCTTTTGTTAACTTATCTATATAATCAATTACATGGATCCAATACTACGTGATGTTTCCTTTCTGAATTTAATGCAGAAACGGATATCTAATGTTCTTATTATTGCTAATCCTTATGATGCCTTTATGTTAGAAGATGACGGGCGCGTAGATGAAAAGATATTTACCGAGTATATGCAACTTGGATTGCGCTATCCACCTTCTTTTACACAAGTGTGTACAATAGAGGAAGCATCAAAAGCATTGGACTCTACAAAGTTTGACCTTGTTATCTGTATGCCCGGTAATAGGGATAATGACGCTTTTGATGTAGCTCATGCTGTAAAACAACTACATCCCCATATTCCTTGTGTTGTACTTACCCCATTCTCACATGGAATAAGCCGTCGTATGCAAGATTTGGATCTTAGTATTTTTGATTATGTTTTCTGTTGGTTGGGCAATACGGAGTTAATTCTCTCTATTATCAAACTTATAGAAGATAGAATGAACATAGATAATGATACAAAAGAGGCAGGAGTGAAATGTATACTTCTTGTGGAAGACTCTATTAGATTTATGTCAAGTATACTTCCACATCTTTACAAATACATTCTCACACAAAGTCTTAATTTTGCAACAGAGGCATTAAATTCCTATGCGGAAATGTTGCGTATGCGCGGCAGACCAAAAGTTATAGTTGCTCGTACTTATGAAGAAGCGTGGAAACTTTATGAGCGTTATAAGGACAATATGTTAGGTGTTATAACCGATTGTCGTTATGAGCGTAATGGAGAAGTCGATCCTATAGCCGGTTTGGAATTACTTCGTAATATTCGTCAATGCGATGAATATCTACCAATGATATTGGAGACAGCGGAGCCACATATACATTGCGATGTTTCCGGTGTACGCATAGTAAACAAGAACTCGACCAACATGAATATTGATATGCGGAATATTCTTGCTGAACATTTTGGGTTTGGTGATTTCCTATTCCGTAATCCTAAGACAAAAGAAATAATTTACAGGGTTAAAAACCTTAAGGAATTACAGAATGCTATATATAAAGTTCCTGATGACAGTATGACTTACCATGTAAGCCATAACCATATTTCACGTTGGTTGGCAGCACGCACGATATTTCCGGTATCGGAGTTTCTCAAAGACGTGACATGGCATAAATATCCGGACGTAAACACTCATCGCAGTATGATATTTGATGCCATTGTGAAGTATCGAAATATGAAAAATCTTGGGGTCGTAGCAGAATTTGACCGTGAACGTTTTGATTCCTACTCTCATTTTGCACGTATTGGTGATGGTTCTTTGGGAGGGAAGGGTAGAGGCTTAGCTTTCCTTGATAACATCATAAAAAAACATAAGGAACTACATCAATTCTCTAATGCTAAGGTTACGATTCCCAAGACAGTAGTGCTTTGCACAGACATTTTTGATGAGTTCATGGAACAAAATCATCTTTGGGAAATTGCATTGTCTGATGTTTCTGATGAGGAAATATTAAATACATTTCTCAACGCACAATTACCAGATCGTTTGAAAGATGATTGCAACGCCTTTATTGATGCTACACAATCGCCTCTTGCCATACGTTCATCGTCATTGCTTGAAGACAGCCATTACCAGCCATTTGCAGGAGTGTACAGTACTTACATGATTCCGTTCTCAGAGAATCGTGATAATATGCTTGTCAATCTTGCGAAAGCAATAAAAAGCGTTTATGCCTCTGTTTATTATCGTGACTCAAAAGCATACATGACGGCAACGCAGAATGTTATTGACCAAGAGAGAATGGCTGTTATCTTACAAGAAGTTGTAGGACAACAATACAAAAGCAGTTTTTATCCCAACATCAGTGGTGTTCTGCGCTCTCTTAACTTTTATCCTATTGGAGAAGAACTACCGGAAGAAGGTATCGCCAGTTTGGCTTTGGGACTTGGGAAATATATTGTTGATGGTGGTCAGACTCTACGTGTATCGCCATATCACCCGACGCAAGTGCTTCAAATGTCAGAAATGGAACTTGCTTTGCGGCAGACCCAAACCCAGTTTTATGCAATAGATGTTGCAGATTCCTCTTCCGGCAATAATACTCCACTTACCTTTTCTGTGGACGATGGGTTTAATATTAAGAAACTAATGGTGAAGGAAGCAGATGAAGACGGTTCTTTGATGTATATTGCTTCCACTTTCGATCACTATGACCAAATTATTCGTCCGGGGCTTTACGAAGGTGGCAGAAAAATAATATCCATGAATGGGGTATTGGAGCAAGGAGTCTTTCCTCTTCCTGAATTAATGCAAATGTCGCTGAAACTTGGGGAGAGCGAGATGAGACGTCCGGTAGAAATAGAAATGGCATGCAATATTCACCCTGACAAGACAGGAGAACTGTATCTTTTACAGATTAGACCTATCGTTGATAGCAAGCAGGTACTTGACGAGAATCTCCTTGATATACCGGATGAGGAATGTATTCTTCGTTCGCATAATTCTTTGGGACATGGTATAATTGAGAATATACGCGATGTTGTATATGTCAAAGTTGACGAAAACTTTAGTGCAAGCAATAATTCAAAAATAGCTTATGAGATAGAGCGAATAAATCGCAGTTTCATTGCAAATGGGAAACCCTATGTACTTATAGGCCCCGGAAGATGGGGTTCCAGTGATTCGTGGTTGGGTGTACCTGTGAAATGGCCTCACATCTCTGCAGCAAAACTTATTGTAGAAGAGGTTCTCCCGTCATATTTTGTTGACCCGTCACAGGGAACACATTTCTTTCAAAACCTGACATCTCTTGGAGTCGGTTATTTTACCATTGATGTGCACCATGATCGTGAAGGTAATCCTGTACACAACTCGGAGCAACCGGATCTTGAGATACTACGACGTGATGTGCTTGATTCTCTACCAGCAGTTTCAGAAACAGCCTATGTACGTCATGTATGTTTGCCGCAAGAATATGACATCAAGATGGACGGCATGAAACAGGAGGGGGTTCTTTGCCGTAGTAACACCAAAGATGCTGATATCCATGCAAATACAATATAAGAAAATGAAGTAAGTTCTAAGTACGGATTGTATTTCAACAATCGCATTGCTTTTACCGTGTAATCCCTATGCGATTACACGGTAAAAGCAATCATATTACATTGTAAAGGCAATGCGATTACGGCACTCCAATATCCATCTCATCTTTGTGTGATGTATCTTCTGTTAAAATTCGCCTCGCAACCAAGCGAGATATGGTGTAAAGTTTAGAGTACATATAGATGAAACCGCACAATTTGTGGTGTATTCTCATATCGAATTCAAGTTAATATTTAATGCTTTCAACAATTCTCACAAAAATTTGTCAGTATAAAAAAAATATATTACCTTTGCAAATTAAAGAATAGAAAGAACAGTAATAATATTTATTCATAGATGGAACTTGCAAGTAAGTACTCTCCACAAAACGTGGAAACAAAATGGTATCAATATTGGATTGACAACGAACTTTTCTCAAGTAAGCCTGATGGCAGAGAACCATTTACGGTAGTTATTCCTCCACCAAATGTAACAGGTGTACTGCACATGGGGCATATGCTCAATGAGACAATTCAGGATATTCTTGTCAGAAAAGCACGCCTTGACGGAAAAAATGCTTGTTGGGTTCCGGGTACAGATCATGCATCCATTGCTACAGAAGCAAAGGTCGTAAAACGTCTTGCAGACCAAGGAATACGTAAACGTGACCTTACACGTGAGGAATTTCTGAAACATGCTTGGGATTGGACAAATGAGCATGGTGGTATTATATTAAAGCAATTACGCCGTCTTGGTGCTTCATGCGACTGGAAACGTACCGCATTCACAATGGACGAAAAGCGTTCAGAGTCTGTCTTGAAAGTATTTGTGGATCTCTATGAAAAAGGATTGATTTATCGTGGGCTGAGAATGATAAATTGGGATCCTAAGGCTCAAACGGCTCTTTCAACAGAAGAAGTCATATATCGCGAAGAAAAGTCCAAGCTTTATTATCTGAAATATTATATTGCAGATCAGGAAAGCGTCAAACCTACAGAACAGGAAGGGGAAGTTCTTCATAAAGACGACAAAGGATATTATGCAGTCGTGGCAACCACACGCCCTGAGACAATTATGGGTGACACCGCTATGTGCATAAATCCAAAAGATATAAAGAACCAATGGCTCAAAGGACATAAGGTAATAGTACCTCTTGTAGGCAGAGAGATACCTGTCATTGAAGATAGATATGTAGACATAGAATTCGGAACAGGTTGTCTGAAGGTCACTCCGGCACATGATGTTAATGACTATAATCTCGGAAAGACCCACAATCTTGAAACCATTGACATATTTAATGCTGACGGTACAATATCATCTGCGGCAGGCATGTATGTCGGAATGGATCGTATGGATGTGCGTAAACAAATAGCAAAAGATTTGTCTGAAGCTATGTTGTTAGAAAAGGTTGAAGATTATGAGAATAAGGTTGGGTATTCTGAGCGTAATCCGGATACCGCAGTGGAGCCACGTCTCTGTATGCAATGGTTCTTGTCAATGCAACATTTTGCAGATATAGCTTTACCGCCTGTATTAAATGGTGATATTAAATTTTATCCGACAAAGTATATTACAACATATAAGAACTGGCTTGAGAATATACAAGACTGGTGTATATCACGTCAACTGTGGTGGGGACATCGTATTCCGGCTTATTATTTGCCTACGAAGAAAGGGGAGGATGAGCGTTTTGTTGTTGCCCTCACCAAAGAAGAGGCATTAGAGAAAGCTCGCACTACATTCAATACCCCAGAGCTGACCATTGATGATCTTAGACATGACGAAGACGCTCTCGACACATGGTTCTCTTCATGGCTATGGCCGATTTCTCTTTTTGACGGTATAAACAATCCTGATAACGAAGAGATAAAATACTATTATCCTACATGTGACCTTGTTACCGGACCTGATATTATATTCTTTTGGGTAGCACGTATGATTATGGCAGGTGAGGAATACATTAAGGATGTACCATTCCGCAATGTTTATTTCACTGGTATTGTACGCGATAATCTTGGACGCAAGATGTCAAAGCAACTCGGAAACTCTCCTGATCCAATAGAACTTATAGACAAATATGGAGCAGATGGAGTCAGAATGGGAATGCTTCTTGCCGCCCCTGCCGGTAATGATATATTGTTTGATGAGTCTTTGTGTCAGCAGGGTATGGCTTTCTGTAATAAAATATGGAATGCATTCCGACTTGTACAGGGATGGGAAGTTAAAGATATTGAGCAGTCGCCATCTAATAAGAAGACCATAGAGTGGATGAATGCTCAAATTAAATCTTATTATGCGGAGATAAATGATGATTACAAGAAATATCGTCTCAATGAAGCTTTAATGGCAACGTTTAAGCTGTTTACAGATGAATTCTCCGGATGGTATCTTGAGATGATAAAGCCGGCTTATAAGACACCGATAGATCGGGAGACATTAAATGCCACACTTGACATTTTTGATAAGCTGTTACACATCATTCATCCATTCATGCCATTTATCACGGAAGAATTATGGCAACATATATCTGCTCGCAAAGAAGGTGAGGCACTTATGACGTCTGTCTTCACATTAGAAGCTACGACTGAAAAAGATAAAGAGTTATTAATACAATATGAAGAGGCAAAAGCTATAATATCCGGTGTACGTGGCATACGACAGACAAAGAACATTGCACCTCGCGAGCCATTACAACTACAAGTTGTAATTGGCAATGACGATAATATTGTAACAAAATGCCCGGCTATTGGCCCTATAGTTAAAAAGATGGCAGGATTGTCTGATATTGAATATGTAGAACAAAAAGGTGAAGGTTCCAGTACATTTATGATAGGAACACGTGAATTTGCTGTTCCCCTTGGCGAACTCATTGATATAGATGCAGAGATAGCAAAGGCAGAAGCAGAGCTGAAGCACCTTAAAGGTTTTATCATAGGAGTGCAGAAAAAACTGTCAAACGAACGCTTTGTAGCCAATGCCCCGGAAGCTGTAGTTGCGTTGGAGAGAAAAAAGGAGAAAGATTCTCTTGACAAAATAGCAGCTTTGGAACAGACTGTAGCAGAGTTAAAGAAACAGAGATAACCGCAGAGTTATGGACAAGATTTCATTATTTTCAAGACATACATTTGCTTCATGTATTGGCAAGGGATGGACATTCCTTGCCAAACACTTGTTGCTTTTGGCTAAGGTTATGTTACCATATTTCACAGTATTGTCATTGGTGTGGGTAACACTAACTATATACAATATTAAATTGAACATTGCCGCAATAGCCTACGGTATGGTGTCTTATAAAGAGATTTTGATCCAAATCGCATTATTTACATTAACATGGGCTATATACGTCATTACACTTGCTCGTCTATTTCTATTCTTTAGACGCATAACAGCATTGGAAATACCAACACAAGAGGATATATCGGCAACAAAAATTGGCGCATTAAAAAACACTTGTAAACGCACTATACAATTAGCATGGCGTAGTATGCCATATACAATATGGATATTCATACTAAACATTCTGGCAAGACCAATATTTGAAGTCCTGACAAAAAACATTAGTGAATTAACTTTTACAAATAAGGTGCTTGTAATATGTATATCCATAATAATATGTATTAGTGCTGTTGTCGTTTTAACCCCACTTGCATATACATTTTACTGTAGAATGATGAAACCAACTGCAATCATTAATGATAGGCAGATGGAACAGGCTTTTACTTTCAAAGAGTCTTACAAGAAAGGTTTCCATAATAAAGGAAAAATATTCTCACTAACAATATGGAGTGCATTTCTATTGGTATTATCCTGTACGATTATTCTACTTCCCGGTATAGTTGCAATAGAGGCATATCTGTGTAGTATGGAAGGAACTATAAACTTTGGAGATACAGTTTTAATACCGGTTTCCGGTTATATCTTAATGACTGTTGTTGGTACTATAGCTACTACATTCTGTTGCTTTATGGCCATAGCTTTTTACGCTTCGGTTATGTACCTTTTCGGAGATATATACTCAAAATAATAAAGATAAAAAATAGGAAATTGAAAAAGATTCTTTTTATAGATCGTGACGGCACTCTCATCAAAGAGCCTGCAGACGAGCAGATAGACGCTTTCGAGAAACTGGTGTTTGTTGAGGGAGTGTTTCGTAATCTCGCATTTATACGTGAGAATTTGGACTTTGAGTTCGTAATGGTATCAAATCAAGATGGTTTAGGAACAACATCTTTTCCGGAAAACACATTTTGGCCGGTACACAATTTTATTCTACAAACTCTTAAAGGGGAGGGGATAGTGTTTGATAATATACTGATAGACCGCCATTTTCCCGAAGACAACCATCCATGTCGAAAGCCTGGAACAGGAATGTTAACAGACTATATAGACAATCCCGATTATGATATAGCCGGTTCTTATGTTATTGGTGACCGTGAAACAGATGCGCAATTGGCAAAGAATCTGGGGTGTCATGCACTTATAATTGGTAAGGACGGTATGACATGGGACAAAATAGCGGAAATACTTTTTGCAGGAGAACGCATAACCCAAATGACACGTGTAACCAAAGAAACAGATATTACTATACAATTGAATCTTGATGGTACAGGCAAATGTGATATTGATACAGGTCTTGGCTTTTTTGATCACATGCTGGAACAGATAGGACGACATGGTATGATGGATCTTTATATTCGCTGTAAAGGAGACCTAAATGTGGATGAACATCATTCCATTGAAGATACCGGTATTGTTTTAGGAGAATGCATTGCTCAAGCCCTTGGTACCAAACGTGGTATTGAACGATATGGATATTCATTGCCGATGGATGATTGTCTGGCACAAGTCTGTTTGGATTTTGGTGGCAGACCATGGCTCGTTTGGGACGTAGAGTTTCAAAGAGAGAAAATAGGTGATATGCCAACAGAAATGTTTCAACATTTCTTCAAGAGTGTCAGTGATGCCGCAAAGATGAATCTAAATATCAAAGCGGAAGGAACAAATGAGCATCACAAAATAGAGGGAATATTCAAAGCGTTTGCAAGAAGTATAAAAATGGCGGTCAAGCGCGATATATACCATTATCAATTACCATCTACCAAAGGTGCACTTTAGAAGTGTACCTTTGTGTAAACGGTTAAAAAACACTAAATAAATCTTGATATAGATTTGTTTCTAATAGTTTTTTGTTAACTTTGCAATAGTTCCATAATCAGTATATAATAATTATTCTGATTATGTGTCCAATACTAATTACTCGTAAAAAAACACATAAACAAAATGTCAAAATTACCTGCACTTAATGCTCGCACTGCACCTAAGAGTGTGATGCCTGAGAAAATTATTCAGTTTGGTGAGGGAAACTTCCTTCGTGCATTCGTGGATTGGATTATTTGGAACATGAACCAAAAGACCAATTTCAATGGTTCCGTTGTTGTTGTACAACCTATTGAACGCGGAATGGTCGATTGGCTTAATGGTCAGGATTGCCTATACCATGTTAATCTTCAAGGGCGCCTTAATGGTGAGGCGGTAAATTCACTTACACGTATTGACACTATCAGTCGTGCTATAAACCCGTATTCACAGAATTGGGCGTACAAAGCTCTTGCAGAACAACCTGAAATACGTTTTGTTATTTCTAACACTACAGAGGCGGGCATTGCATTTGATGACACATGTAAATTTACAGACGCACCGGCTTCTTCTTATCCGGGTAAACTAACACAATTGTTGTTCTATCGCTATAAGGCTTTTAATGGTTGTCCTTCAAAAGGTCTCATAATAATGCCTTGTGAACTTATATTCCTAAATGGCCATCATTTGAAAGAATGTATCCGTAAATACATTGAATTGTGGAAAGATGACTTTGGCGCTGATTATGATGGCTTTAAGGAGTGGTTTGAAAAATATAACTATGTGTGTGCAACACTTGTGGATCGCATTGTACCAGGATTCCCACGTAAAGAGATTGCAGAAATACAGGAAAAGATCGGTTATGGTGACAATCTTGTAGTACAGGCAGAAATATTCCACCTCTGGGTTATAGAAAAGGCAGAAAACATGACTTGTGAAGAATTGCGTGCAGAATTCCCGGCAGAGAAAGCTGGATTGAATGTTCTTATTGCAGAATCAGAAGCACCTTACCACGAGCGCAAAGTAACATTGCTCAATGGCCCTCATACAGTTCTTTCTCCTGTAGCTTACCTCTCAGGAATTAATATTGTACGCGATGCGCTTCATGATGAGGTTGTAGGCAAATACATTAAAAAAGTGCAATATGACGAACTCATGCAGACTTTGAATTTGCCAATGGAAGAGTTGCAGCAGTTTGCCGCTGACGTATTGGAGCGTTTTGACAATCCATACGTAGACCATCAGGTAACAAGCATTATGCTTAACTCTTTCCCTAAATTCCAAGCACGTGATTTACCGGGAATAAAAACATATTTAGAGCGTAAGGGTGAGTTGCCTAAGGGACTGGTATTCGGTCTTGCAGCTATAATAACATACTACAAGGGTGGTACACGGGCAGACGGCGCTCCAATTCAACCAAACGATGATCAAAAGATTATGGAATTGCTTACAGAATTGTGGGCAACAGGAGATTCACGTAAGGTTGCAGAAGGAGTACTTGGGGCTGTAGACCTTATATGGAAAGAGCAGGGCAATATAAATGAGGTAGCCGGCTTAACAGATCTCGTAACTGAATATCTGGATCTTATACAAGAAAAAGGAATGTATGAAGCAGTCAAGACTATAATCTAAAGACTGTTCAAGGAATATATAACTTTAATAGTACAAAAAAATAAAGAGAACTTTGTTGTAGTTGTCTATTTTGACAAGCCTCAAAGTTCTCTTTTTACATATTAAACAATCTGCCACACAATATACAATATATGAAAGAAACATTACAACATCTTGCTGAAAAATATGAAACTATAGATTTTATTCAAGGAGACCCTTCTTGGTTTATGCATCAAGTGGAAGGTTATGAAAATAAAGAAACAATAGCGTTTGTGGCATCATGTCTAAGTTATGGCAATCGTAAACAATTCATGAATAAAATACAATTATTGCTTGATTGCAGTGCCAATAGAAAACAAAGTTTCTATAATTGGATAACATCAGGCAGTTTCACGAATGACATACCAGCAGATAAAGAAAAGTGTTTCTATAGATTGTATACATACAACACTATGCACAATATGCTAAAAGCTCTCGGAGAACTACAGAATCAATATGCATCCATAAAAAATTTCTTGCAAGAGCGTGCAAATGGTAACACAATAACATGTTTACAGGCTATTTCATATATTATAGAATATTTTTCCGATTATGGTATTGAAGGTATTATACCTAAAAATACACAATCGTCATGCAAACGATTATGTATGTTCATGCGTTGGATGGTACGTGACAATTCTCCTGTTGACCTTGGGTTATGGAAAGACATAATAGACAAACGTACACTTATTATACCAATGGACACACATGTAGTACAAGAAGCAAACCGCCTCGGACTAATGAAGTCCAAGGCAGCAAGTATGTCATCAGCAATAAAATTGACCAATGTGCTTAAAGAAATATTCCCAGACGATCCCCTTAAAGGAGATTTTGCCCTCTTTGGTATTGGAGTGGATTCTACAGCTATCAAAAACTGATTTTACAATAAAACCAATATGATTTAATTGTTTTGCTTAAGCAAATCACGAATCTCTGTAAGCAGCTTTTCCTCAGGCGATGGCTCCGGAGGAGCTACTGGAGTAGTTTCCACTTGCTTGTTTCTCTTTAATTTACCAATACCTTTTACAAGAAGGAATACACAAAAAGCTATTATGACAAAATCAATGATAGTCTGTACAAAACTTCCATAATTGATTGTAGCAGTCGGCATCTCAACTCCTTCTATTATTTCAGAAGGAAGAGTGACCTTGAGATCGCTAAAGTTTACACCACCTATCAACCATCCTATTGGTGGCATAATAATGTCGTTTACAATGCTTGTAACGATTTTACCAAATGCGCCACCAATGATAACACCAACAGCCATATCTATGGCGTTCCCTTTTACAGCAAATTCCCTAAATTCTTGTACAAAATTACTCATATTTCTTTCTTAGAATAAAAATAAACTATAATTTCTTGTGCAAAATTAAAAAAAAATTCGTAACTTTGCACTCGTTAAGGTAAAAAAATGCTTTTTAAGCTCAAAAAAGAAGGATTTAAAAAGTATTTCTCCTTGAAATAGACGTTGGGTAACACAAAATACATTTTTTGTAAAGAGATTCATTAACATTTATCATTAACAAACAAAACAAAAATGGCAACAAAAGTTGGTATTAACGGATTTGGCCGTATCGGTCGTTTCGTTTTCCGCGCTTCTCAGAACCGCGATGACATTGAGGTAGTAGGTATTAATGACCTCTGCCCTGTTGATTATCTCGCTTACATGCTCAAGTATGACACCATGCACGGTGCTTTCGATGGCACTGTAGAGGCTGACGTTGAGAACTCTAAACTCATCGTTAACGGTAAGGAGATTCGTGTAACTGCAGAGCGTAACCCAGCAGACCTTAAGTGGGATGAAATCGGTGTTGAGTATGTTGTTGAGTCAACAGGTCTCTTCCTCACTCAGGAGAAGGCTCAAGCTCATATTGAAGCTGGTGCTAAGTACGTTGTTATGTCTGCACCTTCAAAGGACGCTACTCCTATGTTCGTATGCGGTGTAAACTTTGACAAGTACGAGAAGGGTACTCAGTTTGTTTCTAACGCCTCTTGCACAACAAACTGTCTTGCACCTATCGCTAAGGTTCTCAATGACAAATTCGGTATCACAGACGGCCTTATGACAACCGTTCACTCTACAACTGCAACACAGAAGACTGTAGACGGACCTTCTCTCAAGGATTGGCGTGGTGGCCGTGCAGCTGCAGGCAACATCATTCCTTCTTCTACAGGTGCAGCAAAAGCTGTAGGTAAGGTAATTCCTGAATTGAATGGTAAGCTTACAGGTATGTCTATGCGTGTTCCAACTCTTGATGTATCAGTAGTTGACCTCACTGTAAACCTTGCAAAGCCTGCTACATATGCAGAGATTTGCGCAGCAATGAAAGAAGCTTCTGAGGGTGAGCTGAAGGGTGTACTCGGTTACACAGAGGACGCAGTTGTATCTTCAGACTTCCTCGGTGACACTCGTACCTCAATCTTCGACGCAAAGGCAGGTATCGCACTGACTGATACTTTCGTAAAGGTTGTTTCATGGTACGACAACGAGATCGGTTACTCTAACAAGGTGCTCGAACTCATTGCACACATGAAGAAGGTTAACGGTTAATCCTGTATAAACCTTAAAAAATATAAGCCTTTCAAGTTTTATATGAACTTGAAAGGCTTTTTTGTTGTATCAAAGTCAAACAGTAATTGTATAACAATACTATTATGGTTCTACTATGCCTGCATCTTTAATGCACCTTATCACAATTCCCACAGTCAGAACAACCGTTACAAGTCATTTTACCGCCACATGTTTCACAATGTCTACGGAAGAAAGGTTGGTACTCTTCCATATCAAAGAACTCAGGTTCGGTCTTCCTCAACATAAATTTCATTTTCTTACCTTCATAGCTGAGACCAGACCTATAAGCCTGTAGTGACTGTGTTCTCTTATCAGGAATGCGGTACGTCTTGCCATCTTTTACAAAGGTTGTTCCCGTCTCAATGAAATCAAAGGTCACATCATGCTTACGGCATTGGTCACTCAGTTTCTTCACCCACTCATAATGGCAAGGTCTTGCGCCATCGTAGTTCTCACCACCGCAAAGAACTTCTTCTATCTGACCAGTAGCAAGATATTGCTCTGCATCAATTTCACCAATAAACGGCGCAGTCATGAAACCTTTGTGTCTGGCAGGAATTTCAAGTAGGGTAGGGAGGCGTTCGTCTGCCCTTTTCTGATTCTCAGCAGTCACCTGCAACAGTACGTTCTCATAACCCTTCCCCCAATCCATAGGCAAACATTCCCGTATGCGTTGCGCTCTTTTTGTCAGCAATCGGAATATGATGTCTGATCGCTGACGTATAATGCGCCATGCCTCATTGCGCCACTCGTCAGCTTCCTCTAAAAAGAAATCCGTTGAGAGTCCAACATAGAGCTGCATTCCTGATGGTAGCTTAAACTTACCATCACGCCGTCTCTGCACGGGGAGGTAAAAGTTCTCCGTGCGATAAATCCTTGAAGTGTCTATACCACGTTTTCCATCCAGGAAATACATGTAACAATGCTGACAACCTTCGCTAACCTTATGACAACCGTGCCACGGATTCCAAATGATCATGTGCAGCCAAGACGTTTATTCCTTCCTCTCTCTCGATCAGCAATAATCTCATCCATATTCTCTTGTGCCCATTTAATCATATTCTCAACCAAAGGAAGGAAGGAGATTGCACGCTCAGTAAGGTTATACTCTACACGTGGAGGAACCTCCGGAAATGCCTTACGGTGTACAAAACCATCCTCCTCAAGTGTACGAAGGGTCTGGGTGAGCGACTTCTGCGAAATGTCAGGAATCATCCTCTGCAGTTCCTTGAAACGCACAGGCTCCCTGTGTTGCAGATTATACAGCACAAGGAGCGACCATTTGTCACCTACGCGCGCAAGGACATTGCGGATAGGGCAATCCGGGTATAACGCGTCTTTAATTTCTTTATTCTTAGAGTTTTCTTTCTCGTTCATTATTTTTCTAATGGAATGATGTTCCCATCGTCCATGAAACTGGTGATAGGTTTGCACTCGTATTGTACGCACATCATCACCATCTCATTCTCTGATGTGTTGCGCAATGCGCGTACTCCAGCCGGTGCTACGCGTATGATGCTACCTTCACTAACAGAAAACTTCTCACCATCTACCTCATATTCTCCTTGACCGGAAATAATCACGTAGAGTTCTTCATGTGTCTTGTGTGAGTGGAGGAATGGAGCATCCTCACCGGCAGCCAAACGCTGCAATGATGCTTCCGCACCAGTCATGCCGAGTTCCTGACCAAGGAAAACCTTACCTTCTAAGTTCTGCCAACCATTGAGGTTCTTAATTGCATAATTCTTCATAATGTTCGTTTGTATTTTTGTTAAAACTTTACTTGATTCTGGTGCAAAGTTACTGACATTCTACGAATTATACAAGTAGGCACATTGTCGTGCCTTGGTTACCTGAAAGTTAGCAATGGCCATATCAGGCACTTGCAGTTCTTGTTTTTATATATTTTAACTTTTATTTCTGTACACATTGCAGGACATACAAGACACTCTTATCTTCATAGTTACACGTTCTTAATGAACTTTGCAGGCACGCCACCTACAACGCTTCTTGGTTCCACGTCTTTGGTTACAACCGCTCCCGCTGCAACCACAGCACCTTCACCAATTGTCACACCCGGGCAAATGGTCACGTTTGCTCCAAGCCAGACTTTATCCTCTATGCGAATAGATTTGAAAACCATGTCACCACGATGCTTAGGATCCGGATTATGATTGATAGTACAAAGCGTGGCATTATGACCAATCAGGCAATCATTGCCGATAAAAATACCTCCTTGATCCTGAAATTTACAGCCACTATTGATGAATACTCTTTCACCAATGTGTGTATTCTTTCCGCAATCGGTATTGAAAGGAGGGAAGATGGCAAAGCTATCAGGAATATCAATATCCCAAAGTTCAGAGAAAAGTTGTCTCAATTCGTCAGGGGTGTGGTACTTATTGTTTATCTCCATGGTGACACGGATTGCCTCCTGAGACATCCGGTGCATGAAAAGGTGAGCTTCACTTCCATTCTCTACGGGATTGCCTGCAGCTATATAATCTCTATATTCTTGTACATTCATCTTTATTCAAATTTATCTTATGTTGTAATCACATTGCCTTTAGCATGTAATCAGATAACTTTTACCATGTAATTGCATAGATATTACAATGTAAAGGCACTGCGATTACAACGCATGTGTTTTGCCTCTCTTTGAACGCATGTTTGAGTGCGTTTCAGTGTTAATATATGATGTCTATTTAAGTTTCGGTTTAAGTTCATCAGGAGAGTCATTGGTAAACATATTTACCTCGCCGGCTACTTTTGTGAAAAGCTCGGATATGCGCTCCAGAGGTATTGTCCATTGTGGTTTGAAATCATCGGACTGCATATAGCTGACAATGGACCGCATCATCTGTCGTGCCGCATGTCGCTTGTCGAGATTGTTTGTCAAGTCCATAGTTGTCATTATAAGGCGGCCTTTGCCCACATTAGCCTCAAACAGCATACCTATCTTGCGTGACACGAACCATGTATCAATACTCTGCACAATAGGCTGGAAACCTTTTGGAAAATCCGTGAACTGCATTACCTGTGCCTTGTTTACCAGTTCCCACCATTGCAGGTCGCTATGATAGTCTGTCGGGAAATGGCGGAATATCGGGTGACTCTGCTCTATATACAAGCCGGTGGTATGTGGCGGACGCATCTTAAACCATGATGTATTCCAGAATACAGGAGTAAAGTATTGCTTTACTTCTTTACCGTAACTGACTTTTCCTGCGGCTAATAGCAGAACCGTTCCTCCTTTGCCAAGAATTTTCTGTGCCTGTGCGTCCAATGAATCTGTCACAAAGATATTATTGATAAACCCCGTATTGTCACGTTTACCTTTTTTCCTTTTTTCCGCATATCCTGTGGTATTCGGATATACCCAAAAGTCCCAATGATTGCGGGCATCCGTACCGGGTATAGTGACAGTAAGGGTATATTTGCCGGCTTCTTCTATATCCTGCAACGAAACGCATATACTGCCAAGATAGATATTTTGGCCTATTGGCAGTGTTTGGGTCGTCAATTCTCCTTCGGCGTATGGTGCTTCCTCTTGCAATGACATAAGATTGCCTTGTTTGGCCGGTTCACGCCGTATCTCCCAGTGTGGCGTAGCCATTGCAATTTTGTCGGCTGAAAACTGAGACAGCTCTATGTCAGCACGGAATGTCTCTGTGTTAGTGTATGTAAACTTGGGGATTTTGGCCAATGGCACGATTGAAGAACAGAACTCACGGAATTCCGGTGCAGTGACATAGCCTTTGTTGTCATAGAAAACATCGGTCAAACCGACAATGGCGCTTCCCTGACCACTGTAGTCATTGAGAGCAAGAAGCTGGAAACCAGCGTAGTCCTGAGTGCGGAGATGACGCTCCAATTCATGCTTATAGCATAGCGTCTGCAGTTTTCCTGAGGCCAAAAGAAAATCGTTGGCACGGCTCTCCATATCGTTTGCCTTTAGTAAATCGCAGAAAATCTCAAAGTTCCGGGCTTTGTAAACCCCAGTGTATTTTACTGTTTCACTAAGATTTGGGAAAGCACACCATTGCCCTGTCTCATGACTAACAAAGGGAAATGTGATTGGCGTTCCGGGCATATCCTTACCCTTATATGTGTGTATATTGTCATAGAAGTCCTCTATGGCCTCCGGAGCGTGGTTACGCCATGAATCAAGACCACGTGCACCCGCCTTTACCGCAAACTCTGTTTTAGGTTGCCAAGCCCAACCACCTCCTACAGAAAAACCACAGTAAAGATGTCGGGAGTCGTATGCCTGCATTTCCTGTACGTGATCATTACACCATTTTACCCAGTTGCCTGCCGGTTCATTGCCAAATGCAAAGAAGCAGAACGACGGGTGATTTCCGTATTCGTCGGTAATACGCTTGCTTTCATCTATCAGGTAGGTGTCTATATATTCTCCTCGGCCAAGTTTTACACCGTGATTTGGCCATGACGGGCCTTCAGGTTGCAAGTATATACCGGTTAGATCTGCCGCAAGAAAAGCGGCTTCCGGTGGACAATAGGAATGGAAACGTACATGATTCAATCCCCATTGCCTATACTTGCCAAATACCTTTAACCAAGAATCGAGATCTGTTGGAGGATAACCGGTTAGAGGAAAGCAACAATTTTCAACCGTACCGCGTAATTGTATAGGCCGGTTGTTTACGTAGAACTGTTTGCCACGTATTTCCAATTTACGCATTCCAAAATATGTTTCGCTATAATCGGTATGTTTCCCTGACTGTATGCCTATGTTAAGACGATACATTTGCGGACAAAATTCATCCCATAGTAACATATCGTCTCCCATGTCCAGCACTGTTTCCACCGTTTTCGTGGTGTTGTCTTTGAAACTTACGGATATGGGAGCATTGGCTATGACATGACGTCTGGCTGTATTGAAGGATTCAGCGCTTACAGTTACATTCACAGTTTCCCTATTATTAAGTGCTTTCATGTATAGTCTTACAATAGCTTTGCGGTTATCTACATCAGGAAAGACTTGTATCTTATCCAAATATGAGTATGGTTGCAACTCTATTTTACCAACAATTCCATTCCAGTTGCCTTGTGTCTGATCACTTATAGAGTGGGAGTCTTGACCGACCTTGGCTACATCCGGATCATTGTCAACGCATATTATTATTGTATTCTCATCACTATGCAACAGAGTGCCCAGTGGAAACACGTGTGGAACGGACAGTGAATTTAGCGCTGAAGCCGGCGAGGATTTATAACCGTCATTTACAACCACAGGGGTATCATTTACCCATACTTTTGTAGAAATATGGGGACGCTCAAGATACAGGCGGTACATATTATAGTCTCCTTGTGGCAGTGTTATGGTCTTTCGGTACCATGCCTTGCCTGAATAATGTTTGGCAGGGGTGAGAAAGAACGGCAGTTTCATTTCGCTACCTTCACGACGATATTTCTCCATAAAGGGATTGAAGAAGAAACTGGAGTCATATATAGCGCCAACCCATTGTGTCTGTACGCTAATGTTATCACCTTTCATGCGTTGCGGCATGGAGCCCGGGAGTTCTATTGTTTCGTATGTGGTGTCTCTATCCATGCGAAACTGCCATTCACCACTAAGGTCTATGACTTTTCCAAACAAGATTGTAAGGGAGAATAGTTGTAATGTTAAGAGCGTTATTATACGTAGCATTGGCTTTCTCTGTAGTTGTTTTAGTTGATTATAAATAAAAGGAGACTGTATCTGAAATGCCAAAGGGAGCTAAAGACTATTATTTTGTAATAAACAATGTCTTTAACTCCCTTGTTTTTTCTCATAAAATGCGCTTCATGGAAACATTAAAGCACTTTCTTATAAAGTTCTATGATTTCTGCCTCCGTCACGTCTCTTGGATTTCCTGGAGTACAAACGTCAGTAATAGCTTGCGCTGCAAGTGCCGGAATGTCCTCTTCCTTGATACCAAGTTCTGTCAGACTTTGAGGAATGCCAACACGGATAGAAAGTGCCTTAACAGCTTCAACGGCAGCCTTTGCCGCTTCTTCCGCTGTCATGCCGTCTGTGTTTACACCCATTGTCTTTGCTATGACACCATACTTCTCTATACAATTCGGCATATTGAATTCCATTATAGTAGGCAGAAGTAATGCGTTGGCAACGCCATGAGGTATGTCATGAAGTGAACCCATCGGATGAGCCATGCCATGAACAAGACCAAGGCCAACGTTAGAGAAAGCCTGCGCTGCTATGTATTGTGCCAAAGCCATGCCTTCACGCCCTACAGGATTGGTAGGCTCTTCCACAGCCAATGGCAGATTCTCTGCTATCATCTTTATCGCTTGCAACTCATACATGTCGCTCATAACCCATGCGCCCTTTGTAATGTAACCTTCAATAGCGTGTGTCAAGGCATCCATACCTGTTGCCGCTGTAAGGCTTTTGGGTAGAGAATACATCAATTCCGGGTCTACAATGGCAACAGCCGGTATATCATTAGGATCTACACATACCATCTTGGCCTGACGCTCCTCATCTATAATAACATAATTGATAGTAACCTCTGCACCTGTGCCGGCTGTTGTAGGCAGTGCTATGATAGGAACACTTTTCTTTTTGGTTGGTGCCACGCCCTCAAGGCTTACGATGTCTGAGAACTCCGGGTTGTTTGTAACGATACCAATACCTTTTGCAGTGTCCATGGACGAACCGCCACCAATAGCGATTATACAATCAGCTTTTGCGTCAGCAAAGGCTGTCACACCTTGTTTCACATTTGTAACGGTAGGATTCGGCTTTATCTCACTGTATATTTCGTATGGGAAACCTACAGCATCGAGTACCTCTGTTACTTTTTGGGCTGTGCCAACCTTGAGCAATCCTTTGTCTGTGCATACAAGAGCTTTTTTCAGTCCCATACGATTTAATACTTCCGGAAGCTCTTTGCGAGCTCCGGCTCCGAAGTAAGAAACTTCGTTCAAAATAAATCTCTGTGCCATTGTTTGTTGTTTCTTTAAATTGTTTGGAAATATAATTTATATTATAGGTTCTATCCATCCGTTGGAATCAAAGCGTAATTGCTTTATGAAAAGGCGGGCACTGCCATTACGTTTTTTGTCATAGGCATGTGAAATGAAATACCAAAGATCGTTGAACTGATAAACGGCGCAATGTCCGTTGCCATAAAATTCTTCATCCGGCCCGAAGAGTAGGGTACCACCTCCTTGAAGCATTGGCTTACCTGATTTGTCAATATAAGGCCCTTCTACGTTTTCAGAGCGTCCATAGACCGTTTTATATGTAGAAGCCTGCCCCCTGCAACAATAATCAAATGAGACAAACAGGTAGTAATACCCGTTATGATATGTTATGAATGGAGCTTCTATGGCATTCTCACCGGCCTCAATCGTGTCGCCAGCCTCAATGGTAAAGTTCTCAATCTTATCCAAGTCCTTTATTGACAAATGACGATTCAGTCGTCTTGCAATTGTTACAGGAGTAGTTATCGGAGTCTTGAAATCCGTATCTAACTTTACCATTTGAATACCATCCCAAAACGAGCCATACACTAACATTCTGCAATCATCAGTAACTATAAGATTAGGGTCGATGGCATTCCAGTTGTCTATATGCTTGTGTGACTTTATAACCATACCTTCATCATGCCATTTGTATTCGGGTGATGTCGGATCCAAAGTCTTATTGGTGACAAGACCTATTGCGCTTGTATTCTTTCCGAACGTGGAACATGAATAATATAACAACCATTTGCCATCGTGGTAACTAATGTCCGGCGCCCAAGTATGTCCTCTATATCCCGGCACACTATCCACAGCCCATTGGGGAATAGCCGTACGAGGATTAAAAACAGGTTGTTCTTTATGCCAGTTTATCATGTCTTCCGAGGACAATATGTTTATACCCACCCCTGTAGAATATATATAGAAACGGCCATCCTCGCCTTTTGCCATGACAGGGTCATGGACAGGAGGAAGCGGTACTGCCTTAACTATTGTCAATGCAGAGATGTTTAGCATTATGTAAGATAATAAACGCAGCATAAACATTTATTATTTATTGAGGATTATTTGTTTATATTCCATTCTGTATTAATGGAGAACACTTCGTTTGGAGTTATTTTTTGCGCCTCTTTTTTTGTCAACTGTTTTGACCATGGACAACGACCATTCACGTTAGCTCCCTCACCACGGTTGTTATATTCAAGATATCGTGCAGTTTGCTCATTGGTTGTCTTACCCCAATTGTGCCAACCCTCCGGGCGTATATGCTTGCCAAGTTCGCAGTTCATGAATAGTGTGTATGCGTATGGACGCCAAGGACGTCCCAGATAACATTTGGAAACGCCTTCATCTGCAATGATTTTGCAATTATTAAATACATAACCGTACTTCTGATCGTCCGGTGTAGAAGCAGCCGTAATATATGAGTTTGACTTGTTTTTTATCAAACAGTTTTCAAACCATGCGATAGATGGACCGAAAATAAAATCGGTTGTTCCCTCAATGTAGCAATCCTGGAAATATAGCCTTGTTCCGGCTATGCCTGTATATATAGTATCTTGGTTGCCTAAGAACCGACAGTTAATGAATTTTATGCGATCTCCCTCTGTGTGCAAGGCTACTGCTTGTCCGAGTTTAGCTGCATTATTCTCTATAGTAATATTCTTTATTACAATGTCACTGCCCTGTATTTTCAACGTATAGGTTCTGAATGTTCCTAAAGTTTGCTTGTTTGGCAGGATGTCTGACTTAATATTTGCATGGTCATCATATGTTATTATGGTGTTATCACGGTCTTCACCGCATATTTCAATGTTTGTCAGGAAAGACGGTATGACCAATTTTTCTTTATAAACGCCTTTCTTAACGAAAATGACCTTATGGTATTCCATAAATGCTCTGCATACATCTATAGCTTCTTCCACTGTTCTGAAGTGCCCGGTTCCATCGCGAGCGACTATGATTGTGTCCGCATTATCCCATGATTTGGTGTTTGAGGCTGCGGATACTGTAGATACTGTACTAAAAATTAGAACAAAAAAGAATAGTAGTTTTTTCATTTTATGTGATATTTTTATTATATGTGCTTGGTAACTATACTTTATAGTGAGTAAAATCATAAAACTTAACGCCCCGTATGTCAATAGACACAGTAATTAAATACGATGAACTTTCTGCATACCATATATGGTTTTGAGTTTTGCGATTATGTCATCAAGAAGCGAATTGTCTCTCACTTTAAGTTCTATCTCGGCAGAAAAGATCCCATCATCGGTTTTTACCTGCAATTGGTGAATGTTCAACTCGAAGTGATCAGACAACATTATGGTTACATCTTTTATTATTCCTTTCCTGTCAATGCCTTTCATTGCAATGGATGTGAGGAAGCTCATGTCGCCTCTCATATTCCATTTGGCTTTCATTATATGTGTTCCAAATGATGATTTTATTCGCGCGACCTCGGTACATGAATTGGAATGTATTTCTATCTTGCTGTCCGTGTTGATATATGCCAATATTGGGTCACCGGGAATTGGCTTGCAACATGTGGAAAATTTATAGCGTGCAATATTATCTTCTGTAATAAGCAGAGTTTGATTGCGGTCAAAATTCTTATCAACAACAATATAATCCTTATCTTGTTCTTGTTTTACCTTTTTGACAAAAGGTATGTATTTCCTCCAGCCTTTATACTCAATCTTTGCGTTTTCTTTCTTTTTCTTGTTATATATAACATTAAGATCGTTTTGACCGAGCACTATATCGCCTTTGGCTATGGCAATAAATAACTTCTCATGTTGTTTCTCTTGATATTCTTCCGTTAACTTATCAAGAATGGAAGTTGTGACGGACAAGCCGTTCTGTTCAAGCCATTCTGTCAGTTTTGCCTTTCCACCTTTGGCCAATTCACGTTCTTGTTTCCTTAACAGAACTTGTATTTTATTTCTGGCTTTGGCTGTGGTAACGAAGTTTATCCATGCAGGTTGCACATTTTGTGAGTGTGATGTGATTATTTCCACTTGGTCACCACCTTTTAATTTGTGGGATAGTGGCACAAGTTTATGGTTGACTTTAGCTCCAATACAATGTATCCCGAGGAAAGTATGTATTTGGAAAGCATAGTCAAGAGCTGTACATCCTGCCGGCATTGTGATAATATCGCCTTTGGGCGAGAATACAAATATCTCTGATGCGAACAGATTCAGTTTGATAGCATCAAGAAAATCCATTGCATCCGGTTGCGGGTCATCCAGAATTTCTTTTATAGTTCTAAGCCAACCGTTCAGCTCATCTTCTACAACCCTTTCAGTATTCATGGGGTCTGCATCGGTTTTATATTTCCAATGGGCTGCAAATCCTTGCTCCGCAATTTCATCCATCTTGTCAGAGCGTATCTGAACCTCAATCCAACGCCCCTCATTGCTCATCAAAGTGACATGCAATGCCTGATAGCCATTTGCTTTTGGATGTGACAACCAATCGCGCAATCGATCCGGATGTGATTTATAAAGCTTGCACAACTCAACATAAATGTTAAAACACTCCTTTACCTCATCTTCCCTATTCTTTGGCTTGAATACTATGCGTACGGCAAGAATGTCGTATATTTCATCAAACGACACGTGCTTTTTCTGCATTTTATTCCAAATAGAGTAGGGGCTTTTGACCCGTGCTTTTATCTCATACTTTGTGCCTATGTTGTCTAATGCTTGCTTAATAGGACTTGTAAAATTGTCAAAAAGATTTTCACGCTGTTCATGAGTGTATGACAGTTTCTTCTCTATTGCGGCATAATCTTCAGGGTGCTCATGCTTAAATGCGAGGTCTTCCAGCTCTATTTTTATTAGATTTAAGCCAAGACGATTTGCAAGAGGGGCATAAATAAACATTGTCTCTCCTGATATTTTGTCTTGTTTTAATTGCGGTTGAGACGCAAGATTTCTCATATTGTCAAGTCTGTCACATATTTTAATGAGTATAACCCTTATGTCTTCACTCATTGTCAGTAACAGTTTCTTGAAATTCTCAGCTTGTTCCGAAGCCTTATCCCCAAATATTCCTCCTGCTATTTTAGTTAACCCATCTACTATCTGAGCAATCTTGGACCCAAATAAGACCTTAATGTCTTCAATGGTATAATCACTTTGTTCTATGACATCATGCAATAAAGCAGCGCAAATGGATGTACTTCCGAGTCCCATTTCTTGAGATACGATAGTAGCAACAGCAAGCGGGTGCAACATATAATGCTCCCCGGATGAACGTTTTACGTCTTTTGTTGCCTGCAAAGCAAAGTTATATGCTTTCTGTATAATGTCAATCTTCTTTCGGTGATTGGAGTTTATATAGCTTTGCAGTAATTTATCGAATGCCGCTTGTACTTTTGCTTCTTCCATTCGTGTTTTTATAGGTTTTGTTATAGGTAAGTAGGGTATCTTTACTGATGGTAATAAGCAAAAAGAGTGTATTGCTTACTTAATCTTTATCTTCTTTCCCGCTCTGATATTGCTACCGGATAATTTGTTCAATTTCTTTAATTTTGCCACGGTTGTTCCATTCCGTTTTGCAATTTTCTCTAAGGTATCACCCTGTCTTATGCTGACAGTTTTACTTTGAGAAACCCTTCTTGTCTTTTTGGTTGCCTTGGATTTTGTAGATGAAGTCCTTGGGGTAGCGCGATATGCCGGAGCCTTATCGTTAACTTCCACAATGTCACGCTTCATTAATTGGTCAACATTGTATGCCATTATAGAATCCTCGTTAGCGATATACTGTGAGATATATTCTGTTGGCAGTCTTAAATCCGTAGGCTCTGAATATCCTGTTACAACATCTCTGCGATACTGTGGGTTTAACGAACGAAGCTCTTCAATACTTATTCCCAGCACTTTGGATATTTGTTCAAAATGCACGTTCTGGTACAACATTATGGTATCGCTTTGTGTTGGCAATGTTGTGAGCATAGGACAAATATTATGCTCGCAGTAATAGGTCATTATATAATTCGCCGCAATGAATGCAGGAACATAGCCTCTTGTCTCTGTTGGCAGGTAAGGATAAATCTGCCAATAATCTTTTACGCCTCCGGCGCGTTGTATTGCTTTTTGGATATTATTCGGACCGGCATTATATGCCGCAATAACGAGATTCCAATCTTTGAATATGGCATACAAATCACTAAGGTAATGTGCTGCCGCATAGGAGGCTTTGATTGGATCGCGCCTCTCATCTATCATAGAATTAAGTTTTAACCCATATCGTTTGCCTGTCGCAGCCATAAATTGCCACAATCCGGTGGCACCGACACGGCTCACAGCATTGGGATTAAGCGCAGACTCAATTACCGGAAGATATTTCAGTTCCAAAGGCAATCCATATACCTCAAGAGCCTGTTCAAAAACGGGAATATAGAAATTTCCTGCTCCAAGCATATAGCTGACAGAGCGTCTGAGCTTTCCGCTGTATCTGTCAATAAACTTCTGCACGACATCGTTCCACGGCATTTCCATGGCTGTTGGCATTCGTTTCAATCTGTCTACATATACTTCTTGCTCAAAGACCGGATTAACATCACTCATTGTACATGTCGGATCCGGAGTGAGATACTGTTGCGAGTTATAGTCAGAAAGGGTTTTCTTCAAATCAATAATCATACCTTCAGGAACCTCGAAGATTTCTTCCTTTCCACTTGCCGAATTAACAACAATCTCTTCATCATCAACATCATCAAGTTCTTGAGCCGCTACGCTTGCCGTATTCACGTCATCAGTCTCTTCGTCATCATCTTCTTGGTCATTGTCTGAGACCTGACTGTCAGGGACGGCTGAATGTATTACCGTCTGCATTGTTGTCCTTCCGGCTAACGCATTGACTGTTATTGTCGGTAAAGTTCCAAACGTTATGGCCGCTAATATATATAATGTGTGAAATCTATTTGTTGTCATTATTCTTTGTTAGTTGTTAAATAGTATTTTATGTGTATCTTTCCGTAATCGTAATAAAAACTTGAAAAAAACTAAAATGTAAGTGTCCCTTGTACCCCAATAGCTGAAGCCTTAATGCTTATGTCCGACAATGTGGCTGATTTTTTTGCAGATCGTATGGAACCACTGATCACTGTCGGCTGCACAGTCAAACTTAAATCATCGCTAATGTCAAATTGTGACAGCGATGCATCAACATATGCGTCTATCACTGATAGTGCATATACTCCAAGCATACAGAAAAAACTTAAATCTCTCCATCTACGGTATTTATCCTTACGACTCTTGAATATAGATTTATATCTTTCTTCATTTGCCTGTGTTATCTGTGTTCCAAGATGCAGAAACTGTGTGTAACTCTTGGTATTAGGGTCATCATCCATAATATCCAAATATGCTTGCGAATAGTCCAGATACATTTGGTTGTTCCATCTCATAGCATACGCACACCCAAGAAAGCCCCCGTATACGATAGGCAACTTCCAATATTTTCTGTTGTAAATCTGTCCTCCTCCCGGAATGACCAATGCCAACCACATGGCTCTTTTCGGATCGGGCTTCCACGTTGTCCAGTCCCGCCGCTCCTTTATTTTTGTGGTTTTCTTCTCTATCTTTGCCAGTGTTGCCGAGTCACGCTTAGATATTGTCAATGCCACTGTTTTTATTGTGTCAACGGTGGTTTTATCTATCGTGTCGTTTCTCACTTCTTGTGCGTTAAGCACTGTGACAACACAGTATGTAACGGTTAGCAAAAGGAGTCTTAATCTTGTTTGTCTAAGCATTATCCGTTAGTTTGTTCTTCAGTTTCTGTCAAGGAAAGCCATCACCTTTTTCAGTTCCTCATCCGATTCAAACGGAATGGTTATTTTTCCCTTTCCATTGGCAGAGCAAGTCATCTGCACTTTTAGTGCCAGTCTGTCTGCTATTCGATTTCTTATTGTCTCATATTCCGGTGCCAATGTCGCTTTACCTCTAAGTGCTTTAGATGCAGTCTGCACGTCGTCACCATTCTTTAGCATATTAACCATTTCTTCCACCTTTCTGACAGAATATCCATGCTTCATTATCTCCTTAAACATTTTTATCTGCATAGAGGGTGAATCTATTGCAAGTAAGGCTCTTGCATGCCCCATGTCCAGTTCTTTTTTCTGTAAGGACAACTGTATCTGTGCCGGCAGACGCAGTAATCGCAAATAGTTTGCAATTGCCGCGCGGCTTTTTCCTACACGTTCTGACACTTTCTCTTGTGTCATACCGTCATTATCCAACAAATGCTGATAGGCCAAAGCTATCTCTATAGCGTTCAGGTCTTCTCGTTGTATATTCTCAACGAGCGCCATTTCCATGACATGCTCATCATTTATAGTCCTGATGTAAGCAGGAATAGCCCTCAAACCAGCCAATTGTGAAGCTCTCCAACGCCTTTCACCTGCAATAATCTGAAAACGGTGGTCGTCAATTTGTCTTAATGTGATAGGCTGTATAATACCTATCTCGCGTATACTTGTGGCCAGCTCTTGTAGCGCTAACGGGTCAAATTCTCTTCTGGGTTGGTTTGGATTGGCTTCTATTTGTTCTATTGCGACTTCGTTGATTGTAGAAGAACCTTGTGGACGAACCTCTTCTGTAGAAATAAGTGCGTCCAATCCGCGACCCAATGCGTTGTATTTTTTGTGTACGGCCATTGTTCTGTTAATTGTAATAATATTAATTATAGCTGCGTTAGAATGGGATTGGTTGTCATTGTTTTGCAAGACTTGTGGCAAATCATCTGAAAACCCGCCTAACCGGACCCTCTTTGCAAAATTTGTGACAACAATCTTTGAGCAACTAAGCGTTTTCTCTATTTACGATTTCCTTTGCCAATGCAAGATAATTTTTGGTTCCGGCGGCATCAGCATCGTATAAAATAACCGGCAATCCATGGCTTGGACATTCCGATAATTTCACATTACGCTGTATGACTGTTTTGAACACCAATTCCTGGAAGTGTCTTTTTACCTCATCATATATTTGATTGGCAAGTCTAAGCCTGTTGTCATACATCGTAAGCAAGAAGCCTTCTATCTCTAATGTAGTGTTGAGCTTCGTCTTGATTATTTTGATAGTATTGAGCAATTTGCCAATACCCTCCAAAGCAAAATACTCACATTGCACAGGAATTATCACAGATTGCGCTGCAGTAAGAGCATTAACGGTGATTAATCCTAATGACGGAGAGCAGTCTATCAATATATAATCGTAATCTTGCCTGATTGGCTCCAGAAGATTTTTGAGCACTTTTTCTCTTGATGGTATGGTAAGCATTTCTATTTCTGCACCAACAAGGTTTATGTGGCTTGGTATAATGTCCAATCCGTTAATGTCTGTAGTATAAATAGCGTCCCTTATATCAGCATGATCTATGATGCATTCGTATAATGAACAGTCCACATCCTGAATGTCAACACCAAGTCCACTGGATGCATTTGCCTGTGGGTCTGCATCAATTACCAGTACGGCTCTTTCCAATGTTGCCAAAGATGCGGCAAGGTTTATGGCTGTTGTCGTTTTTCCCACACCGCCCTTTTGGTTGGCAAGGGCTATTATCTTACCGAGTTTTTTTTCCATAGTTATATTACGGTATCATTGCCGTGGCAATTTCTCATAACCAAAATTGATTATCAGTGCAAAGTTACAAAAAAATAGCAGAAAAACATTCTTTTCGGGCAATTAATTACATTTTTTATTAGTTTTGCCGCTAAATTAAAAACTTTTTTGTACCTTTGCAGCCGATAAGCATCCGTAGTTCAATGGATAGAATAGAAGATTCCGGTTCTTCAGATTAGGGTTCGATTCCCTACGGGTGTACCTTTTGGTTACATCATGTCAGATACCAGTCTTTTTGTTTTTTATAATCTGAGTAGATAATCAACCAATTTCTTTACTTTTCTGTATTGCTTACGACTTAACAATATAGACTACTAATAATCAACATGTTACAAATACGTTACAATCGCAGTGCAATTATAACGTAAAAGCGGTGCGATTACAAGACGATTGCAGTGCGATTATTTCGCTAATACATTCAGACTAAAAACAAATGTTACCCGCCACAGTTAAATACTGTTAAAAAAACAGAGTGTAACTATTTTAGTTAAGTAATGTTTGCTGTATAAAAAAAAATGAGTACCTTTGCAAACAGATTATTGTAGATTTGTCTGTATCAACGCTGTTTGTTTCAGGCTATTAATATAACATTTATTACAATACATAATTATGACTAACACAAAAGAGAAACTCTTCACCGAGTTTCAGGCTCCAACCACTCAAGAATGGCTTGATAAAATTCAAGTAGACTTGAAGGGAGCCGATTTTCAAAAACGTTTAGTGTGGAGAACGGCAGAAGGATTCTCTGTCCAACCTTTTTATCGTCGCGAGAATGTAGAGCAACTGCAGACTCCAAATGCCTTGCCCGGCGAGTTCCCTTTCGTGAGAGGAAACAGCAAAGATGATAACACATGGTATATCCGTCAGGAAATAGACGCTCAGGATGCGACTGCGGCTAATGCCAAAGCAAAAGAGGTTCTCAACAAGGGGATAGACTCCTTATCGTTCAAAATACCCGGTTCTGCTGTCTCAGCAGAATATATAGACGCTTTGTTGGACGGTATCTATTGTGATTGTGTTGAATTGAATTTTAATACCTGCAAACGCCATTCTGTAGAGTTGGCACAATTACTCGTCAATTATTTTGAGAAACATAATTACGATAAGGATAAGATTGTTGGCTCTATAGATTGGGATCCTATGGAGAAGATTGTAATGCAGGGTAAAAACGCCGAGCACTTGTTGGAATTTGAAACAGAATTGGTTGACATTCTGAAAGATTACCCGCAGTTCCGCTGCATATCTGTCAACTCTATAGCATTGAACAATGCGGGTGCTTATACGACACAAGAATTGGGATATGCCTTGGCATGGGGAAATGAATATCTGCAGCAACTGACAGACAAGGGTGTTGAACCAACGCTGGCAGCAAAGAAGATTAAATTCAATATGGGTATCTCCGAGAACTACTTTATGGAGATAGCAAAATTCCGTGCCGCAAGATTGTTATGGGCACAGATTGTAAAGCAATATGAGCCAAAGTGTGAATGTGCATGCAAAATGTGTGTGAATGCAATCACAACATCTTATAATATGACATTATTTGATGCCCATGTAAATCTGTTGCGCACACAGACAGAATCAATGTCGGCGGCATTGGCCGGTGTTCATTCCATTGTTGTGACACCATTTGATTCTACTTATGAAACGCCGAATGACTTCTCTGAGCGCATAGCCCGCAACCAGCAACTGTTATTAAAGGAGGAATGCCATTTTAATACGGTGGTCGACCCGTCTGCCGGTTCTTACTATATAGAGGAGTTGACAACGTCTCTCGCTGCGGAAGCATGGAAAATTTTCCTCAAAGTAGAAGAGGAGGGAGGATTCCTGACAGCCATAAAGGCCGGTACCGTACAGGATGATATTAATGCTACCAACAGCAAGCGGCATACCTTGGCTGCACAACGCAGAGAGTTTATTCTCGGCACTAATCAGTTCCCGAACTTTACAGAGAAGAGTGACGGTAAAACACCGATAGAAGCATCATGTGGATGCGGACATAAAGATTGTACATCATACAAAACTATCGATGCGACACGCCTTGCCGCAGACTTTGAGAATCTGCGTATAACAACAGAAAATGCAGGCAAACAACCAGTAGCCTTTATGCTAACAATAGGCAACCTTGTTTGGAGACAGGCCCGTGCACAGTTCTCATGTAATTTCCTTGCGACGGCAGGATACAAAGTTATAGACAATCTAGGATTTGATACCATAGAGGAAGGAGTGGATGCTGCTATTGCTGCCGGTGCCGACATTGTGGTGTTATGCTCTTCTGACGATGAATATGCCGAGTATGCTATACCTGCATTTAAGTATTTGGCCAATCGTGCAATCTTTGTTGTGGCAGGAGCACCAGCATGTAGTGAAGACCTCAAAGGTGCAGGAATCGAAAACTTCATTCATGTTAAGGTAAACCAGCTTGATACTCTTAAAATGTTAAACGACAAACTCGGTATAAACAAATAATATTATGGCTAGAAAAGATTTCCAAAACATAAACATCTTCTCTGGCATAGAGAAGACAGACGATGCCTCTTGGCAGAAAGAAAATAATATACAGTATGTGTGGAAAACACCGGAGCACATAAATGTAAAACCGGTCTATACAAAAACTGACCTGGAAGGCATGGAGCACCTTGACTTTACGGCAGGTATTCCACCATTCTTACGTGGCCCTTATTCTATGATGTATCCGTTCCGCCCATGGACTATACGTCAGTATGCAGGTTTCTCAACTGCTGAGGAGTCTAATGCTTTTTACCGTCGTAACCTGGCTTCCGGACAGAAAGGCTTGTCTGTTGCATTCGATTTGCCTACTCACCGCGGATACGATCCGGACAACATGCGTGTGATTGGTGATGTGGGTAAGGCCGGAGTAAGTATATGTTCTGTTGAGAACATGAAGGTACTCTTTGACGGTATACCTCTGAACAAGATGTCTGTATCTATGACCATGAATGGTGCAGTGTTGCCTATCATGGCTTTCTATATCGTTGCCGGATTGGAACAAGGGGCAAAATTAGAGGAAATGGCAGGTACCATACAGAATGATATTCTGAAAGAGTTTATGGTGCGCAACACCTATATCTATCCCCCTTCATTCTCTATGAAGATTATTGCGGATATCTTTGAATATACTTCAAAGAAGATGCCTAAGTTTAATTCAATATCAATCTCAGGCTATCACATGCAGGAAGCAGGTGCAACAGCTGATATTGAATTGGCATACACATTGGCAGACGGACTGGAATATCTTCGTGCCGGAGTAAATGCCGGTATTGATATAGACGCTTTTGCACCACGTCTCAGTTTCTTCTGGGCTATTGGTGTTAACCATTTTATGGAGATTGCCAAAATGCGTGCAGGACGTTTGCTTTGGGCTAAGATTGTAAAGAGTTTCGGAGCAAAGAACCCGAAGTCTATGGCACTGCGTACACACTCGCAGACTTCCGGATGGTCATTGACAGAACAAGACCCGTTCAACAATGTAGGACGTACTTGTATAGAGGCGATGGCAGCGGTATTGGGACACACCCAGTCTCTTCACACTAATTCGCTTGACGAGGCAATTGCCTTACCTACAGATTTCTCTGCACGTATAGCCCGTAATACTCAGATATATATACAGAACGAGACTAAGGTTTGTAAGGAAATAGACCCTTGGGCTGGTTCTTATTATGTTGAGACCTTGACTAATGAACTGGTACATAAGGCTTGGGAACATATACAGGAGATAGAGAAATTGGGCGGTATGGCCAAGGCTATAGAAACCGGTGTGCCTAAGATGCGAATAGAAGAGGCGGCAGCAAGAACGCAGGCACGCATAGACTCAGGTCAGCAGACAATAGTAGGTACAAACAAATACCGTTTGGATCACGAGGATCCTATAGATATTTTGGAAGTAGATAATACTGCAGTACGTTTGCAACAGGAGGAGGCTTTGAAAGAGCTGAAGGCTAATCGTGACGAGACAAGAGTCAAGGAAACACTCGATGCACTTACAGAGGTTGTACGTACCGGTAATGGTAATCTGCTTGAGGCTGCAGTAGAGTGTGCTAAGGTTCGTTGTACTCTTGGAGAAATCTCTGATGCTTGTGAAAAAGTCGTAGGACGTTATAAAGCTGTAATTAGAACAATATCAGGCGTGTATAGTGCAGAAAGCAAAAATGACAGCCAGTTTGAGAAGGCATGTCAGATGACAGAGCGTTTCGCTCAGAAAGAAGGACGCCGTCCACGTATATTCATAGCCAAAATGGGTCAGGACGGACATGACCGTGGGGCAAAAGTGGTAGCAACGGGATATGCCGATTGTGGTTTTGACGTTGATATGGGACCATTGTTCCAAACTCCGGCAGAAGCAGCACGTGAAGCCGTAGAAAACGATGTGCATATTGTCGGTGTTTCATCATTGGCAGCAGGTCATAAGACCCTTATTCCGGCCCTCTTCGAGGAGTTGAAAAAATTAGGACGTGAAGACATCATGGTCATTGCAGGTGGAGTTATACCGGCACAGGATTATGACTTCTTGTATCAAGCCGGTGTAGCCGCTATTTTTGGTCCCGGTACGCCGATTGCTAAATCTGTAATAGAGATGATGCGTATCCTGCTTGATGAGGAATAGTACAATTTATAAAGGATGTATCTTCAGAAAATATCAATACTGAACTATAAAAATATTGCGACAGCTGACCTTGATTTCTCAAACAAGGTCAACTGTTTTTTGGGTGATAACGGCGAGGGCAAGACAAACTTGCTCGACGCCGTTTATTTTCTTTCGTTTTGTCACTCCATGTTTAGCAATGTAGATTCGACTGCTATACGGCATAATAGTGATTTCCTTATGTTGCAAGGGCATTATATACACGATGACGGAGAGACAAAAGAAGAGGTATCTGTAGGGCTGAAACGAGGTTCCAAAAAGCAATTCAAGAGAAACAAAAAAGCTTATAAGAAATTATCAGAGCATATTGGACTTATCCCGCTTATAATGGTTTCTCCTGATGATGTATCGTTAATAGGAGGGGGTGGGGAAGAGCGCCGTAAGTTTTTGGACATAGTAATATCGCAGTATGACAGAACTTATATAGAAACTCTTAACCGCTATAATAAAGCACTGCAACAACGCAATATCCTTCTTAAACAGGAAGAGGAGCCGGATGTGATGCTACTCTCACTGTGGGAAGAGGAAATGGCGGTAAATGGTGAGCTGATATATAAAAAACGTGACGATTTTATACAGCGTTTTATACCAGTATTTAATGAAGTGTATAATAGGATTAGCGGCTCAAAGGAATTGGTATCATTAAGATATGTATCACATTGTCAAAGAGGACCTTTGTTAAATGTTATACAGCGTGATAGAAATAAGGATCAAGCTGTTGGATATTCATTACATGGAATACACCGGGATGATTTGGAAATGTTCCTCGGGGAATATCCATTAAAACGTGAAGGAAGTCAGGGACAAATAAAAACATATATTATATCTCTAAAATTGGCACAGTTTGATTTCCTCAGACAAACAGTGAGTGCCACAACACCATTACTTTTGCTCGATGATATTTTTGACAAATTGGATGCTGGCAGGGTTGAGAAAATAGTAAATATGGTAAGCGGTAATCAGTATGGACAGATATTCATTACAGATACAAACCGGGAGCATCTTGATTGTATTCTAAAAAAGACGAACTCAGATTATCGTATCTTTCATGTTCATAATGGATGTATAAAAGAATAATATACATTAAAATGATTTTCAGATGTTTCGCAGAAAACCACAGGACATAGAATCATTAGTGCGCCAGATTATTCGTGATAATGGTATGGAAACACCGCTACTCCAAAGACGTTTGGTGCACTTATGGGATGAAGTAGCGGGAGATCTTGTTGCCAGTTATACGGAAAGTAAAGAGATACGCAATCAGACACTATGGGTGAAAATACAGAATCCGGCAGTGAGAGCGGACTTACAGATGCGACGCACCCAGTTGGTTGCACAGTTGAACAACAGGGTAGGGGCAAGTATTATAAGTGATATAAAAGTATACTGAAACAGATTCCTTATGCAAATTCTAATTAATTTTTATAAGGAAATGTTTTATTTACTTTTTTCTTTGTTTGTAAGAAAAAAGTTAGTATATTTGCACCAAAGTAACATAACTAACCAAAAAATCTTAAATCAAATAAAGTATGGACATAGAATTTGTAAGAAGTAGATTTATCAAGCATTTCGATGGTAAGATGGGCAATATTTATTTTTCTCCCGGACGCATAAACCTAATAGGAGAACATACTGATTATAATGGAGGATTTGTATTCCCCGGTGCTGTAGATTGTGGCGTAATGGCAGAAGTACGTCCAAATGGTACAAACAAAGTTCTGGCATATGCGATAGATCTAAAAGATAGGACAGAGTTTGATATAGACGATCCTAAAGGCCCTTCTGCTACATGGGCACGCTATATATATGGTATAGTACAAGAATTCAAATTGCTTGGTGTTGATGTTAAAGGTTTTAATATTGCTTTTGCCGGTAATGTTCCTCTTGGAGCAGGCATGTCCAGCTCCGCTGCAATGGAGTCTTGTTTTGCATGTGCCTTAAATGATTTATTTGCGGATAATAAAATATCTAAGTGGGATATGGTACTTGCCGGACAGGCAACCGAGCATAAGTATATAGGTTGTAACTGTGGTATTATGGATCAATTTGCATCAGTTTTTGGCCAAGATGGTAAGTTAATGCGATTGGATTGCAATTGTCGTGAGTTTGAATATTTTCCTTTTGAGCCTAAAGGGTATAAACTTGTACTGTTGAATTCTTGTGTCAAGCATGAATTAGCCGGTTCGCCATACAATGATAGGCGTCAATCTTGCGAGAATGTTGCCAAAGCTGTACAGCAGAAACATCCTGAACGTACTATTGCAACCTTGCGTGACTGTACTTGGCAAGACCTTGAGGAGGTAAAGGATGTTGTTAGTGCTGAGGATATGCAGCGTGCAAAATTTGTGTTAGGTGAGAAAGAACGCGTGCTGGCGGTATGTGAGGCTCTTACACGTGGAGACTATGAAGAGGTTGGCAAACAGATGTATTTGACACACCAAGGTCTATCAAAAGACTACGAAGTTAGTTGCGAAGAATTAGATTATCTCAATGACATAGCTAAAGAATGTAATGTAACAGGCTCACGCATTATGGGTGGAGGTTTCGGCGGTTGTACAATAAATCTTGTAAAGGATGATTTATATGACAATTTTATCGCTACAGCCAAAAAGAAGTTTGCAGAAAGATATGGACATGAACCTAAAGTTTATGACGTTGTAATAGGACAAGGTTCACGAAAGATTTGTTAGTATTATAGATGCATCTTATTTGTAAAGATTATATCTATTATGATAAATAGATAGACGTATGCTTTATTGATTTCATAATTTAGGAAAACTAATTATCAACAAAGGCAAGGTTATTAATTAACCTTGCCTTTGTTGATAATATAAGAAATTCAGCTTTTATCTTATGCAAAACTAAAAAGATAATGTACAAAACCTAAGAAATAAGTTAGTTTTCCAATTGATATAGACGAACAAAGGAATTAAGTCCCGACGGCATTGGCGACCATTCATCGTATTTAGTCTTTTTATATTTTATATCAACTACATTTATTTCCTCAAATTTACGCCACTCAATTCCTTTGCGATCCAGGTCTGCAATACGATTAGCCGGAAGATTAGTAACCTCAATACGAATAAGATTATCACCTTCTTTAAGTATTGTCCCATCAAATTTCAAAATGTATGGAACACTCCATGCACAACCTATATACTGATTATTAATATATACCCTTGCACTCTCGCGTACATCTCCAAGATCTATAGCCCATGTTCCTGACATCTTTTTTACTTTTGATTTCGCCGATTTGGGAACTTGACCTATACGGAATGTTGTCTCATATACACCCGTACCCATTGTAACTTTTGCAGAATCATTATCCAATGTCTCCCATGTCCGCAATTTGCCAATATCAAATGTCGCATTAACTTTCGGTGCTTCCTCTATAAATGATAATCTCCAACCATTGTCTATATCTATTGAAGTACCAGCTTTCTCACGGCACAACAGTTCTTGAACAGGTAAAACGTCATTACATCTCATTGAATCTGTAACAAGAATCATTGATTCTCCAGAACGTAATGCTACACGTATACCATTCTCGTTGCACTCTGCTTTATACCATTTGTCTTCCAAAGGATTATACCATAATGGAGTTTTTGTATCAATAGCGAGTCTTACATAATCATCAATATCATTAGGTGTGAGATTTGCAATAAAATATCCATAGCCACTTTCCATTTTACGACGAATCATTTTTAGTCCGAAACGTGTTTTCATCTCTTCTGGTTTGGCAACCTTTGCGAGTGCTTTAGCATCATTTCCATATATTATATGGACACCTTTATCTTGCAACTTCTTTATATGAGTACGCAATTCCTCTGTCAATGTACTACCATCCGGTATTAACAAAGCCTTATAAATAGTACCCGCTTCAGTAATAATCTTACCATTTGACATTGCATTGGAAGACAACAAATATTTATCAGAAATATAATCGCAATCATATCCCAAACTATCCAGTTCAAGTATTGAATTCTTAAACTCCGGTGCAAGATGTCCAAGATTATGTATAGCAAATTGCATCAACAAGTTCTTGGTATTCTTTTGCCACAAATCCCTAACAGGGAAATAAACCAATATATCGTTATCCGGCTCGCCTGATTGTAAGAATTTCTGGCAACGTTGTATATATTGCATTAATGATGGTGCATCACGCCAAATGCTATTGTTGGGCGACATGTCAACAGATGCATAAAAACGCCATCCCGGCCATGCCTCATTTTGTGGAGAATAACATGTGCCATGAAAATACATGTGATTCACACCTGCGCAAAACATAAGATCTATATCCGGTTTCATTTGTGACAATGAAGTACGGAAATGTTCTGTCAGCCATGTAAACGTCTCACTACTTACCAATTTTTTACCTGTAATATGTGCTGCAGAAGGAGCATATTTCAACATAGAGTAATCCGAATCATTCAGTTTAGTCATACCGGGATCAACGCGCAATCCCTTTATACCAAACTCAGACAATCCAAAACCTTCGATTTCCGGAATATCAACCGCAGCGTAAACATCAATAAGGTTCGCAGGAGAACCATGTGCCTGATTACGTACTGTCATTCCGTGCGAATGTGCCCATGCGGCCCATTGATTGGTAAAATTATCAAGAAGCATATCAGACAAAGTCTCACGATAATCACTAACCATCTTAACATCCCTGTCTATCAGCTTATCAATATTCATTCTTAGTGAGTATCCTCTACGCTTTTCAAATTCCTCCGGTAATGTAGGAGTCCAGTTTGCACCATACACTTCATACGAATCGTTAAACATAGAATTAGGCCATGGCGTGGAAGTCTCAGCAAAAGCTTTGTCAAAACGCTCCAAATAATGCTTCACAGCCGTTTTGTCAAAATGGTCTATAACATACCCTTGGCCTCCAGGAGCAGCTCTCTTTACCTGTTGGCGTGTACGTCCATTGTATATGGCAATAATACGCCAGTCACCTCTCTTCGGTGTTTTCCATCTTAACTCACCTTTGCTATCAACAAAAGATGTAACGTCCACGCCTCCATTATTATACCCTTTCACTGCCTTGGGATAAGCTATCACAAAATCAAGTGTCGAGAATTTCTCTTCTTTTTGTGGGACTACAAGTTTGTATCCATTCTTCAGCAATGCGCTGTTAACAACCGAGTCAACCACAACGACCTTGCATGCAGCCTCCTCTATTGGAGTTGTAGGACCACCAAAAGGCCATCCTGTACCATTATTCATGTCTATCTGAATATTGAGACGCTTGCCTTGTTCCTGAACAAACTTCAACATCTCCATCCACTTTGGAGACAGAAAATCTATATTGTTTTTTTGGTTTCCCTTGACACCATAAAGCGGTGTAATCTCCACTGCCCCTATGCCATGAGAGGCATACTGCTCCATATTCCAGCGTATGTTGGCTGTATCGACTGCCGACCCTAACCACCACCATCTCGTACCAGGTGCTGTCTCGTCAGCATGTACTGCCCCAGCCATAGCAAGAGCAGAGAACATCATTGTTAACTTTTTCATTTCTTCAAATATAATTATTTAGTCAGTTAGTATATATCGGTATTCATTCGTGATGATACGGTTCCCCTTTTATAATAGTACATGCACGATAAATCGCCTCTGTAAATATAAGACGTACCATTTGGTGCGAAAATGTCATCTTGGACAAACTTAATTTCTCATTGGCACGTGCATACACCGCATCAGAAAAGCCATAAGGGCCTCCTATACAGAACAACAAGCGACGTGTTATATGCTGTTTCTTTTCCAGCCATGCAGCCAACTCTACCGAGCGCAATTCCTTGCCATATTCGTCAAGCAACACCAAAGTATCTGACGGTTGCACGTTTTTCAGTATCATTTCCCCCTCTTTTTCTTTCTGCTGTTCCGCTGTCAGGGCTTTCGTGTTTTTTAACTCCGGTATTACATTGACAACAAACGGAATATAATGTTTTATTCTATCTATATAATCAGATATCCCTGCCTGAAAATGTTTATCAGTAGTCTTTCCTACAAGTATCAATTCAACTTTCATAACTACAAAAGTAAACAAATTCTATTGGACAACCAAATAAAATGATATATTTTAATAAAAAGCGACAGAAAATTTGCCTGACAAGCATTTTTTTTTTAACTTTGTAGCAATAAAAGCCCCTACCCTATTACAAGTATAATTGTTAATCAATAACATACAACAAAAACAATGGAAAACAACCAACAGTTAATTGCACAATGTGAGGCCGTTGCCAAGCAATGGTTGTCGCCGTCTTTTGACGAAGAGACACACAAAGAAGTACAAGCAATGCTTGATGCTGATGACAAGAGCGCACTGATAGACGCTTTTTATCAAAACCTTGAGTTCGGCACCGGCGGATTGCGCGGTATCATGGGAGCCGGCACAAACCGCATTAACAAATATGTGGTAGGTATGGCAACACAAGGCTTTGCAAACTATATACTTAAAGCTTTCCCCGGAAAACAATGCTCTGTAGTAGTGGGTCATGACTGTCGTAACAATGGCAGGATGTATGCGGAAACTGTTGCCGCAATCTTCTCTGCCAACGGTATCAAAGCATATTTGTTTGAAAGTCTACGTCCTACACCTGAAATATCATTTGCCATACGCCAGCTTGGAGCGCAAGCAGGCGTTAATGTAACCGCTTCTCACAATCCAAAGGAGTACAATGGCTACAAAGCATATTGGGATGACGGCGCACAAGTATTGGCACCGCATGATACCGGCATCATAGACGAAGTCAATAAAGTAACCATTGATGATGTCAAGTTTGAGGCAAATGCAGACTTGATACAGATTATCGGAGGCGAAATGGATTATGACTACATGATGGCCGTAAAAGAAGGAATGGTAGATCAGGACGTTATACTACGCCAAAAGGATCTGAACATAGTATATTCCGCTATGCACGGCACCGGACGTCATATTGTTCCACTCTGTTTGCGCTCATGGGGATTCCAAAACATCAATGTGGTACCGGAGCAAATGATTGTTGACGGCAATTTCCCGACAGTTGTCTCACCAAATCCGGAGAATGCGGAAGCTATGACATTGGGTATGAAACTTGGAACAAAGCTTGGAGCAGACCTCGTTGTAGCGACAGACCCTGATGCCGACCGTCTTGCCATTGTCTGCCGTAATGACAAAGGAGAGTGGCAGATACTCAATGGTAACCAGACAGCATGCATGTTCTATTGGTACACAATCAAGAACAAGAAAGCTCTCGGACAGTTAAACCCGTCAGATTTCATGGTAAAAACCATTGTTACTTCCGAGTTGATTGCAAAGATAGCACGTGCCAATGGCGTTGAATGCTTTGACGAGTATACAGGTTTCAAGTGGATTGCATACCGCATACGCGTTAATGAAGGCAAACGTAAGTACATTGGCGGTGGTGAAGAATCATTCGGCTACCTGCCTTATGACAAAGTACGCGACAAAGACGCGCCGGCTTCTATATGCCTTATCTGCGAGATAGCGGCATGGGCTAAAGACCAAGGCAAGACACTCTATGACCTTCTTCTTGACATATACCGTGAATATGGTTTCCAAAAGGAAACAACAATCAATGTTGTCAAGCCGGGTAAGAGCGGCGCCGATGAAATCAAGAAGATGATGGATGACTTCCGCACCACCCCACCAACAGAGATTGCCGGTTCAAAAGTTACAATCATAAAAGATTACAAAACACTCAAGCAACTGAGCAATGGTGTAGAGTCAGACATTGAGATGCCAACCACCAGCAACGTATTGCAGTGGTACACTGAAGACGGACTGAAAGTCAGTGTACGTCCTTCCGGTACAGAACCTAAAATAAAATTCTATTGTGAAGTCCCTGTTGCCGGTCAGTTTGACGGCGATTACAATGCCGCAACAGCCAAGGCCGACAAGCGAGTAGAAGAAATAAAGAAGAGTCTCGGACTGTAATAATATTTTTATCAGCTACATATCAAACAACGGCATATCCATAAGGTATGCCGTTGTTTTGTTTATAATCATTCCTTGGGCAGTCCTACCCTATCCCTCCGGTAGTTCAATCATGCACAAGCCTTACACTTTTTATCACAGGCAGGTCAAACACCCCTTTCTGTAATAGCAACTCCGCAGGGCGGTTTTCTTTGGCCATATAATATGTTTGCCTGTTTATACGTATCTCTTTGTGCATGTTATCAGCCGTCACAATGTCAAGATAATAACTATATACAATTTGTCCGCTTCTGTGCATTCTGCGACCAACACGATATGTTTTCTCATATTGTGTTATCTTTTTTCCGACAATTGTTACCGCTTCTGTGTACGTATCTGTATTTGTAGGCAACCAGAAATTACCGGCCATAAAGGTGGCATAGCTGACTGCGCCAACAATGTATATATGACACAGCAGACCTACCGCCTTATTTGTTGTCCCGAATAACCATTCATATTTATTATAAAGAATCAAGGCAGAGCATAATGTTATTATTGTCGGTATAAGTATTGACGGCCAAAAACTGATAACAGTTTGTTCGTAAATAACATAAGCGACAATATACAATCCCAGACAACCTGCCAGCAGAGCACAACATAATAAGTCACGTGTTTTCTTCTTCATATCATCCCGTCTTCATCTTTTTCTGATATCATAAAAAGTGACAAATACTTTTTATTCATCAAAACATCGATTTCATTATATATAAATCACCTTACTTCATAATTGTATTCAGATTGTATTGTAATCAGGGTGCAATCACAAAGTAATCGTAGCCTGATTATATTGTAATTGCACCCTGATTACAATGCTATTATTTTGCAACTGATAATCAGCACATTATACATTAGAACGGCAGACCTACCGCAAAATGCAAGGCATAGTCCCTATTAAAATTCGGATGCAATAAAGGATAATGCTCTTTAGAGGTTGTATAGTTCGGGTTTACGGCTTTCATTCCCATATCCAAGCGCATTATAAAGTAATTGAAATTAAGACGTAACCCGGCCCCATAGGCTACCGCCATCTCGTTGTACAGGCTTTTTAAGGTTAACGCCCCTCCCGGTTGATCCTCATATTGCCTCAATGTCCAAACATTACCGGCATCAATAAACAATGCCCCTTGGAACTTCCAGAATAAGTTTGTACGCAATTCTGCATTTAGATCTATACGAAAGTCGCCTGTCTGATTAATAAAATCTATTCTGCCGTCAGTGCCGACATAACGTCCGGGACCCAGTTCTCTGACACTCCATCCTCTGACACTATTGGCGCCTCCGGAAAAATAGCGTTTCTCAAAAGGCAGGATGTTACTGTTACCGTATGGCATTGCGACACCTATACGAGCATGAAGAGCAAGAGAATTACGGTTGTCGATTTTCAACAGACGCGTATAATCCGCGTCAAACTTAACATATTGCGCAAAAGCAACAAACGCAAACTCGTATTGCCCATCTTCATTTTTTGTGAATTGAAACAAACGTGCCGCTCCGGCAAGAGTGTTTCCTGCAGTCTCTATATTTAGTTTCAGGAAATCAACACCATCATTATACGTGAAACCGAATCCCATCTTCATAATGAAGAGATTCTCATAGTTATATCTCAGTATCGCATTTCGATTGGTTGACGAGTCAAGATAATCATGCTTAAACGTCTCGGAAATCCATGGCATTGACACATAGTTAAGGTCCAAGAAATCATATTGGTACCCTACTCTACCTGAGTATGTCTGCCAACGATAACGCCACGCACCAGTAAAGACCCGTCTATGAAACTCCGGCCTGTTCTGTCTGTTATAACTCAACAGCAACTCTGTTTTGGCATTGTGCCGACGCTGGAAGTTGCGACTTATGGCAGGTATGACAAATTCAGGAAATGTCAACTTGCCTTCAAAGTTATATTCCGTGAAATTATCATTTTGATACCCCTCCAACCCTTTGATGGCTTCAAAAGCACCGCGTGCGGAAAGTGAGAATCTTTCGCTTCCCTTAAAGACATTGCGGTTCTCATAAGTTACAGACATAGCCGCCCCAAAATCACCCGCGGTATTTGTTCCCTCCGGTTGTATCTGTATATTATGCCGCTTACGCATCTGAATGCTTATATCGGCATCCAACGGATATAAATCCATAGGAATAGTGTCACCCAATGACGGCTCCGTAAACCTTATATTGGCAGAACGTATAGCTCCCAGTCTCGCAAGTTTAGCGTAGGTTTTCTGCACATTGCTTTCTTTATATATAGCGCCGGATCTAAGCAGGGTGTTAATATCAAGAGTGCGTTGACGAATAGTAGTGACGCTGTCTGCAAAATGGTATTTAACATTGCGTATATAAAAACGAGGATGATCTGCAAGCGGTTCATTTGAGCTACGCCTGTATAAACCGATATTCATGACAACATCTACAAAACGCTCCTGTTTCATACTGTCAACATGAAACGTTATCGCCTCCTTGTTGAAATAAAGAAAACCTTGCTCTCCAAGCCAGTCTGTTATACGGTTTCTTTCATTATATAACGCGTTGATAGAAAAAGGTTGTCCCTCATACAGTCCTTTTTCAAGAATACGGCTGGTTTGAAATAATGCAGCAATGGTACTGTCGGCAATGTTATATGTGATGTGACGTAATGTGTAAATACCATTAGGTTCCACGTTATAGTTAACCTTCACCTTCTTACCTTTAACAGTCTTTTGAACAGAAACTTGCGCATCAAGGAAACCTTCATTCTGCATAACGTGTTCAAGGCTTCTTCGTGTCTGTTCCATAAGCACTGTATCAAGTACTACAGGCGCTTCCCCCCATTTACGAAACATACGGTTTGCTCTTTTTGTGGAGTCCCTTCCAGAAAGATTATATATACCGAGTGGAACTTTAAGAGAGGAAAACCATTTTGTATTGGGAGATTGTTTTATATACTGCTGTAAAGAATTTTGTAAAGCACAAGGTTCGGATGATGTTATTACATTATGCGTAAGTAGCAATTCACCGTCAGCGACATGTTTGGAACCGTCGCACGCTCCCAAAGCAAACGCAAACAACAAAACGACAAAAGGCAATATAATATTATGAAAGAATTTCATCATTTGGGGGACAAAGGTAGTAAAAAATTTTTAATTCTCGAAATTTATTAGTAAATTTGCAAATTGAAGTGTTGGACAAAACAAGAACGAATATGCAACGAGTTAAACTGGGACTGTGGATAATAGCCTGTCCGTTCATAATCATTTTACTTTTAGCAGCGGCACTATATTTGCCACCCGTACAACAATGGGCAGTAAACATCGCAAGCAACAATGCTTCAAAGGCTACCGGCATGAACGTCACAGTGGAGCGGGTACGTCTTGCTTTCCCATTGGATTTAAGTATAGAGGGAGTGAAAGTTGTAAAGCAAGACAATATATTGCCACAGAAACAAGACACGGTAGCATACATACAGAGAGCCGTTGTTGATGTTCAATTATGGCCGTTATTACACTCTGAGATTAATGTTAGCACTATCGAGATTGTCGGTACCACAATAAATACAATGGATATGGTGCCGCAAGCGCGTATTAAAGGAAATATTGGCAGAATGACTTTGACGGGGGGCAGTCCGGTGGCAGCAATACAACTAAAAAGCAGCGAAATCTTATTGAAGAAGGCAATATTGGATAATACGCATCTTGATGTTGCTCTGACAGATTCTGTTGTAGAAGATACCACCACAACGCCAAACCAATGGAAAATCAGGCTTGAGGAACTAAGCCTTGGCAATTCAGACATATTGTTGCACACTCCGGGTGACACATTGCAAATCGGATGTAACGTTAAGTCTCTTATTGCACAACAAGGATTTTTCGATCTTGGACAAAGTTTATACCAATTATCTTCATTAAGAATAAACGGTACGTATATTAGTTACGATAATACTTTAGCTTCCAAAATGCCAAAAGGCGCTTTGGACTACAATCATTTGGTCCTAAACGACATTAACACCCAAATAGATTCGTTGAGCTTCAACAACTCTGACATTAAGTTTCGTATAAAGTCTATGGCAATGGAAGAGCGCAGTGGACTTGCCATAAAGTCGTTGAATGCCAATATCGTAATGGATTCTACTAAAATAATGGTTGAAGGAGTTCTCAATACCTTTTCAAGTAATATATCAACTCAACTTTCAATGGAACTCAGTGCCCTTGATACAATACAACAAAAAGGGGATAATGGCAGAATAAAGGCACGTATAGACGCAATTTTAAGCAAACAGGATATTGGCATATTGCTTTCCGCCGCATCAATGGAGGATGTGGGAAGACAATTACCACATCATCCTATTACAATAAAAGGTGAGGCAGAAGGAAATCTTTTTGAGGTGTTTGTAAAATCATTAAACATTGAAATACCGACACTATTCTCCGTAGATGCCAATGGCAATGCCAAAGGTTTTCGCAACATCTCCTCCCCCCCATATCACAAAGACTTTACGGCTTCTTTGCACGCGGATATGAAAACCTACCAACTTACTCCTTTGGTAAGACAATTTGCATCTGCAATCAGTATTCCGGCCACACACGCAACCGTTGACTTCAATATAAAAGGAGCAGACTGCGACGTTAATATTATTGCAAAAGAAGGCAAAGGCAACATTACGGCTCATGGAAAACTGAATATTGCTTCTATGGCCTACGATGCAAAAATGGAAATTGAAAGGTTAAATATCAGTCATTTCTTAAAAGATTCAGGGATAGGTGTATTTACCGGTAAAGCATCTATTTCTGGTCGGGGCACGGACTTTTTGTCTCCCAAAACCAATCTACAAGCAAAGGCTGAGGTAAAAAACTGCGTTTATGGCAAATACGATATAAAGAATATTGATAGTGATATAGAGTTGAAAAATGGCAGGGCATACGCCACGATTAATGCTCACAACCAACTCATTGACGGAACGGTACAACTCGATGCCCTTATCCACACAAAGAAACTTGATGCCACAGTAATGACAGAAATAGCATATATTGACTTCTACAGTTTAAATCTTGTTGACAACCCGCTCAAGCTATCTGCCTGCAGTCACATTGACATAATGTCAGACTTCCACAACAAATACGTTGTGCAAGGTACTATGGGAGACATTGCAATAACCGACTCTTCGAGAATATACAAGCCGGATGACATTACGCTTGACATTCTGACCGACAAAGATACAACTATGGCCAAAGTGTATTGCGGAGATTTTATGTTCAGACTAAATGCCCAAGGCGGATACAAACAATTATCCGGCTCTACAGACAGATTAACAGATGTCATTAAACAACAATTAGCCAACAGAACAATAGACCAGACACAACTCAGAAAGGCACTGCCACGTATGAGTCTGGCATTACATAGCTCGAAAGAAAACCCGATTTACCGTTTCATCAAATATTATGAAATGGATTACGATAAGATAGACGCAACAATAAGTACCTCATACGAAGATGGTATTAACGCTGACATATTGATGACGGGCATAGCTACGCAAGGCTATACACTTGACACAATGGTCGTGAAAGTGAACAGTACCAACGATCCGTATGCTATTTCGTATAAGGGATATATACAAAATGTCACGCCGAATGATTATGTCTTTTGCGCCAATTTTAACGGCGAAGTCTTAGAACATGGAATATCTGTCAACACTATATTAAAAGATGCAGATAATGCCATAGGACTCCGATTAGGCGCCGAAGCCACCATGACAGATGAAGGAATAAAACTGCATCTTACTCCGGAAACTCCCATTATCGGATACGAACAGTTTAAGCTAAAACCGGATAACTTTATTCTTTTGGATCGCAACAACCGAATGTTTGCAGACGTAAGTATGGTGTCTGATAAAGGTACGGGCATTATGATTTACAGCACAGACACGGGAAATAATTCTGACGCTTTACAGGATATTACATTATCTATAAACAATCTCGATATACAAAGGATATTATCTGCCATTCCATACGCTCCACAAGCATCAGGTATGCTGAATGGAGACGTCCATATAGTACAAGACAGCGAACAGGCTTTCACTATCTCTTCGAGCATAAACACCCGCAATCTGATTTATGAGGGATGCGCAATAGGAGATTTGGGAACAGAAATTGTTTATATGCCAACAACCGATGGTACACACCATATAGACGGTATCATGTCGCTAAACAATAACGAGATTGGGACAATTCAAGGCGCATATAATTTTGAGACCGCGCAAATTGATGCTAATTTGGCATTAAGCAAATTCCCTATGCAGATAATAAACGGATTTATACCGGATCAGATAATTGGACTTGAAGGATTTGCCGAGGGTACACTGTCAGTCCAAGGTTCCACAAATGCCCCATTGGTAAATGGAGAATTGTATTTGGAGTCCTCAAGTCTTGTGAGTACGCCATATGGTATAAAGATGCGATTTGACGATGATCCCATTCGTATCGAGAACTCAAAATTATTGTTTGAGAACTTCCAGATGTACGCCAATAACAACCAACCGCTAACAGCTTATGGTTCATTGGACTTCAGTAACACGGAGCATATTATGCTCAACCTACGTATGAGGGCGGAAAATTTCCTGCTCATAGACTCAAAAGAGACAAAGCAGTCAGAGGTTTACGGCAAAGCGTACGTTAATTTTTTTGCGTACATCAAAGGAGAGTTGGATAAACTGCAGGTCAATGGGCAACTTGATGTATTACCTACTACAAACATATTTTATATATTACGCGACTCTCCGCTTTCTAATGATAACCGTCTTAAGGAACTTGTAACATTCACAAACTTCAATACCAAGGACGGAATAGAGATAACACGCCCAACCGTGGATGGCCTGAACATTAATTTTAATGTCAACGTGAAAAGCGGTTCACATATTAAATGTTGGTTGAATGATGCCCGAAACAATTACCTTGACATTATTGGCGATGGAGATTTGAAGTGGAGATATGCAAATGACGAAATGACAATGACAGGCAGATACACCATTTCTGAAGGTGAAATAAAATACTCTTTACCTGTCATCCCATTGAAAACGTTTGTTATTACCGATGGAAGTTATATAGAATTCACAGGAGACATGATGAACCCACGTCTGAATATAACAGCAAAAGAAACAAAGAAAGCCTCGGTAAACATAAATGGCACCAACCGTATGGTTACTTTCAACACCGGTGTCGTACTTACAAAAACCCTCAATGATATGGGACTTGAGTTCGTTATAGAAGCTCCGGAAGATAATGCCGTAACAGATGAACTGAACATGAAGTCAAAAGAAGAGCGTGGCAAACTTGCCGTTACCATGCTAACTACAGGCATGTACCTTTCTGACGGAAACACTTCCACTTTCTCTATGAACTCAGCTCTCAACTCTTTCCTGCAATCTGAGATAAGCAATATCGCTGGTTCGGCACTCAAAACACTTGACGTATCATTCGGCATGGATAACTCTACAGAGGAAGACGGAACCATACACACTAATTACAGTTTCAAATTTGCAAAACGTTTCTGGAACAACAGATTGGCAATATCTGTCGGAGGAAAGATATCTACTGGCCCGGATGTATCCGGACAGAATAAGTCTTTCTTTGACAATGTCGAGTTACAATACAGATTATCAGACATATCCAATAAATATATGAACCTATTCTACAACCGATCAGTATACGATTATCTCGAAGGATATGTAGGACAATATGGAGGTGGCTTCTTATGGAAAAAGAAACTACAGACGTTAAACGAACTATGGAAAAACAGCAACGATATAAAAGACAGTATCCGATGAAACAATATACCGATAATATAATAATCATCATAGCATTGGCGTTATTCTGTTCCGCATGTTCAACGACATCGTCTTTAGAGGAAGGAGAAAAACTTTATACAGGATTACAGCCTATTGACTATACCAATTATGAACCATCGTCTCACCAAAGTCAAATAGAAGAAGAGATAGAGGCAGCACTTGCCACAGCACCCAACGGTGCTTTGTTTGGCTCCAGCTATTATCGTACACCATTTCCGTACGGCCTATGGATATGGAATGCCTGCTCCGGCAGTCATGGCGTTATAAAAAAATGGATCAACAGTACTTTTGGTAAAGCACCTGTACTGATAAGTAATGTTAATCCTACATTGCGTTCATCTATTGCTCAAAATATATTACAAAGCAATGGCTATTTTAATGGCAACGTAACCTTCCAAGTGTTGGACGGAAAACCAAAAACGACTAAAAATGACACTGTACCTAAACCAAGGACAGCGAAAATAAAATATCAAGTGGATTTCGGAAGTCTTTATACTCTCGACACCATAAATTATACAAACTTTCCACAACATATAGATGAACTTCTAAAGCAAAACGAATCCAATCTGTTATATACTGGAGCGCCATTTTCTATTTCAACCCTTGATGCAGAACGTACAAGAGTATACGATTTGCTACGTAATAATGGTTACTATTACTATCAAAAATCTTATACCACGTTTTACGCTGATACCTTTGCATCACCTAAACGGGTACAATTACAAATGAGAATGCACGATTCCCTACCGGATATGGCAACCCATAAATGGATTATAGGTAAAACGGCTGTTCAAATAAAAAGACAAATAAGGGAAACAATAACAGACAGTATACAGAGACGTTATCTTACTATTCGTTTTGCAGGAACACGTTCTCCTTTAAGACCAAGGGTTATTTTAGCAGCTACCAAGTTGCGTCCCGGAACACTATTTTCAGAAAAGGAGTACAATGAATCCGTCCAAAAGCTCAGTTCCATGGGTATATTCTCTAATATTGACATAAATTTCAAACCACGCATCAATGTAGATGGCGGCATAACAGAGGTAGAAGACAGCATTGTACAAAAGTATGGAGCTCAGAGAGCAGGTGCGGGAATACTTGACATGACAATAAATGCTGTATTGGACAAGCCATACGATATATCTTTCACAGCCACCGGCAAAGGCAAAACCAACGGACGGGTAGGCCCGGGAGTTTCTCTCGGCCTATCAAAACGTAACGCTTTCCATGGTGGAGAATTACTGTCTGCAGAGATAGGAGCCAATTATGAGTTTCAAACCGGAGGCAATGGCAGCGGAGGTAACAGTTATGATTTCACCACATCCCTGTCATTAACATTACCACGCCTGTTTGCTCCCAATTTTATTGTATCTCAACGCAAAAGATGGTACACAACACCATCAACAACAATAAGTCTCGCCGGGGAGACGATAAGGCGTGCAGGATTTTTCAATAGAAACATTATGTCATTTGATTTCGTGTATACATTTCAACCTTCTGCAACATCCATGCACCAATTTGCCCCTCTGTCTGTCATATATGGTAAGACAAGCAATAAAACAATAGAATACCTTGACAAGATAGAGCAGTCCATAACGGCTGTCATTGCCGCTACCGATGAGTTAACCCCAAAGATGAGGTATCGGTACACTCACACCTCATCACCAAATAATCCCAACCAGTTCTATTGGGAAAATACAGTAACAGAAGCCGGCAATATAACAAATTTTGCGAATATGTTGCTTGGCTATAAATGGAACGAGAAGAATAAAAAGTTGCTATATACACCATATTCTCAGTTCATGAAGTTTGAAACAGACTTTAGAAAAACATGGGCATTGCGCAATAAAAGCAACTTTGTGCTCCATTTCTATGGCGGTGTCATTTTCGATTATGGCAACTCTTCCACTCTACCCTATTCGGAACAATTCTTCATTGGAGGAGCCAACGATCTGAGAGGGTTTGCCATGCGTAGTATCGGGCCGGGAAATGTTCACTACGATACCAAGGAACTCAGTTACCTGTATCATAACGGTGACTTGAAGCTTGTCAGTAATATAGAATATCGTCCACATTTATTCGGCTCGCTCTATGGTGCTATATTCCTTGATGCCGGAAACGTATGGTATTTATCCAAATCAAGACAAGAGGCCATAAACAATATCCAACAATTACAATCCGGCAGCAATAGTGTATCAACAAAGAAAGCAGACATAGGTATAGATATAGGGTGCGGAATACGCTATGATTTGGATTTCTTTGTGTTAAGACTTGATTGGGGCTTGGCAATTCATAGCCCATACAACACCGGCACACATGGTTTCTTCAATATCCACAACATAAAAGACGCTCAATGTCTGAATTTCGCCATAGGTTATCCATTTTAATGATAGCACACCACAAGTCTATCCCTCAATAATAAATGCAGTAAATCACCATAACTCACAACAACAATGGAATACATCATCACATTTACAACCATACTTGTGTGTATAGCATTAGGAATATACTCGCTCAAACAAAAGCAAAAGGTGGCAGACACCAATACGAACTTTATCAAAGCTGAAAACGAATACAAACTTAAAATTGCTCTACTGCAGAAAGAGTTGGAGGTTGCTAATGATAATGCCATAAAAGAAAAGACAAACAACGAAGAGCGTTTTAAGGCAGAAATGAGTCGCAACAGGGAAGAAATGCGAGTACATTTTGAAAAAGAAATGCAACAACGAACCGAGATGCTGAAACAAGAAGCCCGCGAACGAATGGATAATCTGAGGAGAACTAATGCAGAGCAGATGGAAACAATAGTCGGTCCGCTTAAAAAAGAATTGGAACAGTTGCGCCAACTGGTAGATAAAAGTCACGAAGCACAAACACGAAACACCACCTCTTTAGAGGCAAGTATCAAGGCAGTCTTTGAACACGATAAAGAGCGCGACAAAACAACACGCAGTTTGGCAGAGGCTCTTAAGAACCGTGGCAAGGTACAAGGCGACTGGGGCGAGATAGTCTTAGAGAATATACTGCGTGACAGTGGACTAAGAGAAGGCGAGGAGTATTTCAAGCAACAAAATATCAAAACACAAGACGGCACGAATGAGAGACCGGACATTATTGTAAAAGGTGCTGATGGCTCCAGTATCATAGTTGACTCAAAAGTATCATTAACGGCATACACAGACTATGTCGGTGCAGAAACAGAAGAAGAACGCATTTGTGCAATGAAAGCCAACTATGACTCCATTTGGAAACATGTATGCGAATTGTCAGACAAGAAATATGCCAGAGAAGTAAACAGAGCCATTCCTATAGTACTTATGTTCGTGCCTAATGAGGGTAGCTATATATTGGCAATGAACAAAGATCCGCAACTCGGGGCAAAAGCATACAGAAAGGGTGTTCTTATTATCAACCCCACTAACCTTATGGTTGTATTAAGACTTATGTTCCTCACTTGGCAGAATACAAGACAAGAGAAAAACAACCGTGATATTCTTGCTGCCGCAGCTAAAATTTATGAGAAATACACATCGTTTGCCGATAGTTACATATCTCTTGGAAACCAGCTTAATACCGTACGCAACAGTTATGAGAAAGGGTTGGGACAACTTCGTGAAGGCAGAGGTAATTTATCAAAACAACTACAAGACCTACTAAAATACGGCGTAAGCCCAAACAAACAAATCCCCGAGGACTTAAAATCAATAGAAAGTTAATAAAACAAGCGTGGATTGTAAACATTTACAATCCACGCTTGCTTTTTATACGCCAGTTTGATATAAGCAATTAGAATAAATCCAACTGATTGATGTCCTAAATGCGATATCCTTGAATAGCCTGTTCGGGATAAGAAGTAGTCTAAAATTTGATAACCACAAGGATTTTATATTTGAGAATACCAATTATTTATAAAGTTCAAACAAAATAATCCATTATAATCACTGTCGACAAGATTACAGAATTTTTCTGTGCTACGTATGGATTTTGTAAGAAATTTGATAAGGAAGTTGCAAAAAAACTCTTCTGAGTTCCACCGACAAGGCTCGTCGCCGTTGTTCTCCCCATCATGGGAGAAGGAAGTAGTTTAGAACATCAACTGACTTATAAGGCAGTATGTACCCCAAAAGGCAGACTTCAAAGGAAATTCGAAGGCATGGAGTGAATATGTAAATCGAGAATAGAATGACAGGCCAAGAAAAAATGGATTTAAAACACCTAATGAGATGATGTCCAAAATAAATCAATAACTTTGCACTTGCTTATGGAAGCCGCCTTGGGTGTCTTAATTGTTAATTTTCGTCTTAATTATGTGTGATATATTGCAAGGTATTAAAAATTTTCGTAACTTTGCAACTGCAGACCGCCTTGCAGAAGCCCCAGTTTTGGGGTAAGCGGAGTGGGATGTAGTGAAAATACATAAGAAAGCGTTTATCTGCGCTGATTCTTGACCATTGGAAATTCTCGCAAAGTTTCGAATCGTAGTCAAGGATTGAGCAACGGTAGATGCCCGTGGTAGTGTAATACCCTGCTTTCGGCATAGTGTCTCGGGAGAGATATAGCCGGACGCATATATTGCATATACTGGCGTGGGCTTCTGCGTTGCCGTCCAACTACGATTAGGCAATGCGAGAAGCCTCCAATGGTAGGACGGCAACAGATACAGACTCCTACGCTTTTCCTTTTTAACTAAACTGAATTTGGGAGTCATTCAGTAAAAAAATATTATTACAATGAAGATTTGTATATTCGTCAAAGGCGCGTCAAACAGAGGTAAAACTACAGCCATTACAGAATTAGCAAAGACTATTGGTGTTGATGAACATTCTGACATGTGGCTTCCCAACAGATTGGAAATTCGTGGTGTTCAAGAGTGGAAAGGAGTGTCGGTTGCGTTATGCTCGCAAGGAGACCCAGGAAGCTGTTCTGTGAAATGGATTAAAGAAACCGCAATAGATTCAAACCACTGCGAGATTATTATTGCCGCCTGCCGCTGTGGTGGCTCAACGCAAGATCCTATTTTGCCGTATCTTCGCGAAATGGGGTATACAATTGTAGAAGTTTCACCCATATCTATCTCAACACCCAATTTCAAAATACCCGATTATAAGACCCTTGCGCGAGGAATCACACAGCAGGTTCTCTTCTTAATGAACAATCGAGAGAATCTAACATCAAATAGCGACCTCATTAACTAATAACAGATCTATGAAACGTTACATTCTGATAGTTGTGCTTATAGTAAGCGCAACTATAACTGCAATAGCTCAAGACCTTGAGGCTGAAGGTATAAAATACAAACTCCTTGGAGACGGTAAGTTGGAAGTTGTAGAGGGTACTATCACCGGTGAGAGTCTTGTCATACCTGAAAGAATTGAGTTCAAAGGTCGTGAACTCACCATAACTCAAATTGGCGAACATGCCTTTTCTGGGGCAAAGATTACGTCTGTAAAACTACCCTCAACGATAAAAGTAATAGGCGAACGCGCTTTTATCAACTCTACGGTTTCATCCATCAATTTTCCATTCGGACTGTATCTAATAGGTAAAGAATCATTTGAAAATACAAAACTTGATTCTATTTTTCTTCCACAGACTTTATGTATTCATCCTACCCTAAATACGGGTGTAGAGAAATTTGCATTCCGTGGATGTAAGAATCTTCGGATTGTAGAATTTGACGAAGCCGGATACCCCAGCGATGGTAATAATATAATACCACTACCTAAAGGGATGAATAATAAACAACCTATTCGTGTGTACGCTGGTGCCTTTGATGATTGTGACAATATAGAGACGGTAATCTACAATGGCGCTCCTCCCACATTTAACTCCTATTATATCAATGGCCATAAATCTGTGACCTTCCCGAAAATTGTATTGGAATTCGCAACCTTATACTGTCCGATACAGCACATTGGTAGCGATTGTAGTTATCGCGCTATGGACGGTTTTGCTACAATAAAGCCTACTCCTGAGTCAATACCTATTTACGAATATTCTAAAAAAGTCAAAGCTCAGAAGGAAACAATAAGTAAGGAATTAACAAAGGCAATAAAGAGCGGCTCTCTTGGTTATACACAAGGTATTTTCATATGTGGTATTAAGCCGTTTTTTCCAGCCAAGGGAGATCCGAAAGTAGACAATATTTCTGAAAAAGATGGTTCAACCGAAATAGAGTTTGATAAAAAGAAAGGCACATCACTACTTACTCGGTTCACATATTGCGTTAACGACTTTAAAAAGATAGATAACGGTAACAGTGGCTCAACTACTATTAGTGCGATAAACAACGAGGAGAATGACGTTACTATATTCAAATGCAAGATCAAACAAGACAAAGTATATTTTGATAGAATACAGACTGTACACTCAACCCAATTTTGTCTTTGGTATAACAACCAAATATATAGAATTGCCGACAATTCTTATGAATATTTGAGCAAGCTTTTTGACGACATTACAAACACAGAGAAAATGGAGTTACAAAAAATCTTATCACCATCAGGAACACAATCAAAGTTAGGAGTTCAAACAAAGTCACAATCTTCTCCAATCGTCCATGCTGTAGTAAACGGTTCTACAACAGGTGGTAGTAATGCGCCGAATGTGATACCATCACAAAAACAAAACTTTGAGAATGGTTTCCCAACCCCAAAATATATCTATACCACTCTTCTCAATCCCAGCACAAGAGATCAAGATAAATTCTTCAAGAGTCTTAAAGCTAATGGTTTTACCTACGTAGAACTAATGGAGTATTCAAAGAAGTCAATTGGGACTATATCGTTTACGCCGGGTTCATCACAAGACGCAGTATTTATCTTTATAACTAACAAGACAGTAAGAGATAAATTCACACAGGACGCAACAAAATATTTCAAAACCAAAAGAAATTGTTCTTTTGAAACTTCTGAAGAATCATTTACAATATCATACGACTACTAACATCGAGACAGTGAATCACTGAATGTTTTCTTTGCTGCAAAAGAATCTCTATCGACCAATTCAATATGGTGACTTGACTGAATTTTCGGTTTAGGTCACCATATTTTTGTCTATTAATTTATATAAATGATTGGTATTCAAATATAAAGATGTAAAAAACTTGTAACTACCATTTTTTAGACTACTTTCTTATCCCAAACTGGCGTATTTTATATAAATTCTCTCCATATCATGTTTATTAAGCCTACAGATCAGATATTTAACAAAAATTTTATCATTACATTTGCTTATTAAGCAAAAAATATGACTTCCTACAAACATACATTCATACAAATGAAATAAGGCAATGATATCAAAATCATCGCCTTATTATGTTTGTATGGAATAAGTTGCTTTATTTTAAGTTTTAAGCCATTGGGTAGCATCCCATGGGCTCTGCTTTATGCTTCTGTTACCGGTATAACAGATACTACACTCTTATTAAACTTACCCTTATGGAAGTTTACTGTACCGTCAATGAGAGCGTAAAGTGTATCATCCTTTCCCTGCGCAACACCTGCACCTGGGAAATGTTTGTTGCCACGCTGACGCACAATGATATTGCCAGCAACAACAGACTGACCACCATAAATCTTAATACCAAGTCGTTGTGAAGCTGATTCACGTCCGTTTTTAGAACTACCTACACCTTTCTTATGTGCCATTTTCTTGCTCCTCCTTTGGTTTTAAGCCATTACCGATTTGATTACTACTTCAGTGAACTGAGCACGGAAACCATTACGCTTACGGGAATCCTTACGTCTCTTCATCTTGAAAACGATGACTTTGTCACCTTTTACAAGAGGGTTCACAACTTCACACACTACTTTAGCGCCACTTACTGTTGGAGCGCCAACTGTTACAGTACCATCGTTATCTACGAGTAGTACCTTGTCAAACTCAACAGCTTGACCAGCTTCAACCTCTTTGAGATGATTAACAAAGAGTTTCTTACCTTCTTCAGCCTTAAACTGTTGACCGTTGATTTCTACAATTGCGTACATTTGCTTTTTTATTGTATAACGGGTTTTTCCGCTGGGCGTTTTACATTATGTAAAAACTTAACTGAGCCCACTACGGACTAAATCGGCTGCAAAGTTACGTCTTTTTCCTGATATACAGAAGTTTTTTTTGTTAAATTTCTCAAAAACACACTCTTTTAAATATAAAAAATCGTGTAAATGTAATTGATTTACACGATTAAAAAAGCGGAGAGAGAGGGATTCGAACCCCCGGTGCCTCTCAGCACGGCGGTTTTCAAGACCGCTGTAATCGACCACTCTACCATCTCTCCTTATATAATATAAGATAAATCTTTAACAAGATTATTCAATATCAGAATCAAGCGCAAAGGTAATATTTTTGTTTTATTCCACCAAAAAATATTGTCACATTTGTAGTTTAATATCAAAATTAATGCTTTTTTATCACATAAAACTACCTTTTATACATTTAATAAATATAAGCAGAACAAACAAAATGTCAAATTATCCAAAAGCAATAGCCTCCAAGCGTTGTTTCAGTTGTGGCATCAATGATTTACGAATGCTTAAAGTTATGCTACATGTAGTTTGAAAATTCTGGGCAACAATACGTGGTTGCATATCCTTGACAACTTTCATAACTGCATTCATCTGAGGATAAGCAAAATTATAAGTATAATCCTCTTCAACCTGTCGTTCCTCTATTGTTGCAGATGTGATAGCATCTTGTGCCGCCTCTCTATATGCCACAACAAGTCCTCCTGTACCCAAGTTCACTCCTCCATAATACCGAACGACAAACACTACAATATCCGTAAGATTTGCACTTAATAGAACTCCGAGTATTGGCTTGCCTGCTGTACTCGAAGGCTCACCGTCATCATTTGCCCTAAAAATACGACCATCAACACCTAACCTGTATGCATAGCACACATGGCGGGCGTCATAATATTTTTTCTTATATGTAGCATGAAGTTCTTTCACTTCATCCACAGATGTAACATGATGTGCGTATGCATAAAATTTACTACGTTTTTCAACATAATATCCCTCAGATACAGAAGAAACGGTAAAAAATGAATCCTTCATGATAATTTGCTTTGTATAAATTCATTTATCGCCATAACCTTCTTACCGGAATTAACAACATCTTCCCGTACCGCATTCATCTCGTTAAAAATCAAGCTAAAAGCATTTTGAATAACATTTGGTTTACGTCGTTTTTTATCGGCCATAGGATTTACGACTACCCGAATGCCTTTATTACGCAAAAAGACATGCAATCCAGATGGAGCCTCAATTGGATCTCCATCATAATGTATTACACCCGGCGAATTACGCTTTATTACAATATCTTTCGCGCGGTAACATTTTATTTTTGAAGATTTGTTGATTGTTTTGTTTAGTAATTCCAAACCAACTTGTGGTGCTTCCAATATATCGAACGGTGGAATAATAACAACATCTAACAAGCCATCAGACATTGAGGCTTGAGGTGCAATATAAGCATCGTTGCCATATTGCGAAGCATTAGCTACAGAGATAAGAAAAGCCTTATGGCGTTCCTGTTCATTACCATCGAGTATAAGTTCATAGGTTTCAGGTTTATAACTGAGCCCCTCTTTAAGAACATTTTCAATATAAGTAAGAGGCCCACGTTTGCCCGCCTCGGCAAATTTCTTACTGATAAAAGCATCAAACCCCATACCACAAGTGCAAAAAAAGGGATGATCGTTAATCACGCCATAGTCCAATTCATGAATTTCTGCCATATTAATAACATCCAAAGCCCCACCGAAATTCATAGGTAGCATCAAATGTCTGGCAAGCCCATTGCCAGATCCACAGGGTACAATACCAAGAGCTACAGGCGTATCCACAAGAGCACGGGCAACCTCATTAATCGTACCATCACCACCAATTGCTACGACAATATCGTACTGTTCCTCAACACATTGTGAAGCCAAACAAGTAGCATGCCCTGCATATTCTGTGTATTTTATTATTGTTTCAAAAATTGACGAGTCAATATGCTTACTTATCAAGGAGGGAATAACATCCTTGTTACATGTGCCAGACACAGGGTTGACAATAAATGCGATTCTCTTTTTGTTCATAACTCGTATTTGGTTCTTTGGTGCTGCAAAATTACAAAAAAAACGTCTATAAGTTGATTTATGTTGTAATATTTTTACAAAAACAACATTTTGCAACAGAAAAATTACTATATATCATTTTTTTTATATACCTTTGCGCCGCAATAATGGAATATCTCCATTAACGCGGTATAGATAGAAATAACACACCTTATTTATAATGGGACAGTTACAAGAAAAATTCAAAGAGTATCGTTTGCCTCAGAAATTTATGGAAGCGGGAGTATACCCGTACTTCCGTGAAATAACAGGTAAACAAGGTACAGAAGTTGAAATGGGAGGTCATAAAGTACTGATGTTCGGCTCTAACGCCTATACAGGCTTAGTAGGTGACCAACGTATTGTAGACGCAGCAAAAGCGGCACTTGACCGATATGGCACAGGATGCGCCGGTAGCCGTTTCTTGAATGGAACGCTTGACATTCACGTACAATTAGAAAAAGACTTAGCAGAATTTGTGCATAAAGACGATGCACTTTGCTTCTCTACAGGTTTTTCTGTAAATGCCGGAGTGATAGCTGTTATTGGAGGACGTGAAGACTATATCATCTGCGATGACCGTGATCATGCCAGCATAGTAGACGGACGTAGACTTAGCTTTGCAAAACAGCTAAAATACAAACATAACGACATGAAGGATCTTGAGAACATACTCAAGAAACTACCCCATGATGCAATAAAGTTAATTGTTGTTGACGGCGTTTTCTCTATGGAAGGTGACCTATGTAAATTGCCAGAAATAGTGGAATTAAAGCATAAATACAATTGTTCTATTATGGTAGATGAGGCACACGGTCTGGGAGTGTTTGGAGACCATGGGCGTGGTGTATGTGATCACTTCGGATTAACCGACGAGGTAGATCTTATAATGGGTACATTCTCCAAGTCTCTTGCCTCCATTGGAGGATTTATTGCGGGAGATATGGATACAATCAACTACCTTAGACACTCTACACGTACATATATTTTTTCCGCATCGAACACTCCTGCAGCCACAGCTGCGGCACAAAAAGCTTTAGACATTCTCAAAGAAGAACCGGAAATAATAGAAAAACTTTGGGAGGTAACAAATTACGCTTTGAAACGATTCAAAGAAGAAGGATTTGAAATTGGAGATACGGAATCACCAATCATACCGCTATACATCCGTGACGTAGACAAGACATTCCTTATAACTTCTATAGCTTTTGAACGTGGTGTATTTATAAATCCTGTAGTACCGCCAGCATGCGCACCACAAGATACTCTTGTAAGATATGCACTAATGGCCACGCACACAAAAGAACAGGTTGACCGCTCAGTAGACATACTTAAAGGTATATTCAAAGAGCAAGGAATTATACAATAAAAAACATACATACCTTAACGGGACAAAGAGGAGTTGAAGTTATTCAACTCCTCTTTTATTTTATACTAAGAAACACTTTGCAATCTCAGAATTTCTTACTACCTTTGCATTATGAAATTACACGATAACAGAATACTATATATTTTCCTCGCAATAATAACATTATTTACGTTGCTACCAACTCGTTTATATGCACAACAATACGAATGTGAGGACACTTGTGAACATGTACATGGTATCGACATCTCGCATTATCAAGGTGATGTGTTTTGGGAGACTGTCAGCGAGAATTCTAAAACGGCTTATGTTTATATCAAAGCTACAGAAGGAGGTGACAGAATCGATGCGAAATACGAACACAACATGCTCACAGCGCACCGATATGGCTTGAAAGTCGGCTCTTACCATTTCTACCGTGCAAAAACGCCACAAGAATTACAATTAGCAAATTTTGCATTACAGTGTAAACCAAGCGAACAAGATCTGATTCCAATGATAGATGTGGAAACTACATCAGGGTTACCAACAGAAGAGTTTTGTGATTCTTTATTCAAGTTCTTAGATTTAATAGAAGAAACATATCACCAACGGCCACTTATCTATACCGGCACAAATTTTTACAACAAACATTTGGCAGAGAAACTTGATCGTTATCTAATAATGATAGCACAATATTCAACAAGAGAACCTAAACTGATAGATGAAAGGGATATAACATTATGGCAATACACAGCAAAAGGATACATAAACGGAATAAAAGGATATGTTGATAAAAGCCGTTTTATGGGGGACCATAAACTGCGCGAATTGAGATTCAGGCACAGAAAAGGCGAAATGTAGCAAAAGTGAGCATCCCAATCCACATACAATTTAAAGATTATCAAAACAATATTCAACAATATGGCACTTATAACATGTCCCGAATGCGGCAACCAAGTTAGTGACAAAGCTGAAATATGTCCTCACTGCGGGATTAAGATTGCAGGTAACATATCTCTATCACAGAACAAACAAAATCCCCATCAACCATTTGTTAACGACACACAACAAAGCAATAACTTCACCGGACAGAACAAACAAAATAATAAAAAATCATTGAAAGTTATACTTGTTTCATTTACTATAGCACTTATTGTATGTGGTGTTGCATATTACTTTTATTATAACATGCAAGTCCAAAAAGAGCAAGAAGATTATCTCTTTGCCATGCAGAGTTCAGACCCTATGGTACTTCAAATGTATTTATCAAAACACAATGATGCACCTTATGAACACCGTGACTCTGTTAATGCAAGACTAACGTTGCTATCCAACGAGGATAAAGATTGGAAAAACGCTGTAATAAATGGCACTAAAAGCGCTTTAGTGGAATATATAAAAACACATCCCACATCACAACACCTTGGAGAAGCTGCAGACAAGATAGATTCTATAGATTATGCCATAGCAAAACGGGAAAACACCTCTACCGCTTACACAAAGTATCTACAACTACATCCAGATGGCAAGTACACAATACAAGCACATGAGTATTTAGATGAGAAAAAGAACACAGAGGTACAACCGGAAGAAATAGTATTAGCAAAAACTGTATGCAAACACTTTTTCCAAGCTATCAATGCTCACAATGAAAGAAAACTATTAGAGACGGTAACAGATTATCTTAGTAATTTTCTCAACAAACAAGGTGCAACAGCGGAAGATGTTATTGTGTTCATGAACAAGTTATACAAAGAAGATGTACAAAACCTTAATTGGCATATCATTGACAACTTCAAAATAGAAAAGACCCAAGCTGACGACGAGTCCCATAACATAAAAGTAGAATTTCCGGCGGAACTGATATTTGAACGTACAGACCAAACAAAAGAGAAGCAAGCTAAATATATAATTAATGCGGATATAACACCTGAAGGAAAGATTACACGATTAAATATGAAAAAAATGAATATCCAGCAATAAAGAGTTTACATCAAAGATTTAAGGAAACATATTTATATTTGTAACACATTAATAGTAAGCATCCCCAATTATGCACTTCAAGTGGAACATAAATAAAGTATCAATCCAACAAAAGACACAGGCGACAGAACTGGCTGAGAAATTAAATATCTCCCCTACTCTTGCTATGCTACTAATCAAACGCGGCATAACAACAGAATCTGCAGCCAAGCGCTTTTTTCGTCCACAATTAAATGACCTACTAAACCCTTTTTTGTTAAAGGACATGGATCTTGCTGTTGACAGACTTAACGACGCAATAGGAAGAAAAGAGAGAATAATGATCTATGGTGATTACGATGTTGACGGATGCACAGCTGTGGCTCTCATTTACAAGTTTCTCCAACAGTTTTACAGCAATATTGATTACTATATTCCTGATAGATATGATGAAGGATACGGAGTAAGTACAAAAGGTATTGATTATGCCAAATCTCAAGGTGTAAAACTTATTATTATATTAGACTGTGGAATAAAGGCTCATAAAGAAATTGCGTATGCAAAAGATCAAGGGATAGATTTTATTATATGTGACCATCACCGCCCAGATGAAGAATTGCCTAAAGCGGTAGCAATATTAAATCCAAAACGTAGTGACGACACATATCCTTTTAAGGAATTGTGTGGATGCGGAGTAGGATTTAAGTTTATGCAGGCTTTTGCAAAAAACAATGGCATACCTTTTTCTAAACTAATGCCATTGTTAGATCTTTGCGCTATCAGTATTGCAGCAGACCTGGTACAGGTAACTGACGAGAACCGTATATTGGCATATCATGGACTAAAACAGATTAATCAAAACCCATCAATAGGAGTACAAGCCATTCTTGACACTTGTGGTCTGACTGAACGAGAAATCAGCATGAATGACATAGTATTCAAAATAGGCCCACGCTTAAATGCCTCAGGAAGAATGGAGAATGGTAAACTCTCTGTAGACTTGCTTATAGAGAAAGATTTATCTCATGCACGGGCACTTGCCAAACATATAAATGAATATAATGAACAAAGAAAAGATATAGACAAGCAAACCACAGAAGAAGCCAACCATATAGTTGAGTTGCTGGAACAACAGCAACACACAAATTGTATCGTACTATGCGACGAGAATTGGAACAAAGGAATAATAGGCATAGTTGCATCGAGGTTAACTGAAATGTATCTCAAGCCAACTATTGTATTAACCAAAGACGGAGAATTTGCTACTGGTTCTGCACGCTCCATATCCGGATTCGATGTATATGCAGCAATTAAAGATTGTAGAGATTTATTGATAAATTTTGGAGGACATACTTACGCATGCGGCTTGACACTAAAATGGAGTGACGTGGAGAAATTCACAAAGCGATTCAAAGAGTATGTAGATAAGTACCTGAATATAACAAAGACGGAACATATTATACAAATAGATACAGTCATTGATTTTCAGGATATAAATAAACACTTACTACATAATCTAAAACGTTTCTCACCATTTGGACCAGGAAATGAAAAACCTGTTTTTGCAACATGCAATGTATATGATTTTGGAACCTCAAAAGTGGTAGGAAGAGAACAAGAACACATCAAATTAGAATTAGTTGACTCTAAATCTCATACTGTTATCAACGGTATTGCATTTGGACAGTCAGCTGTAGCCCGTTTTATAAAATCAAGACGTTCTTTTGATATAGTATATACTATTGAAGAAAATTTATATAAAAGAGGAAACATACAATTACTTATAGAGGACATCCATTTTTAACAGACTTATTTGTGACAGACACAATTTATATAGATACTCTTAAACAGCATTTTGGATACGAAAGCTTTCGAGGCATACAATTAGATATTATCAAAAGTATTGTATCGGGGCACGACACACTTGGGCTAATGCCAACAGGAGGAGGCAAAAGCATAGCATTTCAAGTTCCAGCACTTACTATGGACGGAGTATGTATTGTGGTAACCCCACTTATAGCTTTGATGAAAGATCAAGTAGAACATCTAAAAGCGAAAGACATCAAAGCAGAGGCTATACATTCAGAAATGAGCCAACAAGAGATACAAACGGTATTAGACAACACTATATATGGAGCTGTGAAATTTCTATATGTGTCACCAGAAAGATTGTCACAACCATTATTCCGTACCAAACTATATTATATGAAAGTCTGCTTCATCACAGTTGATGAGGCTCACTGCATATCACAATGGGGGCATGACTTCAGACCTTCATACTTAAATATAGGAACATTAAGAGAACAACTACCGAATGTACCAATCCTTGCCTTAACAGCTACTGCCACTCCAAATGTAATAGAAGAAATTCAACAAAAACTATTCTTTGGCAAATACTCATCTGCAACAACAAATGTTTTCCGAATGAGTTTCAAGCGTCAAAACCTATCTTATGTAGTGAGGCGTACAGAAAGCAAAGTAGCAGAATTAATTCACATACTACACTCAGTACAAGGCTGTGCTATAATATATACAAGGAGCCGCCAGAAAACAAAAGATATAGCCAGTTTTCTATGTAAAGAAGGATTGCAGGCTACATACTACCATGCCGGACTTGACTTCGCAATCAAACACACACACCAAAGACAGTGGCAAAACAATGAAACACGTATAATTGTAGCCACCAATGCCTTTGGAATGGGTATAGACAAACCTGACGTTAGGCTGGTTGTACATATTGATTGCCCTGATTCACTTGAAGAATATTTTCAAGAAGCTGGAAGAGCTGGAAGAGATGGAGAACGCTCGTATGCAGTACTTCTATATAACAAAAGCGATACATCAGGACTCATAAAAAGGGTTAGAGAAGCATTTCCACCCAAAGACTACATTAAAAAAGTATATGAACATTTAGCTTATTTTTTTGAAATAGCTTTAGAAACAGGAGCCGGTGCATGTTTTGAATTTGACGAATTTAAGTTTTGTCACAACTTTGGACATTATCCATCTCGTATGTACGAAGCACTCAAAATATTAGAAAGAGCTGGTTACATACATTATAATAAAGACCCGGACATGCAATCAAGAGTACAGATTGTCTGCAGTAGAGAACACCTCTATAAAATTGAAGGATTATCCAAGACCGAATCCATAGTGCTCACAGTATTACTAAGACTCTATGGAACACTATTCGTAGACCTTACATATATAAATGAGCATAAAATAGAAAACATAACCGGCATTACAAATGTTAATTTGCGTATAGCATTAAAACAACTTGCCCAACGCGGAGTAATCAAATACATCCCTCGGCGCAATGTTCCATTACTAACTTTTACTACACAACGTATTGACACAAAGTATCTGAACATAAAGAAAGAGATTTATGAGGAACAACGTGAAAAATTGGCAGAAAGAGTTAGTGCAGTTATAAGATATATCGAAAATGATAATATATGTCGACAACGTATATTGTTGAGTTATTTTGGAGAAAAAAATTCTGTTAACTGCAATCAGTGTGATGTGTGTTTGAAAGACTTTAAGGATGAAGCAGCCATAAAAAACACCTTACAAATCATAAAAAACTTATTGGAAGATGGAAAGCAGCATCCACTTGCAGAATTAAACAGGCTCCCTGTATCACGTAAAAGTCTTGGTGAGGCATTAGAGGAATTATTAAGAAAAGAGCAGATTGTTATTGACGGCCCGTTTATTGCAATTGTCAAGTAAAAATGTTAGAACGACACTTTTTTTTGAAAAAGTTTGCAAGATTAAATTTTAATCAGTAATTTTGCATAAAATATGCCATATATGAATTTTCATCTGACATTCAATTTCCTGGACATTATTATCAAAGGAATGATAGTTGGTATTATCTGCTCTGCCCCGATGGGTCCTGTAGGTGTACTTTGTGTACAACGTACCCTAAACAAAGGGCGTTGGTATGGCTTTGTTACCGGTATAGGTGCGACATTAAGTGATATTATATATGCTCTGCTTACTGGTTTTGGAATGGGATTTGTAATGGAGCTAATAGACAATCCTCAAAACAAATTCTGTTTACAAATCTTCGGAAGTATATTACTTTTTATTTTTGGAGTCTATTGCTTCCGCTCTGATCCTCGTAAAAATATATATCCCAAAAGTAAAAACAAAAAAGGAACTTTGACAAATAATTTAATAACAGCATTCATTGTTACTTTTTCCAATCCATTAATCATATTCTTGTTTCTTGCAACTTTTGCCCAATTTGCATTCGTCATACCCGATCATCCACTTGAAATGTCATTTGGTTATCTCAGTATAGCAGCAGGAGCACTATTGTGGTGGTATGGCCTGACATGGCTTATTGATAAAGTTAGGGCATATTTCACAATAAATGCTATTGTTATTATAAATAGAATTATAGGATCGATAGTAATGGTATTCTCATTTGCAATATTTATAGGTACAGCCTTTAATCTTTATTCCATATATTAAGAGAGATACTATCAAGAAAACACCACACATATAAGACATTGTAAACCAAAAGTTCATTCATGTTTATTTCAAAACAACTGCGTCAAACAAATATAGCAGAATATATTCTGTACATGTGGCAAATCGAAGATATTATTAGAGCTTTCCACTGTGATCTGACATTGATTAGAAAACAATACATATCTAAATTTGACATATCAGATGATGAGAAAGAAGATATGACAGATTGGTATGGTAATCTTATACGTATGATAAGAGAAGAAGGTATAACAAAGAAAGGGCATATACAGATTAACAAACTCGTTGTACAGCAGATGACTGAATTACATGAGCAACTTCTTCAATCCCCCAAATTTCCATTTTATAGCACAGAATACTATAAAGTTCTACCTTTCATTGTCGAACTTCGTAGTAGAAGTGACGAGAAAGTTGGTGAGATAGAAACCTGTCTTAATGCTCTTTATTGCGTAATGCTTTTACGTATACAACAAAAAGAGGTAAGCCAAAGTACATCAAATGCAATAAAAGAAATTACAACATTCCTTGGTATGCTTTCTGACTATTTCAAAAAAGACAAAGAAGAAGGTTTGAAATTTGAAGACGATTAAATTCGCTAAAAACATAATGCAACAAGAATATGAATCAAGAAATAGAACGTAGACGCACATTCGCTATCATATCACACCCTGACGCCGGTAAAACAACTCTTACTGAGAAATTCTTACTTTTCGGTGGACAAATACAAGTTGCAGGTGCTGTAAAAAGCAATAAAATCCGTAAAACGGCTACATCAGATTGGATGGATATAGAAAAACAACGTGGTATCTCTGTATCAACATCGGTAATAGAATTTGACTATTTACCACATTCTGCTTCATCAGAACTATTACCTTATAAAATAAATATTCTTGACACTCCAGGACACCAAGATTTCTGTGAAGATACGTATAGAACACTAACGGCTGTTGATTCTGCAATCATAGTTGTTGATAGTGCAAAAGGTGTTGAAGCGCAAACACGTAAACTGATGGAAGTTTGCCGTATGCGCAACACACCGGTGATTATCTTTATAAACAAGATGGATAGAGAAGGACGTGATCCTTTTGAGTTGCTTGACGAGCTGGAACAAGAATTACAAATAAGCGTACGTCCATTATCGTGGCCAATAAACCAAGGTGTAAAATTCAAAGGTGTATATAATATATACGAACAACAACTAAACCTCTTTACTCCTGACAAACAACGTGTAACAGAAAAAATTACTGTCGACATTAATTCTATGGACCTTGACACTCAAGTTGGTGAGGATGATGCCACTCAACTACGTCAAGATCTTGAACTTATAGACGGAGTCTATCCGGAATTTGACATAACAAAATATCGCTCTGCCGAAGTTGCACCAGTTTTTTTCGGAAGTGCTCTGAATAATTTTGGTGTACAAGAACTACTTGATTGTTTTGTTGAGATTGCTCCATCCCCAAAACCGACACAGGCCGATGAACGTATAGTATCTCCTGAAGAAACTAAATTTACAGGATTCATATTTAAGATTACAGCAAATATTGATCCAAACCATCGTTCCTGTATCGCATTTTGTAAAGTTTGCTCAGGAAAATTTCAGCGCAATCAACCATATTTGCATGTTGGTCAAGGAAAGACCGTACGTTTCTCCTCTCCTACCCAATTCATGGCACAACGAAAATCAACAATTAACGAAGCATGGGCCGGTGATATTGTCGGACTGCCAGATAATGGAATTTTCAAAATTGGAGACACCTTAACAGAAGGCGAACAATTACATTTCCGTGGACTTCCGTCATTTTCACCTGAAATGTTTAAATACATAGAAAATGACGATCCTATGAAAGCCAAACAATTTCAAAAAGGATTGGAACAATTAATGAACGAAGGAGTGGCCCAGCTTTTTACAAATCAATTTAATGGCAGACGAATTGTTGGCACAGTAGGTCAACTTCAGTTTGAAGTTATACAATACCGTTTAGAGAATGAATACAATGCAAAATGCCGTTGGGAACCTATTCATCTTCATAAAGCCTGTTGGATAGAAAGCGACAATATAGCAGAATTGGATAATTTCAAAAAGCGAAAATACCAATATATGGCAAAAGACAAAGATGGGCGCGATGTTTTTCTTGCAGATTCCGGATATGTCCTTTCTATGGCTCAACAGGATTTCGAAAATATAAAATTTCATTTCACAAGCGAATTCTAAATACAGTATTTTCGCTATATTAACAATTGATTTTTGTCAAGAAATCAATCACACAAAATAACAGAAATAAATAAAATCACATACAAAGGTATAAATAACAGAAAATATTTGTAACTTTGCAGCGCTTTTTACGCAAAAAGCAATAAATTTAAATAAAATTACAAATAGAACAATGAAAAATCATTACGAAACCGTTTTCATTTTGACTCCCGTTTTGTCTGATGATCAGACAAAGGAAACGGTCGCTAAGTTCGTTAAAGTTCTCACAGACAATGGTGCAGAAATTTTGAACGAGGAGGCTTGGGGACTCAAGAAGATGGCTTATGCTATTGACAAGAAGTCAACAGGTTTCTACAACCTTGTTGAGTTCAAAGCTGAGCCAGAGATTATTGCAACTCTCGAAACAGCTTTCCGCCGTGACGAGAAAGTAATCCGTTTTATGACCGTTAAGCTTGATAAATATGCATCTCTCTATGCAGAGAAGCGTCGTAACAAACTTGCAAAAAAAGAGGAGGCTTAAATCATGGCAGAAAATACAGAAATCCGTTACCTTACCGCTCCAACTATTGACACACGCAAGAAAAAATATTGTCGTTTCAAGAAGAGTGGCATCAAATATATCGATTATAAGGATCCTGAGTTTCTCAAGAAGTTCCTTAATGAGCAGGGTAAAATTCTTCCACGTCGCATAACTGGTACATCTTTGAAGTATCAGCGTCGTGTAGCACAGGCTGTTAAGCGTGCTCGTCAGATTGCACTGCTTCCATACGTAACCGATTTGATGAAATAAACAAAAAAGGAGGATTACACAAATGGAAATTATACTTAAAGAAGATATAATCGGCCTTGGATACAAGAACGATATAGTTAATGTTAAACCTGGTTACGGTCGCAACTACCTCATCCCAACAGGGAAAGCTGTAATAGCGTCTGCATCAGCAAAAAAGGTACTTGCTGAGAATCTAAAACAGCAGGCTCACAAAATTGCGGCAATCCTTGCTGCGGCTCAGAAAGAGGCAGAAGCTCTTAATGGTATTTCTCTCACAATTGCGAGCAAAGTTAGTGCTACAGGTGCTCTTTACGGTTCTGTTAACACATCTACAATTGCTGCTGAACTTGCGACAAAGGGTATCAATATTGACCGTAAGCGTATTGTCATGAAAGACATTAAGACTGTAGGTGAATATACAGCTACTGCAATATTCCATAAAGAGGTTAAAGTAGAAATACCTGTTACCGTTATTGCAGAAGGTTCTGAAGCTCCAATAGCAGCGGAAGCTGTTGTTGCCACAGAGGCTGTTGTTGAGGAAGAAACTATAGAAAGCGCAGAATAAAGATTATTAATTGCATTACAGATATAAGGTCCCGATTACCTCACAAATGTGACGGTGACCGGGACTTTTTTCATTATTATAATAAACCGTAAATCTTAACTATTTAATTTTTATATGAAAGCATTCGTATTCCCTGGTCAGGGTGCTCAGTTTTCAGGAATGGGCAAAGACCTTTATGATAGCACCCCAATAGCAAAAGAACTCTTTGATAAAGCTAACGACATTCTTGGTTTTGAAATCACGAAGATAATGTTTGAAGGAACAGCTGATGAATTAAAAGAAACTAAAGTGACACAACCCGCAGTATTCCTTCATTCTGTAATTAAAGCAATATGTCTTGGTGACGATTTTGATGCAGATATGACAGCCGGACATTCTCTTGGTGAATTTTCAGCCCTTGTAGCTGCCGGTGCGATTTCGTTTGAAGATGGTCTTAAACTTGTTTCACAGCGTGCACAAGCAATGCAGAAAGCATGTGAAGCAGCTCCATCTACGATGGCTGCCATTATAGGCCTGCCTGATGCCAAGATAGAAGAAATATGCGCAGAGATTTCAAAAGAGAATAACATTGTAGTACCAGCTAACTACAACAATCCGGGACAACTTGTAATATCAGGAAATACAGGGGCAATTGCCGAAGCATGCGAAGCAATGAAATCAGCAGGTGCAAAACGTGCATTGCCATTGCCTGTAGGAGGTGCATTCCACTCTCCACTCATGCAACCAGCTAAAAACGAATTACAGGCGGCAATAGAGGCAACAGAATTTAAGAATCCACGCATACCGGTATATCAGAATGTTGATGCAAAGGCTCACACTGATGCTCAGGAGATAAAACAAAATCTCATAGCTCAACTCACCGCTCCTGTAAAATGGACATACGAAGTACAACAGATGATAGAAGACGGTGCAACCAACTTTGTTGAATGTGGCCCCGGAAAAGCATTACAGGGGATGATCACAAAGATTGCAAAAGGAATAGAAGGTATCACCATCACAGGAATATCTTGATGCCAATGAATAACAAGATTTTAATCTATCAAATATTCACACGTCTATATGGCAATAGGAACCCTAATCGCAAGAAATGGGGTTCCATTACAGAAAATGGCTGTGGAAAGTTTAATGACTTTGACCAAAAGACATTAAAGCATCTTAAAAAGATGCACTTCTCACATTTATGGTACACCGGTGTAATACGCCATGCAACTCAAACTGATTACACTGATTACAATATACCATGTCAACATCCTGCGGTAGTAAAAGGAAAAGCCGGTTCACCTTATGCAATAGCAGACTACTACGATGTCGATCCTGATTTGGCGGAGGATGTAGATAACCGCATGAAAGAGTTTGAAGCCTTAGTCGCTCGTACACATAAAGCAGGCTTGAAAGTCATCATTGATTTTGTGCCAAACCATGTTGCGCGTCAGTACAAGTCAATAGCCAAGCCTGACGATGTTTTAGATTTAGGAACTACAGACAATTCTAACAACGGTTTTGACCCACAAAACAACTTTTATTATTGCCCTGACTGCGATTTCAAGCCAATGTTCGATTTACGCAAAGGCATAACGTCATTTTGTTCCGAGACCATAGTACCAAACGAAGACTACAAAGAATATCCAGCTAAAGCAACAGGCAATGATCATTTCGACAATCATCCCGATAAAAACGATTGGTACGAAACTGTTAAGTTAAACTATGGCGTTGACTATTGGACAGGTATTGGACATTTCGAGCCAATCCCTGATACCTGGAAGAAAATGACTGACATTTTGCTTTTCTGGGCATCTAAAGGAGTAGACGGTTTTAGATGTGACATGGCAGAAATGGTTCCAACAGCATTTTGGGCATGGGCAACAGAAAAAGTAAAATATAATTATCCAGATATAATATTCATTGGTGAGGTATACAATCCAAACCAATATCGCCATTATATTCATTCCGGCTTTGACTACCTTTATGACAAAGTTGGTATGTATGACACCATGCGTGCAATTATTTGTGGATACGGTTCGGCTCACAATATCACATACGCTTGGCAAGCCTCTAATGATATAAAGGAGCATATGCTTTATTTCTTGGAGAACCATGACGAGCAACGCATAGCAAGTGATTATTTTGCCGGTTCTGCACGTAAGGCCATACCGGGGCTCATAGCCTCAGTGTTAATGCAATCCAATCCATTCATGCTGTATGCCGGTCAAGAATACGGAGAACGTGGTATGGATGAAGAAGGTTTTTCCGGTAAAGACGGACGCAGTACAATTTTTGACTATTGGAGTTTGGATACCCTATGTCGTGCTCAAGAACAGCAACTGTCTGATGAAGAACTGGACATTTATGAAATACATAAAAAAATTCTTGGTATAGCAAGAAAAGAAAAAGCAATAGATGGAGATTTTTATGATCTCATGTATGTTAATCCATCATCCGAACATTTTAGTCAACATGACCAATTTGCATTTATACGCAAAAAGGACCAAGATATACTTCTAATTGTTTGTAATTTCTCTGACAATGCAGTAGATATTGACGTTTTAATACCTGCTCATGCTGTTAAATTCCTTTCTATATCAGAAAAAAAATATGCAGCAACAGACCTCCTGACAAATGAAAAACAGGACTTAATTATCAAGGCTGATGACACAGTTAAAATGAATATCCAGGCATACAGCGCAAGAATTTGGAAATTAGCAAACCGCCAAACAAAGAAATAAACAATGGAAAAAGTAATACTAACAGGCGATCGCCCAACCGGTAAACTACACATCGGTCACTACGTCGGTTCTCTGCGCCGACGTGTAGAGCTACAAAACTCCGGCGAATATGACAAGATATTCATAATGATTGCAGATGCCCAAGCACTCACTGATAATGCAGACAATCCAGAAAAGATTCGCCAGAATGTTATAGAAGTGGCTTTGGACTATCTGTCTGCCGGTATAGACCCAGCAAAATCAAACATATTTATCCAAAGTGCTGTACCGGAACTGACAGAACTGACATTCTATTATATGAACCTTGTCAGTGTTCAGCGTCTCCAACGCAACCCGACTGTAAAAACGGAATTGGAAATGCGTAAATTTGAAGGAGGTACACCAACCGGTTTCTTCTGCTATCCAATTTCACAGGCAGCAGATATAACCTTATTCAAGGCTACAACGGTGCCAGTCGGCGAGGACCAGAAACCGATGCTTGAACAGACAAATGAAATAGTACGTAGATTTAATTATATCTACGGAGAGACACTTATTGAGCCTAAGATTTTACTCCCCGATAATGCAGCTTGCCTTCGCCTTCCAGGCACAGACGGTAAGGCGAAAATGTCAAAATCACTTGGAAACTGCATATATCTCTCAGACAGCGCAAAAGAATTGAAGAAAAAAATCAATTCTATGTATACGGATCCTGAACATATACACATAGAACAGCCGGGACACATTGAAGGTAATACCGTATTCACTTATTTAGACGCTTTCTGTACTGACGAGGACTTCGTAAAATTCTTACCAGATTATAAAAATCTTGACGAACTAAAGGCTCATTATACACGTGGTGGTCTTGGAGACGGAACATGTAAGAAATTCCTATACAACGTACTTAATGACCGTTTGGAGCCTATACGTGAACGCCGCCATCAATGGGAACAACGAATACCTGAGGTCTACGATATTCTCAGACAAGGCACGGAAGCGGCACGCGAACGCGGTATAAAGACCCTCAAAGAAGTTCGTCATGCAATGCGTATAGACTACTTTGACGATAAGGAACTCATCGAGCAACAAACAAAAATGTACAAAAACAAATAAACATAATGCAGGGACTTGTTTTAACAGGAAGCAAGTCCCTGTTAGTTAATAATACGATACGACAATAATCATGTGGGTAATATTAGCATTTCTGTCAGCGACATTATTAGGTTTTTATGACGTATTCAAAAAACAATCCCTCAAAGAGAACGCAGTAATTCCGGTATTACTTCTAAACACACTTTTCTCTTCCATAATCTTTGCACCTTTCATCATCTTGTCAAACAACAATTTAATAGAAAAGGATTCTATATTCTTCTGCACTGATTATAACTGGCAAGAACAGCAATACATTATAGTAAAATCACTCATAGTACTATCTTCGTGGCTTTTGGCTTACTTCGGGTTAAAACATCTGCCACTTACCATTGTCGGGCCAATCAATGCAACACGTCCTGTGATGGTTCTTATCGGAGCAATGCTATTCTTCGCCGAAAGACTTAATTTGTGGCAATGGTTTGGTGTCGCCGTTGCACTAATAGGAATTGAGATGTTAAAGAATACAAGCAAGAAAGAAGGCATAAGCTGGTTTCACAACAAATGGATATACTTCGTTCTCCTTGCTAATATCCTTGGTGCCATATCCGGACTCTACGACAAATACCTCATGGCCTCTCCTGCCAACGGTGGTGTCGGGCTCAACAAGATGGCTGTGCAAGCATGGTATAATGTATACCAGTTCTTTATGATGCTTACCATGCTTATATTATTATGGTGGCCACACCGTCACAAAACGACCCCATTCCATTGGCATTGGAGCATTCCTCTCATCAGTATTTTCCTCTCTGCAGCCGACTTTGTATATTTCTATGCTCTTGGCATGGACAACGCTATGATTAGCGTTGTATCTATGGTACGTCGCGGTAGCGTCATTGTCAGTTTCCTATGCGGTGCTCTATTGTTCCATGAAAAGAATCTTAAATCCAAAATTATAGATCTTGCTCTCGTATTAGCTTCTATGTTACTATTATATATAGGATCCGAATAGCAAAAACACACCAAGCAAGTCTGCTTGACAATGAAGATAAACAAAGAAACAGGCACACACGCAAGAAACATCGGTTATTACCAGTCTTAAAACTATGCATGGTATTGCATCTGCCGTATTCTGTATTGATAAAATAATATATCTTACAAATTTAGTTAAACCAATAGAATATATAAAAAAAGGAATGGGGATATACACTCAGATTTTTAAAACTTTTGTATCAGAAAAGCTCATACCTAAGTTAAAATCTAACAAATCAAAACAAGAATGGACGGAAGAATGGTCATTACCATCCACTTTATTTCAAAGTGCAGGACATAGAATCGTATCCGGTTATCATTTCCATATTACCTTTAAGAATGGGAAATGTGATGAAAACAATAATCCATCATTAAAGAATTCTGCTGTTGCTAGAGATTTACGTAATGTAATGATAGAAGAATGTGCACAATCATCAATCTTTTGCAGTTGGCTCAAAGGGCACGAAATTAACATAAGAATGAATAAGTCTTTTAAATTGACAATATCAACAACGTCTTCTGAATCTATCGAACAGACACAAACCCAAACAGCTAAGCTTCGCCCTACCAATGTCTTATCGCTTCCTCCTATCGTGGACAAACAGAGCGAAGTCCTTATATTGGGTACTGCACCAGGAAATGAATCATTAAAAACAAGAGAGTATTATGCTAACAATAGCAACATCTTTTGGGATATAATGAATGATATCTTCAATGAAAAAAAAGGATTTTCTACGTATAAAGAAAAAGTAGAATGTGTAAGCAAACACCGCATTGCAATTTGGGATACACTGCATTCTTGTTTGAGGGAAAGTAGTACAGATACCACAATCAATAATGAAGAACCCAATGATATTGATATTTTTTTGAAAAAATATCCTAACATTAAAAGAATTGTTTTTAACGGTAAAAGAGCTTTAGCCTACTATAAACCATCTATACCATATAACGTTGCATTGTCAACAAGTCCTGCTAACCGCAAATATTCAAACGAAGAACGGATTAAATCTTGGAAACAGGCGTTACAAATCTAAACTTTAGAATCAAAACAAAAAAGATTGATAAAAAATGCGAGAAATTTTGACAACATAGATTTAATCACAACATCTCAAGAACTTGGGATTGCATTTTTAGTCTTTTTTGTGTGGATACGTAAACGCTATAACACTATTTTCAATATAAGCATATTGTTAGACATGCTTATATTGAAAATCATACAACAAAAACGTTTGTTGTATAAAATCATACCGAGTCACCTCATTTTATACAGGCGCAAGCCTATCTTATGCCATTGGCATAAGCCATAGCATCCATACGCTTCTTTCCCGACGGTTGGATTGTAACCAATTCAAGGAGATAGTCCTTACATGCCACGTAACAATGCTTCTTGTCTTTCACGAATGTACCGGGAGTATAATCTCCTGAAATGACAGTAGTCTTACGTGTTACATAAAATTTCATCTCTATCTCCTTACCATTCGGTAACGTTACCATAGCCCAAGCCCCCGGAACCGGTGACAATCCCCGAATAAAATCATATACTTGTTTTGCTGTCTTGTGCCAATCTATTCTACAATTATCCTTAAATAGTTTTGGAGCATTATACAATTGTCCGCCTGATTCTACCATTTCATTTTGCGGCAGGCTGTCCACCCTCCCCTCACCTTCAAGTATCCTCGCAACTGTCTCAATCGCAATATCAGCACCAAGTTCCATCAGTCCGTTATAAACATATTCCAAATCTGCATCATCCGGTATCGGGAATTGCTTCTGCATTATGACACGTCCGGTATCAATATCATGATCCAAAAAGAATGTAGTAACCCCTGTCATAACCTCTCCGTTCATGATAGCCCAGTTAATTGGCGCTGCCCCCCTATACTGTGGCAACAATGCCGCATGAACATTAAATGTACCAAAGCGAGGCATTGCCCATACAATTTCAGGAAGCATACGGAATGCCACCACAACTTGCAGGTCCGCTTTATAATAGCGTAATTCCTCAATAAATGCCTCATCTTTCATCTTTACCGGCTGCAATACGGGGATACCCTTTGATTTCGCATATACCTTTACTTCAGGCTCCTTCAATACAGAAGCATGCCTTCCAACCGGTTTGTCAGGCTGTGTCACTACAGCAACAACATTATATCCACCTTCTACAAGGGCTTTAAGAGTTCCAACTGCAAACTCCGGTGTTCCCATGAATACAATCCTCAAGTCTTTTTTTAACATTGCCAATCCTTTTATGATTAATCATTACTCATATCCGCCACCATCTTCCTATACTGACTTAGCAGATGTGAACGTGATATATACCCATACAAATGCTCATCTTCATCCATTACAGGCAACTGCTGTACATTATATTTGTCAAATGCCGCCATAATATCCTCCATCGGGTCACCAAATCTCAGAGTAAAAGGCGGTGGCATCATTAGCTGCGACACACGGAAATGATGATACAATTCCGTACGGAACACGATATGCCTTAGCTTATCAAGCTCTATCTGGCCAAGCAGATTGCCGGCCGGATCAAGCACCGGCAATAACGAACTACGGCTTTTACTAAGCGCATGCACAAGCTGTACCAATTCCATATCCTTATCAACGGCTACAAACTCACGTTCTATAACAGAGTCCAATTTCATCAATGTCAGCACACTCCTGTCCGTATGATGTGTAATCAATTTGCCCTGTCTGGCAAGCCGCATACCGTAAATGCTATGCGGCTCAAAAGTAAGAATTGTAAGATAAGCACAGACACTCACTATCATAAGCGGCATAAAACGATCATAGCCGGCCGTCAGCTCCGCTATCAGGAAGACACCGGTAAGCGGTGCGTGCATCACGCCCGACATAACACCGGCCATTCCCAATAATGCCGCATCTTTTTCCGGAAACACAGGCCCGATATTATAGATATTCCAAAGCCTGGCAAAGAGGAAGCCTGAGAAAGCTCCAATAAACAATGACGGTGCGAACGTACCGCCACAGCCCCCGCCTCCATTTGTACTTGCCGTGGCAAAACATTTGGTAAGGATTACGCCGGCAACATATAACAACAGCATGGATGTACCGCCACCATAAAACAAAGATTTCTGCATGAGGTTACCCCAATCGCTTTCCGTACTGCCACGCAATAAAATGTTTATTGATGTATATCCCTCACCATATAAAGAAGGAAACAGGAAGATAAGCGTACTGAGCATAACCCCTCCCAACAACAACTTTGCATAACTGTTGTGCATCTTACTGAATACCCCTTCACAGGCTGTCATCATTCTGATAAAATAAAGGGAAATCAACCCGCAGAACACCCCCAAGAGTATATCTGACGGAACTCTCTCCACCACCCAAGGATGCGTTGCATGAAAAGAGAACAACTGTTCGTCACCAACCAGCACATAAGTAAAGCAGGTTGCAGTCACACTGGCTATAAGGATAGGAGATATACTCGCCATAGTGAGGTCTATCATCAAGACCTCTATAGTAAACACAAGTCCCGCTATCGGAGCCTTAAAGATACCGGCAATAGCCGCCGCGGCCCCACATCCCACAAGAAGCATCAGTGTCTTATTGTTCATGCGGAACCTCTGTCCCAAGGTACTTGCTATACTTGAGCCGGTCAACACGATAGGCGCCTCGGCTCCAACAGAACCTCCAAAACCGATTGTTATGGCTGAGGCTACAACAGATGACCAACAGTTATGCCGCGCCAAACGGCTCTGTTTCGATGAAATGGCATAAAGTATCCTCGTAATACCGTGTGATATATTATCACGAACGATATATTTTACAAACAGCATAGTAATGAAAATACCCAACACCGGCACGACCAAATACAGCCAATTGGCACTCTCTTTCTCTATCCCCAACGTCACAAGGCGTTGTATCAGATGTATAAGACTATGCAGTAGAAATGCGGCTATAGCCGCAAAAGCCCCCACAATAAAAGCCAGGACAAGCGTAAATTGCTTATCCGACAGATGCCGTTGCCGCCATTCCAACAAATCATCATACCATCGTTGTAATGTTCTCCCCCATCCTCTTCTGCCCAATGTCAGTAAGGCTATTACCTTTTTCCTCATTGTCATTTTCTGATAATGGTCACTTCACCATCAGGTCTTAATCGTATTATAGATGACGGTTGGTGAGGTTTATGTTCGTTACGACGTGCAAAACAGACATAATCCACCTGAGAGATTATTTCTTCTGAGATATCCCTATAATTCTGTGCCGCAGGCTCACCGCTTATATTGGCACTGGTAGAGACAATAGGCTTCTGCATTCTGTAACAAAGTTGTTTTGAAAACTCCTCTTGAGTTATTCTTATAGCGATGCTGCCATCATCGGCTATAAGATTAGACGCCAGTCCCTGAGCTCCGTCAAGGATAACCGTTGTCGGCTTTGTAGCGAAATTCATCACATCCCATGCCACATCAGGTACATTTCTAATATACCGCTGTATACGATTATCGCTATCCACAAGACATATCATTGACTTTGACTCACTACGCCGTTTAATCTTATAGATTTTGGCAACGGCCTCAGCATTGGTAGCATCACAACCTATCCCCCACACGGTATCTGTAGGATACAAAATCACCCCGCCTCCACGCATCACCTCAACAGCTTTCTTTATATCGTCTTCTACTTTCATTTTCGTTATATTATTTTCGTATTATTGGCATTTTACACTACCGGTAACCAACAGATCAAAACCGGCATTTTTTATCACATTAAAAATCAACGTGTTGAGAAACACGCTACAAAAGCATTGCAATTACAATGTAAAAGCACCCCGATTAGTTTGCAATCGCATTGAGATTACAGTGTAAAAGCATTGCTATTGCAACACCACCCGCAAACAACACACAGACACCCCGGTATCATCTATGTCAAACTTGCAGCTCCCAACACAGCCGCCTCCGCTCCCTTTAATGTCGAAAGCAAGAATTTAACCTTTCCTCTGTATACCGACATAACATTTTCTTCGTATGCCTTTTGTATAGGCTTGAGCAACAAATCTCCGGCGTTAGCAAGTCCGCCAAAAAATATAAATGCCTCAGGAGAGGAGAAAGCGGCCATATCCGCACATGCTTTTCCCATTATTTCTCCGGTATATGAGAATATACGCAACGCCAAGGCGTCACCAGCTTCAGCCGCTTTTGAAACATTATATGATGTGATATCCTCCAAAGGCAGTTTACGAAGCAATGACGGTTCGTTGCTTTCTTTAAGAAACAGCCTGGCCGTACGAGCAACCCCTGTAGCCGAACAATATGTCTCAAGACATCCACACCTGCCACATCCGCACAAACGTCCGTTAACACGGTCTACGATTATATGCCCCAACTCACCGGCATTACCGTCGCTTCCCACCACCAACTGTCCGTTGATAACAATTCCGGAACCCACTCCCGTGCCGAGTGTCAGCATGATAAAGTTTTTTAATCCACGGGCAACACCGTATGTCATCTCTCCTATTGCAGCGGCATTTGCATCATTTGTAATCTTAACCGGCAAACCGCCAAGACACTCACTGAACATCTTTGCAAGCGGCACACATCCCTCGTGAGCCCAAGCGATGTTAGGAGCGTTTTCTATACAACCGGACAACATGTTCCCATTCGGGGCACCTATCCCCATAGAACGTATATTAGAAATGCCACCAGCCTGTTCTATAAGAGGCAACAATACTTTCATACAGGCATCCAAATAGGCGCCGGCACTATCATATCCCTGTGTTTTGATTGACGTTTGGGCTATTATATACCCATTTTTATCTACAATACCAAATACAGAATTTGTCCCTCCCAAATCAAGGCCTATTGCATATTCCATAAAAAATCGCGCGCTTGCTTGTTTAATCAAGTTTAATTTGTGTCACATTATGTTTTGCAAAATTATAAAAAAAACATAAGTGAGCAAAATTTTAAGAATAAAATCTCGCTTTTTGGTATTAAAAGTTGCCCGTTAGGAATAATAATATTATCTTTGCAGAAATTTTAGTATAAACAGAAAAACGACACATTATGAAAGCCAAAATGCTCAATATAGCCACGTATATCATAGTGGCCATGATTTCTTTCACATTATCTTCCTGTGAAGATGACGACATAGCTCAGACTCTCGACGGTATTTGGGAAGGTGAAGTAGCAACAGAATATTTTAGCTATCGATGGGGAACCCGCACCGAATATCAGGCCGTTGACATAGAATTTTACGTAGACCCATACAGGTATGCCAAAGGCTACGGAGTAGAATACGATTATGACAGCAGATATTACTACACAGAATGTGGATTCTATTTTCAAGTTACCAATGGCATTATTTATTTGGATTATGACGACGGCTCTCAGGTTGCCATACGTAACTACAGACTGACAAACAACCGTTTCAGTGGTGAATTTATCAATTACATAACCGGAGAGTATCTTGCATCATTTAACTTTGTGAAAGTAAACAACTGGAGACACAACAGAAACTCCCGTGCAGGAGAATCTCTATACAAGAAAGTACCAAGTCCGATATTACAACATCAACAATAGTCTTCTGACTAACACGAAACAGGAAGCAAACATATAATGCCCACAAAAAATATATATTCAAAATTCGACAAAACACAAATATCGAAGTTACCACGAGTTTTATTCCCCGGAAGAATTATCATTATTCTAACACCCGGCGAAGCAGAAAAAGCCGTTGATTATTTATTAACATCTGATGTACTTGGATTTGACACGGAAACGCGACCGATATTCAAACGAGGCAAACAGAATAAGGTGTCACTTCTGCAAGTTAGTAATGAAAACACATGTTTCCTATTTCGCTTGAACCGAATAGGCATTTGCCCTGCTATAGTGCGACTTATGGAGACAACGGATGTAATCAAAATAGGATTGTCATGGCATGATGACATAGCGTCACTTCACAAGCGAGGTGATTTCGAACCAAAAGGGTTCTTTGAGTTACAGGAGCATGTCAAAGAGCTTGGCATAGAAGATATGAGCCTGGCAAAGATATACGCTAATTTATTTGGCGAACGAATATCAAAACGTGAACAGTTGAGCAACTGGGAAAACGATGTGCTGACAGAAAAACAAAAAGGTTATGCCGCCACCGATGCCTGGGCTTGCGTAAAGATATACAAAGAGTATCTCAGACTGAAAGAAACCAACGACTACAATCTGATAGTTGTTCCGGAATAAAAAACACGCCACATAATAACAACGAACTATAAAGCAGTAGATCAACACCATGATATATCTGAAAAAAGGAAAGGATGAAAGTATGAAACGCTTCCATCCGTGGGTTTTCTCTGGAGCCATACAGAAGATGGATGATGGCATAGAAGAAGGCGACATTGTTGATGTCATAAGCAATAACGGCCAATATATAGGCCGCGGACATTATCAGATAGGAAGCATTGCTGTCAGAATATTAGCATTTTGCGATGAGCCTATAAACGAAATATTTTGGCGCAAGAGACTAAACACGGCCCTGCAAATGCGTATCAGCATAGGCATTGCCGATAATCCGCACAACAATACATACCGTTTGGTACACGGAGAGGGTGACAATCTGCCGGGACTGATAATTGACTGCTATGGCAAAACAGCCGTGATGCAGGCACATAGCGTAGGAATGCATGTTTGTCGGGAGATAATAGCCAAAGAACTGATCAACATAATGGGTGACCGTATAGAAAATGTCTATTACAAAAGTGAGACGACCCTGCCTTTCAAAGCGGATTTAGGACAGGAGAACGGCTTTATATATGGCGGAACCGATGAAAATATAGCATTGGAAAACGGATTGAAATTTCATGTAGACTGGTTACGAGGACAAAAGACCGGATTTTTTGTTGACCAAAGGGAGAACCGTTCATTGTTGGAACAGTACGCAAAGAACAAAAGGGTTCTAAATATGTTCTGCTACACAGGCGGCTTTTCTTTTTATGCAATGCGAGGTGGAGCCGAGGTAGTACACTCGGTAGACAGCTCTGCCAAAGCTATTGAATTGACGACAAAGAATGTGGAACTTAACTTTCCGGGTGACCAACGTCATGCGGCATTCTGCGAAGACGCTTTCAAATACTTGGATCAGGCAGGAAGTAACTATGACCTTATAATCCTCGACCCACCGGCTTTTGCCAAACATCGCGGAGCCCTGCACAATGCCCTAAAAGGGTATACAAGGCTTAATGTCAAGGCATTTGAAAAGATACGACCGGGAGGAATAGTGTTCACATTCTCATGTTCACAAGTAGTTACCAAAGACAATTTCCGCAATGCTGTATTCACTGCCGCGGCATTGTCAGGCAGAAAGGTAAGAATACTACACCAATTGCATCAACCGGCTGACCACCCGATAAACATATACCATCCGGAAGGAGAATACCTGAAAGGATTGGTGCTATATGTAGAATAGCCTACACCACACATGTTTGAGAAGATAAAGAGATACATAGAGACAAACAACCTGTTGGACAAAGACAGCTTACATATTGTTGCGCTGTCCGGAGGGGCTGACTCTATGTGCCTGATGCGAGTCTTGCTGAAACTGGGATATCACATTCATGCCGCTCATTGTAATTTTCATCTTAGAGGTGAGGAAAGTAATCGCGACGAGGCTTTTTGTAAAGAACAGTGCCGGAAATATGGAATAGAAATACATATCGCACATTTCGACACAACGACCTATGCCACCACACATAAAAAAAGCATAGAGATGGCGGCAAGGGAACTGCGCTACAATTACTTTGAACAGCTTAGAGTCGCAATACAAGCCAAAGAGATAGTGGTAGCACACCACCGTGATGACAGTGTGGAAACAGTGCTGATAAACCTTATACGCGGTACAGGAATACAAGGTATGCAAGGCATTAAGCCGCGCAACGGCCATATAATACGTCCACTGTTGTGTGTAAACAGACAGGAGATTATTGATTTCATGACAATATTGTCGCAACCATACATCACAGACAGTTCCAATTTGGTTGACGATGTGACACGCAACAAAGTACGTTTGAATTTAATTCCATTATTAAAATCCATCAATCCGGCTGTTGTTGAGAACATAGCACGTACTGCGCAGAATATACAGGAAGCGACAAAAATAACAGATCACGCCATAAATACATGCATTGCGCAATGTCTGACAGAGAAAGACGGGTACGTATCATTTGACAAACGGGATATCATGTCACAGATTTCGCCGGAAATGGTGTTATTCACAATATTGTCAAAATACAATTTTTCACCGCAACAGATAATACAGATTTACGACAATATCAATGCACCGTCAGGACGTATATGGACATCTGTAACACATATATTGGCATCTGACCGTGGGAAATTCATCATCGGGTCAACAGCAGAAAATAACGACAATGACATATACATAACAATACCGGAAAGCGGTACATATATATATAATAGGTGTAGAAATTCTGCTAACGATAGTACATTACAGAAATGCGACAGTAAAATTATTGTACGGACAGAAAAAAGGACCTCGGATTTCATTCCCAGTCGCGACAGGCTATACGCCACTCTTGATGCAGACAGGGTAAAATTCCCCTTAACTATAAGACGTATACGAACAGGCGACCGTTTCTTTCCGTTTGGAATGAAAGGCTCGAAACTGGTAAGCGATTATTTGACTGACTGCAAAAGAAATTATTTTCAGCGCAAAAACCAAATAGTGGTGGAGGATGCCGACGGACAAATTATATGGCTCGTAGGCGAACGTACATCACAAAAAGCAGCATGTTCTGAGTTTACTACAAATATTATTTCCTTACATTTCGCAAAATAATCAATAACAATGGATATGTCACCTAAATATTTCACAACGCTACTCATAAGTTTGTTGGTGGCGGTCACTTCCTGTTCTGATAACGATTCGTTTACGACATCACCGGCAAACCGACTGACGTTTGAACATGACACATTGAGTCTTGACACGGTTTTCTCTACAATACCGTCGCCACACAAACTCATGATGGTGCACAACTATTCCGGTGATGGTATCAGAATAACCAATATCAGATTGCAAGACGGAAACCAAACGGGCTTTAGAGTAAATGTTAACGGCACTTTTCTTAGCGAGGCATTGGGCTATCAGGTTAACGATATGGAGTTAAGAAACGGGGATTCGCTTAGAATATTCGTGGAAATAACATCTGCCAACAATCTTAAGAATGAGCCACAACTGGTATCCGACAATCTGATTTTCACGCTTGAAAGTGGAGTAAAACAACAGGTAAAACTCAAAGCTTGCTCTTGGGATGCCATACTTTTGAAAGGATTGACAATAAACAACGATACAATAATAGCTAACACTAACGGCAAACCGGTTGTAGTATACGATTCTATCCGCGTAAAAGAAAATGCGACTCTGACCATAGCACCGGGGACTACGATTTATTTTCATAACAAAGCAGGCATTGATGTGCATGGCAAATTAAAAGCTATTGGCGAAAAAGACAATGAAATAACGCTGCGGTGTGACAGACTGGACCGTATGGTGAGCAATCTTACGTATGATAATAATCCCGGTCAATGGGGCGGAATACGGTTACGGCAGACATCGTATGACAACGAAGTGGCATACATTGACATTCATGGTGGTACGACGGCATTTGACTGCGACACTGCAACAGATGCCTCACGCACCAAGTTGTACATACACAATGCTTCCATACACAATATGAAAGGATGCGGAATAAAGGCTTTGAATGGTGCTATGACTATAGAAAACACACAGATTAGTAACGTAATGGATACTTGTCTGGCCGTGATTGGCGGAAATGTGAATATTAATAATTCAACAATAGCACAATACTTTCCATTTGATGCGAACAGAGGTCCGGCACTAACATTCGCTAATGCGAACGGCAACAGCTACTACCCACTCAACATGATAATGCGCAATAGTATAATAAAAGGGTATGCGGACGATGTGATATATTGGTCACGCGGAACATTGGACAATCCGCTTAACGTAACATTTGAAAATTGTTTGTTGAGAACACCATTGCCAGAGACATCGGATAAGGAGATGTTTGTTGATTGTATACATGAAGATCCTGCGGACACTCTAACATCAGGAAAAAATAGTTTTGTACTATTTGACACCGCTTTATTCTTCTATGATTTTACACCTCAGAAATATTCACCGGCAATAGCAAAAGCGAATCCGCAGACAGCATTACCAGAAGACAGAAAAGGAAGACAACGAAATAGAGAAAATCCGGATATAGGTTGCTATGAAACAGAAAAAGAACCTGAACAATAATAGAAAAAGAAACAACAAACAAGGTTGACAAAACTATTATGACAAATCTGACAAAATCACAACTGTCCACACAGGATGCAATACTCGTGGAAGAGGCACGTAAAGCAGCCACTATCCTATCCTATTCTCCCTACAGCCATTTCCGTGTGGGTGCAGCAGTGTTACTCGACAATGGCGAAATTATAAAGGGAGCCAATCAAGAGAATGTGTCCTATCCGATAGGGATTTGTGCAGAGCGTTCTACTATTGCCACAGCCCATAATATCCACCCCAATATACCTATAAATACTATTGCCCTTGCTGCATGTAATGAAAAAGGAGTGTTTACAAAAGAACCTGTAACACCATGTGGAATGTGCAGACAGGTTATAGCTGAATGGGAATGCCGATTTAACAAACAGATAAAAATAATAATGTCAGCAGAAGATAAGATTATCATAGCAGCGGGTATTAAAGAACTTTTGCCGCTTGCTTTCTCTTGATATTATTCCTTATTCTCAACAAATTACGCAGAAAGAAGCAAAAAAAAAGCAAAACATTTTTGTAAATTACATTTTTTTTGTAACTTTGCAAACGCTTTACGGGGTATACACTATAGCAGAACTGTTATTAGGTATTTTAGTAGTCAACAAACAATAACATACACACTAATACCGATAACACACCAAGCTTATACCAATAACAAGCATAAATAAAAAGACTCCAAAAACAACAAACAAACAATAGAATGACAAAAGCAGATATCATCAACGAGATTTCAGCTACAACAGGAGTAGCAAAAAAAGATGTCACTGTAACTGTTGAGGCACTAATGAAGGTCATCCGCGACGCAATGTGCAACGACGAAAACGTTTATCTCAGAGGTTTTGGCACTTTCGTAGTAAAGAAACGCGCAGAAAAAACCGCAAGAAACATCTCAAAAAACACAACACTTACCATTCCAGCACACAATTTCCCTGGCTTCAAACCAGCAAAGAGTTTCCAACAAAGGATGAAAGGTGAAGAGGTAACAGAGGTAGATTAAAAAAATAAAAACTTACATAACATATAAAAAAGTACTATTATGCCTAACGGAAAGAAGAAAAAAGGCCACAAGATGGCGACTCACAAGCGTAAGAAAAGACTGAGAAAGAATCGTCATAAGAGCAAATAAGCTATGACTTAATTTTTCTGACATTTTTAAGAGATAGGGCGAGATGATTTAATATAGAATCATTTGCCCTATTCTTTTTTACCCCAAATACAAACAATAGAAATAAACCATCTACCACATGACAAGTGAAGTTATAATCGACGTTAGAGAGAAAGAGATATCCATAGCATTGCTTGAGGACAAAGAATTGGTGGAATACCAGAATGAACCTCGCGAAGCGTCGTTTTCTGTTGGTAACGTTTATGTGGCAAAGGTTAAGAAAATAATGCCGGGTCTCAACGCATCGTTTGTCGATGTTGGCTACGAAAAGGATGCTTTCCTGCATTATTTGGATCTCGGTATGCAATATTCCTCATACGAGAAATACTTGAAACAAGTAGAAAGCGACCGTAAAACATTATACCCATTCAGCAAAGCCGTACGACTACCAGACCTTCCAAAAGAAGGTTCTGTTACGTCTTATCTTACAGTTGGCCATAACGCAATAGTACAAATTGTAAAAGAGCCAATATCCACAAAGGGACCACGTCTGACTTGTGAGATATCTTTTGCAGGACGTTACCTCGTACTTATGCCTTTTGGAAACAAGGTAAGTGTATCATCTAAGATTAAAAGCGGTGAGGAAAGAGCACGGTTAAAGCAACTGATCCAGTCTTTTAAGCCAAAGAACTATGGAGTAATTGTACGTACAGTTGCAGAAGGTGTACGAATGGAAGAGTTAAAATCAGAATTAGATTTGCTCATCAGTAAATGGGAAACGACAATAGAAAAAGCCCAAAAAGCCACCTCATATCCACAATTAATATTTGAGGAAACAAGTCGAGCAGTTGCACTTTTAAGGGATTTATTCAATCCAACATACGAAAATATCTATATCAATGACCAGACTGTTTACGATGAGGTTAAACATTATGTACAGCAGATAGCACCGGAACGCATCGGAATTGTAAAGCTATACACAGGTAAAGTACCTATTTTTGACAACTTCAATATAACTAAACAACTAAAATCCGGATTCGGTAAGACTGTTAACTATAAGCATGGAGCCTACCTTATCATAGAACATACGGAAGCAATGCATGTGGTTGACGTTAACAGTGGCAACAGAGCAAGAGGAGTTAACGGCCAAGAAGCCAATGCTCTTGATGTAAACCTTGGCGCAGCTGACGAGTTGGCAAGACAATTACGGCTACGCGACATGGGCGGTATCATTATAGTTGACTTTATAGACATGAACCTTGCCGAGGATCGCCAGTTACTATACGAGCGCATGTGCAAGAACATGCAAAAGGATCGTGCCCGCCATAATATCCTACCACTGTCAAAATTTGGGCTTATGCAGATTACAAGGCAACGTGTAAGACCCGCTATGGACATACGTGTTGAGGAAACATGTCCTACATGTTTTGGTAAGGGAACAATAAAAGCGAGCATACTTTTCACAGATCTCTTAGAGCGAAAGATAGATTATCTTGTCAATAAAGTAGGTGAAAAGAAATTTACTTTGTATGTTCATCCATTCGTGGCAGCATATATTAATGAAGGTTTTATAAGCCTTAAACGTCGCTGGCAACTCAAATATGGTTTCGGTATAAGGATTATCCCGTCACAAGAACTCGCTCTTCTTGAATACCGCTTCCTCAATGCCAAAGGTGATTACATCGACATGAAGCAAGATACCGAATTCAATTAAGTTGCCCGGATTATACAAGAGTGTAAAATAAACGATGTAAAGTAACACTAAGAAAAGTAGTCAAAAACGCTTATTTTACACTTTCTATGTACTATCACACTCCTATGTAATTTTGTCTCCAAAACAACATAACAGTTTTTAAAATAAAAAAAGCGTTGCCTCCATTAACGTAGAGGTAACGCTTTTTATAGTATCATATTCACAATGAGTCCTTGTTTAATAATCATCATCGCCGTCAGTTATATCTGTAGCATCTAAAGAAAGGCTACCAGGATCTTCCTCTACGGTTGTACGATAGCTTTCCTCAGTCATAGAGTCATCATCCAACACATCGTCATCGTCATCACTATTGTAATAATCATCCTTAATATCTATATCAGAATCATCGTCTGCATCAACTTTCTTATTCTCCAAAGCATCTTCCATTGCCAACTTGGGTTTTATCATCGCCGGCTTCACTTTAGCGAAAATCGCCTCTATCCATCCACCTTTTGTAATCTCCAAAACCTCAAACCCATCGTTAACTTTAATATCATAAAGTCCTCCCGGTTTATGCAAACGATCTTTAGGAAGTGTCGTTGTTGATATATCAAAACCACTTTCGATAATATCCTTAATACCTTGATTAAGACTATCCCAGCCTCCGCCGAAGTTTCTTTCTATCACTTCAAGCAATTTTGCAGCTGATATGTGATGAATATTCTCATAAGTAAGGTCAGTAACATGGTTAATAGGACGCTTCTTTATTGCCCATTTCTGCTCCTTATCATCTATAGGTATAATACCTATATGCATTCCCCTATCCTCATATTTTTTCAGAATCTCAGGCTTGTCCACCTTTATTTCCTCAACATAAAATGCTGCACGTATAATATCAAGATAGTGCAGAGCATGGTCTGCCACAGCATCATCCTTATCAGGCTTTGCCCACATCATAAAGATATCTGTTTCCTGCAAATCCCATACATTACCCTTTGTCAATCCTCTAAGTGTTTTTGTATTGCTATCTTTCATAAAATAGTGTTTTGTAAAAAGTGGTGCAAAAATACTACATTATTTTCTTTGTGGCAAATTTTTATAGCAATTTTTCTTTATCCACATTAATTTAGTACGCTATTCCTCTACCCATCTTACTTTTATTACACACACGCGTATGTTCTGTTCATCCGTATCATTGGCAACCTTTGCAATATGCCAGTCTCCCGGAAAGAATATAAAGAACCTGTCAAGCGTTGAGTCATAAAACTTAGTACGTTCCTTATCATAGTTATAATGTATCACATCCGGTTTATATTTTCCTTTAGGCGTTGAGGTTACATGGTCAATAATGCCAAACCTTTCAGTGCCTTTCACACAGTATTGGAAATCAATACCAAGATAATGACTCTCACTATTACGCTTTTCCAATGGTCCGTTCTCCGAATCCTCAACACTTATAACAAGATCACTATCCGGTATTTTATGTTTACCTTTAGGCAACGCCATAAGATCTGTTTGTGCAAGATAGGCAAAAAGTTTCTTCCATTGTTCCGGATTACGCTGATATTGCTGATAGAAATCCACAACATTCACAGTCTTATGCGGGCTCGCCGCCGTAAATCCCTGCCGCCATTCTCCTTTACGAAGCCATTTTCTTGCTTGTTTCTGCATTTTTTTGTCATGACATTCGTTTGTATAAACAGCCTTAGGCAATATCGGAGCCACCTCTTTTTTTGCACCGGCAGCCATTGCAAGCATAATAAGCCCAACAAAACAAAATAGTTTCTTCATAGATATGTAGCATTAAAACATTTTACTTTCGTGCCACAAAATTACAACAAAAAGCTGTTTTCTCAAAAAAAACAAAAAAAAAGTTTGCACGGTTGACATATTATTTATAATTTTGCACACACAAAAACAAATACAATCAAAAATGTACAATACATTTAACACATATTGGTGGTGGCGTAACTCAAGATTGAAAAAGTCGTGAGGCGTTGACCCTATAGGTGCAAAAAACATAAAAAAGAGTTTTACTCTACATAACACCAGAATAAAGAGGTCTGTTGCTAATCGCGACAGGCCTCTTTTATTTTACGCCATATACACATAGATTACTTGCCAATAAGAATATTATTACAACCAACACATATAAATAATGAAAACCCAACTTACAAAGATGCTCAACCATGAAGAGTTGACACGCCATGAGATGTTAAACATACTTATAGGCATTACAGAAGAAAAATATCCAACAGAACAGATAGCCGCCCTGCTTACCGGACTTCAAATGCGCGGTATTACCGTTGATGAGCTACTCGGTTTCCGTGACGGTATTCTCGCTACTGGTGTTCCTGCTATCCTCAATGCTCCACGCTATATAGATATTGTAGGTACAGGCGGTGACCAAAAGAATACTTTCAACATTTCAACTTGCGCCTGTTTTGTACTCGCCGGAGCAGGTTACAAAGTAGCCAAACACGGCAATTACGCTGCGACATCAGTATCCGGAGCCTCTAATGTGATAGAAATGCACGGTGCGAAATTTACCAACGACATCGACCAACTTAACCGTAGCATCAACGAAACAAACTTTGTTTATCTCCATGCACCATTGTTTGCATGTGCCATGAAGTATGTAGCCCCCATACGCCGCAATATTTCTTTTCCAACAATTTTTAATCTTCTTGGCCCTATTGTCAATCCCTCACAGCCCAAATGCCAACTATTAGGCGTTGCGACATTAGACCAAATGCGTCTCTACAACAGTGTATATCAGAAATTAGGCGTTGACTATAGCATAGAAAATTCAATAGACGGATACGATGAAATATCCCTTACCGGTAACTTTAAGGTGACGACAAACAACTATGAGCGTATATACTCCCCGTCTGACTTAGGCCTTCCGGTTGTCAAACCAGAAGAATTAAGAGGAGGAAACACAAAGGAAGAAGCCATGAATATCTTTGACAACGTACTGCAAAACACAGCTACCGAGGCCCAAAAGAATGTAGTCATTGCCAATGCCGCCTTTGCCATTCAGTGTTACGATAACGGAAAAGACATCAACGAATGTATCGCTATAGCACGCGAATCTATAGAAAGCGGCAAAGCATTTGAGGCCTTAAAGAGATATGTGGAGGTGAACTCATGAAAGATGTACTAACAGAAATTGTTGCAAACAAGCGGCTCGAATTAGAACAATTCAAGGCTATGCGTCCAATTAAGCTTTTGGAACACGACGTTGCATTATTACCCTCTGCCGAAATACCATCAATGCGTGCTTCACTTATGCATAGCCATAGCGGTATTATTGCAGAATTCAAGCGCAAGTCTCCTTCCAAAGGATGGATAAAAGAGGAAGGCAAAGCCGACATTATCCCATTATCATATCAGCAAAATGGCGCAGCGGCGATAAGCATACTCACTGACAACAAATATTTTGGCGGTTGCGATGATTTCATCAAATCAGCAAGACTATCAGGCGTTACAGCCCCTATATTGTATAAAAATTTCGTCATTGACGAGTATCAGCTACTTCAAGCACGTCTTTGCGGAGCATCAGCAATATTATTAATTGCCGCTTGCCTAAGCAAACAAGACTGCGCAACATTACTGAATAAAGCTCATGCGCTGGGATTAGAGGTACTGCTTGAAATGCATAATGAGGCAGAACTGGAATATGCCGAATTGCAACCGGACATGTGTGGCATTAACAACCGTAATCTTGGAACTTTCATTACAGAGGTAGCTAACTCTTTCCGATTAGCCGAACAGCTCCCAAAAGACATCTGTAAGGTCAGCGAAAGCGGTATAAGCAGTCCGGAAACCATCAAAGAACTACGCCAAGTCGGTTTCAACGGCTTCCTAATAGGCGAGAACTTCATGAAGACAAATAATCCCGGAGCGGCTCTTTCAGAGTTTATCCGAAACATCGGTTAACAACAGTTATCATTAAAACATGCAGATAAAAGTTTGCGGGATGCGCGACCCTGATAATATACGCGCAGTCACACAATTGTCTCCAGACTACATAGGGTTTATCTTTTGGCCCCAAAGCCCACGCTATGTAAGAAATATCAGGGTAGCGGCCGGAACCATACCCAATATGCCACGTGAATTGTTTGACGACCACACAGCGGTTCCAAGACCGGCAATTGTCGGGGTATTCGTAAACGAGATGCCACAGACTCTCATTACACATGCATACCAATACAAACTGGATTACATACAGTTACATGGCAATGAGAGTCCCGTCTACATTGACAATCTCAAAAGAACGCTCATTCCGGACATTCTGCCTGACGTCAAAATAATCAAGGCACTAAGCATACGAGAAGCCAATGACGTAAAACGATGGCGTGAGTATGAAGGCCATGTAGACATGTTACTGTTCGACACAAAATGTAAATGCGTCGGAGGTTCAGGCCAACAGTTTGACTGGAAAGTGCTGGACAACTACGACGGCAACATACCATTCCTGCTTTCGGGAGGAATAGGCTATGACGATGCTGCAAGAGTGAAGAACTTCAATCACCCTATGTGCATAGGAATTGACATCAATTCCTGTTTTGAAACTGCACCGGCATTAAAGGATATCCCCAAATTAAAGTCCTTTATAGACACTGTGAGAAGCTAAAGGATTTTACAACCAAAACAGATAAAACACAATAAAACATGAACAAGATAAATACATTATTCAAAGAAAACCAAGACAGGAAACTACTGTCACTATACTTTTGCGCCGGATACCCGACACTTGACAACGTCGGCAATGTTATAATGACTCTGCAAAAGCGCGGCATTGACATGATAGAGGTTGGCATACCATTCTCCGATCCTATGGCCGATGGTCCCGTTATACAGCAGGCTGCCACCCAAGCCTTGCGCAATGGTATCTCGTTACGCAAGATCTTCGCACAGCTGAAAGAAATAAAAGAAGATGTGAAAATACCACTCATACTAATGGGCTATCTAAACGTTATAATGCAATATGGTATCGAAAATTTCTGCAAATCATGCGTGGAATGCGGCGTTAGCGGTGCAATCATACCTGACTTACCGTTCAAAGACTACATGGAACTGAAACAGATAGCCGACAAATATGACATACGTTTTATCATGCTTATCACTCCGGAAACCTCAGACGAGCGCATACGCTTTATAGATGAGCACACAGACGGATTTATATACATGGTAAGTTCAGCAAGCACAACGGGAGCACAAAAAACGTTTGATGAGGCTAAACAGGAATATTTTCAACGCATAAATGCCATGAATCTGAAAAATCCACGCATGATTGGATTCGGAATCAGCAACAAGCAGACACTGGAATCAGCTCAACAAAACGCAGCCGGAGCCATAATAGGCAGCAAATTCGTGCAATTGCTAACGGAAACAGACGGCGATCCTAATCTTGCGATGGACAAACTGTATGAAGCATTGGCAAACTAAAGACATCAACAGTCAGTAAAAACATAGATAATTAACCCGGCGTTGCAAACGCTATAAAACGAAAATCATGAACTACGACATAAACGAAGAAGGCTTCTATGGCAACTATGGCGGAGCCTATATACCGGAAATACTATACAAGACGGTAGAAGACCTAAAAAAAGCATACCTTCCTATTCTTGAAAGCGCAGAATTCAAGAATGAGTTTCACGCCTTGCTGAAAGACTATGTTGGCCGTCCCTCACCTCTATATTATGCCAAACGGATGTCCGAAAAATACGGATGTCAACTGTACTTGAAACGTGAAGACCTTAACCATACCGGTGCACACAAGATAAACAACGCCCTCGGCCAGATACTCCTTGCAAAGAAAATGGGAAAGACAAGAGTCATAGCCGAGACAGGAGCAGGCCAGCATGGCGTTGCTACAGCCACGGTATGCGCCCTCATGAACATGCCATGTACTGTATACATGGGAGCACTGGATGTACAACGCCAACACGTAAACGTAGAAAGGATGAAAATGTTGGGAGCGACAGTACATCCGGTAGAAAGCGGAAACAAGACCCTGAAAGACGGTACCAACGAGGCTATACGCGATTGGTGCTGTCATCCTGCCGATACATTTTATATAATAGGCTCCAGTGTCGGGCCTCACCCCTACCCCGACATGGTCGCCCGCCTGCAGAGTGTCATATCAGAAGAGATAAAATGGCAACTTGAAGAGAAGATTGGGCGCAATTACCCGGACTATCTTATGGCTTGTGTCGGTGGCGGTTCCAACGCTGCGGGTACCATATACCACTACATTAACGATGACAGGGTGAAGATAATACTCGGTGAGGCCGGAGGCATGGGAGTGGATACTGACATGACAGCGGCATCCATGCAAATTGGAACAACCGGCATATTGCATGGCTCACGTATAAAACTGATGCAGACAGAAGACGGACAAATAATAGAACCGTATTCTATTTCTGCAGGACTGGACTATCCGGGCACCGGCCCTCTGCACTGTAACCTGTATGAAACAGGTCGAGCACAGGTTCTGCCGGCCAATGACGATGAGGCATTGCGTGCCGCTTATGAGCTGACACGTCTGGAAGGTATCATACCGGCGTTGGAATCAGCACATGCTTTAGCCTTGTTACCCAAGGTCGCATCTCAATTTAAGAAGAGCGATATCGTAGTACTCACAGTCTCCGGACGAGGCGACAAAGACCTCGACACGTATCTCGCTCATAAAGACGAAGTTATAAAAGACTAATCATATACCGTTGCAAAAGCATTGCGTTTACAGTGTAAAAGCAATGCAATTACACTGCAATCGCATTGAGATTATCAGACAATCGCACTGCTTTTGCGAAGCATTCATTTTACAACGATATAAAGAGGACAAGAAACAACCATAACAAAAACAAAGATGTTCAGATATAAAACAACTGTCAAGACCTTACTCGCAGACCTTTACACGCCGGTAAATGTCTATATGCGTTTAAGGGATATTTATCCGCAGTCCGCACTGATGGAAAGTTCCGACTACCATGACAAGAATAATTCACGCTCGTTCATTGGCATAAATCCTGTAGCGTCTGTCAGCATTAGTCACGGTGAGGCAATATGCAAATATCCGGACGGCACAACACAACGCTATAATGTAAACCACGATTACCGCTCGGACAATGCCATTAATGATTTCCTTAAGAATTTCTCCATAACAGGTGAGCAATCAGAATATTGCGGACTATACGGATACACATCGTTCAACGCTGTGAAATACTTTGAGGACATTGCCGTGAAAGATACGACAATGGAAAAGAACGATGCTCCGGACATGCTCTATATATTCTTCCGTGACATTATTGTATTTGACCATTTCAACAATCAAATGATTATCGTTACCCTCATAAAGGAAAATGATAGCACCAATAACGGCGCGGCACAATTGGATGACATCATGATGAAGATGAACAAAGCCAATGTGCAACCATACGATTTTCATCCGACAGGAGACACATTCTCAACACTGACAGACGAAGAGCACAAAGCGAACATACGCAAATGTATAAAGCATTGCCTGCGTGGAGACGTGTTTCAAATCGTTCCGTCACGCCGTTTCGTGCAGCATTACGAAGGCGATGACTTCAAATTATACCGTGCCTTAAGATGTATCAATCCATCGCCCTATCTGTTCTATTTCGATTTTGGAGGTTTTCGTATTTTCGGTTCATCACCGGAAACCCATTGTCGCATAGAGCTTAACGACAACGGCGAATACACCGCATACATAGATCCTATAGCCGGTACGACCAAACGCACGGGTAATGCGGAACAAGACCGCCGCAACGCAGAATATTTGCGCAACGATCCAAAAGAAAACGAAGAGCATGTGATGCTCGTTGACCTTGCGCGCAATGATTTATCACGTAACTGCCATAATGTACACGTTGACTTTTATAAGGATATGCAATATTATTCTCATGTGATACACCTTGTCAGTCGTGTCAGCGGAACACTGGATAAAGGGGCGGATCCTATAAAAGCTTTCATTGATACGTTCCCGGCCGGAACACTTTCAGGAGCTCCAAAAGTGCGTGCCATGCAACTGATTTCGGAATATGAGCCACATAACCGTGGTGCTTACGGAGGCTGCATCGGATTTATTGGCTTCAACAAGACATTGAATCAAGCCATAACCATACGTACATTTGTGAGCAGAAACGGAGAACTATGGTTCCAAGCCGGTGGCGGTGTCGTTGCGAAAAGCGACGAAGAGTATGAGCTGCAGGAGGTAAACAACAAACTTGGAGCACTACGCAAAGCCATAATCATGGCAGAAAACATGTAAGTATATAACAAACAGCTACAAATGAAACAAATAGTTATAATCGACAACTACGATTCTTTTACATACAATCTCAGTCATCTTGTCAAAGAGCTTGGCGCCGATGTTACGGTTTACCGTAATGACCAATTTGCCATGGAGCAGCTGGAGCAGTTCGACAAGATAATACTTTCTCCGGGACCGGGCATCCCGTCAGAAGCAGGTCTGCTGATGGAAGTACTAAAGAACTATGCCGAAAAGAAGCCTATACTCGGCGTATGCCTTGGTCATCAGGCCATAGGAGAATATTTTGGCGGAACACTTGAGAACTTGACAAATGTATTTCATGGTGTCGCAACCGAAGGCACGCAGTTTGGTAACGATGAAATATTCGAGGGATTACCGGAACGTATCACCATGGGACGGTATCATTCATGGGTTGTCAGCAAGAACGCCCTACCCAATTGCCTTGAAATAACGGCAGAAAGCGATGAAGGACAGATTATGGGGCTGAAGCACAAACTGTATGACATTCATGGAATACAATTCCACCCGGAAAGCGTATTGACAACCGAGGGAAGATCAATCATAAGCAACTGGCTCAATAACTGATATTGAAAGACTGGTATAACGGACATTTCTTTTGATTATAGGTTAAAATAACTTAACAGAAAGACTTATCACACTTAAAGCCACTGCAATATCAGAAAAAAGCAGTACCTTTGCACCGCCGTTACGAGTTAGCGGCATAAAATTCATTTCTATAACAAAATAACAACAAAACAAAATGGCAACAAAAATTCGTTTGCAGCGCGGCGGCCGTAAGGGTTACGCCTTTTACCGTATCGTCATCGCTGACGTAAGAGCTCCACGTGATGGTAAGTTTACTGAAAAGATTGGTACCTACAATCCTAATACCAATCCCGCCACAGTAGATTTGAATTTCGAGCGCGCACTCTATTGGTTGGAATGCGGAGCACAGCCTACCGACACTGTTCGCAACATCCTTTCTAAAGAAGGCGTTCTGCTGATGAAGCACCTTAAAGGTGGCATCAAGAAGGGCGCATTCGATGAGGCTGCTGCACAAGCTAAGTTTGAGGTTTGGAAGCAAGCTAAGACTGCTGGTTTCGAGGCTATCAAGGCTAATGACGCCAAAGCGAAGAAAGCTGCTGCTGCAGTTGCACTTGAGGCTGAGAAGAAAGTAAATGAGGCAATCGCCAAAAAGATTGCTGACAAGAAAGCCGCTGCAGAGGCTGCTGCCGCAGAAAACGCAGCAGAGGCAACAGCAGAAGAAGCTCCAGCTGAAGAGGCTTAACAACATTTGTTCCCGATTATATACATCAAACGGGAGGACAAAAGAACAACAGGGGATGTGCATAGGCGCTAAGCCAAAAGCGCATCCCCTTAATTTGAACCCTACATGTCACGCATACGGTTAAAAATACAGGGAGTTACAGACATCTCGGCATCGCAGACGGCATCACTGTTGATAATAACAGACATAGAAGAGACAAGACAGATATGTGTCGTATGCGATGCGGTGAAACGTCATGAGTTCGGAATAAGAAGCGGGAAATATATTGGTACCCCGGAGAGTATGGCTCTGTTGAAACATACTTTACAAAGTACACTCCCGGAAACAGTGAGCACCATAATCCGTAATCTGACAGACCTGCAACTGGCTGTTGTTATTGTGAGTATATATGACGGACAATATCGCGCGGTAATAGAAGACACAAACTCCGGTACCGCTTTTCCTATAAGAGTAAGTGACGGGGCATTGCTATGCTATGCGGACAACGACAACATCCCATTATATATAGAAGAGTCGTTATGGAACAGACAAAGTGTTCCATACCTTGGAAGAAATGTACGGGGAGTAGCAATGCCATTGAATACACTTACGAAAGAAATGCTGGAAGAAGCATTACAAAAAAGCATTGACGAAGAGAAGTACGAGTTGGCAAAACAATTGAAAGAAGAAATAGATAGAAGAGAAGACTGAGCAGAAGTATGAAAGAAGAACGCTTTTTTTATGTTCCAGACGCAAGTAATACCACAGAGTTGCCGCAAGACGAGGCCACACATGCCACAAGAGTCCTGCGTCTGCACGAGGGGGATGCCATGTTCATTATAGACGGCAAAGGACATTTATATAAAGCCATAGCTACTATGACATCCGGTAAACGTTGCTCTTACGAAATAACAGAAGAACTCTTTCAGCACAAATTGTGGTCAAGAAACGTACACATTGCCATGGCACCAACTAAAATGATGGAGCGTGTGGAATGGATGGCGGAAAAGGCAACGGAAATAGGTATTGACCAATTATCTTTTCTGGAATGCCGCTTTTCCGAGCGCAGACAACTCAGAACAGACAGAATAGAGAAGATTGTCATTGCAGCAATGAAACAAAGTCACAAGGCATGGAAGCCTATTGTAAATGAAATAACACCATTCAGGCAATTCATTGACACAGAACGAAAAGGCATGAAGTTCATCTGCCACTGCTATAACGAGATAGAACGCCAAAACCTTTTTAAGGTCCTAAAAGATAATAGTATTGCATCATCGGAGAAAGGCAATGCGTCACAACCACAATCGCATGACAATATCACAATACTTATAGGGCCGGAAGGGGACTTTTCTATAGAAGAAGTGCAATATGCAATGGCTCATGGATATATATCCGTATCCCTTGGAGACTCCAGATTAAGAACAGAAACAGCGGCATTAAGTGCTGTTATGATGGCGCATCTTGCGTGATAACCGCTTATCAGCAACTTTATCAGGAGCGACATAAATACATATACGACACTACAAACATGAAATACTATCTGTTAATACTATTCGCCTTGATTACTGTAGTCACGTCTTGCAGCAAGCATGACTATGTAAATGCTATACCGAGAAACAGTACAGCAATAATATCAACTAACGCAACAGACATCACAGAAAAGCAATCCCCATTCGCATCACTACTTACAATGCTCTTTGACAATAATGTACAACATATCAAAGGCATTGATATTGCAAAAGAAATATATTTATTTGCGTCAGGAGATGGAAACATTGGGGTATGTGCTCCTATTGCTGACAGTAACGATTTCAATGACTTTATAACCGAATTGATAAACCTTGGCATTCTGAAAAACCACAAAGAACTGGACAACAAAGATTTTTATACGCTAAAAGACCAATGGATTTTAGGGTATGATAACAGTACATTATTAATAATAGGCCCTGTAACCGGTACCGAAGCAGAAGCCCATTTAAGGCGTCGTATGTCAAGACTGATGGAGAAAGACGATAACGAAAGCGTAAAGAGTTCCATGTTATGGCAACACTTACAGGAACAGAAAGGAGGCACACGCATGGTGGCATTGGCCTCATCGTTACCGGAACAGATATCTTTAGCAGCAACCTTAGGCGCTCCAAAAGGCACAAGCGCAGACGATGTCTTGCTCGAAGCGGAGCTAACATATAAAGATGGTGTTCTACAACTGTTCGGTACAACCAGCTCATACAATCCAAATATAAAGCAAGCGTTAAAAGAAACACAAACTTTATATCGCCCTATCACAGCTGATTGGCAAAATTTAACAGGTGATACGACTGCAATTGGGATATTCGTGAACGTCGAGGGAGAGAAGTTTATACCATGTTTACAAAGAAATAAAGCCCTGAATACAATGCTTATGGGTACAGATTCATACGATATTATACGCAACAGCAACGGTAATATCAGTATATTTACAGATCTCAAGCAGAGGAAAGACGGAGAAAGCACATTCTCTGCACGAGTACAAAAATTACCAGATGACGAAAACAAACAAGGCAAAGACAGACTGATTGTTGTCGTGAACATTGAAGCATTAAGCACACCTATGAAGCAAATCATAGCGCCATGCATAGGAAATGTAAAAAAGATAATCTATAATATGAGAGCAGACTAAATGAAGACTGTGACATTTAACAATGTTACACCGAAGGTGTTTCAAGGCAATAAAGACTTAAAGTCTGAGATATGGCAAACGGAAGTAACATTCGAGCGAGGTAAAACATACCTTGTAGAGGCAGAATCCGGCAAAGGCAAAAGCACATTTTGCAGTTATATTCTCGGCTACCGAGATGACTATACAGGCACTATACTATTCGACAATGAGGATATTCGCACATTCTCATCAGGCAGATGGACAGAGAACAGATGCCAACATGTAAGTCATTTATTTCAAGAATTACGATTGTTTCCGGAGCTGACGGCCATAGAAAATATACAGATCAAGAATCAATTGACAGCACATATTGACAATAAAACAATACTTTCATGGTTTGAGAGATTAGGAATAGCAGACAAAATTAACCAGAAAATAGCTTTGATGTCTTTCGGGCAACAACAGCGTGTAGCAATGATGCGTGCGTTGGCCCAACCATTCAGCCTGCTCCTTGCAGATGAACCTATAAGTCATCTGGATGATAACAACTCATCAATAATGGCAGAAATAATGCTGGAAGAAGCCCAAAAGCAAGACGCATGTGTTATTATAACCAGCATTGGCAAACACATGAGTATCAATTATGATACAGTTTACAAGCTGTAAACGTTTAATAACTGTAGCACTTTAGAAACATTATGAGACTACTTTGGAAATTATTACGTCAACATATCAGCATAAGTCAATTCTGCGGATTTGCCTTTGCTAATCTTTTTGGCATGATAATAGTATTGGCAGGCTTTCAATTCTACAACGACATAATACAGGTTTTCACCTCAGAAGATTCCTTCATGAAGGCAAACTACCTTATGGTCACAAAGCGAATAGGCACAACTTCGACTATATCCGGACGTTCAAGTACATTCTCAGCCACTGACATCCAAAGCCTTAAAGACCAACCTTTTGTCAACAAAGTAGGCACATTCACATCCACTAACTATAAGATTGATGCTAAAATGGGAGTGAATGGTCAGCAGATATTTAACACAGAGTTATACTTTGAGAGTGTCCCTGACGAGTTTGTGGATATAAATCTTCGAGATTGGCATTACACCCCGGGTGCAGAAACAGTCCCAATAATACTGCCGCGCACCTACATTAATATATATAATTTCGGCTTTGCCCAGAAACATTCATTGCCACAGATAGCCGAAGGGTTAATGGGGCTTATTGATTTGCAGATGATTATACGTGGAAACGGAAAGCAAGAAGTATTCAAAGGCAAAGTAGTCGCATTCTCAAGCTCAATATCTTCCATTCTTGTACCACAGTCATTTATGGAATGGAGCAATAAAGAATTTGCGTCACAGGAGCCATACGGCTTTACAAGGTTATTGATGGAAGTGAGCAATCCCGCTGACGAAAAGATAGCAGATTACTTCGATGAGCAAGGACTTGACATTGAAAGCGATAAACTTAACACAGAGAAAACTACCTATTTTCTACGTATGATAGTCAGCCTTGTTATGATAATAGGTCTTATAATCAGCGTACTAAGCTTCTACATTCTAATGCTTAGCATTTACCTGCTTGTGCAAAAAAACACCAAGAAGCTTCAAAATCTGCTTCTTATTGGATATTCTACTGGCAAAGTGGCTATGCCATACCAACTGCTTACCATTGGATTAAATCTAACAGTGCTTATTATATCCATTATAATAGTAGCGGGATTACGACATTACTACATGGATATTGTAAAAAGTCTGTTCCCGGAAAGCAACAACGGTACAATAATATACTCTGTCATTTTAGGCTGCATTATATTCACATTAGTCACAATGATGAATATAATGACTATTAGAAACAAAATCAGAAATATCTAACAAATGACGCTTCTTGAACTGCTTTCACCCGCACGTAATTTGGAATGTGGCATAAGCGCCATAGACCACGGGGCTGATGCCGTATATATTGGCGCCAGTAAGTTTGGTGCACGCGCCGCAGCAGGCAACAGTGTCGAAGACATTGCAACTCTTTGCCGGTATGCTCACCAATACAATGCAAAGGTATATGTAACAGTCAACACCATTATCTTCGACAACGAGATGTCGGAGACAATTGAACTTATAAAACAATTACAGGCTATTGGGGTTGATGCAATACTCATACAGGATATGGGATTGCTCCAAGAACTGCGCAGACAAAATATAAATATCCCCATACATGCATCCACACAAACAGACAACAAGACAGCAGACAAAGTAAAATGGCTAGCCAGTATGGGTATAAAACGCGTAGTATTGGCACGCGAACTCAGTATAACCGAGATTGCACAAATACACAAAGCAGTACCGGAAGTAGAACTTGAAGTATTTGTTCATGGTGCATTATGTGTCAGTTACAGCGGACAATGCTATGCCTCCCAACAATGTTTCGGACGTTCAGCCAACAGAGGAACCTGTGCCCAGTTCTGCCGTATGGCTTTCGATCTTGTGGATGCAGACGGAAAGATGATTGAGAAATCACGGTATTTATTATCTTTACGTGACATGTCTCAATTAGAAAACCTGCAACAACTTGTCCAAGCCGGAGCAGTATCTTTCAAAATAGAAGGAAGACTTAAAAACGTCGATTACGTAAAAAATATAACAGCTGCATATAGTGAGAAGCTAAATTCACTCTGTACGCAACATCCCGACGAGTACAGTAGAGCCTCTATGGGCAAATGTACCTATACCTTTACACCCGACATACACAAAAGTTTCAATCGTGGCTTTACCACATATTTCGCTGACGGACGAACAATACCGGCAGCACAGTTCCACACCCCCAAAGCAATCGGAGAACCTATCGGAACAGTAAAGGAAATACGCGGTAACTATTTTACAGTCTCTTCCATATCATCATTCCACAATGGCGATGGATTATGCTTCTTCACCCACGACAAACAACTAATAGGCTTTCGCATTAATAAAGCGGAAAACAACAAGCTATTTCCGTTATCAATGCCCAAGCAGCTCCATCCCGGAATGCAGTTATTCCGCAATCACGACCAAGCATTTGAAACATTACTGTCAAAACCGTCCGCTGTGCGTAGAATACCAATAGACATGGTTCTGCATATCGGTAAAGAAGAGTTACAATTATCAATCACAGACGAGCAGGGACACAACAGTATTGCCTCGCTCCCCTATCAGCCTCAGACAGCAAACAAGCCTCAAGAGGAAAACATAAAGAAACAACTCACAAAGTTGGGTAATACCGTTTATATATGCAATACAGTAACAATACACAATGACATTGAACAACCCTTCATTGCAAACAGTCTGATAAGTGAAATAAGGAGAATGGCATGTAACAATCTGTTACAAACGTTAACCAACGCAAGACGGCAAACACGACATCCGCAAGCAACCACTATCAATCCACACCCTTGCGTTCCACCACCACATTCCACACTACCTTATCTATATAACGCCTCCAACCGTCAGGCAAAAGACTTTTATAAGGAACTGGGAATCAATGCCACCGCATTTGAAACAAGTACTCCGCAAGAGTCCGTCATCATGCAATGCCGTTACTGTCTGAAAGCAGAACTGGGGTATTGCACCAAGAACGTAAAGAAAGCCCCATGGCATGAGCCGCTATCACTGCGCCTTAGCGATGGAAAGATTTTCACTATTAGATTCAATTGCAAACAATGTAGAATGGAAATAATGGCATGAAAACCCTGTTTTACATATTAATTCTCTCAATAACCAGTAGCATGATAACCTCATGCTATAATGGTAAGCATCCCGACGGTATCGCTCTGCAACACACACAAGACAGCATTGAGATATCAGACTCAACATATACGTACAACAGTCGCCATTATAGTATAGGATATAATTTTATCGTACACAACGATTCTCTGCTACTAATAAACCAGCAACCGGAAGAACACGTATCGCTACTGGTTACAGATACGTCATACATTGCCCACGACACCCATGTTGCCGTGGTTGATTTCCGAGTCCTTCCACAAGACTCTATTGATTCCGTTTGGGTACAATTAGTTTCAGAAACAGGCGAAACAGGCTGGATACATGAAACAGAACTTCTGCCGAATGTTGTACCAACAGACCCTATTTCGCAAATAATCATGCTCTTCAGCGATACACATGTGTTATTTGCCCTAATCTTAGTCGCGCTCATTACCGCGGCATACATCATGCGCTTGGTACAACGTCGCAAAGCGCCATTAGTACATTTCCGCGACATACCGAGCTTCTACCCCACACTACTCTGCATAACTGTTGCAGCCGCTGCAACCTTTTATGCCTCACTCCAGATGTTCGGAGCAGACATTTGGAGACATTATTATTTCCATCCCACACTTAACCCCTTTCTCATGCCACCCATACTCAGCATCTTCATCTGCAGTGTATGGGCCATGCTTATCATTGGTATAGCGGCAATAGAAGACACACGGCACCACCTTACCTTTACAGATGCCATACTATATCTGTCCGGTCTAACAGGATTCTGCGCCGTTTTATATATAGTTTTTTCCATAAGCACATTATATTATATAGGTTATCCGCTGCTGGTGGCATATTGCTGGTTTGCCATAACACGCTATTTACGTTATTTCAGCCATCCCTATATATGCGGAAACTGCGGCAAACGCATCAGAAAAAAAATCCAATGCCCTCATTGCGGAGCTATAAACGAATAACAAACAGGCACATCATGAATAGGTTATACTTCTTAATCTTATCTTTATTTGCTGCTATATGCTTTACAGCATGTACAGAAGAGACCATAGACTCCCCCTATGATTCCGACCCTGAAGATACTACTGAAGAATACTTCAGGAACCATCCCGGACGCAGAACCATTATAGCATACATAACAGGCGACAACAATCTCAGCAGCAATCTGTCCAATGACATCACAGAAATGATTGAAGGCTCCAAGCTACTACAATCCGACTGCCGTTTGTTAGTGTTCGCTGACCTCAACGGACAGACCCCATACATTGCAAATATACGAAATGGAAAACTGACAAAAGTAAAGCAATATGATAACGAATTTTACTCGACATCTGCGGACAGCATGCGTAATGTAATGCAATGGATAATCAACAACTACCCGTCAAATGAGTATTCTACCGTGATAAGCGGTCATGGTAGCGGGCCGATAATAAAACAAGATAGTGTCAAATCAGAATACATAAAGCTGTTAGCATACGGATATGACGCCGCAGGCGAGGTTTCCGCCACGTCCACATCCAAATGGATGAACATCCCGTCCATGGCAAAAGCATTCAACACCCTTAAAGATACCAACGGCAACAAAATCAGATTCTCATACATTTTCTTTGACTGCTGTTGTATGCAGACCGCAGAAGTTGCATACGAGCTACGCAACTGTACCGAATATATAATAGCCCCATTGTCCGAGACTACCGGTGACGGAGCTAATTACGAAACGATGGTGTCAGCCCTCTGCGTTGAAAAAGATGATATTCCACAAGCTATCATCTCCGACTACACCGAAGACACCGCCATCTGTATATCTGCTGTAAGGACTGACAGACTTGAAGCCCTATGTAATGCCACACGAAAAGCCCTAAAAAAGCTATATGTTGACAATAACAGCCCGTTAATACTCGAACGCAAAAACTGTATATATTACTATCGCGGTGGGGAAACAGGCATCTACCGTACACCGGCTCTCCATGAGTTAAAGCAACTAATGAAAATAAATTTAAGCGCTGACGATTATGCGGAATGGTTGCCATATCTTGAGAATACGGTTGTCGCCAAACATCTGACAGACAGATGGAACACTGCATTAAACATAAATTTCCAGTTGTTCCAGGATTATCTTACAGACGAATACTACGGCGGTCTCAGCATGATAGCACCCACAGATGTCTACACTGAATACAAAAGTGATATCAACACTACCATGTTCCAACTGCAATGGTGCAATGACGTAGACTGGAAAGCATTAGGATGGTAATGCTATATAATCCAGCAACGCTTTATAAAACTCCGATGTCGAGAGCGTTACCTCATTGCCAAAGATTATAAGTTTCATTCTTGCACGTGTCATGGCAACATTCATGCGTCGCAAGTCTGACAAGAACCCTATCTGACCGTGCTCATTAGAGCGCACCAACGAAATAAGTATTATATCCCGTTCCTGTCCTTGGAAGCCGTCAACCGTATTCACTGATATCAGGTGTCTGACGCGCTTGAACTCTGCACGTCGTCTTATCTCACGCTTTATATAAAGGGTCTGCACTCGATAAGGAGATATAATGCCAACGTCTATCCCCTCTTCCAGACATCTCTCTATACCTATTTTGTTGATATATCCTTGCAAATGCAGCAGCAACAAGTCCGCTTCCGCCTTGTTTATCCTGCCATGACTATCCGCAACATACCGTTCCTGCTCATCGCAGTTAACCCAAACGATAGGTCTCTCGTAGTCAAGTATCGAGCGGTGGCATACACTTTTATCCGAAACCACTTGGCCACCATAAAACCAGTCCGATGAAAACCGCATTATGCCATTGTTCATACGATACTGAATATTGAGCATTGTAACGCACTCAGGCTGTTTTAGCGCTATACGTTCCATAAGGCTTCGCCCCAAACCTCCTTTCATAGCCTCGTAACACTTTATCGTTGGCGGTAGCTGCTGATGGTCTCCGGCCAATATAACCCTGCCGGCTCTACGCAATGCCACCCAACATGCCGGTTCCATAGCCTGTGCGGCTTCGTCTATGAACAAGGTAGAAAACTTCTGTCCTACCATTATTTTATTAGCCGCACCAATAAGGGTACACGCCACGACCCTTGCTTCCCCAAACAAGCATCCGTGTATTTTCATCTCCAGTTCCGCCGCACGTTCACGTAAACGGGCAATCTTCTGATGGACGTTACCGCTTCCCTTTCTATTTTCCCTTATCTGCCTTATATTCTTTCTTATCGCCCATAACTCAGGATAATCGGGATGATCAGCAAAACGCCGTTCATAGGTAAAAGACAGCATTTTATCGTTTACTCTTGACGGATTGCCTATACGCAGCACCGGAATACCATGGTCTACAAGTTTTTCCGCTATCCAGTCTACAGCTGTATTGCTTTGGGCACACACCAGCACCTGTGTCTCCCGTCGCAGTGTTTCGTATATAGCCTCCACCAATGTCGTTGTTTTTCCTGTACCTGGAGGCCCATGAACCACAGCCACATCTTTAGCCCACAGTACTTCGTTCACAGCTTTCTCCTGCGAGCGATTCAGCCACGGGAAACACATCGGGCGCATATTCAGTTTGCCTATAGCCGTCATGCCGGCGAAAATGTCCCGCAATTGAGCCAGACGATTGTTCTCAACCGCCGCCACTTCGTCTATGGCGTTAAACATAACCTTATAGCTTGTCTCGTCAAAATATAATTGCACACCGAGGCGTTCAGTCTGTTCTATCTCCACTACAGTCTGCGCAGAAGCCACACTCAACACCATCTTACACCCATCTACATAACAGACAGTGGCGGCGGGAGTGATATATCTTATTTTATTCCCGGTATTTACCGAAAAGAACTGCACCGGTTTACCATACTCAAACTGTCCGCAGTCGTCAACATCCATCTCTTCATATATATCGTCAGCCGACTGCTCCTTATCACGATAAATCTCCACCACCAATTGATTAAGAGAATTGTAATAGGACCTTCCGACACTGACAGGATGCCAACAGACACCGCGGCGTTTCTTACGGTCTATCCCTATTCTCTCTGACATGATGCGATAATTCTCTTTTTCAGCATCATATTCCATTTGCAACAAAGCACGGAGTTTGCTTATATAAAGTCTACCATTATCCATAAGAGACTGCAAAGATAACAAAAAAAGGATAAATTAACGCACTATAATCACAGAAAAGCATTAAACTTTCATAATGTATTGATTTTATATACCGGATTTTTCTACAAAAATTGTAACTTTGCGAACAGTCGGTTCCTTTACCCAAACAGCAGCAACATATAAAATTGATATTAATATAATTGCCAATACTTACCAATACAATGAACAGAACAGAGGCATGGGATATAAAATACAAACAAGTATGGGATTTCGTTAAGAAAAACCACCGTGCTCCTTCCCGCCACCACATTGAAGAACATCAGTTATTAAATTGGCTGAAGTTCAACAGAAAGAAAATAAAAGCGGAAAAAATGGAGCCGGAAGAACTTGAGAAATTTCAGAAACTGGCAGCCCTAATTCGCTCATATCATAAGATTAACCAATATATATAACAGGTTAATTGCAATGATGTTATAGCCACATCACAACAAGCCTAAAAAACACAAGGAACCTATGTGGCATGATTAGCAAAAAAACATTGTTCTGTAATCGCACTGCGATTATAAGGTAATTGCACTGCAATCATAAGGTAAAAGCATTGCGATTGCAGAGTGGGAATACACGTCTTGCCTGAAAAGGACAAAACATCACCAAACTGTCTATAAAACAGCTATGTTATAAGGAAATAAAAGTTTTGAACTTTCAAAACTTTTATTTTTTCATTATAAAATAAAAAAAACTCCGAAAAAGTTTTGTTGTTCAAAAACTAATCTGTACCTTTGCAAAAAGAACAAAATTGATTTTTATCAAAAAAACAACCTAAGACGAAACCGAATCTTTCAACATATTGATTTGTGAAAAACGAAATAAAAAACCTTAAATAAAATATCTATGAGTTATCTGAAATTTGAAAGGGCCTTAATGACTAATTTGCAGGAAGCTCTACGCAAGGAGGTTCTGCGCACAAGCCGTTCGGGAGCTTACAGTTCAAGTACTGTGGTAGATTGCAACACACGCAAATACCACGGTTTGCTTGTTGTACCTATTCCGGATATAGACGACGAGAACCATGTGCTATTGTCTTCTCTTGACGCGTCTGTCGTGCAGCATGGGGCAGAGTTCAATCTCGGGTTGCATCTATATCAAGGCGGGACATGCAGCCCAAACGGCCACAAGTACATTCGTGAATTTAACTGTGACAAGGTGCCTACCACCGTTTACAGAGTGGGAGGTGTACTGCTTCGCAAAGAGATTATTTTCCAGAATTACCATGACAGGGTAATGATACGTTACACGATAGATGACGCACATTCTCCTGTAACACTGCGGCTAAGGCCTTATCTCGCTTTCAGACGGGCCGACAGCTTAACGCATGAGAACTATCAGGCGATGCGTGACTACAAGGCTGTAAGCGGGGGCATACGCACAACGATGTATTCATGTTATCCTAACTTATACATGCAATTGTCCAAGAAGAATGAATTTGTCTTCTGTCCTAATTGGTATAAAGGGCTTGAATACTACAAAGAGGCGGATCGAGGATATGAGTCTACAGAGGATTTATACGTTCCCGGCTATTTCGAGATACAATGCAAGAAGGGTGACGAGATTGTTTTTGCAGCCTCATTAGAAGAAATAAAGCCAAGCATATTAAAAAAGACATTCAACGAAGAAGTTGAATTGAGAAAGCCACGAGACAATTTCTACAATGCTCTTGTTGCCGCCGCACACCAGTTTCATTTCAAGAAGAAAGAAGAACGCTATCTGCTTGCCGGTTACCCTTGGTTCAAAGTGCGGGCCAGGGACACATTCATTTCATTGCCGGGTTTGACGCTTGCCATTGACGAGATAGAATATTTCCACATGGTTATGGAAACCGCCATGAAAGGAATATACGAGTTTATGCTCGGCAAGCCATTGACTGTCGACATTTACGAGATAGAGCAACCGGACGTTATGCTATGGGCTGTGTGGAGCATACAGCAATATGCGAAAAAAGTCGGTATAGAACAGGCCAAAGAAAAATACGGCTCTTTGGTCTATGACATAATAGAACATATTGGCCACAACAAGCATATAAACCTGCGACTGACAGACAACGGGCTGTTACGCACGGAAGGACGTGACAAGCCTATGACATGGATGAACAGCATTGCCAACGGCAAGCCTGTTGTGCCACGTACCGGTTATGTGGTTGAGATAAATGCTTTATGGTACAATGCCTTGAAATTTTGCGCGGAGTTGTTAAGCCTTACCAATGACAAAGACGTGGAGAAGGTGGAGCAACAAGCGGCAAAGACAAAAGAAGCTTTCCAAAATACGTTCATCACCGATGCCGGATACCTGCTGGATTATGTAGAAGAAGGCATAACAGACATGAACGTACGCCCCAATATGATATTTGCCGTGGCAATGGATCACTCTCCTCTTGAAACACCACAGCAAAAAGCGGTATTAGATTTCTGCACACGTGAATTGCTTACGCCAAAAGGATTGCGCACGTTATCACCCAAAAGTGGCGGCTATACGCCAATATATGACGGTCCGCAAACACAGCGTGACTATGCTTACCACAACGGTACCGCATGGCCGTGGTTGGGCGGTTTCTACATGGAAGCGTGTCTGAAGGTATTCAAACGCACAAGAGTCAGTTTCGTACAACGGCAGATGGTGGGTTTTGAAGACGAGATGATGTACCACGCAACGGGTACAATATCCGAGTTGTTCGATGGCAATCCTCCTTTCCACGGACGAGGAGCGATGGCATTTGCCATGAACGTGGCGGAGATACTACGCTCAATGAAACTAATTGACCAATACAAAGATTAGAGACATCACGGAACAAAAGATTTAACAATAGACAAAAGGCAAAGCGCTAAAGTTCCATGATAATAATTTAACCAAGCAACTAAAACAACCAAACGGCTAAACTACTAATATGAAAGTATTAATGTTCGGGTGGGAGTTCCCCCCTAAAATATACGGTGGTCTCGCTGTCGCTTCATACGGCATAACAAAGGGTTTGTCTGTCCAAGGAGACGTTGAAACGACATTCTGTATGCCAAAACCTGTCGGACAAGAGGAGAATTTCCTTAAGATAATAAATATGAGTCAGGTGCCTGTGGCCTGGCGTGATGTCAATTATGACAATATAAAAGATCGTTTTATAGGCCATACTGCTGAAGACTACTATCGTTTCCGTGATCACATCTATGCCGATTTCAACTATATGCAGGGACTGGATGACCTTGGATGTATTGGATTTGCAGGCGGATACCCCGGTAATTTGCATGACGAGATAAACAATTTCTCTATTATTGCCGGTGTACTTGCACGTTCTGAGCAGTTTGATTTAATACATGCCCATGACTGGTTGACATACCCGGCCGGCGTACATGCCAAGATGGTCAGCGGCAAACCACTCTGCATTCACGTTCATGCAACAGACTTTGACCGCTCCCGCGGTAAGGTAAACCCAACAGTTTACTCTATAGAAAAAAACGGCATGGATTATGCGGACTGCATAATGTGCGTTTCAGAATTGACAAGACAGACCGTAATAAACCAATATCATCAGGATCCACGCAAATGTGTTGCCATGCATAATGCGGTATATCCTCTGTCAGAGGAATACAGAAACATAGAGCCTCACAAAATTCCTAATGAGAAAGTTGTGACATATCTTGGACGTATCACCATGCAGAAAGGCCCTGAATACTTCATCGAAGCGGCGAAATTGGTACTTCAACGCACACAAAACATACGTTTCTGCTTTGCTGGTTCCGGTGATATGATGGAGGCTATGATTGAGTTGGCTGCCGCATACGGCATCGCTGACAAATGTCACTTCCCCGGTTTCCAGCGTGGAAAACAGGTTTATGAATGTTACAAGAACTCCGATGTATTCGTAATGCCATCGGTGTCAGAGCCTTTCGGTATAGCTCCATTAGAGGCGATGCAGTGTGGATGCCCGTCAATAATATCCAAGCAATCGGGCTGTGGAGAGATTCTGACTAATGTATTAAAAGTTGACTATTGGGATATTCACGCCATGGCAGATGCCATATACTCTGTATGTACCAACCAAGCATTCCATGACCAACTGGCGGAAGACGGGATGAAAGAGGTTGACGGCATTACATGGGAGAAAGTAGGTCTGCGTATACGCCAATGCTATGACCAGATCTTAGAGCGGGGATATTTCAACAACGATGACTATCTTGCCAACTATATAAAATAATGATACCGCAACAATCAAATACAGTGATTGCACATAATTATAGACAACACCCCTAACACAAAATAACTAAACAACTAAACAACAGAACAACTATGAAAACTATATGTTTATATTTTGAGATTCATCAGATAACTCACCTAAAGCGTTACCGTTTCTTTGATATCGGTACAGACCACTACTATTATGATGATTATGAAAACGAACGAAGCATAAACTATATCACCGAGCACTCATACATGCCGGCTCTGAATACACTTGAGGAAATGATAAAAGAACATGGAGATTATTTCCGTGTGGCCTTTTCTCTTTCCGGTGTCGGTATGGAACAGCTGGAGATGCATGCTCCACAGGTCATAGAGAAATTGCAGGCTTTGAACGAAACGGGATGCGTAGAGTTTCTAACCGAGCCGTATTCTCATGGTTTGGCAGGCTTGGCTAATGAAGAAAGCTTCAAACGTGACATAGAGAAGATGTCTGACAAGATTGAGCAGTACTTTGGCAAACGTCCGACAGTAATGCGCAATTCCTCATTGATCTACACAGATGATATTGGTGCCCAGGTAGCGGCTTTAGGATATAAAGGTATGCTCACGGAAGGCGCAAAGCAAGTATTGGGATGGAAATCTCCACACTTTGTATATAATTGCAACATGGCGCCCGGCCTGAAACTGTTGCTGCGTGACGTCAACGCCTCTGACGACATATCACTACGTTTCAGCAACACCTCATGGGACGGTTATCCTCTTTTTGCTGACACTTACATTAACAATATTGCATCATGCCCTGAAAGCGAGCAAGTTGTAAATATATTCATGGAGCTTTCAGCTCTTGGAATAGCCCAACCTCTGTCAAGTAATATTCTTGAATTTATCAAAGCACTGCCGGTATGTGCAAAGAATGCCGGACTGGAGTTCCTCACACCGGGTGAGGTCATAGACAAATATCCAAGTGTTGGGGCAATAGATGTTCCGGAGACATTATCATGGGTTGATGAAGAGCGTGACTGTTCCGTATGGTTGGGTAACCAGATGCAACGGGAGGCTTTCAACAAATTGTATAGCGTTGCAGACCGTCTGCTGATAGCTAAGGATCCGCGACTGTTGCAAGACTGGGATTACCTGCAGGCATCTAACAATTTCCGTTTCATGACTACAAAGCCCAGCAACTGGAACATTGACCGTGGCATATATGACGGGCCTTTTGATGCTTTCACTAATTATATGAATATTCTCGGTGACTTCATAAGCCGTGTACGCACATTATATGGTGGTATAGAAAACGAGGAACTGGAGAATATGCTTACCACAATAACAAATCTCGGCAAAGAGGTAGAGACCAAGAATAAAGAGATACAGCGTCTCCAAACGAAACTGGCGAAATATGAAGCCGGCAAGCCTACAAAGAAAACGACTACAAGCAAGAAAGCCGCAAAGTAATAACTGATATAACAGCTCAGGTTTAGAATAACAGAACCTGAGCTGTTATCATATTAAACTAACAATGAAGCCGTTAAAACCTATATTATCACTACTGTTACTAATAGTTGTCACAACATTGTCGGCACAAGGCACACTGGACGATTACAACAGAGCATACGCCATCCAAAAGAAATATAGCAGCCGCAATTGTTTTTATACCAATGCCAATCCACGTTGGCAAGGGGATTCTGAAACCTTTTGGTATATAAGGAACACTCCGGAAGGAGATGTACTTGTTACAATAAATGCCAAAGAGTGTACGGAACATATAGAAACAGACAAAACAATAATAGAAAAAAGGCTAAAAGAAGAACGTGACAAACGCCCAAAACCAAACGGAAGACACTGGATGGAAGTTGACGATGAAAAGGGCTATGCCCCGGTACCGTCACCCGATGGAACATGGATAGCGTTCATAAAAAATGACAACGTATATGTACGCAGTAAAGACGGCGCAACAGAACGCCAATTATCTGTTGACGGCACATTGGGAAACTATTATAGTAGCTACATACAATGGTCGCCAGACGGAAAGTTCGTCACAACATGTCGCATTCGTCCGGCAGAAAAACGGTATGTTTATTATGTAGAATCGTCCCCTACCGACCAGCTACAACCAAAACTTCATAAACAAGAATACGCAAAACCCGGCGATGAACTACGCTTTAAGGTGCCATGTATATTCAGTATCGACGGTGAGAAGAAGTTGATACCTGACACACGGCTGTTTGACAAGCAATACGACTTATATGCTCCACAATGGAACAACGATAGCAAAAGCATTACATTTGAATACAACGAACGTGGGCATAAGACATATCGAGTACTGGAAATGAGTGCGATAGACGGTTCTGTAAAACCAATTGTTGAGGAACATAGTAATACCTATATTTGCTATAATCGCATTTTCCGACATTTATTGAACGACAACAAACATATAATATGGAGCAGCGAACGGGACAATTATAACCATCTGTATCTCATAAACCGCAGCAATGGCAATGTAGTAAGACAGATAACGCACGGCCAATGGTACGTAAGGCAAGTAATAAAAATAGACGAAGAGAATAAGCTGATATATTTCTCCGCAAACGGAGTGCATAAAAACGAAGACCCATATCTAATTCATTACTACCGTATAGGGTTTGACGGTAAGGGAATGACATGTATAACACCGGAGGAAGGACATCATACCGCATGGTTTTCTCCTAATATGAAATATCTTGTCGATCAGTATTCTATGGTTGACAAGGCTCCCATAACCGTATTGCGCAATGCCATAGACGGCAAGATATTGATGACTCTCGACAAGGCTGACATAAGTAAAATAATATCGGAAGGCTGGCAGGCGCCTGAACAATTTGTCGCACCAGGACGTGATGGCAAGACATTAATGTACGGTCTCATACAACGACCATCAAATTTTGACCCAAACAAAAAATATCCTATAATAGAATACATATATCAAGGCCCCGGAGATCATTATGTTCGTAAAAACTTTGCATCGTATGATTGGTGGATGACTTCCATAGCGGAATTAGGATTTATTGTTGTTATGGTTGACGGTATGGGAACATCATTTCGTAGTCGCGAGTTTGAAAATGTATGTTATCACAACCTTAAGGACGCAGGAATTCCTGATCATATAGCATGGATAAAGGCAGCGGCAAAGAAATATCCATACATGGATGCAGAAAAAGTTGGAATATACGGTTGCTCTGCTGGAGGACAGGAAAGCCTGTCTGCCCTACTCCATTTCCCGGAGTTTTATAAATGCGCATATAGTGCTTGCGGTTGCCATGACAACCGAATGGACAAAATATGGTGGAACGAGCAATGGATGGGGTATCCTGTAGACGAACAATACAAGCAGTCCTCGAATGTGGAGCATGCCCATCTGCTACGCCGCCCACTGATGCTGGTAGTTGGAGAAATGGATGACAACGTAGACCCGGCATCCACAATGCAAGTTGCCAATGCTCTTATAAAAGCAGACAAAAACTTTGAGCTGGTAGTAATACCTGGGGCACGCCACACTATGGGCGAAAGTTACGGCGAGCATAAGCGCTACGACTTTTTTGTCAAACATCTTCTCAATGTAAATCCACCTAAATGGGAAGATATTAAGAAATAAAACGGTTTTCAAAAATTACGTCAAATTATTTGTTATAACGAATAATTTGACGTAACTTTGCATTAGCTAAATATTAAACATACGCCATTACATGAGACATTCACTATCCTTATTAATACTATTATTGTCAACATTAGCTACTGCAGCAACAAAAGACTACACTGTTTATTATCAAAATCTCCCCATAAAGTTAGAGCAGGCTGACACGCCTGTCATACAAAGCCAACGTGTATCTATAGCGGATTTCGGAGCTGTCAATGATGGACAGACACTGTGTACAACAGCAATTCAAAAGGCTATAGACTCGCTTGCGGAGCAAGGGGGCGGACATGTAGACATACCGGCAGGTATATGGATTACAGCTCCATTCAAATTAAAATCAGGTATAGACTTACATCTCGACCCGAACGCAATAATCCAATTAACGGAAGAAAGAAGTGCGTATATCAAAGAAGGCCAAAGAAAGGCGGAAATAGGTATAACTGCGAATGATGCCCATGATATTTCTATTACAGGCAGTGGTATTATAGACGGTAATGGTAAGTTTTGGCGTCCGGTAAAAAGAGGTAAAGTGAGTGACGTGGAATGGAAAGAATATCTCAGTCTCGGTGGCACTGTGAGCGAAAAAGGGGATATTTGGTATCCTTTCAACCTAAAGACACAAGGCAATATAGCTAAAACCATGGAGCAACAAGAACAGATGAGGGCATACATGGTTCGCTTTACAAATTGTCAACGCGTACTGATACAAGGTATTACACTACAGAATTCTCCCAAATTTCATCTTACAACAGCAGACTGTCAGGATTTCATTATTGATGCCATAAAGGTAAGATGCCCTTGGAACGCACAGAACGGAGACGCCATAGACATAGGCACCAGCCAAAGGGTGTTGATAGTAAATAACTCCATTGATTGCGGTGATGACGGTATTTGCATGAAAGGCGGCACCGGTGATGCTTCCATCGGTCATAAACCGTGTCAGGACATTCTTATAAGACACAACAAAGTGTTCCATGGTCATGGAGGCTTTGTTATTGGATCAGAATTCAGTGCCGGTATGTATAAGATAATTGTATGCGACAATACCTTTTCCGGCACTGACACAGGACTGCGTTTTAAAAGTGCGATAGGACGCGGTGGCCAAACCGGTGATATTTATTGTTACAACATAAACATGACGGATATTAAAGATCAGGCTATTGTTTTTGAAACGACATACGCTGATAACGCAGTATCAGGTACTACAGCTCCGGGGAAAGGGACTAAATGGGTGCCAGACTTTCAAGATATTAATATTTACGATATAAACTGTAACCGGTGTAAGGTGGGTATAAAGGCGAAAGGTGCCCAGGGTATGGTACATGACATAACCATAAAGAATGTAAATATTTTCTATACAGAAAAGGCGACAGAGATTGCACCGACTTGCGACATAAAACTACAAAACGTTAAACTAACAACTTACAAATGAAAACACAACAGGAAATTCCGGTACTGCTGCTGACGGGTTATCTGGGTAGCGGTAAGACAACTTTACTCAACCATATACTTAATAATGAAAGAGGAATAAAATTTGCTGTAATTGTCAATGATATTGGAGAGGTAAACATAGATGCAGACCTTATCCAACAGGGTGGTATCGTGGGGCAGAAGGATGACTCCCTTGTAGCTCTACAGAACGGCTGTATATGCTGCACGCTAAAAATGGATTTGGTGGAGCAACTTAATGACATAACCAAAATGCAGCGTTTTGACTACATCGTCATTGAAGCAAGCGGTATATGCGAACCCGGCCCCATTGCGCAAACGATATGTTCCATTCCTGCTATGGGAGCACAATACAATGAAGGAGCCACTCCAAAATTAGACTGCATTGTCACCGTAGTGGATGCGCTACGCATGAAAGATGAATTTGCATGCGGCAAATCATTAATAGGCGGAAAGATTGATGAAGAAGACATTGAGAACCTTGTTATTCAACAAATAGAATTCTGTAACATCGTATTATTAAACAAAGCCTCGGAAGTTTCTCCTGAAGAACTAAAATATGTTCATGAGATTGTGCACACACTGCAACCTAAAGCAGAAATAATAGAATGTGATTATGGTAATGTTGACTTTGAACGTATTCTTGGCACAGGCATGTTTGATTTCGATGATGTTGCCACATCCGCCGCATGGATAAAGGAAATTGAAAAGCATCATGAGGTGGAGGAACACGAACATCACCACGAGCATGAACATCATGAAGAACATCACGATGATAAAGAAGAGCATGAGCATCACTGTCATCATCATCATGGCGGCGAATGTACATGCGGACATCATCATCATCACGGTGAGGGAGAAGCTGAAGAATATGGCATTGGCACATACGTTTACTATGCACGCCGGCCTTTTGAGATAACACTTTTTGATGACTTCATAGCACGTCGCTGGCCAAAGAACATTATTCGCGCCAAAGGACTCTGCTGGTTTGCAGACCAACCGCATCTATGCTATATCTTTGAGCAAGCCGGAAAACAAGTTCAACTACAGAATGCCGGACAATGGTATGCCACCATGCCTGAAGAGGAATTGGCAAAATTTAGAATCGAAAATCCCGGAGTCAACAGGGATTGGGACAATAAATATGGCGACCGCATGATCAAACTAGTGTTTATTGGACAGAAATTGGATAAGAAAGAAATAAAAAAGGAGTTGGATGGCTGCCTAACTGACATTGACAGTATTTCATAAAGAATGACTAATGAGGAATTTATAATTCTCAACCGTGAGAAAGACATACGCTCTTTGGCATTAAGAAAAATGCCAAAGAGCGTTGATGCTATATGGTGTTTGAAGCAGATTGAAGGATATCAAATTGCCAAACGTAAACTGCCACGCTGGGCAGCAACAGATGGTTTGTGGTATCCTCAACGCCTGTCAATGGAGCAATGTTCCAGTGAGAACACTGCTATATACAAAAAACACATTGCAAAAAGATTGTTACAGACAATCCAAAATGTTCAAACCATATATGATACAGAATCCATATTTGTTGATCTTACAGGTGGATTTGGAGTCGATTTTAGCTATATAGCCTCCTGTTTCGACACAGCCTACTATATAGAACAACAACAAGAATTATGTACTACCGCCGCACACAATTTCCCTTTACTTGGATTACCCAATGTTAAAATTGTAAATGAGAATAGCTGTTCTTTTCTAAATAACATAAGTGCGGCTCACATTATATATATAGATCCGGCCAGACGCAATAACGCGGGAAAAAAGACTGTAGCGATAGAGGACTGTACTCCTAATATAAGTAGTCTACAAGACATTATCCTTTCAAAGTCAATTTATACTATTATCAAACTCTCACCTATGCTGGACATAACCCAAGCATTACGGATACTAAAGAATGTGTCTGAAATACACATTGTCAGTGTAAAGGGAGAATGCAAGGAACTAATATTCGTACTACATTCAAAGGCGTCTACAAGCAACTCAATACCATCTGCCTGCCAACAGAATTGTTCTCCGATATACCATTGCGTCAACCTTGCCACCACACAAGCCTCATTCACGACAGCCAATAAAACCATAGCCCCTAACATATTGCCATCAAACATTTCTCTTAAAGGATTGTACCTTATTGAACCCAATTCCAGTATTCTTAAAGCAGGTGTACAGCACGCTTTCGCTCAAACATTCAATCTTCACAAACTGCATGCTATGAGCAATTTGTTTGTAAGCAATACATGTCCACCACCAGACATCCCTGCCCGTTTTTTCAGTATTGTCGACTCAAGCGATTTTACAAAAGCGTCCTTAAAGAAGTTGCTTGGCAATACCAAACAAGGTAACCTTACTATACGTAATTTCCCATCTACAGTAGCGGAGTTACGCAAACGCCTGAAGCTAAAAGATGGTGGACAAGACTACTTTTTTGCTACTACATTGTCTGATAATAGCCATGTATTACTAAAATGTATTAGTATTTAACCGAAACAGGTACCACAGAAAACAATATAGTAATAAAGTCCCACAACATCAACTACCAATATGCCTATGCTCCGAATTCGTTGCTAACGAAAATCCAATTATGTTTTCTGACCCTTTCCTTTTGTGAACCATCCATATTGAATAGCGTGTCGAGGACATATATGATAACACCCAAGACATCCCGTACATTTTCCTTTCCACTGCGGGAAATTGGAACGCTCAGACATCCAAATATTCTCCACAGGACAATGAGATTGACACAATCCACAACTAATACACATATTCCTTGTAACTCTAAAACGTTTATCTCCAGTAAGGAATGTATTAAACAATGGACGCAATATATATGTTTTACACCATGCAAATCCCCCTCTTACTACATCAAAAGTTGCCTGTCTCGCATTAATCTGTCTGACAATTTCCGGAACAATCACACGCATGGCATTTAATTTACGGTCTGCAACTTCTACACTATCAACATCAAATCCTGGCAAACAAACATAGGTGTTAGGCATTTGTACAGAAAAAGCCGCATAAAGCTTTCTCCCACATTTCTTCAAAGCTTTCCCAACAAGAGAGTCTGTATATCCTATATCATCACCACATGTCATAATAACATAAATATATCTGTTACTATGACCTAAAAGACTTGGCAAAATATACTCGACAAACGCCTGCACTACATTTGGCATACCCCAAGCATATACAGGAAAAACTATTCCCACCGCCTCGTCTTCACTACTCAAAGGATGTAGCATACTACAATACTTTTCTCCAAGTTGCTCAGCTAACACCTCACATACCAATCTACTGTTGCCTGTACCAGAAAAATAATATAACATCGTTACAACTCTCCTATATTTACATATCCATTCATTACAGAATGAACAATTATGTCAGCAAGCGATTTGGCATGTAGTTTTGCCATAATATTCTTACGGTGTGAAATTACGGTTGTGAGGCTAATATTCAATAAATCAGCAATCTCCTTGTTTATATATCCTTTGCATAACAACACTGCCACCTGTATTTCCCTTTCCGATAGCACCCCCACATCACTCTTGTGCGTTGCACTCATTTTTCCATGTCCGGTATTATGCAATGACAAGATATCGCATACCAACGATTTTTCATCCTTACAAACATCAATAGTACGCAATCCTGTGATATTGACTATCCCCTGAACCAACACTATTGTCTTCTTCGGATTATTCCGAAAAAATTGGGAATGTTCAAAATATATACGTGAAGAAACAAAATAATGTGCGCAACTGTTTGCCATATCACTATCCATTTCTTCAAAATCATGACACAACACAATGTCAGCTCCCGGTATAATATCCTCCAGCAGATGCTGCAATCCAATTGCTGACAGAATATTATCGTCAATAATGGCAAGCCGCATTGACATGTTATGGTGTTTATCCATTCCACTATTAATTTTGCACAAAGGTAATAACTTTTTTTAATTCTACCCAATACCTTTTCAAAAAAATCCCCAAAACACTTTGATAATGCTATATTTATTTGTAATTTTGCGCACACAAAATACTATATTAATATGAAAACAGACATAGAAATAGCACGTGAGACAGTACTTAAACCTATTAACGAGATTGCTAACCAACTTCACATTGACACAGAACAGATAGAGCCATACGGCAAATACATTGCGAAAGTGCCATACACAAACATCAGCGAAGAAAAAGTCAAGAAAAGCAAACTAATACTTGTTACCGCTATTACCCCCACAAAAGCAGGTATAGGCAAAACGACCGTATCTGTTGGCCTCGCTTTAGGCATGGCAAAAATAGGCAAGAAAGCAGTATTAGCTCTGCGCGAACCCTCTCTTGGCCCATGCTTCGGCATGAAAGGCGGCGCTGCCGGCGGCGGCCATGCACAAGTATTGCCTATGGAAAAAATCAACTTACATTTCACAGGTGATTTCCATGCCATTACCTCTGCAAACAATATGATAGCCGCACTGCTTGATAATTATATCTACCAACACCGCTCCGAAGGCTTCGGCATGCGCCAAATACTATGGCGTCGTGTACTGGATGTCAACGACCGCAATTTAAGGCAAATAGTAACAGGACTTGGTCCATATACCAACGGAGTGCCTCAAGAAGGCGGTTTCGACATTACACCAGCCTCTGAGATTATGGCAATACTATGTTTGTCTAAAGATATAGAAGACCTACAACGCCGAATAGACAACATCCTGCTTGGCTATACACTCGAGAACAAACCATTTTTTGTAAAAGACCTTGGTGTCAGCGGAGCTATAACAGTGCTTCTGAAAGATGCTATAAATCCCAATCTTGTACAAACGACAGAAAACACCCCCGCTTTCATTCACGGTGGCCCATTCGCAAACATTGCCCACGGCTGCAATTCCATTATTGCTACCAAAATGGCTATGACTTATGGCGATTATGTTATAACCGAAGCTGGATTCGGCGCAGACCTTGGCGCAGAAAAATTCCTAAACATAAAATGCCGTAAAGCCGGAATAACCCCATCATTAACAGTACTCGTAGCCACTCTGCAAGGCTTGAAAATGCATGGTGACGTAGCAGAAGCTGACATAAAGAAGCCTAATATAGAAGGCATTAAAAAAGGCTTTGCAAACCTTGACCGTCACATCAAGAACCTTAAAAGTTTTGGACAAACCGTATTAGTATGTTTCAATAAATACGCTCAAGACACTGAAGAGGAAATAGAACTCGTTCGCCAACACTGTATAGAAGAAGCTGTACCATTCGCTTTAAACAATGCTTTTCGCGAAGGAGGTGAAGGGGCTGTCGATCTTGCCAACCTTGTAGTTAAAACAATAGACAACACCTCATCAGGCACAATATCACACACCTACACAGATGAAATGTCTATTACAGAGAAGATTACAGCCGTTGCTAAAAACATATACGGTGCGAATTCTGTAAACTTTTCCCCCGAAGCAATCAACAAAATAGCCAAAGCTGAAGAGCTTGGCTACGGCAGATTCCCTGTGTGCATAGCCAAGACACAATATTCTTTCTCACAAAACCCGAAAGCATATGGTGTTCCTACAGGCTTTAATTTTGACATAAAGGACTTTGTTATCAACGCCGGCGCTGAAATATTGGTAGCTATAGCGGGCGACATCATCCGTATGCCGGGTCTACCAAAATCGCCTCAGGCACTACGCATCGGTATTGTCAACGGACAAACTGATGGATTGAGCTAAATAATAACTGTCAAAGCAAAAAGAAACAGCCCGCAAAGACAAACACAGAACGTCTAAAAACAACCTTTAAATGATAAAAAATCATCATACGTCTTTAACAGCAAAGAAATGTTAAGACACTTGCAAAATAGTAAAAATCAACAAAAAAACTTGTGCGTTTCAAATCGATTTATTATCTTTGCAACGTGTTTTTCATGGTATTAGATTATTAAGGTTAACAAAGGTGAGTTGTCGTGAGACAATTCACCTTTTACTTTATCCGGATACATTTACACTTACATTACAACCTCAACAATAAAAAACAAAGAGTATCATACAAATTACCGATATATAACAATTCACCGACTAATATTATTCATAACACAATATAATCAAAATAGGATAGACAATCCATTAAAGTTAAAAAAATCTTAGAGTACAATAAATAGGGTAAAAAATGATGATTGTAAGAAAAAACATTATTATATTTGCACTCGAAACAAGGATATGGCAACCAACCACTATCCGCAAAACATTAACAAACCAATTAAAATCACAAGAAAATCATGAAAAAGTACGTATGCGATGTCTGTGGTTATGAATACGACCCAGAAGTTGGAGACCCGGAGAATGGTATAGCACCAGGAACAGCATTTGAAGACTTACCGGAAGATTGGGTATGCCCACTCTGCCAAGTCGGTACAGATCAATTTAGCGAAGCTTAATATAACAAAGTTTCAAAAACGCCATACAGCCGCACGGTTTGCCCCTATTTATCCAGGTAATGCCGTGTGGCTGTAATTCTTTTTCCTTTACGCTATCACTTTCCCAACAACAAAATCTCAGAAGATAGATCATAAATTATCATGTAGCAATCTTGTATTGGTTTCTATTTTTACAACTATCACAATGTATCATTACTGTCATGATAAATACTTTCTGCCATCAACTGATAAATCCTACGCATTGTATCATCTTGCAGTAACCGCATTTGAGCATTCATTACAGTCATATCCCCACGCACCATAGGCCCGGTCTGTGCCTCACGAGGAGTAAGTTCTTTAATTTTGTCGGCGGTCTCTTCTATTAAAGGAGCAAAAAGTCTGAAGTCAATATTCTCTCCTTCCAATACCCGCTCAGCAAGTCTGTAACAATGATTCACCATATTACAGGCAAATACAGCGGCAAGATGCAACTTACGCCTACTGTCACTATCAGCCGTTACGACATTATGCGATATGCTATCCGCAAGGTCCCGCACCTCATTCATGGCAAAGGTGTCAGAGCCTTCTATAAAACATGGAATAGAAGTAAAATCCAGTTTACGTCCTTTCGTAAACGTTTGCATAGGATAGAGTACTGCATAATGAACAGCCTTGCCATTAAAGACAGACAACGGAACGCTACCTGCAGTATGTATCATAACACTGTTTGAATCAATGTGTTTCAATCCTTCTATTACTGTAGGAATAGCATCATCCTTTACAGATATAATATAACAGTCCGCATCAGATCTTATAGAAGCCATAGTCGTAACCGCCTCCGCTTCCACCATAGCCGCAAGAGTTGCGGCATGTTGTGCCGTTGGACTATAAATCTGCATAATTTTTGTTCCTGACCGATATAAAGCGACTGCAAGATGAGTGGCAAGATTACCGGAACCAATAACAACTATGTTTTTGTTTATACCCAATTTCTTTAGATATTTAGAGCTTATCCATATACATTATTTCTGCCAATGGAGCGTCTTTCAGATACTCTCCCACCCCTCCCTTGGGACTGCAGTAGACTTATTTCATAGAATAAAAAATACCCTTGAACTGCAAGAAATCATCACGCACAATGTCATGTCTGCAATGTGGCACTATCGTCTTAGCCATCCCACCGGTAGCAACAATAGTTACAGAGCCGCCAAGAGTATCAGATATACGGTCAATAATGCCATCTATCATGGCTGCCGTACCATAAATAATACCACTCTGCATACACTCAAGGGTGTTACGTCCTATAATATGCCGCGGATTGGCAATATTTATAACAGGCAATTGTGACGCACGCTTGCTCAAAGCATTAAGCGATGTCTTAACACCCGGTATTATCATGCCCCCAAGAAAAACCATATTCTCATTTACGACACCAACTGTCGTAGCCGTACCCATATCGAATATTATCACAGGCGCACCGTAGCAACACACAGCTCCCACTGCATCGGCAAGCCGATCGTGCCCTATCTGCAACGGCGATTCTACATCTATATCGAGCACACGTTGTGCCTCCGCCACACTAAAGAAATTCGGATTAAGACCGGTAATATCTATAATGGACTGTGTTACATCATCATTAACCTCCGGCACCACAGACGACACAGACACAGAGCGCAACTCTGTCAACGGCACATGGCACTTATTCAACCCCGCAAGCATTTCCGTTCTGAAATAACTTTCCCGCTCATCCTTCAACGTTTTGAAACGCCATGTCTCTCTTATTTCCCCATCATTGTCGGCTATAGCCACAACAACAGTTGAATTACCTATATCTATCAACAAGTGCATCGGCAGTAATTTTCTTATATAAAAGAGTGTTATTTATGTAATAGGTTGTTTACTATATACGTGAGTATCAGGTCTGCAGTATCATCTTTACTACATAATGGCAGCTCCTTCACATCGTTGTGCGTAATGAGTGTAACCCGATTGGTATCCACGGCAAACCCCGTTTCTCCTCCACATATAGAGTTCGCACATATCATGTCAGCATTTTTTCGGTGCAACTTGTCGCGCGAGTTCTCTATCAGATTATCCGTTTCCATAGAGAAACCTACCACAGTCTGATTTTGTGCTTTATGCTGACCGAGATAACGCAAAATATCTTTAGTACGTTTTAGTTCCAACGTCAGTTCATCATCGCTCTTTTTTATTTTATGCTCAGCACAAACAGCAGGTGTATAATCCGCCACCGCACTGCACATGATAATAATATCATGCCCTTCTCTGCGACACGTCACCTCACGAAACATATCCTCTGCGCTGTTTACAGCAACAAACTCAACACCTACAAATGGCGATATACGAACCAGTCCGGACACCAAAGTCACATCCGCTCCACGCAAAGCAGCCATCTTTGCTATAGCATATCCCATCTTTCCGGACGAGTGATTGGTAATAAAACGCACAGGATCTATAGCCTCTTGTGTAGGGCCGGCGGTAATCAATATGCGATGTCCGTGTAAATCTTTTTCCTTTGCAGCATGAAGCAACACATACTGTAACAAGATATCCTCCGACGGCAACTTGCCACTACCGGTATCTCCACAGGCCAAACGCCCGCTATCCGGCTGTATGACATGATAACCGTAGCCGTTCAATTTCTGTAGATTATCCTGTAATATTCTGTTCTCCCACATGGCTGTATTCATAGCCGGGGCTATAACACACGGAGCCTTTGTGGCAAAAACAGTGGTCGACAGCATATCGTCACATATACCATTGGCCATTTTGCCTATTATATTGGCTGTAGCCGGAGCTATCATAAAAAGGTCTGCACGCTTGGCCAAAGCTATATGCTCCACCTGAAAATTGAAATTACGGTCAAACGTATCCACAAGACATTTATTTCCCGTAATAGTCTCAAAGGTAGTCGGTGTAATGAAGTTACAGGCATTACGAGTCATGATAACATTCACATCGGCATGCAACTTCACCAACATCGACGCAAGATTGGCAATCTTATATGCGGCGATACTGCCTGTAACACCAAGTACTATGGTTTTTCCCGTCAACATATCTATATCATTCTGTGTTGCAGATTACTTGTCTCAATATAAGGCACTGCATCAAGTGTGCTTACCCGTTTTATTGGTCACAAAGCAAACCATGTTTCTCATAGTTTGCCTTACGTACTATGTGATTATTGTCATCAACGAAAAGTACGGTAGGACGATGTCCGGCAGCTTCCTTAGCAGTCATATTGGCGTATGCCATTATAATCACCTTGTCGCCGACACCAACACATTTGGCCGCCGCACCGTTCAGACATATTATTCCGGAATTCTCCTCGCCGGCAATGGTATATGTCTCGAAGCGATTACCGTTATTTATGTCTACGATCTGCACTTTCTCATATTCCATGATACCCGACTCACGCAGCAGTTTTATATCAATCGTCACGCTACCAACATAGTCCAAATCAGCCTGAGTCACAACGGCGCGATGAATCTTTGCCTTTAGCAATGTTATATCCATGACTGTTTGCGGTTGTTCTGTTACTAAATGTTTACAATGAAATTATCAATAAGCCTTGTCTTACCTATATAAACAGCTATGGCAACAAGCACCTCGCCATGTATAGTCTCTATGTGCTGTATGTTCTCAAAATCAACGATTTCAACATAATCAATGCGTGCCAAAGGTTCTGTCTGCAAATTTTCACGTATCACCGCCGCAACTTTCGCCACATCCCTTTCTCCATTCTCTATGGCAAGCTTACCCTTCTTGAGACTACGAGATAGTATCAAAGCCGCCTGACGCTCCGTGGCGCTTAGATAAGTGTTTCGACTTGATTTTGCCAATCCGTCCTCTTCACGTACTATCGGGCACGCCACAATCTCGATGTTAAAGTTAAGGTCACGCACAAACCGGCGAATAGTAGCCAACTGTTGCGCATCTTTCTGTCCGAAATACGCACGATCCGGCACTACTATGTTAAACAGTTTTCCTACCACAGTGCAGACTCCGCGGAAGTGTATAGGCCTTACGGCACCGCACAACAGTTCTGTTGTCTCCGTCGTATCAATAAACGAGGTGAAATGACCTGGATACATCTCACAAGGCTCCGGATTAAAAATCAAATCGCCGCCGGCATCTTCCACAGCCTGTTTGTCGCGTTCCAAGTCACGGGGATATGCTTCAAGGTCTTCATTCAGACCAAACTGTATAGGATTTACGAAGACCGAAACAACCGTACGGGCATTTTGCGACGCAGAAGCTTTTATGAGACTTTGGTGTCCCTCGTGGAGATAGCCCATTGTCGGTACGAGACCTACCGTCAGTCCTTCCTTTCTCCAAGCCCCTACAATCTCTCTAACCTCTTTGATCGTCTTTACAACTTTCATATCTCTTTTAATGTTTGTTTTTCCTGAACAATATAACTCAATAGAGTTTACGCATCACATCATCGCTGATGCTGAACACATTGCCGTCAGCGGGGAATACCCTACGCTCACATTCTTCCTTATACTGTTTGAACGCCTCAAGCATAATATCATGCAAATTGGCATACTTCTTTACAAATTTAGGGGTAAAGCCACCGGTATAGCCAAGCATATCCTGATATACCAGCACCTGACCGTCACAATATCTGCCAGCACCGATACCGATAGTCAAAGCTGATATGCTATCCGTTATCTTCTGTGCCAATGCCTCCGGCACACACTCCAGAGTGATGGCAAACGCTCCGGCCTCGGTCACCGCCTTGGCATCTTCCATAAGTTTCTGTGCGTCATGAAGCGATTTGCCCTGCACCTTATATCCGCCAAGTGTATTTACCGACTGCGGTGTAAGCCCTATATGCCCCACTACGGGTATGCCGGCCTGCACAATAGCCTTGATTCTGTCGGCATATTCCACTCCGCCTTCTATTTTCAATGCCTGACAGTTAGTCTCTTTCATTATACGTCCGGCATTAACCACCGCATCATAGACTGAAGCCTGATACGACATAAAAGGCATATCAATGACAACCAACGCCTCTTTGGCACCTCTGCAAACGGCTTTGCCATGGTGTATCATGTCCTCTACAGTAACGGCAAGGGTATTTTCATACCCCAACATAACATTTCCTAACGAATCCCCGACAAGAATCATGTCAATACCCGCCTCATCTACGATGCACGCTGTATGATAGTCATAGGCCGTCAGCATACTCACAGGAAGTACGCCTTTGCGGGAAAGCATTTCAGAAACAGTTTTTTTCATCTCTGAAAACAAAAATACTTAAGTGAAATACCACTCGCTACGGATTTACGGTGCAGCGTCAGTCATTTCTTGTGAATAAATTGATAAATAAAAATGGATTTATCAGTGTACCACTTGAAATTTCCAATTCAAACGGACCTTCGGCTATCGCATGTTGGAAGAGTGATTACACCTGGGCGGATATGCGTATATCTCGTCCGATGTTTTTAAAAGTATGCTCTTTTTTCAGATGCAAAGTTACTATATTTTTTTCTATCACACAACATTTATTTATTAAATCAACAAAAAAACATTTATTTTCATTGTAGATTTGAAAAAAAACTGTATCTTTGCAAAGTATAGTGGTAAAACGTCTTAAGATTTTAATGCCGGCGGTGCATTTATGTCACAAGGCATACACTTCCCGAATACACACTGACACGGTCTAAAATGAAATATCATTTATGCCAACTGCAATCGCACTGCGTTTGCAATGTAATCGCAGTGCGATTGGCACGCAAAAGCATTGAGATTACCATGTAAAAGCACCGCGTTTACACAGCCGTCTGTAGTGCACTGTCTGTCAGACACTTAAAAACACATATATCATCTTTTACCTAAAAGAAACCTAAGAATCAAGCAAACTAACAAATATAGAATCTGAAAGAAATGGAAAAGAAACTTCTTCTTGGTGATGAAGCGATAGCTCTTGGCGCCATTCATGCCGGTCTTAGCGGCGTGTATGCATACCCGGGCACTCCATCAACAGAGATTACCGAGTTTATTCAAACTAATGCCCTCGCAAAGGAACGGGGCATACATTCACGCTGGTGTACCAATGAAAAGACAGCTATGGAAGCGGCTTTGGGTATGTCTTATACAGGCAAACGCGCATTGGTATGTATGAAACACGTAGGAATGAACGTCTGTGCGGATGCTTTCATAAACAGCGCCATAACAGGCGTGCAAGGAGGATTGGTGGTACTCGCCGCCGATGACCCGTCAATGCACTCAAGCCAAAACGAGCAGGACTCGCGTTTCTATGGGAAATTTGCGCTCATCCCGATGTTTGAGCCCTCTAATCAGCAGGAGGCTTACGACATGATGAGCGTTGCTTTTGACTTCTCCGAGGCCATAAAGGAACCGGTATTGTTGCGTATCGTAACACGTTTGGCACACTCACGTGCCGGCGTGGTGATAAAAGAACCGCGACAGGAGAACCCCATAAACATATCAACAGACGCATGGGTGCTCCTCCCAGGTATCGCACGAAAGAAATATGACGCGCTGATTGCCAAACAGGATGATATGCTTATGGCAAGCAATACCTCTGAGTTCAACAGGAGTGAATACTCAGACTATGCCAAGAAAGAGGAGAAAACAGGTATCATAGCGTGTGGTATTGGCTACAATTATGTCAAAGAAGCGTTGGCACAGTTGCCGGCTGAGAAACAAGCGTTATACAACATAGAGAAAATCTCGCAATATCCCCTACCCGAACAACGCATACAGTTACTTGCGCGTGAAAGCGGAAAGCTGTTGGTAGTGGAAGACGGACAACCTGTCGTGGAAGAAAGCGTAAAGGCGTTACTTGGCAGCAACTATATAGTTACGGGCCGTTTGACAGGCGCATTGCCAAGAACAGGAGAACTGACACCGGACAGTGTTGCCGCGGCGATGGGTGTAGAGACACCGGACATTATGGCACCGGCAAAGAACATAGCCGCGCGTCCACCACAGTTATGCCAAGGATGTGGCCACAGAGATGTTTATGCCGCATTAAACAAGGTTGCGGAAGAGTATCCGGACCATCGGATTTTTGGTGACATCGGATGTTATACGCTCGGTGCCTTGCCACCATTCAAGGCACTGTCAAGTTGCGTTGACATGGGAGCGTCAATCACAATGGCAAAAGGTGCCGCTGATGCGGGACTATTCCCGGCCATCGCTGTTATCGGCGACTCTACATTCACGCACTCAGGTATGACAGGATTGCTGGATGCCGTTAACGACAAATCGAACATAACCGTAATAATATCCGACAACCTTACCACCGGTATGACAGGCGGACAAGAGTCGGCAGGAACCAACAAGTTTGAGGCAATATGTATTGGTCTTGGTGTTGAACCGGAGCATGTGCGTGTTGTGGTGCCTCTGCCAAAGAATATGGAAGAGATAACCAAGACGATAAAAGAGGAAATAGAATATAACGGGGTATCTGTCATTATACCACGCCGTGAGTGCATACAGACCGCGGCCCGTCATGCAAGAGAGAAGAAAAATGCCCAAAGCGAACAGAACAAATAGCATGGCAACGAACAGACTGATTAAACTATAATCCTCAAAAACAACGATAATGAAAAAAGATATTATTCTGTGCGGTGTGGGAGGTCAGGGTATTCTCTCCGTCGCAACAATCATAGGTGAAGCGGCAACACACGCAGATATAAACCTGAAACAGGCGGAAGTACACGGTATGAGTCAGCGAGGCGGAGACGTACAGTCCAATCTGCGTTTGTCTACAGACACCATATATAGTGACCTTATACAAAAAGGTGGAGCCGACATCGTCATATCAATGGAACCGATGGAGGCGCTGCGATATATACCTTACCTCGCTAAAGACGGTGTTATAATAACAAGCAACAAGCCATTTGTAAATATTCCAAACTACCCTGAAGAGCAAACGCTGTTTGAAGAGTTGAATGCACTGCCCAATAAGGTTGTAATGCTCGATATAGAAGAGACGGCAAAAGCAGCGGGCTCCGCGCGTTCCGCAAACGTTGTGTTACTCGGCATGGCGGCAAAGTATATAGAAATCATCTCGTCTGACGCACTGCGGGAGGCTGTTGCCAAAGTCTTTGCAAGGAAAGGCGAAAAAGTGGTGGAAGCAAACTTAAAGGCTTTCGACATGGGAGTCAACGGAAAATAGAACATAAAGTATCATGCAAGGTGTATGATTGTCCACAAATATGGCAATCATACCCTTTATTATTATAAATAATGTATAGAAGACCATTACCTGATTGGAAATCAGAATATCTCGACCCGGAGCAGGAAACGATGTCGAGAACACAGATAGAAGCTCTGCAAACAGAACGTCTGAAAGAGACAGTAAGCCGGTGTATGAATAACCCTGTGTACAAAGAGCGGTTGGAAAAAGCCGGTGTAACACCCGAAAACATTACAAGCGTAGACGACATACGCCGTATACCATTCACTACCAAGCAAGATTTACGTGACACTTATCCTTTCGGACTTGCGTCAGTACCACTAACAGAATGTGTACGCCTGCACTCATCGTCCGGCACGACGGGCAACCCTACAGTAATATTGCATACACAAAAAGATCTGGACGAATGGGCAAACCAGGTGGCACGCAACCTCTGGATGGTAGGATTAAGGCCTGATGACGTATTCCAGAACTCATCCGGATACGGTATGTTTACCGGAGGACTGGGCTTTCAGTACGGTGCTGAGCGATTGGGAATGCTGACTATCCCCGCGGCAGCAGGCAATTCGTTGCGCCAAATCAAGTTCATGACGGACTTCGGAACAACGGCTGTGCACGCTGTACCATCGTATGTAACGCGCCTACACGAGGTTATGACGGAACAAGGGATAGACCCGCGGCGTGACACGAAGCTCAAAGTCCTTGCCATTGGCGCAGAGCCTCATTCTGAAGAGCAACGTAAACGCATTGAAGAGATGATGGGGGTAAAGGCCTACAACTCCTTTGGTATGTCAGAAATGTGCGGCCCAGGTGTAGGATTTGAATGTAAAGAGCAAAACGGTCTGCACTTTTGGGAAGACTATTACATTGTGGAGATTGTTGATCCGGATACACTTGAACCTGTACCGGACGGCGAAATTGGCGAGCTTGTATTGACATCCATAAACAGAGAGGCCATGCCGCTACTGCGCTATCGCACACGTGACCTGACAAGAGTATTGGGACGCTCATGCCCTTGCGGCCGAAACCATGTCCGAATAGACCGTATGAAAGGACGTTCTGACGACATGATGGTTCTAAGAGGGGTCAATATATTCCCGATACAGATAGAGAAGATACTGATGCAGTTTAAGGAACTGGCCAACAACTATCTGATAACGCTCACCACTGACGACAATAACGATAACATGACGGTAGAGGTTGAGCTGGAACAGTTGTTCACTGACGACTTCCAGAAGCTGACAGCACTGCAGAAAACCATAACGAGAACGCTTAAAGATGAGATTCTTCTCACTCCGATCGTGAAACTTGTACCCAAAGGTTCGTTGCCGGTGAGCGACGGAAAGGCGGTGCGTGTGGTAGATAAGAGAACCGTTTACAAATAAAACAACAATACCATGACAATAAAACAATTATCCATTTTTATAGAAAATCAGAGCGGAGCACTGCTGAAAGTACTCGAAATGTTGCGTGACAACGGCATCAGCATAATCGTAAGTACGCTTGGAGACACTGACGGTTTCGGCATTTACCGTATCATTTGTAACGATACAGAAAAGGCATTCAAGATACTTCGTGCCCAAAACATATCAGCAACAATCTCTAATGTGTATGCCATACGGCTCGCAGACAACAAGCCAGGGGCGGCAGCAGAATTAGTACATCAGATTACCACAGCCGGTATAAGTATCAAATACATGTATTCTTTCCTTTATGGAGGCAAGGGTATCATCGTATTCCGCCCGGATAACAATGACAAATCCGAAGAAGTTATAATGTTACAGAAACTTGATTACATTACAGAGGCAGAACTTGCAAAATAAGACTAAACATACATGTCACGCCTAAACAATAAATAAACAATATCAACTACATTATGAAAAAGAAATTAACCCTAATCACAGCCTTTCTAATAGCTGCAACAATAGCTAACGCCGAGACAGAAACGATGGTGACAGAAAGCGCAAACACCGATCAGAGTATCCTTGAAGAGCACAGCACTATCATCAGCGCACCAGCGGAAACAAACGACAAAGACTTGCAATATTGGACTAATGCTTTAGTCTCACGCCTTAAAGTAACAGGTTATGCTCAAGCAGGTTATACCGCAACATTACCAAAGCACGAAGAAAACACAAATACTTTTGACATGAAACGTGTCATACTTATGGTCGGAGCAGAGATAACTCCGAAGTTCTATGCATTCTTTATGCACGATTTCAAAAGCGGCGATATGCAGGAATACTATATGGAATATCGCCAGAACAAAGCCTTTAACCTGCGTTTTGGACAGTCAAAGATTGAGCTATCCATGGAAAATCCGATGTCTCCTTCAGTACTTGAGAGCATAGGTCCAATGTCACAAGGTGTGTTTTGGCTTTGCGGTGCAGACCCATTGATGGGTAACGGCTCCGGGCGTGACATGGGATTGATGGCATACGGCGATCTGTTCAATAACAAATTACGTTACGTTATGGAAGTCGTTAACGGCGGACAGATTAACACTGCCGATAAAAACAACCAGAAAAACATTATCGCTAAACTGGAATATAAGCCCGTTTCAAACTTCAGAGTATCCGTATCAGGTCAGAAAGGCTATGGTTCTGCAGTTGCAACCAGCAGTTACAACAACACAGTTAAACTCGGTGAGACATACAGACAGGACCGTTATGCAGTCGGTATGGAATGGAAATCCAAAACAACCGGCAACGACTACCACAAGAATCGTTGCACTATGATTAGAACAGAGTTGCTTGGTGGCAAAGACGGCGACTGCAACAGCGTGGCCGCTTACATTTCTTCCACAATACCGGTTTATAAAGGTCTTGACATTGTAGCAATGGCAGATTACATGAACTACAATACAGACGCCAAACTAAAAAAGACTAATCTCATGGCCGGTGTGCAATATTGGATGTTCAAAAAATGCCGTTTACAGGCACAATACACCTACAGTCTTAGAAGCGATGCGATGAAATCAATCGAGGGTAACGACCGTAGCATACTGCAAACACAGGTGCAAATTGCATTCTAAAGAACCGCATCCTGTTGCAAAAACAATGTGTTTTGACAATAAGTTGCTATGCCATAGAGACACATTGGTACAAAAATCCAATTAAAACAATATACAATAACACAAAGAAACAATACAATGTTAATTAAAGTTCTCCTTACAATAATATTCCTTTGTATTACGGTTGCAGTAGGAATATATTCTCGCAAACAGGCAAAATCCGTTGATGGGTTTGTTCTTGGAGGCCGTTCTGTCGGCCCATGGCTCACCGCTTTCGCTTACGGAACATCCTATTTCTCTGCCGTTGTGTTCGTGGGCTATGCGGGACAGTTCGGCTGGAAGTACGGAATGTCTGCATCATGGATTGGTATAGGCAATGCCATTATAGGTTCTTTATTAGCCTGGGTAGTGTTAGGACGCCGCACCAAGCTCATGACCCAGCACATACAGAGCCGTACTATGCCTGATTTCTTCGGCACACGCTACGCAGATGAAGGGCTTAGAGTAGTGGCTTCTATCATTGCTTTCATTTTCCTTATCCCATACACCGCCGGTGTTTACATGGGTATCTCAAGGCTTTTTGAGATGGGTTTTGGCATCCAGTACGAGTATTGCGCCATGATTATGGCCCTACTTACCGCCATTTACGTCATTCTTGGCGGCTATAAGGCCACAGCTATCAATGACTTCATTCAGGGCATCATTATGCTTTTCGGAATTACCACAGTCATAGCAGTAGTACTACAACACCAAGGCGGACTGACAGAAGCCATAAGCAAAATGACCCTTGCAGAGCCAACGGCACATGATCTTGAAGACAAATCAGGACTATTTGCAAGTTTTCAGGCCGGAGACTTTGCGTCATGGTTCGGCCCCAATCCCCTAAGTCTGCTTGGAGTGGTTGTACTTACATCGCTCGGAACGTGGGGTTTGCCACAGATGGTGGGTAAATTCTACTCCATTACAGATGAGGCAGCCATCAAACGCGGTACAATCATCTCAACAATTTTCGCCCTTATCGTTTCCGGCGGATGCTATTTCCTTGGTGGTTTCGGCCGTTTGTACCCGGAACCTGCTTTCAATCCCACCAGCCACAAATACGCTTACGACAGCATTGTGCCGTCTATGCTCGAAACACTGCCTGACATTCTCATAGCACTTGTAGTCCTTCTCGTGCTGTCCGCGTCAATGTCAACACTCGCCTCACTCGTTTTAACCTCCTCTTCCACCATGACCCTCGATCTAATCTACCGTGATAAGAAGTCATTGGCCGACGAAGTAAAAAGCGGAAAGATAGACGATCAAGTCGCAGAGAGAACGGAACGTCGCAAGGTTGTGGTAATGCGTGTTCTCATTGTCTTTTTCATTGTACTCTCACTTATGATAGCTCTCAACCCTCCGCAGTTCATTGCACAGCTTATGGGCATATCATGGGGAGCCTTGGCAGGCGCTTTCCTCGCACCGTTCATGTTCGGGTTATATTGGAAAGGTGTCACCCGTTCCGCCGTATGGGCCTGTTTCGTTTGGGGCGTTGGTCTGACGGTCGTTAACATGATGACCGGAAACGCCATATTAAACCCAATTGATTGTGGTGCAGTAGCAATGGTAGGCGGTTTCATTGTTGTCTTTGTAGTGAGCCTGTTGACACCAAAGATGAACAAAGAAACGGTAGAAAGCATATTCAAATGCTATAAATAATGATGGCTACACTAAAAGAATTATTAAACAACGGCGACCATTTTGCGAATGCCTGCGGCATGCGTCTCACAGCCATAAGAGAAGGTTATGCCTGTGCAGAAGTAGAAATTGAAGAGCGCCACCTTAACGCTGCCGGCGTATGTCAAGGTGGTGTGTACTTCACTCTTGCCGATCTGGCATTCGCAGCCGTTATGAATTCGCATGGTCCCGTTACCCTTGGAGTACAGAACAGCATAACGTTCTTCCAGTCAGCCCATAAAGGTGATCGTCTTATAGCAGAAGCTGAAGAGATGTTTAACCATCATCGCCTGCCCTTTTGCGAAACGAAAGTAAGAAACCAGCGTGGCGAACTACTTTGTATAATAACCGGTTCAGCTTATCGCAAGAAAGAGACTTTCCCGTTTGACCGTCTGGAATAAGATAACGACACTACTATTTTACAAACCTTTTATACTAAAACCAAATGATACTTAACAGAGCAATGGAATGCATGGATCGTGAGTCTATGCGCAAACTACAATCAGAACGTCTTATAAAGACTGTAAGAACATGTTATGAAAAAGTTCCTTTCTATCGTCGTAAGATGGACAAAATGGGCGTTCATCCGAACGATATAAAGTCTATCGACGATATACACAGACTGCCATTCACTACCAAACACGACCTGCGCGATGAATATCCGTTCGGTCTTCAGGCCGTACCGCAAAGCGAGGTGGTACGCATTCACGCCTCATCAGGCACTACCGGAAAGCCGGTTGTCGACACCTACACCAAGAATGACATTGCGATGTGGGCGGAAGGCGCAGCCCGTGTCCTTGCTGTCGGCAATGTTACCAAAGGTGATATTGTGCAAGTCAGTTACGGCTATGGCCTGTTCACCGGAGGTCTTGGAGCCCACGATGCAGCCGGACTATTAGGAGCCGTACAGTTACCAACCTCTGCCGGCAACTCCGAAAAGCAGATAATGCTGATGAAGGACTTCGGTTCTACAGCCTTATGTTGCACTCCTTCTTACGCACTCCATTTGGCCGAGGTGATAGAAAAAAGTGACACTGTCAGGAAAGAAGACCTCAAGCTACGTGTTGGTTTCTTCGGTGCCGAGCCATGGACAGAGGGAATGCGCAAGGAACTGGAAGAACGTCTTGGCATAAAGGCAATTGATATATACGGACTCACAGAGATGTGTGGCCCCGGTGTGGGCGGAGAGTGCGAATGCCAAAACGGCACTCACCTTTGGGAAGATATGTTCTTCCCTGAGATAATCAATCCTGATACACTCGAACCGTGTGAGCCCGGCGAGTTCGGCGAACTTGTTTTCACGTCTCTTTGCAAGGAAGCCATGCCAATATTACGTTACCGCACCAGAGATCTGACACGCCTAATATATGACAAATGTGACTGCGGCCGCACAGCAGTGCGCATGGATCGTATCCTTGGACGTTCAGATGACATGATGATCATACGTGGTGTAAACGTCTTCCCAAGCCAAATAGAGGCCTGTCTCACTGAGTTCCCGGCATTCACGCCGCAATATTTTATAACAGTAGACCGCAAGAACAACGAAGACACGTTTGATCTCGACGTAGAACTGCGCAGCGAATACTTCTCGCCGAACCCCGCCAAGCAGATGCCGCACATCAAACCGCTCTACGACCGCATCGTATCCATGGTAGGCATCAAGCCCAATATACACATCAAGGAGCCCGGCTCCATAACCCGTTCCATGGGCAAGGCAAAGCATGTAAATGACAAGAGAAATTTCAAATAAACCCAAATGACACCATTAGATTATAACATCGTTACCGAGGCCATAGAAGATATGCGCCTCGGTGACTTCTCTGAGGCCACCATACGCGACATTCAGGCATTATCAAAAACACTCGAAGAGAGAACCGGACAACCTGTTATCCATCTTGAAATGGGTGTGCCTGGCCTGCAACCCTCTGAGATAGCGTTAAAAGCGGAGCAAGAAGCCCTTGCCAACGGCTGTGCGACGGTGTATCCTCCTAACGGCGGTATACCACGTATAAAGAAAGCTGCCTCCGAGTTCGTAAAAGCATTCATAGGCATTGACATTGCCCCACTATGCTGTATACCCACCACCGGTTCCATGCAAGGCACATTCGCGGCTTTCACGGCATGGAAACACGCTTTCAAGGCCAACGCCAATGGCGAGCCGACTGTATTATTTATCAATCCGGGATTTCCGGTACAAACAACCCAATGCGATGTGATTGGCCTGAAACATATAGGACTTGACATTCACGGATACCGCGGACAGCAGTTGTTAGACAAGATAACCGAGATAGCATCCAACTACAATATTTGCGGTATAGTATACTCTAACCCCAACAATCCGTCATGGGTGTGCCTCAACGAAGAGGAACTTAAAGGTATCGGTGCACTGGCCACAAAACATGATTTCATTGTGCTTGAAGATTTGGCATATTTTGCTATGGACTTCCGTCGTGACCTATCCCATCCCTATCAAGCCCCATACCAAGCCACTGTAGCTCAATATACCGACAATTATATGCTGTCCATCTCCGGTTCCAAGGCCTTTTCCTATGCCGGACAACGTATCGGTGTATGCTGCATAGGAAACAATCTTTATAACAGGACATTCCCTGCACTGGCTCAGCACTTCGGTGTTGGCGAGTTTGGAAATTTCTTTGCTAACCGTCTAATGTACACATTCTCCAGCGGCACCACTCATAGTGTGCAACATGCCATGGCCGCTCTAATGGAAGCAGCATGCAGCGGAGCGTATAATTTCCTTGACGATGTGAAGGAATATGGCCGCAGAGCGAAATTCATGAAAGAAGTATTACTATCCAATGGCTTTTATCTTGTGTACGACAATGACATGGGTGCCCCACTCGCCGACGGCTTTTACTTCACCGTACAATATCCCGGCATGACAGACTTGCAACTGACACGTGAACTGATGTACTATGGTATAGCCGTATATCCGCTTGACACTATGGGGTCTACGCAACAAGGCGTAAGAATATGCACATCGTTTTTCGCAGACAGTCAGCACACAATATTCAAGGAAAGAATAGAGGCTTTCAGACAAAATCACCAATAGTCTGACAGAGCCAGAATCCGACCATTTTGTAAACGCAATGCGATCACACAGTAAACGCATTGAGATTACAGTGCAATCGCAGTGCGTTCACAATGTAATCTCAATGCGTTTGTCATACCATCACATAAACACCCTGTTCAGGATATTATCCTCCATTAAAAGAAAACAGTTGGCACGCCTTTTGTTTATATACCCTCTGTTAACAGTAAACAATATAACAAACCAATAAAACAATAAACAAATAACTATGGCAAAAGGTAATATAGGTGTAACAACCGAAAACATTTTCCCTGTAATCAAAAAATTTCTTTATTCTGACCACGAGATTTTCCTGCGTGAAATGGTAAGTAACGCAGTCGACGCAACACAGAAACTCAAGACATTGGCAGAGAAAGGAGACTTCAAAGGCGAGATAGGAAACACGGCAGTATCCATTAAGCTGGACAAGGAAGCAGGCACACTGACTATCTCAGACCATGGCATAGGCATGACAGAAGAAGAGATTGACCGCTATATCAACCAGATAGCATTCTCAGGCGTGACAGATTTTCTTGACAAGTACAAAGATAACGCCAATGCCATTATAGGTCACTTCGGACTGGGTTTCTATTCAGCGTTCATGGTAGCCGACAAAGTTGAGATAATAACAAAATCATATCAAGACGGAGCAACGGCAGTAAAATGGTCATGTGACGGCAGCCCGGCATACGAGATTGAGCCGACAGAGAAAGCAGAGCGTGGCTCCGACATTATTCTTCACATAGCGGAAGACTGCAAAGAGTTCTTGGAAAAAGAGCGTATAACGCAGCTGCTGAACAAGTATTGCAAGTTCATGGCCGTGAACATCGTGTTCGGCAAAAAGCAAGAGTGGAATAAAGACGAGAATAAAATGGTTGACACCGACGAGGATAATATTATAAATAATGTGGAACCTCTGTGGGCCAAGACCCCATCTACTCTGAAAGACGAAGACTACAAGGAGTTCTACCGCACCTTATACCCCATGCAGGACGAGCCTTTGTTCTGGATTCATCTGAATGTGGACTTCCCGTTCCATCTCACCGGAATACTGTATTTCCCACGAGTACAGTCAAATATGGATTTGCAGCGCAACAAGATACAACTATACTGTAATCAGGTTTTTGTCACAGATCAGGTAGAAGGCATCGTGCCCGACTTCCTGACACTGATCCATGGCGTTATAGACTCACCCGACATCCCGCTGAATGTCAGCCGCAGCTACCTGCAAAGCGATCAGAATGTCAAGAAGATTGCAACATACATAACCAAGAAAGTAGCGGACAGACTGAACAGTATCTTCAAGAATGACCGCAAAGACTACGAAGAGAAGTGGGATTCCCTGAAAGTGTTCATCAACTATGGCATGCTCACTGATGAATCTTTCTACGACCGTGCCAAAGACTTCGCGCTGTTTAAGGATACAGAGGGCAAACACTTTACCTTTGAGGAATACAAGACATTAATCAAAGACGAGCAGACTGACAAAGATGGCACACTCGTATATTTGTATGCTAACGACAAAGACGAGCAATACACATACATCGAAGCCGCAAAAAGCAAAGGCTACTCCGTATTGTTATTAGACGGTCAACTCGACACACCTACGGTGTCTATGTATGAGCAAAAGTTTGATAAAGCACGTTTCACACGCGTTGACGGCGACATAATAGAGCGCCTGATACCTAAAGAGGAGACAAAGAAAGTAGACCTAAGCAAAGAAGACAGTGACAAACTGACAGAATCATTCAAGACAAAACTGCCGGAAATGGACAAAGTTAATTTCAATGTCGAGATACAAGCCTTGGGTGAGAATGCCGCACCGGTAGTCTTCACGCAAAGCGAGTACATGCGCCGCATGAAAGACATCTCACGCTATCAAAGCGGCATGGGGTTCTATCAACAGATGCCAGATTCATACAGTGTTGTGCTAAACAGTGACAATGCCATAATAAAGGCGGTCATAGACGGCAGTGCCAAGGAAGACACCGTATCACAACTCATAGACCTTGCATTGCTTCAGAACGGTATGCTCAAAGGTGCCGCACTGGACAAGTTCCTGAAAAGATCTGTCGATCTACTGAAATAAAAACAATGTCAAGACGACAACACATAACAGCCCTGCTTTCAATACTGTTCCCTGTCATAATGGGGAACGGAGGGGAAGCAGGGCTTCTTCATGCACAGAGGCACATTGTATTCTCTGACAAGATAGCATCGCTACAGGTTACGGCCGGCACGAGATGGCAAGACATGCCGATTATACCCCTAAGGGGGAACGAGCCGCTCAACATAAGCTTTGACGACATGTCACACTCATACCGACGTTTCTCATATACCGTAACACATCTGGAGGCAGACTTTACCCCGTCCGACGATGTGTTTACAAGCGATTATCTCGAAGGCTTTGAGAACGGTCTGACAATCGACGCCTGTCAGCAGTCTATTAACACTCTGCAAAACTACACTCATTATACATTGCAGATACCAAACGAACAGTGTAAACTGACCATGAGCGGCAATTACCGTCTCGATATACTCGATGATGATAATGACTCTAGACCCGTAGCCAGTGTGTTCTTTATGATAAACGAGGCTGTTGTAAACGTAGGTATGGCCATGACCGTCAATACCGATATAGACGTAAGACGCAACCACCAACAGATTGAGCTGGATGTTGACTATACTCCACTAAGAGCCATGGACGCAAGAAGGCAGGTTAAGGGTTACGTACTGCAAAATGGCAGATGGGACAACGCAGTGATACTTCCGGAAGTGTCACGCATGTCGCAAAACAAAATGGAATGGGTTCACTGTCGCGACCTTATATTTGAAGCCGGTAACGAATACCATAAATTTGAAATTCTTGACATTCACCGTAACTCTCTGAACGTAGAAAACAATATATGGGACGGCAACCAGTGGCACACTATACTGTGGCCGGACTATAACAGGCCGTCATACGTATATGACGAGACAGCAAACGGAGCGTTCTATATCAGGAACAGCGACAACCGCGAGAATGATATAACGTCTGAATACGTAATGGTACATTTCACTTTACAGTCCCCTCAATTACCATACCGTATGTTTGTAAACGGCGCATGGACCAACGACAGATTCCTACCCCAATATGAAATGGTATACAACTCAGAGAAAAAGGCTTATGAGGCAATCATATCGCTGAAATATGGCTATTACTCTTATCAATACCTGATGTTCAACAACGATGCTATCATAGAAGGAGACCTGAACGATAATGAGGAGGTTGGGGTAAATACACAACCGCCTTTTATCCCACCAACAGAGGGTTCATTCTATGAAACACGCAACACCTACAATACCCTACTCTACTTTCGCGGTAACAACGACCGCGCGGACAGACTGGTTGGTGTAGGAAAGGTTAGTCATTAATACCATAAACATTTCTCAACATTACACTAATTTATCGGTAAAGGAGCTTTTTCATCATGCTTATATTAAACGATACAAATAGGAACAAACACATGTTCGCCTTTATTGGCAAAGATCTTATACTGCGTGCAAATGGCGATGCATTGACAGAAAAAGACTTTATTAACCTACAAAAGGCTATGCCGTATGACATAATATTCTCGGAACCGGAAAACAACATAACGGCAATAGGTATTTTGTGTAAAGACAAAGCGGGCAATCCAACAGCATCCTCGCTACCAACAGAGTATACAACGCTGTCCATAAGACTATACAACACCGGCCAAACAGAAGAGAACGTGACATGTATACTGCGCGCCAAAGGGCTTATGGAATGGTTACGGGAAACCAAATACTGCCCGGTATGCGGCACAAAACTAACCCCGCACAAGGAACAGACAGCAATGGTGTGCCCCGATTGTGGTAAAATGATATTCCCGCGCATTGAGCCTTGCATCATAGTATTGGTAAGAAAAGGCAACAAGATGTTATTGGCACGGCACGTACAACGTAACCAAGACATATATGCCTGCATCGCAGGATTCATGGAAACGGGTGAAACGGCAGAACAAGCAGTTAGACGGGAGATTATGGAGGAAACCGGACTGACAGTGAAAAACATACGCTATTTCGGTTCACAAAGCTGGCCTTTCACGTCACAATTAATGATAGCATTCACGGCTGAATATGAAAGCGGAGAACTGAATATACAGGAAAGTGAGATAAAACATGCAGCATGGTTCAGTAAAGACGAATGCCCTGCAACGCCACAACCCGGCTCTATAGCCCACAAGATGATACATTCTTTCTGATTTAGGCTTCTATTTTACTGTATGTTTACGTTATTGCCGGCACAAACACATTCTATTAGAAATAAAAGTGTTAACTTTGCAAATTGTAAATGTAACAACCTAAGAATCCAAAAACTACAAAAAATAAAAAATGATTTATCTTGACAGAAACGAGTTCAATTTCAAGCCATCACAGAAGGTTGTTGATGCAATAAAGAACTTTGACCCGGAGACACTTTGCTTTTACACACGTATATACGATGAAGGCAAGAAAAGTGTAGTATCCGTGAAGCTCAGTGAGATATACAACGTGCCTGAGCAACAAGTCTTAATAGGCTATGGAGGTGAGGATATTCTAAAGAATTCTGTTCACTATTACCTCTCCACAGGCGGCAATAACATTATAATGATTCCGGAATATTCGTGGTGGTACTATAACCGCATAGCCGGAGAGTGTGGCGGTACATTTGAGATGTATCCGTTATATGAAACAGGCGACACATTTGCATATAACGTTGACGAGGTGATAGAATACACAAACCGCATACATCCGCGTATGTTGCTGCTCGCATCACCGAACAACCCTACGGGTAATAGCCTCACACCGGAGGAGGTTGGGCGTATAATGGAGAATATTCCCAATGACACAATGGTATTGATAGACGAGGCGTATGCGTCATTCATAACAAACGACACTTCATACGTGGCACCTCTTGTGTCCAAATACTCTAATCTTATAATCTCACGCACCCTTTCCAAGTTCTACGGCCTTCCCGGATTGCGCATGGGATTTGGTTTTATTGGCAAAGGAAATGAAGACTTTTTGAACTATGCCAACAAGTATCTCGGCTACAATCGTTTTAGTGAAGCGGTAGCATTGGCTGCGCTTGACAGCGATGACCACTACCGTAAAGTAGCGGAAGATATGGAATGGGATCGCCAACTGTTCAAAAAAGAGCTTGGTAATCTGCCTGGATTCAAAGTATATAAAAGTGTGGCAAACTTCATACTTGTAAAATATCCGGTAGAAATAAAAGAGGCATTGCAGCAGGCTCTTGCCAAACAGAACTATAAAATCAAGTTCATGGGCGACAAGGGACTGGAGGATTGCCTGCGTATTACACTCGGACAACGCCAACAAATTCAAATTGTTGTAGACACAATAAAGCAGGTGTACGACTCTGTAGTTGCAAAATAAAGAAGCAAACAGAACTTCTGTTACACAACAATCAAACACAAAAGAATTTATTAATTCACGAACAAAGAGGAATGAAAGCAATAATATTGGCCGCCGGCATGGCTTCACGCCTGCGGCCTCTTACTGATAACACGCCTAAATGTTTACTGAATATAGGCGAACGCCCATTGTTGCAACGCTCTATGGATGCCTTAATTCAAAACGGAATTAAGGACTTTGTAATTGTTACAGGATATCTCCATGAAATGATTGAAGCTTTTGTTACGGAGAAATACGGTAACAACATTAATGTCAAATTTATACATAACGCCGTATATAGTAGTACGAACAACATCTATTCCCTATGGCTGGCACGGCCGGAAGCTGACGGGCAAAATATTATTTTGCTTGACAGTGACCTTCTTTATGATCCACAAATCATAACAAAGGTGATGGAATGCGACAGTGAAAACGTGCTAACCCTAATAAAACATGACCTCGGCGAAGAGGAGATGAAAGTTGTTACAGATGCAAACGGGGCGATAATAGAAATAAGCAAAACCTGCTCGCCTGCCGCAGCAATAGGAGAAAGCCTTGGTATCGAGAAAATGGGGAAGGCATATACAACCGCTTTGTATCGGGAACTGGACGGTATGATGAACCAAGAACAATTGGAAAACAAGTTTTACGAATTGGCTTTCCAACGTCTTATAGCTCAAGGACACACATATAACGTACTTGACGTGACACAATTCTTCTCATGTGAGCTTGACACCGTGGAGGATTTTGAAAACGCAAAACAAAAGATACCGGCGTATCTTTTCTAAAATGCATCTCTTTTTAATATAACATTACAATGACATTAAAAGAAAAATTCAAATCAACGCTAAAGTCTTCCGAAACAGAAGACTGGCTTGATTACCGTGTTGTGCGTCCCTTAAGTTATCTTTGGGCATTATTTTTCGCACGATTTAACGTTCATCCCAACACCGTTACCATATTATCTATGTTCATAGGTGCCGGAAGTTGCATATTCTTTGCACACGGATGCTATTACTATGAAGGTGCTTACGGCGTGATAATGAATATTATCGCCATTCTGTTACTTATGTGGGCCGACATCTTTGACTGCACAGACGGACAGCTGGCACGTATGACCGGCAAAAAAAGCCAAATGGGACGAATACTCGATGGGGCAGCCGGCTTTGCGTGGTTTATACCTATTTATGTCGCACTTGTTTATCGTTTCTACCTGCATCATGACATAGAGTTCGGATGGTTTGGTATTGCCAACACTGAACAAAATACAATAATAGCTACTGTTATTGTCCTACTACTCGCACTAATATCCGGTTTTATCGGTATGGGTGGACAGCAACGCTTGGCTGATTACTATATCCAAATACACTTATTTATCCTAAAAGGTGAGAAAGGCAGCGAGCTTGACACCTCTGTCAAGCAGCAACAGATATACGATCAAACACCTTGGAAAGGCAATTTGGTATGGAAGTATTTTCTGAAGTCATATATTGACTATACCAAAAAGCAAGAAAAAGTAACGCCACAGTTCCAGAACCTGATGGCAAAGATAAGACAAAACTATGGCAATGAAGGTAATATGCCGGCAAACTTACGTGAGGAACTGCATAAGAATTCAAAAGCACTCATGGGGTTGAACGCAATGCTGACATTCAATTTCCGTGCCGGTATGTTCTTTTTGTTTTGCCTTGCCGACATTCCAGCAATCAATTTCGTATTTGAGATTGTGGCAATGTCATTATTAGCAGCCTATATTAACCACCGTCATGAGTCATTCTGCCGCAGAATTGCTCAGACATTGAAGTAAGGTCACTATGAAATGGACAAAGAAACGGCTCAATAACCTATTCTTTATCTGCGGCATAGCCACTGTAGTGGTTATGCTATTCACATTTGATGTCAGTTTCATAGAATTATGGCAGCATATCTGTCGCGCCGGATATTGGTTAATCCCAATAATCGGAATATGGGTTATAGTATATGGTATCAATGCCTTATCATGGCAATGCATAATTAAAGGAAACACGTCTCCGGAAGAAAAGGTCAGTTTTGGGAGAATATTCAAACTGACAATAACAGGCTACGCCCTCAATTATGCAACTCCTGTAGGCGGGTTAGGCGGTGAGCCATACCGCATAATGGAGCTATCCAAGGACATCAGCAAAGAGCATGCGGCCTCTTCTGTCATTCTTTATGCAATGATGCATATATTCGCCCACTTCTGGTTTTGGTTCTCATCTATATTCATATATATTGCATTGGTAGCCGTTGGCGATTTGCCTATGACGACAATGACAGCGATAGTACTTGGCATTATAGCCATATTCTGCCTTATTGCCTTTTATCTTTTTTCCAGAGGCTATCGCAAGGGGCTTGTAATAAAAATAGTACGCATCATCGGAAAGATACCAGGACTACGAAATTGGAGTAACCGTATGCTTGCAAAGCATGGAGAAACATTCCGCAATATCGATACTCAAATAGCGGCACTTCATAGTCAAGACAAGAAGAACTTTTACTATAGCCTTCTGTTAGAATACCTTTCACGCGTTGTTCAGAGCCTGGAGATTATGTTTATGTTACTTCTGTTCAACATCGATTGTGGCGGAGGTATAGACGGAATGGTTATAACTTTCCTCCACTCCGTATTAATTATGGCTTTTACCACATTGTTTGCCAATCTGATAGGCTTCCTCCCCATGCAGTTAGGAGTACAGGAAGGCGGTTTTGTTATATCCATAGCCGCCCTCGGTCTCTCCACTGCCCTTGGCATATTCGTTAGTATTATCTGCAGAGTACGTGAGATAATATGGATACTTATTGGCATAATGCTGATGAAAACAGGCAACCAAGACCAATAAATCATGCAATCAAAAACGAAGCAACGTAAAAACCCGGCTGATGATTTGTATCAGCCGGGTTTTTACGTTGTTATCTGAATCCTGTATGAAATCAATTATAACAGACTAATATGGTAAATCGTTGGATATTGTACCGGGACCCAACGGATCTTCATCATCAGAAAACTCCTGATTTAATCCGGAACTACGGAAAGCACCATCCTTTGCATCCATAGTATCATACGGGTCCACCTCGTCCGGATTTGCAAAACGAGTATACTCTCCCTTGAATGACAATGTAACGTCTTTCGTCGCACCTTTACGGTGTTTGGCAATACAAATAAGTGCCATACCTTTCAAACTATTACCATTACGATCCTCAAGTATATGATAATACTCCGGCCTATGCACAAAGAGCACCATATCAGCGTCCTGCTCTATAGCACCGGATTCACGAAGATCGGATAGCTGCGGACGTTTACCCTCTTCGCCCGGCCGTTGTTCTACGGCACGAGAGAGCTGCGAAAGGGCAATGATTGGAATGTCCAACTCTTTAGCCAAGCCTTTAAGAGAGCGGGAAATGGTTGAGACTTCCTCCTGACGGCTATTGAACTTCATTCCGTTTGCATTCATCAACTGCAAATAATCTATCATTATCAGCTTCACTCCTTTCTCCCTAACCAAACGGCGTGCCTTGGTACGTAACTCAAAAACGGAAAGTCCCGGAGTATCATCCACATACAAAGGAGCCCCCATAAGGCGATCAATATGATTATCAAAGCGTGCCCACTCATCCTGTGTCAACTGACCGTTCAGTATCTTACTACCGGGAATAGAACAAACATTTGATATAAGACGGTTGACAAGCTGCACATTATTCATCTCAAGAGAGAAGAAAGCAACAGGGTCATGATTGTCTATCGCGATGTTCTTGGCCAGTGAAAGGGCAAATGATGTCTTACCCATGGCAGGACGTCCGGCAATAATTATAAGGTCTGAAGGCTGCCATCCCGATGTAACCTTGTCAAACTCCGTATATCCGGTAGGTACACCCGTTATGCCTCCGGTATTGTTTGCGGCCTTCAATATCAGCTCACGTGCCTGCACAACCACAGGGTCTATCTGCATATAGTCCTGCCGCATGTTCTTTTGCGAGATCTCAAAAAGCCCCCCTTCGGCTTCCTGCATAAGCTCATCTGTATCCTGTCCGTCGTCAAACGCCTTTGTAACGACATTGGAACCATAAGTAACAAGTTGCCTTGCCACATATTTCTGAGCAAGGATATGCGAATGGGATGCAATGTTCGCAGACGAAGCGACCGCCTGCGTGAGGTCAACAATATATGTCGGTGCCCCCACTTCCTCAAAAGTCCCTTCACGTTTCAGCTCCTCACAGACCGTTATCATGTCCACAGGCTGTTCCTTAAGATTCAACGTCTGTATGGCACGATATATCTTTTGATGTCTTGGCTCATAAAAAGTCTCCGGCTGAAGCTGCTCGGATACAACGGAAAAAGCGTCCGTATCTATCATCAATGCTCCAAGTACGACTCTCTCCACATCTATAGCCTGTGGGGGAATACGTCCAAGTGTTGTGTCTACGCTTTGCGTTGTCTGTCGTCTGCGAGATGTATTACTATTTGCTGGCATGAGAAATTCATTTTTGGGGGTTCATTATTAAAAATTCCGAATATTGTGCTGCCACTCCCTGACATAGCGGCATACACCGCCCCACAATTGTACATAACTTCCTTTATCTGTGCAAGAACAGGCAGTTTGCGGAAAATACTCTCTTCAAAGTCATTCACAAGCTCTTCACGCCACGTCTCAATAGGTTGTAGCAGTATGTCACGACAATTCTTTTTCGGATACCGTGGCACTACGCCGGCATACGCCTCTTTGGTTGAAACAGCCACATCCGGCTTCACAAGCAACAGCCATTTACCGTGCAACGCTCTCCAAGGCTCGGCGAAAGGCTCCAATATATCCCCTACCCCGGTAGCATAAAGCGGCTGCGGGGCATCGGTATCAGCCGTAATAAAGAATGCACAATCAGCCCCAAGGCGTGCGGCATATTGTCTCTGCCGCCCGACAGTAAGTCCTAAAGAGAATTGCTCGTTAAGCAACCTTATCATATATGCGGCATCACTTGAACCGCCACCCATACCGGCTTGTGAAGGAATGCGCTTGTGCAGATGTGCATAAACACGCGGAAGCTCATAATCCTCGGCAAGAATATTATATGCCTTAACAACAAGATTCTGCTGTTCATCACATAATTCCGCCGTGCCTGTCACCTTCAGACTGCATGCGGTATCAGCCGGATATTGTGGAGACATCTCAAACACTTCAAGGGCATCAGTTATTGCAACCGGGAAAAAAACAGTCTCCAAGTTGTGATATCCGTCAGCACGCCGTTCTACAACATTAAGTCCAAGATTTATTTTCGCACATGGAAAAAGTATCATTAGTATTACTATTTTATTGGTGTTGGGTTATACATCCGTTACAGCAACATGACAATACATAAAGATTACCAAAGCCGTCCCTATTCTAATTCACCGTCAACCACATGCTGCTGCTGGCATCACTGGGCATACGCCAGTCACCACGCGGCGAGAGTGACACCGAACCGACTTTCGGTCCGTCCGGCAGGCATGAGCGTTTGAACTGCTGTGAGAAGAAACGGCGCAAGAAAATATGCAACCATTTCTTTATAGTATCCTCATCATACTGATGTTCCTTGCTGTTACAGAAGGCATGGCACGCCAACATATATATCTTTGACGGGCGGAATCCGCAACGCAACATATAGTAAAGGAAGAAGTCATGCAACACATAAGGCCCCACAAGGTCTTCAGTCTTCTGGGCTATATTGCCCTGTTCGTCAGCGGGAATCAGTTCCGGAGATATAGGAGTGTCAATAATATCAAGCAGTGTGGCATGCGAATCCCTATCGAGCCCGCTATCGGCCACATACTGTACAAGATAACGGATCAGCGTCTTTGGAACAGAAACGTTAACCCCATACATAGACATGTGGTCGCCATTATATGTAGCCCATCCAAGCGCCAGTTCCGAAAGGTCTCCCGTACCTATCACCATTCCGTTGTACTTATTACTGAGATCCATCAGAATCTGCGTGCGTTCACGTGCCTGCCCATTCTCGTATGTAACATCATGCACACCCGGATCGTGTCCTATATCTTCAAAATGCTGCAGACATGACTTGCGGATAGATATTTCCTTAATCGTTACCCCCAGCGATGTCATAAGGTTTATGGCATTGGTATATGTACGGTCCGTAGTACCGAATCCCGGCATTGTCACTCCTATTATACCTGTTCGCGGCAGCTTCAGTTTGTCAAACGTCCTGACACATACAAGCAAAGCCAGCGTAGAGTCAAGACCACCGCTTATGCCTATCACCACAGTCTTGCAATTAGTGTGCACAAGTCGTTTAGCAAGACCGGCAACCTGTATATTAAATATTTCCTCACACGACGCCTGCATGTCCTCTGTCTCCGGTATAAAAGGTGTAGGGTTGACAGTGCGCATAAGGATAAAATCCTCAGGTGTTACGGAATGACAGTCTATGAAACGTACCCCGCCGATGCGATCCACACGCTGCGCATTGACAAATGTTGTGTTATTCCTGCGCTCAGCACGCAGTTTCTCATAGTCAATCTGCGTTATAACCATCTGAGGCTCAAACGAGAAACGCTCACTATGGGCTATACACTTACCGTTTTCATATATCATGGCATTGCCACCATAAACAAGATCCTGTGTACTCTCACCAAATCCACTACCGGAATACACGTATCCGCTCATAGTACGCGCACTCTGCTGCGAAAGCAACTGTTGCAGATAGGCATGCTTACCTATAAGTTCGTCAGAAGCGGAGAGATTGAATATGATGTCCGCTCCGGCAAGTGTAAGGAAAGTTGACGGCGGCTCCGGAGCCCAGACATCTTCACATAGCTCCACACCAAATGTCGCTCCCGTATATGTACGGAAGATTGTCGGCTGCGATGTCACAAGCGTCTTGCTTCCGGCATAGATTATTTCTGTTGGATGAAGGTCCTGTGCTGAGGCAAACCATCGTTTCTCATAAAACTCACTGTAGTTTGGCAAGTATGTCTTCGGTATGATAGCGAGTATCTCCCCTTTTTGGATAACCACTGCGCAATTAAGTAATATCATACCTACCTGAACGGGGGCACCGACAATAGCGATAATATCCAACTGACGGGTGAAATCAAGAAGCATCAGAACCGACTGCTCGGCAACATCCAATAGCAGTTGTTGGCGAAACAGATCCTGACAGGTATAGCCTGTAAGCGAAAGCTCCGGAAACACTATTATCTCCACACCCTGCCCCTCGGCACGCGCTATCATCTGTTCTGTCTCCTGAAGATTGAACTGGCAGTCGCCCACCTTCACACTCGGTATAGCTGACGCCACTTTTATATATCCGTAATTCATTGTTACTTAAATTTTTACATTTCCGACTGTAATCGCACTGCGTTTGCACTGTAATCGCTATGCTTTCGCAACGTAATCGCACTGCGTTTACAATACAATCACAATGCTTTTACAACATAGTTGAAGCTAACTCCCGCCTCCAACACTTCTTATGATGGAATAAGCAAAGACGAATCTCCATAACTGAGGAAACGAAAACCGTTATCCAGCGCATAATCATAAACCTTATGCCAGTCATCGCCTATAAACGCACTTACAAGCAACAACAACGTGGACTGCGGCTGATGAAAGTTTGTTATAAGCATCTTTACTATATGATATTTGTAGCCGGGTGCAATAATAATGCTTGTAGAGGAATGTAACGTTGTCAGTCCATTTCTGTCAAGCCAATCTACAATACTTTGTAATGCAACCGTTACAGATATATCACACGGTGTGTCGTATGGTTCCCATTGCTCTATTGGCAGCTGTTCCTCAGTTAAAGAAGGATTGCGGCAGATGCGACATCCTATATAGTAAAGGCTCTCCAGTGTGCGGACACTGGTGGTTCCTACCGCTATGGCTTGCCCGTCATGCTCTATAAGTTTCTGTATGGTGTCACGTCTCACTGAGATATATTCCCTATGCATCTCATGTCCTTCTATGCGTTGTGCCTTAACCGGCTTGAAAGTGCCGGCTCCGACATGCAGGGTGACTTCCTCGCGTTCTATACCACAAGCGTCAATGTCTTCAAGTACCGCTGCCGTAAAGTGCAGGCCAGCAGTAGGTGCCGCAACAGACCCTTTGATACAGGAATAGACAGTCTGATAGGTTATCTTGTCACTTTCTTCCGTATCACGATTAAGGTAAGGAGGAATAGGTAATTCGCCTATCGCCTCCAACAAATCGGCAAACGACACTGAGGCATCATCCCAATTAAATGACACGATATGGCCGGTACGTTCCTCGCATCCTAATGATGCAGTCAGTTTTACCTGTTGTTCCCCTACCATTATAGTACGTACAAGAATGCCCTTACCTTCCTGCACCCCATCTGTGGAAATCGTACGCCACTTCTTCAGATTACCTATCATACACACCCACTGACAGTGGTTACGCGTCTGAAATATCTGTTCATAATCATGTGGGAAATAAGGCTCCAGCAAAAACACTTCTATCAAGGCACCTGTTGTCTTACGGAAATGTAAGCGTGCCTGAATGACACGAGTATTATTATAAATCAGCAACGCTCCTTTTGGCAGATAACTTGTTATATTCTTAAAAACATCATGGCCAATCTGTCCTTTATTATATATAAGGAGTTTACTCTCGTCACGTCTCGCTATAGGGAACTTGGCTATACGCTCGTCAGGCAATGCATACGTATAGTCTTTTATCTGTATATTTCTTGGATCTGTCAATGTTGTATAACGTAAGTTTAATAAAACTGTAATACTTTGTAAATCTGATAGCCGGCGAAAATCATTGCAACTTCATAGCGTTGAGTTATAAATGTTCTCCAATAATAATCGATATGCTTATTAAAGACAAAGTTACAAAAATATTTTATACAGCAGATAGTTTTAACACATTTTTAATAAAGTAACATCAAAATACATGGTAAAAACCATTCATAGACACAGAAAACAAGACTGAATGGTATTTATTCTTATACAGAGAAATACACATTGCCTGACAATGGTGCTCATTGTAATATTGCTTTACCTTGTTTTATGATCACTCCTCTGCCTGTTGTATTTGCCGGTCTGCCAATCATATCATAGCATTTGATACTGTTGGTGGTTTCGTTCTTACCGGTAACAGCAGCCGGGAATATACCCGTCGGAATTTGATTGCCATCGGGCATAATAAACGCCGAAACACGTGCAGCGGCTACTCCGTCCAGACATAAGTAAGCTTTATGCGCTCCATTGATAAACGGCGCCCCATCTTTATTTGCATAATAAAAGCCGACCCCATTCACACCATTACCCAAGGCGAGATATTTACAATTAACCTCTCCCTCCTGTTGTGTTGAGGCGTTAATGTCCGTACCCCGCAAAAGATTAGGATATACATTGAAAGTCTGACTGTTTTTTATATCCAATGTAACAGTTGTATTCTTGTCGGCTGACAATATAACAGCTGTATTGTATGGAATTATATTGTCATCAGTATCGCCATCGAAGACATGTGATGGTACAATTTTCTCATCATCCAACCGATAAGTGTAAGCCTTAACCCCTTTTGGCAATATAGCATCATTGTTACCATAATAGAATGTCGCATATCCGGTGCTACCTATATGTAACTTATGTGTTTTTCTGTAAATATTAGCCCAATTCAAATTAGTGGTGCTATTACGAATATAGAAATATCCATTATCGTAATCATACGGCGATTGATAGTTGTCACAAACAATACTATATTGAGAATTGGTTAATAACCTGACATACTGATTATTATTATCTTGGTAATCAAATGTTCTCCAGGCATAGGTTGCTTTTTCCAAAGCTATCTGTTTGTTGTCCGCATTGGCTTTCAGATAGAAACCATCTATATCTTGTAAATAGATTTCAAGATAATTATTCTTAGGAGTGCTTTTATATAACACAACATATTCGTGCGCACCTTCCTCTGTATTAACAACATCTGCCTGTATGGTCTGTGGCATTCCGTCGTTTGCATTGTATGCAACATTAGTGTCATAGCCAAACATTCCACTATGTTCTGCAGAAGGGACTGTCATTAATCTTACCTCATCCTTACCCTCTTTTAATGAATGCGAGGCAATAATCACAATATCACCATCTTTGAGTTGACTATAATTTGTAATCAAATCATAAAAGCCTCCTATGCCGTTAAGATAAGATTCTGCATTTGTTGAAGATATTGTAGTAAGTAGAATTATTAGACATAGAAGTCCCTTCTTTATAGATAGACTATTCATCTGCAGCAAATTACACAGTTACATTAAATATAACTTACAGTTTCATTAAGTGGTTTACGGGAAAAATGGTTAGGCAATGGATGAGCATCTTCTGCAGCAAACCCAAGATCAAGCAACATCAAAATCTCTTCGTTTGCAGGTAAGCCGAGAGCGGTATGAAGCTCATCAATATGCACACAATTCAGCCAACAGGAATCAACTCCTTCATTTGTGGCTGCAAGCATCAGATGTGTCGCGACAATTGCCGCATCTTCTATTCCGGACTGCCGTTGACTACCCGGATATGTGTAGACATTATTCTTGTCGAAAGCCACTACAAGCACGGTCGGGGCACCATAACGACATGGCGTAAACTCGTCTATCTTTGCAAGCATTTCAGATGACTGGGCAACATAAATATGTTGCTCCTGCAGATTTTTAGCGGTAGGAGCAACACGGCCGGCCTCCAATATTGCACATAGTTGTTCTTTACTTATCTGTTTATCACTAAATTTTTTGCAAGAATAGCGACTCTTGATTACTTCTGTAAAATCCATGTTTTTATTTGATTTATTGTTATGTTCTATATCTTTTGTTATCTACAAAAGTACTATTTTTCTATAGATTTTTATGTAAAAGCCTTCGTTTTTATAAACATTTTTATTACTTTTGTACTGTAATCAGTATTTTTTAACCTTATAATGAATATAAAATTCATAGAATAACAAAAATGAAAAAGACAGATTTATCTATTTTAGCAAAAGAGAATGCCTTTGATTTGATAGGCAAGGAATGGATGCTTGTTACCGCCGGTACAGAAGAGAAATGTAATACAATGACTGCATCTTGGGGCGGAATAGGATGGTTATGGAACAAACCGGTGGCTTTTATCTTTATCCGTCCGGAACGTTACACACATGAATTTATTGAACAAAATGCCCGGTTAACACTTTCTTTTTACAAAGAAGAATATCGTAAGGCCTTGCAATTATGTGGCAGTAAAAGCGGTAGAGATATGAACAAAATCGAAGCTGCTGCCCTAACACCGGTCAAACTACAAAGCGGTGCTATCACGTTTGCTGAAGCACGTATGACATTGGACTGTCACAAATTGTTCAAGACAGAAATGAAAAAAGCAGATTTTATTGATAAAGAAACATTAGGAAGATGGTATAATGACAATCCGGGAGGTTCACTGCACGATATATATGTAGTTGAAATTGATGATGTTTACACGACGTAATACGAGTATTTCGTATTACGTCGTGTGTTAAAAAGACATACATTTTATGGTTTGTTGGCAATAGCGAAAAAGTTGCAAATAGAGATAAAATTCGCAAATTTATTTGTTGGTATTGTGGGAATGCGTTACTTTTGCAAACGTATTATTTACCATCAAAAAATTATTATTATGACACAAACAATGCCAATTGACGGTAAATTTCAGATTGTGGAATTGCCGTATCAGACAGACGCGTTACAACCGGTTATTAGTGCCGAAACAATGTCGTTCCACTATGGAAAGCATCTGCAAGCTTATGTAAACAATTTGAATAACTTGTTGCTAGGCAGCAGCTATGAAGGAAAAAGCCTTGAGGACATAGTATGCAACGGTGCCGGTGGAGTGTTTAATAATGCCGGGCAGATACTTAACCACAACATGTATTTCCTGCAATTTACAACACCGCAAGATAATAATAAGCCTGTTGGCCGTTTGGCAGATGCTATAAAAAAACAATTTGGTTCATTTGATGATTTTCGCAAAGAGTTCGAGGCTAAAGGGACTACATTATTCGGCTCTGGATGGGTTTGGCTCTCTGTAAATAGTGATGGAAAATTAGAAATAACACAAGAGGGTAATGCCAATAACCCAATACAGCGTGGGAATGTTCCTTTATTGACGTTTGACGTATGGGAACATGCTTATTATCTTGATTATCAAAATCTCAGGCCTGCATATATTTCCAAGCTATGGGATATTATTGATTGGAATGTAATAGAAGATAGATTCTGCACATTGTAACATTACGTGAGTTCGATGTAAGAAAAATGCTCAAAAAGTTGTAGGAGTGATATATTTTAGTAACTTTACAGGTGATAATCAAAACGTTACATAAAAACATCCACTCCTATTACGACTGCAAATTTAATAGGAATTTTCTGTATTCTCGACGAATTTTGCAAATATTTTGCCCCAAAGCAGAAAAAACATACATTAGGCGTCCCCAACAAGCGCCATCGTAACCGTCCAAGCCGTATGTCGGACATTGAGGCGGGACGACGGCTACGAGCCTTGCCGGTGGAACTCAGAAGAGGCTTTTTTGCAACTTTCTCATCAAATTTCTTGCTAAATTCATCCGTGGCACAGAAAATTTCTGTAATTTTGTCAGCAGTAATCATTATGGATTCTTTTGTCTAAACTTTATAAATGATTGGTATTCAGACATAAAGGTACAAAAACATTGTGATTACCAATTTTTAAGCTACTTTCTTATCCCGAACTGGCGTATATAATCTGCTGCCTAAGAAACTCTCAATGAATATTGGGATCATTGACAAAAGCAGAATTATTGCATAAGTCTTACATCGAACTCATGTTAAATTCGGAGACAATAAATAATGATTGAACTTGTTAAATTCTCAACAATGAATATAGAATATTATATAAAAAAAGAATATTGCTCATTTAAATTAGGCGATACCTTACGTACACAGACTCGAAATATTCCTAATGGATATGGAGTGTACATTTTCTATAAGAATAAGAAAGATGGAGAAATCCTTTATATTGGAAAAGGTGGTACTATATTGCAAAATGGATGTTATAAAGAACAAAATTTAAGAGAAAGACTTAATAATAAGCAAGATGGTATGCGAAGGGAAGATTTTCTGTGTAAAAAGATGAAAGAAGATCGTGAGATTCAGCAAATTGTTATTGAATGGTATATCATAAATGAGCAAAAATATCTTCCTGCTTTTATAGAAGCTCTTTTGTTACAGGAATATTATACTAAGAATTCCTGTTTACCTATATGGAATAATGGATTTTAACCCGCTAAATTCTCATTTATGGAAGAGTTTGAAAAATTGGCTTAATATGCAAATGGGAGGATGCCCCATCTCCCTATCAGTAGTGCCTTGCTATATATTCCTGAATGATCGTCTTCCTCCGTTCTTTTGATATTCCCGAATGTACTCTTAGTTTGATCTTAATGTCCGTAAACACTCCCTCCTGTGCATTGTTGGTGTTAGGTATGTGCAGTTGTGGATTGTCATAAAACGTCCACAGCCACGGCATATTGCGTTTGAGGCTAAGATATACGCTGCGCAATCTTCTATGTGTGTATGTCGTGCGCCTGCCGTCCCTACCGACCGTTCGTTCCCTCAAGAAATTCTCCCATCTTCCGTACCATGTCTCAAGTTCACCTATGAACGCGTTCCTGTCCGTATGGAACATGCTCCTTGCCATGCCGAGGAGTTCCTGTGAGGCGGGCAGTTCCGGACTGCCGGTAAGATACCTACGCACTATCATCACCTGATGGAACTGGCACATCTGTACGGGATAGCAAGAGAGGGAATGAAACTGCCCACGCATGCCGTCGCACACTATTGCATGGATGGTGAAACCGTGAGCATCCAGCCAGCGTATGCCCTCAAGATAGTCTGACACGGTCTCGTGACGGACGAACTTGTACCATATTATCCTGTTACGGAACGAGTCCTTTATTACCATCAGTCCGAAGTTGCGCTCCCAATAGGTCGTATCCATATTGACAATAACAGACTTATACCTGGGAATGACACGGATATGGCGCATGGAACGAAGGTGGCGCCATATCGTACTCTTGTCCACGCCATACTTTGCCGCCAGCTGCACAAGTGTCTGCCTCCCCTCTATGTAGTCCCTGACAAGCAACTCATCATCAATACGGAAACCTATAACAAACTGGCGACCGCAAGACTGGCATTTATAACACTGTTTGCCTCTACGAAAGCCGTTCTTTACGGTAAAACTGCTGCCACAATAAAAGCATTGGCGAGTATAATCATACAACATATTTCTTACACAAATCTACGAAATTAAGCTAAACAACTCTAATTCAGACAATAGCATAACGTG
>CAZRGO010000003.1:0-372411 GCA_964599665.1 uncultured Prevotella sp.
GTTCAGGTTATCCGCCATAACCTAAACCATATCTTACTATTAAAATAAAGGTACATTCAGTATAACACAGGTACTTTCAGCGATGATACTAACGTAGAGAACAATTCTTATTATATTAACTAACAAATTAATTAACAGTATGAAACTAAAATCATTACTTCTTTGCGGAGGTGTGTTTGCGGTGACATCTACACAGGCGGCTTTGAACGTTACGGAGAGAGTCTCTCCCGTTCCTGCTGTAGCAGAGCCTGTTGTTGACGGTGTAACCGAGCAATACCTCTACAATGTCGGCAACGGTTTCTTCCTCGGTGCTAACGATTGGGATACCCGTGCTTCTTACAATCCTGCCAAAGGCTACAAAGTGAAGCTGACTGTTACTGAGGAGGCTACAGAGACAACCCCGCAGACAATTTCCATTACCGATTATGCTGAAGTTCGTATCAAAGCTTGGGTCAAGACTTTCGCGGATGGTGTTGACGGTATTTGGGTTGACAATAACTCCGGTGCCAATTGTAACTCATGGTATATGACAATGGGTGAGAACAACCATTTCACTATTGCCAATACAGCATTTGACGGTGTTTTGCTTGGTGGTTTCCCTGGTGATGATACTCGCTTGTATTTGAGAGCCGCTGATAGCGAGAAATTCCTTTCTGATTGGTATGCTGTATCTGTTGAGGAGTATGATGCTTACAAAGCAGGGGCAGAGGCTTATGTTGCCTCAAAGAGCTTGTGGAGCAAACTCGTGGAGGCTGATGCTATAGGCATGACAGACCTTTCTGAATATGAGGCTGTTTATGCTAACATGGAGGCCACCGTTGCAGACTTTGAGGCTTCTGCAAAAGCCTTGGATAAGGCTATGATAGATTATAAACTGACTCTTGCTACTGTAGAGAACCCTGTTCAGGTTAACAGTCTTGTTGTTAACGGTACCTTTGATAAGATTGGTGACTTCACCGGATGGAAAGGCACTTCTTTCTCTGCCGGTGGTACAACAGGCCCATGTGCAGAGCATTACGATAAGACGTATGACACATGGCAAAAGATTGACGGTTTAGCTAATGGCGTTTATGCTCTTACCGTAGATGCTTTCTACCGTGCCGGTGGTGCGGCTGATGCTTATAATAACTATGTTGACGGAAAAGAGAAGAACGCATACCTTTATGCTACAAACTTCAACGCCGATGGTGTGGCGGTAGATTCTGTCAGTGCTAATATTGTAAGTATATTTGAAGGCATTCAGCCGAATGTGAATGATGTAACAAATGGTAGTACTGTTACGGTAGAGGCAGGTACTGATGCTTACATCGTTCCTAATTCTATGGCTGCAGCTGTTGATTATATCAACGCCGGCTATTATAATAATAATAAGGTGCTCTTTGCCGTTTCCAATGGTTCTGCCAAGATCGGTGTGAGAAAAGATACAAAAGTAGGCACAGACTGGTCTATCTTTGATAATTTTGGTCTTACATATTACGGAGCTTCTGCCGAGGCTTACCAGATGTGGTATGAGGACTTCACCAAGAGCCTGCCTTCTTACGATGCAGACGAGATGCAGGTGACCATTGCTTGCGTAGAGGCTTACAACGATGCAAAGGCTGAGGCTCTTGCCGCTACTGTAAGCACATACGAGGAGGCAGCTGAGAAGATAGCCGCTCTGCAGGTCGCTCAGGATGATATCGCTGCCAATGCAGAGGCATGGAATGCTTATCAGGAGCAGCTCGCTAAAGCAAAGATTGTGGCATCTAACGCTGACTATGTTGGTGATGACAAGGATGCGCTCGCTGACTATTGCGACCTTGACGCTGACGAGATAATCGCTGCTAAGGAACTCTCTACCGATGACTTGATAGCTGAGACAGCAAAACTCAAGACAATGACAGAGGACGCTATCCAGAACTCTATTCAGCCGGGTACTGACATGACAGAGTTGCTGCAGAACACAGACTTCTCAAAAGGCAAGGACGGTTGGACATTTAAGGCTGTCAGCGGTGGTAACGTTGCTGCCAATGCAGGTGCCAAGTGTGCCGAGGCTTGGAACAATGCCGACTTCGATATCTATCAGATAGTAGAAGGCGCTCCTGTTGGTGCTTATGAGATTTCAGTACAGGGCTTCTATCGTCGCGGACGTGGCGATGCCGCATGGCAATACTATTTCGATGCTGCTACAGGTGAGAAGAAAGATAATGTTGAGCCTGCTCCTGCTTACGTTTATCTGAACGATGCTAAGACACCTCTTATGAGCGTATTTGAATATGCTGTACCTGAGGAAGATAATTATTACACTGCCAGTGACGTATTCGTAGACCAATATGGTAATTACTTCCCGAATGGTATGGGTGATGCCGGTCTTGCGTTCGACCATGGAGCATATAAGATTTCTGCTATCGGTCTTGTTGCCAACAAGGGTGACCAGATGCGCATAGGAATGAAGGGTAACACCACACAGGAGGGTGACTCTTGGGCTATCTTCACACGCTTCAAACTCGTTTATAAGGGCTTTGACGCAGAGCTACTCTCTGAGCCTTTGAAGACAGCTATCGCTGATATCCGTGAGAAGATTAATGGTGAACTCGGAACAGATGTTAAGGCAAAGGCAGAGAAACTGGCACAGGACGGTGAGAAGGCTATGGCTGATGCTGATGGTAAGGAAATGAACACCGCTCTTGGCGCAATCTACGCTTACGGTGATTCTATTGACGCTTCTATCGCTCTCTTCGCTAACTTGGCAACAAGCCTTGATGACTTGGAGAACAACGTTGCAGAGTCTGAGGCTGCTGACGATGTTAAGACAAAGGTTGCCGAGACTATTGACGAGATCCGTGGATCTATGGAGTCTTATACAAATGCTGACGCCAAGAATGCACAGGAGACACTTGCAGACTGCCGCTATCAGCTCGCATTGCCTGCAGGTTATGAGAATGCCTCTGACGCAGATCCGGTAGACCTTACTGGTTTGATGCAGGCTCCTTCATTTGAGAAAGACGGTCAGAACTCTATTGAGGGATGGGAAAATACCACAGGCTACAACTTTGGTAACAATGATACACAGAAAGCCGCTCTCGCTCTTGAGTTCTATGAGAAGAAGTTTGATATGTATCAGGACATCACCGTTCCTAACGGTACATACATGGTAAGCGTTAATGCGTTTGCCCGCGCTACATCTACAGGACAAGACTATGACGCTTTCGCCGCAGGTGAGGAGTCTGTTGCCCAGCTTTACGCTAAGTCAGGCGAGACAGAGGTTGTCAAGTCTATTGAGCACCTCGCCAATACCTATGACGCTTCTTCTGAGCAACTCGGTCTTGGTAGTGAGACTTCATTCAATGTAGGTGAAGATGTTACATACTATGTTCCAAACGATATGGTAGCTTCTGTTGCTTACTTCGATCAGGGTCGTTATCTCAATGGTGTTACCATTAAGGTTACTGACGGCAAGCTCCGCGTAGGTATCCGCCAGGCCTCTTATGAGTCAGGTTACTGGGTTATCATGGATAACTTCAGACTCATGTACCTCGGTACTGACAGTCAGGAAGAGGAACAGGGTTGGAATGCTGTTGAGAGCGTAGAGACGGCTGCAGCTGTCAAGACTGTTGAGATATACACTGTTGACGGTGTTAAGCAGAACTCTCTGCAGAACGGCATCAACATTGTTGTTACAACAGACGCTAACGGCAATGTTACAACAAAGGCTGTGATAAAGTAAATGTTTCATTGAATTATAAATACCGGAATAGGTTTCCCGTTATGGGAAATCTACTCCGGTTTTCTCTAAGAGAAAGCAATTGGAGATGAGAGAAAGATGTTGCAGAGAGAAGATTAACCTTATTAGGTAGAGTTAATACCGTAACGACACATTGCGCTTTTATGCGCTGACCTTTGAAAACGACAATCCCACGTCACGCTTGCGTGGCGACACTATAATATAGAAATAAGCTATAAATAAAATAAACACTAACCTACTATGAGTAAAAAACATGCGACTGAAAGCAAGTCACTGATGGCATGGGGACGAAAAAACTCCGTGCATGTGGTTGCTGCTTGTGGACTCCTCTTTGGTGCAGGTTTGATGCAGTCCTGTGAAAAGGACATCCTGACAGGTCAGCCGGAATGGCTTGGCAACTCTATTTATGAGCGCCTGCAGGAAGGCATCACGGTGAATGACGGTTCGTTGAGGACGTTTAACACGACTCTGCGCCTTATCGATGACCTCGGCTACACCGAGACGTTGTCGAAGACCGGTTCTAAAACGGTTTTTGCAACGCCTGATGATGTTTATGACCGCTGGTTTCAAGAGAAGGGTATTACTTATGAGCAGCTTACAATCACACAGAAGAAGGCATTGTTTAACAATTCAATGATTAACAATGCTTATCTGCTCGAACTGATGTCTAACGTCAGCGGAAATCCGCCGCAGGAGGACTTATGTATGCGCCGTGAGACTGCCGTTACCATTTATGATTCCATTCCGGTGTATCGTGTCGCCGATATGCCGGTGAATATGTTGGCAGACGAAGAGAAAGACGCATGGAGAAAATTGCGTGAAAACGGGCGTGATGTACGTATGTTCAAGGACGCTACCTCCGCACCAATGATACACTTCCTGCCCGGCTTTATGGCGAAGAACAGCATTACCGATGATGACCTGAGGGTGATAACCAACGGTCAGGCTACTTCTACCGCCGAGTCATGGATTAACGGCAAGCAGGTGATAAGTTCCGAGCAGACATGTAAGAACGGTTATATATACGTCATTGACGGTGTGGTGGAGAACACGCAGAGCATGGCGGAGATCGTAAACGACGATCCGGAGACGAGTATGTGGGCCGGCTTCCTTAAAAGATGGAGTTGCCCGGTTGCCGTTACCGGCAGTAGTCTGAGGGAGTACCAAGGATTGTTCAATACAGAGGATACTGTGTATAATCTGCGTTATTTCAATTCTTCCGGTAATCATGAGTTGTTGAAGGTTCCTAATAGCGATATGTCACTCAGTGCAGATGAGGTGTTGCTGTTTGATCCGGGATGGAACCAGTATATTTATTCCAGCACCAATAAGGATATGCACTATGACGCGGGTGCGCTGATTGTGCCTACTAACGAGGCGTTGACGGAGTGGTGGAACAATGAGGGCAAGGGTTACAAGGAACAGTATGGTACATGGGAGAATATGCCGTATGCCACACTTGCCAGCCTTGTCAACGTGAATATGCTTGAATCGTTCATAGAGGCCGTGCCTTCAAAGTTCTCTGCCGTGCTTGACGATGGCAAACAATCGGCGTTGGGTATTACACCTGCTGACGTGAAGAAGTGCTACATGGGCAGCAATGGTGTGGTATATGTCGTGGACAGAGTGTTTGCGCCTGTTAAGTACAGATCTGTCATAGCTCCTGCCTTGCAGCAGAGTGACGCCGTGACGTTCATATCATATAAGGTGATATCCGGTGTTTATCCAAACACTAATCAAAATGGTATGGAGCAGGATAATACTATGGATTTCACGCCTTATCTGAATGCTATGGACTCCCGTTTCTCCGTTATCCTTCCGTATAACTCCACACCGGCGACGGATTGGCATAATGGCCGTGTATTCCGTTATATAGACCCTTGCTCTTATGGTCTGCCGCAGCAGAACATTTTCTTGTTCTATATAGAGAATAACGTGGTGAAGGGTATTTCTTATAAATGTACCATTGACGAGAATGGTGTGGTAACTCCTATTACGACGCAGTCCAAGAACCTTACGTCTGCTGTCATTAAGAACCGCTTGTATGACCTGTTGGACAACAGTATCATAGTACATGACTATCAGAAAGGTGAAGAAAGGATAACATCGAACCGTGTGTATTATAACACCAAGGCGGGAAGCATTATGAAAGCGTACCGTGAGAATGGTGTTATGAATTTCCAAGGCGGCTACCAGATGGATTACGGACAGACTATCAAGGTGGGTGCTGAGGATACTTACGATATGATACCGTCTAATGGTAACGGTGTCACTTATTACACCGCAGGTGAGGATGCCGAGAACTTTATAGATATTCTGCAGACCTCGACAAAATCAGTATATGAGGTGTTGAGGGAAGAGAGCGCCAAAGAAAGCAGCAAGTGTAAGCTGTTCTTCTCATTGCTTTCGGATGATGCCTCAAACAATAGCCTGTTGACAGTTGCGGACGGCTCTTTCAAATGTGCAAACAATACTGGTGGCAATAAGAATATCAGCGTGTTTGACAACTATAACTATACCGTGTATGTGCCTACTGACGAGGCTGTGCAGAAATTGATAGACAATGGCTATCTGCCTACATGGGAGGATTATGAGGAGGCTATGAAGGAAGAAAATACCGAACTGGCGACGAGGATAGCGGAGCGCATACATCAGTTTGTGCGTTATCATATTCAGGACCGTGCCGTTTGTATCGGTGGTGAGACTGTGAATAACGAGCAGTATGAGTCTGCCATGCTTAACCCACAGAACAAGCGCTACTACTCTTTCACTGTTACGGCGGATAACAACAGCTATACTATTAAGGATCAGTTGAACAATGTGCGCCACGTTGTGAAGGACGCGTCTCAGGGAGGCTTCTATAACAGGATATGCCGTGAGTACTGGATAAAGGGTACTCCGGGTTCGGAGGCTGCCACGTTGGAGACTTCGTCCAATGCCGTTGTGCATCTGATAGACGGTGTCCTGCTGTTCAGCGACTCACAGTTGGATACAAGTTGGAGATAATTATAATCCAAAGACCTAAATGACATGAAAACAAATATTATAAATATAATAAGTCATCAGTGCCGGGTTGTGACGCTGACGTTCGCTATGCTTCTGTGCAGCGTTGTCGCTATGGCGCAGATAACATCCGTACATGGTACGGTGAGTGATGACTTCGGACCGTTGATGGGGGCCTCCGTCTGTGAGATAGATGCTAATGGCCGTATCATAGAGTCAACGATTACCGATATGAACGGTAACTTCACCATGAAGGTGAAAAATCCAAAGAACAAACTGCGCATATCGTTTGTGGGTATGAAGACGCAGACTTTTAAGTTTGACAAGACTACCTATGAAGTGCAGATGGAGTCCTCCACGACACTGAAAGAGGTGACGGTAAGATCAAAGAAACGTATGCAGGGTAACTCTCTGCCTATACCGGAGCGAGAGGTGTCGTTCGCAAGACAGTCTATCGACGCTAAGGAGTTCGAGGGACTGGGTATAACGTCTGTGGACGAGGCACTGCAGGGACGTATCGCCGGTCTGGACATTGTAGCCAACTCCGGTAACCTTGGTGCGGGCTCTACTATGAAACTGCGTAACTCTTCTTCATTGTCCGGACTGACAAATGAGCAGCCGCTCATTGTGGTGGATGGTAACGTGAGGGATGACCTTGACATGACCAACTTTGATATAGCATCAGCCAATGAAGAGAAGTTCTCGGAGTTGCTTAACGTTAACACCGAGGATATTGCGTCTATCAATGTGATAAAGGACGGTGCCGGAGCTGCTATCTACGGTTCGCAGGGTGGCAACGGTGTCATAGAGATTGTTACCAAGCGTGGTTCAAGAGGTAAACCGAAACTGACATATACATTCAAGTTGACGGGTAAGTATCAGCCGAAGGGCATGAACCTGTTGAATGGTGACGACTACACCATGCTGCTGAAGGAGTCTTATTTCAACCCGCAGCAGAATGATGCCGCAAGTGCCAATGTTCCTGAGATAAATTATCTTGGTATAAACAACTGGCGTGAGGCTAACCAGTATGATGACAATACAGACTGGAGAGATGCCGTAACACAGTGGGGCTTCTTGCAGAACCACTATATAACCATTTCGGGTGGTGGTGAGAAGGCTCTGTTCCGTATATCAGGCGGTTTTGACCATGAGACCGGTTCTGTTATAGCACAGAAACTGAATCGTTTCTCTACACGTGTGAATCTGGACTATAATGTCAGTGAGCGAATAAGGGTGCAGACCAACTTTGCCATGACATATACAAAGAATAACATGAACCATGACGATCTGCTGGCTATTGCACAGAAGAAGATGCCGAACATGAGTATCTATGAGGAGGATATTTACGGTAATGACACTCATGTATATTATAACATGATGCAGAGCGGTGACTATATCGGCAGTGAGGTGTTTAAGGATGACCAGAGAAAGTATGTGAACCCTGTAGCAAGTGCTTATCTCGCTAAGAACGTGCTTACCACATACGACCTTAACCCTGAGCTGGTGCTCAACTATGAGTTGCTCGGTTTGGATGAGGATCATCATCGTCTGACATGGAAGGGACAGGTGTATATGCGTATATCAAACCGCTATACGGACAAGTTCTATCCGCAGGAACTCGTGACAACATCATGGTCTGCCGGCGTGAATACTGCATACAATGAGAGCCGTAAGGATGTGTCGCTGACGACAAAGCATACCCTTACTTTCATTCCGTCATTCAAGAATAAGGATCATTCGCTGTTGGCTATGGGACGTATGGAGTTGTCTACAGCCAATGGTACGGGACAGAGCACAAGTGCAAAGGGACTGCCGTCGGGTGGTATTGAGAGCGCTTATGCCGGAGGCCTGAACAGCGGATTGAGTTCATGGTATAGCGAGGGACGTTCTCTCTTCTTCACATTCTCCACGCACTATGCCTACAAGAGTCGCTATATGTTTGACATGACATTGCGTGCAGACGGTACAACAAAGTTCGGACCGGACAACAGATGGGGCTACTTCCCGTCAGCGTCTTTGCGTTGGAACGTTATAGACGAGCCGTTTATGGAGCCGTTGCGCTCATGGCTCTCTATGTTCTCCATACGTCCAAGCTGGGCTTACACAGGTATGGCACCTAACAAGGATTATCTCTATACCTCAAAGTACGGTGCTACGACGAATTATTATCTCTTGTCTGCGATGACACCGCAGAACCTGAAACTGTTGAATCTTAAGTGGCAGAAGTCTACAAAGTATAACCTTGGCTTTGACCTTGGTTTCTTTAATGATAAGTTCAACATTACGTTTGAGATGTATAACGAGACGGTGTCAGACATTCTTATGCCAAACTTCCGCATTCCGTCAGGTACCGGTTATTCTTCTGTGGATTATCGCAACGACGGTAAGATGCGCAATACCGGTTGGGAGTTCCATGTGAATACCAACAAACTGGTGAAGTCCGGTAAGTTTACAATGGATATAAACGCCAACTTCTCTAACAGCAAGAGCCGCATACTGGAGATGGACGAGACATTGCTCGCAAACAAGAATACAACATTCAACTTCTCCAATAACCAGATAATGGAGCGTGTTCAGCTTATGAACCCGAATAACTCTATCTATGGTTTCCGCTATAAGGGTGTGTACCAATATCAGTATGACACCTTTAAGGATATGACACAGGAGGATCAGATGGCGTTTATCGCATCAGGCAAGACCGCTCCTGTCGCTCTGACTGCTGACGGCAGGATAATACGTGACGACAATGGAGACCCTATACGCATGATGTTCGGTTACTCTAATGACGGTACAGGTGTGAACAGTGGTGCCGGATATAGATTCTCCGGTGGTGATGCCATATATGAAGATGTCAACAACGATGGTCAGATAAATGCGCTTGATATTGTATATCTCGGTTCATCATTACCTAAGCTGGTTGGTGGTTTCGGATTTGCATTTACATACGGTGACTGGCGTCTGAGTACACAGTTCTCTTATCGTCTTGGCTTTAAGATTATCAACCGTGCGCGTCTTTCGGCTGAGGCAATGATAAACAACGACAATCAGAGTCAGGCCGTGAACTACCGTTGGCGTAAGGAGGGTGACATTACATCCATTCCACGCGCTATGTATGGTGCGGATACCAACTACAATACTCTGATTAGTGACCGATTTGTTGAAGACGGTGACTATCTGCGTATGACATACGCACAGCTCTCTTATTCGCTGAAGAAGAAATATCTGAAATGGATAGGGCTGAACAGGGTCAATTTCTATGTCAGCGCCAATAACCCGATTATCATAACGAAGTATACCGGTGTGGATCCGGATATCAGTGCCGGCGGTACATCACCGGCTATTGACTACGGACAGACTCCGAGGGCTAAGTCTTATACATTTGGTATGACGGTTGATTTCTAATATAGTTGGAAACGGAACAACAAAATTACAAAACGACAAAATCACAAATTTATGATAAAGAAGGTAAAACATATAGCAATGGCGGCAGCTTTCATTCCTATGGGGGCAGGTTTGCTGTCAGGCTGCGGCGACTTCCTTGAGGTGGAGCCTCAGAACGTCATTACCTTGGAGCAGTTTTGGAATGATGCCAATGATGTGAGGAGCATTATTATAGGATGTTATTCCAATATGGCATCCGGGGCGTTCCTGAGCCGCGCTATGATATGGGGAGAGTACCGTTCGGAGAATGTTATAAACAACGGACCTATTAATAAGGATGTTAATCTGGAGCGTCTGTTGAAAGAAAACATCATGGCCAACAATGCATATACGGACTGGACTGTTTTCTATAAAATAATCAACGATTGCAATACCGTAATGGAGTATGCGCCGGGCGTGGCTGCAAAGGATCCGTCATACACGCAGAGCCAGTTGGCGGCGGATATAGCCGAGGTGACGGCAATACGCTCACTCTGCTACTTCTATCTGATACGTGCATTCAGGGATGTGCCGTATTATGAGACGGCTTATCTTGATGATAATCAGGATCTGGCTTTGCCTGCAACGCCGTTTGAGGAAATTCTTGACAAGCTGATAGCATCACTTGAGAGTGTGAAGGGGCAGATAATATTGAAGAACTCGCTTGCGGCGGATGATGCGTTTGTCTCATTCTATGACTATTTCCGTATTACACGTCCTACGGTATGGGCTATGCTCAGTGAGATGTATCTTTGGAAAAAGGATTACAATAAGTGTATAGAATATGCCGATATGGTCATTGACAGAAGGAAAGAACAGTTTAAGAAGGACTGGAACTTCCCGGAATCATATTTCAGAAGGACTAACGGCTATCCGTTGCTTCATGACCAGTACAGCGGCAGCTCTAATTATTATGGCAATGCGTTTAGTTCTATATTCTCAGGCGGACCGTCACTACATGAGAGTATCTTTGAGATAGCTTTCGTAAAAAATAGCGAGAACAGTGCGTCAAACGGCCCTGCAGGTGATTTCTATGGAGGTGTGGGACGCTCTCCATGGGTGACATTTACCACATTCGTTGGCAATGACCAGCCGGACGGACTCTATCAGGTGTTTTCCGCTTCTAATAAAGGACTTGATGCCAGAGCGTATGAAAACATGAATATAAACGGCGCTTATATAAACAAAATGACATGTGCGGGAACAACGTTTATGATAGAAGGTAAAGCCGATGCCTATAAGACATTGGGCTATCCGGCACAGTATCCTGTCCATGGCAGTAATCAGGATTCACGTAACAAGGCCAATTGGATTATATACCGTATCAGCGATGTGATGCTGTTGAAAGCTGAGGCGTTGACGCAGCTGATGTCTGACAATACAGAGGGACTCTCTGAGGAGGATATAGCGTACAGAGACAGGGCGTTTGATATTGTCAATGCCGTGAACAAGCGTTCGCTGATGCAGGCGGAGCCGAAAGACACATTGGTGAGAACGGATTATGCTACCAAGTTGGCTATAACAGACCTCGTTTATGAGGAACGCCACAGAGAATTGATGTTTGAGGGCAAGCGTTTCTTTGACCTTGTGCGCCGCTCACAGCGTGACGGCAATACTGACTATTTGCGTACTCATGTAGCAAACAAGAGTATAGATATAAGGTCTGTTATAGATAGTAAAATGCAGAAGATGGACGCTATCTATTGGCCTTACAATCTCTATGAACTAAAGGCTAATCCGAATCTGAAGCAAAATCCTGCTTTCGGTTCCGGAGAGAACAGCAGTTATGAGGTTAATTAATGCTTTATAAAATAACCAAATATCAGATATGAAAAAGATTTCATTTAACATATTGCTATTGCTGGGGCTTGTAGCCTTTATAGCACCAACATTGCAGTCTTGTAATGACGATCCGGACGAGGCTAATTTCTATAGCTTCAAGGGACAGATGATGAGCCAGTATCTTTCCGATAACGCACAGTACAGCCAATTTGCGGACATCGTGGAGCGTGCGGGATTGATGGATCTGTTGTCTGCATACGGACACTATACCTGTTTTGTACCGGATAATAATGCCATCAACGCTTATCTTGAAAAGGTTGGCAAGAGTATGGAGACTCTTACATTAGAGGACTGTGACACAATCGCACGTACGCATCTTGTGAACGTTATGTATTCTACATCGGAGATGGGTGGTGAGACGAGTACCAGTGTGTTGCCGACACAGAACATGATGCGCCGTAATCTGCAGATTTCACATCAGACGGATGAAAACGGCAATGCTGTGGTTGTGGTAAATAACAACTCCATTGTGTACTTCGAGCATCAGGATGACTCTGTGGAGAATGGTATCATGCAGCCGATAAGTGCAGTGATAGAGAATTCTACTTCTTCTGTACCATCGCTGCTTGAGAGTAATCCAAACATCAGTCTCTTTGTGCAAGCTCTGAAAGCTACAAAGTTGGACGAGATACTTGAGGCTTATAAGGATAATGATTATGACCCGAAGCAATATGAAGATAAGATACAGTATATCACCGGTGGCAACATTCACGAGGTGGCTTGCCCTCCGGATCAGAAACTGTATGGTTTCACTGCCTTTGTGGTTACCAATGACATCCTCAAAGCCAAATACGGTGTAGAGACGTTGCAGCAGTTGTACATGCTTGCCTGCGAGATATATGACCGTGAGTATCCGGAGGATGTAAATAAACCGGAGCATGATTTCGGCCATCTGTCAGATCCTATTAACCCGCTTTACCGTTTTATGGCATACCATTTGCTGGATCGTAACGTGCAGGGATATAACTATCTGACCGTGCGTGATGATGTGGGTGTGGATAAGTCAATAGCAAATACAACCGACTGGTACACTACCATGTTGCCGTATTCTATGATAAAGGTAGAGCGCCTTAATGTTGCAAAGTGGGGTGGAAGAGGTGATGTCCTGGGTGACAGGTATATCAATCGTCGTGTGGATGATAACGATAACTATATACAAGGTGTGCATGTGCTACCTTCAGTAGATGGTGATTATATCAATGATGGTATCAATGGCGTGTACTTCTATATTGATGATATCTTGAAATATGATGATGATGTGAAGAACATTGTGCAGAATACACGTATACGTATGGACTTCTCTACAATCTTCCCGGAGATTATGTCAAACAATATCCGTATGAACGGAGACTATACGAAGTATGACAATCAGGATATTTATGATGATACCTACAAGTATGGCAAGAACTATTTCTTCCCGAAAGGATATTTGAAGAATGTAGAGTTTAACGACAACAATAGTGGCGGTCACTTCATTTACCGTCGTCCACGTTCCAACTATTACTCTATGCATGGTGACGAGATGATTGCCAACGGTATCTTTGACCTTACGTTTGAGATTCCTCCTGTTCCGTTTGAGAGTGACTGGCAGATACGTCTTGGTTTCGCTCCTATGGATGCCAGTCAGGGTGCATCACGTGGTATCTTCCAAATCTATTTTGATGGTAAGGCGCAAGGTATTCCACTGAATATGGACCAGCGTATAAACTCTACCGCTATCTATGGTACAACGGGATTCCCGGATTATCTTAATATCAGAGATAATGACGAGAGACGTGCCGAGGACTTCAAGATATTGAAGAATAAAGGCTATTACAGAGGCCCGTATTCTATCTTCCACGATGCTAACAATAATATCAATACGGGTGAACGCTTTGCCAAGCAGCCGTCAACAGTGCGCAAGGTGCTTTGTACGGTACATATCAAGCCGGGTGAAAGTCACAAGTTGCGTATCCGTAACGTGTCAACGTATCGTGCCAAAGATAAGGAGGCAATGCTTGACTATCTTGAACTTGTGCCAAAGAGTGTCTACGGTGTTACCGATGGTGACCAGGCGGAAGATGACCTGTAGGATAATGTAAGGCTAAATTGCCAAACATACGGCAGAACAACCAAACAACGACAAAATATACGATATAACCATGACAAATAAAATAAAAATAGCAGTAACAGTAATGCTCTTCGGTGCCGTTACAGCTTGTACCGATACGTGGGATGATCACTATGCTGAGAAGACATACGGTGCCGGTACGCTGATGCAGGCTATAGAGCAGGATCCCACGCTTACCAATTTTGCTGAAGTGTTGAAAGCAACAGGATATGATGCCACTCTCAGTAGCAGTCAGGTGTTTACGGTCTTTGCTCCCACGAACGACAAATTTACCGAGGCTGACAGGGATGCGGTTATCGCACAATATAATGAGGAATTGGCGAAAGGCAGGAAAGACGAGAAAAACCTTGTTATAAAGGAATTCCTGCAAAATCATATCGCTCTGTATAACTATTCTATGTCACCTGTGGCTCCGGACAGTGCCATTACCATGATGAACGGAAAGAAGTTGGATTTCTCTTCTTCTTCTTTCGGCAATGTGGCATATACCAGAACTAATGTTCAGGCGGGGAACGGTGTGCTCTTTTCTATTGACGGACGCACAACGTATAATCCGAACATCTTTGAGTATTTGGATAAGGATGCAGAACTTGACAGCGTGAAGAACTTTATCTATAAATATAATGTGGAGAAGTTCATGGCTGCGCTTAGTGTTCCGGGAGAAATCATAGATGGTAACGTACACTATCTTGACTCTGTAACATGGACGCAGAACAGTATGCTTGAGGATTACGATAAATTGTATGCAGAGATTAATAACGAGGACAGTTCTTATGTGTTTCTGGCTCCGACCAATTCTGAATGGGACAAGTTGCTTGAGCGTAACAGACAGTACTTCGTATATGACGCTCAGATATCCGAGAAAGATTCTTTTGAGTATATTTACCCACGTATGAATATTCTTCGTGGCGCTTTCTTCAGTGCCAACGAGAACCGTGGCATTCTTTCGCAGAATGCGGCGTTGGACTCTGTTGTTTCCACAATGGTAGTGCCGTATGAATTTCGTCAATACTACTATGGTTCGTATAACAAGCGGATTTATACTTATATGAAACCTTTTGACGCTAATGGCATATTCGCTAATACGACGACTATAAATCTCAGTAACGGACAGCTAAAGAAGTCGGACAACTGGAACATAAAGCGTGAGAATACATTCCTTTATGATATAGTTATGGAGGGTGAGAGCCGTAATACTCTTGATTCGCTGAATATACGTTCTGCCAGCAACAGGCAGGGTAATACAATGCCGGCAAAATATGGCAATGTAAGTTCTGACAATAAGTTCTATAACAAGGTGTCTGGTAACGGCTATTTGGAAATCTCTCCTTCATCAACATCCAATATCACTAATGCTTTGCTTGATATACGCGATGTATTATCAAATGTTCCGTATAAAGTGTATATTGTTTTTGCACCTGCTGAGGCCGGCGATACTCTTGCTGTAGAGGCTGAGCGTCTTCCGACATTGATACGTGTCTCTTTGCAGTGCAATGGCCCGGATGGTAATGCTTATTATATGCTGAACACCGGAGAGTTCTCTACAAAATATCCGGTATATAAAAGTTTGTCAGACAAGAGTAAGCCTAACAGTCCAAATACAACAAACTGCTATATTAATAATGTGCAGCCCAAGGACGGTGTCAGTGTAGACTCTGTCTATATAGGTACATTCACATTCCCTACATGTTCTTACAACACTGAGGCACAAGTGAAAATGCTTATAGATGGACGTGCAAGCAATACACAGGTTAACAATGGTTTGTACACAAAAACAATCAGAATAGACTGTATCGTTTTCAAACCTGTTGAGGAGGAATAAACAAAGGCTGGATATACGGATTCGGAAGTTTACGGCGGTTGTCTGAAGTTTAGATACGGTGCTGACTGTCCGGCTTGTCTCCTGTATTAATCCCATAATCAAAAAACATTATATTATATGAAACGACATATATTGACCGGATTAGCGTTGCTCATGGCGTTCCCGGTGTATGTATCTGCCCAGGATGAGATGGACAACGAGGACGATGCTCCCCGTAAGGTCGCCAAGCAGCAGATAAAGAAATATGAAACACGCACTGTAAAGGGACGTGTTGTCGATGCTATTACGGGTAATCCCGTTGCTGGTGCCATTGTGAAGGCTTCCGGAGTGGATGGATATAGTGCCTTGACAAACGATAATGGCGAATACTCTGTCAATGCTCCCACGTTCTCTTCCGCGCTTTATATCTCGGCTGTAGATTACAACGCTGTAGTGATAGGGCTCGGTAATGGTGAGCAACAGAAAGATGCACGACTCTATTCTGTGGCTTTCACCGGAGATTATACTGAGGCTACGGATGTGATGGAAGATAAGATAGCAACAGATTTCCATTATAGTAGTGTGGCGAATATCAAGGAGGATATACAGAAGCAGATGGGTGCATACGCCTATACTACAACCCGTAACGGCCAGCCTGGTGTAGGTGCCAATATGTTTATTCAAGGTATAAATTCCATCAATGTCAATGCGCAGCCGCTTGTTGTCGTTGATGGGGTGATATTGGAGCAGCAGTATGATAATGCTATGCTGCACAGTGGATTGTACAATGATATTCTTACTTCCATCAATCCTGCCGACATTGCCGAGGTTAAGATATTGCGCAATGGTACCGCATTATATGGTGCCCGTGGTGCGAATGGCGTGATACAAATCTCTACACGTCGCAGCCAGAGTATGGCAACGCGCATTACTGCCAGTCTCTCTGCCGGTGTTGTCTTTGAGCCTAAATATTACAGTATGATGGGTGCGGAACAGTATCGCGGTTATGCTTCGGAACTGTTAAAAGGCACGGGAACCAATATCACATCATTTAAGTTCCTGAACAATGATCCTGACTATTATTACTATAAACAGTATCATAACAATACCGATTGGAAAGATTTGGTGTACCGTACAGCTATGACCCAAAACTATGGTATTAATGTGGAGGGTGGCGATGAGATTGCTCAGTATAATCTCTCTGTAGGCTATATCTCTCATCAGAGTACTATGAAGTATAACGATATGGATCGTTTGAATGTACGTTTCAATACCGATATTACTTTGACGAACAGATTTGATGTGCGTTTTGACGCTTCTTTCACTAATACCACACGTAACACCAGAGACGACGGTGCTCCGAGTGGGTATGATGAAGGCACGCCGACTGCACCATCTTTCCTTGCCTATGTAAAGGCTCCCTTCCTTAGCCCATATTCTTACGGTAATGGAATATTGAGTGAGTCAACATTCGATACTACGCAGGAGTCTTATCTTGATGAGGCACTTGCCAATAAGCATGACTATAATTACCGTCTCGGTAACCCTGCTGCTTTGAACGAGTTTGCTGATGCGGAGAATAAAAACCGTTTTGAGAATTCTTTGCTTAACATTACAGTTACGCCAAAGTACAGTTTCAGACCAAATCTGACACTGAGCGAACATTTCAGTTATACCCTGGTAAACACTAATGAGAAGTATTATCTTCCTATCAAGGGTCTGCCCTCATATTATGTGACAAGTGTTTCCGGTTCACGTGACAATGAGGTGAGTTCTTTGGCTTCAAAGCAAAATTCAGTTCAGAGTGATACCCGCCTGTCATGGGACAACCGTTATGACGCTCATGATGTAGCGGTGTTTGGTGGTGCGCGTCTCAACTTCGAGTCGTTCACAAACAGTACACAGTTAGGTTATAATACCGGTAGCGACAAGACTCCGTTTATGAGTGCGGGTCTTATGAACGCACAGGGCAAGGGATACGAGCGTTCATGGCGCACACTCGACTGGTACGTTCAAGGTAACTATAACTATCTTGGCCGTTATTTCGCACAGGTAAACCTTACAGCCACAGGTTCTTCACGTTTCGGTAAGGATGCCGATGGCGGCGTGAAGGCATTCGGTACACAATGGGGCATATTCCCCTCTGTGCAGGCAGCGTGGGTCGTAACCAACGAGCCTTGGATGGCCAATGTCAACGTGATAGACTATCTCAAGGTTACGGCCGGATATGATGTCAGCGGTAATGATGATATAGACATCAACGCCGCACGTAGTTATTTCGCATCATCACTTTATCTTAATGCTGTTTCCGGGCTATCATTTACCGGTATCGGTAATACACAAATAAAGTGGGAGACTACCAAGCGTTTCAATGTAGGCCTTGAGGCTATGTTGCTTAATAACCGTATCTCTCTTGGCTTCAATTATTTCAGCAGTGTTACATCTGACCTTCTTTCTCTGCAGCCACTTGGTTTCCTTTCCGGATTGGAATATAACTGGGCCAACTCCGGCAAGATGCAGAATACCGGTTGTGACTTTACCCTTAGCGGAAAGGTTATAGCGCAGAAAGACTTCACATGGACACTTGGTGCAAGTGTAGGACACTATAGTAACAAAATTAAGGAATTGCCTAACGATAATGCCACCATAATGTCCAAATACTATGGTGCCAATATCATTACCCGTGTTGGTTCTGCTGCCAATCTGTTCTATGGTTATCGAACTTTGGGCATTTTTTCAACTACCGAACAGGCAGACAAGGTTGGCCTTTACGTGCTTGATGCCAATGGCGTTACTCACAATAAATTTGGTGCTGGTGATGTTATCTTCCAGGATATGGATGGCAACAACGAGATTAATGAGCAGGATATGACTGTTATCGGTGATCCTAATCCGGATATTTACGGTAATATCTTTACAACGTTTACTTATAAGCGTTTCAAGCTTGACATGAATTTTAACTATGTTGTGGGCAACGATGTCTTCAACTATATGCGTCAGCAGTTGGAGAGTGGCAGCCGTTTCATGAACCAGACTATGGCCATGACACAGCGTTGGATGGCTGAAGGGCAAATCACCAACGTACCGAAAGCCTCATTTGACGATCCTATGGGCAATGCCCGTTTCAGCGATCGTTGGATAGAGGACGGTTCTTTCCTTCGTCTCAAGAGTGTTACATTGAGTTATAAACTACCTATGAACTCTACATTCCTGCAGGGATTGGAGTTCTGGATACAGGGAAACAATCTCTTTACCATTACTAAGTATCTTGGTACTGATCCGGAGTTCTCAAGTACCCACTCCGTTATAGGACAGGGTGTGGACACCGGTTGTCTCGGCCAAAGCCGCAGTATCATTGCAGGTGTAAAGGTTAATCTGTAAGACAGGTAGAAGATAACAAACAACAAAAAAATACGACAATGAAAAAAATACGTTTTATAATAGTAGCCGCTATCTGTGGAATGTTGTCATTCACTTCATGCTCTGACTTCTTCGACGAGGACTCAACATACGTTATAGATGCCAACAGCAATCATCTCAACAACGCTACGGATACCCTTTATTCTGTTATAGGCATATTAAACAAGTTGCAGGCTATTGGAGACCGTACCATACTCCTTGGAGAGGTGCGTGGTGACCTTATGTCAGTTACTCAATCTACCGCCTCGGACTTGCGTGACGTGGCAGAATTCAATATTGGCGATGATAATATGTACAATGTGCCGCGCGACTATTATGCAGTTATTAACAATTGTAACTATTTTATCGCTCATGCTGATACGGCTATGAGAAACAACCGTAATGAGAATATCTTCAAGAAGGAGTATGCTGCAGTCAAGGCTATCCGTGCGTGGGTATATCTGCAACTTGTAACGACATACGGTCAGGTACCGTTCGTTACAGAGCCGCTTCTCACGAAGGAACAGGCGGAACAGCAGTTTCCTATGAAAGATATTCAGGGCGTATGCGAGTATTTCCTTGATGAAGACGGCCTCACGGCTCTCGTTGATCAGGAATATCCTAATTATGGGGATGTCAAAGGCATTAACTCTCCATTGTTCTTCTTCCCTATGCGTTTGGTACTTGGTGACCTCTGCCTGTGGAGTGGCCGTTATCTTGAGGCAGCGCAATATTATTACGGTTATATAGACAAACGCAATGGCGTAAACAGTTCTTATGCTATTAGTACCAACAGATCATATTGGATGGATGACGAGTGGTTCAACTATGGATTTTATCTATGGTCAATGAGAGAGTACTATATGCCTCAGGAAGAGATTATCAATATTATTCCGATGGACTCTATACCATCTGAGGGATATTACAGTCAGTTGCGTGAGCTTATGAGCACTTCCTCTGATAACGATTATAAAAGAGCGCTTATGCCTTCAGAAGCAATGCAGACTCTATCGGCCAATCAGGATTATACATACTATGACAGTTCCAATGGTAAGTATGTTATAGCTCCTAAGAATATGGCGGAGAAATCATTATCCGGTGACCTGCGTCTGGCTGCGTTTTGGAGAACTTCAGAGAATGCTGTAGATGATAATAATAATAAATATACAAGGCAATCAATGTATAAGTTCTATACGAGAAATGTTCATATCTATCGTCGCGGACTTGTATATTTACGTCTTGCCGAGGCATTGAACAGCGCCGGTTATCCGCATTATGCTTATCATCTCTTAAGAACCGGTGTCAATAAAAATATTGTAACAGACAGCATAGCGCCTCACTACTCAGAAGATGAAGCGCAGATGTTGCTGGCGCAGTTCCCGTTCCCAAGCGCTCGTTATATGGTGTATGAGGCACACAATGCTTTTTCCGGTTCTAATACTATGGGTATCCACTCAAGAGGCAGTGGCGATTATGATTGGAATGGTGACACTAAGGTGGAAAGAATGCCAAACAATCCGAATCTTACCGGTGAGGAACTTATAAAATGGCAACAACGTAAGGTTGAGGAAATGCTTGTTGATGAGCAGGCTTTGGAACTCGCTTTTGAGGGCTTCCGCTTTTATGACCTTATGCGTGTAGCAATGCGTCGCAATGACAATTCTTATCTTGCAGATAAAATTGCAAGGCGTGACGGAACCCTTAATTCTGTACTGAAATCAAAACTGGAAGATCGTAATAACTGGTTCCTGAAGTGGAATGGACAGATAGGAGGATTAGGATATTAACAACGACAAACTATGAAGAAACAAATCTTATTGATATCAACTCTCTTCGCTCTCCCTTTATTAGGGGAGAACGGAGGGAGTTTTTTGTATGCCGAGCGTACCCCCAATGCCTCTATGATGCTTCGTGGAGGCGTTAGTAACGCTACGCCGGTCGTGTTTAATGCTAATGCCGACATCAGCGGTTCCAATATCCCGGAGGCACCGATACAATGGGGTATGGATACGGCGTGGGACAGCGAGGATAATGTCACGCGTGGTACCAATTTCATAGGTGTTGATGTTATGAATACGGGTAGGGTGTCATTCCAGCCCAGTGATCTTGTTGATGCTGACGGCAATCTTTCTGCAGCTCAACAAGCCGCATTACAGTCACGCCTGAACCATATCATGATAAGTGGTGTCAGGAATGTTGCACTGAACTGTGACCATGAGGTACTCAATAAAACTAATTATTACGGTAAGCCCAAAGAGTGGTATAGGGTTATAAAGGCAAGTATTAAGTACATTAGATCCAAAGGGTTTAACGTGCTTAGCGTTTCTCCGTTTAATGAGCCGGACTATACCGAGTGGGGAGAAGGCACAATGTCGCATTTCCGCTCTATTGCCCAGTTGATTAGTGAAGACGAAGAGTTGGCCGGTATCCGTATCTCGGCAGGTAATACGCTCAACTGCGACAAGGCTTTGACATGGTATAATTTCATGAAACCATACGTTACGGAAGGTAACACCCATCAGCTGGCAGGTTCTTTTGATACTTACGCCTCATTCTGGAAGAGGGTACGCTCTGATGGTAACTATGCTACGGCCGATGAACTGCATAATGTAGGTGAAGCTTTCATTGGAGTGCATTATGGTTTACAAGCCGGTATATGGTGGGGCTGGGACGGTGCTGCGCGTGGCGAGTATTGTAAAGCCGCATATTACGGTAAGGAAATAGGATATGCGGAAAACCGTGCCGCATGGACTGCCGCTACTGTCTATAAGCGCAATGATGGCAGAACAGACGCTTTCATCGGTTCCTCCGAGCGACAGGCTAACACCTCATCTTACGACTTTGTAGCCACAGATAGACCGGTATTCTATGATGGCTACGGTCCTGTGTATAACTATACCATGACTGTTCCCGGTGGTATGGGATATCAGGTAGGGCAGACCAATGCCGAGCGTATTATAAATATACATAGTGGTGAGGATGTTCCGCTGGAACCTATTGTCGGCGGCACTTTCGTTATAATGAATGTAAACTCAAACATGTGCCTCGGTTTTTACAATGGAGCACGTGGTGATCTGAATATTACACAGATGGCTTACAGCTCCTCTTCGTCTGCTACACATCAGCGCTGGATTGTAGATCCGGTTGCTCCTACAATAGGTGGTGACTACAGCTATTTTGTCCTGCGTAATGTTAGAGACGAGAAACAGGTTATGGACGTAAAAAACTGGAGCACATCAGAAGGTGGTGAGATAATAGGTATTGCCGGCGGTATCGGAGCCAATGAGCAGTGGTTTGCCGAATATGCCGGAAATGGCAATTGGTATATACGTTCCCGCCATAGTGGATTGTATCTTGAGATACGTAATGCTTCAAAATTCAAGAACGCCTATTTGCAGCAGGCTGCGTTCACCGGCGAAGCAAACCAGCAGTGGCGCTTCATGCCTACCAATGCCAAACTGGAACAGAGTGCTCCTGCCGCTCCTAAGGGATTGAAGGCTACCGCTCTTTCCGCTTCAGTACAATTGGAGTGGACTGCCAATAGTGAGACAGACCTTGCCGGATATGTTGTATTGCGTGCCGCAGCGACAGCTGACCCGGCACTGCCGCAGTCATGGGATGTTATAGGCCGCCTTGTGTCAGGCACCACGTTTATAGATAACAGTGCAGAGCCAGGTATTGAATATGTCTATAAACTGAAATCTGTTGATAAAAGCCGCAATCAGTCCAATGCTTCCGAGACTGTTGCAGCTTGTTATGGTGGCTATGATGCTGCACCTGCGTTGATAGCACATTACACATTCGACGCAGATGTTGCAGAGACTACAATGTCTATAGAAGATGCAACGGAAAATATCAATGATGCTGCAGTGGAGGGGACTTTGACTTTTGATGCTAATAACAAGAAGAGTGGAATGTCAGCCGTTGCTCTTTCCGGACAAGCATACCTTATGCTACCTCCAGCCTTGGCACATCAGAAGACTATGACGATAAGCCTGTGGGCCAATGTTAATGGAAAAGATACATGGCAACGTATTTTTGACTTTGGTAACGGTACGGAGCAATATTTCTTCCTCACTCCTGATAACGGTACGGAGATGAGAGTGGTATTGAAGAATGGAGGCGATGAGCAAATACTCTCCGCTTCTAAACCATCTGAAGGATGGCACCACTTTACTGTTACTCTGTCAGAAGAAAATGTTACTCTATACGTTGACGGAGAGTCTGTTGCTTCAACTTCAGACATAACAATTCGTCCTGCCGACTTTAAGCCGGTACGTAACTATATCGGACGCAGCCAATTTCCCGCAGATCCGTTACTCAAAGCCACTATAGACGATTTACAAATTTACAATGTCGCTCTGACAGCCGAGCAAGTAAAGGCAGTCATGAATGGTGATATCCCAACCTCTGTGACCTCTGTTGGCGGAATGTCCGGTACGGATGTTCAGTATAATATATATAATGTGTCCGGACAAAAGGTTTCTTCACGCTATGCTTCTGACAGCGGCAATAGCCTGAAAGTTGTTACGGGCAATGACATACTTATCTATAAGGCAAGACCTTAACAATCGGTAAAAATAACTACAAAACTGTATAACAATGAAGAAGTTGATAATTTCGCTTTTCGCTCTTGTTTCATTGCAGGCGATGGCGCAGGCACCAACTGTTACAACTGATACACGTTTCGCCAGAGGTTCGACAATGGCATTCGGACGTGCTACATTTGTTGCCAACGGCTCCACAATTGTAGAGCGTGGTTTCTGTTGGAGTGCTGATACCAAAGAACCCACGGTTGATGATAACATATCAAAGGTTACATTGTCAAGCAACGGTCTCATCTATTGGATGAAGAATATGCAGCCTGCCACGAAGTATTATGCTCGTGCATACGCCAAAGCTTCTGATGGTTCTATTGGCTATGGTAATGTCGTGAAGATTGTTACCTTGCCACAAGGACGTATTGCCTGGAATTATGATGATGCCGGCAATGATGCGGAGAACAACCGCATCAGTAACGCTACAAAAGAGTGTGTAGACTATTGGAATAGCCTTACAAGTATTTCTGACCTCACTCTCAGTGTTCATTATAATAGTGGCGTGCCAACTGCCGACTGTTCCTATGGTGGTTGGATCAGGGTAGGTTCCAACTCCTCCTATCAGAGGACTGGCACTATAATGCATGAGGCGCTACACGCTATTGGTGTCGGTACGTGTGACCTTTGGTATGGTGCTTCTTCTCCGTTGCGCTCCGGCTCCGGTACCGGACAGTGGCTTGGTGACCGTGCTACCGATGTAGTCCGCTTTTTGGATAATAATGCTGCCGCTGTACTTAACGGTGATGGTACACATCTCTGGCCGTATGGTATAAACGGTGCTCATGAGGACAACGGCACGCAACTCCTTTATATAGGCAACAGCCTTATTGCGCAGGCTGTGTGTGAAGACGGTTTGCCACCTACCTACAGTCATTCGCTTGGTCTGCCATATTACGCTTTCGACCAAGAGGATGATGTTAAATATTATATCAAGAACGAGAGTCCGACATACGGGTTGTATAGTTCTTTCCTTGTAGAGGATGCGTCACATAACCTCAGATGGCAGACCATGACGGCCGAAGAAGCCGCTAACAATGATGCTGCGGCATGGTATGTGACATTCACACCTGATAATCAGTACTATCAGTTGCGTAATGCTGCTACCGGATATTATATGACGTATGCCGCTTCCGGTGTTGATGGTGTCAAGACCGTAGAACGTACAACAGCAACCGCAGCAGAGAACTTCCGTCTTATGCGCTCACGTATAGATATTACAACAGAAAGTGGTGGAATTGTAACTCCACAGCGAGGCTATTGGGTTATACACAATAACACCTCTGATTGTATGGCGGCATATAATGCCGGCTCTGTAACAGTGCAGACTGTGAGCCTTGCCAACAACAGGCAACAGCAACGGTGGGTATTCCTGACTGCTTCACAGGCGGCAGACATGGAGAATGCCGGCAGCATAGCAGCACGTGACGCTTTTGCCAAGAATAAAGCTATTGTTGAAAAACTTGCCGCTACTCCTCATATCGAGCTGACAGCGGGTGCTGACAATGCCCTTGCCAATACTTTGGCAGACCTCACTGCAAAGTGCAACGCCTCTACCGTTCCTGCGGAGATACAGGCATACGCTGATGATATACTGAATGCCGGCAAGGATTTTCTAAAGCAGGTAATGGCAGCGGATATGGATGCTCCGTTTGATCTTACGTCACTTATAGTTAATCCTGATTTCGCTACAAGCAAAGACGGTTGGACGATGACAGCCGGAGCAACATATAACTATGGCGAGGTTGAGTTCTATCAGAAACTTGTCAGTGCAACACAGATATTGAAAGCAATGCCAAAGGGAACATATCGTCTCAATGTTCAGGCGTTCCAGCGTCCCGGTTCATCTACGGATGTGTATAATAACTATAAGTCCGGAAAGAATGATGTTTCAGTTATGCTGTGGTTGAATAATTCAAAATACGGCAAGGCGTATGTCAAGAATATCATGGAAGACTGTAGTTCTGTAAAGTTGAATAGCGGAGACAAGGTAATGAGCGACGGAAGCTATATCCCTAACACAATGGAAGGTGCCGCGGCATATTTCGTCAAAGGATTGTATGACAATGAAGTCGTATCATACATACCGGATGATGGCGACATAACCATATATTTGCGTGGTGCAAATAGCGATTCCAACTACTGGACGTTGTTTGATAATTTCCGTCTCTATTATTTCGGACCTCTGACAATGGACGAATTGACAGGCACTCCTGCCATTTCAGAGCAGAGTCCCGCTTATTCTTCTGATGCTATTTACAATCTTAGCGGTCAGTATGTCGGCAATTCTTTCAATAGTCTTCCTGCAGGCATTTATATTAAAGACCGCAAGGCCGTCAGAATAGCCAAGTAATTTAACATAGTATAAGCAATAAATACCAGACTATGAAAAGAATGAAACGATTATTAAGCCTTGGATTGGCGTTGGTTGTCTCTATGATGACATGGGCTGCTAATACCATAACCACTGTCGGTCAGGTTAAGACGGCAGTGACATTGACTGAAAATGTTGACTATGTAATCACTTCAGATACTCCGTTTACATCAGACGGGAGTATTAATATAACCAATACCGACCATGCGGTTGTAATATTTAAGAATGTACGTCCGAGTAAGGTCATCAGCAACTGGCTCCGTTCATATATAAAGATAAATGGCGCGACTGCTGTCAATGGGAGCAACTGTCAGGTGAAGATGTACGCCCAGGGTGCCATCATCATGCCTTACGCAAGCAATATTAAGCCGCTCACCGTTTACAGTGAGAAGAACTTTGGTGGTACATCCGTTAATGATTTCGGCCTTGAAAACAGTGGCGGTTATATGAATACCCTCACAGAAGAAAAGTTGAATAATAAGATACGGAGTTTCAAACTCAAGCGCGGATATATGGTAACTTTCTCCACCCGTGCGAGCGGCAGAGGCTACAGCCGTTGCTTTATCGCCGACAAGGAGGACCTGGAGATAGCCTCACTGCCCGCTATCCTTGACTGTACCATCTCCTCTTACCGTGTGTTCCAATGGTACGATGCCCAAAAGAAAGGCCTGGCCAGCGACACCGATAAGGGGCGCAACAGCCTTATCACTTCTTCGTGGTGTTACAGTTGGGGCTTGGGCGAGAACCTTTTGCCTGACGCTGAGTGTGTGCCGAATCATATATATGAAGACTGGCCGTCCTCTGCGGCGTGTGGCGGCGTGACATATTCATGTCACATGAAGACCAACAATGAGCCGGGTAACTCTGCCGATGACCATCCGCAGTCCGTTGCCACGGTGCTTGGAAACTGGGAAAACCTTATGCGTACAGGTATGCGTCTGTGTTCCGAGAGCTCACACGACGGCAGTTGGGCGCATCTTCAGGAGTTCATCGACTCTATAGATGCCCGTGGATGGCGCTGTGATCTGCTCGACCTGCATTGCTATTGGCCAAGTGGTAATTTCAACAATTGGAAGTATTGGTATGACAGATTTGGCGGAAGACCTATCTGGATCTCTGAATGGGTATGGGGAGCGTCATGGAATAACAATGGAATCTTTGCTACAGACCGTAGCTATTCCATTGAAAACCAACAAAAGAATGCCAATGAACTGCAAAAGATAATACCGTGGCTCAATGCTTCTCCATACGTGGAGCGTTATGCCTATTGGAACAGCGAGGCCGATTGCTCAAAGATAATAAAAGATGACAAACTATCTATTGCGGGCGAATACTATGCCGCTATGGAGTCTGGTATAGGCTATAACAAGGCATACGAGAAGATACCTAATATACCACCGCAGTATAATCCTTCAAACCTTGCCGCCACATACAATAAGGAAGACCGCACCGTGACACTGCAATGGAGAGACAATAACGGCGAGTATAACCAAAGCATGGAGATACAGTGCAAGAAAGCCGGTACGTCGATATGGAGTACAGTGCAGACTGTGGAACAGAAAGAGGAGGCTGCCGATTATGAAGTAACAGTCAACGGTGTTGACGGTGACAAGTATCGTGTGCGTATTGTTGATGTGCTTAACAAAGAACGTTTGACAAATGAGGCTACGGCCGTAAATGAGAACATTACATACGGTGATGGCGTTACGGTCGTATCCGGTGGCGAGACCACAACAAAATACCTTGGCGGAAATATGCTTGTTAACGGAAAGTTTGACCTTGGCACTACTGATTGGACCACTGCCGCATCCACTTCACTCTCTGCGCCATATTTTCAGGTAGTACCTGTAGGCGGCATTGACGGTGACAGCTATCTGCAGTGTTATGGCAACAGTTCCTCAAAGACCGGCGAACAATCTATTATGCGCTATATGACACTGGAGCCAAACACCAGTTATTATGTTGAGGGAGCAGGCTGTTATACCGATCCTGCCAGTCAGCGTTTTCTCACCGGCATTACTAATGTGGGCATAAACAAACGTTTGGAGTTTGCCGCTGTAACGGAATGGGCCAAGCAAGGTGCGGCGTTCACTGTCACTTCCGATAATATTCTCAGCATACAGTTGCTTAATCTCGGTGGCAAGGCCATGATAGACAACCTTGTTGTTGCCAAGCTCTTTGATACTGCAGAAGAGGCTTTGGCCAATGCCAAGGAGTGCAGTATGAAACGTGTTGAGGCTTTTAAGGCTTACAATACCGCCGTGCCGCAACTCAATGCTTTGCTTGACGCGTATGTCGGCGAGGCAGGTGTCACAGCTATTGAGATAGACAATGCCGTCAATATCGCGGTGCAGTGCCTGCGTCAGCAACATGTAGCAGACTCGCTTGCATCAGACATACAGCTGATACAGACATACAGTATGCCGTCTTACAGTGATATTGTAGCTAAATATGAGGCGGTAAAAAATGTAACGGCAACCTCTTTGGCGGCTTATTATGAGGATATTGTGTCTTTGAAGGACATGGTTGCTCAGACATTTGCGTATGAATACAACAGCAATGCTATCAATAACCCTTCATTTGCCAATAATCTTGGATGGAATTTTAAGGCAGGAACATACACAAGCGGTGACCAAAGCATAACTACTCAAGCCGGTAAAAAATGTTGGAACGCATGGTGGGCAATCTCTGCTACGGGTAATGAGGACAAGACAATGGAAATCAATCAGGCAATAACAAAATTGCCGGAGGGACTTTATGCTCTTGAATGTAAGGCGTCTACACAGCATCTATGTGAGAACGACCAACATGCTTTCATCGTTGCAGGAGAGAATACTCTCAACTCACAGCCGTTAGTACTTGGCGCTCTCGACTTGCCAAATTTCTCAGATGATGAAAAGTGGAACACCCTCACTACCCCTTATGTCTATATAGAGGCAAATGGCGGAGCAACAATAGGCTTTGTCGGTTCAAAGAAAGGAGCGGTGAATGGACAGTGGATACGCTATGCTAATCCTACCTCAGCAGGTGATAATCGTGAGGGATGGTGGTGTGCTACTGATTTTACTCTGCGTTATTGCCCTGTGAAACGTACCACAGCCGATGCAGAGGGATGGGGTACTATCTGCTCACAATATACCATAGCAGTGCCTGACGGCGTTACGTTGTATGGCATAGCCGGTATTTCGCCCGATTCATTGTTTATAGGTTTGGAGGAAGTTACGGATGGGATAGCGGCCGGTACACCTTATATATATAAAACCACAGCTGCCAATACGTTCCTTTTCCCTGAGACAGGAACAACGGTAAGTACTCCAAAGACGAATGTTAACGGACTCAGAGGCGCTTTCCAAAGCACTGCCAAGTATCCGCTTTCTGCTCTTGTATTGACAGACGGCAAGTGGAAATTCATAACGGAGCGTGTCGATGTCATAAGTTCCTATTCCGCTTATGTGCAGAAGGTGACAAACCTTCCGGTGTTGCCGGACGGATGGACAGGGGTGAAACTTCCGACAGACGGTCTTGTAAGTCCGACGGCTATAGGTGTTGTTAATGCCGATGCTACTGCCGCAGGTGGACAGCTTTATGGGGTAAACGGACAGAAAGCCACATCCGCCACCAAGGGTATTGTAGTGGGTAAAGAGAAGAAATATATCAGAAAGTAAATACTTCGGACTTTAGTTGTCTTAACAAAGTATCTCACGTTGTATTATTATCCCGAAAGGTTATCGGCCGCATTTGACAGGCAATAACCTTTCGGGATATTGTTTTCTATACGCCACGTTTATACATGCGCTAATGTGTTGAAACGCAAAATGTGAGTAGATAAGATATGCGAGTTCGGGATAAGATGATATGTTGTGAGCGGCAATTTAGCGGGTGGCTTTACAATCGCATTGCGATTGTGTTGTGAAAGCATTGCGATTGCATGGTGATCGCATTGCGATTATGTGGTAATAGCACTGCGATTGTGTGGCATGTGTTTTTTGTCGTTTGTGAGAACCTGAAAAAGGTGGCAACGAGGCCTCTCTTATTGAGGCGGAAACAGGTATAGACTACAATGTCGGAATAAAGCCCGAAAACTTTGTTTTTAGTGATGTGTGCGCCCACAATAGTTGATGTATATCAATTATGTAACGCAAAAGATAAAATCTTATGAAAATTGTTTGCGCACACAGTATAAACATTGTATCTTTGCATCGTCGAAAAGAACAGTGGTTCCGAAGACATCAGATAAAGAAACAAATTCGGATACGGGCGCTATGTCGCCTTATCAAAATAAAGAAAGATTGTGGAAAGGAAATTACTGAAGAGGTAAAAGATATAGGATTTCAAAAAAATATTATCGAAAGGTAAGGAGAGATAAGTTTAGGTTAGTGGAAATATAGAAATAGGTAATAGTGAAATCACGGCGTGAGCCGCATTAAGGTAACAAGGGATTGTACAAAAGGATAACAAATGTTTGACGCGGTCGTAAGGGGTATGGGAACGGTTTCTTGAACCGCTACCCTCCCGAAAGACGGTCAGGCATCATAGAAGGAATATTGTTTAGGTTAGTAGATATAATAGATTTAGGTTTTAGTTATTAGGTTAGAAAAGATTGTTTAATTTCTAAACGAATTTTACATGCGTCGCGGCTCGTGAAGAGTAACGGCGCATTTTTTGTGCCATTTCTTGTGTAATTGGAAAATAATGACTAATTTTGTCCACTGAAATACAGTTGCGGCCTTTTGTTATTCCGGTATTTCCATAGGCTGCGATAAGGTTTATTTTTATATAATGATGAAATTCAAGCAACGCTTAACAGACTGTTTTGTCAATAAACAAATGTTTTATTGTTCTCCGGCATTGGCTCTGTTGTGGAACCTCGCCATAGTGTATTTAATGTATATGCTGTGCCGTATATTGTATATAGCGGTGAATTGGGGTACTTTCGGAGAGAGTTTCTCGGCTCTCAGTATTTGTGACCTGTTGCATGGCTCACTGCTTTTCGATTCTTCGGCCATATTGTATACCAATGCCCTTTACGCTTTGCTAATGCTGTTGCCGCTACATTACAAAGAGAGTGCTTTGTGGCAGAAATGGTGTCGTAGGCTGTTCCTTGGTGTTAATGGCCTTGCCGTGATAATAAACCTTGTCGATGCCGTTTATTTTATCTACACCGGACGGCGCACCACGAGTACGGTTTTTCACGAATTTCAGAATGAGAGTAATCTGTTTTCTGTCATTTTGGAATCAATAGTGTCGTATTGGTATCTTGTTGTTGCGGGTATAGCGATGCTGATGGCTATGGGACGCCTGTATGTCAGACCACGTCCTGTTAGCTTTGCCGGCACTCCGGCACGCTATGTGAAATACTATATCGTGCAGTTGCTCTGCCTGTTGGTGTTCATTCCGTTCTGTGTTGCCGGCATGCGCGGAGGCTTTACCACCGCCGTGCGCCCTATAACGCTCAGTAATGCCAATAAATATGTAAACCGTCCTGTTGAGGCGGCGATAGTGTTGAACACGCCGTTCTCATTGATTCGCAGTACCGGAAAGGACGTTTTTTATAATCCGGGGTATTATACGGAACAGGAATTGAATCATATTTATTCGCCGGTGCATAATGCCGGCAAACCAATGACAAACACATTGCGTAAGCGTAAGAATGTGGTTGTGCTGATAGTGGAGAGCTTCGGCAGGGAATATATCGGGGCTTATAACGAAACACTGGAAGATGGACACTATAAAGGCTATACTCCGTTTGTGGATAAGCTGTTGGGACAGTCGCTGTCGTTCGACTATACATTTGCCAATGGGCGCAAGAGTATAGACGGCATGCCGTCTATACTGTCCGGTATTCCGCATTTTGTAGAGCCGTTTTTCCTTACTCCCGCCTCTTTGAATAGTGTCAGTGGCCTTGCGGGTGAACTGGGGCACTGCGGCTATTCGTCAGCATTCTTCCATGGTGCGGAAAACGGCAGTATGGGTTTTGAGGCATTTGCCAAGACAACCGGATTTCAGCATTATTACGGGCGCACAGAGTATGATGCAGACCCGCGTTTCAATGGCGATAAGGATTTTGACGGTATGTGGGCCATTTGGGATGAGCCTTTCCTGCAATACTACGCTTTGAAGATGACAGACATGAAACAACCGTTTGTTACAGCCGTCTTCACAGCCTCCAGCCATCACCCCTATAAGATACCGGAGGAGTATTCCTCGCAGTTTGATTTACCTGCCGAGAGCGACAATCCTATACATAAGTGTATAAGATATACGGATATGTCGCTACGCAAATTCTTTGAGACGGCAGCACGACAGCCGTGGTATAAGAATACTATCTTTGTGTTTACGTCAGACCATACCAATATAAACGACCATCAGGAGTATGCCACTGACCTCGGACTGTTCGGCTCTCCGATATTCATTTTTGACCCGTCGGGAGAGTTCCCGCGCGGGCGCCGTCATACCGTTGCCCAGCAAACGGACATAATGCCTACCGTGCTTGGGTATCTTGGTTATGGTAATCCCTATGTAGCTTTCGGCAAGGACTTGCTACATACCTCTGCACAAGAAGCCTGGGCGGTAAACTATAACAGCGGTATATACCAATATGTGAAGGGCGATTACGTTATACGCTTTGACGGAAACGAAATAGTAGGGGGGTATAATTATAAAAAAGACTGGTTTATGGTGAAAGACCTGAAAGATGAACCTGCCTGTAAGACACGTTTCAGGCGTATGGAACGTGACCTGAAAGGTATAATACAAAGCTATATGACACGCATGACGGATAACCGTTTGGTTATCTCTCATAATGATAAAAGATAACACAGCGGCGGCAACAGTTCTGCATTTGAGTACTGTTGCCGCCGTTATTGCTTTTTGTAGATAATAATCTACTGCCGTTATCTTTTCGCTATTGTTTTGTAAGGTATTCCACTACCTGCTCCGCAAACGTTTTCATGCCGGCCACAGAGGGGTGCCCCTGCTGTTTGTTTATGCTTTTAAGGTCTATGCACGGTATGGCATAGTGCCGGCAGATGGTATGCACAGACTCGTTTATTTCGTCCCTCAGACCGTCGTTTAATATGAAAACGATTTTGGCTGTGGGATAGTTCGCTCTGAGGTCGTATAGCAGTTTCGCCATGGCCGGACGGAAATAATACAGTTCCTTTGTCTTCCAGTTGCCATAGACATATTCTCCAGTCTGTGCTCCCGCCCAACTGTCGTTGGTGCCTCCGCATACAAGTATGACATCCGGATTGCCTAATTTGTTGCTACGAGTAATGAAAGCACGGTCGGAATAGTCTGCGTGTATGCCGTTCTTGTCTTTATATCCCGTGTAGCATATAGTGGAACCGGAGTAGGAGTTGTTTACCTCCAGCGTGGCATCCATGGCCGTGAGTACCTGATGCCACCATGTCTGCTCTACATGGCGCACGTCATTACGGCTGTTCAGAGCCTTGTTGTCCGGCTTGTAATACCAGATAAGGTTTGTATCGGGTGTGAGATACCCCTCGTATGTTGAATAACTGTCACCGAGAATGGAGTAGCGCAGAGGTGCCGCCGTAACGGTTAGGCAGGCCAATGCCATTATGGCTGATATTACAATAAAACGTATTTTTCTCATATTTCTGTCGTTTTTTATTTTCGTTGCCGGTATTTTATTTCCCGTTTATGATCTTTATTTGTTTTGGCTCTGCAATGGGTTGCAGCATACGCGCTATCTGTTCCCGTGCATTTGTCTGCGCGATGGCTATGTTCTCCGGTGTCATACATCTTTTCAGCATAGCATTGTGAGCCCGCCCGTACATCGCCTTACGATCGGCGTTGCTCCATTTCCCTGACTCGAAAAAGGAGCGTGTGCGCGCCTCGTCTATAAATATGCTGTCCAATAGCTGCACCTCCGGCAGTGCAATAAATATAGTGTCCTTTTCTGTGCGTATCCATTCCTCGGAACATTTGCTCAGGTCTATGCCCAAACGAAGGGTGCCGTAATATATCCGCACAAGCTCATCGTCGGAGAAAAAGCCTGTGCGCATGGTGTCAATGAGTTCCTCGTCGTTTATGGATAGAAACTCCCACTGTCCTATAGCTTTGATTCTGTCCACTATAGTCGGTGTGCTATCTATGCTGTTGTCCGTCTCCACCCCCATGTCGCTGCCCTTTACGGCATATACAGCCCATGCTATTAGAACCGCAACAGCAATGACTGCCAGACACATAACGGTGATGGTGAAACGGTTTACTCCGTTATTTATTCTCTCTAAGAATCGTATTACTCCTGCCATTGTCGGTGTCTGCGAATGTTATGGTTATGTTGTTCTCTTTGAATCCCATTGCCTGTATGATAGGTATCAACTGCCGTGCCGCGCTCTCACGTGCCATTGCCTTTATGTTCATGGCCGGAATGTCACGCTCAATGGCCGCCCTGCCTTGCTTCTCATATTCCTGTAGCTCTCTGTCAGAGAAGCGTCTCCTTGTCAATGCCACATACTGTCTTATCCCCTCGTGGTCTATGTGCGTTTCAGTTATGGCAATATCCGGCTCCGGCAGGAATACCTCAATCTTCTCGCCGTGTCTTACAATGTCGGATTTTGTCAACTTTGTAAGGTCTATTCCTGCCTTTATAGTGGCATATAAAGGTATCGCAACCTTGCGCTTTCCGGCCGGAATATTGAGCGATACCTGTTTGCCCAGTATGGTGCCGGACAGCTTCATGATGTCATCGTGGGTGATAATCTTGTGTATCTTCACCTCAGCGGTGTTGAGACGTGAACCACGTTGCATCTGTGTCAGCATAAACGGTATCGTGTCCAACGGCCTTTTGTCGGACGATGCGGCAGCCTCTCCACCGCCGCAGGAACGTGTGGTCAGCATTACGGCAATGCCTGCAATCAGCAATACCGCTGCCGAAATGATTATAATGCGCCTATGTTTCATTGTGACGGCAAAGGTATAAAAAAAACAATAAAGCACCAACAAAGGATTGGCAAATAGGCTTTTTAATTCACTTATATTAAAATAATATAGGGATTGGAGACCTTTTTTGAAAAAAAAACAGTAACTTTGCGGCTGAATATGGCTTTGTTGAAATAACATGCCGACAATAAATCTCAAAATCCGAAATACAAATGCAAGAAGCAACAGAAGAGAAGAAGGCACTGAACTTCATAGAACAGAAGATAGAGGCAGACCTCGCGGCAGGCAAAAACGGCGGACGCATGCAGACACGTTTCCCTCCTGAGCCTAACGGCTATCTGCATATAGGTCATGCAAAGGCCATAGCCATGGATTTTGGAGCCGCCGAAAAGTATGGCGGAGTGTGCAATCTGCGTTTTGATGACACCAATCCCATGAAGGAGGATGACGAGTACGTGGAGGCAATAAAGAAAGATATAGAGTGGCTTGGCTATAAATGGGGCAAGATATGTTATGCCTCCGACTATTTCCAACAACTGTGGGACTTTGCCGTTGAGCTTATAAAACAAGGACGGGCGTATGTCGATGAACAGTCGGCGGAGCAGATAGCGGAGCAGAAAGGCACCCCTACTCAGCCCGGTACCAATTCACCTTACCGTGACAGGCCGGTGGAAGAGAGCCTGCGTTTGTTTGAGGAGATGAACTCAGGCAGGATGGAACCCGGCAAGATGGTGCTCAGGGCCAAGATTGATATGGCCAATCCTAACATGCATTTCCGTGACCCTATCATGTATCGCGTGATGAATATACCTCACTATCGCACCGGCTCCAAGTGGAATGCGTACCCCATGTATGACTATACCCACGGGCAATCGGACTATTTTGAGGGAGTAACGCATTCGTTGTGCACCTTGGAGTTTGTGGTACATCGCCCGCTTTACGACCTGTTCATAGACTGGTTGAAGGAGACACGTGGCGAGACTGCCGATATAGAGGATAACAGACCGCGGCAGACCGAGTTCAACAAACTGAACCTTTCCTACATATTGCTGTCAAAGCGTAACCTGCTTATGCTGGTACAAGAGGGGCTTGTGAGCGGATGGGATGACCCCCGAATGCCTACAATCTGCGGTTTCCGCCGACATGGTTATTCTCCTGAGTCCATAAACAAGTTCATAAAGAAAATCGGTTACACCACCTTTGACGCCCTTAACGAGATGGCTTTGCTTGAAAGCAGCGTGCGTGAGGACCTCAATGGCAGGGCTGACCGTGTGGCGGCGGTACTCAATCCTCTGAAACTTGTTATTACAAACTATCCTGAAGGCAAGACGGAGCAGATGACAGCCATCAACAATCCGGAAGATCCTGACAGCGGAACGCACGAGGTTACTTTCTCAAGGGAGCTGTGGATAGAGCGTGATGACTTCATGGAAGATGCCCCGAAGAAATTCTTCCGCCTTGGTCCCGGCAAGGAAGTGAGATTAAAGAACGGATATATCATAAAGTGTCCGGAGGAGAATTTCTGCAAGAAAGATGCCGATGGCAATATAATAGAAGTGTATGCGGAATATGATCCGGAGACAAAGAGCGGCATGCCCGGTGCCGACCGCAAGATAAAGGGCAAGACATTGCATTGGGTCAGCGTTGACCATTGCCGTCGTTGTGAGGTTCGTCTGTATGACCGTCTGTGGATGGTGGAGAATCCCCGCGACGAGAAAGCACGCCTTACAAAGGAAGAGGGCTTGTCGGATTTGGAGGCGATAAAGCGCATGATGAACCCGGACTCTTTGCGAGTGCTTAAAGATTGCTATATAGAGGAATGGGCAGCCGATAAGGTTCCCGGCGACTATTTGCAGTTCCAGCGTATCGGTTACTTCATGCCCGACCCCGATACCACGCCCGAGCACCCCGTGTATAACCGCACTGTAGGGCTGAAGGACAACTGGAAGAAATAGGCAGACGACTGAAAACAAGCGATAATTAAGTGATACATATATATTAATCACTGTCACTTATTTGCAATAATGATATCAACGGAGTTTAGCAGATACACCAATTCCCCCGACTTCAAGGCGTTGTTACGTAAATACGAGGACGCCATGGAGACGGGAGAATTGGTGTATTTTGATTTGGATGACCTCATTGATATAGCGGAATATTATCACATCAACGGAGATTTTGAACTGTCTAATGCCGTGGCCGATTATTGTTTGCAGTTATATCCGGACAATTCAGCGGCATTATTGTTCAAGGCCCGTCTGGCTTTGATAGACTTTAATGACACGCAGGCAGCCACGAAATTGCTGGAAGGCGTGGATATGTCTTCAGAGAATATAGACGTTGTCTGCACGATGGCAGAGATAAACATTCGTGAGGGAGACATAGACAAGGCGGAGGAATGTCTGCAACGTCACCACGCCATAATGAGAGAGCGTGGTGATGACACCGTAACCCCATCGGTCATGGGGACGGAATATGACGAAGAGGAAGAGGAGGAAGGTGACGATGGCATCGCTATGCCTGACGAGCTGGCTATGGAAGCTGCTATGATGTATATTGACTGCGGCTATGTTGACATGGCGGAGCAGTGGATAAACAGGCTCTCGGAAACGTATGACGTGAACGTTACCGAATACTATGACATAAGAGCCAAGATATACATGGCACGCAGGCAGTGGGCGGAAGCGGAGAAAATGCTTGACCGTATGATAGATCTGGACGCTTTCCGCTATGATGCGTGGCTCATGATTGGTGATGTCCAGTTTCAGCAGTCACGCTATCGTGACGCGTTACAGAGTGCGGAATATGCCATAGCAATCTCTCCCAATCAGCCGGAGGCGCACCATATACGCGGCAACTGTCTCTATGCAGTAGGCGATTTTGAAGGTGCGCAAAACTGTTTTGAGCGTATGCTCTCCATTTGCCCCGGCGACCCTGTGGCCGAACTGCTGCTCCTTTCCACTCTGTTTTGCCGTAAGATGGTGGGCGAGGCGTATAAGGTGGCAGACAGACTGTTGAGGCATGTGGACGAAATGTCTTTGCAACAGAAGGCGGAGACACTGCGTTTGTGTGCGTCTGTCTTTGCCAAGGCTGACGATGTGGACAAGGCTATGGAATGCTGTGATATGCTTGAAGACTGCGGGGCGCCGCAAGTGGATGTGCAACTGGCCAGGGGAGCGGTGTGTTTGGGTGCCATGCGTATGTCTGATGCGTTAGGCTATTTCTCAAATGCTATGGAGACAGCTGAGTATACCACTGATATACTGGCACGTATAGGCGGGTTGCTGTATGACTCCGGGTCTGTCCACCTCGCTTATATGTTGTTAAAGACGTTGCTGGAACAGTTTGAGGACGGTGATTACGTATCGGCCCCGGCGCAGGCTTTGGCATATATGGCCGGTGCGAGCAGGGTGTGCGGTACGCGACAGGAGTATTTACGCTATCTTGAATGTTCTGTAAAGTTATCGCCACTCGATACGGCTTGTGTGCTTTGCGACTATTTTCCGAAGGGCACCGAACCGTCACAATATCTTGAAATAGAAAAAAACAGAGAATCATGTTAGAAGAATTGTTGTCCAATTTCGGTTACAATACCGTATTTTGGGGTATGCTGTTGGAGAGTACCGTTATACCGGTGCCGTCTGAAATCTTTGTGCCGCCGGCCGCTTATCAGGCTGCCGCCGGTGTACTCAACATCTGGATGGTGATACTTGTGGCTACGTTGGGTGCCGATTGTGGCGCCGCCATCAACTATGCCGCGGCCTATTATCTCGGCCGTCCTATCGTGTATAGCTTCGCCAACAGCCGTTGGGGGAGAATGTGTCTGCTCAATCAGGAGAAGATAGAGAAGGCGGAGCGTTACTTTGATGACCACGGTACGGTTGCCACCCTCACAGGAAGGCTTGTGCCTGTCATAAGGCAACTCATATCGGTGCCGGCGGGTCTGGCCAAGATGAACTTCTGGAAGTTCCTGCTTTACACCACTATTGGAGCGGGAGTGTGGAACGGTATTCTTGCCGCCATAGGCTATTACCTGCACTCTTTCGTGCCGGCCGACCAACTGAACGCCAAGGTTGAGGAATATTCCTCATATATTAAGTATGGCATACTCGTCGTGCTTGTTGTCGTAATAGCATATTTCGCTATTAAGAATTTTTTAGGAAAACGTGTGAATGATAGTGACAAAAATATGCAAAAAAAACGTTGTTAGGTATAAAAAGATGATACAAATCAAGATGTTTGTTATGTAAAATGCGTGCAAAATGTAAAATAATTGTAAAAAAACTTGCCGCATTCAAAAAAACATAGTACCTTTGCCAACGTTATCCTGAATACAATCTTTTTACCTTAAACAAAGCTAATACCTATTGAGATTGGAACTCTTGCACCGTGAGGTGTGAGAGTTTCGTTTTTTATATACCTGATATGCCGCTCTCACACTGTGTCGGGCCTGTATGATTTTTAATGTGAGTTCGGGATAAGGATACAACAACAAATATGCTGTTGTATTGATATGCCCTTGGGTGTCGTATCTCTTTTGGGTACTTCTGTATAAGGGATTATTCCTGTGTGATATATATCTGTTTTTCGTTCGCTGTTTACAGCCGTTGTAATCGCAGTGCTTTTACGTTGTAATCGCAGTGCAATTGCATTGTAATCACGGTGCTTTCACAGTGTAATCGCAGTGCTTTTGCGGCGGGGGCGTAAAAAAAACGTCTCAAGGTTTGTCTAATCGGCTAATTTTTCGTAATTTTGCAGCGTTTATACGCAGTTGTGAAGGCTGTGTATTGTCAATGTTTGAAAATGTAACAAACAATAATATACAAATGAATATTTCATACAAATGGTTAAAAGAGTACGTTGACTTCGACCTTACCGCCGATGAGGTGTGCGTGGCACTGACAAGCACTGGTCTTGAAGTTGGCGCACTTGAAGAAGTACAGACCATCAGAGGCGGACTGAAAGGGCTTTTCGTGGGAAAGGTGCTTACGTGTGAACCGCATCCCAACTCAGACCACATGCACGTGTGTACGGTGGATTTGGGCAAGGAGCAACCGTCGCAAATAGTGTGCGGCGCGCCTAATGTAGCGGCCGGACAGAAGGTTATCGTGGCTGATATCGGTTGTAAACTGTATGACGGTGACAAGGAGTTTGTCATCAAGAAATCAAAGTTGCGCGGCATAGAGTCTGCCGGTATGATATGTGCCGAGGACGAGATAGGTGTCGGCACCGACCATGCCGGAATCATAGTGCTGCCTGAGGATGCGACGGTGGGACAGCCTGCGGCCGAGTATTACAACATAGAGAGCGACTGGCTCATTGAGGTTGACATCACAGCCAACCGCGCCGACGCACTGTCACACTATGGTGTTGCCCGCGATTTGTATGCGTGGCTTGTGCAGAACGGTTACAAGACGTCTCTGCACCGTCCGTCATGCGACGCTTTTGCGGTTGATAACAACGACCTGCCGGTGGAGGTGGAGATACAGAATGCGGAGGCATGCCGCCGCTATGCCTGTGTCAGCCTTACCGGATGTGAGGTGAGGGAGTCACCCGAATGGCTGAAAAACAAACTCTCTGTCATCGGTCTCAGACCGATAAACAATATAGTTGACATTACCAACTATATAATGATGGCGTATGGTCAGCCGCTGCACTGCTTTGACGCGGATATGGTTAGCGGCCATAAGATAATAGTTAAGGACAACAATGCCGGAACGAAGTTCGTTACGCTCGATGGGGTTGAGCATACGTTGGGAGAGCACGACCTCGCCATTTGCAACACGGATGAGCCTATGTGCATAGCCGGTGTGTTTGGCGGTAAGGGCTCAGGCACATACGAGACGACATGCAATGTGGTTCTGGAGTCAGCCTATTTCCACCCTACATGGATAAGGAAGTCGGCACGTCGTCACGGATTGTCAACAGATGCCTCATTCCGTTTTGAGCGTGGCATAGACCCTAACGGCACAATATATGCCCTGAAACAGGCTGCGTTGCTGTGTAAAGAACTGGCCGGCGCAAAGGTGAGCATGGAAATAAAGGATGTATATCCCAATCCGATAGATAACGCCTCAATGCGTCTGGACTATGATTATGTGGACCGTCTGATAGGAAAGAAGATAGGAAATGATACCATAAAGAGCATACTCGGAACGCTGGAGGTGGAGATTAACGCCGAGGACGAGACGGGACTGGACATCACTGTGCCGGCATATCGTGTGGATGTGCAGCGTCCGTGTGATGTGGTGGAGGACATACTGCGTATCTATGGTTACAATAACGTGGAGATACCGACGCAGCTAAAGTCATCGCTTGTAGTGAAAGGCTTTGAGGATCAGAGGCACAAGTTGCAGAACCTCGTGTCAGAACAGCTTGTGGGAGCGGGCTTTAACGAGATATTGAACAACTCACTCACAAAGGGAGCGTTCTATAATGAGCTTAACGCATATCCGGCGGAGAGCCTCGTAAGTATCGTGAACCCGTTGTCTTCTGACCTGAATGTGATGAGGCAGACACTGCTGTTCGGCGGCTTGGAGAGCATTATGCGTAACGCAAACCGCCGTATGGCCAACCTGCGTTTCTTCGAGTTTGGCAACTGCTACCATCACGATAATGCCAAACGTGATGATGAAAATCCGATGAAAGCGTACAAAGAAGAGTGCCATCTCGCCTTGTGGGTGACAGGAAAGCGTGTTGAGGGTTCGTGGATACATGCCGACGAAGATACTTCTTTCTATGAATTGAGGGCGTATGTGGACAATATCCTGCGCCGTATCGGTATGCCGATGGGCATGCTTGTGGCCGAAAAGAGCGACAATAACATCTTCGGCGCAGGCTTGAAGCTCAAGAATCGTCAGGGAAAAGTCTTTGTTGAGATGGGTATTGTAAGCAAAAAGATACAGAAACAGGCTGATATAGACCGTGAAGTGTATTATGCGGACATTAACTGGACACAGGTAACTGATACTGTTAAGAAAGCGCAGGTGCACTTTAGTGAGGTGCCGAAGTACCCTGCTGTCAGTCGTGACCTTGCGTTGTTGCTTGACAAGAGCGTTGAGTTTGCCGAGGTAGAGAGGGTTGCCCGTCAGACAGAGAAGAAGCTGTTGAAGAGGATTGAGCTCTTTGACGTGTATGAAGGCGACAAACTTCCGGAGGGAAAGAAATCATACGCGGTGAACTTCATACTGCAAGACAATGAGAAGACAATGGGTGACAAGCAGATTGACGCTATAATGAATAAGCTTATAGCCAACATCAAGAAGCAGCTTAACGCTGAACTGAGATAGAAAAGAATACCTTTTGGAGTGCGCTGTGGGTAAAACATGAACCATGGCGCACTGCGAAAGGTGTTTGTTTACAATAAGAATACAAACCAATTAAAATTATAGTACAAACCAATGGGAAGAGCATTTGAATATCGCAAGGCTGCCAAAATGAAGCGTTGGGGCCACATGGCAAAGACATTTACACGTCTTGGCAAGCAGATCGCAATAGCAGTAAAGGCCGGAGGGCCTGAACCGGAGACCAATCCTACTCTGCGTTCTATCATAGCCACGTGTAAACGTGAGAATATGCCGAAGGATAACATTGAGCGTGCCATAAAGAACGCAATGGGTAAGGACCAGTCTGACTACAAGGAGGTGACATACGAGGGATACGGTCCTCACGGCATAGCCGTATTTGTGGATACACTTACCGACAATACCACACGCACAGTGGCGGACGTTCGTTCTGTCTTCAATAAGTTCTCTGGTAACCTCGGCACCACTGGCTCACTGTCATTCCTCTTTGACCACAAATGCGTCTTCACGTTCAAGAAGAACGATGGCATTGACATGGACGACCTTATACTCGACCTTATCGACCTGAATGTGGACGATGAGTATGACGAAAACTACGACGAGGATAAGGATGAGACTACAATCTCAATCTATGGCGATCCGAAGTCTTATTCACAGATACAGCATTTCCTTGAGGATAAGGGCTTCGAGGAGATTGGTGGCGAGTTCACTTATATCCCTAACGACCTCAAGGAGGTTGATGACGAGCAGCGGGCGACAATAGATAAGATGGTGGAGAAGTTGGAAGAGTTTGACGATGTGCAGACTGTCTATACCAACATGAAACCTGCTGAGGACTAAAACAGGTGGCGATTGTGTTGTTTGGTGACTGGGATTGTCGCGGTGTGACGATGTGAGTATCGTCATGAAGCAGCGACAAAAGCACCGGACAACACAATTGCGTAAATAACATAACGGTAATACTACAAAATAACTAAGACTCATAATAATGAAAAGACTAACGACTATACTTATTTCTCTCATTGCGGTTCTGGCTGTAAAGGCGCAGGGTTGGGATGAGGCTCTGTACAAACAGATCGAGAGCCGCATTGTGGCTCCGACGTTTAAGGACAAGACCTATTCTATTACGAAATACGGAGCATCGGTAAAGGCCGATGCCGCCAAGAACCAAAAAGCTATCAATGCTGCTATATTGGCATGCTCAAAGAAGGGTGGAGGTACTGTCATTGTACCGGCCGGAACATGGAATACCGGTGCGATACGCATGCAGTCAAACGTCAATCTTCGTCTGGAGAAAGACGCAGTGATACTCTTTGCATACAATCCCGACCTCTATCCGTTGGTTAAAACACGCTGGGAAGGACTGGATATAATGAACTATTCACCGTGTGTTTACGCCTATCAGGCTGAGAATATAGCCATAAGTGGCGAGGGAACGCTTGACGGTAGTGGCGAGAACGACACATGGTGGCAGTGGTGCGGAGCCAAAAAGTTCGGCTTTGAGGCTGGAAAGACACCGCAAAGTCAGGCTATGCCTTGGTTCGGCGATGACCGTTTCGGTAAGGATTCGCTTGGTAACACCCTGTCAAACCGCAACACTCTCCTGCAGATGTCAGACCTTGGAGTGCCGACAGAAGAACGTATCTTCGGCAAAGGGCACGGCATGCGCCCACAGCTCGTGAACTTCTATGAGTGTAAGAACATTCTTATCGAGGACGTAACAATGCTCCGTTCGCCTTTCTGGGTAATCACTCCTACGCTGTCTAAGAACATAACGGTGCGCAGAGTGAAAGTAATCAATAACGGACCTAACGGCGATGGCTGTGACCCTGAGTCCTGTGAGGACGTTCTTATTGAAGACTGTTACTTCAAAACTGGTGACGATTGTATCGCTATAAAGAGCGGACGTAACGCCGATGGCAGAAGAACACCGGCGCCGTCACAGAACATTATCGTCAGAAGATGTACTATGGCAGACGGTCATGGCGGTGTGGTTATAGGCTCGGAGATAAGCGCCGGCGTTAAGAATGTGTTCGCGGAGGACTGTAAGATGGACTCTCCAAACCTTGATCGTGTTCTGAGAATAAAGACAAACACATGCCGTGGCGGCGTAACCGAGAACGTTTACATGCGTAATGTGGAGGTTGGGCAGTGCCGTGAGGCTGTGTTGCGCATCAATTTGGTTTACGAACCGAGAGAACAGGCAAAGAGAGGCTTCATTCCTACGGTGCGTAACGTGTATATGGAGAATGTGACCTGTCAGAAATCAAAGTACGGTATCCTGCTGAACGGACTCGATGACTATGACAATATCTATAATATTAATGTGAGGAACTGTTCGTTCAACGGCGTGACTGACGAGAAAGTGCGCAGGACAGGCAAGAGCCATGACATACATTTTGATAACCTTCGCATCAACGGAGAGTTGGTATTGTCGGAATTTCCCTTTGAGCATTATTCCGAATGGCTGGCATGGAGCGAGATGCAGAGAGTGCCAAAGTCTTATTATCTTGACTTTACTGACCCCAAGAAACGTCCGAACGGCAAATGGAGTTACGTTATGGGCATTGAGCTTGAGGGCATAATGGATGCTTATCTGGCTTATCTCAATCCGATATTCAAGGATTATGTCGTTGAATATCCAAAGAAAATGATTAGCGAAAAGGGTGAGATTACAGGCTATAAGCTGGAGGATTACAATCTTGACAACGTGCGTACAGCACGGTTTATACTCCGTGCTAACCGTCTGTTCCCGCACAAAGGCTCGGATATAGCATTGCAAACGCTCTTCAAACAGCTTGAGGGACAGCCGCGAACCAAGGAGGGTGTGTGGTGGCATAAGGCCATATACGCCAATCAGGTGTGGCTGGACGGAATCTTCATGGGCCTGCCTTTCTATACACTCGGAGCTGAAGAACTGCGCGGAACGAAGAAAGCCACAAAGTACTATGATGATGCCGTGGACCAGATCGGAAAGACTTTCAAGCGCACATACGATGCCAAGACCGGTTTGTGGAAGCATGCGTGGGACGAGACTCACACCATGTTCTGGGCCGATAAGGAAACGGGACTGTCACAACACACATGGGCTCGCGCCATGGGATGGTTCACAATGGCTATGATAGAGATTCTCGATGCGTTGCCAGAGAACTACGCCCGCAGGGGAGAGGTAATTGATATGTTGCAGCAGGCCATGACGGCAGTAGTGAAATATCAGGACAAGAAGACCGGATTGTGGTATGATGTAATGGACGTAAAGGATGACCGCAACTATCTTGAGGCTACCGCTTCCAGTATGTTCGCATACTGCTTGCTGAAGGGTGCGCGCCTTGGCTACCTGCCAACAGAGAACAATCTGGCAGCCGGTGTTAAGGCTTATCCGCTGTGTGAGGCTGCGAAAGCTGCGGGAGCGGAGAATATCGACTTCAAGGAAGCGGGCATAAAGGCCTATAACGGCATCTTGAAGAACTTCATAAAGGTTAATGATGACAAGACAATATCATTGACACGTTGCTGCGCTGTCAGTGGCCTTGGCCCCGCCAAGAGCCCTAATCGTGACGGCTCTTTTGAGTATTACATGTCAGAACCCATCAGAGATAACGATGCAAAGGGCGTTGGTCCGTTCATTTGGGCATCTCTTGAGATGGAGCGTGACGGCTTTACTGTGAAATAATATAATATGTCTGCGTAGCGAAGGGCTATGCAGACATATATCAAACCAAGGTGATTATATCATCATTATCATTGGAATATGCGTAGAATCAATATACCGTTAGATTATATTAAGATGCTGTTCGTCGGCCTTTCGGCCATGGTTGCCGTTACGGCTAATGCTACACGAGCCGCCGGGGTGCCCCGTATTGTTACGCTTGATAATGGCAAGCAGGCAACTATAAGGCTGGTTGGTAATCAGAACTTACACTTCTTTGTCACCGATGAAGGTGATGTCGTAATGGAAGAAAACGGCAGTTTCCGTCTCGCCTCAATGTTAGAGGTGGAGAATATCAGGGATATGGCAAAACGGTCAGACGCTTTAGAGAGTGCCGTTACCATGCCTTTCGGTGTCATGTCGTCCTCTTCCACGCGTGAGTCTGTTCTTCCGTTGCCCACTTCTCAAGGCGAAGGCATTGACGGCACACGTGTGGTACCATGTCTTGGCACCCCGAAGATACTCACGGTTATGGTTGATTTCTCTGATTTACATTTCAAATACTCCCGGGAAGACATCCACAATCTGTTAAATTCTGCCGAATATAACGCCCCTGACCGTTACAAAAGTCATGGTTCCGTGGCGCAATATTTCGATGATTGCAGTTTCGGACAGTTCCGTCCGCAGTTCGATGTCGTTGCATCCATAACCCTAAATAAGACTTCTGCCTATTATGGCAAGCCCACAACAGGTAACACTGACAACTCGATCGCATTCCTGACCGATGTATGTACTAAGCTTTCCGGGCTTGATATAGACTTCAACCGGTACGATATGGATAACGACGGTTATATAGATATGGTGTATATCGTCTATGCAGGCTACAGTGAGGCGGTGGGAGCAGGTTCTGATTGTCTTTGGCCTCAGTCAGGATACAATTCCTTAATCAATGTCTCGCTTGGCGGAAAGAAATTCTTCCGCTATGCCTATCAAAACGAATTGTATGGTGCTCCCTATACGGAGTCATCATTCCCAAACGGCAATCCTATGGCAGGTATAGGCGTACACGTACACGAATTCTGCCATTCTATGGGTCTTCCCGATTACTATCCGACGGTAGACTGGTTCACTTCCAGTGGAGAATACGACGTACAGAAGTATGATAACCTGTCAATGGAATACTGGGACCTTATGGATGGCGGAGAGAATATAAACAATGGCTTTGCCCCCGCACCGTTATCGGCGTGGCAGCGCGAGTTGTTCGGCTGGACAGACAAAATGAATATACTCTCAGAGGCGGACAATGTGACACTGATACCGCTTAAAGACGGGGGCGAGGGTATGCGTATCGTTAACGACAACAACCCTAACGAGTTCTGGATAATAGAGAATATGCCCCGTGAAAGCGAAGGATGGTATGCCAATATGCCCGGAAGCGGTATGCTTGTGACGCATGTTAACTATGACCGGGCAAAGTTTAATTCCTTCAATAAGCTCAACAATACCCCCGGACATCCTGATATTACGATCATTCCGGCAGACGGATGGCTCCCCAGTCTTATGAGATGCTATTTGTCTTCAAATAATGTTAACTATCTTACCCACAAGCAGTATCTGAACAATCACAAGGGAGATTCCTATCCGTTGCAGTCAGATACCCTCACGGTAACGTCTCTTACAGATTACAAGGCATACGCCGGCACGGTGGATAAGCCTATTACCGATATACAATTGCATAGCGACGGCAGTGTTACCTTTAAGTTTATGGGTGGCAAGGCATTGCTTGGCGATGTCAATGGTGACGGTGTCATAACCATAGCTGATGCCAATGCCATTGTAAACTATTACCTCGGCGATACCGTTGACTCTTTCAATGCCGGTGTGGCCGATGTCAACGGCGATGGTGAGATAACCGTGTCCGATGCCAATGTCATTGTAAACATGTTTCTTGAACAATAGGAATACAGCACTATAGAAAACGTCCCGGCCGCTACCAGCAGCCGGGACGTTTTCCGTATCTTGTCTTTTTCTGTCGCTTTTCATGATAAATATGATTGGCGACAACATCAAAAGCGTTTCTTTTGTGCTCTATCCTGTATCCCGTTTCGGGCTTCCCTATGACGGAAATGGTATCATACCTCACTACGAGATGTTGCATAGCGAACGATTTGATGTATGCCGCCGCGGCACGTATGATATTGTTTTTCTTCTCGAACGTGATGGCCTCATCCGGCAAACCGCTCACTTCCGACGCCCGTGTCTTTACCTCCACAATCAGTAGAGTGGACATAGCCTCGTCTATTGCCACGAGGTCTATGTCTATATGGCCGTATCTCCAGTCGCGATGGCGTATGTACCAGCCGTTTTTCTCAAGATATTGCGCCGCAATCTCTTCGCCCCAGCGTCCCAGTTCGTTATGCTCCGCCATGTTCCGGCACTTACTGATGTTGGTCTCTGAGCAGGTCGTTCACCGTCTTTACGGGGTTAAAGGTGCCCAACGGAACCTCAACGAACACGGTAGACCAATCGCTCATGGCTCCGTTCCATAGTCCCGGCAACTCCAAAGCCCTCAGTTCCTTTCCGTTTTTGCTCTTTGATGATATGAAACCAGTGGTCTTGTCAACATACTCAGGCAGGTTGAACGCATTGCCGTTGTAGTCTTTTACCGCGCAAACAAGGTCAACCGGGTTGAAGTGTGTGCCCTCAGTGAACATCTTCATGTACTCGCTATTGCTCTTATCTATTTGGCTTGACTCCAGTATCTGCAGTGATACCGTACCGTCCTGATTATATGTAAGGAACGGCCCGCCGCCGGGTTCGCCCACGTTTTTAACCACTCCGCAGACGCGCATAGGCCTGTTCAGTTTGTTCTTCAGATAAATAACAAGCTCCGCATCCTCCAGCTCCTTGATGTCACCCTTACGGCAGCACAGCCCTTGTTGTACGAAACGTATTATCTCTTCCAGCTTCTCGTGGTTGTATTGTCCGCTTTCTATCACCCTGAGGTATTCAAAAGCCTTCTGCTGCAGTGTCACGAGCACGCCGGCTATCACCTGCTTCCATTGTACGGTCTCATCCTTCAGACGGTCAGGCACCACATTGTCAATATTCTTAATGAATATCACATCGGCGTCAATCTCGTTCAGGTTCTCAATCAGTGCGCCGTGACCCGCAGGACGGAACAGTAGCGAACCGTCGTCGTTCCTGAACAGCGAGTTGTCAGGATTTACCGCCACCGTATCTGTAGACGGCTTCTGCTCCGAGAAAGATATGTTATATTTAATGCCGTACTTCTCCGCATACTTGGCCATTTTGTCCGCAACCTTCTGTTTGAAGAAAGGCACATGCTCGTGGCTTACAGTAAAGTGTACGTTGGCCTCTCCGTTTGATGCCGCATATAATGCACCCTCTACAAGGTGCTCTTCCATTGGTGTACGTGTGCCGTCGGTATATTTATGGAACAGAAGCATGCCTTTTGGCAACTGTCCGTAGTTCAGTCCGTCCGCTTTCAGCATATTGGCCGCTACGGATTTGTAATTGCCTTCGGCTATCAGGGCATCAATATCCTTGCCCTCGTTCTTCTTGCACACATCGTTGAGAGCATCATAAAACGCGAAATTCTTTAGCTGTCCGAAATATTTTTTCTCAAAGTCCGTGGTCGGTTCGCTATAGTCGGCGTCAACAAACGCAAACATATCCTTGAACATACGGCTTGCCGCTCCCGACGCAGGCACGAACTTTACTATCTTTTTGCCTTCGGCTTTGTAGTCCTCCCACGCCTTGACGTATGTGGCAATCTCGTCTTCCGACGGTGCAATTATGCCCTTGTCTATCGCCGCCGCCGCCTCAAGTCTCAGGAAAGGAAATCCGTTTTCAAATTGTTCAAGCTGTGTCTCTATTTGTTGTTGGCTGATACCCTTCTTCTCCAACTGTCTCAGGTCTTTTTCTTCTAACATGTTTTTTATAGTTTAGTTGTTGGGTTTGTTTCTCTGTCAGGTTATATAATGTATGGATGCAAAGGTAAAGAATAAATTACATATTGCCAAATTTTAGTCTCATTTTTTGTCAATCTTTCCGTTATGTTTTTGTTGTTTCGGTTTTTTTGTCGTAACTTTGCACATTGAAATGGCAGTGAATACTGTAGCATTCAATATATTTAAGGACACAAACACATGAGAGCTGAAAGAATAATCATAGCAGACAACCAGCCGTTGACATCGCTTGCTGTCGAGACTTTGGTCAAGGATATTGCATGCGGAGACAATATAGAGATTGTGTATGCAGACTGCAAGCACCGGCTTGCGACTTTGCTTAGAGAACCGAAGCGGACGGCCGTCGTGCTTGATTATACGCTTTTTGACTTTACTGACGGTGCAAATCTGGTGATTATGAGTGAGGCTAACGCTGAGGTGGCGTGGTTGTTGCTCAGTGAGGAATTGACATCCGACTTCTTGCGCTACGTGTTGTACGAGACACAGAATATAGGTGTGGCATACAAAGACGCCCCATTGGATGTGTTGCGCGATGCCTTGAAGTACGTAATGCGTGGCGAACGTTACATAGCGCAGCATGCCACCGAGGTATTGTTGCAGAGTGCGGTGCTGCAGGACAGGCATAAAGATGATCTAACGCAAACGGAGCGCGATGTGCTTAAAGCCATAGCGCAAGGGAAGACGACTAAGGAGATAGCGGCGGAACGCTGCTCAAGCATACATACTATTAACACTCACCGCAAGAATATCTTTCGGAAACTGGGGGTGAACTGTGCTCATGATGCCATGAAATATGCTTTACGTGCCGGCTTGGTTGACGAGACTGAATTCTACATATAACGGTATGCCGTTGTAAACGCAGTGCGATTGTGCTGTAATCGCACTGCTTTCACATGCTAATCGCATTGCTTTTACAGTGTAATCGCACTGCGATTGCGAGACTATCATCGCATGATTTTGATGCGTTGTTGTATCTTGTTGATTGTTAATGGTTTGTTTCTGACGAAAAAGTATGTTGTTACTGCCGTTGCCGGACAATGAAATCCTGTTGCCACCGTTGTTGGAACCTCAGGCCTGTAATATCCCGTAAAACTGTATCTATAATGAAAATAGTTGTTTTTGAAGATGAGATATACAACTTCCACCTTATTCGTCATAAGCTGGAAGAGATGGATTCGCATTATGATGTGATAGGGCCTATAACCACGGTGGAGCAGGGGAGGGAGTATTTGTCGCTGCATCATGACACCGATGTCATCATAGCCGATGTGGAACTTAGCGACGGTCTTTGTTTCGATGCGCTGCGTTATGCTCCGTCCGATGTGCCGATTGTGTTCATGTCCCATACCGAGGAGCATGCTTTCAAGGCTTTTGATTTCTATAGTCTCTCTTATCTTCTGAAACCTGTTGGCGACGGTATGCTCGCTGAGGCCATGCGGAAAGTGCGCCAACTTATCGCCGCCGTGGAAAATCCTGTGTCTGATGGCAGGGCGGTCAGGGGCATAGGAAAGAGCGCAAACTATCGGGAGCGGTTTGTCGTAAAGGCCTTTAACGGTGAGCGCGCCATCTCTCTGTCTACTATACAATATATAGTCTCGGAACAGAAGTCAACATATCTTGTTCTGCTCGACGGCACATCGTGTCCTGTTGACCTTTCGCTTGAGGCGGTGTCGCAACAGCTTGACCCGGCCAAATTCATGAGGGTGAACCGCAAGTATATCGTACCCATAGAACAGGTGTGCGGCATGGAGCGTCTGGTCAACGGAAAAGAGCTTCTGAAACTGAAAACTGTCCCGTCTCCGGAGATTATTGTTAGTCGCACACGTAAAGCGCAAGTGCGCAAATGGTTGGATTGCTAACGACGCTTCGGAGGGCAAAAACGACGTTTCGGAATTAATAAAAGTTAATTAAATCGCTATTCTTTGTTGTTTTGATACTTTTGCACCGCATTCTGTAAAACAACAAAATGGAAAAATGATTGAAAACTACTTACCAAAAGAACAATTTGAGTCTTACGAGGATTTCCTTGAGAATTATAGGGTGAATGTGCCCGATGACTTCAACTTCGGCTATGATGTTATAGACGTATATGCTGAGACAATGCCGGAGAAAGAGGCTATAACATGGGTCAATGACCACGGAGACAAGAAGCATGTGACATACCGTGCTTTCAAGAACACGACCGATCGCTGTGCCGCTTTTCTGCAAGGCATAGGCATATCCAAGGGCGATCGGGTCATGCTTATACTGAAACGCCGCATAGAATGGTGGTATACCATGGTGGCATTGCATAAGATTGGCGCCGTGGCCATACCGGCCACACACATGCTTACCGACAAGGATATACTGTACCGTTGCCACATGGCGAGTATCAGTTGTGTGATAGCGTGTGGCGATCCTATTGTCTTGAACCATGTGCAGAAGGCACGCCGTTTCAGTCCCACGCTGCGTCACTGCATCTCCATAGGCCCGACCGTGCCCAACGGATGGTTTGATTATTGGCGCGGCATAGAAGAAGCCGACACATTTGTAAGGCCTCCGCGCAATAAGGTGACAGACAATTTCCTGCTATATTTTACCAGTGGCACGACGGGAGAGCCGAAGATGGTGATGCATGACTTCTCATATCCGTTGGCACATATCGTTACCGCTAAGTATTGGCATAACATTCACGATGGCTCACTGCACCTGACGCTGGCCGATACCGGCTGGGGTAAGGCCGTATGGGGCAAGTTCTACGGTCAGATGCTGGCCGGAGGCACGGTGTTTGTCTATGACTATGAGGGACACTTCAAACCCTCAGACCTGCTGAAGGTAATGCAAGACAACCACGTAACCTCTTTCTGTGCGCCGCCGACAATATACCGTTTCCTAATACGTGAGAACCTTTCGGCTTACGATTTATCGGCGCTTGAGTGGTGTACCACGGCAGGAGAGGCGCTCAATCCGAGTGTGTTCACGGAGTGGAGGGAGAAGACCGGCATAACGATATACGAGTCTTACGGACAGACGGAGACCACGCTCGTGGTGGGGACGTATCCTTGGGTGGCTCCGAAACCTGGCTCTATGGGTGTGCGTAATCCTCAGTATGACATAGATGTGGTGAACGATGAGGGCAAACGTGTTAAGCCTATGGAGCACGGGGAGCTTGTGATACGTGTGGGGGAGAGGAAGCCTCTCGGTCTGTTCAAGTGCTATTACCGCAACGAGGAGATGACGGAGCAGCGCATACAGAACGGCATGTACTACACGGGCGATATAGTATATTATGACGAAGAGAAATATCTGTGGTACGTATCGCGTGCCGATGATGTTATAAAGACATCGGGATACCGTGTAGGGCCGTTTGAGGTTGAGTCGGCACTGATGAGCCATCCCGCTGTGGTGGAGTGTGCCATCACCGCTGTCCCCGATGAGATACGCGGACAGATAATAAAGGCCAGCATCGTATTGGCGGCTGAATATAAGGATAAGGCCGATGACAGTCTGAAGAAAGAGCTGCAGGATCACGTGAAGCGTGAGACGGCTCCGTACAAGTATCCGCGCATAGTGGAGTTCGTGGAGGATTTGCCCAAGACCATAAGCGGCAAGATACGCCGTGTGGAAATAAGGGAACAAAGCAACGGGGAACAATGATATTATGTTGCCAAGACATCGTAAGGCAACGGTAATAACGGTTGGATAATACAGTAAAGGCAAATGGAAGATAAACAGGATAATGAGATTTTTCACCATCAGATACCCGCACAGCTGCGCTTTTCTGACGTGGATCGTTTCGGACATGTAAATAATTCCGTTTATTTCTCGCTCTTTGACATGAGCAAGGAGAAATACTTCATGGAGGTCGTGGGGCCGGATGCCCTTCAGCAAATATGTATTGTGGTGGCCAATGTCAACGCCAATTTTCTCGCCCCGATATATTTTCCCGACGAGATAGTAATTCAAACGTCCATAATACGCCTTGGCAACAAGAGCTTTACGCTGCATCAGCGTGCTGTAAACATACGCACAAAGGAAGTGAAGTGCGATTGCCATACCGTCATGGTATGCCTCGATATGCAAGACAAGGTGAGCATACCGATACCAGATAACTTCAGAAACAGGATAGTATCCTATGAGGGTGAGGCGCTTTTACGGGCATGACAACGGTATAATTTTATCAGATTCGGACTATGCGTTATTTCATACATTTGTCTTATGACGGCACACGCTATCATGGATGGCAGGTGCAACCCAACGGTATATCGGTGGAGGGTGAGGTGGAACGTTGTCTCGGTACGCTGTTGCGTATGCCTGTTGACATTGTGGGAGCGGGGCGTACGGATGCCGGAGTGCATGCCCGCCATGCGGTAGCGCACTTTGATGCAGACCTGCCGGAGTTCATTATGAATGGCGGAGGAACGCAAAACCTGGCTTATCGCCTTAACAAAATGCTGCCGCCGGATATATATATAAGGAGTATTGAGCAGGTTTCGGACGATATGCACGCGCGTTTCTCGGCCAAATGGCGCACATATCATTATTATGTGTCAACGGAACGCAATCCCTTTGCACGTCAATATGCGTGGCATACGCATTACAATCTTGATTTCACCTTGATGAACGAGGCGGCGGCTGCATTGCGGGAGTATAGTGATTTTGCCTGTTTCTGCAAGAGTCACACTGATGTCAAGACCACATTGTGTGATGTTGTGGAGGCGGAGTGGTTGCCTGTGGACGCCGGTGCGGTAACGTCTGTGATGCCGCTACGGTTGGATGCCGCTCCAATTGCTACCGAATGGTATTTCCGTATCAAGGCCAATCGTTTCCTGCGCAATATGGTTCGTGCTGTTGTCGGTACATTGGTGGAGGTTGGTCGTCACCGCATGACACCGGAAGACTTCCGCCATGTGATAGAGAGCAAGACACGTACACAGGCCGGAGAGTCAATGCCCGGCCACGCTTTGTTTCTTGAAAGGGTGGAATATTAGTGGCGTTGTGGTTGTGAATATATAACGATAATCCTACAAAAACAAAGGGAAAGGGCACTTGAACAACGCTCTTTCCCTTTGTTTTAGTAGGATTTCGCACTCCGTTTACATTGCTCTTGGAGTCTGTTGGCTATGCCTTCTTCCTCGCTTTGTACAGCTGATAGGAGTTAACCACATTATGCCAGATGGAATAGAAGCCTCCGGCGGTGGCTGTTATGGGTGACAGGAATGTGTAACCAAGCCATATTATGAACACGGTGTTTTTCTGTCCCATGGCCTGTCCGGCCTCCATTCTCATGCCATAGCGGCTCCCTACCCATTTGCCGAAGGTGAATTGGAACAGGCAAGTGATGAGGGTTATGACGGCAATGCCGCCTACATGCCACAGACTTTCATCGCTATGCACCAGCGCTTTGCACGTGACGGCAATGGCAATGGCCAGGGATACCGCCCACATATAGAACGCCAAATCTCTTGTCACGATAATCTTGCGGTGCAATGCCGGCATAAGGTATCTGACAAACCACGCTAAGAACAGCGGAGTTATAAGCAACGGGAATACTTTGTTAATGATAGTGGTGAAGGCAGGCAGGAAAGTCAGGCCGGCCTGCGGATGCGCTATCGGCAACAACAGGGGGCAAAGCAATGCCGCAGCCATATTTATTATAATGGTATATGAAGTCGTAGCGGCGCTGTCACCGCCCAGTTTCTGGGTCACTACGGCACAGGCTGTGGCCGTGGGGCATACTATAGCGAGCATGAAACCCTCTATAACGAGGCGCGCGTCGGTTGTTGGGAAAGCCCAAAGTGCAAGACATGCCGCCGTGAACAGGCTGCATTGTACCACTAAAAGCCATAGATGCCACCGGTGGGGGCGTAGCTCCGAGGGTCTGACTTTGCAGAAAGACACGAACAACATCAGAAATAACAGTACCGGTTGCAGCCATTCCGTTACATGAAGTATGTCACGTTTGGCCTCCATAGGCAGCGGCATGGCGTGGCAAATGAAATATGCCAGTACACCACTTGCCATGGATACCGGCAATGTCCAGTTCTTGATAAAACGTATAAGGAACATGAGTGTTATGCTGTGTGTTTGCTATTCCTCTCTTACCGTAGGCTTTCTTTCAAACGTCTGCTCTATTTTTTGCTCTCTATGCTGCAGCCTTACCTCTACTCCGAACTTGTTATTGATGTGCTCGGCAAGGTGTTGTGCGGAGTAAACGGAGCGGTGTTGCCCTCCGGTGCAGCCGAAAGAGAATACCAATGATGTGAAGCCACGCTGGATATATCGGCTTACGTGTGCGTCGGCCAGTTTGTAAACCGAGTCAAGGAAGGTAAGGATCTCGCCGTCATCCTCAAGAAATCTTATTACAGGCTCGTCAAGCCCCGTCAGTTTCTTGTATGGCTCGTAGCGTCCGGGGTTATGCGTGCTGCGGCAATCGAATACATATCCCCCTCCATTGCCGGAGTCATCGGCCGGTATTCCTTTGTGGAATGAGAACGAAAATACCTTCACTACCAGTGGCCCTTTGCCGTCATACTTGGAGAATGTGGCTTTACCGTCTCCCGGATATGATATGTAAGGGTTGCTGTCTGTGGTGCGATAGCCGTCTTTTCGCACCGCCGGCAGCTCCGGTTCCTGTGCGAATTGCGGCATTTCCGTAAGTCGTTTGAGCAGGTCTATCAGGTAAGGATAAGGGAAATCGTTGTCCTCTATCAGCTGCCTCACATTCTGTATGGCCGGCGGAATGCTCTGTATGAAGTGCGCTTTACGCTCAAAATATCCTCTGAAACCGTACGCTCCCAGTGTCTGCAGGGTGCGGAACAGCACGAATAGCTGCAGTCTCTCGTTGAAATACTTGAACGTTGGCACCTCGGTGTAATGCTTCAGCGCCTCATAGTACTCTTTTGTCAACTCCTCCCGCAATGCTTTGCTGTAGCGTGCGGAGGCCTGCCACAGAAAAGAAGCGACATCATAGTAGTATGGTCCGCGTCTTCCCCCCTGAAAATCTATGAAGAACGGGTTGCCGTTATCATCCAACATCACGTTGCGAGCCTGAAAGTCTCTGTAAAGAAAGCCATCGGCTTTGGGCGCATTGCCATTCCCCTCGCTTGTCAGATCCTTTGACAGCAGTCTGAAATTAGCCTCCAGTTTCAGTTCGTGAAAGTCCGGACCGGCGGCTTTTAGAAAGCAATATTTGAAGTAGTTGAGGTCGAACAGCACCCCCTCCTGATTGAATTCCGGTTGCGGGTAGCATACGCTGAAGTCCAGACCTCTGGCACCTCGTATCTGCATATTGGGCAGTTGCCTGATGGTTCTTTTCAATAATTCACGCTCTTTCAGTGTATATCGCCCTCCGGCTTCTCTGCCTCCCCTTATTGCATCGAACAGAGATGTGCACCCCAAGTCCTCCTGTAGGTATCTCATCTCATCCTCACTCTGCGCCAATATGCCCGGTACGGGCAGCTTACGCTTTGTGAAATGCGCGGCCAACGACAGAAATGCGTGGTTCTCCTCTTTTGAAGTACCCTTGCATCCTATCACGCTGTGCCCCTCATTGTCCGTCATTCGGTAATATTCCCTGTTGCTTCCGGCCCCCGGCAGCCGTTCGGTCTTTGTCGGTTCCGTGCCTTTCCACTCAGTATATAGTTCTTTAAGTAGCTGCATTCCTGTTCGTATAATAATATAAGTAGGGCATAATGCCTCAGTGTGCGCTGTTTCTTTCAGCCGGTGTTATTTTCCGCTTATGTTCATGCCGAACGCTTCTGCCAGTATATTGCTGTCGCCCAGTCTGCCGTTTATCAGGCATACCGCCTCAACCTTTGCTTTCAGGCACAGTTTGTTGTCGGGCAGACGGTATATGTCTTGCAGAAAGATGTATCTGATACCTTCTTTCTTTATGTTTATGCGCACGGCGTATTCGTCGCGGCTTTTCAGCGGCACCTTGAAACGCATCTCTATGCCTGACACCACGCAGTCAATGCCTTGGTCGTGCAACTCGGCAAAACTGATGCCCTTGGAGAGCAGGAACTCATGCCTTGCATGTTCGGTATAGTGCTGATAGTTGGCGTTGTTTACTATGCCCTGCAGGTCACATTCGTAGTCACGCACCTTGTCCTTATGTTCGTAAATGTATTCCATTCTTTTCTGTTATGATTGTTATCTCCGGCAGCAAGCCGCCATGTCCTGCCCGTTTACCATCCGAAGGCCTTTGCCGACGACAGCCATATTCCCTTTGCTCTCATTACCTGTTCCAGAATATCCCGTGCGCATCCCATGCCACCGTTATACGGACTGATGTACGCTGACAATGCTTTTATGTCGTGACAGGCATCGTTTGGGCAGCACGGGCAGCCCACCTCTTTCATTATTTCATAGTCCGGTATGTCGTCGCCGACGTATATTACCTCCTCTCTGTCAAGGCCGTTCTGCTGCATATACCGCCTGTAAACCTCCAGTTTCACGCCACATCCCATGAATATGTCTTTCATACCCAGCTTTGAGTAGCGTTTCATTATGGCGTCGTCCTTGCCTCCCGTTATGATAGCCAGCCGCAATCCCATCTTTATAGCCAGCTGTATGGCATAGCCATCCTTTATATTTATGGAACGCAATGGCTCTCCTTCGGCGCTCATGGGTATGGTTCCGGTGGACAACACACCGTCAACGTCGAATATGACGGTACTCACTTTCTTAAGGTTATAGTTTATCATGCGCAGGCAGTTTTATGTTGCAAAATTACTAAAAAACCGCTTATAGACAAACTTTTTTGTAAGAAAAATGCAAACTCTACTTTACATAAAGGCGGAAAAACAGCCCCCTTGCAAAAAAACGGAGCTGTAGTTTGTTTCGTTTTCAAAAAAACTTCGTACCTTTGCAGACAGACATTATAATACAACTTAATATATTAAATAAAACAAAAGTTACAATGAAAATCAACGATTTCGATTTCTCCGGCAAGAAAGCCATCGTTCGCGTGGACTTCAACGTGCCTCTTCAGGACGGTAAAATTACCGACGATACACGTATCCGCGGTGCTCTTCCCACCCTTAAATTAATCCTTGAGAAGGGTGGTGCGCTCATCATCATGTCACACATGGGCAAGCCAAAAGGCAAGGTTAAGCCGGAGCTTTCTCTCGGACAAATTGTTGACGCCGTGTCAGCAGCACTCGGAGTGCCGGTTAAGTTTGTTGCCGACTGTCAGAAGGCAGACGCAGAGGCTGCCGCTTTGAAGCCGGGTGAGGTGCTCCTGCTGGAGAACCTGCGCTACTATCCGGAAGAGGAAGGCAAGCCGGTAGGCGTGGAAAAGGGTACACCGGAGTATGACGAGGCCAAGAAAGCAATGAAGGCCAGTCAGAAAGAGTTTGCCAAGAAGCTCGCCTCATACGCTGATTGCTGGGTAATGGATGCTTTTGGCACCGCACACCGCAAGCACGCTTCCACCGCTGTCATAGCAGATTACTTCGATGCGGACAACCGTATGCTCGGACTTCTTATGGAAAAAGAGGTGCAGGCCGTTGATAACGTGCTCAGCAACATTAAGCGTCCGTTCATAGCCATAATGGGTGGCTCAAAGGTTTCTTCCAAGATTGGAATCATAGAGAACCTCCTCGGCAAGGTTGACAAACTCATCCTCTGCGGCGGTATGACCTATACTTTCGCCAAGGCTCACGGCGGTAAGATCGGCGGTTCTATCTGCGAGGAAGACAAACTCGACGTTGCTCTCGGCGTAGAGGAACTGGCCAAGAAGAACGGTGTGGAGCTTGTAATGGCTCCTGACGCTGTTATTGCAGACGCTTTCTCTAACGATGCTAATCAGAAGGTAGCTCCGTCAAACGACATTCCTGATGGATGGGAAGGACTGGATGCGGGTCCTGAGGCTCAGAAGAAGTTCGCAGAGGCCATCAAGGGCTGCAAGACCATCCTGTGGAACGGCCCTGCCGGCGTGTTCGAGTTCGATAACTTCTGCGGTGGTTCACGTGCCATCGGCAACGCTATTGCCGAGGCTACTGCCGAAGGTGCTTTCTCTCTTATAGGCGGTGGTGACTCTGTTGCCTGTGTGAACAAGTTCGGTTTGGCCGACAAGGTGTCTTACATCTCTACCGGCGGTGGTGCTCTTCTTGAGGCTATCGAGGGCAAGGTACTCCCCGGTGTAGCTGCCGTTAAGGGCGAGTAAGAATTGTAATATTTACAAATATTTACATTTACATCCCCGTAGGTTCGTCTGAACAACGAACCTGCGGGGATGTTTGTTTGTGTCACGGCATCTTAGTTGCAATGGTTTTGTATGCTGTTAGGTGTGTTTCTGTAATGGATTGGCTTTCAGTAATGTATTAGGAAGTCTTGATACCTTGGCGGAATGGTGTTGCAATCGCGGTGCGATTACATTGTAAAAGCAGTGCGATTGTATTGTAATTGCACTGCGATTGCATTACGAACGCATTGCGTTTATTGTATGATAGCTCTAAAGCCCCGGCAGCATGGCTCTATCATGGTGGTGTAATGTGATTTCTATAGAGTGCGAAACGGATTATTAATGTTAATATTATATAAATTTTTGTACTCTGATGTGGTTTTCTTTTTCTGACGCTTGGTTTTATTGGAAAAAATATTAATTTTGCATTCGGACTCTTTTTTCCATTTTTGCAAATGATGCGGTTAACGCTTCTGTTGCATAATGGTAGCCTGCGCCAAGCAGACTGTGTTGGTAGTTGTAACTACGTAAGCGCACGATGCGGGTACAATGGGTGGGAATCGGGAGTCCGGACATATAAAATGGCGTTTACGACGACGCTTTGTTCTTGACGCATCAGAATCTCGCAAATTCTCCAAATTCTGTCTGGAACCAAGCAACGGTAGATGCCCCGGGTGTATAATTGCACAACGGGTATGTTAATAAACGGGCATTAGTGTGCCGCACGGTTATGCGTGTGGCATGCTGATGTCTCCGATATAGGTTGGCATCCTGTTGTTTAATATACCATTGGCGTGGGCTCTGGCGTTGTCTGTTCTACAGAATTGGGCAATGCGAGAGCCCTTGATGCGTGGAGCAGGCAGCAGGAGTGTTCCACGCTTTTTTATTTGTCTGCGAAATTGTTAGATAGACAAATATTCACCCGGAGGCACGGCTGGATACACAGCTTGACTTCATAAAACCACTATAATATCACAATGTTGTTACTTAGTCTGTTAACTACGGCGTTCTCTACGGTATTTTACGGTTTCATTGCCACAGCTGTTATGATGGCTTTCCTATATCTGTTGTTGCGGGTTATAAACGTTGGTACGGTAAAGGGGCTTGTGTTCTATGCGACGGGTGTGGTGCTTGCGGTGTTGCTGCTGATACAGTTCTCGCTGCTTATAGGTGCGGTCGAGGCTATAGACACCGTTAATGCGGCCGGGCTAATGATTTCTCAGATGGTGGAACAGGCCGAAGAGACACTACAAATGAATGACACGCGACATTTATTCGATGCCGTAACGGATAAGTTTCCGCTGATAGGGCTATATATAGGCGCTTGTGATGTTCCCGGCAATACTGTCGAAACTGTAGCCGCCACAATGGTTGAGACAATGTGCGACTGCCTGACCGCTTATATTTGGCGTCGTGTCTTGTGGATTGTCGGTTTGTCCTTTGTGGCCTGTGTCGTAGTCGTTATTTTCCGCCAAAAGGAGAATAACTATATCGTTGACTATGACATCCTGGCTTAAAGTGATTATTGCAATGGCCGTTGCAATATCATCGTGAATATCTTCTAACCAAAAATACAAAATAAATAAACAATAAAAATCATGGCAGAAAATCACATTTTAGTAGGACTTGGAGGCACCGGAGGCAAGGTGCTCAAGGCATTCAGAAAGAGAATCTATCAGGAATATACCGCCGAAGAACGCTCCAAACTTCCGATAGGCTTCCTCTATGTAGATTCAAGCATAGAGGAGATGAAGCCGGGAGACAAGACATGGATGGTACTTGGAGAAAACGCACAATTCACGGAGAATGAGTTTGTTAACGTGAAAGGTATAGACATTAATTCTATTCTGTCCAGTCCCAGCAGCTATCCGGGTTTGAAAGGGCTGATAGGTGACGCTGAAGTGATGGGCAAGACACTTGGCGAGGTAGGTGCCGCAGCTGCTCAGAAACGTCGTGCGGGTCGTATCTTGTTCGGTTCCAACATAGATAAATACAAGAGCGCGTTGCTCAACCAGTTCAATAAATTAAAGGAGCGGACCAATGCCACGCGTACGAACATATATATATTTACAGGTTTGGCCGGTGGTACCGGTTCCGGCTCTATAATAGATGTTATTGCCCAGACCCGTATGATACCGCAGTTTCGTGACGAGTTGTCTCAAGACGGCAAGACAGGAACGGCTATTGTTGTCAATGCCATGGTGCCGGAGCTGACTCCTCCTGGCAAATGCGATGCCGGGCGATACCATGCAAACGGTTATGCCGCATTGCAAGAGATAAACGCTTTGCTCTCCGGCAATTATAAGCCCTATGATGTCAGCGGGCAACATGAGCGCTTGGATCTTGATAAGGTGAACAAAGTGGCTGACGGACTCATTCTCTACAGCAACGTGAACGAGCACGGATATAGCGTAGAGTCACATAAAGAGTTGCCGCAGATACTTGCAGACTTTACATATAGCCGTATATTCCTTGAGTATAACGAAAATACTCAAGAGTTCCTCCGCTCCTATTCGTTTGAGAATATCGCCGACTGGAGGACGGAATATTATGAGAAGTCTCGTAACGGGGAGATAAAACCGTATCGCACCAAGGCTGTCAGCTCATTCGGTTTCAAACGTGTTATAATACCTGAGGAGGAGATAATAGAATATTTTAGTTTCTCGTTTGGCAGACAGGCACTGCTGCAAATGCGTTTCAATAACTGGAATGATGACCTTGGTTATCGTGATACTCCGGCCAACAGAGATTTCGCTTCTGATGTGGCGGGAAGCGATTTGCAGGAAAAATGGCGTTTCAGCGACAAGCATCTGATGCTTGAGGTACCCATATTGCCTACTGATGAGAACAAGTTCGGCCCATTCGCACCATATTGGGCGGGTGTGATACCGAGATGGTCACAGTTGGCGGAGAAAGAAAATCAGCCGCTTGCAAAACTTGAGGAATTGTGTGCCAAGGGATATAGTGACTTGTTCAGACAGGTGGGAGCCGTGCAGTTCTATGAGGGAAAGACAGCCTCCAAAGATCAGCATGCGCAGGAAATATGCGACCGCATGGAGCGTTACATCTTTGAACAGTGGAAGGTGGGAGACCTTTCGCTTTACAATATGATACAACTCATAGACTGTATCAGTGAGGAAGTGCAGAAAAAGCGCCGCAATATGGAAGCGGAGGCACAGAAAGCACGCAAGCAGATAGAGCAGGTGCTGCAGATGCGCGAGATGAACAAGAAAGACTTCGGTGGCGCATTGATACAGTCGCTCGTGAAAGGCAAGTACCTTACCAAACACAGCACAATCATGCAGCAGTATATGGTCAAGCAATGTGAGGTGTTGGGACGTGAGTTTGCCCAACAGTTGCTGGCCGCTCTTGGGGTGAAACTCAGTCTTCTGCGTAACCGTATAGAGGCTTTTGTCATAACGGTCAATGAGGCCATAGAATATAATGAGGCTATGATAGGCTCACGTTGTCAGGACAAGGGAGGCATAGATAATCTCAAGACTACCGTAATCAGGTTCTATGACCAGAAGCGTGTGAAAGACTTCACGCAACGGGTGATAACAAGCAAGAAGCATCAAAAGGGTGTTGCTGACGAGGTTCGCCTTAAATTGGTGGAGCTGATAGGGTCGGAACAGACTTTCCAGCATGCCAATGCGGTGATTGATACCGACACCATAGCCGACTTGATGGACACTGTGGTAAGGCAGAAAGCGGTGGCAATACATGAGGAGATACTCATAGAGGCCAGTGAGAAGATTATAAACCGTAACATACTTGAGCAGTTGGCGGAGCGCTATAAGACTGCGGAAGAACTCAAGGTGTTCGCCAAGAATATAATAGAGGAGAGCGGTGTGTTCCTGGAGTTTGACGATTCTGAACTGAAAAAGAATGTCGCCAACAATTCAGTAACGGAATTGGGGCAGAACATTAACCGTAAGGTTGTGTTGATAAATCTGCCTAAGGTTGAGGGTAACGAGATTGTCCAGAAGTTTGCCGTAAAGTTGAAAGAGGCACTTATCTGTGCTGTTGCGGCTGATGTGCAGGTGTATGTGGATATGAACGGTACGCGTCAGAATGAGCTTACGGTACAAGCCGTGACATATTGTTTTCCGATACGCTGTCTGCGAAACCTCGCTTTTTATAAGGAACGCTATGACTTGCTTGTGAATGGAAGTGAGGGGCGTCAGATGCGTGTAGTGCTTCACGGCGAGGGTACAGGCGATGATTATCCTGCTTTGGAGCTGAAAGGAGAACTGCTCGGTTCCGGATTACGTGAACTGTATATGCCTTACGCCATAGCGGCATACGCCATTGACTACATATCGTATGGCGATCTTGCCGACGGTACGGGCAGGAAAGCGTTCGGACCTGTTGAGAAAGATGCCTTGCTCGGTATAGAGACACGCACACCGTTGGCCGAAAAGTTCATAGGAATAGGTTATTCTCCGGCATTTACCGAAGTGTTTGGCGAGACATTGAAAGACAAATACGAGGAGATAGCAAGCACATCGCTGATGAATGTGGAGTTGCGCAAGCAGACTTTGATACCAAAGGTGCAGCAATTGCTGGCTCAGGTGGTACTGCCGGAGTGCGGAGGCAATCAGGGATCGCGTGAGTTCTTGGAGTTTGTGGAGTGGACAAAGAAGGCACTTGCAATGATACAGGACCCGACACCGATAAAACGCAATAACGGAGCGGGTCAAAGTGGGGTGATAGGCGGCATAGATTTCAGCTCGCTTATGTGATGCCCGAAAAGTAATATTATTTGGAATAATATAAAAAAACTTTAACGATGGCAAAGAAAATAGACAAGAAACTATACAAGTGCATGAATTTCGGTACTTGTGCAAAGGCTGATAACGGTGAGATTATAGAGTTTGACGCAATGGAGGTGATTGGGGGCAAACCCAAATGCCCGTGTTGCGGGCAGGATACCTTGGAGGAACAGGTATCAGGCACCGGTGGTAAATGGAAGAAAATAGCTATTGCCTGCGGTGGTGTGCTGCTGGCTGCCGGCATAGGTTTTGGCGTGTGGAAAGAGGTAGGACAAAGTGGTTCAGGTAAAGAACCGATTGACGAGCCTGTGGATACAGCGCAGGTGGACACTGTTAAGGTTGATACCGTCAAGCAGCAGAAGACTGACAGTGTTGAAGTCGTAAAAACTCCAGAAAAGCCCAAAAAGGAGAAAATAGGCAAAAAGGAGACCGATAGCGGTAACACAAAGGTTATTACTAAGCCAAAACCTGTTAAGCCTTGGGCTTCATACGCGTCTTTTGACGGTACAACCATGACGTTTAAGAAAGCACATGTCATTCCAGGTACAAGCCGGATGGCGCAGCCCGGTGACAGGGTTACAGGTGTGTGGAAGGACGGTGAGGTCAACGCCGTACGCTGGTATCATGCGGATGGCTCACCGAGTGAGACGCTTGTACACGATTGACATGCTCATTATTAGTTGACGATATGTAATGAAGACATTCAACAAAATATTCTTTTCGGTTGTGCTGGCGGGATTGCTGATGGGCTTTTCCGCCGCATACGCGGAGAGCTACGCCACAAAACGGCTGGCTCGTTTGGATCAGACGTTGCGGAAAAACACTCCTATCCGTGAGGTTACAAGACGTGTAAACGCCTACGGCGAGGTGGAACATATAGGCATTAGGCTGTTTCCCGATGCCATGCGCGTTATGGCACCATCGCCGACGTATGATTTTCTTGAGCGCTTTTTGCTGGAGACGAATATCTACCATGGTATAGAGCAGGAACGGTTGTTTATGGATTGTGGCATGACATTTACCGTGGGAAACCTTGCGACAGCCATGAAGATAGACACAACCTATTCCTATCGTGAGGAGAAAATAGAATATTACCGTTACCGTTCCACATGGAGTAAGGATGGTAAAGACGTTCTGCAGGTCGTGTTCCGCATGAACTGGCAGACCATGAGCGGCTGTTCCTTGGATGAGCTGGAGGAAAATTTCGAGAAGCGTCTGGGGCGATATGAAATTGTTCCGCTTGACACCATGCCGTTGAAAGGCAACTATATCATCAGCCCGGTGTTCAATAACACGTTGTATGTTACGGGGAAAAAGGGTAAAGACGGGCGCAGGGATTATGTCTTCACGCCTAAACAGTTGTCACGCTCGGTGTCAAACCTGATGCTGGCGGACGATATTCCCGCTGATGTTACGCTCTTAATGAAGGTCAATCGCTATGACTATATAACTGATACCATTGCTGTACCGTTGCGGAAATACCTTAGCTTCTGCAGGGCGGAAGAGGGTTGTACACCGTATTTTGCTTTGAAAAGCCGCAATGGAGAGAGTATGGAGGGTGTGCTTTTGTGCGCAAACCGCAATGGAGGCTTCCTGCACATGCTCTCGGTGGCAATAGACGAGAAGGTGATAGAGCAGGGAAGAGGCACTGTATATGGTACGCTGTTGCCGTATATACCGCTGCATAACGTCAGAAAAGAATACTTAAACCTTACTGAATATGAATCAGAAAAATAGAATATGTGTTGCTGTGGTGGCATTAATGGTGCTGGCAGGCACCGTGAAGTGTGTCGCTCAAAACGATTACAGCAAGCAGAAGGATGAGATAACAAAGATAAAGCGCTCTCCGGACAGTTATGTTTGCGCTGAGGCTACCTGTAAGACCATAGAGGAGGCGCAGGCCGTTGCCGAGGAGATGTTTTACCAGAATATCAACGAATATGTTGCATCGCGAAAGAAACTGAAAGGGGCCTCCGATATAGTTGTGAACGATGCGAAGACGTTAAAGAATGAAATAACAATGCCACGTGGCACCAATATGCACCGTGTCTTTCTATATGTGAAGAAGAGTGACATCATAGGCGTGAACAATCCGGTTGTAATACCCGTAACAACAGCGGGGAACGAGACAGCAGGCGAGACAGAAACGGTTCCGGAAGACAATGTGCCTGTGGCACCGGAGATACCTGAGACTGTTAAGGAACTGACGGCTGCTAAGAACGTAACAGAGTTGGGCGCGATGCTGAAACGAATGAAAAACAATGGCAGTGTGGTGTCATACGACAAATATAACAACCTCACAACAAAGAGTGAGTGGTATCTTGTCATATACGATGCTACAGGAGCGGTAAAGGCCGTGCTGACTGACGGTGCGGAACGTGTTAATGTCGTGACGGGACAGAGTGACAGTGTCAAGAACTACCCGAAGCATGCGGCTATTGGAGTGAAAGTAAAAAAATAAGCATAACAGTATAGTGATCATAAAAACATGAAGACAATAAAGACTATTATTCTTATCGTCGGCCTCTTGTTGGCATGTGTTGTCGACGGCAGGGCGGTGAATGTAAAGGTAAATGCCGACAAAAGCATACAGAATAGTCCTGTGGTGGCAAAGATAGAGTACACTCTTGGTGCTCTGCTCAGTGAGATAAACGATGCTCAAAAGGCTGATCGCCCGCTTAATCTTGCAGCCATGAACCTTGGCAGTGTGGCCAAAGAGTCGCTTGAAAGGCTTTGGGTGGTGTCGCATTTCTATTGCGATGACGATGAGGTGACAGACCGCTTGTGGAACTTTAAGAGCGGATACATGGTGCGTAGCGTGCCGCTTATCATGACACCTGACGCATCTGATTCTTTCGGCAGCGGCACATATCAGGAGGCTGTTGTTGAGTTTGACAAGCAAGGCAATGTCAGCGATTTCCGTTTCTCATTCTCATCGCGGATGGGGGAGACCCTTGAGAGATGCTCCGGCAGTGCCGTTGATATAGAGCGCAAGTTAAAGATACTGTCGTGGTGCGACAAGCTTGCCACCGCATACAATCAGCATAATATGACTTTCATGCAGAATGTGTTCTCCGATAAGGCACTTATCATAACCGGACAGATCGTTAAGGAGACCAACCGTGAGTTCGGAACCACCAATGAGAAAGTGGTGTTTAACAAACAGACAAAGCATCAGTATCTTATGAATCTTGCCAAGTGCTTCGCCAAAAACAAGGTGATCAAGGTTGAGTTTGACGAAGTGGGAATAGGAGAGGATAGCGGCGGTTGCGCTACCGTGACCCGTTCAAGCGTGAATGACAACTTTTATGGAGTGCGCTTGCATCAGAAATGGCAATCAAGCAACTACAGCGACGAGGGCTATGTATTCCTGTTGTGGAACTTTACCAATGAGGATACTCCGCAGATAGAGGTGCGCACATGGCAGCCGGACATTGTTAACGGTAAGAAAATATCCGAAGATGAGATTATATCTCTCGGCGATTTCGAGCGGGATATTATGGAGGAATAGTTTGAGATGTAACCAAATTATATTATTATGAATATTTATTTGAGATTTCTTATGGTAGCGGCTGTTGTCTTTGCCGCGTCATTCAAGGTAGCGGCACAGACAATAATATGCGAGAAACAGGGTGTCCCTGTTGAAGCATCAGGCCTTGACGCAGGCATGGCCTCCATAGTTTTCCGATCCATTCTTGGCGATTGGATTATCAAGCAAAAACAAAAACATGACGGCGATGTGGAATGTCGTTATCATAAAGAAGGCAAGGAGAATGTCTATGAGTTCTTGGTGGATGTTTCCAAAGCGTCAGAGCGCACTTATACACTTAATCGCCCCGGCAATCTTATAACAGGCGAGTGCGTGGTGAAAAGTCTGCGTAAGGGGTATCGTGTCATTTATAATCTTTCGGAGCAGGCGAAGGATAACTTGCAGCGAATAGAGGCAAATCAGGGCGAAGTGGGATCTTTTTTTGAAGAAAATAGTGCTTGTGTGGAGATAACCACAGAAATAAAGAACCTAACGTTGACAACCGGATGGCAGGTGACAGAAGGTGCTGCTCCCAATGGTGCGAGAATATTGGAGGCTTTTGTAAATCTGCAAGATTTGAAAAATAAGAAAACCGAACTTGACTTGTTGAATAAACTGTTGACGAAAAAGAAAGAGGAATGTGAACGCTTGTGTAAAGCTTATTATGATAAAGTGGAACGAGTTGAGGATGCGGATAATGAATTAGAGATATTTGAGAAAGCGGAAAGAGAAAAAGAATCATTAGAACTTAAAGTGACAAAGGCTGACTCTATCTACAAAAGCGTTGCAACGCTCACGATAGGCGGTGCGGGCATAAAGCCACTTTCTATTGATCTAACCGATTTAGCTCCCAAAAGGCGTTACCGTTATGGCGTTGTGGCTCTCACGGAATCGTTTGATGAACTGTTAAGTTATGCCCGTTCTTTACGTGATGGTAAAAACAGTCATATAGATTATGCATACTATTCCAAAATGTGTTCACAATATGAAAAAGCTTTGAAGCATAAGGATCTACCGGAATCGCAAGTTGAAGCATTACGTAAAGAGTATAATCAGATGTTAGACTTGCGTAAAATTATGTGGCAAATGCAGCGTTCGCAGGAACTTGCTGATGAAGAAGAGGCTAAGGGCGGGTTCGATTCGGATGGCGTTTATAAGTACCTGTTAATTCGCTGGCATATAGCCAAGAAGATAATGAAAGAGTATCCCGAAATAGAGGGAGTGCAGAAAGTGCGTGATTCCGTATATGAGCGTATAAAGAAGCATAAGAATTACCAAAAAGAGTAACTGTGGCTATGATCTCTGATATGAATATGTATGACTTAATTAAACAAACAAAATAATTTTATTAATTTCTAATCAAACAAAAGATTTATGAAAACTACAATTTGTAAGTTCGCAATGTTGCTGTTCGCAATGCTCGTTGCAATGCCTTCGGAAGTTAATGCCGCCAAGGAAAAGAAAGAAAAAAAGCCGTATGAGTGGAACTGGGATAAGAAACTCAGTGGCAATGAGGGAGTTGATGATTATCTTCTCGCTGTTGACAGTATCTGGTATCAGATGAAAGAGCTGAATGAGGCGATGGATAAATATACTTATAAGGAAGATACTATTATGGTAAACGGCAAGTTGTATATTGCCGCTCACATGGAAAACGCTAAAGGGGAATATATAACCCGTGGTACAGTGAACTGGCAGTTTGCGCAAACCACAATGCTTAGTGCCAATATAGTGTTATCGGCTACACAGATAGCACTGCAGACCGCCACCGCCACCATGTCGCTGCCAAGCCTCGGTATGGGTGCCTTGACATACGGTAAATATGTTAAAGCGGGCCCGAAGATACTTGGTATGGCTACTACCGGTGTTAAGGATATTTGGAAAACGGCCATTCAAAATGCCAAAAGATGGAATCGTATGAAAGCCGAGAATGTGGATGCAAATAAGATTTGGGGAGATCTGAGTGACAAACAGAAAGAGCTTTTAGGCAAATGTGTATATATAAGAGAGGTGAAGAAAGAGCTGGATAGAACAGCCGAGGGGTATAAGGATATGTCAGAAGAGGCATTTGCTAAGGCAGAAGAGGAAGCTGCTAAGGAGTATGATGATATAATGAGTACAAAGTCTGAGGATGAACTCACTAAAGCTGGTGCAGAATTCTATGCTAATGCTGATGAAATAAAGTGGGAGCCTGAAGATGAAACAAAGTCTAAGGAAAATTTGGATGATGAAGGATTAGAAGAATATGGAAGTAAGATGAATAAAGACCAGGCAATGTCTTTGCGTAATCGCTATAACATGTATATTACTGGGAAGTACATAGTTAATACCCCCAAGCTCCTTTTATGGGCGCGTCGGCCTACTACCCTTACGGAGGAAGTTGAGGATCAAAATATGTTTGCATAATGTATATGTCGCTGTATAGCTTACAATAGCATATTATTATAATTCCAAAAGAAAGAGATGGCATGCCAAAATGAACGGCATGCCATCTCTTTCTTTTGGAAAATACTTTGTCTTGTGAAATATATTTTATATTTTTGCACTTGCTATTGAACGCCGTATGATGGAGAAATGATTATGATTGACAAGAAAACGTTGCGTAAAGAGATGAGAGCGAGGAAGCACCGCTGCTCGGAACGGGAATTGGTGGAGTGGTCGGAGGAGATATGCGGTTGCCTGCTTACACACCCTAAAGTGATGGAGGCGAGTGTATTGTTGTTGTATTGGGCATTGCCCGACGAGGTGTGTACCCACGGACTGGTGGAGCGTCTGGCTGCTATGGGCAAGACAGTGTTACTGCCGAGGGTAGTGAGCGACACTGAGATGACTCTGCACCGCTTCACTGCTGTGGACGATATGAGACGTGGGGCATACGGCATTCTTGAACCTGTGGGAAATGAGGTAAGTGTGGAGTGGCTGAGGACGGTGTCGGATGAGCGGCAAGGGGCTGTGGTCGGACTGATTCCCGGCATGGCGTTTGATGCCTGTGGACATAGGCTGGGTCGTGGAAAGGGATATTATGACCGGCTGCTGGCGGTGCTGCCGCGTATGTATAGGATAGGTGTGTGCTATCCTGTGCAGATTGTTGACGATGTGCCGGCAGAGGATACGGATATAGAAATGGATGAGATCGTTTGCGGGATAAAATGATGTTTTATGATAAAAAAAACGGGTTTGGAGCCGTAAAATTTTGCGGAGTCGTTTTTTTTCCTTATTTTTGCAGTCCAATAATCGAGATGGATTATTGTTCTGAACAACTTTAATATCTTATGACTTATGGGGACTCCTGAGATTAAAGACGACGAAATACGCCGCAGGGCAGATGAGGTGTTCTCGGCTATGGAGAGCCGTTCTACGCTGGAAGAGATGCGTATGATACATACCGCGTTTGAGTTTGCTCTTGATGCACACAAGGAACAGCGCCGGAAGACAGGAGAGCCTTACATTATTCATCCTATTGCCGTTGCGCTTATCATTGCCAAGGAGTTGCAACTGGGTGTCGCTCCCGTTTGCGCTGCGTTCCTGCACGACGTGGTTGAGGACACTCCGTGTACTAATGAGAAGATACGTGAAAAGTTTGGTGAGGATGTCGCGTTTCTGGTTAAGGTGGTAACGAAACAGAACAAAGCCCAATATTCCATGTCGAAGCAGCTTGACAACTTTAAGCAGATGCTTGATGCTATGCATTATGACGTCAGGGCTATACTGATAAAGTTGGCGGACAGGCTGCATAATATGCGTACGCTCGACTCCATGCGCCCTGACAAACAGATGAAGATAGCGGGTGAGACGGATTATTTTTATGCTCCGCTGGCTAACAGGCTTGGCTTTTATACCATTAAGATTGAGCTGGAGAACCTTTCGTTCAGGTATCGTTGTCCGCAGATTTACAATAAAATCCTTGACATGATAGAGAAGGACAAGGAGAATGACCGTGAGAAACTGAAAGCGTTTGAGGATAAGATTGACGAGATATTGACATCGCATGGCATAATATACCGTAGGGAACTGGTATATAAAAAACCATATAATATATGGAGAAAGATTAATACCATGAAGGTGGATTTTGAGCATTTGGGGTGCCGCCACTTTACGAGGATAGTCTTTCCGGAGAATGTATATGGCTCTGAGAAGAACATGTGCCTGAATATTTATTCTTTGCTGACGGATTATTTTAAGGAACGTCCGAACTCTATCATCAACTATATTGACCAGCCAAAGCAGAACGGTTACCAGAGCTTCCACACCCAGTTGTTGTCGGACTATGGCGTGTGGGAGGAGATACATATACAGTCGGAGCGTATGACGAAGAAGTCGCACTTGGGGTATATGATTGAAACGGGCAATCGAGACAAGGCGGTGTCGGAGTGGTTGGACAGGTTCAAATCTGTATTGAAGGATGTAGCAAAGAACAGTGAGGAAGGTGCCAACTTCTTTATGGAGTCTGTGCGCGCGACGTTCTATAACGATGACATACAGGTTTACACTCCTGACGGCAGGGCTTTGAAACTGCCAAAGAACTCTACGGCTATAGATTTTGCTTTTGAAATACACACAGAGGTGGGGATGCACGCCAAGTATGCCAAGATAAACGGGCATCTGGCATCTGTAAAGACTATACTGAAGAGGGGAGACCGCGTTGAGATTGGGGTGTCGCCCGATGTATGGCCGCAGGACGATTGGGCTAAAAACGCCAAGTCTTACAAGGCTTTGCGGAATATACACATGTATCTTGACCGTAGGCCTAAGTTGCCATACAAACGTTGTCCGCTGTGCAATCCGATACCGGGAGAAGAGGTTATAGGATTTAAGGCGGAGGATGGCTCCATAACCGTGCACAGGCGTGACTGCTATGAGGCCATAGGGCTTGCGTCACAGTATGGTGACAGTATTGTGGCTGTGGATTATGCCGATGATCCTGATGTGCATTACTCGGCTTGTCTGACCGCAAGGGCTGTGGACAGGCAGCATCTGCTGAGTGACATTATTGACAGTATATCGAACAAATTGCATCTTAGCATAAATGAACTGCATACCGTTACGGAGGATGAGATAGTTACTTGTACTATAAACTTTATGGTGCACAGCTATAAGGAATTGCAAACTATAGTGCAGAGCATTCTGGATATACCGGATGTTGATGAGGTTAGCTACAAGAATGAATAAAAAATGTTAATTAGTTTGCGTAGCTCGATTATATGTTATATCTTTGTAGCGAGTTTAATGTTATAAATAATAAGTTATTGCCTATCGATACACATTTACTTAACAAAAAAGATTAAGAAAATGGAAAAACTCACTCGGTATACCGATGAAGAGTTGGTACTGATGTATATGAAAGGCAATAACCGTGCTTTTGACGAGCTATTGTCCAGAACTCAGGCAGGTATCTTCTCATATATCATTTTTATTGTTCGTAACGAGGAAGTGGCGAATGATATTTTTCAAGAAACTTTCCTGAAGGCTATAACCAAGATTCAGGAGGGAAGTTATGTGACATCCGGCAAATTTAATGCTTGGTTGATACGCATTGCGCATAATACTATAATGGATTGGTATAGAAGGCAGAGAACAAAGAATGTTGTAAGTACTGCTGTTGAGGATATTACTATTGCGCAGATGTCTGACCGTGAGTTGATGGATGCTTCAAAGGAGGAGCTAATGTCTAACAAACAGGTGCTTGATGACGTGCGTGGCTTGATGGAATATCTGCCTGAACCGCAACGGGAAGTGGTGATGATGCGTTTTTATCAGGATTATTCTTTTAAGGAAATAGCTGAGATTACAGGTGTAAGCATTAATACAAGTCTCGGCAGAATGAGGTATGCGCTGATAAATATGCGCCGGCTTGCAAAGGAGAATAATATGAATCTTCAGTTGTCTTAGGTTGTATATAAACTTAAAACATGATGGCATAAGACTTGTAAAAAGGTGCCTTTAGGATATAGTGTGCCTTAGGTCGTATTATAAATATAAACCACAAACTCCCCGTAATCCTTTGAATTGTGTTTGGATTACGGGGAGTTTGCGGTTATAGATTATGCAAAAACGATATTCTTTCGTGAGGGTTCTCGGCACCGAAGATATAGCTTCCGGATACGAGAATATCTACGCCGGCGTTGACAAGCTGTGGAGCGGTGTCTCTTTGCACACCACCATCTACTTCTATCAGGGTTGACGCTCCGGAGTTACGTATGAGTTCCTTCAGGCGTATGGCCTTGGAAATGGTGCTGTCTATGAATTTCTGCCCTCCGAAACCGGGGTTGACGCTCATCAGTAATACCATGTCAATGTCTGTAATGATGTCTTCCAGACTATGGATGGGGGTGGATGGGTTGAGCGTTACGCCTGCTTTCATGCCCGCATCGTGTATCTCTTGTATAGTGCGGTGCAGGTGAGTGCATGCCTCGTAGTGAACGTTCATTATATAGGCACCTAACTTTGCGGTGTGCTTTATATAACGTTCCGGATTGTTTATCATGTAGTGAACGTCCAGTTTCTTTGTGCATATCTTTGAAACAGCTTCCAACACGGGGAAACCGAAAGATATATTGGGGACAAAGGAACCGTCCATAACGTCAAGATGAAGCCATTCCGCTTCACTGTTGTTAATCATATCTATCTCGCGTTCCAGATGAAGAAAATCTGCAGCGAGTAGGGAAGGTGAGACAATCGTCATGTTTCTTGAGCCTTAGTGCGTCAGTTTAGGAAAAACGGAATATACTTACCATTGGATATTATAGGGCGATAGGTGTATGCGAATTGCCTTATAATGTCGATTGTCGATTGTGACGGTGTTAATTTGTTAGTTGGGTAGTGTTGTGTCATAGGCCTTATGGTTTCGTGTTGACAGTTGTATCTTTTTCTTTGTTTGTCAGATATGAAGTTTACTAAAGTAACGTTGCAGGTGGTGAAATATTATACCTCCACGTGTATTTTTACAAAAAAATCCGTAACTATGACCTATTGAGGTCGTAGTTACGGAAAAGGTATGTAATATTTGTGTGCTAATTACTTTACCTTGGCAACAATAGCCTTGAATGCTTCAGGGCTGTTGATGGCGAGGTCGGCGAGAACCTTGCGGTTAATCTCGATACCTGCCTTGTGAAGCAGACCCATGAGCTGTGAATAGCTGAGACCCTCCATGCGGGCAGCTGCGTTGATACGCTGGATCCACAGAGCACGGAAGTTGCGCTTTTTGTTCTTACGGTCGCGGTAAGCGTAGGTGAGACCTTTCTCCCAAGTGTTCTTGGCAACGGTCCAAACGTTCTTGCGGGCTCCGTAGTAACCTTTGGTAAGCTTCAAAATTCTTTTACGCTTCGCACGTGAAGCGACATGATTGACTGATCTTGGCATAGTTTTTTACTTTCTTTTTACAAAAAGGTTTGACAATAAGGTTAATTAACGGAGACCCAATAGGTCACGTACCTGCTTGGTGTCAGCACGGTCTACGATTGTAGATCCGAGGAGGTTACGCTTCTGTTTCTTTGTCTTCTTGGTCAGAATGTGACTGTGGAAGGCATGACGTCTCTTGATCTTACCTGAACCGGTGAAAGCAAAACGCTTCTTGGCGCCGGAATTTGTCTTTACTTTTGGCATTTTTTTGTTGTTTTATTTGTTATTAATATAGGTGGCAACGCATATACCGGGCGTTACACACACATTCTTTTTTGTTCGTATATTCACACTGATAGACTCGGAAGAGTGTTGTCTATGCGACCTTATGCTTCCGGTTCTTCTGTCATCTCACGCAATTTTGCAAGTGCTTCTATGCCTTTGGCATTGGCAGCAAGACCATCTGTCGCAGTGGTGTTGGCCGCCGTATTTGCATTGGCCTCGGCCTCTCTGCGTTCTCTGTCCAACTTTTGTTGGCTCTTCTTTGCCTGCCCTGCTTTTTTAGGAGCCATGAAGAGGAACATTTTTTTGCCTTCAAGCTTTGGTAATTGCTCTACCTTACCGTACTCTTCAAGGTCGTTGGCGAAACGTAAGAGAAGAACCTCACCTTGCTCTTTGAACACTATTGACCTGCCACGGAAGAATACATAGGCACGTACTTTATTGCCCTCCTCAAGAAATTCTTTGGCGTGCTTGAGCTTGAAATTATAGTCGTGCTCGTCAGTTTGTGGTCCAAAGCGTATTTCTTTTACCTCAACCTTAACCTGCTTCTGTTTCATTTCTTTAGCACGTTTCTTCTGTTGGTAGAGGAACTTGGAGTAGTCAATGATACGACAAACAGGCGGTTGCGCATTTGGGCTTATCTCTACGAGGTCTACACCTTTCTGGTGTGCTATGTCCAATGCTTGTTTTGTTGGCATAACTGATGAACCGTCTTCATCTACTATGCGTACCTCACGCACACGAATCTGTTCGTTTATACGGTATTGGCTTTTGGGATTTGGTTTTCTGTTGTCTGTCTTCATTAACTGTTTTTAATTGTACGTTGTGCTTATTTGTCTTATTTTTAACTGTTTTGTTTACAAAAAAGCGCTGCAAAGGTACAAAAAATATTATAAGTACGTTTATTGTGTATAGACTTTTATGTTTCTGTTAAGGTTATTTAACTTATTTAAGCCTTTCTATGTCTCGTTTGACATTGGTTCTAATCTTGGTCAGATATTGCTTCATGCCATCTGCGTCTTTGTTGTCGATGATATGCAGAAGTTCTTTTAACTCTTGACGTATTTGGTCCACTTGATCGTGAGTGTATGGGTTAAAAAGTACTTCCTGAAGCAGATAGTCATCTTCGTTGAGTACGCCTTTGGCTATTCGCAAGTGACGTTTGAATGTTGTTCCGGGCGCATCCTGATGTTTCATGACGGCAGAGAAAACGAATGTTGAGACGAATGGGATAGACAATGAATATGCTACGGTCTTATCATGCTCCTCGAAAGAATATTCATAGATGTTGAGTCCCAGTTTGCTGTAGAGGTCTTTGAAGAAACATTGTCCCATACAGTCGCCTTCCGTTATTATGATAGCATTCTCTTCTGAGAGCTGGTTGAGGTTTGCAAAGGTCGGACCGAACATTGGGTGGGTGCTGACAAAACGATGTCCGGTGCTCTCGTAGAACTCTTTCAGACCGGTTTTTACAGATGCTATGTCGCTCAACAGACAGTCTTTGCCAAGATAGGGCATGATCTCATTGAAAGCGGAAATAGTGTATTTTACTGTTGCGGCATTGATAACAAGTTCCGGATCAAATGCCTTAACCTCTTCAAGTTCGGTGAAACGCTGGCAGTTGTATGTGAAACGCAGACGTTTCGGGTCTTTTTCATATACTCCAACCTCATGGTCGAAACTGAGAAGGTCTATGAAAAATGAACCCATCTTGCCGGCTCCGAGTATTAATATCTTCATGTTTATGTTGTTTTAGAGCCTCTCCCGTGTACCGTTTGCAATGGAGTGGGAGAGGCGCTTGTTCTGTTTCACCCTCGCTATGGTTGGCATAGCGATCGGTTGTTGCTTGGTTTGTAAGTGGATGCGTTACTTATTGATGATTTCCAATTGCTGACGTACAGACTCTCCGTGTATGGCTTCAAACACAGTCTTGACAAAATCCTCACCCATACCGCATAATACGCCTTGCGCACCGCGTTTGTCGAGTATCTCGTTGTATCGTCCTGTCTGTAGAACTGTCAGGCCATGTTCTTTCTTATATTGCCCAATCTCACGGCAAACCCTGAAACGCTGTGACAGAAGCTCAAGAAGTTTGTCATCTAATTCGTCTATCTGCTTGCGCAATGCTTGTATGTTCTCGGTGGTAGAGGTCTCATCGCGAACCTGCAACAATGTGAGAATGTAGTCGAGAACATCCGGGGTTATCTGTTGTTTTGCATCACTCCATGCACTGTCAGGGCTGCAATGGCTCTCGACAATAAGTCCATCGAAACCAAGATCCATAGCCTGTTGACATAATGGTGCAATCAATTCGCGGCGTCCTCCGATGTGGCTTGGGTCACAGACGATAGGTAATTCCGGTATTCTGCGGTGCAGCTCGATAGGTATTTGCCACATGGGCAGGTTACGGTAAATCTTCTTGTCGTAAGAAGAGAAGCCTCGATGTATTGCTCCAAGTTTCTTTATTCCTGCAAGATTGATACGCTCCAAGGCGCCAATCCACAACTCAAGATCCGGATTTACGGGGTTTTTTACCAATACAGGTATTTCAATTCCTTTCATGGAATCAGCCAGTTCCTGCATTGCGAACGGGTTTGCTGAGGTACGTGCGCCAATCCATAGCACGTCAATGCCATATTTCATGGCCAGTTCTACATGCTCGGGTGTTGCCACTTCTGTAGCCATTAGCATGCCGGTTTCTTTCTTTGCGGCAGCCATCCATTGCAAGGCGGGCTCGCCATTACCTTCAAAACCTCCCGGCTTTGTACGCGGCTTCCATACTCCGGCGCGGAAGCAATGGCAACCTTTTTGTGCCAATTGCTTGGCAGTGGTCATAACCTGTTCCTCCGTTTCAGCAGAGCAAGGGCCGGCAATAACGAATGGTCGTTTGTTATCGCTGGGGAGATTCAGTGGGGCTAATTCTAATTCCATAGTAGTATATGTTTTTATTTTGATGTTAATATTATTGTTATTTCATTACGGCTTTGATTCTTTCCTGAGCCTCCTTGATTTTTTCGTCTTTTGCACACAGTGAGATACGTATGTAACGCTCACCGTTACTGCCGAATATGAATCCCGGAGTGATGAATACTCGTGCCTCATGCAGAATCTTTTCTGTCAGTTCTTCGGCGTTGTTGTATGCCTCCGGAATCTTTCCCCAAAGGAACATTCCTACAGAATCTGTATCATATTTACAGTTGAGCACATCCATAATCTGTTCCGCAATGATGCGGCGGCGTTTATAGTTGTCATAGTTATACTCCCTATGCCATGACTCATCATTGTGGTAAGCCTCCGCCGCTGCTAACTGTATGCCTCTGAATGTGCCGGAGTCTATGTTTGATTTGATTTTGAGAATCCATGAGATGAAAGTGCTGTTGGTGGCTACCATGCCTACGCGCCATCCCGGCATATTGTGGCTTTTGGACATGGAATTAAATTCAATGCAACACTCTTTCGCTCCGGGTACCTGCAATATAGACTGTGGATTATCGTTTATGATGAAAGAATACGGGTTGTCGTTTACTACAACTATATTGTGTTCTTGGGCAAACCGTACCAATCTTTCGTAGGTTTCGCGTCGTGCGTTGCCTCCTGTTGGCATGTTAGGGTAGTTCGTCCACATCAGTTTTACACGGCTTAGATCCATCTTCTCCAGTGCATCGAAATCCGGTTGCCATCCGTCATTCTCTACAAGGTCATAGTTAACGATTGTCTGTCCAAGTATTTTTGACAGCGATGTGTATGTCGGATAGCCCGGATTTGGCACCAATACCTCATCTCCCGGATTGCAGAATGCCAATGTTACATGCAGTATAGCTTCTTTAGAGCCAATCATTGGCTGTATCTCGCTTTTAGGGTCAAGTTCCACATTATACCATTTCTTATAGAAATAAGCCATTGCTTCACGTAACTCCGGAGTGCCTGCCGTTGGCTGATAGCCATGTGCTGTTGGCTCATGAGCCACCTCACACAGCTTGTTTATTGTCGCTTCTGATGGCGGCATGTCCGGAGAGCCTATGGCGAGTGATATGATGTCCATGCCTTTGGCATTGAGTTCCGCCACTTCCTTCAGCTTGCGGCTGAAATAGTATTCTTGTACTGACGCCAGTCTGTCAGCGGGTTTGATGTTTGCCATATTATTATTGTAATGTTATTATCTTGTGTCATTAAGCTGATTATGCTGCATTGCGATATTGTCAGCTTGTTATGCCGATTTGTATTCTCCTAATATAATAAGGTCTCTGGTCAGAGGAGTGATAGCGTCTATACTCTGTCTGTACCTTGTCAGGTCATCGTATGTCACGTCAACGTAGAACATGTATTCCCATTCTTTGCCGATAATGGGCAGTGACTGTATCTTGGTCATGTTTATCTTATAAAAAGACAATATCGACAGAACCTGCGACAAGGAGCCTTCCTCGTGCGGTAATGAAAAGACTATGCTTGATTTGTCCGACTCGTTTAAGGCTCTCAGAAAATCTGCTTTTCTCGGATCGGACATCACAAGGAACCGTGTATAGTTGTGTGGATTGTCCTCTACATGGTTTTCCAGCACCTCAAGACCGTATAATTCTGCCGCATCGGCATGGCAAAGTGCCGCTACACCCTTCAGGTTGTTGTTTGCAATCCATTTTGCTGACCCAGCAGTGTCTTCGTCCTCCACGATCTTAAGGTTAGGGTGTCTTGACAGATAGCGGTGACATTGCGCAAGTGCCACAGGATGTGAATGTACCTCTGTCAGTTCATCTATTGTCTGTCCCGGCAGACAACACAGACAGTGGCTGATGTGTGTCTTGTGTTCTCCAACTATAGTCAGTCCCGACTCACGTAGCAGTTCGTAGTTATGGAGTAGCGAACCTGCTATAGTGTTTTCTATTGCCATGATACCTATGACGGTAGGGTCATCTGTTGTATGCTTAAACACTTCCTCAAATGTAGAGCAACATATTATCTGTAGTTGTTCACCACCAAAGTAATGCCGTGCCGTGATGTCGTGGAACGACCCTATTTCGCCTTGTATAGCAATTCTCTTCATTTCTGTTGTTTATATATTTATAATGTGTTGTTTGTCCGTTCTAAAAATAAGGTCCCGTGTAGTGTTCTACGCGGGACCTTGCTTTTATCTATCTTATAGATTAAGTTTTAAGTTGAAATTTACACGCAACTTCCCGCTTCACAGTGCCCTGCAAAGTAAAAATAAAAGTAATAGAAAGATGCGTATGAGTTATTCATCGTTTTGTATTGTTTTTATTCGGGTGCAAAGTTAATAAAATTCAATGAGCCTTCCAAATTTTTTAACAAAAAAATGTATATGAATATACGAGAAAGTGTTTTCGATATTATTAATGTCACTTACTTTCTATTCTTTTTGCCTTTGTTTTTGAAGAAGTCGAGCGCCGCGCGTATGGTGTTATCATTCCGGTTCAGGTATTCTATCCATGCCTGTTCGTTAAGCATATTATATATGATACGTGAATTGATATACGTCTCCAGCAGGCGATATGATTTCTTAATCATAAGGTTACGCCGTTGCAAACCGTGGTTGTTTGCGTATGTAGCGAACTTGTCTACCAAGTTCTGCCGGTTGATATATGCCGCGAGTCCTTCCATTGTGTCATATTCCTGCAACTTCCGTCTGTTGTCGTCTGTGTACGTATAGGCAAATTGCAGTATTAATCCTGTGGCGCTTGCCGCTTTGTAATATGATGTCACATCACTGGTATCCTCCGCCACGAATATGTCAGGTGTTATGCCTCCACCCCCATATACTATTCTTCCGCCGGCGGTATGGTACTCCGGTCCGTCATGTTTTATGCTGTCCGCATAGAAGAATTCACCGTGTTCATAACGTGATACTATGTCATTCTTATAGTCTTCGTTCTCTCCTATGTTATATGGTTTCTGTATGCATCGTCCCGATGGTGTGTAATATCGTGCTATGGTAAGCCGTATCAGCGAGCCGTCTGGGAAACCAATCTGCTGCTGTACCAGTCCCTTGCCGAACGAGCGGCGGCCTATTATTGTGCCACGGTCATTGTCCTGTATGGCTCCGGCAAATATCTCGCTGGCCGATGCCGAGTTCTCGTTTATCAGTACAACGAGCGGCATCTTCTGGTAAGAGCCGCGTCCGTCTGTCTTATATTCCTGACGTTGCGACTTGCGTCCGTCTGTATAAACAATGAGTTTGTTATCGGGCAGAAACTCGTTTGCCATCTGTACCGCCGACTCAAGATAGCCTCCCGTGTTGTCTCTCAAGTCTATCACGAGATTTTTGAAATTATATTGCGACAGCTCCGCAAGCGATACGAGCATTTCCGGATATGTATTCTCTCCGAAATTCTTTATTTTTATGTATCCGGTGTTGGCATCGAGCATATAAGTTGCCATTATGCTCTTTGTCTTCACCTCGCCTCTGGTTATCTCTATCATAACGGGCTTTTTGCTACCGTAGCGCAATACCCCTACCTTCACTTTCGATTTGTCGGGGCCTTTCAGTCTGCGCATGGCCTCTTCGTTTGTCGCCGTTTTTCCGACAAAAGGTTTTCCGTCTATGCTTATAATCTTGTCGCCTGCCAGCAGTCCGGCCTTTTGCGCCGGTCCTCCGCTTATGACGTTCTGCACATGCAGTGTGTCCTGTCTTATGACGAATTCTATTCCGACTCCGAAGAATGAGCCTTTAAGGTCATCGTTGCTTATCTGTGCGTCTTTGGCGGATATATACACCGAGTGCGGATCCAGCTCTGCCAGTATCTGCGGCATTGCCTTCTCCACCAGTTCGTCTATGTTCACCGTGTCAACGTACTGGTCGTCTATTATATGCAGCAGGTTATTGAGCCTGTTGCTTCCCGAGTTTATGATGTTAAGCCTGTTGCCTGAGAAATGATTGGCATAGAATGTGCCTATCAGTATGCCGATAACGACGCAGACAGCCATTATCAGCGGCATGTATCTTGATTTGTTATTCATTGTCTAATTGTATGTGTGTTGCTTCTATTCCTGCCTGTCTCAACAGTGACAGCCCGTCGGCCAAGCGATACTCCTCTCCGTATATCACCCGTTTTATGCCAGACTGTATTATTAACTTTGCGCACTCTATACACGGAGCCGCCGTCACATACAGTGTCGCTCCCTCGCTGTTGTTGCTGCTACGCGCCAGTTTTGTTATGGCATTCGCTTCTGCATGCAATACATACGGGAAAGTTCTGTCATTCTCTTCGCATATATTGTCAAAGCCACTTGGTGTACCGTTGTAGCCATCGCTTATGATCATGTGGTCCTTTACAACCAGCGCACCCACCTGTCGGCGCTTGCAATAGCTGTTTTCAGCCCAGATGCGTGCCATTCGCAGGTAGCGCCTGTCAAGTAGAGATTGTTTGTCTGTTGCCATTGGGTGATGTCTTTGTATGTTGTCCTGTCTTTCCGTTGTCTTAAATTTTGATGCCGTTTCGCTCCAACAGGGCGTCTATTGTCGGCTCAGCGCCTTTGAAACGCTTGTAGAGGGTCATCGGATGTTCCGTTCCGCCCTTTGACAGTATGCAGTCACGGAATCGCTGTGCCGTATCGGAATTGAATATTCCCTCCTGTTTGAACACTGCAAATGCGTCGGCGTCGAGCACCTCCGCCCATTTGTAACTGTAATATCCTGCCGAATATCCCCCGGCCATTATGTGCGAGAACTGTACTGTCATGCAGGTGTCCGGCAACTGTTTGCTTATGATAGCATCTTTCCATGCCTCTTTTTCAAACGGTATTATGTCTGCCGTAAACTCGTCTTTCTGGGTGTAATAAGCCATGTCCAGCAGGCCGAAGCTGACCTGTCGCAGACAAGCCGACGCACAATTATAGTTGCGTCCCTTTATAAGTCGGTCTATAAGTTCTTCCGGTAGCGGCTCTCCCGTTTCGTGGTGGAACGCAAATGTGGCCAGAAACTCTTTCTCAAGCGAATAATTCTCCATGAACTGTGAGGGCAATTCCACGAAGTCCCACCATACGTTTGTGCCGGAAAGCGACTCGAAACGTGTGTTGGCGAACATGCCGTGCAGTGAGTGCCCGAACTCGTGCAGGAAGGTGTCCACCTCTCCGAGTGTCAGCAATGCGGGCTTGTCGTGTGTCGGTTTGGTCAGGTTCATCACCACACTGACATGCGGTCTCACGTTCTTGCCTTTGCGGTCTATCCATTGTCCTTGGTATTCTGTCATCCATGCTCCGCCTTGTTTGCCTTTGCGCGGGTGGAAATCGGCGTAGAATACCGCCAGATACGAGCCGTCTTTATCAAATACCTCGTATGCTTTCACGTCAGGATGATATACTGGTATGTCTTTGTTCTCCTTGAAAGTAATGCCATAAAGGCGGTTAGCCAGTCCGAATACCCCGTCTATGACCTTTGACAGCTCAAGGTATGGCCGCAGCATCTCAGAGTCAACGTTATACTTCTCAAGCTGTAATTTGTGTGAGTAGTAGGCTCCGTCCCACGGCATCATCTCGAAATCGTCACCCTCCATGCGTCGTGCTTTGGCTATCACATCTTCACGTTCTTTTAAGGCCGTTGGCTTATAGGCGTTTATTAGGTCATAGAGTAGCTTGTATACGTTCTCCGTGTTCGTTGCCATTCTTTTCTTCAGCACGTAGTCGGCGTATGTGTCATGCCCCAGTAGCTGCGCTATCTCTCTGCGCAGGTTCACCAGTCTTTTACATATATCTATATTATTGGAGTCGTTGTCGTGCGTACATTCCGTGTTACGGGCCATGTATAGCTGTCTGCGCAGTTCTCGATTTTCTGCATATTGCATGAACGGCATGAACGACGGTGCGTCGAGAGTTATAACCCATCCGTCCAAATCCCTTTCTTTGGCGGCAGCCAGTGCGGCGTTTCGCTGGCTCTCTGGCAATCCGGCCAAATCGGCCTCGTCCGTTATGTGCAATGTGAACGCTTTGTTTTCCTTCAGCAGATTCTGTGAGAATTGCAGCGACAACAAGCCGGCTTCCTCTGTCAGTTTGCGCAGACGCTCCTTTCCTTCCTCATCGAGCAGCGCGCCGGAGCGCACGAAACTGTCGTATGTCTTGTTGAGCAGCATCTCCTCTTCGGGTGTCAGCTCACGGTGATTGTCATAAACCGCCTTTATGCGTTGGAACAGTTTCTCGTTCAGTGTCACATCGTTGTGGTGCTTGGTCAGCAGCGGCTGCATCTTTTGTGCAAGGGCCTCCATTTCCTCGTTAGACTCAGCCGACATCAGATTGAAGAACACTGTTGACACTTTGTCAAGCAAATCGTAATAGCCTTCTTCATCCGGCTCGGGGTCAATGATAGTATTGTCGAATGTGGGGCTGTCAGGATTGTTTATCAACTTGTCTATATGTTCGTTGTCACGCCTTATGCCTTCGATGAAAGCCGGCTCGAAATGCTCCAGCTTTATTTGGTCGAAAGGAACGGTTTCGTGCGGTGTGCTGTATTTCTTAAAGAAAGGGTTATTCTCGTTCATTGTCTTCTGTGTTTGTTAAACCCACTGAGGTGTGGTTCGTTTGTTGTTGGTGATATGTCTTATAGCAGTTGCAGTGCCGGTATGTCTATCATGCCTCTGCGTTGTATTATCTTTTCCTCGTTATGCAGAGCGTTCAGCGTGTTGGACACCTCCAGTCTGCTTACGTTCAGTTCCGCGGCCAGTTCCGCCATCTTTATGTGCAGCACTTTCTTTCCGGCCGGGTATCTGGAGTGGTGTTTGATAAACATTATTATACGCTCTTTCAGTTCTGTGTCGCGCGGCAACCATTGCTGTTGCTCAAGCTTTTGCGCCCGTCGGCATATCATGTTAAGGAAATTGAGCCTTACTATCATGTATCTTTCAAAAAGCAGTGTCAGCTCCTCTTTTGATATGCTGACAGACTCGCAGGTAACGTATGCCTTGTATGTGGAGTGGTAGTGAGGCGAGATGCCAAACAGTTTGTCCGGTTCCAACATCTGTACAGCCTGCACAAGCTCCTCAATATAGTAAGAGTGGTTCGCGGCGTGTGTGTTGATTTCTATCCAACCGTCTACTACGCAGACGAGCGATGAGCATGGCGTGTTTGCCTCTACTATTATGCTACCTTTCTTGTGGTGCCTGCAGTTGAAGCGTATGGTTTTTGATATGTCTGTCAACTCCTTCTCCGAGAGACCGAGAAACAGTGGCAGTTCCGCTATCTTGTTGTGGTTTATCTGCATTGTCTTTATTGTAGTATGTCCTTGGTCAGTTCGGGGGAGTACCATACGGCGTATTTCCCGTTGCTGTCATTATATATAATGTACGCTTTCAACTCTTTCTGTCGTGCCAGCACTTCCCGTGCCTTCTCCAGTCCCATCACCATGAATGCGGTGGCATAGGCATCGGCTTTGGCGCACGTGTTGGCTATGACCGTTGCCGACAGAATGTTATGTTGTACGGGAAATCCTGTTGCCGGGTCTATGGTGTGGGCGTATTTCTTGCCGTCTTTATAATAGAAATTTCGGTAGTTGCCTGATGTTGCCATGGCCATGTCGGTCAATGACAGCACGGTTTGCAGCTCCTGACTTACGGCCAGAGTGTCATCTGTGGGCTTTGACACCCCTATGCGCCACGGTTTGCCGCTGTCGTTGGTTCCCTTTACGGACACTTCGCCGCCTATCTCGACCATATAGTCCTTTATGCCTTGTCCGGAGAGATAGCGGGCCACTAAGTCTACGCCGTATCCTTTGGCTATGGCGCTGCAGTCAAGCATGGTGCGCCGGTCTTGTTTCACGATGCGCCTGTTGCTGAGGCTTACTGTGTTGAAGCCGACAAACTGTTTTATGCTGTCAATATCGGCGGCGGTGGGCATGGCACCAGACTTGAAACCGAATCCCCATGCGTTGACCAGCGGGGCCACTGTTATGTCAAATGCTCCGTGGGTGTCATTGTACACCGTCGTGGCCAGATTGAATACCTCTATGAAACGTTCGTCTGCCTCTATGTCTTTATTTTGGTTTATGGCCGTTATGACAGACGAGGGGTTGAATGGTGACAGCGATTTGTCCACGTCTTTCAGCACCTGTTCTATTGCGGCTTTGTGGTTGTCGTCGCATTTGTAGGTTATGTTGTATGAGGTGCCGAATATAAATCCGGAGTCGTGTTGGTACACTGCGCTGTCCTTTCCTTTTCCGAATATAAACATCGCAACCAGCATCACTATGACGACCGGGAATATTATCGCTATGTTTCGGTTCCTGTTCTGCATGTTTGTCGGTGTGCTTTGTTGATAGTTTGTAAATAGCTTGTATACAGTTGGTTAATGATGTCGTTGTAATCGGGCTGCCTTTACGTTGTAATCGCGGTGCCTTTATGTCGTAATCGGGCTGCTTTTGCAATGTAATTGCACTGCGATTGTTTTGTGGCTTGGTAATGCTTGTTTTTGATATTGGAGAAGAATGCTGTCTTGTCCGCTTTGAGTGTCGGTCAGGTTATCTGCGTTTGCCGTTATTGGACAGCTCGATACTGATGTTGAATGTGCCTCCGAGTCGGTCTCCGTCTTTACCGTATCCGGGTACATACCATATCTTTTCGCCGTCGTTGCCTTTGCCTGCGAGTTTCATCTTGTATCTGAAACTCCATCCTAATCTGACCGGTCCCCAAAGTTTGGCGTCAATACTGAAAAGTAGCTCTGCCCAATGGTAGGCTATACTCTTCTCGCTGGTGGTGTAGGCTGTGGTGCCTCCCCAATACGGAACGTTTATGTCGCCGCTTATTTCTTGCTTGAAATTTGTGAAGCCGTATCGCGCTCCGGTAAACACCCTGTAGTCATCGTGCTTGTTCTTGGATATGTTCAGGTCGCAACCTATCTTGCCGTATGGAGCGTTGGTCTTGGCCTGTATGCCCGTTACGGGGTCGGTGTCGTGCTTTGCGGTGCCTAATCCCACTTCCAATATAGGGAAATACTTGTCTTTTAGGTTAACGCGCAGGGCACCTTCCACTTGCCCGTAGTCGCCGACAAGTCGCATTACCGTTCCGGCAAGGTCATAGGAGGCGGATATTCCGCGAAACAACGGTACAGTGTCTGCATCCGCCAGTTCGGTCTTTGTCTTGCGTCGTTGCTGTGCGTTGGCGTTACCGGGCATCGTCAACAGGCTGACTGTCGCTATTGCGCAGGCGGATATGTAGGTTCGTAACAGATGCATCGTTGCTTACTTTGGGGTTGTTTATGATTACAGTGTCTATGAAATTGTGTGTGCTGCTTACATCTTGTATTTGGTGGTGATACCGTGGCGCGCAGTCAACAGACTCGAATTGTGCTGTGTTGCTCTTCGTTATGCGTAGGACATCGGTCACGGAATCCGTTTCTGTCAGGTGTAGTGTCATGGCTATCTCATCGGTTTCGGCATCGTAGCTCATTGGCAGGTCAAAGGAAACAACATTGCTCATCTTGTTGATATATACCGTATCGTTGTCCATTGCCACACGATGGAAGGTGATAGACATGGGGTATGCCAGCGATACCTGGCCGCCTTCGGCGTCCTGAATGGCGTAATGGCACATCACCCTGCCCTCGATATTGCAGTCAATGGAAGAACATCCGGCAACGCCAAGGGCGATGATTGATGCTGCTATGAATGAAAATGCTCTCATGTCGTTTGGCTTATATGGTCTTTTCTATCTGATAGTCGTTACGGCTCTGTGAGGAACGGCTGACAAGGTCGGCCACAAAACCGGCCAAAAAGAGTTGGGTGCCTATAATCATCATTGAGAGGGAGATATAGAAATATGGCGAATCGGTGACGAGACGCTGTGCTATGCCGTGGCTTAGGCTCCATAGTTTGTCTATACCTATGATCAGGGCGGAAACGAAGCCAATGAAAAACATCAGTGAACCGAGAAAACCGAAAACGTGCATGGGCTTGCGGCTGAAGGTGGAGAGAAACCATAGCGTGATAAGGTCAAGGTAACCGTTGACGAAACGGTTCCAACCCATGAACTTGGACTTGCCGAATTTGCGTGCCTGATGGTGCACAGGCTTCTCGCCTATCTTCTCAAAACCGGCGTTCTTGGCCAGATATGGCATGTAACGGTGCATCTCTCCGTACACCTCTATGTTCTTGACTACATCCTTGCGGTAGGCTTTGAGGCCGCAGTTGAAGTCGTGAAGGTTGTGTATGCCGCTGACTTTGCGGGCCGTTGCGTTAAAGAGCTTGGTGGGAATGGTTTTTGAAAGCGGGTCACCCTTGGAACGGTTTTGCTTGTATCCGCTGACAAGGTCGTAGCCATCCTCTGTTATCATACGGTACAGTTCGGGTATTTCGTCGGGAGAATCCTGCAAATCGGCGTCCATTGTTATTACGACATCACCTTGAGCGGCATTGAAACCGCAATAGAGTGCCGGCGATTTACCGTAGTTACGCCTGAACTTTATGCCGTGCACATGCTCGTCTTGCGCGGCTAATTTTTCTATTATGTCCCATGAGTGGTCTGAGGAACCGTCGTTTACGAATATTATCTCGTAGGAAAAACCGTGCTCTTTCATTACACGGCCTATCCATGCGTGAAGCTCCGGGATTGATTCCTCTTCGTTATATAGCGGTACTACTACTGAAATATCCATGTCGTTGTCTTGTGTTTTGTCTGTAGTGTTTAATTCCTTTTCTTGCTCCTCATACCGATAAGACCCAATATCAAAGCCAGAAATGACGACATCACGATACCGTTGAAGAATATGCTGAACGCAAATTCTATAGGTCTCAGACCGCCGATGGCTTCTATCTCCGTCTCCAATTCCTCGGGATTGAGCCCCGTTTGCCTGAAACTCTCCCTCAGTTCAGGCATGGAAATGTTATTGCGCAGGGCGTTTATGAGCATTCCGTTGTCTAAGAAATAGAAGTAAAGCAAGGTGGCTCCGGCCATAAGGATTGAGGCGTAAGTCGTTGTGAAAATGCAGAATGCAGTGGCTCTGCTATATGATATGCTACCGTCAAGCACATTGTCGCGGAAGCGGCGGAGGCGGAAATAGATCACAAACGGGGTGGCTATGACACCCGTAATGAACCCCATCTGCAACGCAGGCTCCTTGATACTGCCAACGAAACAGCCGAGAGTGGCAATCCATAAAAGGCCGATCCATAAGCCGTCTTGGCGGGCAAAAGCCCTAAGTTGAATATATTCTTCACGTGAAATCATGGTACAAAGGTACTCATTTTATTTTGATTATATGTATTTCAAGTGCTCTGAAAACTTAAAAAACATTAACTTGCGGCAGATTTTAATCTCTTTTGACCAAAAATGTAAATAAAAAGTAGTACCTTTGCACCGCTTTTAGAGTATTGCCGCTATGCAATACGAGAAGAAAGATACACGGGCAAGTCTTGCACGACCAGCTCCCTCGGAATCCTCCAGGACGGGAACGTAGCAAAGGTACTTGGTTGTAGCGGTGCGATGTAAGTAGCTTGCCCACCCCGCCTCTTTAGCTCAGTTGGCCAGAGCACGTGATTTGTAATCTCGGGGTCGTTGGTTCGAATCCGACAAGAGGCTCTGAAAAAGTAAAAGGGACACTCGGATAGAGTGTCCCTTTTTGTGTTGTATGGCCCGTATGTATGGTTCATTGAAACGGTTACGGGGCGAGAAAGCGTTCCTTTCTTAATGAAAGCATGTTTAGGAGAGGGGCAGAACGCACACATGCCGCGCTCTGTTGTCGGGTGCGGCATGTGTGTATGATATGGCGTTTATGGTTATTTCGTGTAGCTGTAAACAATCTCCATGATTGCTTTTCCTATGGCATCGGCCTCTTCCATGGTGTGTGCCTCGCTGTATACACGTATGATTGGCTCGGTGTTTGACTTGCGAAGATGAACCCACTTGTCAGGAAAGTCAATCTTGACGCCATCAATGTCGTTCACCGTAACATCCGGTTGCGACTCATACTTCTTCTTGACTTCTGCTAAAATGGAGTCAACATCGGTGTCAGGGGTTAGGTCTATGCGGTTTTTCGCAATGAAATATTCGGGGAATGTCTTGCGCAATTGACTGACCTTAACGCCTTTTTGTGCCAGAGAAGAAAGGAATAACGCAATGCCTACGAGTGCATCACGACCGTAATGACTCTCAGGGTATATGACGCCTCCGTTGCCTTCGCCGCCTATTACGGCACCGACTTCTTTCATTTTTGTGGTCACGTTGACCTCGCCTACGGCTGCTGCGCTGTACTGCCCGCCGTGTTTCTCTGTGACATCACGTAAGGCACGGGTGCTGGAAAGGTTGCTAACGGTGGCACCGGGGGTATGGGATAGAACGTAATCCGCCACACTTACAAGCGTATATTCCTCGCCATACATAGTGCCATCTTCGCAAATGAACGCCAAACGGTCTACGTCCGGATCCACAACGATACCAAGATCATACCCGCCTTTCCTCAGTTCGCCCATTATTCCGCCAAGATTCTTCTCCAAAGGCTCCGGATTGTGGGCGAAATCGCCGTTAGGCTCGCCGTTGAGTATGGTATATTCAACTCCAAGGCGGTCGAGTAGTGGAGGGAGTATTATTCCGCCAACGCTGTTGATGCAATCTACTACGACTTTGAAGCGGGCGTTTTGCACTGCTTTCGCATCGACAAGTTGCAGTGACATGACAGAATCTATGTGGCGTTGGTCAAAGTTCTCTTCAGAATATTTGCCGAGATGGTCTACATCGGCATAGATAAAACTCTCGGCTTCAGCTATTGCCAGTACCTCGGCGCCGTCTGTTGCCGTCAGGAACTCACCGTTGGCGTTGAGCAATTTCAGCGCGTTCCAATGGCGTGGATTATGTGATGCGGTTATTATAATGCCGCCATCGGCTCCAGCCATGGTCACGGCCATCTCGGTAGTCGGGGTTGATGCCGGCCCTATGTTTATCACATCATAACCCATACCGAGCAGGGTGCCGCACACAATATTCTTTACCATCTCGCCGGAAATGCGTGCATCGCGTCCCACAACAATCTTGTTGCTGCCGTTAGGGGTGGACTTGCGTATGAAAGAAGCGTATGCAGACGTGAACTTTACGATGTCAAGTGGATTGAGAGTGTCACCGGCCGGGCCTCCGATTGTGCCGCGAATGCCGGATATTGATTTTATTAGTGACATGGTATTTAATGTATTGTTTAGTGTTTGTATATAGATTTTCTGTTATGATATAGGCGTTGTCACTTACTCGGCACGCATATATGTTATGTCGTAGTGGCAGGCATATACGTTGTTTGTGGCTTGCATCTGACCGCTGTCGTGTGGCACGATGACCTTGATGTGGGCAATATTCTCATCTGCAGACTGTGGCCTGCCGAGCTTTATGTATGTTAGTGGCACCAGCCAGCCGGCAGGAACTTGTGTGCTTCCGTATGTAGAAGACATCAATCCTGATGTGAATGTGGCGTTAAAGGTTCCGCTTGTGTTTCGTACCGTCATCTTGTCGACCACAGTCGCATAGCTTATGCTGCCTTCGTTGGTTAGCTGCAGGGCGTTATTGTTGATGTTATATTCCGTGAAGCGGCACAGGACATCGGCGCTTTCGCCGTTTTTCAGTTTCTCACCACATCCCTTGTCCACTATCTGCATATAGATGCCGGAGGACTTGAAGAATACATATTCGTTATTCTCCAGTGATGTAGTCTCCCCTTGTGCCTTGAACTGGTCTTCGCTTATGATTGTGATATTGTTGTTATGTATGTATGCGGTTATTGCGCTTTCCTCACGTTCTTTCTGTTCAGCGTATGTTTCCGTTTCCGTACATGATGTGAATACCAGCAGCGCTACAATGGCAGCGCAAAGTGTATGGATTATTTTGTTCATCTATTATGGGTTACTATTTGTTTGCGGTGCAAAGATAATAAAAAAATGACACATAAGTTGCCAACGCCTGAATAATAACAGTTAAAAAATAAAAATTACAGCATGGTGGCGTATTTTCTTATTGCCGTTCTCGTTATCTGTTCCGCTTCGGCCAGCGAGCAGTACAATCTTCCGCCGGAAGCGTTCTTATGTCCTCCTCCGTTGAAGTACTTTGCGGCCATTGTGTTGCATGGGAAATTATCCACAGAGCGCAGACTTACCCACACAAGGTTGTCTTTTTCCGTGTCCTCACGTAATGATATTGACAGACGGTGTCCTTTTATCTGTAGTGGAATGTTTACGAGTCCCTCGGCATCTCCTTTCACAAAGTGGAATCGTTTCTGATCTTCTCGTGATATGGTGTAGTACGATGCCCGCAGCGGTGTCAGCACTTTCAGCTTCTGATACAGGACATATCCCGTCAGACGCAGCCTGTCTATACTTGCCACATGAAAGGTATTGCGGTATATTTTATCCTTGTCTATACCCTTGGCCAGTAGCAGTGATATGATATAGAATATCTCCGGCCGTGTAGAATTGTAGGTGAATCCTCCGGTATCGGTCATCATTCCGGCGTATGTCGTTACGGCCATCTCTTTGGTCATGGCCTCATAGCCGCCCAATTGCCATATTATTCTGAATACAAGCTCTGCGGTACTCGACATCTCCGGGTGCGATATGCTTACCTCCGCATTGATTTCCGGTTCGAGATGGTGGTCTATAAGCATCAGGCGGGCCTTGCTTTTCGTTACTTCCTTTGCTATTGCGTCTCCGCAGCGCGACAATGCGCCAAAGTCAAGGCAACATATCAGCTCGGCGTTTTGTATGGCCTCTTTTGCCTCTTCGGTCTTTTTGTCGAAACGTGTCAGCGTGTTCGTCCCAGGAAACCATTGCAGGAAGTCCGGAAACATGTCCGGAACAATGAATGTCACGTTCTTATCCTGTTGCTCAAGGTATCTCATCCATGTCAGCGACGAGCCTAATGCGTCACCGTCGGCATTGATATGGCATATTATTACAATATCGTTTACAGACGAAACGAGGTCGCGCAGTTGTGCGACCTCGTTGCTGTTCAGTATATTAATGTTCATTTCTTATATCTGTTTTTAGAACAGTTTGTTTGGGTAAACACCGTCTTCCACCAGCTTTGCGATACGCGCTACGGTGTCGGGGCGGTCTTCCGAGTATGTCACACCGAACCATTTGCTTGTCGTGTCGAGTACTTTACAGGTGGCGGTGCCCTCGTTTATCAGCTTGTTTACCATCAGAGGAATGAAGAACTCAGACTTCAGGTTAGCGATATTGGCCGGGTCTGCGAGGAATTGTTTGAAGAATTCCTCCGAGTGTTGGAAGTAATCGGGAGTGAATCCCCACATGTTCATGCTCACAGGGCACTTCTCGTCCACTGCAACCCATGCTCCGTTGTCATCGTTGTTGTCACGATATGCCACCGTACCGTCTTCCTGTCGTGCTATCTTTGTGCGCTCCACACATGTCGTGAGGCAACCGTTTTCGTCCGTAGAGCAGATGCCGCGGCTTACCGTTCCGTTTTCGCTCAGGGTGTTACCGACACGGAATCCCACCATTGCATATTGTCCTTTGGCATCGTCAGGCAGTTCGGAGAGGAATTTACCCACTACCATAAAGGCGTCACGGTTGTAGAAATCGTCGCAGTTTATCACGCAGAACGGCTCCTTAATCACGTCCTTGCCCATTAGTACCGCATGGTTTGTGCCCCATGGTTTCTGTCTTCCCTCAGGCACGGTGAAGCCTTCCGGCAGCGCATCGATACTCTGAAAACACAGCTCACATTTTACCTTGCCTTCATATTTTGACAATATTTGTGTGCGGAATTGCTCCTCAAAGTCCTTGCGTATTACCCATACTATCTTGCCAAAGCCGGCTTGTATGGCGTCATAAATACTGTAATCCATAATTGTCTCACCGTTCGGGCCCAGACCGTCAAGCTGCTTCAGACCGCCATAACGGCTTCCCATGCCCGCAGCAAGTAGAAAAAGTGTTGGTTTCATAATATGATTTTTTAGATTAGTATATGTAGTTCTGTTGCGTTTCGGCTTAATTCGTGTCGCGAATTATGCTACAAAGTTAATCGTTTATTTTGAATTATTACGGTTGTTAAGTAAAATTAACAGAAAAATATCATCCATCTGAGGCTCATTCCTTACTCAGCGGATTCCATCCTTGCGACAATAATTCAAACTCGTTGCCGTCTCTTGACACAAGCTGCATGCCGTATTCTGCTTTGGTAATGTGTCCTATTACCTTTATGCCGTCCATGTTTTGCAGTGCCTCGTTGTCGCCTATAGGGCATGTAAAGAGCAGTTCATAGTCCTCACCGCCGTTCAATGCGCATGTCGTCACGTTCATATTCAGCTCTTCAGCCATTACGGCCGTCTGATAGTCTATCGGCAGGAACTTCTCAAAGATACGGCATCCTGTCCCGGACTGCTTGCATATATGGTGTAACTCCGATGACAGACCGTCGGATATATCCATCATTGCCGTAGGACTTATGCCTGCTTCACGCAGTTTTATTAAAATGTCGCCTCTCGCCTCTGGCTGCATTTGCCGTTGTATCAGATACTCCTTGCCGGCAAAGTCCGGCTGCCATGCCTCGTTCATTTGCTTCCGCAACGATTCTATCTGCCTTTGGTCCTTAGCCTCTTTCAGCTTTTTCTGTATCTCTTTTACCTGAGAGTAATACACCATTTTCTCTCTTTCCAGCAGTTGCAGGCCCATGTATGCGGCTCCAAGGTCTCCTGAAACGCATACAAGGTCAGTATCCTTCGCACCGTTACGGTATATTATATCCTCTTTTTTAGCCTCGCCGATGCATGTTATACTTATTGCCAATCCGGTGAGGGACGATGTGGTATCGCCACCGACAATGTCCACTCCCCATTTGTCGCAGGCCATGCGCAGACCGTCATAGAATGCCGCCATATCCTCCACCGCAAAGCGTTTGGACAACGCTATGCTTACAGTCATTTGCCGTGGTGTCCCTCCCATGGCGAAAATATCGCTGATATTCACCATTGCCGACTTGTATCCGAGGTGCCGCATGTCCATGTATGTAAGGTCAAAGTGTACCCCCTCCATCAGCATGTCGGTCGTTATGAGAGTCTCTGTGTCAGGGTAATGCAACACGGCGCAGTCGTCTCCCACGCCTTTTACCGTCGCTTCGTTCTTTATCTTAATATCTTTTGTCAGGTGGTCTATCAGTCCGAACTCACCTAATTTGGCTATTTCCATCCGTGTTTTTGGGTTATTATGATGTTAAAATACCTATGTCGCGTTACGTCTTTGGTTGCCGTCGGCATGTTATTGTATCCTTGCCGCCATCTCTTTCATTATCGCTGTCATCAGCGGTTGGGCGTTGTTGGCCGCCTCCTGCACCTCTTCGTGTGTCGTCTCCACCGGCGAGTCTGATATTCCCTCATTCGTTATGATGCTTATTCCGAACACTTTTATGCCACAGTGTCTTGCCACAATCACTTCCGGCACGGTACTCATGCCCACCGCATCGCCTCCCATTATGTGGTATGCGCGATACTCCGCCGGTGTTTCATAGCTTGGCCCCTGCACTCCGCAGTATGTGCCGTGCACCAGTCTTATGCCTTTCTCCGTGGCAATGCTGTCCGCCATGCTTATCATTGCCTTGTCGTATGGCTCGTGCATGTCAGGAAAACGCGGCCCTTGCGGTATGTTCTTGCCCCTTAGCGGGTGCTCCGGAAAAAGGTTTATGTGGTCGGTTATCACCATCAGGTCGCCCAGATGAAAATCCTTGTTGGCACCTCCGGCGGCGTTGCTTACGAACAACGTCTTGACACCCAGTTCACACATCACTCTGATAGGGAATGTAACCTCCTGCATGGAGTATCCCTCATAATAGTGAAAGCGTCCTTTCATGGCCAGTATGTCTCTGCCACCTAATTTGCCGAATATCAGTTTCCCGTCGTGTCCCTCCACTGTTGACACAGGAAAATGGGGTATGTCATTGTATGAAAACTCGTAAGTGTCGGTTATTTCAGAAACCAATTGTCCGAGACCCGTGCCCAGCACTATCGCCAATCGGGGCGATGTTGTCATACGTGTCTTTAGCCATTCCGCCGTTTCTTTGATGCTTTCGTACATAGTCTATGATTTTATTGTTGAATTTCTCTTCCTCGTCCTGCATGAAACTGACCCGTATCGGTTGCACGTATATATGCCTTTTTACCTCTGCCGACAGTCCTTTTACCGTCTCCAGGCGTGTCGCATCCTTCTCTGTCGTTATGACTATGGCGGGCTTCTCCATCATTTTGAAAGCCGTATTGATAGCTTCCGCGTCTGATGGCGTAAACAAATGGTGGTCGCCGAAGGTCATTGGCGTAACGCTCTTGCAATGCCCTTTCAGGTCTTTTAGCATCTGTTCCGGCGACGCTATGCCCGTTACGAGCAATACATTTGGCAGCATTGTCTCGTCAGGAGCCTCCTCGCCTTCGGCAAACAACGGTTGCAACGGACTGTGCTCTATTGTAGTGAAGTACAGGTCTTGATACGGATATAACGCCATGGTGCGTTGCAATACCCTGAAGCTCATAGGCTTCAGGTCTTTCGGACATTTTGTTATTATCACTATGTCAGCCCTGTTCTTGCCCTCTTTCGGCTCCCGTAATCGGCCTGCCGGCAGCAGTTTGTCGTAGATTATAAGACGATGATAGTCTACTAACAGTATGTTCAGCCCGGGTTTTACGTATCTGTGTTGGTAAGCGTCATCCAGCAGCACCAGTTGCGTGTCGTTTGTCTCCGGTGCCGCCAGCAGTGTCTCTATCCCCTTGCACCGGTTTGCTTCCACCACCACGTGTATATCCGGAAACTTACGGTGCATCTGATATGGCTCATCGCCAATCTCCCGCATGGTGGTGTCTTTGCCGGCTAACCGGTATCCTTTGCTTTTTCGTTTGTATCCCCTGCTCAGTACCGCCACTTTTATCTTGTCGTGCAACAGCCGTATGAGGTATTCCACGTGTGGAGTCTTGCCGGAACCGCCAACGGTAATATTGCCCACGGCTATTACCGGCACGTCAAACGACCTGCTTTTTAACACTTCTGTGTCAAAGAGCAGGTTTCTTAACCACACGCCCATACCGTATATCCATGCGAGTGGCAACAGCCATTTGTTTATCTTGATGAAGTCTCCTTCCATTCTTCAATAGAGGGTATATGGTTGTTTCTTTCTTCTTGTAATGCCGGTGCTGTCCGTTGGCGGCTGTCGGTCAGCGGTTGTTTATTATCACTTCGCACCTTGCCTGCACGGGACACTGCTGTTTTATGTTCCTTATCAGCACAAACGGCTCATAAAACGTACCCAATGTGCTGCGCAACTGTTCGTCCAGCTCGTTGCCGTTGCCTCCGGCTTTCTCCGTCAGTTGTTCCATCCACGACGGCTCGGTTGGGTATGTTACGGTCTCATAGCTCTTTATCTTGGCCAGTTGCGCGGCTTTTGCTATGGCGTCGCCTGTCCCGCCGAGAGCGTCAACAAGTTTTACTTTCAGTGCGTCCTGACCCAGCCATACACGTCCTTCGGCTATGCCTTTCACCTGCTCCACGCCCATTCCTCTGCCTTCCGCCACCCGTTTGCAGAACAGTTCGTAGCCACGGTTTACGTATTGTTGCAGCATCTCCGTCTCCTCGGCGTTGAACGGCCGTGCCGTCTGTAGCATATTGAAGTCTGAGTGCTTGTTGGTCTTCACATTGTCAAATTTCAATCCTAACTTCTCCGTTATCAGTCCGCTCATGTCGGGGAAAGCCCCGAAGATGCCTATGGAGCCTGTCAGTGTCGTGGGTTGTGCTATTATGTAGCTCGCTCCGCATGACAGGTAATACGCTCCCGATGCGGCCATGCCGCCCATTGACACCACTACCGGCTTTTTCGCTTTCAGAGTCTTCATGGCATGCCATATCTCCTCGGACGCAAAAGCGTCTCCACCGCCGGAGTTGATACGCACCACTACCGCCTTCACGTTGTCATCGTTTGCCAGCTCTTCAAGATTGCGTATCATCTCGGTGCTGACAATGCCTGCGTCGCCCATTATGGCGCCGGCTTCTTTGGCTCTTACGACGGAGCCTTCGCAGTAATATACCGCAATCTTGTTCTTGTCGCTACGCCTGCCTACAGAACTTCTGTTCAGCGCGCTGCATGTTATTTGGTTTATCTCTTTGTCTTTGTCGGCTTTCAGCAGCTTTTTCAACTCTGTCTTTACCTCTTCCGCATACATGGTCTTGTCCACTAATTTGTGGCGGAGCAGGTATTCTGAGGAACGGAACATGGGCAACTCGTCGGCGCATTGGTTCACCTCTGTCGTGCTTATGTTTCTTGATTTGCTTATGTCGGCGGTCACAGCGTCCCATATACCGCTGATATAGCGTGTTACCTGCAACCTGTTCTCGTCGCTCATGCGGTCTTCCGTGTATTGCTCCGTGGCGCTTTTGTATTTGCCTACCTTCACAACGGTCATCTTTATGCCCGCCTTTGCCAGCAGGTCTTTCATATACATAGGCTGTGCTGCCACTCCGTGCAGGTCAAGCATCCCCTCCGGGTTGATCCACACTTGGTCTGCTGCGGAGCATACGTAATACGCCCCTTGGGTGTATTCCTTGGCATAGCTCACTATCAGTTTTTTCTTTGCCTTGGCCCTTAGCAGCGCCTGCCGTATCTCTTGCAGTGAGGCATAGTCGCTGCTCACTATCCCCGCCCTGATGTATATTGCACGTATCTCTTTGGTATCGGCGGCTTTGTCTATCGCCCCCGTTATGTCATCGAGGCCTTGTTGAATGCTGCCTCCGCCCATAATGCCGTCAAGCGGGCTTTCGGTTGCGTGCTCCGCTATGTCTCCTTGCAGGTTAATGGTCAGCACACTGCCGTCTTCTATGTCGAGAAGGTCGCTACTGTCTGCCGCTATGACGCTGCCTATCGTTATCAATGCCAGAATGAATAGCATTGTCAGACAACCCAATGTGCCGGTAAACGAGGCTATGGTGATTTTTATAAATTGTCGCATGTAGGCTAAATGATAAACACGTTGCAAAAATAATAAAAATATTCCGATAAACAATCTTTTATTTGTTGTTTTTGAAAAATAGTATAAAAAATATCCTGTTTTTATAATTTTGTAAAACAAAATGCTTACCTTTGCAACATAAAAGAGGGCTCGCAACGGTCGGGACGGCATGGACATGACAACGCTTTTGATGTATGTTTCCGTTGCGGCGTGATTTGAATGCTTTGCAATCGCATTGCGATTATCATGTAAAAGCAATGCGATTGCCTTGTAAAAGCATAGCGATTACAATGTAATTGCACTGCGATTACGATACTATTTATTACTACTAACTAATTATTTGAAAATGAGAAGATTATTATTTTTGACCATGTTGCTTGTCGCATTGCAGGCTATTGGAGCCGACAGGTATGACATGACCAAGCCGATGCCTGTGTATGATGATGCTACGGGATATGGTTATGACGTGGTGGAGGCTCCCAACCTAAAGGCAAAGACACCGCAACCGTTCTATTTTTCTGTAAAGGTACCTGACGGCAACTATCGTGTTACCGTGGAGCTGGGCAGCAAAAGCCGTGCGGCCGAGACAACCGTGCGTGCGGAGTCGCGGCGTATGATGGTGGAAAAATGCGTGACGAAGAAGGGGCAGACGCGGACATATTCGTTCCTTGTCAACAAACGCACTCCGGAGATAGACGGCAACAGGAAGGTACGTATCAAGCAGGGTGAGGTCGGAAGCATGACGTGGGACGACAAACTGACACTGGAGTTCAACGGTGCGGCACCGGCGGTGAAGACCATAACGATAGAGCCGGACACCGTATCGACCACGCTTTATCTGTGCGGAAACTCCACTGTGGTGGATCAGGGCAAGGAACCGTGGGCGTCATGGGGACAGATGATACCCCGATGGTTTAATGACAGCCTGTGTGTTGCCAACTATGGCGAGAGTGGACTGACGGCATCTTCGTTCATGGCGCAGTTGCGTCTTGACAAAATCCTTTCCATGATGCGTAAGGGAGACTATGTGGTGTGTGAGTTCGGGCATAATGACGAGAAAGAGAAAGGACCGGGCAGGGGAGCGTGGTATCACTATTCCGTAGCCTTGAAGACATTCGTTGACCGTGTGAGAGAGAAAGGCGGTAATGTCATTTTCTGCACGCCGACACAGCGTCGCTTCTTCAACAGCGACGGTACATTACGCAATACGCACGGTGACTTTCCTGAGGCGATGAAAGCGGTGGCACAGCGTGAGCAGGTGCAGTTGATAGACCTCAATGCCGATACCAAGACCCTGTTTGAGGCAATGGGAGTGGATGGCTCAAAACATCTGCTCGTACACTATCCGATGGGCTCTTTCCCATGGCAGGTAAAGGATTTTGCGGACAATACGCATTTCAATCCTTTCGGGGCGTATGAGGTGGCAAAACTTGTGGTGATGGGGTTGAAGGCCCTTGATTCTCCGCTTGTGTCATACCTGCGTTTTGACTGGACGGATTTCTCACCATCCGCACCTGACGACTGGAAAACATTCTATTGGCCTCTCTCTCCGCTCTTTGATGGCAAGAAACCGGATGGAAACTGATTGAGGTATATCCTCCTTACTGGTACATCGCACCCTGTATGGGCGCAATATCCAAGTCAGGTGGTGCCACGGGGGCATGATGTATATAGTGACATCTGTATTTAGCCCTGTAATGGCGATGGACGTGTTCGATTCACAAATGGAGAACGTCGGCTTCGTATAACGCATGTGCGATATGACAATGTGTTGTCGTTGCGTGAATATGACAGCGCGTCACACCCTGTAAGGGTGCAATATCCAAGCCCGGGGTTTCAACCCCGGGAATAAGGATGTCCAACCTTTCAAATTGTATTTCGCCCTGTAGGGGCGGGACATCAACCGTCCCAATCTTTCATAGCCATACAATTCTGTAGTTGTCCCGCCCCTACAGGGCGAAATACGATATATCCGTCTTATATGGATACCACAGGGTTAAAAACCCTGGGCTGAAATATTGCACCCCTCCAGGGTGCTGATGTGCGGAAAAGATGCAAAACCTTTACACAAGGTTGTTGGTAAACGGATATTGTCCGGGTGCTGATATGCGAAGCAAATAATGTTAAACTTTTATTTATAATCAACGTCAAATAAATGTCACAGTCACTGGTTAAAATATATCTCCATATAATATTCTCAACGAAAAATAGGGAGAATATTTTGCCCAAGTCATCGCTGACAGATGTTCAGGCGTATATATCCGGTGTAATAAAAAATAATGGTTGTGTACCTATTATAATAGGAGGTGTCACCAATCATGTACACATACTGTGTGAATTGTCAAGCACTATAACGGTATCCGATTTGATACGTAAGATAAAAACAAGTACATCTATATGGTTAAAAGAATATAATATATGTGATAGCAGTTTCTCATGGCAAGGAGGATATGCTGCCTTTTCGGTTAGCCAATCGCAGGTAGACACCGTTACTGCATATATCGCCAATCAGGAACAGCATCATCTGAAACGGACATTTAAGGAAGAGTTAACTGCATTCTTAGAAAAGTATGATGTGAAATATAACAACCAATATCTTTGGACATGATGATATGATAAATAATAACAATCGCTTTCTCGTATGAACATCCAATAGTGACATAGTCGTTATGTAAAAGTCACTACACATCGTGCTCTGTTTGGATTATGTTTAATACGGCAAAATGTTGCCGTTGTGTGAATATGACAGCGCGTCGCACCCTGTAAGGGTGCAATATCCAAGCCCGGGGTTTTAACCCCGGGAATAAGGATGTCCAACCTTTCAAATTGTATTTCGCCCTGTAGGGGCGGGACACTAACCATCCCAATCCTTCATCGCTTGTGCAATTCGTTTCTTTTGCCAGCTCTAATGTAAATGAAATATATAAACCAAATTACTAACTTTATACAAAAAACAATGAAAAAGAACTATCTGTTATTACTACTTGTGATGTTCTTTGCCCTTGCTGCGTCGGCACAACGTGCGGTTGATAAACTCAACCGAGGTGTTGTGGCGGTAAAAATCGCCAAGGGAGTATTCGTCAGCTGGCGAATACAGAGCGAGGAATATTACGATGTAACCTACAACCTTTACCGTAACGGAACGAAGGTGGCCGAGAATTTGAACACATCCAACTACACTGATGCCGCAGGCTCTGCTGACAATACCTATCAGGTGGCACCTGTTGTACGTGGTGTGGAGCAGGCTAAGAGCGAGGCCGTATCCGTATGGGGCAATGACTATTTTGAGATAACCCCGAAACACGACCCCTCTCTCACCTCTACCTATATCCCCAACGATGCATGCTGTGCCGATGTTGATGGCGATGGAGTGGTGGAGATACTGCTGAAGTACACCAACAAGGAGGAGGCTGCTGCCTCATTCCCAAAGGAAGGTCACAATAAGGAATACACACTCTTTGAGGTGTTGAAGCTCGATGGTACCGTATTGTGGTGGGTTAACTGCGGCCCTAATATGGGAGACTTCCAGAACAATGAGCAGAACATTGTTGGCTACGACTGGGACCTTGACGGTAAGGCCGAGGTTGTCATGCGACTTTGTGAGGGTGCCACCATACACTATTCCAACGGTTCCACCTACACTATAGGCGCTAACGGCAAGAATGGCGGCGCATGGACCAACTATCGTCAGCCAAAATCAGGCGGCGTGGAGTGGTTTACATACTATGGCAATGAGTTCCTGCTCTATTGTAACGGTCAGACAGGTGAGCCATACCAGTGTATACCGTTCCCTTTGAAGCGTTATGAGGCCGGAGAGACAAGCCTGCAAAGCGCATGGGGCGACGGATACGGCCACCGTTCCAACAAATTCTTCTTCGGTGCGCCGTACCTTGATGGCCGCAAGCCGAGCATATTCCTCGGACGTGGTATCTATACCCGCCATAAGTTCGCGGCATTGGATGTCAATCCCGATACCCACGAGCTCACAACGCGCTGGACATGGACCAACAACCAGGCCGGCTCACCATGGTACGGTCAGGGATACCACAACTACGCCATTGTGGACGTGGACTGGGACGGCCGTGATGAGATTGTGTTTGGCTCAATGGTTATAGATGATAACGGTAAGGGATTGTCCACTACCGGTCTTGGTCATGGTGACGCTCAGCACCACGGCGACTTCAATCCGTATGTGCACGGGCAGGAAGGCTTCTTCTGTAACGAGGATCAGCCGGCTAATAACTACCGTGACCTTACAACGGCAAAGATATATCACCGCTATGCTGCTTCAGGAGATGACGGACGTTCCATAGCCGGTAACTTCAACAATATATGGCCGGGAGCTATGGGCTTCTCCGCACATGAGGATGCTATAAGCTGTGTTACGGGAGAGGTTATGCCGGGAATGACGAAAAATGGCGTTGGAATGAACTTCAATGTTTATTGGGATGGTGACCTCTGCGAGGAGACATTTAACGGTGGTGACAATACCCCGGGCTACATATACAAATATGGTAACGGCGCTACGATAAAGGAGTTGACCGGCTCACTGACCAATAACAGTACCAAGGCTACACCATGTTTTATGGGCGATATACTCGGTGACTGGCGTGAGGAGTTCATCATGCGCACCGCCGACAATAAGCTGCGTATCTATACCACTACCATAAGCACAAAGTGGCGTAACTATTCTCTGTGGTATGACCATCAGTATCGTAACGGCGTGGTATGGCAGCCATGCGGCTATAACCAGCCGCCTCATGTGTCATACTTCCTCGGCGAGTTGGAGGGTATTACGCAGGCGCCTCCGTCATTGGGTATGACTGGCAGAAAAGAGATAGCCAACGGAGGCACAATCACCTCTGCGGATGATGTTATCACTACCTGTGAGACAAACGATATGACCGTGGCAGTGGCCGATGGCGCTACACCTTATATATATATAGACAATGCACCGACATGGGTACAGGGCTCTGCGCCGTCAGAGGCGACACAGAAGAGCTATCCTATCACTACCGCTACTTACACCCATACGCTTACGGGTGGAGCGTTTGCCGGTGATATGCGTCTGGTGAAACAGGGTGACGGCGTACTCGTGTTGCCTGATGTGACACAACTTTACAGCGGTGCTACAGAGGTATGGGCAGGCACACTTGCTTTCAATGGTAAGCTGCAGAACTCACGTTTGTGGCTCAACCGCCACTCTAACCTCAATAGTGATGGCGGCAATTTCAAGACTATACAGGCCGATTATGCTGCTACGATACGTCCTGGCGGAGCGGAGGAGAAAGCCGGTGCCATTACTGTCGCTGACTCTCTGATACTCAATTTCGGCGCTATATGCGAGATAGACATCTACAGTGAGGGACTTGCTGCCGACCAACTCAATGCGGGAGTGTTGAAGATAGAGAAAAAGATCTGGCCAAACGGCGGTGGACCGGCATACGATACCCCTGTGTTCCGCATCAATGCACATAAGGCAGCGGGTGAGGAGACTATTGCCGACGGTAAGTATCTCTTGGGTTCTGTAGGTAAGATTGTCGGTAACATTGATAATATCGTGTTGGAGGGACTGACATATCAGAAGACATTCCTCACATACGAGGATGGCAAACTCTACCTCAATGTGCGCAATTACAGCTCTGACCCTGTTTCTTGGGTAGGAGACAAGAACGGAATATGGGATCTTGACAATGAGCTGAACTTTAAGGATGACGTTACAGGTGAGGCGTCAGGGTTCTACGCCGGAGCGGACGTGACGTTCAATGACGATGCCGCCACTACCAACGTAACTGTTAAGGGCAATGTCGTTCCGGGTAATATCACGTTCAACAACAACAAGACGTACACCATTGACGGCGACAGTATTGTCGGTTATCCGACATTGCTAAAGACGGGTTCAGGAGAACTCAAGCTGAATAATCTTAACCGTATTGGCTCTACTGTCATTTCCGGTGGTAAACTTTATGCCGCTTCCATGGCAAATGCTATCGGTAATGACTGCGGATCGCTCGGACTTATCAATAATACGGTTACTGTATCCAATGGCGGAGCCTTCGCTTTGTCATCTACAGGCACTTCCGGACAGAGAATATATGTAGGTCAAGGAGACGGCGAAGTATATATACCGTCAGGAGTAACAATGACACAGGTAGCGACTATTAGCGCGAACGGAGGCTCTACGCTGACAAAATCAGGTGCCGGTACGATCGTGCTTAATAACACTTTGGGTACGGCGTTGAATGTTAAGGGCGGTACGTTTAATTATGCAAATAACGTGTCTTACACCAGACTCGTAACGCTTGAAGGTACATCGGCCATAGCCGGAGTAGGTTTTAAGAGCACACCGGTGGCGGTATCTCAGAATGCTGTCGCCACATGGACATTGGCAAATGATTATTATACCGCTTACTCAGGAAAGCTGACAGGTGCCGGCACTTTGACTATTGTGCCTACTAACACGGTTAACAGAGTACGTATAACCGCCAACTGGTCTGCCTTTACCGGTAAGGTGAAATATACACACACGTCTATCGTTATGCCGTTGGATAACTCTTACGGCTTGCCGAACGCCACACTTGAACTGGCTGCAAACAGTAGCGTGTCCAATGTGGCAAAGACATTTACGATAGGTAAGATAACTAATGGCACATTCATGCAGCCGTTCTCTACATTCGCAAACGGAAATGCTGTGTCTGGAAGCAACACATGGCGTGTGGGTAACAGTTCCGCAGAGCTTGGTGACTTTACGTTCTCAGGTAAGATGTATGATGATGGCGGCACAAATAAGTGTAACTTTGAGAAGATAGGTACCTGCAAGATGACTGTTGCCACGTCATGGGAGAACTCCGGAACGGTAAAGGTTACAGGTGGAGAGTTGCACTTTAATGCACAGAAAACACTCGGTAAGGGAGCGCTTACAGTTGCTGAGGGTGCGATATTGTCCGGTGTTTCGGCCACAGTAACCTCAACAGCCAAGAAGTATCCGATGACTAACAGTTCTGTAACCGTTAACGGTACATTGCAGAGCGGGACTATCGCAACCTCAACTTCCGGATATATATACATGGGAAGTGTACCGCTTAAACTCAACTCCACATCAACATTGCTTGTTGGACTGAACAGATGCGCGACAGCTACAAACCCGGGATGTGCGTCAATATTCGGTGATGCGGAGAAAGCCTCTATAACATTCGCTGACGGAGCGACGGTAAAGGCATTCCTTACATCTTCTTATAATCCGGCGGCAACGGTGACAGAAGAAAAAGCTGACTCCTTCAGGGTGTTCTATGATTTTGCAAATGTTAGCGTAGGTAAGGTTAAGTTTGATCTACCGGAGCTGCCAGAGCACTATTACTGGGATACGACAAAGTTCTCGGAGGGTTATCTGTTTGTACGTTATACGTCTCAGACGGGCGTACACGGTGTGACTGCGGAAGATAATGTAGTGGTGACCGTAGTCAATTCCTCTGGTATGGCGGTAGCTAATTATGAGGCACGCTTCTCAGAGGCACGCTCCGTATTTGCTACTCTTGCGTTGCCACGTGGCGTTTATGTCTTGAATATAAGAAATGAGCGTGGCAAGAGCGGCAGCATTGTTGTCAGGAAATAATTATTTCGGATGTATCTAATATTTTAGACTGTTAGGCAATAGAACATACACCTATGTTCTATTGCCTAACTTGTTTTTCTGCTATATAGGCAAGACGGATACATGTTAGTTAAAGAAAGTAAAAAAAACTATAAGAAGTGTTGCGCATTAAAATGTTTTTATTAACTTTGCACGAAACTACTACTTATACTATTGAACTTAAACTATTATTAGCATTTTATTGAATCGTTATTTTTATTTATTAATTAATTTATCTTTTATGAAAAAGTCTTTACTTTTTAGTATGATGGCGTTAGGCGTATCTCTGTCTGCATCAGCTTTTGAGGCAAACGAGTATGTGTACGCTCCTCAGGGAAGATTTATGATCCTTAGTGCGGATAATCTCTGTACTAACGGAACATGTGCTTCTAATTTTGATGGATGGACAGCCATTTCTGCTTCTGCGGACAATACTGCGGCTGATATCTTCCAGTATGATTCTGACAAACAGTCTATGTATAGCAAGACAAATGCTGTCGGTGAAGGTATGTATTATAAGTTTAATCTTCCTGATCCATCAGGTACGTATATTGTTAGTGTAAAGTTGCGTCAGGAGACTGTTGCTTATCCTTATACGACAAACGTGTATTATACTACTGCTGATGAACTGAATACATTGGGTGTTACAGGTACTGCCGCTGCCGGACATAACTATCTGAGCGTATTCGGAAATGTAGGTGGTTTTGATAATGGCAAGGCAAAAAATGAAGAGTTTGTATCTTATGGTACCTCTGTACTTCTGACCACTGACTGGAATACTGCTACTTATGCTATTGTGGGTGACGGTACTATCCGTGATTATTATATTGCAATGGCACAGATGGATCCGACTGTTGAGATCGCAGACATTCAGATACAGTCAGCAGTGCAGGTTGCTGATTTGCGCGTTCGTGATGCAGCCGTGGCTTATGCTGAGACAATCCTTAACGCTAAGGAATGGGCTGATTCTGAGGAACTGGATGCCTTGATGGAAAATATAGAGGCTTGTAAGAGCGACATTACAGATGAGACCTCTGCTGATGAGCTTAATGAGTTTATTACAGGTCTCAATGAAGCATTAACAGCAGCAGACGGTACTGGCTTCTTGGATAAGTGTGCTGACAATTTCCTCGCTTCTTGTAAGGCAGGTACTATTTGGTCACAGAATACAACCAAATATCAGAAGATGACCTCTATAGGTGATTGGCAGTTGTCAAATGCACGTTGGTTCCACTGTAACAATAATGACGCTGCTGAAAGAGAAAAATTGAAAGAATTTATTGATGGCCCTAATTTCGGCTATTCTAACGGTATGCTTGGAGAGCAGTACTGTAAGATGACAAAGTCATTGATGCCGGGTACATACATTTTCGCAATGGATGGTAAGGCACATACAATGTATAAATCTAATGTCGTAGCTGCCGGTACAGCCTCTAATTACTTATATAATAGAGGTCTTCCTACAGGTCAGATGACACTCTACGTAAAGGATGCTGACGGTAATGAAATCGCTGCTAACACTATTGCGCTTCCTGTAGAGGAGTTTGCAACCAACATAATTGTCGCAAACGTAGAGGAAGCCGGTGATTATGAAATCGGTGTAAGTCTTTTCCAGCAGCTGGACGGATATGATATTGAAGGAATATGTAAGGGTGGTTCCTATACTTTGCAGAAGCCTCGTCTATACTGCTCTTTGAGCGGACAGTACAATGCAACGGAACTGAAGTATATTGAAGACGTAAAAGCGCAGATTACTGCTCTTGAGTCTAACCTTGCTACAGCACAGGGACTTCTTGAAGATACAGGGAAGCCTTGGCTGAAGCAGGAAATGACAGATACAATCGCGAAATACACTGAATATCTCGCTTACTATCAGGCATTGTCTGATGATGATATTTACAATGGTTTCGTAGATCCTGTGTCACAGGTTGAGAACAATGGTTATGCAAACTATATCGATGGCGAGAATCCGGAGACAGGTGCTGCTATTCCGACTTACAACGCTATTGACAGCGTTATGAACAATACTGTAAAGAAGGTTATACGTTTCTGCGAGACATATAACAGTGCTAATGCTGTGTTCCCTGCTTTGAAGACTGCTATAGCAAACGCACAGACCGTTCTTGATGATCGTCTTTATGCTTCAGCTTCAGGACGTGACGCATTGGTTGCCGCTATTGCCGATGCACAGGCTGTTTATGATAATATGGCTGCTGACGGTTCATACGATCTCACACCGGAGGCAGAGAATGCTGACTTCGCTACCGTTCAGAACGCAGCTAATGAATTGGCTACCGCTGTTGACGAGTTTAAGACTACTGTATCAGATGAAAATGTTACAAATATAGTTGACATTGACTTCTCTAATCCTGCTGTTCTTAATGATGAGACCGGTGCTTACTCTATAGACGGCAATAACGGTTCTATGACGATTGTCGGATTCACTGAGACAACTGATGGTAGCAATAATTTTGAACTTGGTATTGACTCTAATGGTGAGAAAGTTCTTGCTGACGTTCTGCGTGTAGGTAACAGCGAAGCTGTCGTAGAATTTGCTGCACCGGTTAACGGTTCAGATCTTGTAAGATTCCAGTTTGATTATTACTTTGGTTCCTTGATTAACCGAAATTGTGGTTTCTATATTCGCACTGCTGAAGATGCTGATATCTGCGGTCTTTATATTTCTAAGTATAGTGGCACTGCTGTAGTTAATACATTTGATATTGATTTCAATAATCAGATCACATCTTTAGGCTCAAGCAGTGTTTCTGGTGCTGCTATTTGTGTAGAGAGCAACAAGACACATTTTGATATCATTCTTGACTATGGTGCAAAGAAAATGTATTCTACAATAACAAGTCCAAAGGGTACATTCATTTCAGAGAAGGTTGACCTCCCTGAATTGGCTCCTGCTAAGTTTGTTGTAAAATCTGACTATAACGTTGAGGCGCGTCGTAGCTGGTTCGACAACCTTGTTATCGACAATATCTCCGCTGGTCCTACAGCTGTGAATGGTGTTGTTGAGGTTGCTCCTGCCGCAAACAATGGTGCTATCTATAACGTAGCTGGTCAGCAGATCTCTGCTCCTGTTAAGGGTCAGATTTATATCAAGAATGGTGCAGCTTTCGTTAAGTAAGGCAACTAAATAAAAACTCTTTTCATACGGGATATCTTCCCGTAGTGAATGGAAAATAAATATAACCTCCCGTTTACTTGTAAGAGTAGGCGGGAGGTTTGTGTTTGCTTTCAATTAGTGTTGTATTCTTATACGGACTTACGTTAATTATGATGTGTATATCGTATTGTGTTAATGGCCAATCATCCTTTTGGGGCTTGTGGTATGGCTTTTTCGTATAGCATGAAAAATTGTAAAATATAGTGTTAAAAAATTGTTTGTTTGTTTTTTTTTTTTTAACTTTGCAGAATAAAATGGATAGACTTTAGGGGGAATCGTATACGTATGTTAACTCTTTATGTGTGTAACTGGCTGAACTCTAATAAATAACGCATTTACTAACTATATTATTCTTTTATGAAAAAACTCTTTTTTTATGCATCTCTTATCTGCATTGTCATGGCATCATGTAGTAAGGAATATTTTGTTCCTGAAGATGAATTGCCATCATGGCTTGGTGAGAGTATCTATGAAGAGCTCAAAAATCCGAAGACGCTGAACGGTACGTTTAATACCTACCTTAGGCTTATTGACGATTTGGGCTATGCGGAGGTCTTGAGCAGGACGGGTAGTAAGACTATTTTCCCTGCCAATGATGAAGCATTTGAGGCATTCTTTAAAAACGGCAATAATAAATTTGGCCGTTCAAGTTACGAGGAACTTACGGAAGCCGAGAAGGCGCAGTTGCTTTACGGCTCTATGCTTGATAACGCCATTTTGGTCGGCATGTTGTCCAACGATGAGAATATGTTGCAAGGTAAGATTGTCAAGCATCCAACCAATATCTCTTTGAACCAGTCTGTAGAGCCTCTTTTCTCTCATAATATGCCTTCTAATAATAAATATTTTGATTATTGGAAGAATCAGGGCAAGTCTATCAATGCTCTTTATGATGATACGAGGGCTCCGTTGGTACACTTTACCGGTGAGTATCTTCTTAATAATGATATGACCGTAAAGGGAGCGGACAATGATTTTTACGTGCTTACAGGCAGCGAGTATCAGGACAATGATGTGTATATCTTCAACCGTAAAGTCGTTCATAGTAACGTTACCTGTCAGAATGGTTATATACATCAGCTGGACAGTGTTATGCTGAATCCCGGGAATATGGCTCAGGTGTTGAGACAGGGAAAGGATACCAAGCTGATTTCTCGCATGCTTGATTACTATTGCGCTCCGTTCAAGGTTACGGATGCAATACAGGCAAGTTATTTTGAGTATATGAAGGAGTACGGTACTCAGGATTCTGTTTATGCAATACGTTATTTCGCAAAGAACTCACAGCGTAAGAAACTGAATCAATACACTACGGGTAGCCCTATGAATGACGCGCGTCTGCTTGATTTTGATCCGGGATGGAATAATTACAATCCGACCCTTAGCAACGGTTCGTCTTCTGATCAGGATGAGATTGCGGCCATCCTTGCTCCTACGGACGAGGTAGTGGAGAACTTCTTCTTGCACGATGGTGCGTATATTGTGCAGAATCTTGGTTTGCAGGATGTACCGAATGACAAAGAACATCTTATAGACCATTTGGATGCTATATATAACACAGACCCGACAGTGTTTGCCGGTATCATAAATAATATCATGAAGCCGTATCTTACCAAGACTGTTCCAAGTAAGTTCGGAACGGTGCAGAATGATGCGTTTGAGTTCATGAATGTTAAGAAAGAGGATATCCTGCGCAAGGATGACGGCAAGTATGATGTTACAATCGCCAATAACGGTGTTGTATATAAGATGGGCAAATTCTTTGCACCTGAGTTGTATCAGTCAGTACTCGGTCCGGCATCGGTATATACTGATATGCGTATAATGGGTGAGATGCTTAATGATCACCAGACAGTGGCTGGTACCGCCTCTACACTTGGAGCGGACATGTATTATTATCTTCTCTCTATGAAGTCTAAGTATGCGCTGTTTGTGCCGTATGACAGTGAGGATTTCTTGTATGTAGATCCGACAAGCGTTTATGACACTGATGGCTTGAAGGCTCTAAAATTCTCGTATGATTCCAATGCCACCGGCTCTTTCCATGTGATGGTGCAGAGGTATCTTTATGATGAGGACTCCAACACATTTATTGAGGATCCGAGAGTAGGATTGGTTAATGTGGACAAAAAATATTACAATTCACAGTTGCAGGATATGTTGAACTACCATACCGTGGTGCTTGACAATTCCAAGGGGCTTAATGGCAACAGCTATTATAAAACAAAGCACGGTGGCGTCATATATGTGCCGGACGGTACGGGCGATAAGAGCAACAGTGAGGTAATGGGTGCTTTGCAGATTGCCGGTGATATCCCCGCTGCGAAGGTTATGGAGAGATTTTACGAGAATAGCCCTAAGGCTAATATAACCAATGGTACGGTGTATAAACTTGACAGACCGATACAGCCGGCTATATATAATGTATATAAGGTGCTTGAGGCAAGGCCGGAATATGCTGAATTCTTGGATTTCTGCGAAAGATTCAATAATGAGGAAGTTCTGACATTTGCGGGGATTCTCAATGATGATGACAATCAGGCAACCAAAGATACCAAGCTGGCGCAATATGTAGTGTTTGGCGAGAACAATATGATAAATATGTTCGGTTCATATAACTACACTTTATATGTTCCGCAGGATATGGAAACTGCATATCAGAATGGTCTCGCACGTTGGGATGAAATAGAGGCTATTGTTGAGGACTGGGAACTGGTGACTGACGACAATGGTAATAAGAAATTCACTACCGAGGCCGAGGCTCGCAAATATGTTAACGAGAAGGTAAACGCTATGAGAAACTTCCTGTTCTATCATATGCAAAATAATTCTGTGTTTGCGGATCGTGTGGTTGAAGGGGGAGAGTTCCAGACATTCTGTACTGACGACCTTGGTATCGCCCAAAAGGTTAGAATATCCGGTGGCGGCGGTGAGCTGTATGTTAAGGATGCAACAAATAATCCTGCCGTGAAGGTGATAGACAAGAATATCATGGCTCGTGATATTAAGTACGAGCCTAAAACAGGTATGGACATTACGCTCCGTCCGTTTGAGTATAATGAGATTAAATCTTCTGCTTTCGTAATCGTGCAGGGCATAGAGAAACCTCTGTGTTATAACAAGGATTACAAGTTTTAAGATTGATTATTGATAAAAAATATTAAGACTAATAATTATGTCAAAAACAAAAGTACTACTGACAATACTTCTCTGTGTGATTGCCCAAATGGTTATGGCGCAGAGTAGAGTCATATCAGGTACGGTTGAGGACTCTATGGGTCCTATTATGATGGCGAATGTTGTGGAGCGTGATGCTAATAACCGTATTGTAAACGCCGTACAGACTGATATGATGGGTAACTTCTCAATGGAGATTAAAAACCCGAAGAACAAACTTGTTATCTCATACGTGGGTTCTAAGACAAAAATACTCCCTATAGGTGACGAGACAACTTTCAATATTATGCTGGAGGATGAGAAAACCACTCTGCAGGAGGTTACTATACGTGGTTCACGTGCAAACTCCGGTGGTCTTAGCATCCCGAAGAAAGAGATATCAATCTCACAGCAGTCATTTAACTTGTCGGAAGTGGAGGGTATGGCCTTTACATCGGCTGACGAAGCATTGCAGGGTGAGATTGCCGGTTTGGATATCGTGTCCAACTCCGGTAACCTTGGTGCCGGTACCTCTATGCGTTTGCGTGGTGTGTCAACACTGAATGGTAATGCAGAGCCTTTGATTGTTGTTGACGGTAAGATCTTCGACTATAACTCTGAGGAGTTTGATACCGATAACGCTGACCAGGAGGCCTTCGCCTCATTGTTGGCTGTCAATCCCGATGATATTGCTAATATCAATGTGTTGAAGGATGCTGCCGCTACCGCTATATGGGGTTCTGCAGGAGCAAACGGCGTTATTGAGATTACCATTAAACGTGGTAAGAAAGGAAAGCCGAGAGTTACACTTGGATATAAGTTTACCGGCACGTGGATGCCTACTGGGTATAAGTTGCTTAATGGTGACAACTATACCATGATGCTGAAAGAAGAGTTCTACAATGCTAATCAGACTGCGAATGCTACAACAAGCATAAAGGAGATAAACTATGAGAAATCATGGTCAGATTATTACAACTGGAGTAATAATACCGATTGGGTGGATGCCGTGTCACAGTTTGGTGAGTTGCATGAGGCGAATATGAATATATCTGGTGGTGGCGAGAAAGCTTCTTTCCGTATTTCTGCCGGATATAACCAGCAGACAGGTACTATAATAAAGCAGGAACTGAATCGTCTTACAACTCGTTTGGTATTGGACTATGACGTATCTGATCGTATCCGTTTCTCTACCAATTTTGCATTGACATACACAGATAACTTGAAGAACTATACACTCGGTTCAAGTAAGAGTAGCGGTGCTCATAATAACTTGCTTGCAATGGCAATGGCACAAGCTCCTAATGCCAGCATTTATCGCAGAACTTCACAGGGAGACTATACAAATGAATTCTTCCTCATGAATCCGACTTTGAGAGAGGGGGGAAAAGAATATACTCCTGAGGATGGAGCGTATACTTCTTATCAACTCCGTGATCTCGTTAATATTGGTAACCCTGTGGCGTATGCGAATATGTCATGGCAGAAAGAGCAGACTTTCAACATCGTACCTGATTTCTCTGTAAAATATGAGTTACTTGGCATTGAGACCGGACAGCATAGGTTGACTTTTAACGGACGAGTATATTTTGATATCTATGCCAATTCAAAACCAACTTATATGCCCGGTAGCTTGTCTTCAGGTTTCTATTATTCTAGCAGTTATAATGCATCAAGCTCTACGGAGAACAATCAGTTCAAGATGGGTGCCAGAGCGGACTTACAGTATACTCCGTATATAAAGAATGAGGATTTCAGTCTGACAATGATGGCAAGATATGAGTGTCTGACAACAAAGTATACTTATCAGTTTGTGTCACAGGCACAGTTGCCTAACGGTATTACATCGCCGACTGTTGATGCTCACTATCTCAGTATGAGTAATCAGCCGGGAACGATGAAAGCTGCAACACAGAACTGGCTGTATAACGTTCACTTCTCATATAAAGGTAAGTATAATCTGAGTGCCTCTGTGCGTGGTGACGGTAATTCGAGGTTCGGACCGGATAACCCTTGGTTCTATGCTCCATCAGTATCTGTACGTTACAATGTCAGCGATGAGCCATTCTTTGAGCCGTTGCGTAAAGTCGTATCAATGTTTGGTTTGCGTGGCTCATGGGGTATCACTGGTAGTTCCAGTGCAAGCGTAGAGAATTATTTCAATCAGTATGCAACCAATGCGGGTATGTATGGTAATCAGTATTATACCACGATGAGTGGAATGAGATTGGATGATTTGCGTGCTCAGAAGAAAGTGGGTCTTAACTTCGGTGTTAACCTCGGCTTCATGGATGACAAATATGAGGTGGATCTTAACTTGTATAAGGAGACAACAAACGACCTCGTGATGAAAGATGTGCCTGTGCCGACCACTATGACATGGAACACTACTACCAAACTGGCAAGCGCCAATATCGGTAAACTGGAGAATAAGGGTTGGGAGTTGTCACTCTCTGCAAATAAATTCTTGCATATAAACAAGTTTACACTGTCTGCAAACTTCAATATAGCGCAGAATGTAAATACTCTGCTTGAAATGGACCAAAGAGTGCTTGACGCTCTTAATGACGAACCTACCATGCTGAAAAATAGAGGTAGTGGTTCTATCATGAAGAGAGTTGTTGTTGGTGATCCACTGTGTTCTATTTACGGTTTTGTAAACAAGGGCGTATATAATTATAATTATGAGGATCTGACAAACTACAATACTAAGATGAAGCAGCAGAACGGCTCTTCATGGACTCCGGCTCTTTATGAGAACTGGATAAATGAGCAACTTGCTGCCGGAAAGACTTATCCTATCGTAAGAGACGAGAACGGTAAGGTCGTGATGAACAGTTCCGGTGAGCCGCAACGTATGATGTATCTGTATGGAGATGAGAATTATGCTTTCCAGGGTGGTGATGCTATTTATGAGGATGTTAACAACGACGGTCAGATTAATGAACTTGATGTTAAGTATCTTGGTAACTCACTCCCAAAGATGCAGGGTGGCTTCAGTCTTACTATGCAGTATGACAGATGGAAGTTGATAGCACGTTTCACATATCGTTGGGGTAATAAGATTATCAATGCTGGACGTATGTCTCTTGAGAACATGTATGGCACAGAGAACCAGTGTGCATCTGTGGTAAACCGTTGGAGACAGAATGACGGCTCAAACGGATATGACCCGTCTACCGGACAGCAGATAGCAGTATTGCCGCGTGCTCTTTATGGACAGGGATATAATTATCAGATGTCTTCTCGTTTTGTGGAGGATGGCTCGTTCTTGCGTTTCCAAAATTTACAGGTGTCATATTCTTTCCCAAAATCAATGGTAAAGAAACTGGGAATCAATAAGATGTCTGCTTATGTTACAATGAACAACCTGTTCTGTTTGACAAAATACTCTGGTATTGATCCGGAGATAAGCGCCGGTACTTATACCCCGGCTATAGACAGGACTACCACTCCGAGAGCGAAGTCTATTACCGCGAGTCTCAGTTTTGACTTCTAAATGCGGAACAAAGATTGATTATATTTCAAAAGCAATACAAATATATGAAAAAGATATTATTTATTTTAATTGCGTCAGCGTTGTTCAGTTCCTGTGTGGATACTGTTATCTTGCCGGACAATAAGATTCTCGATGAGGATTATTGGAAGAAAAAGAGTGAGGTTACATCGGTCTTGACAACGGCTTATGCACAGTTACGTGATGCGACTTTCATGCGTAACATTATTGTGTGGAGTGATTTCCGCTCGGATGAGTTGACTTTGGCTTCATCTCTTCCTGTTTCTGCAGCATACAGAGATGCTCTCACTGATATATATTCGTTGAATATACAGACAGATAATACATTTACTGCATGGTATCCGTTGTATAGTTGTATCAATTATTGTAATCTGGTGCTGGAGAATGCAGAGAGCGTTATATCGGAGGATCCGGATTATACACAAGGTGATTATCTGGCAGATCGTGCAAGTGCTTTGGCTTTAAGATCTCTGTGTTATTTCTATTTGGTGAGGGTTTTCCGTGATGTTCCTGTAACACCAGCCGCTTATCTCAATAGCAGTATGGATGGTAACGCACCGCAAATGGCACCTGCGGATGTCTTGCAGATGTGTATAGACAATCTTAAGGAAGCTGCACAGAACTCACTTGCTAATAATGCTTACTCTTTAGGGGAAAGAAATATAAACTGGAAGGATAGAGGCTATCTGAACCGTGATGGCATCTATGCCCTTTTGGCAGATATCTATCTTTGGAGAGCGTCTGTAAATCATGATGAGAATGACTATAACGAGTGCGTGAATTATTGTAATATGATTATTGACAATAAGAGGAAGGCGCACGTTAGGACATCAAGCATTGAGACAGAAAAAGAGTATTATTTAGCGGATTATTCGTCATATTATTCTGATGTGTTTGGATATAATGGCGGTAATGCTGAGGAGAGTATATTTGAAATTCAGTTTAGGGAAAGCTCTACATCGAATGTTGGTTTATGGCAGATGTACCACAACTATGCGACTACTAGCTCCGGTTTCGGCTACATGATGGCGACTCCTATATATGCCAAAACCAATGCAAGTGCTTCGTCTAACAATATTTTCAAGAATTCTGTTGACCAAAGACAATATGAGAACTGCTATGATGTGACGGCAGATAAAGAGCAGTATGATGTACGTAAATTTTGTGCTTTGTCAGGTGCTGGTGTCGGAAAATCAGAGTCAAGAGTCAATCAGAGTGTAAATACCTCGAACTGGATTGTATATCGGTTGACAGATATAATGCTGATGAAAGCAGAGGCGTTAGTACAGTTGCAGCGTCAGGATGATGCTTTTGAGCTGGTTAAGTTTGTTAATGACCGTGCGTTGAGTGATCTCTCACAGGCGTTGAACAAAACAGTATGGCGTGACAGAATGGAGGAATTGGTTCTTATGGAAAGAGCAAGGGAACTCTGTTTTGAGGGCAAAAGATGGTTTGACCTGATGCGTTATAACTACAGACACATGGAGGGAGTTGATTACACAAAGAAACTGACGGAGGTTTCAGTATATTCTCCTAATAGTGACGAGTTCTATGGACTGGCATTTACCAAATATTCTGTTCCGGCTGCAATGAAAGCAAAGATGCCGACAGAACCGTATATGTATATGCCAATTAATGAAGATGAGGTTAAACTGAATACGAATTTACAGCAGAATCCGGCTTATCTTACATCATCTAAATATTAAATAATGTTTATTAATATTGCAAAATGAATATTATGTATAGCAAAATATATAAAAAAGGTATTGTGCTGCTTACGGTTGTGTTAGCTGCTATTTCCTCCTTGACCTCGTGTAATGAGGAACCGGATGGCTCCAACCTGTTCAGTACAGATGATTTTACTATAGCGCAGTTATTGCAGCAGAATGCAGAATTGTCGGCTTTCACTGCGATACTTAACAAATGCGGCTATGACAAACGTATTGCCACATATCTTGAGTACACTTGTTTTGCGCCTGTTAACGATGGTGTCTCAAAGTATTTGGACAGTCTGTATAATGATAACAACAGACGTTTCTTACATAACGGAATACAGGAAACAGCAGATTTTACATCGCTTGATGTAATGGACAAGGTTGCGTTGATGTCAGATTCATTGTGTGAGGATATTGCAAAATATCATATCTCAGGCGAAATTCTAAAACAGTCAGATGTAGACGGTGAGACAACATGCAGTACTTTGTTGACCGGACGTACTATTGCTGTTAATGTTTTTGTTAGCGGGCAGTACGCCGGCAAGACATCACTCAATGGCAAGTCTGCTATAGTCGAAGGTGACAAGGAGGCTACAAACGGCCTGTTACATGTATGTTCTGATATGATTCCACGTTCAGACAGAACCGTGGACGACCAAATGAATACTGAAGGTGATATGTCTATCTTCTATGAGGCATTGGCTAAGACTGGTCTGGATAAGGTTGTTCAGAAAGAGAATAAAGGGCTGACTTATGAGTACTCTCGTCAGAATCCTACTGACAGAGACGGAAACAGGCTTTATTGTCCATCGGAGTGTCTTGTGAAATGGACTATTTTCGCTGAGACAGATGATGTCTTTAGGGCAAAGGGCATCAATAGCTTTGAAGACTTGGCGCAGAAGTGTGCAGAATGGTATGGTAACAGCTCGTCATGGTACAACTATCTTAATGAAAAAGGCATTCAGGTTAGCACTGGAACGGATTATGAGAACGAGTTTAATGTGGTACACATGTTTGTGGCTTACCATATTATACCTGCCGGTATGCCGATAGATAAGATTGTGTATGAGAGAACTGCCAAGACAACAAGCACATGGAATTTCTGTTTTGGATATGAGCCACAGGAATACTTTGAGACTCTGCTGCCGAATACTTTATTGAAAGTTTGGCAACTTAATCCAAAGTCAACGAGGGATCTTTATCTGAACCGTTATCGTCAGAATAACACCCTGACGGACCAAATCGGAACCATGGGTAGCGATGCTACACATCCTATAATATTTGAGGGCGTGAAAGTATCACGTGAGGCCAACAGCAGTGTGCAGACATTGAATGGTTATATTCATCGTATAAAGAATGTCTTGCTTTATGATGCAAACGCTGTCAAGGCACAGTATGAGCGTATGAGGCTTGATGCTTCTTGTTTCCTGTATGAGATTATAAATAATGGCATACGTGGGGCTACTGCGGACGAGGTTAGTATCATGAATGGTGGTGGTGACGGTAACCGTGTGGCATTTGATAACACATATTTCGACAATATTGTTTGTTACAATCCGGGAACATTGCTGCGATTCAATGTTCAGGGAGCATGGCGTGCTCATAACTCCGATCAGTTCCAAGGATGGGATGTTTATGACTTTGCCGTAAGATTGCCACATGTACCTACGGGAGACTACGAACTGCGTATTATATATCCGCCTATGGATAGAGGAGGTTTGATGCAGTTCTATCTTGGTAATACTTCGTCTCAGAGTGATATGTCTGCTATCGGTATACCGTTTGACGCACGTTCTAATCCGTACGAGGACGCCTCTATGGGTTATGAGGATATTAACTCTGATGTAGATGATGAGACCAACGATTTTGGTGTTGCCTCAGATCAGACAATGCATGTGCGTGGATATATGAGAGCTCCGGCTTCATTCTCACGTGCTACATATAATACCATTACTGATAAGGTGTCATATACAGAAGGTGACATATACTCTGCTGCGAAGAATATAGTGGGTAGTACAAGTTGCCGCTCTGAAAGTGGTTATGGTACCATGATGTTGCGTCGTGTTATTGTTACACAGCGTTTCGAACAAGGTAAGGATTATTGGCTTAGAATTAAGAACTTGATAAATGACTCAAATCTTGGTTGGTCATTTGATTTCATAGAGTTCGTTCCGGTTGGTATCGTGAACAATAACAATATGAAGGAGGACTGGTATTAAGTCTGATGTTTATTGTCCGGACAGGCTGGCCGTTTATGATAAAGATGTTCTTATGATGATGTGTTGGTCCCGGATGAGATAATACAATAAAAAAGCTATTTAATATGAAACATATATCAAAAATAGGAATGTTTGTGGTGGCAAGTGCAATGCTTGCCGCTACATCATGTTCCGATTATTCCGATTACAATAGTGTTCCGGAAGACGGTTTGATGTCGGCCAATAGCAGCCTTATGCAAAATATTGCGGAGAATGAGCAACTAAGTGATTTCGCTGCAATCATTACTAAGGCCGGATATAGCGACATACTTTCACGACCTAATTTTTATACTCTTTGGGCACCATTGAATGGTACTTACGATGCTCAGAGTGTGTTGGCGCAGGACAGTGCCACTATTGCCAGACAGTTTGTAATGCAGCATATAGCAAACTTCGGTCATCTTGTATCTGGTAATGTTAAAGAGCGTATAATTTCTCTTAACGAGAAACATCATGAATTTACAAACGACAAGTATGATGATGTAAGTATTGTTACAGCGAATATCCCGTCATCTAATGGTGTCATTCATACTATAGATGGTGCCTCAATGTTTTATCCGAATCTTTATGAAGAATTGGATGTTGTGGAGGGATGCAATTCTTTCAAGCAGTACCTGCAAAGTTATGATGAGACTTATCTTGATGTTACAAACTCTGTAGTTGGTCCGGTTGTAAATGGTCAGCAGACTTATCTTGATTCTGTGTTCAAGAAAAGAAACAGGGTGATAACGAGTATAATGCGTGCCGAATTGGAGAATGAAGACAGTAGTTACACAATGTTATATCCGACAGATAAGGCATGGGAAGAGGCTTATAATACGATAAATGCGGATTATAACTATATCTCAGATTTTTATTATATGGATATGTCGAAGAATGCTACAGCTGCCGCCAGCATACAGGCTACTACGGCAAAGAGCGACAAACCTATTACTATTGATAAACAGCTCTATACTGACTCCTTGACAAAAAGGAAGATTGTTGAGGGACTTGTCTTTTCAAATACGTATGAGAGAAATAAACCTATATGGAGCGGAACTCTAAGTACAGACAATCCGGATACACTTATTACTACAAATAAAAATTATATTTCAAACTTACAGTTTATATATGATAATACTGTTGGCGAGGTAAAACAGAACAGTAACGGTTATTCACGAATTGTAGATGCTTTTCCATATTATTCATGGGAGTCTTATGAGCCTATGCATCTTTATACAAGGCCTGTAAGAACTTTGGGTTATAAGAATAGTCCGTATGCCACTCATACTATCGCTAAAAGCCAACTTATAGCTCGTGATACCCTTTTCTATAATATCCCGTCATTTATAAAAAAGGATTTGTTGTCTGATACGCAATATTTCTCATATGTAAGTATTGATAAGGATAATTTCTCGGCTAACTCTGCAAAAACAGAGATGGATTTTGCTTTGAAAAATGCTCTTTCAACGAAGTATCATATCTATATCGTTACGATCCCGGCACAATTAAATGAACCACAGGAAACTGCATTGAAACCATATTATCTTCGATGCGATCTAAGTTATACGGATGCTGCAGGAACGCAGAGATTCCAGCGACTTAATGTAGAGGGTGCAAAACTGACAGACGATATTATTACTGAACCCGGAAAGATAAATGTTATACATCTTGAGTTTACATTGCCTATATGCTATTATGAATTGGAGGCATATCCGACATTGTTTATCTCTCAAACCAAGAATTTCACAACAACGGCCAATCGTAACAAATATGATCAGGAGTTACGAATTGCCGGTGTATATTTAGTTCCGGAACAAGCTCGTCAATACTACGAAAATCTTTCTGAATAACAACTATGAAGAATAATATATATACATTTATTCAGCGACAGAGTCGCAGACTCTGGCTCTGCGCCATCATCATTTCTACCGGGACGATGGCATACGCTCAAGAGGCTCTTGACAATGAGGAAGAGACTGCTGTAGTTAAAACCGTAAAACGTGCGTCGGTAGCAGATAAGAATCCAACTATAAACATTCATGGTGTGGTAGTTGATTATGCTACCCAGAAGCCTTTGGCTGGTGTAAGACTGCAGACCTTAAAGGACAAAAGATACGCGGCTATGACCAATGCTGCCGGTGAGTTCACAATGAAGGTGCCGACATTTGCTACTGCATTGTATGTTCAGGCTCCTAATTATATGTCTCAGCAGGTGGCGATAAACTCTAACGATGAGAAGCAGGATATTAAGGTTTCCATGTTGTCTTCTGTCTTTAGTCAGATGTATGAGGATGCTACAGAATATACAGCAGTCAGCAGTTTCATTTCAAATGGCAATGGCTTGGTCGTAGACGAGGAAATATCCTCTAAAGTTGGTGCAGATGTACGTGCGGTAATGCACTCCGGTAATCTGGAGCAGGGAGCAGCAATGTTTATCCGTGGTATTAACTCTCTGAATGCAAGTTCACAGCCTCTTGTGATTATAGACGGTGTGGAGCTTGATATGCAGCGTAACAGAACCTCAATACATCAGGGGGATATATTCAATATGTTGTCAACATTGTCACCAGAGGATATAGATAAGGTTTCCATTGTTAAGAATGCTACAGCTCTTTATGGTGCGAGAGGTGCCAATGGCGTTATTCTGATTACCACAAAGCGCGGACATTCTATGGCAACAAGAATTGACGCAAAGATTGGTGTCGGAACAACTCTGATACCATCTTCACCGACAATGATGAATGCGGCTCAATATAGAAATTACGCAGTAGAGCAGTTGGGTACTGTGCCGGAGGTTATACAGGCTCAGGCAGATGCAAATAATACATTGAACTTTAAGTTCCTTGATGACAATCCGAACGGATATTATTATAATATGTACCATAACGATACAGATTGGAAGGATTGTGTTTATAGAAATGCCCTGACTCATAATTATAGCATCAATGTGCAAGGTGGTGATGATGTCGGCATGTATAATCTTTCTGTTGCATATATACAGACGATGAAGAATGTAAAGGCATCAAGCTTTGATCGTGTTAATGTTAGATTTAATACAGATATCTCTCTGACCGGTAGCTTGTCAACCAAGTTTGATATGTCTTTCTCAAGAACAAACACTAATTTATTTGATGATGGAATAGCTGCAAACCTTGGTAATTCAACTATCACTTCGCCAAGATTCCTGTCATTAATAAAGAGTCCGCTTCTCTCTCCATATATCTATAATAATAATATAGGCAAATTTACAGACAGACTTTCACAGGCTGACGATCTCTTTGCGGACATCAGCACCGCCAACACCTCTCTGGGTAATCCTATGTCACTTATAGAAAACTCCAGGGGAGAGCGTAAAAACAGAAATGAGAACACTTTCTTTAATGTAGTGCTGGCTCCAACGTATGAGATAAATAAGAATCTCTCATTTACAACTTTGTTCAGTTATTATCTGAACCGTAACTCGCAAGCCTATTATCGTCCTAATAACGGTTTGCCATCTTTCTTTATAGATGGTCTTGGAACAGCTTATTCCATGACAGCTTCTCTCTTTTCAAAGCAAACGAGTGTTATAAGCAATACGCATTTGGATTGGCAAAAGAAATATGGTGCTCACGATGTTGCCGTTACAGGCGGATTCCGTTATACATATTTCTCTTATGATGATACAGACCTTTCTACCCAAAACTCCCAATCAAGTGAGTTTGATAAGAACCCTTCTCTTAATGTAGGTAATAATTATTTTTCAGGTATTACGGGTGCGGAAGATGTATGGAAGAACATGCAATGGTATGCTTCCGGTGATTATAACTATATGAACCGTTATTTTGCCACTGTATCTGTATTGGCTGAGGCTAACAGTCGTTTTGGTGAGAATGCTTCCGGTGCTGTTAAGGCGTTTGGTACCAAGTGGGCAGTCTTCCCGAGTGTACAGTTGGGCTGGGCACTAAGTAGTGAGAAATGGTTCCCGAAAAATAGTGGTGTAAACTATTTGCGTATTAACGTTGGCTTTGATATGAGCGGTAATGACGATATTCCTAATTACGCTGCACGCACCTCTTTCTCTGCCGTTCGATTGAACAACAGTGAGATAGGTATGCAGATGACCAACATCGGTAACGATGAGATTAAATGGGAGACAACTCAGAAATGGAACTTTGGATTGCAGGCCAATATGCTGGATAACAGATTGGGTGTGAACTTCAATTATTTTATTCATAAGACCAGTGACCTGCTTGCCCTTAAGTCATTTACAACTCCTGTCGGTGGTATCAACAACTATTGGACCAATGACGGCTCAGTTAGAAACTCAGGTGTAGAAGCTACAGTTACAGCAAAGCCTATAGCACGTAAGAACTGGAACTTGGAGGCAGGTGTTTCTGTGGGGCATTATCGTAACAAGGTCATATCGTTGGCTAATGGAAATTACGCATCTTCTATATATGGAGATAATAACGTCCTGACAGCTGTTGGTAATCCTGTCGGAGTATTTTATGGATACAGAACAGTCGGTAATGTCTTTTCTACTTCTCAGGAGGCTGCCGAGGCCGGTCAGCTTCACGTGAATAAAGATGGCGAGACAACAAGCAATCTTTATATTCTTGATAATACCGGTGCGAAGGTTGACTTCAAGGCTGGTGATGTACATTTCCAGGATATGAACGGTGATGGATGTATTGACGAGAATGACAAAGTCATAATCGGCGATCCTAATCCGGATGTTTATGGTAATATCTTCGCAACGTTGAGTTACAAGCGTTTTACCTTGAATGTTGGTTTCAACTATTGTATAGGCAATGATGTTTACAACTATCAGCGTTCTATACTTAACTCAGGTTCTACACTTTACAATCAGCAGGTTGCGGAAATCGGACATTGGAGATATGAAGAACAGGTGACGACTATTCCGCGTCTGGCATATGGCGATCCTATGAATAACAATCGTTTCTCAGATCGTTGGATAGAGGATGGGTCTTATCTTCGTCTTAAGACATTGTCTTTGACATACAATGTGCCTGTTCCTGAGGCATGGCAGACATGGCTGCAGGGGGTATCTGTATGGGGCGAGTGCCGTAATCTGTTCACTATTACAAGATATACCGGTGATGATCCTGAATTCAGTGTCAACAATAATCAGCTATATCAAGGTATAGACTGTGGAAACTTGGCACAGGGAAGAACTTTCACTGTTGGTGTGAAGATTAATCTCTAATACTTCAAACTATAAAATTAGTATAAAAATGAAGAAAATAATTTTATCAATTATAACATCAATATGCATATTCGGAGCTACAAGTTGCTCCGATATGCTGGATGTGGAAAATTCTCGTTTTGTAGAGAATCCGAGCTTGGACAGCAAAACGGACTCTGTGTTCTATGCTTATGGCATAATGCAGGCTATGCAGCAGCTGGCGGATCAGTATTTCTTTCAGAATGAGATGAGGGGTGAGCTGGTGGAGCCTACAGCTCTTGCGTCTACACACCTGCAGAGTTTGTCTAATTTTACTGCCGGAACAGACTGTAAGTATGATTCCGTGTACCTTTATTATAAGGTTATTAACAACTGTAACTATTATCTTGCCAACCGCGATACAACACTTATGACAAGTAATGCTAATGTTGTAAAGAATGAGTATTGTGCTGTTGCGGCATTTAGAGCGTGGGCTTATCTTCAAATGACCCACCAATATGGTAATGTTCCTTATGTCACTGAGCCCGTATTGTCTATCTCGCAAATAAATTCCATTGTTGAGACACAGGATTATAGGACAATATTACAGTCGCAGGCGGATTATCTTCAGAAATTGAAGAATAGTGTGTCAGAGGACCAATTGGAGGTACCGGATTATATGAACGGGGCCGCTATCAATATAGGCAGAACCCAATGGGGCTTTATTATGAATGTTTATCCAAAAGCACTGTTCATTCCTTTGAATGTTGTATTGGGTGATATCTATTTGGAGTTGGGTGAATATCAGAAAGCTGCGCTTGCGTATTTTGATTATCTTCGTTATAAGGCAAAAACAAACGGTAACATAGATATAGCATATTTGGAAGCAAGGATGAATCCTATAGATCCGGAATTCCGTTATCCTGACGATTGGGATAGCCAATTGAATCAAAACTTCTTTAATAATGCTATATATGCCAATCACATAAATGAATTTATGAGTCGTAAAAATGGTTGTATAATAAGTTCTGTTGTACCTGCTGTAGATTTCTCAAAAGGACATATTAGTCAGGTGCCACAGGCTTTCGGGTATGACTATTATTCTTCGGAAAAGAAGCAGATTTGTGCTTATTCTTATAATAATGCACTTGGGTGTCCTGAGACAGAAAACGTGCAGGTTCAGCCTTCGGCAATATATAATGAAATGACGTATAAGGCTCCGTTCTATTATTACACCGGTACACAGAAAGTTATTCCGTATGAGAAACTACTTTCTCAGGCTAACTTGGGTGATTCCAGAGCTAATAACGTATTACCAGGAAAAGGCAGTTATTCTGATCGTATTTATGTGGGTAAGCCGTCCTTTGGAAGCATATTCCTATATAGAAATGTAACTATATATTTGCGTTTGGCTGAGGCGTTTAATCGTATGGGGTATCCTGAAATAGCGTTTGCTATATTGAAAACAGGATTGAACACAAAAATGAAAGCATATCTTGAAACTGCTTATAAAGAAGATGGCGGTATTGACCGAAACGTATATTATATTCCGGAGGAAGCCTATCAGATGCTTGTCGATGTTGTTCCTTTCCTTTCTGATGATAATAAAGATTTGTTCCCAACCACTATTGTTATAGGCGTACATTCGAGAGGTGCTGGTGTTACTGACGAACTTAATTCACCATATCGCTATAATCCAATCGTAGAAGAAAGAATTGAGAAAATACGTAAAGATTTCAATATTGGATTAAATGATCAGTCTTACACCAAGGAAGAATATATAAATGCCGTAGAGGATTTGTTGTGTGACGAATATGCTTTGGAATTGGCATTCGAGGGTACTCGTTTTTCAGATTTGCTTCGTATAGCACGTCATAAAAATAGCAGTTCGCCTTACGGAAATGCATTCGGAGACAGATGGCTTAGCAAAAAGCTTGAGAGTAAAGCCCCGGGCATAACGACAGAAAACTGTTATCTTCCGTTTAAGTAAGATATGAGTATTGAAAATCCATCAAATTGCAGATGATAATGTGATTTGATGGATTTTTTTTGTGTATGTCATAGAAAATGAGTACTTTTGCAAATATCAATCAAATTCAACGGAACATTCTGTTATATCTAATTATATTATCTATTCAATCTAAATAATGAAACAGTTATTGAATATTAAGATGTTTTTACTTGCATTACTGTGCGGCATTACATCATCATTAAGCGCTGATGTCCTCGATGAACTGGAACGGCAATTAACAGACAATCCGCAGGTTCAGGAGAAAGTCTATGTGCATACCGATAATAGTTGCTATTTTGTCGGCGATACTTTGTGGTATAAAGCATACGTTGTGCGTGCCGACGACCTTAAGCCTACCAATATGAGCAAGCTGCTCTATGTGGAGTTGCTGACTCCCGACGGTTACCTGGTGGAACGGCAACATGTAGTTGTCAATGCCGGAGGTGCCACTTGGGGGCAGTTTGAACTGAAAGACTCACTCTATTCCGGTTATTATGAGATTAGAGCATATACCCGTTGGCAGCTCAATTTCAATGTGACAGAGAAGGACTATACAAGTGATGACCGTCTGAAATTCTATGGTGCGCAAGCCTGTAAGGACTTCTTCCGTAATTTTGAAGGCCTTTATTCCCGTGTTCTGCCAATATACGAGAAGCCTAAAACGGCCGGTGACTATGTTGACCGCTATATGGCGCGACGCCCGAAGCAACATGTGCTTAAACAAAACAGCACAATTAGATGTAGTTTTTATCCTGAGGGCGGGCAAATGGTGCAGGGCGTTCCGAGCACAGTCGCATTTGAACTGACGGACAATAACGGTCAGCAGATGGATATAGAAGGTACATTGTCTGACGGGCGCAAGATCAGACCGTCACATCTCGGACGCGGTACATTCACCGTTACACCTTCCTCACAGACAATTAAGGCTACCTTCCCATGGAATGGTAAGCAATATACCTTTGCTCTTCCCAAGGCCCAACCTTCAGGTGTTGCAATCTCTTATGATGCAGAAAAAGGTGTTGCGGCACTCAAATCCTCCGGCGTTTCTCCTGCCGCCTATACCATATTGTGCAGAGGACGACTTGTAAAGTTTGGCAGGCTAAACGGTACTGAGAGCATTGATGTAAAGAGTGCGGATTGTCCGACCGGCATTAATGAAATAATCATTTATGGCAGCGATGCCGCTCCTTTGGCCTCACGTTTGTTTTTTGCCAATAATAACGACTATGGCTCGCCTGTCAGTGTGTCTATGACAACGGAAGGTGAGAGCATTGATGCCAAGACAACGTTGAAACCGTATGCACCCGTTGACCTGTCATTGCAACTCCCTGTCTCTTCTGACAGGTGGAGTGGTTCCGTCTCTTTAGCGGTGCGTGATGCGCAAACCGATGAACACGGTTATGATGACGGCAACATTATGACCGATATGCTATTGTCCTCAGAACTGAAAGGCTTCATACCTATGCCGGGATATTATTTCGCCGCTGACGATGAACAGCACCGTAAAGACCTCGACCTACTGATGATGGTGCAGGGATGGCGGCGTTACAAACGTGCCGAGACACTACGTTACACTCCTGAGAGAACTCTGACGTATGAGGGAACAGTATATACCATACCCTCCACGGCCGACCTTTTGGAATTGGATGATATTGGCGGTGCAGGCGGAAATACCAAGACTGTAGCCGACCAAATGATGGCAGAGATGGAGGCTATTAGTGGTATGAAGACTGAATTGGAAGGTGACACGGAAACCACCGAAGGCAGTTTGGGCATTGATGCCGATGTCACTGAAAATATAGATATAGAGTGGGCTGATGATGCAGACCTTAAACTGGGTAACGGATATGTGAAACGCTCAGTGCTTGTAGAAGCGGAGCTGGTTAAAGACGACGAGATTGCCGGAGCTATTACAAATACCGATCGTCGCGGTCGTTTCTGTATTAATCTACCTGCATATTACGATCAGGCCATTTTGTTTTCCAAGGCGTACAACCGCAAAGATTCGTTGGTTAAGAATATGCAGAATCTTTCAGATCCAAGCAAACTTGACGAACGCGCTTTTCCCGATTATTTCGTGAAACGTGATATGATATATCCGATTTTCTCTCAGCCGTATAACTGGTATCAGGTCAATGCTCCCGATTTGTTGTTTGTAGACGAGGACGATGACGAACGCATAACTGATGGTAGCCGTTTGGCCGGAAACCACATGTTGCAGACTGTCATAGTGAAGTCAAGGCGCCGCGGCAAACGTGCCATAGACATGAAAAAGCCCGCTATCGTTATGGATGCCTATAAGGTTTATAATGAAGCTTCAGACTATGGCCTTATGCTTGGCGTGGCCGACTTTAAGCGTATGCCTATGGCTTTTGCTACATATTTTGTCGGTAATATGGGGCGTCGCAACCAGTTCAATATCCGTGCCATGGTTGACGGCACGTCATTCTACCGCAACTATACACCTATGGTGACCGAATACGATAAGCCTCGTACCACCACATCCGTTTTCAAAAATCTGCGTCTTAGCCGTATAAAAGACATAAGAGTATATACCGATTACGACCTGCGCACAGACTCAGGTGATGTTGTTGAGAGCCATGCCGCAGATGTAACATTGGTGTTTGACCTTATTCCTAACGATGCCCACCGATATACATACCGTGACCGCCGTTATGTGTATGACGGTATTACATATCCGGAGGCGTTCTATTCTCCCGATTATAGTACCGCCACGCCATCGAAACCGGCCGACTATCGCCGAACGTTATATTGGAATCCTAATCCTGCTATAAATGAAGACGGTACTTTCAATGCCCGTTTCTACAATAATGCGAGAGATACGCGCGTCCGTGTCAGCGCTGCCGGCATCAGTCCCGTGACTGTCGGCTCGGGCGGACAGAGTACCGCCGCCGTTAGGCTGTTGTATAACAAATAGCAAAACATGTAAATACGATGTTGTTGCCCTATTATCAGAAAGACTGTATAGAAGCCGGTTGTGATGAAGCCGGCAGGGGGTGTCTTGCCGGACCTGTGTTTGCCGCCGCTGTAATACTGCCTCCCGACTATCATAATGAGATGCTTAACGATTCCAAGCAATTGACCGAAAAGAAGAGATATGCCCTGCGTGAGCAGGTGGAACGTGACGCAGTGGCATGGGCTGTCGGGGTGTGTACTGCCGGCGAGATAGACAAGATAAACATTCTTCATGCGTCATATCTTGCTATGCATAGAGCTATTGATCAGTTGCAGGTCAGGCCAACTGCGCTCATAATAGACGGTAATCGTTTTGACCTGTATTATCCTACGGTTGACCATAGTACTGTTGACTGCTACGATAACTTGCCGCTGTTATATGACTGCCAGCCTTTACCGTACACAACCATTGTTAAGGGCGATGGCAAATATCTCTCTATAGCCGCCGCATCGATACTCGCCAAGACCTATCGCGATGACTTTATGAACCGTATTGCCGGTGAGTATCCACAGTATGACTGGTTGTCCAATAAAGGCTATCCCACCAAGAAACACCGTCAGGCCATAGCGGAATATGGTCTGACACCATATCATCGAGTAACATTCAAAATGCAATGAACGCAAAAGAACAGCTTGCACACTGTTTTGACAGGGCTGTGAAGCCCGCTTTCAAGACAACTTTTTGGTTACTGAAAATAATGATTCCAATCTCGCTTGCCGTCAGACTGATGCAGTATTATGGTATCATAGCATGGTTGGCGCAGTTCCTTAATCCCGTATTTCAATATCTTGGCTTGCCCGGAGCGTCTGCTATTGCTTTCCTTACCGCCGCCTCCGTCACCACTTACGCAGGCCTTGCCGTTATGCTCAGTATGGAGTTGACATTGCGTGAGGCAACCATTCTGGCTATTATGGCGACATTGTGCCATGCTTTGCCACCTGAAAGTGCTGTGGTAAAGAGAGTCGGCTCCAATCCATTTACAATGGCATTGTTGCGCATTGCCGCCGCTTTTCTTGCGGCTTTGTATCTGAATCAGGTGTTACCTGCCATGCCGCAACCGTTTACCACACATCACGTTATGGAAACGACACAGTCCGTTTGGATTATCATGAGACAATGGGCGTGGTCTTCCGTGCAACTGTCCTTTATGATATTTGCTATCATTTACGGCCTTATGGTGTTGCAGCGGTTAATGGAATATTATGGCTTGATGCGCAAATTGGTCACGCCTTTGCGTCCCGTTATGTCTTTCTTCGGCTTGCCAGCCAATGCTGCATATCTGTGGTTGGTGGGTAATGTGCTTGGCATTAGTTATGGTTCCGCCGCAATGATAGACCTTGAGGACAGCGGACAGATATCGCGCGAGGAGGCTAACGAGGTGAATTATCATCTTATTATGAATCATTCAATGCTGGAAGACACGATGGTCTTTGCCGCATGCGGTGTGTCTGCGTTTTGGATTCTTTCTACAAGAATGCTTTTTGCCTTTTGTCTGGTGTGGGGGAGAAAAATTATAAGGCGATTATAATGCAGCAAGGTGAGTGTTATGTTGTGATATGTTGATACGTCTATATTTTATCTAAATTCTGAAATATGGACATTTACCATTTATACGTGAGTTCGGTATAAGAAATTCCTTTTCGGTATTCTCGCAGATATTTTGTGGCTTTACAGGTGATATTCAATAACTTTCTGTAATTTTGTTGGCAGTATTTGCGTCCGTTATTTTTTCGTCATAAGCGGTTCTGCTTTTTTAGTTTGGCTTTATGTTTCTTATCCGTATTATACTATCGCCTCAATTAGTGTGCGGCCTTTTAGTTCTACTGGAGGTAACAGTCCTGACTTCTTTTTCTTATTGAAACAGAATGATATGAGATAGCCTTTCTGCAGGTCAAAGTATTCAAGGTAACGGCAGAGCTGTTCCTCGCCACGTTCGTTGTAGGCATTGCCTCGCCAGATTTTCAATTCGATGACGTACTGCTTGCCAAGGTAATCAACGACCACATCCATACGATTATGATCACGTGTTTCTTCTTCTATATGATAGTTGCCTACTCCGTTGATGATTGGGCGAAGATAAGTAAGGAATGCTTTTCGTCCATCATCTTCGATAAACTCATTTTCATGATCCATCTTATAGGTCTGATTCATGTGCACAGCAAAACGCTCCATGAGGTGTGGCATGTCAATGATACCATCCTTTACAAACTGGCTCTTGTCTATTTGCCCCTGTTTATAAAATGAAGAGTTTTCTTCTTCACTGATAAACAGATTATACAAGCGAACCTCCATGATACGGCAGGCAACTGCTATCTTGCCATCTTTATTGACGATGTAATTGAACATTGATGCAATTTGGATATACTTCTCGTCCGGATTGTATGATTTCGTATTACCAGAGAACAATATACCCTTCAAAATCTCCTTTAAGACTGGATATTCATCCAGTTTTTTGATTAAGTTATCAAAGAGGGTATTACGTTCTACTAATATGACATTCACAGCTTTCAATACACCTTCTTTATTCCACGGCAATTTTTTACTATCTATGATCTGACAGAGACGACTAACAAGAAAAGGATAACCAGCTGTATAGGCACGTAGCAACTTAGCTACTATCTTTTCATTAAATGTCAGGTTGTGGTCTGCCTTGTATTCGGCAAGCATATTTGTTATGCCTTCAGCAGGCAAACTCATATCCACATCAAACGGCGCTGCAATATTCCAAGGCGAATTGTACTGGTGTTGTTCTTTTGGACGAATCTTTAGTTTAAGATTCTTAACGTCATATACGCCAGCAAGAATGATAGACTTGAAAGTTGGTTGAGTATTTCTCTTAAGGTACATATTTCTCAATCCTCCAAGGAACTTAATGAACCCATCATTATTACCAGCTTGGTCGACCTCGTCTATAAGAACTATTACAGGTTTTGAGGATATAGAACAAAGTTCTGAAACAACATCAGAAAAATCAAAATCATCAATAGCAGACAGTTCCCTTGGTGCAACTTCATCAAGGAACTTTTTAACCGAATCCTCTTTGGGAGTCCAACGAGCTTCTTGTCTGAGTAATCTCAAAAAGGCAGCGTTTGTGGTAGCAGCACTTTCGAAGTATTTGTCATCAACACCTTCAAAGCTGATTTTGAATACACAAAAATCATCAGAAAGCTTGGTACTAATAGCCTCCAATGTTGTAGTTTTGCCATATTGTCTACCACGATTAATACAGAAATAATCACCTTTTGCAACCATCTTGCGAATGATTTTCAAACGGTCGGTGATGTCCACCATATAGTGCTCCTCTGGGCGACAAGTGCCTGCTGTATTGAAAGTTCTCATATTTGTTATCACGAAAAGCATATAAATTTCGCTTTGCAAAATTACGAATTTTTCTCAAAAAACGAGTATAAATGACAATCGTTCCTGTTGTTTTATGAAACTTTATATTTTAACGTGAGTTATTCATGCGCATCATAATAAATACAGAACCTGTCCAAATAGGCATTCGGATGGACTTATATTCATAGGATTATGAAGCGTTTGTAGAAGAAGCAGGCGAAAGGGATAAATAATCATTTGTTTCTTAAAAATATCTTGTTTTGTGTAATTTTTACACATAATATTTGGCGGTTTCAATTAATCATTGTATCTTTGTGGCGTAATTTTAACGCAATATATAAAATGAGTGAGGAAAACAAGATTGAAAACGAGTTGAGGTACTGTTATAAATATCCTCATCCGAGTGTCACAACAGACTGCGTGATATTCGGTTTCGATGGCACAAAACTGAGAATTTTGTTGGTGCAGCGAGGTGTTGAACCATATAAGGGACGATGGGCGTTCCCTGGAGGGTTTATGAAAATGGATGAAAGTGCTGAGGAGGGTGCATTAAGAGAGTTGCAGGAAGAAACAGGACTTGAAGGCGCATATATCCGACAATTCCATACCTTTACAGCTCCTCATCGTGATCCTCGTGAAAGAGTTATCACTATTGCTTATTATGCTTTGGTTAGGATGCAGAATGTAATTGGAGGTGATGATGCTACTGATGCCAAATGGTTTGCATTAGACGAGGTGCCGCAATTGGCTTTCGACCATGATCAGATTCTTCGTAAGGCAGAGCAGGCATTGCGTCAACAGATACACTTTGAACCTGTTGGCTTTGAGCTTTTGCCCGATGAATTCACCATCAAGGAACTGCAGAACCTCTACGAGGCGATACTTGATGTTCGTTTTGACCGTCGGAATTTTTATAATAAGATGAAACGTTTGGAGATGTTGGAACAGATGAATGAGACGGTAAATCCATCACAGAAGAAAGAAGCATTTCTCTTTAGATTCAATAAGGCGAAGTATGAAGAACTGAAACAAAAGGGATTTAGATTGGAATTTTGACTTAAAGAATAATGGCAAACAATATGTAGGTTCTACCTATAACTCAAAAGGCATTTGGGGAAGATGGAGTGATTATGCTAAAACAGGACATGGTGGCGATGTGGAATTAAAGAAATGTATAGATGTCGATCCTAAATATGCCGAGAAGTATTTTCAATGGTGCATTTTGGAAACTCTTCCAATAAAGATATTAGAAGAACAAGCTATTGAACGTGAGTCTCTTTACAAACGTAAGCTAGGAACCATAGGCCATGGAAATAATAATAATTAGGTAAAATGAGAATAGTATATGCTCTTTTATTGTAATGTTGTTGGAGTTTGCTGTGACAAGAAGGAGAAAGTACGCATGTCAAACAGAACAAGAGTAAACCGGTAAGCTAATGTGTGAGTGTTTGGAGAAAAAGTTGAAAGAAAACGTTAATTATATTTATCTATGTACAACAGAGAATACACCCCGGAAAGAATTCGGGAATTGAAAAATAATGAGATATTTGTATTTGGTAGCAATTTGGCTGGTGCACATGGTGGCGGAGCTGCACGTCTTGCCTATAACCGCTTTGGAGCGATATGGGGAAAAGGCATTGGACTGCAAGGGCAAAGTTATGCCATCCCTACAATGCAGGGAGGTGTAGAGACTATCAAACCATACGTTGAACAATTTATTAATTTTGCTTTCAGTCATCCTGAATATAAGTTTCTTGTTACACGTATTGGCTGTGGGATTGCAGCTTTTACCCCATACGAGATAGCTCCGTTATTTCTGAAGGTAATCGACCTCCCCAATGTAATTCTTCCCAAAGATTTCGTGGAAGTGATACATCGGCATTCCAACGTAACAGATTATCCTGTTCCTACTTGGGACGCTGAAAGGGATTTCCTTGAAAAGTACCGAGTCTTGATGGAAAAAGTAAAGATGGGCGATAATGATGCTTACTACAAGGTAAAGGAACTGCGCGCTAAGGTATTCCGTAATACTGTTGATATTGTAAACCAAGGATATTATTACACAGAGCGAGGCGACAAGGTTGACATCGAATCGTGTAGTGAACTCATAGCGTGTCTCCCGTGGGACACGTTTAGACACACTGTATTTTATGACCATGAAGTGCATGTTGAAGCACCCACAAGTAATCTTCCAACCATTGTAGAAGTGCTTAATATGGACTGTTTGGATGCTGTTGAGCTGTTGCAAAAGAAAGGATGTTCTCCTGCTTTGTTGAATATGGCAAGCAGGAGAAATCCTGGTGGTGGTGTGAGATATGGTGCTGGAGCTCAAGAAGAAACATTATTTCGTAGAACAGACCTGTTTCGCTTTCTATACCAATTTGCGCCTTATTCTAAGCAATACGGTATTAGCCGTTCACGATACCAATATCCTTTAGACAAGAATTATGGAGGAATATATACAGATGGAGTTGTTAATTTCCGTGAAAGTGAGCAAAAAGGTTATGCATTGAAAGAGCGCCCTAATATTTTTGCTGTAATTACAGTTGCTGGGATGAACCGCCCCGACTTAACAGCAGATGGCAGAATTGCGGATTACCATATAGAGCCCATAAAGAATAAGATTCGCACTATCTTCCGACTGGGCTTGTTACATAGACGTGATAGTTTGATTCTTGGAGCCTTGGGTTGTGGAGCGTTTCGCAATCCGCCACACCATGTGGCTCGTCTCTTTCATGAAGTAATGGACGAACATGAGTTCAAAAACAAGTATTGCCGCATTGTATTTGCCATACTTGATGATCACAATACTCATCGGGGCAACAATCCGGAAGGAAATTACAAGCCATTTGCAGTAGAATTTGCAGGAATGGACAAAATGGATTACACCAATTTCAGATGAGTAAAAAGCATTGATGAAGTGGAATTTAGGATTTAGTAATTCTTCCAAATTTTGCGTTAGGCTTGTTTTGTAATCGCATTGCGATTGCTTTGTAATTGCACTGCGTTTGTTGTATAATCGCACCGCGATTACAATGCGATTGCACTGCGATTGTTACGGGAGTGGTGTTAGAGACGAATCGTATATACTTTTAGTGCCCTTCTCTGTCCTTTCAATGTTGTTGAAGAATTGTGTTGCGGGTTTTCGTACTGCAGCCTCCTGTTTGCTTAATTTATTATGTTTACTAACTTATCAAAGAAAATTTGTGTGTTTGGAGAAATTGTTGTAACTTTGCAGTCAGAACGATAATACAACACATATATATTATGTTAAGAATTGCAGTACAGTCAAAAGGACGTCTATACGAAGACACAATGAACCTCCTTAAGGAGACAGGTATAAAAATAAACAGTGCCCGCCGCACTCTTCTTGTGCAGTCAAGCAATTTCCCTTTGGAAGTGCTCTATATGCGTGATGATGATATTCCGGAGTGCGTTGCCAGCGGAGTGGCCGACATAGGCATTGTCGGCGAGAACGAATTTGTAGAGCGTGGCGAGGATGCCAATATCGTAAAGCGTCTCGGTTTCTCCAAATGCCGCATCTCACTCGCCATACCTGAAGAGGTGGACTATACCGGTATACAGTGGTTTGACGGCAAGAAGATTGCTACCTCATATCCTAATATACTGAAGAAATTCGCTGACGAGAACAATATCGACATCAAGATACACGTTATTCAGGGTTCCGTTGAGATTGCGCCGGGTATCGGTCTCTCTGACGGCATTTTCGATATAGTATCCAGCGGCTCCACACTCGTGAGCAACAAGTTGCGTGAGGTAGAGGTGGTGATGAAGAGCGAGGCGTTGCTTATAGGCAATAAAGAGCTGACGGCAGAGAAGCAGGCCGTGCTCGATGAGTTCCTGTTCCGCATCAAATCCGTACTTGTAGCTGATGACAAGAAATATGTTCTGATGAATGTGCCTACCGACAAGGTGTCTGAGGTCATAGACATTCTGCCCGGCATAAAGTCGCCTACTGTGCTACCACTTGCGAGTGAGGGATGGACTTCAGTTCATGCTGTGGTGGACCAAAAGCATTTTTGGGAGATTGTAGGTCAGTTGAAGGCTGCGGGAGCCGAAGGAATACTCGTGTTGCCGATAGAAAAGATGATATTGTAAGCATTTGTCTATGAATATAATAAAGTATCCCACCAAAGAACAGTATGCCGTTATCTGTGAGCGTCCGCACTTGGATGTCTCACAACTCAACGCCACTGTCGCCTCAGTCTTGGCCGATGTGAAGGCCAATGGCGACAAGGCCGTAATGGCATACGAGGAGAAGTTTGACAAGGTGGTTCTGCGCAGTCTTGCCGTTAGTGCAGAGGAGATGGCCGAGGCCGAGACCCTTGTCAGTCAGGAATTGAAAGACGCGCTGACGCTTGCCCATAAGAATATCGCCGCTTTTCATGAGGCGCAGAAATCAGACGGGGCGAGAGTGCAGACGGCACCCGGTGTGGAATGCTGGCAGAAAGCCGTGGCGATAGAGAAAGTGGGACTGTATATTCCCGGCGGCACGGCACCGCTGTTCTCTACAGTGCTTATGCTCGCCACCCCGGCCAAGATTGCCGGCTGTAAGGAGATAGTGCTTTGCACTCCGCCAAACAAAGAGGGCAAGGTGCATCCTGCCATACTTGTGGCGGCGCGTATAGCCGGTGTGAGCAAGATTTTCAAAGCGGGTGGTGTGCAGGCCATAGGCGCTATGGCCTACGGTACAGAGTCCGTGCCTAAGGTTTATAAAATATTCGGCCCCGGCAATCAGTATGTTATGGCAGCGAAACAGCAGGTGTCGCTTCATGATGCAGCCATAGATATGCCGGCCGGCCCCAGCGAGGTGTGTGTCATAGCAGACGATACGAGTAATGCTGCCTTTGTGGCTGCCGACCTGTTGTCGCAGGCAGAGCACGGTACTGACTCACAGGTTCTTCTCATTACCACCTCGGAGACGATGCTTGACAAGGTCATAGAGGAGACGGAGCGTCAGCTTGCGCTGTTGCCCCGGCATGAGATAGCGGAGCAAACGCTTGCCAACTCGCAGTTTGTGCTCGTGAAGGACAAGGAGGAGGCAATGGCATTGAGCAACGTATATGCTCCCGAACACCTTATTATAGCTACCGATGATTATGCTACCTTGGCGGAACAAGTGCAGAATGCCGGTTCGGTATTCCTTGGCTGCTATGCCTGCGAGTCGGCAGGCGACTATGCCAGCGGCACAAACCATACGTTGCCGACGCACGGTTACGCCTTGGCCTACAATGGGGTTAATCTCGATTCCTATAACCGCAAGATAACTTTCCAGCATCTTACGCAAGAGGGTGTACGGGTTATTGGGCCTGCTGTGGTGTGTATGGCAGAGAACGAGCAGCTTGAGGCCCATGCCAATGCTATGCGCCTGAGAGTGAAAAGCCTTTGTTGATGTCAGGACATCATACTAAAGACGAACTGCTCGGCATGTTGAGCCGACGTGACTGTGAGATGACGCTTCGGCAGAAGTTTCGTCTCACGGTGCTTTTGGCGTTACCGGCCATTATAGCCCAGTTGTCATCAATAGCAATGCAGATGATAGACGCTGCCATGCTCGGCCATCTGTCCACTGACGCCGCTGCGGCTGTTGGGCTTGTCTCTACCACTATATGGCTCTTTAGCGGTTTTACTTCGGCATTTGCCGCAGGCTTCTCGGTGCAGGTGGCGCACAGGATAGGTGCACGGGACGCTAAAGGTGCGCGCATGATAATAAGACAAGGTATGTTTGCCGGCCTTGTGTTCGCATTGATACTGCTTGTTGCCGGTATAAGTATTGCGCCTTATCTGCCGCATTGGTTGGGGGCCTCTGACGCCATAAGCGAGAATGCCACGAGGTATTTCACCGTCTTTTCGCTTGGTGAACCGCTTATAGTACTCAACTGTCTGGCGGCGGGCAGTCTGCGATGTAGCGGCAATGTTAAAGTGCCAAGCATGTTGATGATTATGATGTGTACTCTTGACGTCGTCTTTAACTATGTCTTTATATTCGTATTGAAGCAAGGTGTGGTTGGGGCGGCATATGGAACGGTGGTGGCATACGCTATAACGATGGTATGTATGGTGTATAATATGACGGTGAAAGACAGGGTGTTGCGTTTCTCGCACGATACCGCGCGTTTCGTTTACGGACTATATGTGCCGACAATGCGGACGCTTAAGACCGCTGCCAGGATAGGAGTTCCTATAAGTATGGAGCGCGGTATGATGTCTACGGCACAGGTAATGATAAGTTCAATCATTGCACCCATGGGCAGTGTGGCCATTGCGGCCAACAGTTTTGCTATCAATGTGGAGAGCCTGTGCTATATGCCGGGGCATGGTGTGGCCGATGCTGCAACAACATTGGTCGGTCAAAGTAAAGGGGCCGGACGGCGTGAACTGATGCATAGTTTTGCTTGGATTACCATGGCGCTGGGTGTTGGCATTATGGCTTTTATGGGAGTGGTGATGTGGCTCTTTGCACCGGAAATGCTTTCGGTTATTACTCCCGACGCATCAGTGATAACCCTCGGTACGGAGATATTGCGCATAGAGGCGTGGGCAGAGCCCGGATATGCCGCCGCCATAGTGGCCAATGGGATATTTATCGGCGCGGGAAAGACCCTGGTGCCGAGTATTATGAACCTGTGCAGTATATGGATAGTGAGGGTTACGCTTACGCTCATACTTGCCCCGGTAATTGGATTGCATGGTGTATGGATTGCAATGGCGTTGGAATTGTGCTTCCGTGGCATTATCTTCGTTGTAAGATTGTGTAGGAAAGGGTGGAGTAGAATGGAGGACTGATACTCCGAGCAGGTATGGATCGTAACCCGGTATTTGTTAGTAAAAACGATAAAAGGACAAAATATATGAAACCATTACAGCAATTGACGCGACCGAATATATGGTCGCTGACACCGTACAGCAGTGCGCGCAGTGAATATAGCGGGCGTGTGGCGAAGGTGTTTCTCGATGCTAACGAGAACCCTTACAATGCTCCTTATAACCGTTATCCGGATCCTTTGCAGCTGGAACTGAAAGCAAAGCTGGCTAAGATAAAGGGTGTGTCGGAAGAATGTATATTCCTTGGTAACGGCTCCGATGAGGCCATAGACCTCGTCTATCGTTGTTTCTGTGAGCCGAAGCATGACAATGTGGTGGCTATCTGTCCGACATACGGCATGTATGAGGTCTGTGCCAATATTAATGATGTGGAATATCGTAAGGTAATGCTTGATGGACAATATCAGTTTGATGCCGAGACATTGCTTGCCGCCTGTGATGATAATACAAAAGTTATATGGTTATGCAGCCCCAATAACCCGACGGGTGTGAGCCTGAGGCGTGAGGAAATCGTAAAAGTCATAGAGCGGTTTGCCGGCCTTGTTGTACTGGATGAGGCGTATATAGACTTCTCCCGTGAGACGACAATGGCGCGTATGTTGTATAAGTTTCCTAATCTGATAGTGTTACAGACAATGAGTAAGGCATGGGGCTCGGCGGCGATACGTCTTGGTATGGCTTTTGCCTCAAAGGAAATAATAGACATATATAATAAGGTCAAATATCCTTATAACGTTAATCTGATGACGCAACAGCAGGCTTTGCAACGTCTTAATGATACTACTGCGGTTGAACAGTGGTTGAAACTGCTGTTGCAGGAGCGGGGTAGGGTTATGCTTGCTTTCTCGGAGCTGAAGATATGCAAGCAGATATATCCTACAGATGCTAACTTTTTCCTTGTGAAAGTGGAGAATGCACAGCAAACGTATGATTATCTTGTGGACAAAGGTATCATAGTACGTAACCGTACACGGGTGCAGTTGTGTCAGGATTGTCTGCGTATAACGATAGGTACGAAGGCAGAGAACAATGAGTTGCTCGGTGCCTTGAGGTCTATGTAATTCGGTAAGAGTTATATATATAGCATTTCCCCTGCTGTGTTTGCACACAGCAGGGGAAATGCTTTTATGGTATTATGCGCTCTCCGGTCTTGGTGCATAATGTCCTTGGTGCATAAAATGGTAGAGTTTGTAAACGAAGCAAGGATGCACCGATACTGTTTCAGTAAGGTGCATCCTTGTTATGTGCCCAAAACCGGACTCGAACCGGTACGCCTTGCGGCATTGGTGTTTGAGACCAACGCGTCTACCAATTCCGCCATTTGGGCTTTGATTGAATGGTAGCATGTTGAATTTTGCAGGTGCAAAGGTAATAATATTTTTTGAATTGAGCAAGAAAAAACATGAAAAATTACCAAAGAATTTCTGTTTCCGGATTTCCTTCCGTGAATATCGGCTTGTCAGTTTTCTGCTCTGTGGTATAGAATTGTATTGCGGAGTCATTCATTTTTGGGTGTGTGGAACGCAACATGCGTATCACCTCGGAGCCTGCCCATATCATGGGTCCGTAGCCGTGTGCCGCCATTGCGTGTACGGGACGATAGGCATAGAAAGCCGGATCAAACCCCATTCCGGTGCCTACACATGTGCCTTCTACCTGACCTTGGGCATTTACCTTTGTCCGACAGGCGTTCCACGCCAGCAATACCTGTGCGCCGTATGTCTGAGCGTCAATCCATCCTTCATTAATAGCATGCGCCATGCAGTAGGTGTAGATGGCGGTGCATGACGTTTCGAGGTAAGTGTCAGGACGATCAAGTAACTGATGCCAGAAGCCCGTCTTGTCCTGAAGTGCTGACAGACCCTCAATGTGCTGTTGAAGCAATGCAAGCACAACGGCACGGTCTTCGGCTGTTGCGGTATCGTTACCTCTTTTCGTCATGGCGTCAAGCACCTCACACATTGTCAGTATTCCCCATCCGTTGGCTCTGCCCCAATAGTAGGCCGGATGCGGGGTCATATTCTCAACCCATCCGTGGCGGAACAGTTTCTTCTCAGGTATCCACATGCGCTCTTTGAAGAGCTTTATCTGCCTGACTGCATCGTGAATGGCCGTTACGTCGTCTGCCATTACGCCATACCATGCCATACATGGCACTCCCATGTACATGTCATCCAACCATACAGTGTTGTGATGCGGGCGATGGCGCGCAAAGATGCCGTCGGTAAGGCGGTATTGTTTGTTGCGCACAAAATCCACATAACGATTTATTACATCCGTGTAGGCTTTGTCTTCTTTGAGCATATTAAGGCGACAATAGGCTGAGGCCATGGCACCGCAGTCGTCAAGTGCGCCGGGATAGAGTACCATACGCATTTGAGCATCATATTCTTTGTCCTTCTCAAGGGCTTTAGCCTCTTTTGAAGCCTGTGTTGCTATCAGTTGCAGGCGGTCTTTTGCGAATTGTGTGAAACGTTTGTCACCAGTTGATTGGCCTGCGTTCAGCATGGCGGCATATAACACTCCCGCCTCATAGGAGGTAAGTCTGAAACTTCCTTTGTTCAGTCTGTTGTCCTCAACCCTTGCCGGCATGGCCTTGTCAAGATAGTCAAGTACCTTGTCTATGGTTGCTTTTACTTCTTGTTCTGACGGTATGCCGTATGGAGTTTCATATTGTGGCTGCATAAGATGCAGCGGTGTGTTCTGGTCGTTTATTTCTTTTTGTGCGCCGAGGGGCATTGACAACGAAAACAGGAGGGCCATGGTCAGTGGCCTTCCTGTATGCTTTATATTTGCGATATGGTTGAATATGTTCATCTTATGTGTGTGCAGTGTTTAGGTATTTCTCAGCTTCCATTGCGGCCTTGCAGCCTGTTCCCGCTGCAACTATGGCTTGCCGGTAGACCGGATCGCATACATCGCCTGCCGCAAACACACCTTCTATATTGGTCTGTTGAGTGTTTCCAATAGTGCTGATATATCCCATCTCGTCCATATCCAACTGTCCTACGAATAGCTCTGTGGCCGGTTTGTGTCCAATGGCAAGAAAAAATCCGTCAATCGCAACGTCATACCTCTCCTCATCGGGCTTACCCTGTCTCTTTACAAGGTGCATTCCCTCTACGCCGTTCTCGCCATAGAGTCCTGTTGCATTGTGTTCAAACAGGATTTCGATGTTTTCCTTCTCGCGTACCCTGCGTTGCATGATGTCAGATGCACGCAGATAGTCCTTTCTTACTACAAGATATACCTTCTTACAGATAGATGACAGGTAGAGGGCGTCTTCACATGCTGTATCGCCTCCGCCTATTACCGCTGTTGTTTTCTTACGGTAGAAGAACCCGTCGCATGTGGCGCAGGCTGATACTCCCATGCCATTGTATTTCTCTTCGTCTGCCAATCCGAGATATTTCGCTTTCGCTCCGGTTGCAATGATAACTGCATCGGCTGTGATTGTGTTGCCATCGTCAAGAGTTACGGTGAACGGCCTTTCCGTAAAGTCAACTTTTACAACCTCACCGTCTTTTATCTCCGCCCCGAAACGCTCTGCCTGCTGGCGTATGTCCATCATCATCTGGTTGGCATCTACACCGTCCGGATATCCGGGATAGTTCTCTACTATAGTGGTTTGTGTCAGTTGTCCGCCGGTTTGCGGTCCGCATATCAATGTCGGTTCAAGATTAGCCCTTCCCGTGTAGATTGCGGCGGTGTAGCCGGCCGGCCCGCTACCCAGTATCAAACATTTAGTATGGCTCATAGTTTGGTCGTTATTGGTTTTCTTGTTGTTATTTCAGTATCTCCTCAATCTTGCTCTCAATCTCAGACATCGGAGTCCGCGCATCGTATCGTGCCACTACTTTTCCAATCTTATTGATAAGGAATTTCGTGAAGTCATCGGTTATTTCTCCGGGGAACTTTGATGTAAGATATTTGTATAGGCTATCAGCATCCGTTCCGTTTACTTTCACCTTCTTAAAGCGTGGGAACTCTGTCTGATACGTATCTTTGCAGAACTGGTGTATCATTTCATCGGTTCCGGGGCATGACTTTGTAGGTTGGTTGGACGGAAAGTCCAGTATGGCAAATCCTAAGGCATGATATTTCTCGTACATATCTTGCAAGGCTTCATATTGTTTGGTCTCAGGACTCTTGGTTGCTGTGTTTACTATGAGTACCACTTCATTGGCATACCCTTTCAATGGTACCGGATTGCCTTTACGGTCTTTTACCGTAATGTCATAGATAGAGTTCATTTTATACTTTATTTGTTGTGTATTCTTGTTTTGTTGTTATTGCAAAAGTACAAATAAAAATCTGTTCCGCCAAAGGTTTCTGGCTATATTTTTCCTGTATTTACAATTGTATAGCGGTTGTTTGTGGCTCTTGTCGTTTTGTTATACAGGTACATTTGTCGGACTTTAGTTCTTTATTTCTTCGTAATCCACGGACTCGGCATCGGAAAAATCCGGCTTGCTGTCGAGCGTATTGGTCATTGTTGCCTGTTTGTCCGCTTTCTTTTGGCAGGTGTATGCCTTTATGCCGTTGATGCATTCAACCACTCCGTACACCATCATACACCATCCAATGAAGAACAATGGTGCAGAAGCTATGGCTTCAGGATATGCTACGGCCACGAAACCCGCTATGAGCAACAGTGTCGGCATGAGCCAGAATATAATTCCTACGCTTCCTATTCTGCTCGTAATGGCAAGCGACATAAACTGCTGTATTGCTCCGATGATAAGGAAAGCGGATAATATATATATAAGGAAGCTGACAAATGTTGTTGGCATCAAGGCCAGAACAACGCCGAGCAGCATGCTGCCTAATCCGGTGAGGATACCGCATCCCCACGCTCCTGACATGCGTATGCGTTGCGGATTGTCTTGTGTGCTATCCTCAGTCTGTTCCGTTTCTTTGACAGCCTGTAATATCTTGTCGGCTTTTCGCTTGCTTATGTATGTCATAGCAATGGCAGCAAAACCGGAGATGAAGAACAATACTCCAATGGCTATTGTCATCCATTGTACCATATCCTGTCGATATTTTACGAGCATGGCACCGATTGCTATTGCGCATACGGCGCGTAAGAGACTTTGTAGGATTACTTTCATGTTGCTTTTTTGTATGAATTATGTTGGTCGGAATATAATATTTGCGGTCTATCGCCTTGACATTCTTGCATTGCCTCCACCTTGTTGCGCATTGCTTGTTGTTGTTCTTGTACCGGATCTTGGCGCTACGCTTCTTTGTTGTGTAGCCTGCCGTTGCGTTGTTATAGGCCTTTGTGACTGTGATTTGGTTCCTCGTTGGGGCTGTCTTTGTGACTGTATATTGCCAAAAGGCCTGTTTGTTGTTTGAGGCGTATTGTCTTTTGTCACGGTTTTGCGTGTGCTGCTCTCGCGGTTGTATATGCCTCTGTTCTGTGCTCCATCGTTTCTCCAGTTTGTTCCCATAGGCTTTTGATTGCCGGCGGTTGTGCTTGCGGGGCGTTTATAGCTGTCTCTGCCTCTTGGTACCGGTGCCGCATGGTGTGGTTTAGCTACTCCTCCGTGTGTAGGATGGTAGTTGTCGTGCATCCCTACGTGAGTAACGCCGGGCTTGTGAAACCTATCTGTCCTGTGGGCGTACCATGATGCTCCTCCGTTGTTTCTCCAATTGTGCGCTCCACGGTATGACGAGTAGCACACAGGGCGGTGGAAATAAAAGAAATCGCGGCGCGGATAGTGTGTATATATTCTGAAATTCCAGTTGCCGGCACTCCAGTATATCGGGCGAAAGAAGTAGGATGCGGCGCAGAATGCAGTGTATTGCCAATCGAGAAGGATATATTGTAAATCCAGATTACGGCGTCTCCAACTTGTGGAGTATATGTCATCCATACTGTTTACATCCATCAGGTAGTCGAGGTTTATCTCGTATGCAGCCTCATATTGCCGCTCGTTGAGATTCAGTTCGTAGGCCATCTTGTCCGTAAGGAACAGGGCTTGCTCCCGTGCCTGCTGGTATGACATTGCCATTGTTGGCGTTACGGCACCCATAAGTATCAATATTGAAATTACAACCTGTTTCATAATCATAGTATTTTTGTATTTCTGTTGCAAAGATACTTCAAGTTCCGTTGCCTGACAAAGGTTTTTCCCTAATGCCGTGGGGATTTTCCCTATCTCCGTTTCCTTTCATTGCGGCACAACGCTACCGCCTATTTTCTTGGCTATCGCATTGCGTATTTTCTGCATCTCTGTTAGCTGTGTCATCAGTTCCAGTTGCCGCTTTGGGTCTCCTGCAGCCATTGCAATATCTGTTCTTAGCTGTGTCAGTTTTGCAGTGATATATTCTTTCCTGAAATCCAGCAGCAAATGTATGATAATGTTACGTAAACTCTCGGTTGTATGCTTTACCTGCAGGCTCTTTGATAATAATACTTTTTCAGCCGTCAGTCTGATTGCTGATGACGATATTTCGTAATCGGGGTGCAATGTGAAGAAACTCTCGGCATTAAACCCATCGTCATGCGAATGGTTTACGGCTTCTTGCAATATTTTGTTGTATATAGGCAGACTGAATAGTAAGTCGTCGTTGGCCAAATCGTAGTTCACTACCTCTGCCAAAGTCAGCGAAACTTTGGTGCCATCGTCTGCTTCTACATCATCGTATAGTACGATATGACCGTATTTTATAACGTGTTTAATCAGCATATCCGATACCGTTTCCTTGTATTGCGGGGCTTTTGCCGGTATTTTTGCACTATTATTTGCCGCAGGGGGTACTGTCGGAGTGCCTGTCGTCTGCTGTGTAGGAGTACTGAACGCCTCCGGCGGTAGGAATGCTTCCGGTGGCGGTACATCATGCTCTGCTGTCGCATACTGCTGTGTCGTGTCGCTTTCCTTCCGGTTTCCCGTGTCCGGCTGTTGTCCCGTAGCGGCATAATCCTGTCTGATATAGTTGCTTTGCCTTCGCTCCCGTTCCTCTTTTTTTCTTTGTTCGTTGCGGTACTCCCTTATGTTGTCGTTCATCTTATTGATGAGTACCTGCTCCTGTATCCCTAACCTGTAGGTGCATGCCTGTATGTATGTTGCCCTTATGATAGGGTCTCCTATTACGCTTATGCTTTTTATAATGCTTGATATGGCCTCGGAACGTTTCACCGGGTCCGTTACTCCGTCGAGTAATACTTTCGTCTTGAACTCGATAAAATCCGTACTGTGGTCGTTTATGTAGTTGCGGAAATCTTCTGCCGTGTGTTTTTTTGCAAAAGAGTCAGGGTCATCGCCGTCCGGCAGCAACAACACTTTGACATTCATGCCCTCTTTCAGCAGCATATCCGTACCACGCAACGCGGCTTTTATGCCGGCCTCATCGCCGTCATACAGCAACACAATGTTTGGCGTGAAGCGGTGCAGGATGTGTATCTGGTGCTCTGATAGGGCTGTTCCGGAGTTTGCTACTACGTTTTCTATGCCGCATTGGTGCATGGATATGACGTCAGTATAGCCCTCAACCATATATACGCAGTTCTCTTTGGCAATAGCTTTCTTGGCCTGGAATATGCCGTACAGCTCACGGTCTTTGTGGTATATGTCAGAGTCTGGAGAGTTAATGTACTTTTGGCTCACTCCTTTTGTACGTGTATCGAGCACTCGTCCTCCGAAAGCCACCACCTTTCCGCTTACACCTATCCACGGGAACATGGCGCGTCCGGCGAAACGGTCTACAGTCTCGCCGTTGTCTTTGGTGTAGCATAGTCCGGTCTTTACGAGATATTCCTCTTGGTATCCCTTTGCCAGTGCCGCTTTTGCCATGGCCTGTCTGTCGTTAAGGCAGAAGCCTAACCGGAAGCGTTGCATTATGTCGTCTCTTATACCGCGTTGCCTGAAGTACTGCTTTCCTATGGCTCTGCCGTCCACGTCGTTCTCTAAGATGTCGCGAAAATAGTCTGCCGCCCATTCGTTCACTATGAACATGGCTTCTCTCTCCGACTGTTCTTTTTTCTGTTCGTCGGTCAGTTGTTTCTCTTGTACCTCGATATTATAGCGGTTGGCGAGCCAACGTAGAGCCTCAGGGTATGTCAACTGTTCGTGCTTCATGATGAAACCGACACTGTCTCCTCCCTCGCCGCATACGAAACAATGGCATGTGCGTCGCGTGGGACTGACGTAGAATGAAGGCGTATGGTCGTTGTGGAAAGGGCAAAGACCTCTGTAGTTTACGCCGACTTTCTTCAAAGACACGAACTCAGACACCACATCCACGATGTCTGCGGCATCTTTTATTCGTTCTATGGTTGGGCGGTCTATCATCGTGTAGGCTTACTGTGTGTTCAGGTTACGTCCCTTATCGTTTGAAAATGCTGAAATTCACACTGCCGTAGGCTCTGTGTTCCACGAACATTCCGTGATTGGAAAAATCATATTGTTTGCCATGTTCAAGTACCAAAATACCATTTTCCTTGAGCAATGGCATTGCTTTATCCGGAATATCCGTCAAAGTCGGTAAGGCGTACGGCGGGTCTGCGAAAATAAAGTCAAACTGTTTCTTGCAGCTTTTCAGGAAACGGAATACGTCACCGCGGATTAGTGTGTGGTTCATCGTGCCGATTTTGTCCACGCATTGCTTTATGAAAGCTGCGTGGTCACGATCCATTTCTACGCTTACCACATCGTCGCACCCACGTGACAACAACTCCAATGATATGCTTCCGGTGCCGGCGAATAGATCCAGCGCTACTGCATCCTCAAAGTCTATGTACCCCATCATGACGTTGAATATGTTCTCTTTGGCAAAGTCTGTGGTGGGTCGGGCTTTGAAAGAGTGCGGCACTTCAAAGTGCCGCCCTTTGTATAGTCCTGTTATTATTCTCATTCTTGAAAGTCATTTACAGCATCATGTCAAACGGCATGCCCTCAATCAGCGACAGTTGTGAGCGGTTCAGTGATACTTCAGGGGTGATAATGCGTGTCTTTGAAATATATGTTCCGATGCGTTCCGTCAGCCATTGCTCGTGAGGCATGTCCCCAATCAGGAACAGACAATCCTCCTGTTGGTCCATTCCCAGCTGTTTCCAGACAAATAATATATAGTATAAGGCATCGTGCGCGTGCCGGGCATTGAAGACATTGGCAAAGTGTAGCCTCCGTTGCCCGAAGCAACAGATGTCAACAGTCTTGTCATGGAAATATGCAAACAATTTTCTACGGTCGCCATGGCGGTGGTATCGGTCGTATAGGTGTTTCCATACCGGTAGCATAATGTTCTCCACCTCTACCGTTTCGCAGTTGTCGCTCACCACCATTTTCAGGTCACGGTTTACGGAATAGAGTGCCGCGGCCTCAAAATGTGGCAGTTCTTTCAGTATTTTCTCTTCTCCCTTATGGCCTGTCAGCACGCTACTGTATATGGTTTCCTTGTCTATCGACTCTTTGTCTCCATAGTCTTCGGCAGGTATAAGCACCACAGGCGACGGTATAAGAAGCACAGCTTTGTTGAAGCCTTGGTTGAGAAACGCTTGCTCCCTGAATGCCTCACGCAGGTTTGCGGATATGGACATGCCGCTTTTTACTGCGTATGGGTGGTATTCCGGCATTCCGTTTTCATCATGTACGAGGAATGACAGGGTGCCGTTACCGGCTCTTATGGTGAGGCAGTTCTTTACGTCTGGATTCATTGTTTGTCGTCTGCGTTTTTTTTATCCGGTCGTTTCGTGGTCTCGCAAAAACTTATTAACTTTGCAGTGCAAAAGTACAAAAAAAATATATAAGCAGCAAATATATTGTTAAAATAATGACGACAACCGAGTTTAAGGCAATAGTAATACGGCATTTCGGCTTTCACCCCACCGCCGACCAGCAGAAAGCCCTCTGCGCTTTCACTGAGTTTCTTGCGGCTCGTACCGGTATGCCGGCAATGATATTGCGCGGTTCTGCCGGAACGGGTAAGACTTCGTTGGTTGCGGCCATTGTGAAAACGTTGGTCGGATTGCGTCAGAAGGTGGTGCTGATGGCTCCCACTGGGCGTGCTGCCAAGGTGTTGTCGCTAAATTGCGGTCTGCCTGCCACCACGATACACCGTAAGATATACCGCCAAAAGAAAATGGAAGGCGATTTTAGCCTTGACGTTAACATGCACAGTGACACGTTGTTTGTGGTTGATGAGGCCTCGATGATAAGCACAATGCCGCAGATACCGGTAGAGGGGATGCCTGCATTTATCGGTAATGGCGGCGGGGTTATAGACGATCTTGTCATGTATGTCTATTCAGGGCGTAACTGTCGAATGTTGCTTGTGGGCGATATGGCGCAATTACCGCCAGTAGGCGAGGACGAAGCCCCGGCTCTTCAGGCCGGAGTAGTCGGCAGTTATGGCCTTGACGTTACGGAATGCGATCTTGATGAGGTTGTGCGGCAGAAGCAGGAGAGTGGCATACTGTGGAATGCCACCATGATAAGACGGCTTATAACACACGATGAGGCTACAGAATTGCCACGCATACGTTTTAATGGCTTTGCTGATATACGGGTGTTGCCCGGCAATGAGCTTATAGAAGCGCTGTCAGACAGTTATGCAAGGGTGGGGATTGATGACACATTGGTGGTTACACGCAGCAACAAACGGGCCACAATCTATAATAAAGGCATTAGAGTGCAAGTCGTAGACCATGACGGTGAGCTGTGTTCCGGCGACCGTGTGATGGTAGTCAAGAATCATTACTTTAATGAGCAGGGTGCCAAAGCAACGCCGTCAGACGCCGCCGATGAGTTGCCTATGCCGTTTATTGCCAACGGAGATATTGCAGTGGTGAGACGGGTGCGTAATATTCACGACCTTTACGGCTTTCGTTTTGCCGATCTGACACTCCGTTTCCCTGACTATGATGATTACGAAATACAGTTGACGGCATTGCTTGATGTCCTGCATACCGATGAACCGGCGTTGTCACCGGCGCGGCATAAAATGCTGTATGAATCGGTCCTGGAGGATTATCAGGACATACCGCGCAAGGCTGACAGGTTAAAGGCTGTGAGGGAAGACCGCTATTATAACGCTCTGCAGGTTAAATTTGCATACGCTATCACCTGCCATAAGGCGCAGGGTGGTCAGTGGAGTCATGTGTATGTTGACCAAGGGTATATGACAGACGATATGCTTACCCCCGATTACATACACTGGCTATATACAGCTTTTACAAGATCTACACAGGTTTTGTATCTTGTCAACTGGCCGAAAAACCAACAACAGTGAGCTGTTTGCATATAACAGCTCACCCGAACAGGTGTGTTTATCTTTCTTGAACGTGAAATAACAATGTAATTGCATCGCATCTTAAATGCGATGCAATTATAACGCACGAATATTTCTTCTTTTCAATTAAATATACGCCGTATCTCGTTGATGCGCTCCTGTGTCATATCCGCCACACCATCGAGAGGATATGGTACTCCAAGCTCCTTGTATTTGTAAACACCGAGTGTGTGATAGGGCAGAAGCTCAATCTTTTCAACCACGCTGTATCGGCTGACGTGTTCTTTAAGCCTGTGCAGCCACTCTGTGTTGTCTGTCAGTCCCGGTACCGCCACGTGCCTGATCCATGTCTTTATGCCCCGCTCCTGCAGTATGTTGAGAAAGCGAAGGTTGTTCCGTTGCGGTACACCTGTCAGTCTTGGGTATAACTCCGGATCCATAGTCTTTATGTCAAGCAGTGCGAGGTCGGTATATTCCAATACCTCCACAGCTTGCGATGTGCAATAGAAACCGCTGGTGTCGAGTGCTGTGTGCAGCCCGTTCTCCTTGCACAGCCTGAAATATTCCTTTGCGAAAGTAGCCTGCATCAGCGGTTCGCCGCCGGATAATGTAACTCCACCTTTCTTTATAAAGTTATGATAGCGCATGGCTTCGTCACACAGTTCCTGTGCTGTCATCTCATATTGGCACTCGCCATCCTGTGTCCATGTGTCAGGATTATGACAGAAAAGGCACCGCAACGGGCAACCTTGCATAAAGGTTACGAACCTTATGCCGGGGCCGTCAACAGTGCCGAATGTCTCTATAGAATGGATGCGTCCAAGCATTCGCTTTCCGAATCACATGCAGTGGTTAATGGTTCTGGACAGTACGTCAAGCTGTTGCTCACGTGTCAGTTTCACGAAATTTACCGCATAGCCGCTGACACGTATCGTCAATTGCGGGTATTTCTCCGGATGTTCCATAGCGTCCATGAGCAACTCACGGTCAAATACGTTTACGTTCAGATGCTGTCCGCCATCGGGAGCGAAGTAGCCGTCCATGAGATCCACGAGGTTTTGGGCCTGTGTCTCCCTGTTTTTGCCCAATGCCGCAGGCGAGATGGCAAAGGTATATGATATGCCGTCTTTGGCATGATGGAACGGTAACTTTGACACTGAGGCGAGAGCGGCAACGGCTCCCTTTATATCGCGGGCGTTCATAGGGTTGGCACCCGGTGCGAACGGCATGCCGGCCTTTCTTCCGTCCGGTGTCGCTCCGGTGTTTCTGCCGTACACTACGTTTGATGTTATGGTCAGCAGGCTCTGCGTCGGTATTGCATCACGGTATGTTCGGTGTTGGCGCAGATACTCCATGAACTTCTCTGTCAGCATGACTGCAATCTGATCGGTCTCGTCGCAGTTGTTGCCGAAAGGCACATACGTTCCTTCCTCAATCTTATAGTCCACTGCCAGCCCTGTCTCGTCACGTATAATGCGTATCTTGCAGTGCTTCATGGCGGCTATAGAGTCGGTTACTATTGACAGACCGGCAATGCCGGTGGCACGTGTTCGCTGCACGTCACCATCGTGTAGAGCCATCTCAAACGCCTCATAGTCATACTTGTCGTGCATGTAGTGTATGATTTTCAGGGCGTTGACGTATGTCTTTGCCAGCCAGCGCATCATGGCTTCAAAGCGCGGCCAGAACTCTTCGTAGGTCAGATAGTCGCCGGATATAGGTGCGAAACACGGCGCAACCTGCTTGCCGCTCATCTCGTCCCGTCCGCCATTGATGGCATACAGCATACACTTGGCCAGATTGGCGCGCGCTCCGAAGAACTGCATCTGTTTGCCTATCTTCATCGGGCTTACGCAACATGCTATGCCATAGTCGTCGCCTAACTCCGAGCGCATGAGGTCATCATTCTCGTATTGTATTGCACTGGTATCCATGGAAACCTTTGCGCAGTATCTTTTCCATGCCTCAGGCAGGCGCGGACTCCACAGCACCGTGAGGTTAGGCTCCGGCGACGGCCCCATATTGTAAAGTGTATGCAACAGCCGGTAGTCTGTCTTTGTAACCATAGAGCGGCCGTCTATGCCCATGCCGGCTACCGAGGTGGTGGCCCATATCGGGTCGCCGCTGAAGAGGTCGTTATACTCCGGCGTGCGCAGGAAGCGTACAATACGCAGTTTCATGACCATCTGATCTATCATCTCCTGTGCCTCCGCCTCGGTAATGACGCCGTTTTTGAGGTCGCGTTGTATGTATATGTCGAGGAAAGCGGATATACGCCCCATTGACATGGCGGCACCGTCCTGATCCTTTACCGCTCCGAGATAGCCGAAATATGTCCATTGTATGGCCTCTCTGGCATTGGTAGCGGGTCTTGTGACATCAAAACCGTATGCTGCACACATACGCTCAAAGTCCTTCAAGGCGTTTATCTGGTCTGTTATCTCCTCGCGGCAGCGTACTATCTCCTCTGTGAACTCCTGTATGTCTATTCTCTTGTGGAACCTCTTCTTTTCCTCAATGAGGTTGCTTGTGCCATATAATGCTATGCGACGGTAGTCGCCTATGATGCGGCCTCGGCCGTAAGCATCGGGCAGACCGGTTATGATGTGTGCGTGGCGCGCCGCTTTTATGTCGTCGTTATAGGCCGAGAACACACCTTCGTTGTGTGTCTTGCGGTATTTGCTGTATATCTCTTTGGTGGCAGGGTCAAGGTCATAGCCGTATGCCATCAGCGCCGCCTGCACCATACGGATGCCGCCTTTGGGAAATATGCCTCTTTTCAAGGGGGCATCAGTCTGCAGACCTACTATCACTTCGCTGTCCTTGTCTATGTAACCCGCGCCGTAGGTGTCAAGGCTCTGCGGCAGCTTGGTCTCGACATCATATACACCTTTCTCTCTCTCAACCTTGAACATCTCGCTCAATATCCCCCAGAGTTTGTTGGTTTTCTCCGACGGAGCGGCTAAGAACGACTCGTCTCCGTAATACGGTTCGTAGTTGTGTTGAATGAAATCACGTACATCAATCTCGTTCTTCCAGGCTGTTCCTTTGAAGTCTGTTTGTAGGTTTTTGAATTCCATAAATATGTATTGTCTTTGCTTGTTATGGGGATTATTGTCTAATCCCTAATTGTCTCTTTACACTTGTGGTTGCAAAGGTAAGGTAATTTTTTTATATACGCAATGTTTGGATATAGCCTTTTCGTGGTGTATGGTAAAATATCTGATATGTCAGACTGTTTTAGGGATATTTATTGTGAATGGCTGACGGGGAAAGGGAACGTGTATAAATCCCGTTGCCTGACAGGTGTTTTTTGGGGGTGCGCATGGTGTGTGATTGCGTCTGCAATTGGGTGCCGCTGCAATCGCAGTGCGTTTACCGTGTAATCGCACTGCTTTTACTGTGTAATCGCACCGCGTTTACAATGCAATTGCACTGCGATTGCGATACCCTTGGTTTGTATGCTCCTGACGATGTCTGCGTGATGGTTTGATGATGGCTGCGTTTGCTGACTTTTGAGGCGTGACGGACGGAATGGCTTGCATTGTAAAACGTGGATGAGACGCTTATTGTCGAAAAATTAATAAAAACTTACTGTGGGTTTGTGTGGCTCATGAAAAAATTGTAACTTTGCAGCATTGTTCCCATGAGGGACAGTGAAATAAGGAAGCGTAGTGTGCTTTTCTGATGTTTAACCGAAATCGCCAAATTTCTAAAGTAAACAGTACGGAAAACAATCACCACGTCATCCGTTGTGTATGTCTGCACGGCCATACGGCACACTCTATGCGTGCCGTATGGTTAATGCATATACGGCGTGGATGAAGTGTGTCTGTCGGTTACTGTTTTTGGTGTTTGGCGATACCGGGTTAAACTGCTGATGGGCGCATCATCATCCGCGCTTCGTCATTAATATTAATAATGTATAGCGAAAAACGTATATGCACATTGGCAGTATCTTGAAACAACGCCTGAAGGAGGACGGCAAGAGCGTAGTGTGGTTGGCACGCGAGCTTGGCTGTCACAGGACTAATGTGTATAATCTTTTTGATAAATACAGTATAGATACACAGTTGTTGCAGCGTATAAGTATAATAATGAACTTTAACTTTTTTGAACTGTATGGGGAGGAAACGGAAAGGAAAATTAATGATAATTCACGAAAACTGTAGTGTGTGTTGCTACATGTAGAGTGGTACACTACACATTTCTTCTTGCGTTTAGTTTGTTATGTATAATTTTGCATTTGTTAAATGATGTCTTCAACCATCCGTATGCCTATGGCATGTGATGCACCTCTGTTGACAGACGCCAAGAAAAACTTTTTACAGCCCTTGGAGGTGAGGCTACAAATGCAAAAACATTATGAACAAATTTTTCCTTATGATTGCTCTTTTCTTGGGGCTTGGGACAGTGGCAAACGCTCAGATTTCAACCGGCGAAACATCATCTAAGGTTATCAGGACAGGCAATCGCGCACAGGCTGGCAACTTTGGTATCTACCTCGGAGCTACCAGTGAGATCTTCAAGAACCTCGGTTCATCAGGTACAAAGTTTGATGCTATTCCGTTAATCAATCTCAAGTACATGAAGACTGACCAGCTTGAGTATCGTTTGGGCTTAGAGTGGTATGACAAATATACCAGTGAGAACACTTTCGCAGGGGAGGATGACGAAATAAAAGCAAGCGCAACGGATAGTGAGTCTAAGTTCATGTTCTATCCGGGAGTGGCTTACCACTTCTCACCGAAGAACCTGCTCGATGTGTATGTTGGCGCTGAAATGCCTATAGGTTTTGGCACAGTGGGACAACATACTTACATAGATGGATTGGAAGGTGAAGAGGCTGAGGGTGTAGAAACACGCACCGGACATACCGCTAAAGTGTTCCGTATGGGTGTAGGTGCCTTTATCGGTTTGCAGGCATATATTGCTAACCTGCCTATCGCATTAGGTGTGGAATATGGTGTGAGCACACTCTACAACCATTATAATCAGGGTACGTTCGAGAAAGACGGATATTATTTAAGTCAGATTGATGCGAACAGTATTGACTCGCAGCGTTCTGCTACCAAATGGAAGCTCGGTAATCAGGTGCGTCTTACCCTTTCTTACTACTTCTCTCTAAAGTAAAACAACCAAAACCGTTTGAAATATGAAAGTAATTAAAATATTAACGCTTGTTATTGCGGTGCTGGTGATGGCTTCTTGTGGCACTATGCAAAAGACAAATGCATATAAAGTCTCCTCCACAAAGATGGAGTTGGGCATGGAGGACTTTGTTTTTCTTGGGGAAAGTGAGATTTCTTGCGAGTACGACACATATCTTGGATTTATCAAACGCCTTAATACTGTCAATGGAGAGGTGTTTAATCCCGGCGAGAAGATATCGCTGAGAGTAGCGACAAACAACAGTTCGCTTCTCGGAAGCACCGGTATGAAGTACGCTGCCGCAAGGCTTTTGAAGAAGTATCCTGATGCTCACTACTTCCAGGTGGTGTCTGACGTGAAGAACACTGACGTGCTTTTTCTCGGTGCAACCACCAAGAGAGTGGCAAAAGTAAGGGTGTATAAGTTTCGTGACAAGCCGCTTGGCACCAACATTAACGTACAGTGTCAACACAAATAACGACACCGTTACCAAACGATAGAATCAGGTTTATATGAATAAGATTGTATGTCTCCTGTGTCTTTGTATGGCACTGACGGTATTTTGCTCATGTGATGATGAGGCAGACTACGACCTTTCAGACATAGCACTCATCATAACGCCGGCGGCTATAGACACGATTAAGTTGCAAGCAGGCGAGAAACAGATTTTCACAATGCGTTATTACGTGAATACCGGTGGCAAGGTTAACAGGCTACAGGTAAAGTCTGTTGATAATGAAAATGGGGAATTGCTGCTCGAAGATACCATATATACGGAAGAAACACAGGAGGCTACATTCGTGTATGTGGCGCCACAGACCGCTAAAGAGCAATTGGATGTTATGTTAACGTTTGTCTTGTACGAAACGACCGGAACAAAAACAAAGCAGGTTAGAAAGGTTCGTGTGTCCAATAAGCTACTGATGTTGCAGGAATATGGCCCTGTACTGTTGTATATGGCAACTGACAAGGCGGACGCTATCATGTTTGACAGTCCGACACAGACGTTTGACCACATGCTGGAGAGAGAGAACAGGCTGTCGGATTTATATCTGGCAGTGGATACATTGGCCGAGGGTGGTTACGCCATCTCATTTGCAAGCGAGACGGAGGCACGCTTTGTCAGGGCTAATAGCTTTGATTATGCGGCGGCAAATAGTAATGCGATACAGACAGTGTATAGCAATTCGGTGAGAACCGCAAAGGTTCCCGATTTGCAAACACATGATATTGTCATCGTAGGGCATGGCACACAGGCCGAGGGAATCCTTTTTGTGCAGCATATAATAAGGCAAGGCACGGATAATGAACTGTGTATGCAGATGCGTTATAAACCTTTGCAAAAGGTTGAAAAGGATAAACCTCACTTGGTCGAGGATGATAATTGATTGGAAAATAGCTGTATTGCAAAATAGAAAGATATAACATTGCAAGATAAAAATTCGAATATCTCGTTGCGGAGGTAGTATCTTATGAGACTGATGGGCTGTGAAGCTCGTCAGTCTCATGTTTTATTAGCCGGTTTTTTTCTATGCTCTTTCAGTCCTTGCACAGTCTGATATGAGTTAAAAAATAATAAAATTAAGATATAAAATAGTACTTTGTATTGCATAGTTGTATTTTATTTGTACCTTTGCAACATCAATATAAATTCGCGATAAGGAAGACTATGAACATTGACAACGCAAAATCGCAGATGAGAAAGGGAATGCTTGAGTACTGCATCATGCTGCTGTTACGCAATAAGGCATCGTATGCTGCTGATATAATACAGCAGCTTAAGGATGCCAAGCTGATAGTGGTGGAGGGTACTTTGTATCCTTTGCTTACGAGATTGAAGAATGACGGGCTGCTGGCTTATGAGTGGCAGGAGTCGACTTTGGGGCCTCCACGGAAGTATTATGTGCTGACAGACGCTGGAGAGCGTGTGCTGCTTGAACTGGATAAGGCGTGGCACGAGTTGGAACACACCGTGAATGTGCTGACAGAGAAAATGGATAAGAATAACTGAAAACTTAAATAATATAACCAACGATGAAACGTAACATAACGATCAATCTGTTTGGGCAGCTTTATGCTATTGACGAAGATGCTTACAATCTGCTTAAATGCTACTTTGACAGTATGCAACGCTACTTTGCGGAGAAAGAGGGCGGAGAGGAAATAGCCGATGATATTGAGCACAGGGTGGCGGAACTGTTGTGGCAAAAGAAAGAGGAAGGGGTTGAGGCTATCAGCATAGAGATAGTGAAGGATATAATAAACAAGATTGGTAATGCCTCGGAAATAGACGTGACGGATAATGTTGAAAGTGGGCAGGAGACCGATTCTGAGGTTGATCCCAACGAGACGGAGGGGAATGAGACCGCAAAAAGAAAAAGAGTCGGGTTGTTTGACGCTTTGAAAGGACGCTATCTATATCGTGATCCTAATGACAGGATTATTGGAGGCGTATGTGCCGGTCTGGCGAACTTTACCGGTTGGGGCTCTTCTGTGATGTGGAGACTGGGCGTAATACTCGCAATATTCTGTTCTTTTTCCCTGCCTTTCTTAAACAGGACGCCTCTGTTTCTGTTCGCTCCGTTAATATATATAATAATGTGGATGATTATTCCGCTGCCGAGTACGCCTGAAGACAGGTTGAAAATGAAAGGCCACAGCGTGACACCGGAGAGCATTAACGAGGAGATTATAAACGAAATGGAGGAACAGAAAGCTGATGTCAGACAGCGTGGTAATAACGGTGGCTGCCTGTCGCTGATGCTGAAGGTGCTGTTGGCATTGTGTCTGTTGCCGTTTCTCTTTACGTTTGGATTGCTGGTGTTTTTGTTCTTGTTTGTGGTATCGGTAATATTCGGTTTGGCCCCCTCTCTGTTTCCGGAGATGTTTAGATATGATGATCCGGACTGGATGTCCGTTTTCTTGAACGGCAATGTGCCGGTAATGGTAGTAGGGCTGTGTGCCGCCTTTGGTGTCGTGGGCTTGACGCTGTATGGTATAGTCAGGGTTCTGCGCGGAAACGGTAAGAGTATGAGGGCAAGAGGTGTCGTTTCTTACTGGTTTATGTGGGTGATTGCTGCCTGTGTTACCCTGTTTTGCATAATAAGTCTGGCGATGAATGCTGAAAAGGCGCAGCGAGACTATTGGAATAGCGTTAATAATAGGAGGACGTTGGACACTGTCGACAATGATACTGTTGCTGTGTTCGGGTCTGTGAGTGCAGATGTTAAGGCGCGTGATAATACAGGAAAGCATTCTAAAGAAGATGCTCGCGGGGCCTCAAGTGATGGTGTTGATAAGGTGGACACGGTGGGATGGAGTGATTAGCCCATGCGTATGTGGCTGAACTTAAACAATAATAGTATTACAAATAATAATATAATGTAACATGAGTAAAAGGTTATTTAAGTCGTATGATCGCAAACTGTTCGGTGTATGCGGCGGGTTGGCGGAGTATCTTGATGTCGATCCTACTGTAATAAGGGTATTATGGGCGTGCTTAACGGTGCTAAGCGCCTGTTTCCCCGGGGTGATATTGTATTTGATTTTCGCTATGATTATTCCGAACAAATGATGCTGCACCAGCCGTTTTCGCTCTTGATGGCTATCTGATGCATTCCAAGACGCTCAGCTTCCGCTAACAGAAGAGGGGCGTCTTCTTCGTAGAAACCGCTGAGAATGAGCTGCCCTCCGCGCACCATCACGCTGTGAAACTGCTCCATGTCGGCCAGCAATATGTTGCGATTGATATTTGCCATCACGATGTCGAAGACCCCATCTATATGGGATAGCACGCTGACATTGCCCTGAAGGACTTCCATACGGTCGGCGACACCGTTAATCTCGGCGTTGTGCATGGCGTTGCTCACGCTCCATTCGTCTATGTCATAGCCAACGGCGGCAGTGGCTCCGCACAGCAATGCCGCTATGGACAGAATGCCGGTACCGCATCCGCAGTCGAGTACCCTGCGCCCTTGCATAGGTGTTTCCAATATATTTGCCACCATCATGCGTGTCGTTTCGTGTGTGCCGGTGCCGAAAGCGTTGCTCGCGTGTATGCCGATGTTGACGGGAGTGGAATACTGCTCGGTGTATGTCGTGTTGCGTGCGTCGTAGATTGTCACCTTGCCCGATACCACTATAGGGTCAAATCCCTCCGCTTCCCAAACGGCATTCCAGTCTTGGTCGGGTATCTCCTCGGTGCGATATGTTATGGTTGCGTCTGCTATCGGGAAGTCATTAACGGCCTGTTGCACTTCCGTCTCGGCATAGATGTCTTGCTGTATATATCCAATGATGCCGGTATCGGTGTCTTCAAAACTCTCATAGCCACACTCACCGCAGGCGTCTGCCAGTAGTTCCCGGCATGGTTGGAGCAGTGAAAGGTCTGTGCATGTTATGTCGAATGTTGTCTTTAGGTACTTCATATATGTGTTTTTGGAGTCTTGTCGCATTGCTGTGCAACCGTAAAGGTTTTTATTTTACGCAATTAACCTTTTCTAATGGCAATGTAATGGCATAAATGTTAAATACGTTGCAAAGTTAGAAAAAAATAGGGAAAAACCTATATAGTGTTAGGGTTTTTCCGTATATTTGCACAAGAAAAACCGATAATTTTGCATTATCAAATAACATCCGGCCTTTTTAGGCTTTCTAAATCAATATATTATGAAACGAATTGTCATTCTTTCCGTTCTGTCATTGCTCGTGGTTGTCATTGCTTCCGCGCAAGATGATGATATGTATTTCTCTCCAAAGAAGAGCAACAAAGGCACCAATGCCACCCAACCACGGCAACGTACCTCTACCGTTGGCTATGGCAACAACGGCAGAGTGTACGGCAGTGAGACTAATAACGAGGTGTCATACTATTCCGGTTCCGTCAGAGATGTGGACGAATACAACCGTCGTAGCGGGCATTCTCAGGACTATATGCAACAGGAAGACGGACTGTCGTACCGTAACGACTCTATACTCGTGTCTGTTGAGGACTATGAAAACAGCATGAAGATGAAGCGTTTCGACGGCTATCACAATGTAACCTTGGTGCTAAACGACCCGTGGTATTATGACCCTTGGTGTTATGACTCATACTATTGGCGCAGCGGATGGTATTGGCCGTGGAACTATTCATGCTATGATCCGTGGTTCCATCGCCCCGCTTGGTATGGATATTGGGGGCATCACGGTTGGGATTTCGGCTTTGCGTGGCATTATCCGATATATTCCAGACCTATAATAAACCACAGACCGATGCCGGGACGGCCAATGCCGGGTGGCGGACGGCCTAATATCGGTTACGGTTCTGGGCGCACTCCCGCAAGTGTGGCGTCAGGACGGAAGGCCTCAAGCATGATTGGCGATATGCGAAGTAATAGGACTACCACTACACGCACAACCACATCGCGTACCACAACGACCTCACGTCCGGCCAACAGCATGCCTTCCACACAGCGAAGCACTATCAGTAGCGGCGGTGGGGGACGCGGTTCCTTTGGCGGTGGCAGTGGTTCTGCAACCCGTAGCGGTGGCGGTGCCAGAATGAGCAGACGATAAAATATTAACATTTACAATTATAATAATGAACAAGAAAATCATTGTTGCGACATTATGTCTCTCTACCATGGCGGCAATGGCGCAGGAAACATACGAGAGTGCACAGTTGGCTACGGAAGATCTCAATGGAACCGCACGCTACATAGGCATGGGTGGAGCGATGGAGGCATTGGGTGCGGACATCTCCACAATAGGTTCCAATCCTGCAGGCATAGGCCTCTTCCGCAAATCGTGGATAGGTGTCTCCGGAGGCGCGACATTTCAGAGTGGAAACGCATTGCCAACAGACGGTGGTTTTGTCTCGTCCATGTTCGGAGACAATAGCGTTGCTAATGCTGACTTGAATCAGTTTGGCTTCGTTTACTCCACACAATCAGGCTCGGAGTCGTGGTTTAACTTTGCGGTCAACTACCATAAGAGCCGCAATTTCAATATGATTGCGAACGCTATCAATACGATGCCGTCCGGTTCCTCACTAAATGCCGTCTCAACGGGACGTTTCCTGAAATGGGATGAGGAGACAATGGCGGATATTCTGATTTACAATGCGCTGAATTCTGCCCTGACCGAAACGGTAACAGACGAGGATGGTAATGAATATAAGGACTATGGATATTACACTGCCGACAGGTTCATAGGCCGATATGACAACAGTGGTTATATAGGTGAGTATGACATAAACTTCAGCGGTAACTTTAATAACAGGGTATATCTTGGCGTTTCCGTAGGATTGAAGGACGTTCACTACAACAGTTCAACCTATTATAAGGAGCGTCTGACACCGGATGCCGCTGGTATCGGAGAGCTTTTGTTTGCCGATTCACGCATGATTACAGGCAGTGGCTTTGACCTTAAGTTCGGAATAATATACCGTCCTGTCGAGGAATCACCGTTCCGTATCGGCGCTTACATCCATACGCCGACATGGTATGACCTTGATGCTGCCATAGGTATGGCCGCTTATTCTGACTTGGGCGATGGAAATACGCATGCAGACGACTTTGAATATAAGTACAAGATGACCACACCGTGGAAGTTTGGCCTCTCAATCGGCCATACATTTGACAATATTGTGGCTTTTGGCGCAACGTATGAGTACGCCGATTACTCGTTCATCAAAAACAAGATAGTGTTCGATAATGACCATACCATATTCTCTCCAGACTATGATATGGACCGTAATACAAAGCATAACCTGCGTGGTGTCAGCACGTTTAAGGTTGGGTTAGAAGTTAAGCCGGTTCCGGAGGTAGCGTTGCGAATGGGTTATAACTACGTAAGCCCTATGTATAATACATACGCTTTCAAGGACATCTCAATCTCTCCCAATGAGGTTGACGGCAGCAATGGCAGTTATTTCTCCACTTATGACTATGTAAACTGGAAGTCAACCAATCGTCTTACGTTTGGTCTCGGCTTCACACTGACGAGGAATCTCAATCTGGATTTGTCCTATCAGTATGCCACTCAGAAAGGAGATTACTACCCATTCAGCGGTATTAGCCTTGCAGATTTGGAGGGACCGGACTTTAATACCGTTCCGACATCTATCAAAAACGACCGACATCAGATTAATGCCACATTGGGTTACAGGTTCTGACAGGAACAATACATATAGCATATACAATATAAAACCGACGGAGTCTCGCAAGAGACTCCGTCGGTTTGTTTTGTAATTATTGTGCTTTCTCTGTAATGCTTATATCTGTTCAAACGCCTGTTCAAGGTCTGCTATGATGTCATCAATATGCTCCACGCCGATAGACAGACGGATAGTAGACGGCGTTATGTGCTGCTGTTCCAGCTCATCCGGTGTCATTTGCGAGTGTGTTGTGGTGTATGGGTGTATCACAAGCGACTTGACATCGGCCACGTTAGCCAGCAGTGAGAATATTTTCAGGCTGTCAATGAACTTCCAAGCCTCCTGTTCACCGCCCTTAATCTCAAATGTAAAGATGGAACCGGCACCGTTAGGGAAGTATTTGTTGTAGAGGTCGTGGTCAGGATGCTCTGCCAATGCCGGATGATTAACCTTTGCCACCTTCGGGTTATTGGCCAGATAGTTTACCACTTTCAGCGCGTTCTCAACATGACGCTCTATGCGTAGCGGCAGTGATTCGGTGCCTTGCAACAGTATCCATGCGTTGAAAGGAGATATGGCGGCACCCGTATCACGCAGAATCACGGCGCGTATGCGTGTCACAAAGGCTGCTGCTCCGGCTACATCTGCAAAGACTGCGCCGTGATATGACGGGTCCGGCTTTGCTATTGTAGGATATTTGTCGGCGTTCGCTTTCCAATCAAATTTTCCTCCGTCCACTATCACGCCGCCTAATGACGAACCATGTCCGCCAATGAATTTCGTTGCGGAGATAACCACAATGTCCGCACCGTGCTCAAGCGGCCTGATTACGATTGGAGCGAAAGTGTTGTCCACGATAAACACAATGTTATGACGGTGTGCCACCTCTGCCACGGCGTCCAGATTTGTAACGTCCGAGTTCGGATTGCCGAATGTTTCGGCATATACCACCTTGGTGTTGGGCTGTATGGCCTTCTCCAACGCTTCGAGGTCGTTGACGTTTACGATAGTGTTTGTAATGCCCTGAGTGGCCAATGTGTGTGTGATCAGGTTGAAACTGCCGCCGTATAGGTTGTCGGCTGCCACGATATGGTCACCGGCCGTTACTATATTCTGCAGGGCGTATGTTACGGCTGCCGCGCCACTGGCTACCGCCAGCGCTGCCACGCCACCCTCCAGCGCCGCTATACGCTCCTCAAACACACCCTGTGTTGAGTTTGTCAGACGGCCGTAGATGTTGCCGGCGTCACGCAATCCGAATCTGTCTGCAGCGTGTTGTGAGTTACGGAACACGTAAGATGTAGTCTGATATATGGGTACTGCGCGTGCGTCTGTTGCCGGATCTGCCTGCTCCTGTCCTACATGTAGGGCGAGAGTCTCAATGTGTAAGTTCTTCTTTGTGCTCATTTCTAATATCTTTTTTAATGTGATTAACTTTGTGTTATGTTTTCTGAGTGCAAAGGTACGGCCTTTTTTATAATCACCAAATACCATGAATATGTGATATTACCAACCTTTAATGGTTAGATGGTCCAACCTCCTGCATGAAAATCGCATCGAGAGTGAATGTCGCCGCATCGTTAGTGAAGAGTATAGGGCTGCTGATTCTCAGGTCTTTAAGAGCATTGTTAAAATACTTTTCCTTTCCTGTTTTCCAATAAGCGTATGCTTGCAGACGCGGTATGCGAAAATGATTTTTACTTATTGCCAGCGCCTTCGATTTGTATTCCGCCGCGTGTCGCAGCCAAACTTCAGACCATTCCGGCGTGGTTATGGACAGCATCATCTCGTTCATCATCTCAAAGCCGCCCATAATCGTCATCAGATGGTTGGTGTTCTGTACGGAAGGATCCCCCTCCCATGAAACAATCCCCGTGGCAGGGTCGTAGCCCAAGGCTTTCGGGCCGCTGAACAGTCCGTGCGGCAGTGCTGCGATGCTTCTCATTCCCGCCAGTATCTTGTCCCTGTATAATGTGTTGCCGGTGCGTTCCCATTCCGTAAACCAGTTGCCTGCGTACGCCATCCAGTCCGGTCCCACCCTCAATCGGGCAGGAGCGGTGCAGGGATATTTGTCAGAGCGCGGCTGTGCCAGCCTCATCGGGTCGAGAGTGTATAGTAATCGGTCTGCGTCCACCACCTCCCGCATGACGTCTCCCATCCTTTCGTCAGTCGTAAGGTAGTACATGAACCTGTTCCAGAAGGCCTGTGATATGCGTGCCTCTTTGGCTCCGCATCCCCAATGCAATACGTTGTGGCGTGTTCCAAGCCCCGCATGCGGGCCGTTATGGTAACAATCCACCTCGGCGTTGTGTCTGCTCATGGCAATCGCCATGTCAAATGTCTTGATATCGCCTGTGCGGAGGAACTCATACCACAGCATTGCCGGTGTCCCCAGCTCCGTATTGTCCCAGGCATAGCCCCCGATGTCATACCGCCATTCATCGCGTGAGGTGTCGTAAGAGTGCATAACGTCGCCGTAGTTGAAGAAACCGTACCACGAATGCCGCTCCTGTTCCTTTGCGTAAAAATCCTTTATATTATATAATAATGTGTCAAGCGGTGTGCCTTTGTCGAGACTCCATATTCCGAAAGCCCTTTTTGAGTGCAGGTATTGCGGTGAGGGCAGATATTGCGGATGGCATATCAAAGCCGGCAATGCGGCGGCCATGGAGTCTATACTCTGTGTGGACAGGGTTATATAAACGGTTGAAGTCCTCGCAATGCCGCAGGCTGTACTCATGCCCGGCTGCACATCCTCATAGGCGGCGTTCAGCCCATGTGGTATGGTGTCATAGTGTGCAAACCGCATAGGTTCCGCCTCCGGGCTCCATAGGTACAGGCTCACTATCGCCTTGTCGCCGCGTGCCTTGTCCACCTGTAGCGTGGATGGGTATGACTGCCAGAAATCTGTCATGTGGAATGCCGCGCCGTGTGACTTGTCACCCACCGCCACTATTCCCGGAGCGCGGTGTCCTTCCATCGTTCCTATCCATGGAGATGCCTCCGTTGCCCGCTTCCTTACGGAGAAACCGTTTGGCGACAGTTGCGAGAGACGGAAGCCGTCCCATGCCGCTATCTGCCTTATCATCTCGTTACTCAGTGAGTCTGCCGGTGTGTTGTCATCGTTCAGACGTATCGGTCTGCGTGCTATCAGCGGCTTTACATCCATTGTCTGCACCTTTGTCGAGTCCATCAGGAACAGTATCTTACGTTCATGCTCAAGTCCTTTCATCGGAACCTCAAACTGCATTGACAGCGATTGCAGTCCGTCGGCGTTGGTTGTGGAGTCGATAAACGCCGTATGCACTATCTTTATCTCATTGCTGCCGCTGTAGGTGTATAGGCGTAGCGTGAAGTTCTCGCCGTCAGCTCTCCAACAATCGCTTACGGTGCCTTGGCGTTCCAGTTTTATACTGCTTACGGGTAGTTTCTTGCCATTGCATGTTACCCATCCTTTGCCGAGAACCTTTTGCCCGTTTATACATACGCTGTCAAACAGCTCTCCGCCTGTTGACGTGGCAATCAATGGCTTGGGCGTGTTCCTTTTTTGTCTGCCTTTGGCCTTTTTCTCTTGCAATGGAGCTACGACGGTGCTGAAAGCTTTCCATTTCACCGAGCCGTCGGGCCATGATGCCAGTGTCCATTGGTCTGCCTCCAGCTGCTCACCGTTGCTTGTCAGTGTCAGTATGGCGTCTTTTTCAACCTCGCCTTGCGCAAATGGAACGCCGAAAGCGGCAGGTACTGCCTCTCTGTCCGTTACGGTTTGTAGCCTGACTCCGTATGATGTCGTGCCGGCGGGGTTGTCGTGTTGGGTCACACGCCAGTTCCTCATGCGTGCGTGTGACAGTGTCGTACGGAAACCGAAGTACCCTTCTGTCAGCGGCAACGGGTCTGTATAATCCACCAGACACTCTCCGTCTATGGAGTATTTTGTCCTGCCGTCGCAAACCTCTATCTTTATTTTGTACCAGTGGTCGCCTCGCAACAGTCTGGCGGAGTCGGTATATTCACGTAATATAGCGGGACGGAAACGCGCGTCCTTAACCCCTCTCTTGTCTCCGTCATACCGTCTGAAGCGTGTGGTGCTGTTATGATTGCCGCCATAGCCCATGTAATACAGGCGCATGGTGTATGTGTTCAGGAACGCGCCGCCTCGTTTTTCTGCGTTGGCAAACACGTCGTCAGCCTCCGGGTCGGTAGCCATCCAGAAGCAATTGAGGTCGGAGATGCGCCCGTCGCCTACTATACACGCCTCATACTCTATCGTTATGTTGCCTTTCAGCAGTGTGGTGTTCCACAGTGTCAGTCCCTTCGGGGCGTGTATGTCGGCCACGGAGTCCTTGCTCCATGTGACATAACCGCCCGGCTCCGCCTCAACCTTCCATCGGTCTTTGTATGTTTTGGGAGTTTTCCCGGCGTGCGGCAGGTGCAGATAGATGTCATTCGCTCCTGTTGCGGGTAGTGTCGTGAATAATGTAAATGTCAGTACAGTAAGTAGTTGTAGTAGTTTTCTCATGATGCGCTTTTTGTGGCGCTGCAATCGCACTGCCTTTACCTTGTAATCGTGGTGCGATTGCATGGTGATTGCAGTGCGATTACAAGGTAAAGGCAGTGCGATTACAATGCCCTTGTTTTAGCTTTATATTCCGTATGTTATTCGGCAGCCCTCGAGAAGAATGTCATAACATTAATTTTCAGTGCAAAGTTAACACTTTTATCGGAATTATTTAGTATCTTTGCCAATAATTTGTACAAAACGAATGAATATGAAATATTTCCGGACTGTGGTTGCCACGATGCTCATGGCAGTTGCGGCATACGCCAACCCGTTGCATATCGTGACGCCGATAAATGGCGATGATGTATTGAAAGAAACCCAATGGAGGGGATTGTGGATAGGCATAGACCGCCTTTTGCCCGACGAGACAATTGTTAACAAGACGAGGGTGAATGCCCGTTATTTGCGCAAGGAGTTCGCCTTGGAGCGCAAGAGCGTAAAGAAAGCAAAGGCGTATGTTGCCGCTATGGGTTATTATGAGCTGCATGTTAACGGCGAACGCATAGGTACGGAGGTGCTGACACCACAGCAGACGGATTTCAGAAAGTCGCTTTATTATAATGTTCTTGACGTTACGCAGGCGATAGGCCGTGATACCGTGGCCTGCATAGGCGTGGTGTTGGGTAACGGCCGCACTGTGCCGATGCGATATGCCAAGCATTATAAATGTCCGTTCTTCGGCTTTCCCAAGTGCAGGGTCGATGTGTTTGTGGAATATACCGACGGCAGTAAGCAACGCTTTTCGTCGTCAGCACAATGGAAGGCCACGGCCAACGGCCCGATACGCTCCAACAATGAGTATGACGGCGAGGTGTACGATGCCCGCAATGAGATGGCGGGGTGGGACAGAGCCGGGTTTGATGACTCGGCATGGCAACAGGCAGAGCGTGCAGAGATACCTGTAGGGGCGTTATATCCGCAGACTGCGGAGGGACAGGTTTGTTTGCCGCTGGCAGGAAACGGCGATGTCCCGGAGGTGTTGCGCTTGGATAGGAAAACCGTGAGCGTGACGGAGACAGCCAATGGCAGAAGATATATTTTTGCCTTTCCACGTAGCGGTAGGGCAGGGCTGCGGTGCGATGATGATGTCATGAGCGAGCCACAGAATATCGCCGGGTGGGTAAAGGTGAGAGTAAAGGGTAACAGAGGCGATACCATACGTATAAAATATGCCGAGGGACTGAACCCGGACGGCACGCTGTATACGGCCAACCTGCGTGACGCCGAGTCGGAAGATGTGTATATATGCAACGGAGACGAGGGGAATGGCCGCTGGTGGAGCCCTACCTTTGTGTATCATGGTTTCAGATATGTGCAGATAACGGGCATGAATGACATGACGGAGGCGGATGTTATGCCGTGTCTTGTGGCCAATGACGTGGAGCTTTCCGGCACATTCGTTTCAAGCAACAAGACGCTTAACGCCATAGTGGGCAATGCGTTGTGGGGGATAATAGATAACTACAAGGGTTTTCCGGTGGACTGTCCGCAGCGCAATGAACGGCAACCGTGGCTGGGAGACCGCACGGCGGGTTCGCTTGGCGAGAGCTATCTGTTTGATAACAACAGACTATATACGGCATGGATGCGTGATATATGCGACGCACAACGCTATGACGGATGCATACCGGACGTTGCGCCGGCTTTCTGGAATTACTATTCCGATGACGTAACGTGGCCCGCTGCCCTGCCGTTCACATGTGATATGCTGTATCGTCAGTATGGCAACGATGAGGCTATACGCAACAGTTACCCGTATATGAAGAAGTGGGTGGAACATATTTGCGACGCATACAGCCGTGATGGCATTATAACAAAAGACAAATACGGCGACTGGTGCATGCCACCGGAGCAGCCTGAGATGATACATTCGCAGGATCCGGCACGCAAGACCGACGGCGCGTTAATATCAACGGCCTACATGATACACATAATGGAGCTGATGCGGGAGTTTGCGGTTATGACACAGAGGAATGAGGATGCCGCCGATTTTGCACGGAGGGCAAAGGAAATGGCGGCCGCTTTCAACAGGAAATATCTGCATGTAAAGCGTGGCACGTCGCCGGAACCAGGGCATCCGCTTTATCCCGACAGCGTGTTTTATGGCAATAATACCGCTACGGCTAATATTCTGCCGCTGGCTTTCGGTATAGTTCCTGATGACTGTAGGAAGGATGTTGTGGACAATGTGGTCAGAAACATAATTGTTGACAATGGCGGTCACGTGTCGTGTGGTGTGATAGGTATATCACACCTGTTGCAGACGCTGACAAGAAACGGGTACGGGGATGTGGCATACCTTATAGCGACGAATACGACTTACCCCTCGTGGGGATACATGGCGCAGAAAGGGGCGACAACAATATGGGAGCTATGGAATGGCGATACGGCTAATCCGGCCATGAATTCCGGTAATCATGTTATGCTGCTTGGAGATTTGTTGACATGGTGTTTTCAGGATTTGGCGGGCATACGGAATGCTGACGGTAGTGTGGCATACCGGCACTTGAGCATGAAACCGGACTTTACCATTCAGGATTTGGACAGTATCGGGGCTACATACAAGACACCGCAGGGAGTAGTGACGTCGAAATGGAAAAAGAGTAACGAGGCGGTGACGTGGACGATGACATTGCCAAAGGGCGTAACGGCGGATTGTTATATGCCAGATGGCAGTGTGAGGACTGTAAGAGAGGGGACGACAACGATGGAGGCACCGATGCCGTTGAAGGCGAAATATGACGGATGGGTGACTGATGATGAGTTCGTTTATGACCAATCAGTGTTTCCTGAGGCGCACTCCGCAAGTATAACGGAGTTGCAGGACGGCACGCTTCTCGCAACTTATTTTGGCGGAACAAAGGAGCGTGTGCCTGATGTCTGCATATATACGCAACGCAAGGAAAAGGGGGCCGGGACGTGGAGCGCTCCTGTTCTTGCGGCTGACGGCGTTTTTGACGGGCGTTCCGACTATGCCCATATTGCCGGAATAGACTCTCTGTGCGTGAAAGCCCACTTCGGGCCGTGTCGTAAACATGGCGTGGACTGGACAGAGGCAAAGGATCATATCAGAATGACATGGGAGGAGGCATTGGATAATGTGTCTGACACTGACGGGGAACAGCGTAAGGCTTGTTGGAATCCTGTACTGTATCAGATGCCAGATGGCGAGGTATGGCTGTTCTTTAAGATAGGCAAGAATGTGAAGGACTGGACGGGATGGGTGTGTAAATCGGCCGACGGCGGACGGACATGGGGCGAGAAGGAACCATTGCCGCAGGGCTTTCTCGGACCGATAAAGAACAAACCGTTGCTGGTTGGCGATAGGTTGATATGCGCATCGTCTACAGAGGATGACGGTTGGAAGATACATCTGGAGACATACAATATCGCCACGGGAGAGTGGACAAGGCAAATGCCGGAGAACAAGGCGGAGGTGTTGTGCATACAGCCGGCGATATTGCAGCATGACGGCAATGTGTTGCAGCTGGTCGCAAGGACGCGCCCGACCAAGAAACAGCGTGAGGGAAAGGATAATACACGTGGCAAAGTGGCAGCATGCTGGAGTTATGACGGAGGAAGAACATGGGGAGAGACAACGCTGCTGGATGTACCGAACAACCAGTCGGGCATAGATGCCGTGACATTACGGCGGCCTGTAAACCTTAAAGTGAAGGGAAAGAAACTGAATGGAATACGCCATGTCATGGTGTGCAATGACTTTGCGACATTGCCGGGCACAAACAAAGGTGTGCGCACGCCGCTTTCGCTGCTCGTTTCAAGTGACGGGGTGGAGTGGAAGCATCTCGTAACGCTTGAGAAATCGCCGATAGGGCAGTATTCTTATCCTGCCATTATACAGGGTAAGGACGGTGCGTTGCACGTGATATATACGTGGAGACGGCAACGGGTGGCGTATAAACGTGTTGTATTGGAGAGATAAACGATAAATGCTTGGAGCCGATTGGCTCCAAGCATTTACTTTATGTTGCGCTCATTGAGGGCTTTGCTGTATCTTGCGGCATTCTTTAAGTGCTCGGAATAGGTGCGGGCGAAATTGTGAGTGCCTGAGAAATCCTCTTTGGCGCACATGTAAAGATAGTCGTGATGCACAAGGTTCAGTACGGCGTCAATGCCTGCTACCGACGGAATGCGGATAGGGCCGGGAGGCAATCCGGTATTGACGTAGGTGTTGTATGGGGATTTTACCGTAAGCATATTGTGGTATATGCGACGCAACTCAAACTGCTTTAGCGCAAATTTTATGGTTGGGTCGGCTTGTAACGGCATGTCTTGCTGAAGGCGGTTGTAGTACATTCCCGCCACCATGGGCTTTTCTGCATTGTTGGCTGTTTCCTCATCAATGATTGATGCCATTGTCATTACCTGCAAGGGGGTGAGGCCTAACGCCGCCGCTTTATTCATACGGTCACCGTTCCAGAACGCTTTTTGTTCGTTTTGCATCTTGTCGAGCAGTTTGGCAGGAGTGATATTCCAATACACCTCGTATGTGTTTGGTATGAACAGGGATATGACGGTGGCTGTGTCTGTGCCGTATTTGGCGCATGAATCGTTATTCTCCAGATAGTCCAGCAGGTCTTCTTTGCTCATCATAAGTTTCTTGGAGAGGTCTTCGGCCAACCGCTCTGTGGTGCGAACGGACGGTATGGTGAGGCGAACAGGAGACTGTATGCCGTTTTTTAACATCCGGAGCAGTTGCAGGGTGTTGGTGGATGACGTTATGGCATAGCGGCCGGAATGCACCGGTAGTCCCAATATTGTCTTTGCAGCGGAGTAGCATACTTTTGCGGATAAGGCTCCCGCACCGCTACAGGTGTCTGCAATCTTGGCCTGTACCGAGTCGGTAGTGTCATCATTGTCTATATATATATATAAGGTGTCATTGCTTTTGCTGACTGGTATGAACACTGTGGCAACAGCAAGCAACAGCAAGATTATAGTACCGGTGATGAGTTTCTTTTTCGACATTGTTATGATTATTATGTGTGTTGAATGTGGATGCAAAGGTACTAAAATTCTTATAACGGTAATTGGTATTGCCATTATTTAATTATTGGAGTGTTAATAATATATAAATTGTAAACTTCATTGTCGGCTCTTGTACTTATATTTAATTAAAAAATGCTACCTTTGCATCCGGTTTTTCATGTTGAAAGACTGCTAATTAATTATCATTTATGTCTAACTTAAAAAATGTACAGCCACTCGATGACTTTAACTGGGAAGAATTCGAGAACGGCAGTATCTCATGCGAAAGCAAAGAAGCACAGGCTGCTTCCTATGATGCCACTCTGAACAAGGTCTCTGAAGGACAGGTTGTAGAAGGCACAGTAATCTCAATCGACAAGAAAGAGGTTATCGTAAACATCGGTTATAAGAGCGACGGTATTATCGCCGCATCTGAATTCCGTTACAATCCGGACCTGAAAATCGGCGATAAGGTTGAGGTTTACGTTGAGAATCAGGAGGATAAGAAAGGACAGCTCATCCTTTCTCATAAGAAAGCTCGTCTGAGCAAGAGCTGGGATCGCGTTAATGCAGCCCTTGACAATGAGGAAATCATTCAGGGTTACATCAAGTGTCGCACTAAGGGCGGTATGATTGTTGATGTATTCGGCATCGAGGCATTCCTCCCTGGTTCACAGATTGACGTTCATCCTATCCGCGATTACGATGTATTCGTAGGCAAGACAATGGAGTTCAAGATCGTGAAAATCAATCAAGAGTTCCGTAACGTTGTCGTTTCACACAAGGCTCTTATCGAGGCTGAGATCGAAGCTCAGAAGAAAGAGATTATGTCTAAGCTCGAAAAGGGTCAGGTTTACGAAGGAACTGTCAAGAATATCACTTCTTATGGTGTATTCATCGACCTCGGAGGTGTTGACGGTCTCGTTCATATCACAGACCTTTCTTGGGGCCGCGTGAGCGATCCTCATGAGGTTGTACAGCTCGATCAGAAGATAAATGTCGTTATTCTTGACTTTGATGACGAGAAGAAGCGCATTGCTCTCGGTCTCAAGCAGCTCACTCCACACCCATGGGATGCACTTGATGCGAACCTCAAGGTTGGTGACCGCATACAGGGTAAGGTTGTAGTTATAGCAGACTACGGCGCATTTGTTGAGGTCGCACCGGGCGTAGAGGGTCTTATTCACGTTAGTGAGATGTCATGGAGCCAGCACCTTCGTTCTGCACAGGACTTCCTTTCTGTAGGTGAAGAGGTTGAGGCTGAAATCCTAACACTTGACCGTGAGGAGAGAAAGATGTCTCTTGGCATCCGTCAACTTAAGGATGATCCATGGGCAAACATTGAGGATAAGTACCCGGTTGGTTCAAAGCATACCGCAAAGGTACGCAACTTCACTAACTTTGGCATTTTTGTAGAGCTCGAAGAGGGTGTTGACGGTCTCATCCATATATCTGATCTCTCTTGGACTAAGAAAGTAAAGAAGCCGTCAGACTTCACCAATGAGGGTGCGGCTATTGACGTTGTAGTTCTCGAAATAGATAAGGAGAACCGCCGTTTGTCTCTTGGTCACAAGCAGCTTGAGGAGAATCCTTGGGATACATACGAAACTATCTATACACCAAACTCAGTACATACCGGTAAGGTTTCAGAGGTAATGGACAAGGGTGCGGTTATAGTCCTCAACGAAGGTGGTGAAGGTTTTGCTACTCCAAAGCACCTTGTTAAGGAGGATGGTACTCAGGCACAGAAGGGCGAGGAGCTTGAATTCAAGGTAATCGAGTTCGTTAAGGAGAGCAAGCGCATCATCCTTTCTCACTCACGCACATACGAGCCGGAGAAGCCTGTAGAGGAAAAGAAACCGTCTCGCACTGCAAAGCGTAGCGGAAAGAAGGATGATTCTGCACCTATTAATAATGTTGCAGCTTCAACTTCACTCGGTGACTTCGACGCTTTGGCTGCCTTGAAGGCTCAAATGGAGAAGGAAAAGTAATTCTGTCTTATAGATAGAATGCAGTATATCAAAATGAGAACTTTGCAAACTTTATATTATATGGTGCAAAGTTCTCATTTTTTTTGTCTTATAGCTTCCATAGTATTTTAATATTGTAATGGCAATGTCTATCTCAGAACGTTATTCCATAGTGCTAAACTATTTCCGGCAGACACAGCCCGTGGTGGATACCGAACTTGAATATGGTACGGTCTTTCAGTTGCTTGTGGCTGTTGTGCTCTCGGCCCAGTGCACAGACAAGCGTGTTAATATGGTAACTCCGGCCTTGTTCCGTGAGTATCCTGACGCAAAGGCACTGGCTGCGGCTGATGAGGTGGAGGTGTACGAGTATGTAAAGAGTATTTCTTATCCCAATGCGAAGGCCAGGCATTTGGTGCAATTATCGCGTATGCTTGTAGATTGCTATGGCGGTGAGGTGCCGTCTGATATGAATGAATTGCTCAAACTGCCGGGAGTTGGACGCAAAACCGCCAATGTCATTCAGGCTGTGGCATTTGGAAAGAGCGCAATGGCTGTGGATACGCACATTTACCGTGTAAGTCATAGACTTGGATTGGTCTCCTCCCGTTGCAATACGCCGTTGAAGGTAGAGTGTCAACTGACCAAGTATATACCGGCGGAAGAAATACCCCGTGCACATCATTGGCTGCTGTTGCATGGCAGATATGTCTGCAAAAGCCTGCGACCGCAATGTGACACCTGTCCGTTCACTTCCTTCTGTCCCAAAAAGTTGGATGGAAGCAAGCTTTAGTTGATAGCATATAAATATATGAGACGGATATTACTGCAATTTATTTTGTTGCTCTTTGTGGCGTGTTTCCATTGCCATACCATGGCAGTCGAGCCTCCTAAGTCACGTGAGGTCAACTTTGCGCGCACTTATGCCAAAGACTTTCTTGTGGAACATGGTGCCGATATTGGCATGATGGCATTAAGTATGGAGGAGTACACCGACAGGTTGATATTCTTCAATGATATGCGTAATAATCTGTTTCTGCTTATGGTGAGAGACGGTTACGCTGACCTTGTCAACGAACAGGTATTGGCTTTTTCTATAGGTACGCCCCATTCCAAGGCGCGCGACACCTCTACTTTTATGACATTGATTTCATATTATGATAACCTGATAAAGAAAATGCGTGATGGTGACTTGCCGAGGGAACGGAGAGACAGCATCGGTATGCTGTGGATCAAGCCTATGTTACATAATATCCGCTGGCGACAGTTTGGCTTACACAACCTTTATGACGGCCAGACGGCAGGTGTATTGTCCGGTTGCGGACCTGTGGCCGTAGGGCAGCTGATGAAATATTACGAGTGGCCTGATACTGTTTGCGGTGATTATTCTTATCTTGACCAAGACAAACAGACACGCTCTGTAAAGATGGACGGGACGCGTATAGAATGGGACAAGTTAAAGAACATCTATTTCTATCATGATAAGGACTCTGATTCTCTGGCCCCATTAATGAAGATGGTTGGTATGTCCATGACGGTGAAATATGGTGAGAGTAGTACGCTGACATTGGCAAAGTATATCAAACGTGCCATGACAACCCATTTCGGCTATTCCCCGGAGATGTATCTTGCAATCTGTAATGAGACTCCCGAACCTAAGATGATACGACTGATACGTAACAATTTACGTTTGGGCAGACCTTGTGTGCTCATTGGCGGCGACCATGTGTTTGTTTGTGACGGAGCATACAGGGACTTCTTGCATCTTAATATGGGTTGGAATGGTTCCTATGACGGTTGGTACCGCTTTCCTATCGTGTCGGACAGAATAAACGATAAGGCTTTTATCGTATCGGCCCTGCTTGATATAAAGCCTTTATTGGATAAGAAAAATGTGGAGAAATCGGTGGTTGTGGAACGTGCCGGTACTCTACCGGAGTTACTTACAGACACAGAAAAGGCTACCTTAAACAAGCTGACGATAAGCGGTAAACTCAATGGGCGGGATATAAGGCTTCTGCGACGCATGGCGGGAGCAGTGGATGTGGCAGACATTGAATCTTGGAAAGGGCAGCTTACAGACCTCGACATAAGCCGGGCATTTGTAATTACCGACACCGTTTCGTATTTTGAGGTACCCAAAGGGGTGTATAATCCTATTTCTCCTATCAATCTAACCACATATAATGCGACCATCGGCAGACGTATGTTTTGTGACTGTGAGAACTTGAGACATATTCGTTTACCACAAAATACGAGGTACATATACCACAGGGCGTTTGCCAATTGCTATGCCCTTGAGGAGATAGCTATACCGGCTACCGTGCGTGGTGTTACAGCACAGGCTTTTCTTGATTGTCGTTCATTGAAGAAAGTAACGGTGTGCGAAGACTCACCATTGCTCAAGAGCGATTTTGTAGAGAGAAATAAGGTTTTCCAATGGTGCAGTCCTGACCTTCAGATATTGAAGGATTCCGCTCTTGGAACATTCGGTTATGGCTGGAATGAACAGTAAAAGCGCGGTGAAGTGGGGAACGGACTGCAGTATATTGTGTCCTCTGAGGTTTATCGAAATACTGTGCCGGTTAAGTATAAATCGCGCTATAAGATTGTAAATGGAAAATCGGTGTTGCTAAATCGTTTCGTTAAGCCAAACTTCTTATAATCAGCTATATATATGTAAGCAAATAAGTGAGGTCGTAATCGCAGTGCTTTTGCATGGTAAAGGCACTGCGATTACACTGTAAACGCTATCTGATAGCATCGTAATCGCAATGCTTTTACCACGCATGTTGTGCATGGGGGCGGCAAGGCGGAGAAAAGTTTGAGGCACAAGAAAGCCGCGTCCGTATTTTGAAAGCAATGTCATGGTATTAAGATGTATGCTATAATAACAAACCGGGGCTTAAACATTCTATAATGTTTAAGCCCCGGTTCTTTTAATATCTAAATAGTCTTTTGTGTCTAATATTCCTCTTCATCGAAGAGAAAATCATCTTTTGTGGGGTAGTCCGGCCAAATATCCTCAATAGATTCGTAAGGTTCTCCCTCGTCTTCGAGTTCTTCAAGATTTTCTATTACTTCAAGAGATATGCCTGAACGTGTGGCATAGTCAAGGAGTTCTTCTTTGGTAGCCGGCCAAGGGGCATCCTCCAATTTTGATGCAAGTTCAAGTGTCCAATACATATTATTCTATATTAGTTTTTTATTTTAGGCACAAAATTACAAATAATTTTCTTATTTACAAGTGTTTTGCCATAATTTTTCGTCTGTTCCATTAATAATATTTAATTTTCTTGCCAAAACAAACAGATAGTCAGACAGCCTGTTAACATAGCAAAGCATGGTGCATGCGGTGCTGTTCGCTTCGTCTTGTGTCTCGCTTAGTTTGGGAAACGCTTCCTCGTAGAGTGATATTATGCGTCTCTCGGCTCTCCGGCATACCGTTCTGCATACGTGACATTGTGCCGCTGCCATGTTTCCCCCGGGCAATATAAAGCTGTTTAAGGATGGTATGGAGGCATTCATGGAGTCTATCTGTTGCTCCATTGCGGCTATCTCGCTGTCATTCATTCTCGCCGATGGGTATATTGGCGTCACGTTTGTGTTGGTGGCGAGGAATGTGCATATATTAAAGATATTACATTGTATGCGCTCCAGCATTGCCGTTATCTCCTCATGTTCTTTGTGTTGGCTGCTATTGCTGTTGTTGATGTGTGCTATCAGCAGTCCTATGTGTGACGATAACTCGTCCATTGTGCCGTAAGCCTCAAGACGTGCGGATGCTTTTGAGGTACGCTGTCCGCCCACGAGCGACGTTGTTCCGTTGTCGCCTGTGCATGTGTATATCTTTGTCAGTTTCATATATAATAATGTTCGGGGTATCTGCCTTGCTGTATTATGGCTATACCGATGTGTCGCATGTCGTAGGTGACGGCTCCATTTGCCTGCACTTGTTGCCATATTTTTGCGTTATGCGTATGTATGTCCGTCAGCACCACGGCACTGTTCCTCGTTGTGTCCGCCACAAATTCTATCACAACTCCCAGTGTCATGCCGACAGGTATGTTGCCATATTGCAGCCTGAAGTATCTGGTGTCGCTTTCGTTGATTGCCGCTCCCTTGCATCCGCAGTTGATAGCCTCGGCTATTAGAGGTGTATGTGTGCCGTGAATATGTACTGCTGACGGTTGCAGGTTGTTGCTTATCCGGAGCAATAACCTTGCGAACCGCTGCTCCTGTGGTGTCGCTGTGGGGTACTTTTTCCGCCAAACCTCATAAGCATAGTATGGCAGTGGCTCCCTGATTACGTTGTGAAGAAACGCGAAATCGTTCTTGGATTGTATGCCAAACCCTTTGCGTTGCCACCATCGTTTTATCTCGTCTGTCAGTCTCATGTGGCGGTACTGCTATTCTTTCTTTAGTTCCGGATATTGTATTCTGGTGTGATATATACTCTTCAGGCGTTCTATCAGTACCCGCTTTGCGGTGGCAATGTCACGGAAAGTGATCGGGCACTCCTGAAAAAAGCCCTCGTTCACCTGAGCGTCTATTATGCGGTTCACAAGGTTGGATATTGTTGTTTCAGTGTATTCGGGGAGCGCGCGTGAGGCGGCCTCAACGCTGTCGGCCATCATCAGAATGGCCTGCTCTCGGCTAAACGGGTTGGGGCCGGGGTAACGGAACGGTGCCTCGTCAATGTTTTCGTCAGGATGCTCGTTCAGGTATGTTGTATAGAAATATTTTGCCAGTCCGGTACCATGGTGTGTGAGTATGAAATTGCTTATGACATCAGGCACACCGTTTTTCGCAGCCATCTTGACTCCTTCGGTAACGTGGCTTATTATCAGTTGCGCGCTTTCCCTTGGCTCCATCCGGTTGTGTGGGTTTACGTCGGCTTGGTTCTCGGTAAAGAATACCGGATTGGTCATTTTGCCGATGTCGTGGTATAGGGCTGCGGTACGCACGAGCAGGCTCTTTGCTCCAACCTCGTTGGCAATGGCTGACGCCAGATTGCTGACCATAATGGAATGTTGGAACGTGCCGGGGGCTATCTCTGAGAGCTTGCGCAATATATCTCGGTTTATGTCTGACAGTTCAAATAGCGTCACGGCCGATATGAAGCCGAATGCTTTCTCTACCAAAAACATGACCGGGTAGGCAAGCAACAGCAATATGCCGTTGCATATAAAGGTAAAGTATGGTTGTTTCAGTGCCTCGAACGTCAGATCTCGGTTGTCGAGGTATTTCATGATTGTGTAAGTGACAATACATGACATTGCAACGACGAGTGCGGTGTAGAATATTTGCGAGCGGCGTGATAGCTCTCTCAACGCACAAATGGCTACCAAGCCGGAACATATCTGTACGCTTATGAACTCGAATTTGTCGCTTACAGCGGCGGCACATATCAAGACCATTATTACATGAGCCTTGAAAGCGGTGCGTGAGTCGAGGAATACGCGTATGAACATTGGGGCCAGACAGAGCGGAAGGATGTAAATGCTGCGTGGGTCAATGCGCATAATCAGCGCGTTCATTATAGGAAATATGGTTAGCAGTGTGAACAACATGGCCAGAGAGCGCGGCTTGTCGAGATAATCGCGGCGGAAGAATAGCAGATATAAAAGAAATAACAGCATCAGTGTCATTACATACAGCCACTGAATGCCGTTTGTACGCAGCAGCTCATAGGAGCCTTTGTGCGTCTCGGCACTTATGAACTCGTTGTAACTGTCTATCATTCGCGCCTTTTCCTCTGTCACTATCTCGCCCCTGTTGATTATCTCCTGTCCTTGTTTCATCACGCCGGAGTTGGTGGGCACCATGGATATGATGTCGTTTTGGGCCTGTTTGCTGCGGTGTTTGTCATAACTCACGTTGGTTATGAGATACTCATTGAGGTTGCATTTCTTAAGCTCCTCCCGGTATGCCTCCAGCCTTGTGTCGGCAAACAGTGCTGTGTATGCCTGTTTGGTGGAGTACATGTCTTTAATATAGGTCTTTGTCGCTTGTTTGTCGTTAACAAGCATGAATGTGTACAGGCTGTCGCTGTTGTATAATTGCGTGTAGTCCGTTTGCGACATGATGCCTTTTTCGTATATTGCGGTCATGGCATTGGCCACCAATTGCATTGCGTAAGCTGACACCCCGGGTATTCCCTCGCCGTATTTCTCAAGGAATTGGGCTATCATTCGTTTGCCAGTCTGGTCGTTGCGGGTGTAGTAAGGCAAATATTCGTTGCGCAAAGCCTCGTGTTGTTCCTGTTCTACCACCTTGGGGTCTTTCTGAATTAGAATCTGTCCCGGTGATATAAGCTGTGCACTCATCCATGGCTCGTTTATGGTATAAGTTAGACGGGGCTTCTCTGTGTTTGGCATTGCGAGAACTATTAGCGATACCGTAATCACCAATATGCCTAAAATGGATATAAATCTCTTTATGTTTGACAACTTGGATGTTGTCACATTTTCCATAGCCATAACTTGATCGTTTTGTCGTTCGTTTTGTATTAGGGGCGGGTATCGGCCGTAATGCTTTGACAAAGAAATTACGAAACCGTGAAACCGCAATTTGCCTATTTCGCTGCGAAAATACAAAAAAAAAACGATTTGCACCATAAAATACAGGAAAAAGTTCGCCGTTACGGGATTTATTTCTTAACTTTGCAATCAAAATATGCCGTTGTACGGCTCTGTGCATTATCGTAAGGCAAAATGTCTGTAGGAGGATATGTGAGTATCTTGTCTGGGCTGTGAACCTGTATGCAGTGTGCCTGTTGCGAGACAATGTGCCAAAATGTGAAATATCATATCATATTATCAGATTAATGGATCAAAGAAAAGTAAGGGTGCGCTTTGCACCAAGCCCCACCGGAGCTTTGCATATCGGTGGCGTTCGTACAGCATTGTTCAATTATCTTTTTGCCCGTCAGCATGGCGGTGACCTTATTTTCCGTATAGAAGACACTGACTCTAACCGTTTCGTGCCGGGAGCGGAGGATTATATTATAGAATCGTTTCGTTGGCTCGGTATAAAATTTGACGAGGGGGTTAGCTTTGGCGGTGACAAAGGACCTTACAGGCAAAGTGAGCGTAGGGAGATTTATAAAAAATATGTGCAGCAACTGCTGGATAACGGTAAGGCTTATATGGCGTTTGATACTCCGGAGGAACTGGAGGCCAAGCGTTCTGAGGTGGCAAATTTTCAGTATGACGCTCACACACGTATGCAAATGCGCAACTCGCTTACGTTGTCTGAAGACGAGGTGGATGAACTTATCTCTGATGGTAAACAGTATGTAGTTCGTTTTAAGATAGAACCGGGAGAGGAAGTACTTGTGAATGACATGATAAGAGGTGAGGTTCGTATCAAAACCGACATTCTTGACGATAAGGTTCTATATAAGAGCGCAGATGAATTGCCTACTTATCATCTTGCGAATATCGTGGATGACCACTTGATGGAGGTGTCACACGTGATACGAGGGGAGGAGTGGCTGCCGTCGGCTCCGTTGCATGTGTTGCTCTATCGTGCCTTTGGTTGGGAGGAAACCATGCCGCGGTTCGCTCATCTGCCATTGCTCTTGAAACCTGAGGGCAAAGGAAAATTGTCTAAGCGCGATGGTGACCGTTTGGGCTTCCCTGTATTCCCCTTGGAGTGGCATGACCCAAAGAGCGGGGAGATTAGCTCCGGCTACCGTGAGAGTGGATATTTTCCTGAGGCTGTTGTCAACTTCCTTGCGCTACTCGGCTGGAACCCCGGTACGGAGCAAGAGGTCTTTTCACTCGATGAACTGGTAAAGGCCTTTGATATTTCACGTTGCTCTAAGGCCGGAGCCAAATATGATTATAAGAAGGGAATATGGTTTAATCATGAGTACATGCTTATGAAATCGGCCGATGAGATAGCTCGTTTGTTTGCCCCGATTGTAGCTAATAACGGTGCGGATGCTACTATTGAACAGATTGAGCAAGTGGTGAGCATGATGAAAGACCGTGTGAATTTCGTTCATGAGTTGTGGCCTTTGTGCTCTTTCTTCTTCTATGCCCCTGACAGATATGATGAAAAGACCGTCAAGAAGCGTTGGAAAGAAAACTCCGCACAGGTAATGTCGGAGCTGGCAGAGGTGCTTGATGGCATAGAGGATTTCTCTATTCAGGGACAGGAACCCGTTGTTATGGCATGGATAGAAGGGAAAGGCTACAAGCTTGGCGAGGTGATGAACGCTTTCCGTCTGTGCCTTGTAGGCGAGGGAAAAGGTCCAGGTATGTTTGATATTAGTGCTTATCTTGGCAAGGAAGAAACCATTAGCCGTATCAAGAAGGCCGTTGAGGTATTGGGATAAATACTCAAACATCGTGTATTACAATGTATAATCTAATATTATATATATACGAGTTGGGCATATTCGTGGCCTCGTTCTTCTCTAAAAAGGTCGATAAGATGTGGCGTGGTGAGCGTGAGGCGTTCGGGATATTAAAACGAAAGGTAGACCCCACGGCTCAATACGCTTGGTTCCATGCTGCCTCCTTGGGAGAGTTTGAACAGGGACGGCCTATAATAGAGAAGTATCGTCGTAAGTATCCGGAACATAAGATATTGCTGACGTTTTTCTCTCCTTCCGGTTATGAGGTGCGAAAAAACTACGATGGTGCCGATATCGTGTGTTATTTGCCCGTTGATACTCCATCTAATGCTTTACGTTTCCTGCGTACTATACGTCCGGTTGTAGCGTTTTTCATAAAGTATGAGTTTTGGTATAACTACCTTCATATATTACGTCATCGTGGCATTCCGGTATATAGCGTAAGCAGTATATTTCGTCGTGAGCAGGTATTCTTTAAGTGGTACGGCTTTCAGTATCGGCATGTTCTGCGTTGTTTCAGCCATTTCTTTGTGCAAAACGAGGAGAGTGGACGGCTACTTGCTACGTTAGGCATGAATAATGTCACTGTGACAGGAGACACACGCTTTGACCGTGTTATACAGATAGCGCATGAGAGTAAGTCTATTCCTGTAGTCAAGGCATTCAAAAACAATAGTCGTGTGTTTGTTGCCGGTAGCTCATGGTTGCCCGACGAGCAGGTGTTCTTGCCGTATTTTGCTCAGCATCCTGACTGGAAAGTAATCGTTGCGCCTCATGTTATAGACGAGAGTCATTTGGAGCAGATCATGAAATTGCTTGAAGGATGTCGTGTGTTGCGTTATACTCAGATTGATACCGAGGACGCAAAGAGGCTCGGCGACGCTGAAGTGTTGATAATAGACTGCTTCGGACTGCTGTCGTCTATATATAAATATGGTGATGTCGCATATGTTGGCGGTGGTTTTGGAGTTGGGATACACAATCTGCCGGAGGCTGCCGTATGGAACATACCGGTAGTATTCGGGCCTAATCACGACAAATTTCAGGAGGCTAAGGAACTGAAACAATGTGGTGGCGGAATGGCAATAGAGAACGCGGACGATTTTGCGCATATCATGAATGGCTTTATTGCCTCTGAAGATGAGCGTCGCAAGGCTGCTGATGCTGCCGGTAACTATGTGAAAACGCACTCCGGTGCTACTGATAAGATACTTGAGGCCTTGTGATATGCCATTTGCTTACGTCTATCCTAATACCTAAATCCTAATATAAACAATGCTTGTTAAGACATATAGCGCGGCTGTAAACGGGTTGGAGGTGAACACTATCACGATAGAAACCAGTGTGGAGATCGGGCAGTGTCTGGTGTTGACAGGGCTTGGTGACGAGGCTGTCAGGGAGAGTCAAAGCCGTATACGTACGGCTTTCGTCTATAATAACCTGAAGTTTCCCAACAAGTCTATAACCATAAACCTGTCGCCTGCCAATATACGCAAGTCCGGTTCCGCATTTGATCTGCCAATTGCAATAGGCATTCTTGCCGCAAACGAAGGTATGCCGGCAGATATGCTTGATGACTATCTCATTATGGGTGAATTGGGACTGGATGGCAGATTGAAGCCTGTTAAGGGTGCTTTGCCTGTTGCCATACATGCCCGCAGGCAGGGGATTAAAGGGTTTATAGTGCCAAAGGAAAATGAATATGAGGCCGCGGTGGTAAATAACCTCGATGTATATGGCATGGAAACGCTCACGGATGTTGTGAAATTCCTGTCAGGGCAGAGCGATGCGCAGCCTCTTGTTTATGATACACGCAAGGCTTTCTACGAACAACAATGCAGTTGTGAATTGGATTTTGCTGATGTTCGTGGGCAAAATCTGGTGAAACGCGCCATGGAGGTGGCTGCGGCGGGCGGGCATAATCTTATAATGGTAGGCCCTCCGGGTTCCGGTAAAAGTATGATGGCAAAGCGTTTGCCCGGTATATTACCGCCGTTGTCGCTTTCCGAGAGTCTTGAGACAACCCAAGTATATTCTGTTGCAGGCAAACTACCTTCAGAGGCGTCTCTCATTTCTCAGCGTCCCTTTCGCGCTCCTCATCACACCATTTCTCAAGTGGCTCTTGTAGGTGGCGGCAATACACCGCAACCGGGTGAGATAAGCCTTGCACATAATGGCGTTCTCTTTGCCGACGAGTTGCCTGAGTTTAATAAATCCACGTTAGAAGTGCTTCGCCAACCGCTTGAAGACCGTAAGGTCACAGTGGCTCGTGCCAACTATACGGTTGATTTTCCATGTTCGTTTATGTTTGTTGCCAGTGCCAACCCATGTCCTTGCGGCTATTATGGCGACCCTACACATAACTGTGTTTGTACTCCGTCTCAGCGCCATCGTTATATGTCTAAGATCTCAGGGCCGCTTATGGATCGCATAGACATACAGTGCGAGATAACTCCTGTGCCTTTCAGTGACATCAGCAAGGGTGCTCCCGGTGAGCCGAGTGCAGACATACGTGAGCGGGTTATTAAAGCCCGCCGCATACAAGAGGAGCGTTTCAAAGACCATAAGGGAATACATTGCAACGCTCAGATGACCGAGCGCATGATACATGAATATGCGGAACCTGACGCGGAGTCAATGGTAATGCTTCGTAAGGCTATGGAACGTATGTCACTTTCAGCCCGTGCTTATAGTCGTATATTGAAGGTTTCCCGCACCATTGCCGACCTTGAGGGATCGGAAAGGGTCTGCCTTAATCATATTGCCGAGGCCATAGGCTATCGCATTCTTGACCGTGGCGATTGGGCGGAGCGGTAGAAGGCTGCGGCGATGTCATGGCGATTATAAAGGATACGATAACTACTATAAACTCAATTGTAACAAAATAACCATAAATACATATATGAAAAAACTTTTCTTTATATTGCTAACGCTAACGATTGCCGTAGCTGGCATGGGACAAACTGAAAAGAAATATCATTTTGTTGTGGCTCAAGACGGTACGGGTGATTACAAAACCGTACAGGAAGCCATCAATGCTGTACCGGATTACCGCAAGGCCGGCGAGACACGCATACTCATACGCAACGGCGTTTATAAAGAGAAAGTAGTGGTGGCAGAGAGCAAACAGTCTGTGACATTGGTAGGAGAGAGTGTCGATAAAACGATATTGACGTATGATGACTATGCTTCCAAACCAAATGTGTTTGGCGAAAATAAAGGAACCTCCGGCTCTTCCTCTTTCTATGTCTATGGTCCTGATTTCCATGCCAAGAACATCACGTTCCAAAATACCTCCGGTCCGGTTGGACAGGCGGTGGCAATGTTTGTCGCAGGCGATAGAGCTGTGTTCTTAAACTGCCGTTTTAAGGGCTTTCAAGACACGCTTTACACTTACGGAAAACACTCAAAGCAGTTATATAAGGACTGTTATATAGAAGGAACGGTAGACTTTATCTTCGGAGCCTCAACCTGTTTCTTTGATAATTGCGAGATACACAGTCTTGGACGTGGCTACCTTACAGCCGCCTCAACTCTTGAGGGTACGGCATACGGGTATGTATTGTATAATTGTCGTCTTACAGCTGCCGAGGGAGTTGACAATGTTATGCTTGGCAGACCATGGCGTCCGTACGCCAAGACGGTGTATGTCGATTGTGTTATGGGCAATCACATCTCGTCGTTGGGTTGGCATAATTGGGGTGTAGAGAAAGAAAAGACCGCGTTTTATGCCGAAACTGGATCTGTTGATGAACAGGGGCAGCCTGTAGATGTAACAAAACGCGTGGCGTGGTCGCGTACAGTTGACAGTGGAGATTATACGATTGACAAGGTACTTGCAGACGCTGATAATCCCGATTGGTATAAGACTACAAATTTATGATTTGCTAATTGCCGGATAAACAAAGAAATACATGAATAGACTTGGGACTACTTTAATTCGGTTTTCCTAAGTCTATTTTTCTTATAGCGGTAGAGAAAGCGGCGGTTGAAGGTTTATTTTATGTGTCGGATGTAATGATATGTAATCACAATATAAATAAAACACCAAAGATAGGACAAAGTTAACATAAAGGGTATTGGAATAAATAATTTTTTATATCTTTGCCATTAAGAAATGACCTAAATCATGCAGTTCCCTGTTGACACTCTTAACTTGATGATGCTGAATGCCGGACATGCCGAGCATTATGCTGATTGGAATTGGCAAGGCGTCTGTTCTCCGTTCACACATCTTTATTATGTGACGGAAGGGGAGGCATGGCTGTATTTCCAGCATCGCAGGATACATCTGCTTCCGGGGCATATATATATTGTGCCGGCGCAGACAGTGCACACTTGTGAGTGCCATGGACTTTTCAAACACTATTATATACACCTGTATGAAGAGGCTCAAAGCGATACGGATATATTTGATTATTACAAGTTTCCGGAAGTCGGTGTAGCCGTTTCCGGAAATGAGGAGAGTGTTTTTCAAACCATTTGCGATTTATATCCCGATGCGGCGCTGTCCGACAGTAATCCGGAAATATATGATAACAGCGTGAGATTTGCCGAGTATGTAAAGCGTTACAACAGTCTGCCGGATTATGTCCGGATGCATGTCCGTGGTCTTCTCTTTGTGCTTTTCGCTCAGGTTATTAGATATGCAAGTCCGAAAACATGGACATCAGACAGGCGTATGGCTGCTGTGTTACAGTATATAAGACGTAATGGCAATGCGCGCATGGAGATGTCGGAACTTGCCGAGATAGCATGTGTTTCAAAGCAGCATCTGATCCGTCTGTTCAGACAGAATTTTAATGAGACTCCCATGCAGTATGTTATACGCAAAAAGATAGAGCGTGCGGAGTTAATGCTGCTCACAACCGCTATGTCTGTTAAGAATGTTGCGTATGCTTTGGGCTTTAACGACCATTCTTACTTTATCCGTCTGTTCAAGAAACATACCGGAAAGACTCCTGCCGAATATCGTAACACACGAGTATAGACAAACTATAATATAGATAATGTAGAAGAACAAAACAATTAGACAATGAAAAAGATATTACTTCAATTGCTGTTATTGGCTGCCGTACTGCCATTATCAAGTCAGAAACTCACAGTAACGTATGTAACCCCGTCAATCGTCAGAGTACAATGGGCGCTTAATGAGTGTGTAACTGACAACGCAACAGGAGTGTGCGTGTATCAGCCGCAGGATGTAAAAGTCCGGAAACAGGAACGGGCTGACAGGACAATATACACCTCTTCTGAACTTATAGTGGAAGTCAATAACGCTACTCAGGCCCTTGTTTTCAAAGACAAACACAGCGGCAAGGTGCTGTTATCGGAGAACCCTGCGCTGCCGCATGAGCATGAGGACGTAGTTCAGGTAAACACAATATACGACGATGCCTCCGCGCATCAGGAGCAAACAGCCAACGGTCTTGTTATTGTCAAGGATATATTGCGTAAAGACACCATTGGTGTCAACCATCGTTTCAAGGTTAATTTCATGTTTAACCCACAAGAAGCGATCTACGGTTTAGGCTCCCACATGGAGGATTATATGAATCTCCTTGGCAAGACCGTATATCTGACCCAGCATAATCTGAAAGCTACTGTACCAGTGTTGAATTCTACCGGCGGTTACGGTCTGCTGTTTGATGCCGGATGCGCCATGAAGTTCTGTTGCCAACCTGTTGGTGACGCTACAGCAGAAGTACAGGGTACCATGCAGTTTGAAGCGGCGAAACAACTTGATTACTACTTTATCAAGGGGCGGCAGATGAGTGATGTCGTGGCCGGATACCGTTATCTGACAGGAGATGTGTCATTACTCCCGCGTTATATGTTCGGATATATCCAGTCAAAGGAAAGGTATGTCTCCTCAGCAGACCTCTTGTCCACCCTGCGCGAGTACAGACGCCGTCATGTACCGATTGATATGATAGTGCAAGACTGGAATTATTGGCCGGAGGGCTGGGGATATATGAAGATGAACAGAGTGCATTATCCCGACCCTAAGGCTTTGGCAGACTCCGTTCATGCCCTTAATGCCAAATTGATGATAAGCATCTGGCCCAATCCTCAGTACTGTCCGCAGGCGCGTGATTTTGCTGAAAAAGGATATATGCTTGAGCATTCCGTTTATGATGTCTTCAACCCCGAAGCGCGTAAGTACTATTGGAAATACGCCAATGAGGAGTTTTTTGCCAACGGTTTTGATGCGTGGTGGTGCGATAGTAGCGAGCCTCTGGACGGAGATTGGAACAAATTGCCCGAACCGGAAAATGGAATACCCTATGGATGGGATTGTCATGAGCGTCGTTGGCGGCTTAATACAGAGATATTAAGCAGTTCATTTGGAGCGGAACGGAGCAATCTTTATTCCTTATACCACTCCAAAGGTATCTACGAAAACCAGCGTGCCACGACCGAACTCAAACGTGTTGTAAACCTTACACGCTCCAGTTATGCCGGACAGCAGCGCTATGGCACTGTAGTATGGAACGGAGACACCCACGCATCATGGAAGTCATTCAAGCAACAAATCCCTTCCGGACTCAACTATATGGCTACCGGCAATCCGTATTGGACTGTAGATGTCGGCTCTTTCTTCACCCGCAGCGAGGGACGTTGGTTCTATAAGGGAGAATTCCCGAAGGGAGTGGCAGATGATGCCTACAAAGAGTATTACGTGAGAATGTTCCAATGGGCGACATTCCTGCCCGTATTGCGTAGCCATGGCAGTGATACCCCGCGTGAGATATGGCGCTTCGGCGAGCCGGGAACACCTTATTACGATGCAATACTCGCAATGATTAACCTCCGTTACTCATTGATACCATATATATACAGCCTCGCCGCGGCGCAGAGTTTCGGCGACTATACCATGGCGCGCCCGTTGGCTTTTGACTTTCCACGTGACGCAAACGCTCATGACTTGAAAGACGAATACATGTTCGGCGATTTCCTTGTATGTCCTGTAACAGACCCTTCGGTCACAACTCGCAAGGTATATCTTCCCAAATCGGAATGCGGAACCGAGTGGATAGATTATAATAGCGGGCAACGTTATGCCGGAGGCCAATGGATAAACAGTGCGGCACCGTTAGACCGTCTGCCGCTTTATGTCAGGGCAGGCAGCATTATACCAACCGTTGCACCGCAGGAGTACTCTGATGCTCAGGTAGGATTGCCGCTGACATTAAACATATATACCGGCAAAGACGCCTCATTGAAACTCTATGACGATGCCGGCGACGGCTATTCATACGAAAAGGGCGACTATGGTGTTGTTGAACTCAAATGGCGTGACAATAAGAAAACGCTCGAAATAACAGGAAAACCATATCGTACTCAGCCTAAACGCACCTTTATAATCAAGGCAAACGGTAAGACAATAAATATAGATTATACAGGAAAAAAGCAAACCGTAAGGTTTTGACAGATAGCTTGGACACTGTGAACAGAATACACTACACTATAAACTAATTAACATTAACAATGAAAAACTCAGTTAAACCAACCTTGTTGCTGCTGTTTCTTGCGCTCAGCTACATGCCGGCTATTTCGCAAACGGTACAACCTCGCAAGACACTGGAATTGCCCGGAGGTTTGGCTCCAGCTTCTCCGGCAGGGCCGGTAGAGGCCACTTGGGAGTCGATACGGGAACATTACCACACCCCTGAGTGGTTTATGGATGCCAAATTCGGTATCTTTATCCATTGGGGACTCTATTCTGTGCCTGCCGCTGGCAGCGAGTGGTACCCCAAACACATGTATAATGCCATGGCAGATTACCATGCCAAGACATGGGGCAGTCAGGATCAGTTCGGATATAAGGACTTTATACCACTTTTCAAGGCCGAGAAATTCAATGCCGATGAGTGGCTTGACATTATTGCCGAGGCCGGAGCACGCTACCTTATACCCACGGCCGAACATCATGACGGGTTTGCCATGTACGATAGCGACCTTACACAGTGGGACGCAAAGGATATGGGACCGAAACGAGACATAATCGGTGAATTGAAGAATGCGGCCGAAAAGCGCGGCTTACACTTTGGGGTCAGCAATCATCGCATAGAGAATTGGGATTTCATGTATCCTAAAAAAGGTATTAAGAGCGATCTGTTCGACCCGCAATATGCCGATTTCTATGGCCCGCCGCAGCGTCCTCAGGATGGAAACTCGGCCATGGGCCCATCGCAGGAGGAGATAATGGACGGTATTGTCAAGCAGGCTCCGCAGAGCAAGGAATTCCTTGAGGAGTGGCTTGCACGCTGTGAGGAAATATTTGACAAATACCAGCCGGAGATATTCTATATGGATAACGGGATAAACTCAAGAAGTCTCGACCCGTATAAGCTACGCCTTGCGCAATACTATTACAATAGTGCCCGTCTGTGGGGAAAGGAAGTAACTCTTAACACCAAGTCAGACGCTTACCTGTTCGGTACAGTCCGTGACTTTGAACGTATGTCACGCGCTCCCAAAAACATGACGGAATATTATTGGCAGGTAGATGATCCCATTGGACACAAGTTCGGATATGTTGAGGGATTGAGGTTGCAAACCGCACGGGGAATAGTCAATAGTCTTGTGAACAATATTTCCAAGAACGGCAACCTGTGTCTGAACATATCACCAAAGGGTGACGGCAGTATTCCGGAGGACCAGCGTCAGGTGTTGAAAGCCGTCGGAGCATGGCTGAAAGCAAATGGCAAAGCTGTCTATGGTACCCGCGCATGGACTATATTCGGCGAGGGAACGAAAATAGAGGGACACAACAATAAGAGCAATATCCGTTTCACCCGGAGCAAAGACGGTAAATATCTCTATGCCTTTGTGATGGGAAAACACGACAGCAACATAACAATTCATTCCCTGAAAAAAGGACTTGTGGGCGTTAAGCGTGTCACAATGGTTGCCGATGGCACAAGGAAAAACTGTAAACAGACAGCCGACGGACTGCTTATTAGTGACATTCCGTCTGACAAGGACGATATGCCGGTGGTTTTGCAGATAGAACTGAAGTTATAGATGGTATTAGAAAATACTATCCGGGGAATATTTTTTTATCAAAATCACATATCATTATTTTATGACAAAAATATTTTTATCAGTAATAGTTGCTTGTCTTGCAATGCAACTGACCGCCAAGGACTTTGTCTTTGGCGGACAGTTCCGTGACCGTATTCTTCCTATGCCGGGCAATGTGACTTTAGAGACATTGCAGCAATCGTCGCCTTCTGTCTCTATCTGGGGTGCCGAAGGTAGCCGGAAACGATATACTGACAATGGTATCGAAGACGCCTCCATGAATTATTGGGGCGGAAACATCTATCAGGATACCGAGGGGACATACCATCTCTTTGTTGCTGGTTGGGATGGTACGACACGTCCGTTCTCTTACTGGCCCAATTCAGACGTGTATCATGCCACCTCAAAAAACGTATGGGGACCGTACACCAATGCAGCCAACATAGGTAAGGGGCATAATCCCAATTTCTTTGTGGCGCAGGATGGTACATATGTCTGCTATGCGCTGATTAACAATAGTTCTGCATGGCGTTACACTTCCAAATCACTTAACGGTCCTTGGAAGTTTGAGCCTATGCCTTTAGACCTTCGCGACAGAGCCTTGTCCACCGGAAGTGCCACAACCTATTCCAATTGGACTTTTGCCGGCCGTGCCGACGGTTCACAATATTGCATGGACCGAGGTGGCGCGCTGTGGATAAGTGAGGACGGTTTGAAGCCATTTGAACAGATTCTCGGTTCCTCCTGCTATCCAAATGGCGGCGGTGGCACGTTTGAGGATCCTGTAGTGTGGCGTGATGATTTTCAGTACCACATGATAGTAAACGACTGGAAAGCCCGTATAGCCTATTACAGTCGTTCCTACGATGGCTATCATTGGGTGTATGAAGATGGCGTGGCGTACGACATTGATGTGTCAGTTCATCCGGATGGTGTCAAGGAAGAATGGTATAAGTATGAGCGTCCGCGTGTTTTCCAGGACAAATATGGCCGTGCCACTCAGTTGAATATGGCTGTTATAGATACTATCAAGGCGCATGATTTGGCTAATGACAATCATTCGTCCAAAAATATCGTCATGCCTCTCAATCCGGGATTGTTGGCAGAGGTACTCAATACGGAAAAGCTATCCACAGAGACATCTGCCATAAGAGTGAAAATACAGAAAGAACCAGGATTTGTCCCTTCCGAGCACATTGATATAGCTACCATTCGCTTTGGGTCTTATGCCACGGTAAATGTCGGTGGAGGTGCCGTCTGCTTATCGTCTGAAACCGATGCTGATGGCAATCTCATCCTTACGTTCTCCGGAAAGGATACCGGTATCAGCGATGGAGAGTTTGCCCCGAAACTTATCGGGCGTTATGTTGCAGGGTATACCAATCCGGCTACGCCCACCGCTCCTGCCGGAGGTATGTGTTATGGCTATGCACGCCTGCCATATATAGACTATGAGCCTGCTTATCTCTCACCTTCTCTGCCGTCAATAGGAGTTGGTAGTATGCTGACATCGCTGCCGGTTAAGAACTATGGACTGGCAACTTCTGGGGATGCTGTCGAGGTTAAAGTGCTTTCTTCAAACAATGTCGTGCTTGCCAAGGGAACGGTACCGTCTTTGCAGTCCTATAGCTCTGCCGATGTCCCGTTGCAGGCAGTTGTCGCTATTCCGACCGGTTCAAAGGTGCTGAAAGTGGCATTCTATACAAATGGCAAACAGACTGACACGCACATACTGCAGCTGGAAGCTGTAAACAAGGCGCAGGCCTATCTCACAAATGCTGTTAGCGAGGCTAATACGCTGCTTGGAAACTCATCTTTCAATTACGGTAGGGAGGCTCTTTCTGCAGCCTTGTATGAGGCGAAGAAAAGCGAGAACAGTTTCTATGAACCGGAGATAACGTCTGCTGTTGCCGCGTTGACTAAAGCTGTAAACGTGTTTAAGTTTGCCAATGCCACTGCCTCGCGTCCGGTTTCCATTACTGTCAACGGAGCAGACATGGCCTCTACTGAGGCATGGGAGATACTTCATGAAGGCGACGGAGCCGATTTTCATATTAACAGCAGCAATAACCACGATTATAATCAGCTTGGTTCCAATCCATTTCTTGAGGCATACAGTGGAAAGGGCATTACATGTCCGAACTACGCGCGCCAGACAATTGATGCGTTGCCGGCCGGCAGATATACGCTTGAGGCTGATGTCATAGCGCAACGCAACACGGGTGGTTGTGATGGTGTCACCATATTCCTTGGTGAAAACGTCACCGCTTGTTCTTCTTCCGTGGCCGGTCGTTCCGAGCACTATACCGTAGAATGCACTCTTGATAAGGAGGGTAGCCTTACATTTGGCGTTAATGTGGCTGCCAACAGTAGCGCAACGTGGCTTGGAGTGGACAATATAGTACTGAAATACTATGGTGACGGCAGTCACGACAACGATGTCGTGATGCCAGATGTGACTCTGAGGTATTGTTATATCAATACCGCGACATCGTCGTCCGGACGTATTTATCTTTATGCTGATGCGTCTTCCGGATATTTGAGAAGACAGAATACGTTGCCGGGTGACAATGGTGTGTTCACTGTTATAACCGATAATGAAAATGGCCGGGTGTATATGTATAATCAGGCCACACGTACGTTTGTGGTGCCGAAGGCCGGAAACGGCAGTTCTTTCTGGACATTATCATCGTCAGAGGCTGCGTGTATAAGCGGCATCGAGGCAAGTACGACCGTCAGCGGGGCATATATCATAAAGGGTGACCCTTCTTCAAGCAATCAGTATAACTATATGAACGCCTATGGCGGCACTGCTTCTCACAATGAGGTCGCCTCATATACCGCAGCGGACAAAGGCTCTCAGTGGACACTAACGGAGATTGCCGGTGACAATAGCTTTACTACCGTGGGCATCGTTATGGGTAAAGAAGATTTTCTCGCTACCTTACATCTGGTTAATGGCATCATGATTGACGGCCGGGAAAATGTTATTACCTCCGCACACACTCCGCATATTATGGGCAATCTGAAGGTAAGAAGATTTTATAACCTTGGCGGCCAGCAGACAACTGGAATTGCAAGAGGACTGAATATCGTGAGCAATGAGGATGGCACGATAATGAAAGTATTTGTCCCTTAGAGTTTTATTGTTGCGGTGTATGCCGCTTTGCGGCCGGGTTTGTCCGCATTATTTAATGTGTGTGTAAAGGTGCCGCTGCAATCGCAGTGCAATCACCCTGTAATCGCAATGCGATCACTACACGAACGCAGTGCGATTACAGGGTGATTGCACTGCGATTACATTGCCGTTACATAATGAGGGTAATTCGGGTTTTATTGTTGGGGGTGGAAATTGCTGTGAGTCTGGTATGTAAAAAATAATGCTTTCCGTAAAAAAGGTTATGCAAACATGAATTTATATACACGTGGTGTGGAGAAAAAAGCGTAACTTTGCAACAGGAAAAATATATGTGTTATTGAAGATAAATATGGAAAGAGCAACACGTTTTATGAAAGGCCTGTTTACATTGGCGGCTTCTATGGCAGCCGGTGTTGCGGTGGCCTCAGGCATTGAGGGAAACAATACGGCTGCTGACTCGTTGGAGTTGCAGGAGCTTGTGGTGACGGGCGTGCGCGGTTCAGCCGATGTTCGCAGACTTCCTATGAGTGTAACGGTGATAGGACGCACGCAGCTGGCAGAGCAGCATCAGCCGTCTGTGCTTCCTACGGTAGCGCAACAGGTGCCGTCGCTATTTGTAACGGGACGCGCTATGATGGGCTATGGCGTATCTACCGGTGCGGCGGGAGGTATCAATATGCGTGGCATGGCGGGAGGCTCCGGACAGATGTTGGTGCTCATTGACGGTCATCCGCAGTATAACGGCATTTACGGTCATCCCGTTTCCGACAGTTATCAGACGCTGATGGCTGAGCGTGTGGAGGTGCTGCGTGGCCCCGCTTCTGTGCTATATGGCAGCAATGTTATGGGAGGTGTTATGAATATCGTTACGAGAGCTATGCGCCATGACGGTACAAAGACAAATGTCATGCTCGGCTCGGGCAGTTACGGCACCGTGCAGACGGAGGTTTCCAATCAGGTACGCAGCGGTAAATTTTCCTCAACTGTGTCCGCTCAGTATAACCGTACCGATAACCACAGACCACGAATGGGCTACGAACAGTATGGAGGATACATGAAAGCGGGCTATGATTTCTCCTCACGCTGGAGCGCTTATGTTGACGCTGACGTCACACACTTTAACGCTTTCTATCCCGGTAGCGTGGATAATCCGGTATATGGTGCCGGACAATGGATTACACGAGGAGTCGTTTCCGCCGCGTTGGAGAACCGCTATGAGGCTACAAGCGGTGCGTTGAGCGTTTACTCAAACTTCGGACGCCATAAGATTGACGACGGCTCATCGGACGTTGATAAGCCTGCTATGCGCTATTTCCGTTCCAATGACGCTCTGATTGGGGTGTCGTGGTATCAGAATGTGAGCCTTATGCAGGGTAACAGCCTTACGGCCGGAGTGGATTATCGCCATGTTTACGGTCGGGCTTACTATACCTCCAAGGCCACCGGCGAGGTGCTTGACACGCCGAACAAACAGAGTGGGCGGTCATATCGCAATGAGATAGCTGCCTATCTCGACGTGCGGCAGGAGCTTTTGCAATGGCTTACCGTTGACGCGGGGCTGCGTGTGGATCATCATTCGGTGGCAGGCACGGAGTGGGTGCCGCAGGTTGGTTTTGTGATACGTCCGACAGAGACAGGTGAGATAAAGGCTATGGCCGGCAAAGGCTTTCGCAATCCTACCATGCGCGAGATGTATCTCTATCCCACATCGAATGAGGAACTGGAACCGGAGCGGCTGTGGAGTTATGAGTTGTCATGGCGACAGCGCTGCGGAACGTTCTCCTATGGCGCAAACATATATTATATAAAAGGAGACAACATGATACAGACCGTGGAGAGACGCAATGTGAACACGGGCAAGATAGAGAATTACGGTGCGGAACTTGAGGCTGCATGGCAGGTGAATGAGCACTGTAGGCTGACCACAAACCACTCTTGGCTCAGGATGGAACACCCCGTAGTGGCGGCACCGACCTATAAAGGCTTTCTCGGAGCGGACTGCAATCTTAGCCGTGTAACGCTCAATGGCGGGCTGCAATATATCGGTGGGCTATACACTTCGGTTGGCAATGATGTGAGAAAAGAGAGCTTCTGCCTGCTGAATGTTGCGGTTTCATACGCCGCCACCTCTGCCGTGGCACTCTGGGTGCGTGGTGAAAATCTGCTGGCACAGCGTTATGAGACTATATACGGATACCCTATGCCACGTGCTACGGTCATGGCCGGTGTGCAGATAGAACTCTGAAACGGGGAAAAACAGACGATACGGCAATGTTATATTGCATATTTCGTGGAAAATATGTAACTTTGCAACCGGACATATAAATAATACTAACTACAACAAACTGATAATAAAATGTGTACAAAGAGAATTAATTTGCTGGTAATGGCAACGTTGTTGTCTACGATGTTAATGGCGCAGGCAACGGTTTTCAGGACAAGGGAGATTACGCCTGAGGCGCTTGTTAGGATATATAAGGCTCTCGGTGTGGAGGCGAAAGGACGAGTTGCCGTTAAAATATCAACGGGTGAGGCCGGTAATCCCAATTACCTCAAGCCGACACTTATTAAAGATCTTGTGAGAGAGGTGAACGGTACTATCGTGGAGTGCAATACCGCATACGCCGGAAAACGTAATACTTTTGAGGCTCACAGGCAGACAATACATGAACATGGCTTTGACTCTTTGTTCACAGTAGACCTGATGGACGAGGAGGGGGAGATACGAATACCCGTGAAGGACACTACACACCTGAAGTATGACATAGTGGGCAGCCACATAAAGCATTATGATTTCATGATAAACCTTGCCCATTTCAAGGGACATCCGATGGGAGGACTGGGCGGAGTCTTGAAGAATGCCAGCATAGGTGTTGCCTCTGCCAACGGAAAAGCGTACATACACACAGCCGGCAGGACTGAGAATGTGGAGGGAATGTGGCAGAAAATAGCCAAGCAGGATGCTTTTCTTGAGTCTATGGCGGCTGCGGCGCAGGGCGTTCACGACTATTTCGGTGGCAAAGTGCTGTATATTGCCGTAATGAACAATATGACAGTGGACTGTGATTGTGTTGCTCATCCGCAGCCGGTCAAACTGAAAGACTATGGTATCTTGGCTTCTCTCGACCCCGTGGCGCTTGACAAGGCGTGTGTTGACATTATCTTTGACATGCAACCGTCGGAGGGTAACGACAACAGACCGCTGATAGAGCGCATCAATCGTCAGCATGGCACGCACATTATAGATTGGGCTGAGAACATTGGCTTGGGCAGTAAGGAATATAATATTGTTGATATTAAATAATGTATAGACTTATTTCGGAATCTATGAGGAACATATTTTTAACGCTGGGTTTGTGCGCCGCTTTGACTACCGTGGCACAGAAGGTAACCACATACACCACTACTGAGCAGGAAGTATGGTCGAAGGGGAAGGCGGTTATGGCGGCAAAACCGTTTGCGGAACCTGCTATAGCGGTGGAAGGCAATGAAAAAGGTACTCCATTCAGGGCTTGGGGCACTACATTTAATGAGCTTGACTGGGATGCTTTCAACCTGTTGACGCGCGCAGAGCAAACGGAACTCATGCGTCGCTTGTTCGCACCCGACGGCGATTTACGCTTCACTCACGGACGAGTGTCTATGAATGCCAATGATTATGCACGCTCTTGGTATAGCTGTAGCGATGTGGATGGCGACTTTGAACTGCGCTATTTTAATATAGAACGTGACAAACGGAACATCATTCCGCTTGCCCGCGCGGCGCAACAGTTCTGTCCTCAGTTGCAACTCTTTATGAGTCCGTGGAGTCCTCCGGTGTGGATGAAGATAAATCATGATTACCCGGTGTTGTCAAGTCAGTGCAATGACATGGACCCAAGGATGGATTATCTGCTCTATATGGATGACAACAGTGTCACAAACCCTGACGAAATGCAGCTGCTTGGTAACCGTGACGGAGTCTTTCCGCGTCGTCTTGCATCGCAAGATTATTTCATACAGGATCCGCGTTACCTGCAATGTTACGCCGATATGTTCTGCAAGTTCATAGACCTTTATGCGGAACAGGGGCTTCCTATAACCAAAGTGATGTATCAAAACGAGGCTTACTCATACACACCGTATCCCGGATGCCCGTGGACTGTGGAGGGAACTCTGCGTTTTAACAACATGTATCTGGCCCCTACGCTGCGGAAAAAGCATCCGGAAGTGGAGCTATGGCTCGGCACTATCAATACAAATCGCCTCGATTATGTGCAAAAAATACTCGATGACGCAACTTTACAGGAGAACATTACGGGTATTGGTACGCAATGGGAGTGCCGCAATAACCTGCCACAACTTAGGCAACGCTACCCGCATCAGCGTTTCATGATGAGCGAAAGCGAATGCGGTAACGGCAGTATGGACTGGAAAGCGGGTGAGCATACCTTCTTCCTTCTTTCTGATAATTTAGGCAATGGCTGTGACGAATACTATAACTGGAACTTCATACTCACTGACAATGGATTGTCAACGTGGGGCTGGAAGCAGAATGCTTTGGTGCAAGTGGACAGCAATACGCGCCGACCGCGTTATACACCGGAGTTCTATGCCTACAAGCATTTTAGCCATTTCGTTGCAAATGGAACCGAAATGATAGGGTATAGCGGCCGTGAGCAGTCGCAAGTGCCGATAGTCCTGTTCCGTTCTGCAAGGCAATACATCGTTACCGCGGGCAATTTTACCGCAGAACAGCATACCGCCACGGTGCGTATAGGGCGCAAATACCTCAATATAACGATGCAACCGCATTCTTTTAATACATATACAATAGACAGATAATGCCTTTTGGGGAGTGTAGGGATGTTCTCATTCCAATTCACCGGAGCTTGGAATGCAAAGTGTAAACTATAATATAAGACATTAAAATGATGAATAGAAGAGAAGCGTTGAAACGACTTGGTACAGCTTTCGTGACAACAATGGTGGCGTCTACCGGGCTGTCGCAGCTCGCTTCGTGTGGCAATAAGGATAAGAAACGGGTTGTACTGTACTTCACAGGCACCGGAAATTGCCTGTATGTGGCACGTCAATTGGCTGGCGAGAATGGGGAAACACTTAGCATTCCGCAGTTGGTAAAGCAGAAGAAGTATGACATTGAGGCTGACGAGATAGGTATTGTGTATCCTGTTTACGGTCACATGCCGCCGTATATGGTACGTGAATTTATAAAGAAAGCACGCCTAAAGGCCGATTATAAGTTTGCCGTGTTGACATACGGCAGCAGGGCTTGCAATGCTGTTGAGATATGGAATGACATTTCTCGTGGTGCAGGCAATCCCTTTGATTATATCGCTACCTTGATAATGGTGGACAACTGGTTGCCGAATTTCGATATGAACGAGCAGATAAAGATGGACAAGCATATTCCGGAGAACCTTGCTGTGATAACGAACGCGGTGAATGCGCGGAAGCATTGGCATGAGTCTGTTACGGCAGAGCAGCGTGAACAGCATCAGGAGTTTATGGAACGGAGTGGGATAGACCCTGAGGTCGGGTTCTTGGTGAAGAGCGAACAGTGCTTCATGGTAACCGAAAAGTGCATAGATTGTGGCGTCTGTACGTATGTATGTCCACGCGCCAACTGGAAATTGACATCCCAAGGCATAAATATGGAGGGTGACTGTGAGTTCTGTTTTGCATGCATTCAGAACTGTCCTCAAAAGGCAATACGCTTCAATACGGACTCAGACATGCCGCTTCTTGCCAATGATGAGAAGAATCCTGACGCACGCTATCGGAACGAACATGTCTCGCTTATGGATCTGAAGATGGCAAATAACCAGTTTTAAGTGTACTAAACCTAATAATATTGTTATATGCTAAGAAAGATAAGAATATTTTTCGCCTTGCTGTTTTTTGTGGCCGTAACCTCTCTGTTTGTTGACTTTACGATGGAAACGGCACATGAATGGTTTGGATGGACAGCAAAAATACAGTTCCTGCCGGCTGTGCTGGCGTTGAATATGTTTGTGGTTGTCGCTTTGATTGTACTTACATTACTCCTCGGTCGCATATATTGCTCGGTGATATGTCCGCTTGGTGTTATGCAGGACATTATCTCTTGGTTGGGCAAACAGGGTAAAAAACGGAAATTACGTTTTACCTATTCGCCTGAAAAGCGACTGCTCCGTTATTCCGTATTTGTACTGTTTGTTGTGTTACTTATTGCGGGATGTACCCCGATTGCGGCTTTAATAGCCCCTTATAGCGCTTATGGTAGAATTGTTTCCAATGTCTTTTCACCGCAAAGTCTTCCCGTTGCCTGTGTAGCAATGGTTAGTTTTATTGTTGTTGCGGTTCTTTCGTGGCGCGGCGGCCGTACCTATTGTAATACGATATGTCCTGTCGGCACCGTATTGGGAGTGCTTTCACGCTTCGCTTTGTTCAAGCCTGTCATTAATGCCGATAAATGTAACAAGTGCGGGCTATGCTCTCGCAAGTGCAAGGCAGCGTGTATAGACAGCGGTCGTCATGACATAGATTACAGTCGCTGTGTGGCCTGTATGGATTGCCTTTCCGTTTGCAAGCATGGAGCTATCACTTACTCGTCCAAATCCATTATGAAAGGCACGGAAAAGAATGATGATAAGTCCCGAAAATCGCTTCGTGGTTTCCTGACCGCACTGTTTACAGCTGCCGGTGCCGTTGCTTTGGCACAGACAAAGAAGAAAGTTGACGGTGGACTGGCAGTGATAGAAGACAAGCAAAAGCCTGAGAGAGCAACGCCTATTGTCCCCCCCGGCGCATGGAGCGCACGTCATTTCTCACAGCATTGTACGGCGTGCCAGTTGTGTGTGCAATCATGTCCCAACGATGTCTTGAAGCCATCAACGGATTTCAATCACCTGATGCAACCCGAAATGACGTACGAGGACGGCTATTGTCGGCCTGAATGTAATCGTTGTTCGCAGGTTTGTCCTGCCGGAGCCATTGCCCCTATAACACGCGAGGATAAGTCTTCCGTCAGAATTGGACACGCTGTGTGGGTGAAGAAGAATTGTCTTCCGGTGACGGAAGGTGTCAGTTGCGGCAACTGCGCACGCCATTGTCCATCGGGAGCAATACTGATGGTGCCTCTCAATGCTTCCGAGGAGGACTCTGTAAAGATTCCGGTTATCAATACAGAGCGGTGCATCGGTTGCGGTGCTTGCGAGAATTTGTGTCCCGCTCGCCCTTTCAGTGCGATATATGTAGAGGGGCATGAGGTACATAGTGTGATGTAAAATAAAAACTAAAGACATGAATAATAATAATATTTCCCGTCGTTCTTTTCTTAAAACCATAGGCGCTGCCGTCGGTACCGCAAGCATGGCGGCGTGTGCCGGTGCCGCGAAGTCACCCGAAAGTGGCTCTGCCGGCGATATACCCACAGACAAGATGACCATGCGTACCAACTCCTCTACCGGAGATAAGGTCTCCGTTCTCGGCTTTGGCATGATGCGTCTTCCGTCAAAAAGCGGGCGCAGCGCACGTGAGGGGCAGGACGAGGAGATTGATCAGGAGATGGTAAACGACCTTGTTGACTATGCCATTGCCCATGGGGTTAACTATTTTGATACCTCACCGGCTTATTGTAACGGTATGTCCGAGCGTTCTACCGGCATAGCTCTCAGCCGTTATCCGCGCGAAAAGTATTATATTGCCACCAAATTGTCAAACTTCTCGCCGGAGACATGGAGCCGTAAGGAGTCCATAGCCATGTATAACAACTCCATGAATGAGCTGCAGACCGACTATATAGACTATATGTTACTGCATGCGGTGGGCATGGGTAACGGCATGGAAGAGTTTGAAAACAGATATATAAACAATGGCATACTCGACTTCTTGCTGTCCGAACGCAAAGCCGGGCGCATACGTAACCTTGGTTTCTCATATCATGGCGATGTGGAGGTGTTTGACTATCTGCTGTCACGCCATGAGGAACTGCACTGGGACTTTGTGCAAATACAGATGAATTACCTTGACTGGCGATACGCAAAGCAGATAAATCCCCGTAACACCGATGCCGAATACCTGTACGGTGAGTTGAGCAAGCGGGACATTCCGGTTGTTATTATGGAGCCGTTGCTTGGCGGCAGGCTCTCAAATGTACCCGATTATATCGTGGCCATGTTGAAACAACGTGAGCCGGAGAACAGTATCGCATCGTGGGCGTTTCGCTTTGCCGCCACATACCCAAAGGTTCTGACGGTACTGAGTGGCATGACACGCATGGAATATCTGCAGGATAACATACGCACCTATGCTCCGTTGCAGCCGCTTACGGCCGAGGAACTGCGTTTCCTGCAGGACGTTGCCACAAAGATGATGCAGTATAACACCATTCCTTGCAATGATTGCAAGTACTGCATGCCGTGTCCTTACGGTCTTGACATACCGGCCATTCTGCTTCATTATAATAAATGTCTTAACGAAGGTAATGTTCCTCACGACAGTATGGACGAGAATTACCGCGAGGCACGCAAGGCCTTCCTGTTGGGATATGACCGCAGTGTGCCCAAACTACGGCAGGCAAACCACTGCATAGGGTGCGGAGAGTGTGTCAAACACTGCCCGCAACGCATAGACATACCTGTCGAATTGCACCGCATAGACGCCTATGTTGAGCAGCTAAGACAGAATTCATGACATACGAACCATTATGCGTGAGCTTATAGATATATTACGGTCAGGGCACCATTCCCTTGTCATTGCGAACAATGGCATACATACTTATGACGGTAGGGGAGTGGCAGACCTTTATCATATATACAATAACGAGCCGTGTCTGTTGTCCGGCGCCTCGCTGGCAGATAAGGTAGTGGGCAAGGGAGCGGCCGCCGTTATGGTCTGTGGTGGTGTCGCTTCTGTATATGCCGAGGTCATCAGTGCTTCTGCAAAGGCTCTGCTGACACAGTCAGGTGTCAGTGTCAGTTATGGTACTGAAGTGCCTTACATCATCAACCGTAGCGGCGACGGCCGGTGTCCGCTGGAGAGTTTATGCGAAAACTGCATGACTGCGGCTGACTGTATGCCTAAGATTGCGGCGTTCATGAACAGGTAACCGCTCATTAAAACAACCCAAAACAAGTTTAACTTTATGCAAACATCAACGATAAGACTATATTCTCTGCAATATAACAATGTACGTACATATCTTGCAGCCGTTCTTTTTGTTGCCGGAAATATATTGCTGCCGGCAATGTTCCATACCGTTCCGCATGGAGGCCCCACATGGTTGCCGATATATTTCTTTACTCTTTTCGGGGCATATAAATACGGATGGCGTGTTGGTCTGATGACAGCGGTATTCTCACCGTTGTTGAATTGTTGGCTGACAGGAATGCCACGGTATGAGCTTTTGCCACCGATTCTTCTCAAGTCTGTGCTGTTGGCATTCTGTGCCGCATACGCTGCCGCTCGCTTCAAGAAAGTATCGTTGGCTATACTCATTGCCGTTGTATTGGCATATCAGGTATTCGGAACATTGGGCGAGTGGTTTTTGTCATACGATTTGCACCTTGCCTTGCAAGACTTCCGTATGGGTATCCCCGGAATGTTGTTACAGATTATAGGGTGCCGCGTATTGATACCTCGTTTTTGATATAAAGAAAATTATCTCAACTGTTTCCACTGTCGGCCATACAGCGCCGTACAGAAGGAACCAAAACAATAAACTTACACTTCTATATTGACATTATGGCTATGAATCTATTACTCTTTATCGGTAGCGTGGGTATGCAGGAGGTTCTGCTCATTGCCTTGGTTATACTGCTGTTGTTTGGCGGGAAGAAGATACCGGAGCTGATGAGCGGGCTTGGCAAAGGCGTGAAATCGTTCAAGGAAGGCATGAACGGAACCGATAACCGACAGGGCAATGACAGCGGCGACAGTGCCGTAAATAAAGAAAACGGCCCGGAAGACAATGCAAAGTAACACAGACGAGATGGCAAACGGGCAGATGTCGTTTTGGGAACATCTTGACGTGCTACGCTATACGTTGCTTAAAAGCATTGTGGTGAGTGTCGTTTGCGGCATTGTGGCATTCCTTTTCAAGGAAGAACTCTTTGCCATAGTTCTCGCACCCAAGGATGCCGGCTTTGTAACCTATCGTTTGCTGGGGCGTGTCAGCGCCATTGTGGGTAGTGCTGACACCGGTGTCTTCTCCGTACAGCTCATTAATACCGGGCTGGCCGAGCAATTTGTGATACACGTCAAGACTGCTTTATGTGCCGGGGTGCTTTGCGCATCTCCATACGTGCTGTATCAATTGTTCCGTTTTGTCTCTCCGGCGTTGTATGCCAACGAACGTAAATATGTTGTCTCTGTTGTCGGTTGCGGGTATGTTATGTTTATGATTGGCGTGCTGGTGAGCTATTTTCTTATCTTCCCTCTCACATTCCGCTTTCTCGGTACGTATCAGGTGGATGGCGATGTGACGAACATGATAACGTTGCAGTCATACATGAGTACATTGATAATGATGTGTATGTCGTTAGGCATAGTCTTTGAAATGCCCGTGTTGGCATGGCTCTTTGCCCGTATAGGACTGCTGTCCGACACGTTCATGCGTCAATATCGGCGACATGCCATAGTCATTATACTTGTCATAGCCGCCGTTATCACCCCTACGTCAGATGTTTTCACCCTTCTGCTTGTCGCTTTGCCAATGTATCTGCTATATGAGGTCAGTGTGTTGATAGCGCGGGCAGTCGGACGACGCAAGGCATTGTGAGGGCATTGTTAACCACATCCGGCTACAATGCTTTTACAGCCGTTGCAGGGGTGTTTTGGGGTTGTGCCGCAATCGCATTGCAATTACATTGTAATCGCAGTGCGATTGTATTGTAAACGTGGTGCGATTACAATGTAATTGCAATGCGATTGCGAAGGCATGAAAAAACGTCTGCAAGCTGCACCTAATGTGCTGTCTGCAGACGTTTGTCTTGTTTGCTTGTCGAGGAGCGACAGACGGGGGTCGAACCCGCGACCCCAAGCTTGGGAAGCTTGTGCTCTACCAACTGAGCTACTATCGCATATATTCCCCAAATTAGCTAACCAAGAGCCGATAACGAGACTCGAACTCGTGACCCACGCATTACGAATGCGTTGCTCTACCAACTGAGCCATATCGGCTTATCAATGTTAAGCGGTTGCAAAGGTACGTATATTTTTCGGATTACGCAAGGCTTTGCGGCTATTTTTTTATTTGCCGCCGTTGTTTTCCCAATTATTTTGAGTAACTTTGCAAACGATAAGTTTTCTTGTTTCTCATGTTGTGGAAAAACGAATATTGTGATGAACTATACAAACTTAAGCCGTCCTGTCGTGGCTACAGGCGACATTCTCAGTCGTGATAATACGTTGTGGGTGCAGGGAATAGCTGCCATAGGCATAATGTTGCTTCATTTCCTGACGCTATTGGACTGTACGCCGAGAGTTGTTAATATCTTTGGTGCGGTTGGAGTGGCGGCTTTTCTCTTTGTTTCAGGCTTTGGACTTAACGAGAGTTATAAGGTACGGCATTCGTTGGAGGGCTATTGGCGGCGACGTTTTGTGAGGGTCATATTGCCGTGTTGGGTAATTTTCCTGTTCCGTTTGCCGTTTGAGACTGATTTTGACGCTATGCAGTTATTGCGCGATTTGACGTTCACGGGGTCGGATTTATGGTTTGTGGACTTCATATTGACCTGGTATCTCGTCTTTTGGCTTGCCAGACGCTTTGCCGGACGTTATGCCGTGTGGGTGTTGGCGGCCTATGCCGTGTGCTGTATGTTTATGTTTTCTTTGAGGAGTGGGCAGGCATTGTCGTTCTTTATGGGTTACATGGCATCGGAATACTATGACCGTTTGCAGGCCTTGCCACGCCGTGTTACTGCTAAATGGTTGTTGGTTGCGGTGATTTGGGGGAGTATCTTCTATCTGTTGAAGTTATTCCCGTTATTGCAGGAGATGAAAGGAACGCTGTTGTTTAATCTCATACTGATGAACATTATGCTGCCTTTGTCTATGGGGCTGTTCTTGCTGTCGTGGCTGTCGCCGTGGGTTAAGAGGGTGCGCCCTGTCGTTTGGGCCGGTAAAGCCGGTTATGAGATATACATAGTGCATTGGTCTTTCATGCCGTTTGTCGCTAACAGTCTGTTTAATGTGGTACTTTTTACTGTGCTGTCGCTACTTATCAGTGCCGTGTTGTATCGTATTGATGTACGGCTCAGGCAACGGGGAGCGTTCTTGCAGACTCTGTCCGTGGTGTTATTGTGTGCTGTGGGCTATCTGATGTTGTTGAAATATGCTGCGCGTGTCACCGAGTGGTATGGAGCGGTAGGGCTATGTTATGCTCTAATGCTGGCGTTGGTGGCTATATGGTTGTGTGGCCTGCCCTGGCGTAAGGGGGGCTGTAAGTGTCGCGTTGTCGGGACATGGCCGGTGGTTGGAGTAGGGTTAACATTGACATTGGCGGTAATGTATATTGCTGTGCAGTACAGTCTTGACCCGTTGCAGAATAATGTAGACAGGTGGTCGGCAATACATAATTGTCTTACGGCGTTGTTTGATGGCAGTTTTCCGTATGAGGCTTCAACCCATTTGGGCGGTAAGGCCTCACCGTTTCCAGTGTGGATGGTATGTCATATACCTTTCTGGCTGTTGGGAAATGTGGGATTGTCCGAGGTCGTTACAGCCCTTCTCTTTTTGTTCAGCGTAAAACTTCTGGCGGGATGGCGTGGCATGGCTGTCGCTGCCGTGTTGTTATGGCTTAACATAAACGTATGGTATGAGGTGGCTGTACGTAGCGATCTGATAAGCAATTTCCTGTTGTTGGCAGCGTTTGTGAACGTTGTTCATGCCAAAGGCATAAGCTTTGGCCGCTATCCTTATTGGTTGGCGGCATGTGGAGGACTGTGGTTGTCGACACGTCTGTCCGTTGCCTTGCCGCTATGTGTGTTGTGGTTGCCTGACTGGTGGAGGCTGTCTCTGCGTGAGAAGGCCGGTTCGCTATTGCTTGGCGGGTTGGTCTTCTGTCTGACTTTTGTGCCTTTGGCTCTGTGGAACGCCGATAGCCTGTTTCATTCCGAGTACACTCCGTTTGTGTTACAGACGCGACAGGGTATGCCCGGCGATGTTCCGCTGATGTTGTCGGTGGCGGTTGCTATGGCATTTGTTCACCATGGCGACACGGTCAGGATGTTGTTCGGGTGTGCTTTTGTATCGCTTGCGGTGCCGACCATTAGTTTTGTGCATCGTATGGCAGTGCGTGGCGATTGGATGGAGGTGTTCACTTCATATTATGATATAACATATTTCGATGCGGCTTTGCCGTTCTTGATTACCTGTGTCTGTGTAGCTATGAACGGGGTGGATAAACAATCGCCTCGCAATGTGATAATATAAGGGTGACAGTGTAGTCGGACTGTTGTCCCTATGATATGAGAATCTCCCGTGTTTCCAATCGGAAACACGGGAGATTTGGTCTGCATCTATGAATGTTTATAGCAATTCGAGTGTGACGATGGAGTTCTTTGGCATCTTGACCTCCATTGTTCCGTTCTTTATTTTCACCTCCTTGAATGGGGCTTCCTTTACCTTGTCGGGGGTGTCAAAGGTGTTAAGGTCGTCTATTCTGGGTGTGGTGAGTATTACACCGGTGGCTTTCTTGGCACTGATGCCGTTGAGGTTTACCTTTACTGTCTGTTCCTTGTCGACAGAGACGTTTGTAAGTGAGATGTGGACAATGCCCTGTTTGTCTTTGGAAGCGGTGGCACTGACGAGCGGAAGTGTCCTCTCGAACTTGCGATTGGCACCTTTCATCTCCATCTCCTCACACTCAATGTCTACCGGAAGGTATGTGGCGTCTTGGTGTACGTTGTATTGTTTGAAGACATAATATGTCGGTGTGAGAACCATTTTGTCCTCTTTTGTGAGTATCATGGATTGCAGTACGTTTACAATCTGTGCGATATTGGCCATCTTAAGACGGCGGGTGTATTTGTGGAAGATGTCCAATGAGGTTGATGCCACAATGGCATCGCGCATTGAGTTCTGCTGGAAGAGGTGCCCTTTGATTGTCCCCGGCTCCTCATCCCACCATGTTCCCCATTCGTCAAGCAGTAAAGCAACACGGTTGCGGGGGTCTTTCTCGTCCATTATGGCAATGTGTTTCTGTAGCACGTCTTCTATTTCGCGGCACTTTCCTATCGTCCAATAGTACTGGTCTTTTGTGAATTGTGTCGCAGAGCCTTTTGAACCGCTCCATCCCGGCACGGTATAGTAGTGCAATGACAGTCCGGCCATGTTGCCCGCGGCACGCTCCATCAATACCTTTGTCCAGTTATAGTCATAGTCACTGGCTCCGCTGGCAATCTTGAAGAGGTTATGTCCGTCGTAGTTGCGGCAGTAAGTGCCGTATCTGCGGAACAGATCGGCGTAGTATTCCGGTCTCATAGAGCCGCCGCATCCCCACGATTCGTTGCCGACACCGAGGTATTTGAGGTTCCATGATTTATCGCGTCCGTTCTTACGGCGTAGGTTTGCCATTGGTGAGTCACCGTCACTGGTGATGTATTCCACCCATTTAGCCAATTCCTCAACCGTTCCGCTACCTACGTTTCCGCTGAGATAAGGCTCGCATCCGAGTAGCTCGCACAGGTTGAAAAACTCATGTGTGCCGAAAGAATTGTCCTCTATCGTGCCGCCCCAGTTGTTGTTTACCATCTTGGGGCGCTGCTCCTTGGGGCCGATGCCGTCCATCCAGTGGTACTCGTCGGCAAAACATCCGCCGGGCCAACGCAGCACCGGCACTTTAAGTGCTTTGAGAGCGTTCAGCACATCGGTACGGTAACCGTCCTGATTGGGTATTGCTGACTCTGTACCTACCCACAGACCGCCGTAGATGCATGTGCCGAGATGCTCGGCAAACTGTCCGTATATCTCTTTGGGAATAACGTCACCGGGTTTGTCTCCGTGCAGTGTTACCGTCTGTGCGTTCATTGGTAGTGCGGCGCTTGCAATCAGTGTTGCGCCGAGAAGATGTTTGAGTTTCATGTTGTTGTTCAGTTATTGGGGTTAGTTTGTTGCTGTCTTGGGGGCGGAACCTGTTGCGATTGTGTCACGACCACGGCCTGTATGGCGTTCTTCCATACTCATTCGGCCGGCATGATGATACGGCTTTGCCCCGTCTATCATCCGCAAAGATACGATATTTTTTTCATAGTGCAAAATAAAACTGCCGGAAAATGAAAATCCCCATTCTGCATTTGGCGGAATGGGGGAGTGTGTCAGCTCTTTATTCTCCTTATAATATATATGGCAATCAGCAGGAACGCCGTCAGTATGGCGGTCATCTCCATCTTATGTTCCATTGGGGTTATCCATATTTCCTTGAAGAAATTCATGCGCCCCATTATCTCTATCGGCGTCCAAAACACCACGACAGTGGCGATAGCCATGCGTATGTTCGCTCCCCAAGCACTGATATGCAGTTGCTTGGCGAAGATAAAGAAAGAACCGATAAAGCATATCAGGCCTATAATCATTGTCGCAGGATGGTGGTCTCCGAGTAAGACTTCGTCGTAACAGAACATCAGTAACAGGTAGGAACCCCAAAGAATCATCATTAATTCCATGAAGGTTACTATGGATGTATGGCGTGTCATGGGTCGCGCGGCAATGATATCCTTACGCTTACGCAGCAAAACACGTTGCCACCAGTTTATGAAATTGCAGCCGTTGCGGGTGCTGAAGAGGTACATCAGCATTATCATCATCCAGAAACCGAAAGAAGCCGGCATGATAAGATACTCGGGCTTGGTTACAATGTTGCCGCTAACAGGGTCGAGTTGCGGCCGTGTACCGTAACGGTTGGCGTAATACATGAATAGAAACTCAACCCATCCTGTCCAGAATAGCAGTCCGCCGAAGAGCCCCCACAGTGTCTGTCGGGTGTCCCCCTTGGCAAATACCCCTGCAATGACAGCCATCATACCGGCTAATCCCATAAGGAATGCTGAGACATGGAGGGCTGACGGCGACATGATATGCTCCATAACAATCATAAGAGCATGTCCCAATGGCATCATGAACAGTACGAAAAGGAATGAGACTATGGCCTTTAGCCAATAGCGTTGGCACCGTGGTGCCGCTGGTTGTCGGTTTGTTATTGTTGTATTCATATCCGAGTGCAAAGGTAGTTATTTTGTAATTACCATACAATACTGTAAAATGGGGATTTTTTATTATTGCATATCGCCGCATAATGACAACGAAATACGGATATTACCGGTAGTGAAGACGTGGCGTATGGAAAAGCAAATCTTTTCTTTTGGCATTCCGATTGTTTTGCGTATCTTTGTAGAATAAAACCTGAATTATTATAAATACAAACAGAATTATGCGATTTATTACTCTAAAGAGAATGTTATTGTTGGCTGTTGTGACGCTTATGGCGGGTGCAACGGCTGATGCTGTGAACCGTAAAACGCTTTTTGACGACGGCTGGCGCTTTTACCTTGGCGAGGTAGAGGATGCGGAGTCCGCCAAGGAGACGAGCAATACGTGGAAGATTGTGAACCTGCCGCACGACTGGAGTGCTACTATGTCCATTGACGAGAAGGCACCATCAGGCAATGACGGCGGTTATTATCCTACGGGAACGGGCTGGTATTACAAGGCTTTAATGTTGCCGAAAGACTGTCGGAACAAAAAGATATGGCTGTATTTTGAGGGAGTTTATCAAAATTCCGAGATTTATGTGAACGGCAAGCGTGCCGGTGGTCATCCCTATGGCTACTCCACTTTCTATTGCGACATTACGCCATACGTAAAGGCCGGCAGTAATGATGTGGCGGTGAAGGTTGACAATTCCACTCAGAAGAACTGCCGATGGTATAGCGGTTCGGGCATATACCGACATGTATGGATGGTGATGACGGATCCTATATATATAGATATGTGGGGGATACAGGTAACCACACCGGATAAAAATACCGTGGTGGTGAAGACGGATGTAGTGAACGAAACGGCTGAAAACAAGGATATAACGGTTGTAACGACATTGTCTGACGGCACTAAAGGACAGCAAACGGTGACAGTCGTGGCCAACGGACACAAGGAGGTGGCCGAGACGCTGAAAGTGGCGGAGCCTAAACTATGGGAGATTGACGCTCCGCACTTATACAAGGCTACTGTGTCTTTGTCCTCAGGCGATAGCGCAGAGGAGACGTTCGGTATAAGAACTATAGAGTATTCTGCCGAAAAAGGATTGACACTCAATGGAAAGAGCATACTGCTTAACGGTGGTTGCGTACACCACGACAATGGCATTCTTGGTGCGGCGGCCTTTGACAAGGCGGAGCTAAGAAAGGCAGAGCTGTTGAAGTCTGCCGGATTTAATGCGGTGCGCACGGCACATAATCCGCCGTCTGAGGCATTCTTGGCAGCTTGTGACAAAGTGGGCCTGCTGGTGATAGACGAGGTTTTTGACGGATGGAGAGAAGAAAAAAACAAGGAAGACTATCATAAACTGTTCGATGAATGGTACAAAGAGGATGTAAGGGCAATGGTTAAGAGAGACCGTAACCATCCGAGCATATTCTGTTGGAGCGTAGGCAATGAGGTTATAGAGCGAAAGAAGATTGAGGTTGTAACGACAGCGCGTCATTTACGTGATGCGGTACGTCAGTGGGACACAACACGTCCGGTGACATCTGCACTCGCCGCGTGGGATAGTGACTGGGAAATATATGACCCATTGGCCGCGCAGATGGACATTACCGGCTATAACTATATGATACACAAGGCCGAGAGCGATCATCAGCGTGTGCCGGAGAGGGTTATGATGCAGACGGAATCATTTCCGCGCGATGCGTTTGGCTGCTGGAAAAAGGTGCATGACAGAGAGTATGTAATTGGTGATTTCGTATGGACGGCGGTGGACTATCTCGGTGAGTCTGGCATAGGCCGATACTGGTATGACGGTGATGTGGCCGGAGAGCATTACCATCGTCCGATGTTTCCGTGGCATGGAGCATATTGCGGAGACATTGATTTGATTGGAAACATCAAGCCTATAGGCCACTACCGCAATCTGTTGTGGAACGATACGGAGAAGTTATACATGGCGGTGCGTGAGCCTAACGGCTGGAAAGGAAAAATAAACACTGCCTCTTGGGCTGTGTGGCCAACGTGGGAGTCATGGGATTGGAAAGGATGGGACGGCAAGGACATCGAGGTTGAGGTGTGCTCAAAATATCCTGTGGTGAGACTGTATCAGGATGACGTTCTTGTTGGAGAGAAAAATGTAGGTCTCGCCTCCCGATTCCAGGCGGTATTCACGGTTAAATACAAGCCCGGTACGCTGAGGGTAGAGGGTGTTGACAATGGCGTTGTGCGCGAGACGAAAACGCTTGCCACATCATCAGAACCGTATGCCATACGCATGTCTACGGCATCCAATACGTTAAAGGCAGACGGACAGGACTTGGCCTTTGTAAAAGTGGAGGTCATAGACCGTGAGGGACGCCTCGTTACGGATGCGGACAATCTCGTATCGTTCAGCATAAAGGGACAAGGTGATATTATTGCTGTCGGTAATGCCGACATTAAGGACCTTACACCGTTTACCGCTTTGTCGTGGAAAGCATGGAAAGGACAGCTGATGGTTGTGGTGCGTAGCGGCAACAAGGCCGGTGCAGTGACGCTTAACGCTGTGTCTAAGGGCTTGAAACCAACGGCAATAGGCATGAAGTGTATCAAGAAATAAATACGGGTAAAGCCGTAGGCTTGTTTGCGGATTTTATTGTTATGTCCGCAGCGTTTTGCAATCGCAGTGCAATTACATCGTAATCGCACTGCGATTGTCTCGTAAAAAGGGCATGATTACTTGTAAATAGTATTGCGATTATATTCAAGGATATTTTTCTTTGCTATACGAGGAGGATTTGGCATTCTCGTACATAGAAAAATAGCAGTCAATCGACAGGCGATTGGCTGCATGTATGCGCTATTCAAAGAGGATTTGGCCAAAGTGGATATAGAGTCGGAGGAAACTGCCAGAGATTTACCGGAGTAAAACAGGGTCTTTCTCAGATGGTATAAAATCTACAAGTCTTCACCGTTTGCCCTATTGTACTCATTATCGTAAAACATTGATATATAATATTGACCATAGCTCTCGGAAATCATAAACCAAACAGGCTTTTTGACGGCTTTGTCTAAAGCATACAAAAACATATTGTAAACATCTTTAGATACTTCTTCTGATGGATTTTCAAGTTGTTCTTTTGTGTATTTTGAATAAATCGAGGATTGAAATTCTTCACGGTAGTTAGCCGCCGTGGTGTCTGGAATTTGATAAAATATTGCTTCATAGCGTTTTTTGTGAACAGCCATTCCTAAAGAGATATTCTCATCGTCTTTAAGTTTTTGCTCTTCTTCTGAAAAACAGCAATACTTTGAATTGTTTTTGAATTGCTCACATAATCTATTAAATCGGATTCTGATGCTTGCCTCATCTGTTGGGTAAGCATCACAAACCATGATACGGCATACTTTATCATTATTTGTAACAATGTGAACATTGACATCTATACCGTTAAATTTTCCCTTAAGAACTCCGTCTGCATAAGGAATTTGTGAAAATCCCTTTGCTCTGAGTTTTCGTATCATTTCGTTTTTGCTGCCATCTACAGGAATGCCTAAAAACTTGGTTACGTCCGTCTGTGCCATAACAACTATTGATATGAAACACAATACAATGGATAATAATTTCTTTTTCATCTTGTGATATTTTTTATTATATTCCAAATTTATTAGCAGTAATCATCAATGCAATCACCACCAGTCCATTCCTTTCCCTGAAAAAGTGTTATTGCCTTTAATGCGCCATTTTCTTCAAAAAAAGAGCCGCCATTTTTATGGATATATTTATTGTTTAATATATATACATAGGTAATATACCATTGTTTTAGTCTATTAGGACTATGGGTTGCAACACAGAACTGTTTCCTGTCGTCTGATATGGCGGATACTATAATGTTATTTGTGCCGTGAGTGTTATTTGAAAATACTTTTCCCGTTTCTAATGATGAATAATATGCGTCCAAAGAGAGTGTGTCTGTAGGACACAAAGGAAATTCCGTTGGCGTTTTCCAATTTTCTTGCATAGCATTAGCAGTTAATGATTCTACTAATAACGGTGTTTTTACCTGTTCATAAACGTCTAGTATTTGTGTGGGTAATCGTGTCCATTCCTGACGAATACCTCTGTCTTGTTTCACAGGCTGATATTCTTTGTATATCCATTCATCGATACCATTGCTTCGTTTACCACCTATAAATTCCATATCTTCTTGACTCCATCTTTCTAAATTGGCCTTACATTTGGCAGCTTCCTCTTCTGATACAGTACGCATCCACTTAAAATTGGGGTCTGCAGAACAATCTCGCAGCAAGGTTGGGTTTGCAAGAAATGCAGCTACGCTACCACATTTATTGATAACTCTTCTGCGAGTTATCGGGTTGTTCAATACGTTTTCAAGTCTTGTTACCCAATGAAGGTTCTCTGCTCTATTATTGCATCTATTGGTATCTTTATGGTCAACTATCATTCCTTCCGCTTTCTGATGTCCCCAAAAAGCGAATGCTACAACTTGATGGACACGAATTTTTGAAGTAAAAAACATATATCCATTGTCTTCATTTTTTGTGCCGAAAGTCCATTTGTTATCCAAAGGTCTTATTCGACAACCTTTTTTGTGATGCCTCATAATAGCACCATTATCTCTTACTGAATATTTTTCTCCCCTGTATTCGCAAGAAACCTCAACTTTGAAATTATTTATGTCAATCATAACAGCCTAATTAAGGTCAACAAAATCTATTTTTTTTCCTAAAACAGCAGCTATCTTGGATAAAATGTCAAGCCCTACGGAATACTTTCCTTTTTCAATACGGCTAAGATTTGCAGCATCAATGCCGGCAAGTTTTGCCAAATCACGAGCTTCCATACCTCTGTCTTCACGTATCTGACGAATTCGCCCACCGATACGTGCCCGGTCCTTATGGCGAGTACCAGTACTAATGCCTAAAATTCCGCCACAAATGGCAAATTGCATAGATTCTCGCCAAATGGCATTTGTCATTTCTTCCTTATCATCGGAAAAGTTTTTGTCAAACAAGACTTCCAACCAATGAAGTTCATTATCTTGTGTTTCCTTATTTGTATATGCACCTATCTGGCACAATACAGTAAAAACTTCTCCATCGGGAGCTACTACTTCGACCTCATTCCGGCTAATAATCTGTGCTGATGATTGTGTCGGAATCTCCAAAAAAGAATGTTGTCTTTTATCTGTCATAATCGTTTTTACCGTATTTTAAGTGTTGTCGCCACCTTTAATGATTACTTAATTTGGATGCAAAGATAGTAATAATTGGTAAATATGCCAATCATCTCCTATATTTTTCACAATTTTTAGTATAGAAAATTACTTCTTGTACTGAAATCAATAATAATGCTACTTCAATCAGTCTCTCTGCTACCTTATTCGGAACCGAAATGAGGCGTGTAAGGAATGGTATGGAGCGCTGTGTTTTGTGCTTGTGAGGGCTTGACTTATGTCAGTATATAACGCCGCCTGCAGAACGTATTCCGACAAATCTTTGGTGAGATTGCCGGAAGTCTATACCTTTGCAACAATAAAAAAACGGTTTGTCTCCGTTTGGCATAACAGCATGACGGGAGCCGGTGAAGAACGAAAAATATTAATGGTTATGGTAACATTGGACAGTCTTATTGCTACGGTCAGGGAAGCGTCGGCTTTCATGGCCACAGAACATTTTGACGTTTCTCAGAAGGGTGGGTATGCTAATATTGTTACAACGTCAGACCTTGCGGTGCAGGATTTTCTGTGTGAGCGGCTGGCAATGTTGCTGCCGGGCAGCGGTTTCCTGTGTGAAGAGAAAGATATACGGGATGCTTCGCACGAGTATACGTGGATAATAGACCCTATAGACGGCACGGCAAATTATAGTAGGGGCATTGATCAGTGTGCCATTTGTGTGGGTTTGAAGCATAATGACGATATGCTGATGGGCGTTGTGTTCTTGCCTCGTACCAACGAGCTGTTCTCTGCCGAGAAGGGTAGGGGAGCTTTCCTGAACGGTAAGCCTATTCATGTGTCTGACAGACCGTTTGAGGATGCGTTGGTATGCACAGCCTTTTCGGTTTATCACAAGGAGTTGACAGACATTTGCGCTAAGATAGTGACAGAGGCGTTCAGACAATGTAATGACTTCAGACGCTTTGGGGCATGTGCTCCGGAGTTATGCTATCTGGCTATGGGCAGATGTGAGGTGTATTTTGAATATCTGCTTTGTCCATGGGACTTTGCGGCGGCCTCGCTTATAGTGACTGAGGCAGGCGGAATAATAACGGATAGGGATGGTAACGCATTGACATATATGGAACATCATGGGGTTATCGCTGCCAATAACGAGGATAGCCACAGGCGTTTTCTGAAGATTGTTCAGTCTGTTACGGCATAAATGAATTTGGGTTGCAGATGTATTCTGATTGTATCTCAGAATACCTGCAACCCAAATTCTGTCTTATACACAGTCTTGCGTTAGAGGAACTTAGTCTTTAATGCTGAAGCCAAGTGACTCTATTGCCTCCTTTATCGCATCCATTGATGTGGTGCCGTATACCTGTGCTTTGCCTGTTGTGAGGTCTACTGTGGCGTCAGTAACACCCGGTAATGCCTTTAATGCTTTCGTAGCATTGCTTTGGCAGTGGGAACAATTCATTCCCTTAATGTAAAATTCTGTCATGTTGTTATTGATATTTGATGTGTTTTGGTTTTGGTCTGTAGCACTATTAGTGTGATGTTCATGGCAATGGCATTGGGAATACTTGTGTCTCATGCGGCGCCATAATACATTGATGAACAATATGCAGAGCAGAATGGTGCTGCCGTAGTTGAGCCATGATGTGTGTTTTTCTGCACAGCACGCTGACGACATTAGTGTTGGCATGAACCATTCTGACGGTAATTGGTCTATGATTGTACCGGCAACGATTGCTCCGGTTACGATAGAGGCAAGATAGAGACATAGCGTCTTGCGTCCGAGTACTTTGTTTATTACCAGTATTGAGGCCATGTTGCAGGCGGGACCCGCCATGAGTAATACTAATGCGGCACCGGGAGTGAGACCTTTCATTATCAGAGCCACGGCGATGGGGATGCTGCCTGTGGCGCATACGTACATGGGAATGGCTATGCATAGTACCAGAAGCATGCTGAGGAATGTGTTTCCCTTGAATGTTTCAAAGAACGTGTCGGGAACGAATACCGTTATCAGTCCTGCCACTAACAGACCTATCAACAGCCATTTGCCTATGTCGCCGAGCATGTCTACATAGCCGTATGTAAGGGCTTCTTTTACCTTTCCTATAAAGGTGGACGACTGATGTTCGTCATTTTGACAGCAGGTACTGCCTGTTTCTGTATGCTGTGAGCCTGTATTGACGGTGGTGGCGACAGATGGTGATTTGTCAAAGATGTTGACAATCTGGCCGGCCATAAGTGAGGTAAAGAAAGCGGTTATGGGGCGCACGATAGCAAACGGAAGTCCCATGAGTGAGTAGGTGGCGGCAATGGAGTCTACCCCTGTCTCAGGGGTGGCTATAAGGAATGATATTGTAGCGCCTTTGCTTGCGCCTTCTTTGCGCAATGACATTGCGGTGGGTATGACACCGCATGAGCATAGCGGCAGAGGTATGCCGAGAAGGGTGGCATAGAAGACGGAGCGGAAACCGTGACCGGAAAGGTAACGGCTGTAGACGGCACCGGGAATGAAGGCGTGAAGAATGCCTGCAAACAGGAAACCGAGCAGGAGATAGGGTGACATCATGTTCACCAGATTGAGAATTTCATTCATTGTTTTATTGTGTGTTTAATTATTAAAGTCAAGAATCATTGAGGGGTTGACTGATATTTTTATCACTGTTTTATTGTGTGCTTGTTTGTTAATGTTAATGATTGTCGATGGTGTGACCAACGCTTTTGTCATTTTTCGTGTGCAAAGGTATTGCTTTATTCTTGCAACTGAGTTGCAATCTTGCCTTTTGTGGCGCAATGCCGTATTTTTATCAGGTAAATATACAAAAAAATAAAAGGTGTACCGACAATCGTGTCGATACACCTTTTATATATAATACTTATTGTTTTGGTTTCTGATTGAAACGTCAGAACGTATTAATTGTTCTCCGGACGGAGCTGACGTACAGTCTCTGCTGTGCGCCACATCTCTGATTCGCGGAGAGCTGCGAGTTCTTTCTCAAGACCAACACGGTAGTCCGGCTTTGAGTTTGCGTCGATAGAGATCTGAGCCTCGTTACCGGATTTAACAGAAGCATAGAGCTTTTCTACTACAGGCTTGCAAGCATCGTGGAAAGGACCCATCCAGTCGAGGGCACCACGCTGTGCGGTTGTTGAGCAGTTAGCATACATCCAGTCCATACCCTTTGCAGCGAATAGCGGCATGAGTGACTGTGTCAACTCCTCTACTGTTTCGTTGAAAGCCTCTGAAGGTGTGTGACCGTTCTCACGGAGAACCTCATACTGGGCGAGTAACAGACCCTGAATGGCACCCATGAGTGAACCGCGCTCACCCGTAAGGTCTGAAGTTGCCTCACGCTGGAAAGTGGTTTCAAAGAGATATCCTGAACCGATACCGATGCCGAGGGCGAGAGTACGCTCAAGAGCCTTGCCGGTAGCGTCGTTGTAGATGGCGTATGAAGAGTTGAGACCACGACCCTCAAGGAACATGGTACGAAGAGATGTACCTGAACCCTTAGGTGCAACCATTATAACATCGATGTCTGTTGGAGGTACACAACCGGTGCGGTCTGACCATGTGATGGCGAAACCGTGAGAGAAGTACAGTGCTTTACCGGCGGTGAGGTACTTCTTCAGTGTTGGCCATACAGACATAACAGCAGCGTCAGAGAGCAGACACATAACGATAGTACCCTTCTCGGCTGCCTCTTCGATAGAGAAAAGAGTCTCACCCGGAACCCAACCGTCGTTGATTGCCTTTTCATAAGTCTTGCCCTGACGCTGGCCAACGATAACGTTGAAACCGTTGTCGCGCAGGTTACAAGCCTGACCGGGACCCTGAACACCATAACCGATAACTGCGATTGTCTCGTCTTTAAGTATCTCACGAGCCTTCTCCAATGGGAATTCTTCACGTGTCATTACCTCTTCGATAACGCCACCAAAATTCATTTTTGCCATTTCTGTAAAATTTTATAAAGTTGTTTTGTTTATAACTGTCAATTGATTATTTCAAGATGCAAAGGTAGTGATTCTTTCTGAATCATGCAAGTTTTTTCTATTAAAAAACACTTTGAGCCTGCATAGTTCCACCTCGTTGTCATTATCTTCTTGCTTTGTGAGTCTGAAGTAATGTTGAGTGTCTTCGGAGAGGTGGTAAATACGTATGGTATCGCCCCAATGACCTTCCGCGACATAGGCTATTTCTAATCTGTGCAGTCGGTATTCCGTGAGATATTCGCGGCTGAATGTGTCCATGACATGGTCAATGTACTTTATTGAGTTACAGTGTCCGTTCACGTCTATGTCGCTATATCTGACCGTAAACTCCGTATAGTCCGTCATCTTTGGAGTGGTGACTCTTGATACATCTTTTATGTCACAGCTCTTTTCCGGGAATAGATATTCCTTTATCTTGCCTTCATTGACGGCAAGAATGTCTTGAGGCTCACGTGTCACGGTGTCTATCATCGCCCAGATGCTTTTGCCATGACCATATAATGTCTTACCATCGGGTGAATAGATTGCCCAGTTACGTTTGGTGAAATATTTCATGGCATTCTCCACCCATGTTTCAATCACGAACTCTTCATGTTCCTTTGGCACATCGTACAACTCTATAGCCAACCTTGACAATACCCATGTCTTGTTGATGGTATTGAGGTATGACATTCCGAAATTGCGCGTTGTGGAGTGTATATCGGCTGCATTCAGCATATTGTTGCCAAGGTGACCGATGCACAATTCATGTCTGAAGTCACAATGGAACGCATCCGCCGTACATAAACATTTAGTCGTTTTTTCTGTCATGATGAAGCGATTGTTATGCCTTTATGCTAATATGATGGCTACATGGACTCTCCGCGCTCGTGCAGGAAGCGGCTGACCTCTTCCTGACAGTTGCGTGTAACGGCGATGCGGCCGGAGCGTGTAAATTGCAATATGCTGTCAGGTATTTTGTTCAACTGGTGGAACAGGTCTATGATATGGTCTGTTGTACCTTGACATACCACTATACAGAATGTCTCGTTTACTTCCGTGATACGTGCGTTGGCATGGCGTATGGCTTTCGACAGTTCGGCGTTAGCCATCATGACGGGTGTGGAGATCTTGAACAAGGCAACCTCTACGAGAAACAGCTCGCTGTTAATATAGTAGTGAGCCTTCACTACGTCTATCTTTTTCTCTATCTGTTTAACCACCTTCTTTATTGTCTCCTCATCACTATATGTCGTTATGGTGTATTTATGGACACCTTTTATGCTTGACGGAGAGACGTTGAGGGACTCTATGTTTATCTGTCTGCGTGTGAAAACACCGGTGATTTGGTTGAGTATGCCGGCAATGTTCTCTGTATATACCTGCAGTGTATATAATGTAGAGGCATTCTGTTCCTCTTCTGCAGGGTTGTTGTTTGGGGTGCGACAACTTTTAGTATCTTGCTCCATTCTCTGTTTTCTGCTATTTAGATTTATTTCTTCCTGAATAAAATTTATATCGTTTAGATGTTTGTTGGGCCTTGATATTTAGCACTCTATGTTCAGTATCATCTCATCCACAGCCTTTCCCGGAGCCGTCATAGGTTCAACATTGGCATCTGGTTTGATGATGGTCTCCAGCAGGAATGGGCCGTCTGTGTTCAGCATTTCCTGTATTGCTTCGGCCAACTCATTGCGTTCAGCCACACGACGGTATGGTATTCCGTAAGCTTCGGCCACTTTGCTGAAATCGGGATTGGTCATAGGGGTGAATGAACGTTTGTGGTTGAAGAACATATCCTGCCATTGTCTGACGTTACCAAGGAAGTTATTGTTCATCAATATCATCTTCACAGGAATGTGATATTCCATTATTGTGCCCAACTCTTGTATGACCATCTGCAGGCCACCGTCGCCCATAAAGCAACATACCGTGCGCTCCGGAGAGCCATAAGTGGCTCCCATGGCGGCCGGAAGACCGTATCCCATTGTGCCGAGACCGCCGGATGTCACAATAGAGCGGCTCTTGGTGTACTTGAAATAACGTGCGGACATCATCTGATTCTGACCAACGTCAGTCACGAGTATGGCCTCATTGTTAGTAGCTAAGGTAACGTTGTTTACCACCTCGCCCATGAGCAGTTGGCCGGATGCCGGTTGTGTGGCTGGTATGATGACGTTATCTGTCTCTTGTTGTATCAGAGGCTTGAAAGATTCTTGCCATTCAGTATGCTCTGCTTTGTTGACGTATGCTGTCAATGCCGGCAGGGTCGTTTTGCAATCACCTATTAACGCCACTGTCGTCTTGACGTTTTTGTCTATTTCAGATGGATCAATGTCCAGATGAATGACCTTTGCTTGCTTGGCATAGCGGCTTAAATCGCCCGTTACACGGTCAGAGAAACGCATGCCTATGGCTATGAGTACATCGGCTTCCTGCTCCTTTTTGTTTACAGCATAAGAACCGTGCATGCCCAACATGCCCATATTAAGTCTGTGATTGGTTGGCAATGCCGATAGACCCATCAGTGTACGGCCTGCCGGTATGTCTGCTTTTTCAAGAAATTCTAATAGCTCATTATGTGCATTGCCAAGCTCTACGCCTTGTCCAATGAGTGCCAATGGCTTCTTGGCATTGTTAATCAACTCTGCTGCCGCTTTTATTATGTCTTCTGAAGGTACGTTGTTTGGAACGTAACTTCTTATGAAATCGACTTTTGTAGGTTGATATTCAAACAACTGTGTTTGCGCGTTCTTGGTGAAATCCAATACCACCGGGCCGGGGCGTCCACTCTTGGCTATGTAGAAAGCACGGCTTATTGCCCATGCAATGTCTTCTGCCCGACGTATCTGATAGGCCCATTTTGTTATCGGTTGACTTACAGATACGAGATCAACCTCTTGAAATGCGTCAGAGCCTAATACTCCTGTAGCCACCTGTCCTGCTATGACTACAATAGGGGTGGAGTCCATCATGGCGTCAGCAACACCTGTTAGGGTGTTTGTGACACCAGGTCCTGATGTTACAAGCGTAACGCCTACATTGCCGCTTACTCTGGCGTAGCCTTCTGCCGCATGTGCTGCAGCCTGTTCATGTCTTACGAGAATATGGTCGAATGCTTTCTTTTCACCTCTCGTATAGTCGTATAATGCATCATAGGTAGGCATGATGCTACCTCCGGGATAGCCGAATATCGTCTTTACACCCTCAGCTTTCAATGATAGCATCAATGCCTCTGCACCTGTTATTTTCTTCATAAACAATATTTTCGTTAATCTATTTTCCTTACTCCGCCTTTGTCTGCAGAGGTTACAGACTGTGCATAGGCTCTAAGAGCTTTGGATACCACTCTGTTACGCTTTAATGGTTGCTGTGGGCGAGCTGCCAATTCTTCGTCTGATAGTTTTACATTTATAGAACGGTTCGGTATGTCTATCTCTATAATGTCACCGTCTATAATCTTGCCTATGTTGCCACCGCTTGCTGCTTCTGGTGATATGTGGCCAATAGAAAGCCCTGATGTTCCTCCGGAGAAGCGACCATCGGTAATGAGGGCACACTCTTTGCCCATGTGCATAGACTTGATGTAGGAGGTAGGGTAGAGCATTTCCTGCATACCGGGGCCACCTTTGGGGCCTTCGTGGGTTATCACTACCACATCGCCTTTCTTCACTTTGCCTCCAAGTATGCCTTCACAAGCATCGTCTTGTGAGTCGAATACTACAGCCGGACCGGAGAATTTCCAGATAGACTCGTCCACACCGGCAGTCTTTACCACACAACCGTCCTGTGCTATGTTACCGAAAAGTATCGCCATACCACCGTCTTTGGTGTATGCGTGTTCTATGTCGCGTATGCAACCGTTTGTGCGGTCGGTGTCGAGAGATTCGTAATTCGTATCCTGTACTCCAAGTTGGTTGCAGAATTTACCTGCCGGAGCACTGGAGTATATACGTTTTGCTTCTGGGTCAATGTCATTTTTGAGAATAGAATATTTCTCAATGTCTTCTGCTAAAGTGTGTCCGTTTACTCTCTTTACGTTGGTGTCTATCAAGCCTCCTTTTGCCAATTCGCCGAGAAGTCCCATCATGCCACCGGCGCGACCACACTCCTGTACTGAGTATTTTTGTGAGTTTGGAGCCAATTTGCATAGGAATGGAGTCTTGCGTGATAGGCTGTCAATGTCTTTCATTGTAAAATCCACCTCAGCCTCTTGCGCTACAGCCAACAGGTGTAATACAGTATTTGTTGATGCTCCCATAGCTATGTCGAGTGTCATGGCGTTAAGGAACGCTGTGCGTGTGGCTATGCTGCGGGGCAATACTGATTCATCACCATTTTCATAATAAGCAAGGGCGTTCTTTACTATTTGTTTGGCGGCGTCTTTCATGAGCTGCTTGCGGTTTACGTGTGTCGCAAGTATTGTACCGTTGCCTGGAAGGGACAGGCCAATGGCTTCTGTCAGATTGTTCATAGAGTTGGCTGTGAACATTCCTGAGCAACAACCGCATCCGGGACATGCACGGTTTTCGACCTCGGCCAATTCCTCATCGCTGACAGTCTTGTCCGCACCCTTTATCATGGCGGCTATAAGGTCAAGGTTCTCTCCTTTATAAACGCCGGCTTCCATAGGGCCACCGCTGACAAATACCGCAGGGATATTGAGACGCATGGCCGCCATAAGCATTCCTGGGGTAATCTTATCGCAGTTGGATATGCATATCATGGCGTCAGCCTTGTGTGCATTACACATATATTCCACAGAGTCAGCTATGATGTCTCGTGAAGGCAAAGAGTATAACATTCCGTCGTGTCCCATGGCAATTCCATCGTCAATGGCTATGGTATTGAATTCGGCGGCATAGCAACCCAATTTCTCTATTTCTGCTTTCACAATCTGACCGGCCTCATGCAAATGGGTGTGACCTGGCACAAACTGTGTGAAAGAATTGACGATAGCGATTATAGGCTTACCGAATTGTTCTCTCTTCATGCCGTTAGCGACCCATAGAGCGCGTGCTCCTGCCATACGGCGTCCTTCTGTGCAGACAGCGCTGCGAAGCTGATGTTTCATAATATATGTAAGTCTTTTAATGGTTTGTTTTTATGTTGTAAGACAATTAGAAACGGTTCAAAACCGTATCGTACTGCTATTGAAAATCTGTCTTTTTCGTAAAATTACGCAAAATTACACTTTTTTCTTTGAATTTCAAAATAAAAAGCGCTTTTTCTTTGAAATTGTTATAACTTTATCGCCTTTTGATGATAAATTGTAAGTTTTTCGTTCTTTCTACTCTTCGTCTGGCTCTAAATTCTCAGGATCAAGTATGTGTAACTGGAATGCTCTCGTTACGAGTCTTACTGCATTCACGCTTTGTTTGCCTTTGTTTTCTGTAAATAGTTTTTGTACAAGTTCTGCTTGTCTCTTTTCAAGACTCTTTACGCCGAATGGCATACCACGTAGGTTGGTTATCTGTTCTTTGGTATAGCCGAGTGCAAGGTGCCTTAAGAAACGTTCGTCGTATTCATCAATATCGTAGCCGATGGAAGCCTCACGCTTCATTATTTCTCCCGTTATGTTGCGGCGGAAGTTATCCACTATCACTTCCATTATAGGTTGGTTGAATACGTATCTCTTGCCGTGCATAACGTTCATTACATCGGTACGGGTCAGCATTTCGCCTGTTTTTAATATAATACCATCGGCGCCGGCATCAAGTACGTCTACCCATAGTTTCTCATTGAGTAGTTCACCGGTGAACACCAGAACTTTAATCTTTCTGTTGCTTGCTTTTGTCTGTCTGCATAACTCTACGCCTACTGTTGTGCTGCCTTGCAGACCGAGATCAAGCAGTACCAAATCCGGTTCAGCTGTGCGCATGAGCTTGAAATACTCGCTCTCTGTTTGTGCTGTGCCTATTATCTCAGCTTCGGGTACTTCTGACTTGAGCAGTCCCTCTGTGCCTTTCATTTCCAGTGGCACATCTTCTACTATGACAACTTTGAAGTTTTGCATATATTATATTAATATAAGGTATGGTTAAGCCGTTGTATTATAACAAACGAAAAGATGTTGCACGAGTTTTATAAAAACGCATGCAACATCTTTTCGTTTGTTTATGTAATGCTTTTCGCCAAGGATTACTTGAAGAAAGCCTGTACGTCCTCATTAGGAACCATTTTTTCATCAAAGATGTAAGCACCCGTCTTTGGGCTCTTCACCATCTTGATGACCTTGCTGTATGCACGCCCATCCTTTGAACCTTCGTGGAGGGTGGCGACGGTTTTCTTTGCCATAGTTCTGCTTTGATTTTATAAGTTGGATTACTTAATCTCCTTGTGGAGTGTCATCTTCTTCAAGATTGGGTTGTATTTCATCAACTCAAGACGCTCCGGAGTGTTCTTGCGATTCTTGGTAGTAACGTAACGGCTTGTACCTGGCAAACCGCTGTTCTTTATCTCCGTGCATTCAAGTATTACCTGTACACGGTTTCCTTTTGCTTTTTTTGCCATAGTGTTTTTATTCTCCTATTACTTTAATATCCTTCCAATCTACATAACCTTTGCTTACAGCTTGCTTAAGAGCTGCGTCAAGACCTACCTTGTTAATCATGCGGAGGCCTGCGGCTGAAATCTTGAGGCTGATCCAGCAGTCTTCTTCAACATAGAAGAACTTCTTGGTGAAAAGGTTCACATCAAAAGTGCGCTTTGTGCGATGCTTTGAGTGTGAAACGTTGTTACCGATCATTGCCTTTTTGCCGGTAATTTGACAAATTTTAGACATTGCTATCTTACTTTTTTAAGTCCGTTAATTGATACTTATTCCAAACAGTGTGCAAAATTACTATATTTTTCTGAATTGAGCAAGAAAAGATACTTGCGGTGTTCTTTAATTAAGTATTTTTAACTACAATGCTCTGTTTCTGCATATATATCCTTTAGAACTAACCCCGCTAAGGTCAGCCCGAATATGGCTGTAATGTGCATCAGCGACCCGTTGGGCTGTCGTTTGTTCGTAAAATGGTATTGGTTCTCCGCCGTGGTATTGTCGCCGGATGTCGCAGCGGCGGTGCAGAGACACTCCTCTGTGCCGCAGGAAGCGTTATGCCCCCTGTTCTCTATTAGTTCGTCGCTATAAACACACAAGAATTTCCGTGCGGGTTTGCGCTTCAACTTCTTGAACTGCAAGCGCAAGGCACGGGCCAGTGGGCAGCCCTCAACCCTCCAAAACTCCGCCACCTTTATGCGGGTGGGGTCTATCTTCAGTGCGGCGCCCATCGACGAGAATAGCTGCGCTGTGCTGCGGCACGCCGTTTCTATCAGCAGCACCTTATCTTTCAGCGAGTCTATGGCATCTATAACAAAGTCATAGCTGTTTAAGTCAAACCCGGCGGCCGTGGCTTCGCAGAAGATTTCCTGTCGCGCCTCAATCAGTGCCGAGGGGTTTATGCTCAGCAGGCGTTCTCTCATAGCCTCTACTTTAACACGCCCTATGGTTGCTGTCGTTGCCATGTCCTGCCTGTTAATGTTCGTTATGCAGACACGGTCACTGTCAACAAGTGTCAGGTGTGTCACCCCGGAGCGTACAAGACTCTCCGCACACCATGACCCAACGCCACCGACACCGAAGATTATAACCCTCAGTGAGGCGAGACGTCTCATCATTTCCTTGCCTAAAAGCAGCTCCGAACGTTTCAATATTCCTTGCTCCAAACTCATCTCCTGACTACACATTTACATGAAAAACAACCGCAAAGTTACGAAAAAAAATATGTAACACCAAAGAATATCTCCCTTTTGTATATATTAATAAGGTGAATAAGTTTGATGATGTTATCGAACCGTCGTAGCGTGTATTGCGGAAGCATAATCGGTTGGCATTACAAACATCATGAAGAGTACCACATCCAAGCTTGTGGAGAGATTGACAGTATGTTCGGATTTTAGCCGTTTTGCTTATAATTTGCTTTTTGAAAAGTGTCGATCAAAAAATGAAAAATAGATTGTTGAAGAGGCATTACACGGCGTTTTTGCCGCTTGAAAATCCAATTGAATGCAAAAATCATTGTAATCAGGCTACTTTAGCACAACAATCAGGTAGCTTTCGCGCAATCATTCAATAGCGTTTGTAATGCGATCTGATAACGTTTGCGGCTCAAATAGTTCTCTTTTGGCGGTTTTAAGGACCATATTTTTGCCCTTGTTTTTGTAAATGCTTGTAGAATAATAATATACATTTTGCTTAGTTTTTGCGATATTTTCGTCCCGTGGTTAATATTTTTCAGAATATCGCGCTCTCGATGGGAAGGGAAAATCAAAGTGTTAGTAAAAGTTGCATATTGGTTGCAAAGTGTTATTGGGGGGAGATTAGGCAATCTGTCGCTTGCTATTGCAGTTGTGTTACACACAGTATATGCTGGTTCGGTATAACTCGTCGCAATAATGTGTGTCAAAACAGTATATATAAAAAATGTTTTTAACACAGTATCATAAAAACTCTCCCGACAACAAATATTGTTGTCGGGAGAGAATAAATGTGTTGTTCCTTGAAAAGGTTATTGTGCATTTTGTGTTGGCAGCCTTTCCATTATTTCCTTTACCGTTTCCGGATAATCCTCCTCTATCTGGTTGAGCATTTTAATCGTAGCTTTTATTGCTGCCTCTATTTGGTCTGCGTCAAGTGCCCTTGTACGTAATACCTTTCCGTCTTTCATTCGCCAGATGATTTGTGTCTGCACAAGTGCGTCGGTACGACCTCCCGGTGGTATTGATACTGTGTAGTTCTCCAACATCGGGAACGTTCTTCCAAGTGTTTTGCGGTATATATTTCGCAATGCTTTGACAAATGCGTCATATTGTCCGTCACCTGTTGCGTCTGCCTCAAACCGCATTCCGTCTATCTCTATCTTTATGCATGCATGCGGTTTCAGCCCATAAGAGAGGCCAACCATATAGCCTTTCAGTTTTATACGCTCCTCCGGTGCGGAGTGCTTCAGTACATCGGCTACTATGAATGGAAGATCGTCTTGTGTTACAAGTGCTTTTCTGTCGCCCAGTTCGGTTATTCGCTTTGTTACGCGCTTAGTCTGTTCCGGTGTCAACTCCAATCCAAGTTCTTGAAGGTTGCGTTCAATGTTGGCTTTGCCAGAGTTCTTTCCGAGAGCGTATTCTCGCTTACGGCCAAAGCGTTCAGGTACGAGTGCGTTACAATAGAGATTGTGCTTATTGTCTCCGTCAGCATGCACTCCTGCAACTTGTGTAAAGACGTTTTCGCCAACAATAGGCTGGTTCGCGGCTATGGCTATGCCAGAATATCCCTCAACAAGATGGCTTATCTCATTGAGCATATCCTCTTGTATATTGGTTTCTATACCACACTGATCCCGAAGCACTGCTTGTACGGAGGCAAGTGGCGCGTTTCCGCAGCGTTCACCGAGTCCGTTTACTGTGCAGTGTAATCCTTTTGCGCCATTCATTGCTGCTGCCAGTGAGTTTCCGACTGCAAGATCATAGTCATTATGTGAGTGGAAGTCGAAATGCAGTGTAGGGAAACGTGTTGTCATATCAGCGAAGAAGCGTCCGGTTTGCTCAGGTGTCAGAACGCCAAGTGTATCTGGTAACATGAAACGTGTAATGCCTTCTCCCTGCAATGCCTCCACCATGTGGTAGACATATTCCGGTGAATCTTTCATACCGTTGCTCCAGTCCTCGAGATAGAGATTTACGCTTATATTCTTTGAATGCGCATAGGCGATAGTCTTCTTTATGTCCTCAATGTGTTCATCGGGCGTTTTGTTCAACTGGTGTATGCAGTGTTTGCGCGACCCTTTGCTCAATAGGTTTATGACAGTACCGCCACAGTCGCATATCCAATCCACGGACTTGTTGCCATCCACGAATCCCAATACCTCTACGGCATTGAGTCTGTTCAGTTGTCTAGCGTAGCGGCATACCATTTTAACAGCATCCTTCTCACCTTCTGACACTCTTGCTGAGGCCACTTCTATACGATCCGCCTTTACATCTCGCAGCAGCATGCGCGCAATGCTCAGTTTCTCATGTGGCAGGAATGACACTCCGTTGGTCTGTTCACCGTCACGGAGTGTTGAATCCATTATCTCGATGGTGTTCATTTCTGTTTGTTCTCCCAATCTTCTATTTTGCCTTGGTTTTCAAGAAGGAAGTCAATGTCGTCGAGAGCGTTTTCAAGACAATACTTCTTGTAACCGTTTATCTCGAATTTCAGAGTGTTACCTGTTGCCTCGTTGGTGACAGTCTGGTTAGGAACATCTACAGTTACGACTGTTTTCGGGTCTTTTGCTATGCTGTCGAACAGTTCCGCTTGAAACTCAGGAGTAACTATTACTGGGAGCACGAAACAGTTTAAAAGGTTGTTACGGTGAATATCAGCGAATGATGATGATATTACCACACGTACACCGTAGCCTGCTATGGCCCATGCTGCATGCTCTCGTGAAGAGCCGGAACCCCAGTTCTTTCCGCCAACGATAATCTGATTTATACCTTCGCTTGGTGTTGCGGAGAACTCAGGTTTGTTGAGTACGAAATCATTGATGGCGTTTCCGTCTGCGTCAAAGCGTAAATCATGCATGAAAGCATCGCCGAAGAACTTCGGGTCTCGTGTTGTGGAGGCCAGGTAACGCGCAGGTATGATAAGGTCGGTGTTACAGTTGTCTATTGCTATTGGCAAGCAAGTAGATTTTATTATGTTAAATTTCTGTTTAGCCATGATGTATATTTGTTGTTGGATAGATTGAATTGTCGCCGTGGCGATAGTATTATCCTTTAATCCTATAATGTTAAATCTTTCTTGGGTCGGTTATAACACCTGTTATGGCGGATGCCGCTACTGTGAGCGGGCTGGCCAAAACTGTGCGTGCGCCCGGTCCCTGACGGCCAACGAAGTTACGGTTGCTGGTGGATATTGAAAGTTTGCCGGCCGGCACTTTGTCCGGATTCATAGCCAAACATGAAGAACATGATGGCAGGCGAAGTTCAAAACCGGCTTCTTCGAGTATTTTGTCAATGCCTTCATCTATTATCTGTTGGCGCACAAGCCAAGAACCCGGTACGAGCCATGCTACTACGTTGTCTGCCTTTTTCTTACCTTTTACGATAGAAGCAAAGGCGCGGAAATCTTCAATGCGTCCGTTGGTGCATGCTCCGAGGAAAACGTAGTCTATCGGATGGCCTTCCAGTTTCTCTCCCGGTTTGAATTGCATATAGTCAAGTTGTGCCTGCAGTTGTGCCTTTTCCTCATCAGATACGGATTCTAATGTCGGTATTGTACCGTCAATGGCTATGCCCGCTCCCGGGTTTGTACCATATGTTATGCGTGGTGCTATGTCTTCTGCGTGATAGGTAACTTCCTTGTCGAATACGGCGTTGTCATCGCTCTTCAATGTCTTCCAGTATTCTACCGCCTTGTCCCAATCCTCGCCTTTAGGTGCGTACTCTCTGCCTTTGAGGTATGCGAAAGTCGTCTCGTCAGGGGCTATTATTCCTGCTCGTGAACCCATCTCTATTGAAAGGTTGGACAATGTGAGGCGTCCTTCCATTGACATGTTGCGTATGGTGGAGCCTGCGTATTCCACAACGTAACCGGTTGCGCCCGAAGTGGTCATCTGCGCCATTATATAGAGGGCAACATCCTTGGCGGTAACACCGGGCTGCAGTGTGCCTTCAATGTTTATGCGCATAGACTTAGGCTTGGATTGCAATATCGTCTCTGATGCAAGCACCTGTGCCACTTCCGATGTTCCTATACCCATAGCGAGGGCACCTACGGCACCGTGGGTTGAAGTGTGTGAGTCACCGCATACTATTGTCATGCCGGGGAGTGAAAGACCTTTCTCCGGGCCAACCACGTGGATTATGCCATTATCTTTCGTTCCCATTGCAAAATGCTTGATGCCAAACTCTGCGCAGTTTGCTTTCAGAGTCTCTACCTGCTTACGTCCTACCGGGTCGTTGATTACTTCCTGTTGGTCTGACGGTGTATTGTGGTCCGGCATTGCCACAACATGATCCGGACGGAAAACCTTTATTCCTTTGTCACGGAGAGTGTCGAATGCCTGTGGTGTCGTAACCTCATGGCAATATAAGCGGTCGATATACAATTGTGTGGGACCGTCTTCCACTGTCTGTACAATGTGTTTGTCCCAGATTTTGTCAAATAAAGTATTCATCGGATTTTTGTTTGTTTTTGAAATATTATAATTGTGCTACTTTGAACTTGTTTATACAGTCGATATAAGCCTCGACGCTGGCAGTCACAATGTCTGTATTTGAGCCGAAACCATAGTACATCGCGCCTTCGTGTTCTACCTGCATGTGTACCTTGCAGAGATCATCAGAACCTTTTGATATAGCCTGTATGGTAAGCTCCTTCAGTTCCATCTGACGGTGTATAATCTGTTTCAGGGCCTTTATGGATGCGTCTACAGGGCCATTGCCTGTTGCTGCCGCCTCGAATATCTCGTTAGCCACTTTCAGTCGCATGGCCGCTATAGGCGTTACTCCCTTGCCACTGGTAACCTGTAGGTTCTCAAGCTGCACGAGTGCGTTGTCAGAAGATGTGGATACACCTGCGAGTACAAGCAGGTCTTCATCGCCTAATTGTTTTTTCTTGTCAGCCATCTGTAGGAATTTCTCGTATAGCTTGTCGAGTTTCTCTTGATCTATGTCTATGCCGAGAATGTGAAGACGGTGTTTAAGGGCTGCGCGTCCGGAGCGTGCTGTCAGTACAATGGCATTCTCATCGATACCAACGTCCTTAGGATCCATTATCTCATACGTGCTTACGTTCTTCAATACACCGTCTTGGTGAATGCCGCTTGAGTGCGAGAACGCATTCTTTCCCACAATAGCCTTGTTTGGTTGTACCGGCATATTCATGAGAGATGACACCATACGGCTGGTAGGCCAGATGCGCTGAGTGTTGATGTTTGTCTCAATGCCCAGATCGGCGTGTGTCTTGAATATCATTGCTATTTCTTCAAGCGATGTGTTTCCGGCACGTTCGCCAATACCGTTGATAGTAACCTCTACCTGACGTGCGCCTCCAAGCACTCCTGCCACAGTGTTGGCTGTTGCCATACCGAGGTCGTTGTGACAGTGTGTGGAAAGGATAGACTTTCCGGCGGCAAAGGCATCAACATGCTCATAAAGGTATCTTATCTTTTCTTCATATTCTCCCGGCAGCCTGAAACCGGTGGTGTCAGGAATGTTGCAGACTGTGGCACCGGCTTTGGTTACGGCATCTATGACACGTGCAAGATATTCATTGTCTGTACGTCCTGCGTCTTCTGCATAAAATTCTACGTCTTCAACGTATTGTTTTGCATACTTTACGGCACGCACTGCTCGCTCGATAATTTCTTCGCGGTTGGAGTTGAATTTGTATTTTATGTGCGAATCGCTGGTGCCTATGCCCGTGTGTATACGCTTATGCTTGGCATATTGCAGTGCTTCGGCGGCACAGTCAATGTCTTTTTCCACGGCGCGTGTCAGTGCGCAGATTGTCGGCCATGTAACAGCCTTTGAGATTTCTATTACCGAATTGAAATCGCCCGGACTCGAAATAGGGAAACCTGCCTCAATGACATCGACACCGAGTTGTTCCAATGCCTTTGCCACCTGTATCTTCTCGATGGTGTTGAGCTGACAACCCGGTACCTGTTCACCGTCTCTGAGGGTGGTGTCGAAAATGTACAATCTATCTGCCATAATTATAAAATGTATAAATGTTTATTTCTACTTTACTGTTATATAAAACAAAAAGCCTTCTCCGCTTCCGTCTGAGGAAGTGAAAAAGGCTTTTACTGTCTATCCGTTACATTTATAGGCACACCTTATCACTTCCTCTCTTTCGTAGAAGGAGAAGACCTGTAATAATGCGGCTTATAATGTTATTGTTTGTCATTGTTATGTTTTATTTGTTTGTTGGTGATGTATACACACCAATTCTAAAATCGGACGCAAAGATAATAACTTTTCTTGGAATGCGCAAATAATTCGTAACTTTTTTTGTTCGTTTAGTTATAAATTGTTGTTTTTGCCGCTTTTTGAATGCCGTGTTCTTATATTTTTGTGTACTCGTCAGCGAGAGCGAACATCGCAAGGTCACCTTTGCTGTCACCATACGCCGTCAGATGGTATGTTTCTCTATCCGGTTCTACCGCCAATAGTCGTTTGACCTTTTCTTCACCGTAACAATTATGCGAGGCAAAACGTCCGGTCAGTACACCATTTTTGTCTTTTTCCACTTGGGTAGCCTGCACTCTGTTTACGCCAAGTGTCTCGCAATATGGGCGTACCCATTCTTCAATGCTTGCGCTAATCACGTATACGGTGTCCCCTTGTTGCCTGTGTTTTGCCAGTGCTTGTGTGGTTGATGCTCTTGCCACGTTTTTCAATTTGCTACAGAAACGGCGGCCGAGTTCCTCAAATTCATCATATTTCATGCCTTTGAAAAACCATGAAAATACTTTCTCTTTGCACCGGTGATTGTCAAACATTCCTAATTTGGTAAAGATAATTATTGGAGAGAACAGCATAAAACCAATTAGAAATCGTTGTGTACCGGCGGCAAAACGTATGAACATTAGTAGTGTGTCTTTAGTTGTCAGCGTGCCGTCAAAGTCAAAGACCGCAACTTTTCGTTTGTCTTGTGTCATGTTTATATTGATGTTAGATTGAGAAATCCCTGCAAATTTACACTTTTTTTATATAACATAATTTCTTTTTCGCTTTTTTTTGCTACCTTTGCAAACATTAAACAAATACATTTTAAGAAATGATTAGAAATATTAAACAAGTGAGAAACAGACTGTTCCTCTCGTTTTGTGTTCTGTTTTCGGTTACAGTTTCTGAAGCTGCTGTTGTTGAACACCTTGGTGATCGTTACATTATTAATGTATCAGAAATGAATCTTGATGGTGACGAAACGCTTTTGGAAGTGTTTATGATGTGTCCGGAGGTTATTACGCTTGATGGTAATAACGTTATTGGCGGAGACCCTTTTGCTGATCTTTACGGTCGTTTTGCTTTGCGTATAGACAATATAGAGTACGGAATGAACTACAATATCTTCCTGAATACGTTAAGAGCCCGTGAGATAGATAAAATAAAGGTGTGCCAAAATCCCGGTGTGTTGAAGGGATGTGGTGGCTTGAAACAGGTGATAGATATTAAACTGCGTAAGACAGACAATGGCATCGGTGGACGTGTTGCTCTTACAGGTGATACATACGGTGGTGCTTCGGCTTTTGTCAATGCGTTGCATCAGCAGAATAATATCCGTCTTTTAGGAATGGCCGAGGGATACATACAACGTACAAAGAACGATAATGATATCACAAATCACGGTTCTCATGAGGGTGCCAAAATTAATATGGTGTGGGATATAACCCCAAAAGACAATCTTGAACTTGATTTCGTGCAGTCATATAACCGCAATAGGGCTTCATTCTCTGCTGCGGACTATTCCCGTAGCACTCGTTTTGAGTTTGCGTATACCCGTTCTCTCAGCGATGCAGGGGCTTATGCCCTGTTGCAGGGAGCCGGCGAATACGACAGTAACAATACTCTCGGACAGCACAACCGTTCCACTTATCCTTATTTTCTTGCCGAGTTCGGTTTTCCTATTATCAGTCACAATCTTTGGATGACAGCCGGAATGGAGACCGGTTATAGTGCCGAGACTGATGTCGTTGCCGATTTTACCAATCGTTCACGTTATGAAGACGGTTATGTACAGTTGGATTGGAACATAGGCAAATGGGGATTTATGATTGGTGACCGCTTCCGCACGTTTAATTATTGGGTGAATAATCTGCGATTGGATAAAGAGTTTGAGCATACCACATCCAATCATGCCTATACAGTCACAGCGTATCATCGTTTTAATGATGCCAACACCTTGCAGGGCACATTCACACGTCGTTATTATAATCCGGTTTTCGAGGACTTCATCATGCAGGCCAATAGCGGCGACACAAAGTATATGAATGCCGTTGACGGTAAAATTTATACGCCTGATTACGAAAAACGCATAGCCTATGTTTCGGAATTGAAATATACTTACGGTACACCAGATTTTGTGTTTGGCGGTCTTGTAAAAAATATACGGCAGGATCTTGCCGTTGGTCATGATAATACTCTCGGTATTGGTGCTACGGCTTTTTGGCATAAAAACGTTTTTCGTGTGACTGCCGGATTTAACTATTTCTGGCAAAAGACCTCTTACGGTGCCGATAATAAGGATTATAATAATTTCGTTACTCTTAAACTTGCTCCCCAGATCAGTCTTAATAATGGATGGCAGATGACTTCTACCATGTTATATAACAGTCGCAAGGCATACGACAGTGAGTTCTATACTCCGGCAAATTTTTATGCTGACGTTACGGTCTCAAAAACTTTTGGCCGCCAGTGGCTTGTAGAAGTGAATTATCATGATATAGCCGGTCAGCATACCGGTAATCGTGCCGCCACTATTGGCGTTACATATTTCTGGGGTAAGTAAAGAGAATGGCATCATTCCTTTCGCTTAGACGGAGGGAAAAGCCGTTAAATGCATACGTATATTAGTTTCTGATATAGACTAAAAGTAATAAATATTATAGAAAAATGACACAGACTTTGATTCTTTTCTCCTTTGTGGCGTATCTCGTCATTATGATTTACATAGGCTATTACTATGGCAGACAGAAAACATCCAACTCCGCAGAGTTTTATCTTGGTGGCAGACAGTTGGGGCCTTTGGTTGCTGCTATGAGCGCTGAGGCCTCCGATATGAGTTCGTGGTTGCTGATGGGTATTCCCGGATTAGCTTTTATTACAGGCCTTGCCGATCCTTTTTGGACGGTTCTCGGATTGGGTATAGGTACATATCTCAACTGGTTGTTTGTCACCGCCCGTTTGCGTCGCTATACTATTAGGGTTAATGCGGTAACCATACCAGAGTTCTTCAGCAAGCGTTATCACGACAGGCATAATATATTAATGTGTATCTCGGCTATCGTCATTCTCGTTTTCTTTGTACCGTACACAGCTGCTGGTTTTAAAGCCGTTGGCACTTTGCTCAACAGCTTGTTCGGTTACGACTACCATGCTTGTATGCTTGTTGGAGCATTGATAATCATTTCTTATACAGTCATGGGTGGATTTATGGCTGTGTCAACCACAGACCTCATCCAAAGTATTGTTATGTCTATAGCCCTTGCTATTATTGTCGTATTCGCGTTGAGCGAAGCAGGCGGCGTTGGTATAGTCCTTGATAATGCCAATGGTCTGCAGGGTTATATGTCTTTAACCTCCGTATACGATGTAGAGACCGGCAGCTCCAAGCCATATAGTTGGCTTACCATTGTTTCCACCATGGCTTGGGGATTGGGATATTTCGGTATGCCGCATATTCTGCTTCGTTTTATGGCGATAAAGAGCGAGAAGGATATACCGCTATCTCGTCGTATTGCCACTGTTTGGGTATTTGTCTCAATGTTTGTGGCTATCGCTATAGGTATAATAGGATATTCTGTGGCCAAAGTGGGCATCATTTCCCTATTCGCAAGTACGGCTGAGGCCGAGAGTACGATTATAGAATTGTCAAACGTACTTGCTGCTAACGGTGTGATAGCCGCACTTGTTGCCGGTGTGGTGTTGGCAGGAATTCTTGCCTGCACCATGTCAACAGCCGACTCTCAGCTATTGACGGCAGCCTCAAGTTTTTCCGAAAATATTCTGCAAGATGTGCTTGGTGTTAAGATTAGCGCCAAGATGTCAATGTTAGTTGCACGCGTCACCATTGCCGTAATAGCCGCTTTCGCCATCTATCTGGCATGGAATCCGGAAAACAGTATATTCAATATCGTTGCTTTTGCATGGGCTGGTTTTGGTGCGGCTTTTGGTCCTGTTATGCTTTGTTCGCTGTTTTGGAAACGTACCACGCTTCAGGGGGCTGTTTGTGGCATGGTTGCCGGCGGTATAATGGTGTTTGTATGGAAATATGTGGTTCGTCCTATGGGCGGGGCATGGGATCTGTTTGAGCTTCTACCGGCTTTCATAGTGTCAGCTGTGGCTATTGTGGTGGTGTCTTTATATACTCCGAAACCGTCAAAAGAGGTACTGGAGGATTTTGAGGCAAGTAAATGAGAGTAGTATAAGGAAATGGTAAAGGAACTCCATATACGTGTTGTGCCTCAGGTGGCATATAGCGAACAGAGTATTACAGACTATGTAAGTAAGGAACTTTCTATCGACAAGCGAACCGTAAAGGCGGTCAGAGTGTTGAAGAAAAGTATAGATGCCCGTCAGCGTCAGGTTTTTATTAACCTGACGCTGCGGGCTTTCATTAATGAGCAGCCACAAGACGAAGGGTATGAACATACCCATTATCCGGATGTTTCAGACTCTCCGCAAGCGGTGGTTGTGGGTGCCGGTCCCTGTGGGCTATTTGCTGCTTTGCGCCTTATAGAACTTGGTGTGCGTCCAATCGTTATAGAACGCGGCAAGAATGTGCGTGAACGCAAAAAAAATCTTGCGCTTATCAAGAAACAGCAGAAGGTGGACAGCGAGAGTAACTATTGTTTTGGCGAGGGTGGAGCCGGAGCCTATTCTGACGGAAAGCTATACACCCGCAGCAAGAAACGTGGTAATGTGAACAAGATACTCAATGTCTTCTGTCAGCACGGAGCTTCTGTCAGCATTCTGTCGGATGCACATCCACATATCGGTACAGACAAATTGCCGCGTGTGATAGAGAATATGAGGATGCGGATATTGCAGAGTGGTGGAGAGGTTCATTTTCAGACAAAGATGACTCGGCTACTGACACATGGCGACATTGTGAAAGGGTGTGAGGCCATGGATATGACTTCTGGTATGGAACTCACTTTTACGGGGCCTGTTATATTAGCCACCGGCCATTCTGCCCGCGATGTGTACCGGTATCTTGCCGATACCGGTATAGGTATAGAGGCAAAAGGAATAGCCGTTGGCGTGCGTCTGGAACATCCTTCACAGCTGATAGACCAGATACAATACCATTCGCCAAAAGGACGCGGGCAGTGGTTGCCAGCTGCGGAATATTCATTCGTTACACAGGTGGAGGGACGCGGCGTATATTCTTTCTGTATGTGTCCGGGAGGCTTTATTATTCCCGCCGCTACTGACAAGGAACAGATAGTTGTTAACGGTATGAGTCCCAGCGACCGTGCCGGAAAGTGGTCAAACAGCGGTATGGTGGTGGAAGTGCGTCCGGATGATGTACCTTCGCTTTCTATATCGGGGCAATATGATGGCCATGAGGCTCTCGCTGTTATGCGCTTTCAGGAAGAACTCGAACGGCTTTGTTGGCAACAGGGCAATATGCGGCAGACGGCTCCGGCACAGCGTATGCATGATTTTGTGAACGGTAAGCTGTCTTATGACCTGCCGAATAGCAGTTATGCACCCGGTATTGTTTCCTCTCCGTTGCACTTTTGGATGCCGAAGGGTATAACACACCGTCTGCAAGAGGGGTTCAGAACATTTGGCAGACAACGCAAGGGATTTCTTACCAACGAGGCATTGATGATAGGTGTGGAGACAAGAACATCATCGCCGGTGCGTATTACCCGTAATCCGGAGACTCTGCAACATGTGACATTACAAGGATTGTTTCCCGCAGGAGAAGGGGCAGGCTATGCCGGAGGTATCGTTTCGGCAGGTGTAGACGGTGAGAGAGCCGCTGAAATGCTGGCGGAGTATATGCGTGCCAAGGTTGGGGTGTGAGGATATAATGCCGGTAACGGGCACTAAAAACAGCAAGTGAATTGATGTCTTTGTAACAACTTGTAATATAGGATATTGTAATCGCACTGCCTTTGCGGTGTAATCACGGTGCAATCGTCTTGTAAACGCAATGCTTTTACAATGTAATCGCAGTGCGTTTGCGGGACGATTGTTTTATATACCGTTGGAACCGTGTCCGTATGCTGCTGAAATGGTTTGTTTTTACGCGTAAAAAACTATTAAAGCGCTTGGCGAAAAAATAAACTCTCGTTAAGATGGCGCTCCAAACTGATAAAAAAAACAAAAAGGGAATGGAAAAATTTTTGTATCAGATTTTTTGCTTATAAATTTGCAATCAGAAATAGATATGCACTTTAACAAAAAATGCCTGTTGTGGGTGTGTTGTGTTAATTCAAGCGTAATAATTAAGTAATAAAATAATATCGACTATGAGGAATTTATCAAAGTATCTGTTATCATTATTATGTGTGGTATCACTCGTGTTCTCCGCCGGTGCTTTTATTAACGCACAGGCGGCTCATCCCGCTCCGGTTGCAGCAGGACAGCCGGTGGATCTGACATACGCCGCAGAGAAAGCGCTGCCGGCGGTGGTTCATATCAAGTATCTGCAAAACTCGAAGGTGAAGACGGTTGACGTGCAAAGCGATCCGTTTGGCGATTTCTTTGACCCGTTCGGCTTCTTCGGTAACCCCGGCAACAGAGGGGGCAAGCGTCAGCAGCAGGTGCAGACGCCTAAGAAAGAGTCTACCGGTTCAGGCGTTATTATATCCACAGACGGATATATCGTGACCAACAATCATGTGGTGGAAGGTGCCGATGAGCTTACTGTCACGCTCAACGATAACCGTGAATACTCCGCTACCATCGTGGGTACTGACAAGACTACGGATCTGGCATTGATTAAAATCTCGGCCAAAGACCTTACGGCTCTGCCTATAGGCGACTCAGACAAACTGAAGGTAGGCGAGTGGGTGCTGGCTGTCGGCAACCCGTTCAATCTTAACTCTACCGTGACGGCTGGTATAGTAAGTGCCAAGGCCCGCTCGCTCGGAGCTAATGGAGTGGAGTCTTTCATACAGACGGACGCAGCCATTAATGCGGGTAATTCCGGAGGTGCGCTCGTAAACACCAAGGGTGAGCTTGTTGGCATCAACGCAATGCTGTACAGTCAGACCGGTTCTTACAGCGGATATGGTTTCGCTATTCCTACAACCATCATGAACAAGGTCGTGTCTGACATAAAGACTTATGGCCAGGTGCAGCGTGCTTTGCTCGGCATAACAGGTACGGATGCACGTAAATGGATTGACTCTCAGAAAGCTCAGGACAAGGAAGTTGATTTGGGTGTTAACGATGGTGTTTATATTAACAGTGTAGAGGCTGACGGCGCAGGCGCTGATGCCGGACTGGAGGCCGGTGATGTCATAACTTCCATAGACGGTAAGAAGGTTACCACTATGGCAATGCTTCAGGAAGTGATGGCTACCAAACGTCCGGGTGATAAGGTGACGCTGACGTATGTGCACAAGAAGAAGACAAAGTCTGTTTCATTGACGTTGAAAAATGCGCAGGGTAACACCGGAGTTGTAAAGCAGGCTGACCTTGATGTGCTGGGAGCGAACTTCCGTGAGGTTAGCGATGCCATGAAACAGCAGCTCTCTATCAGTTATGGTATAGAGGTGATTAAACTGAACAAGGGGGCACTTGCAACTGCCGGCATACCTAAGGGCTTCATTATACAGAAAGCGAATGACGCTGTTATAAAGAATATTGAAGACCTGCAGAAGGCTGTTAAGGAAGCATCTATGTCAAAAGACCCTGTGCTTTACATACAGGGTGTTTATCCGACATCAAAGAAAGGCTATTTCGCTGTACCGCTGAACGATTGATATTGATGATGTAAGAGACAGTGTTATAACTATCTTGGTTAATAATCCGCAAGAGTACGTTACCGTACCTTGCGGATTATTTTGTTTTGTCAGGCTATGTGTGGCTGTATGGCGCGGATACCGTAATGATGATAATGTTTTCCTGTAAAACTGTGCGAACGATGATTTTGTATTGGATTACCGGTGCCGAATTATAACAGAAAATATTAAAAAACAATCAGGTGGAAAAAATAATCAATGAAAATGTTGCTGATTGTTATTATTTTTAGTAATTTTGCATGCAATTATAAATTTTTGACTTCAAATACTATGTAACGGTATGGTAAATGAAGCGGAAAATATTATCATTACATTTTTCTTAAATACAAAATCAGACAATGGAACTGTTTAGTGATATTCTTGATGAAATCAGCTCGGCCTTGTGGGGGTATCCTCTGATAATTCTGCTTGTAGGTACACACTTGTACCTTACTATTCGATTGAAATTCCCTCAGCGTAAAATCTTAACAGCTATAAAATTGTCTGTTGCCAAAGATAAGGATGGCGATGGTGACGTCTCGCAGTTCGGTGCTTTAGCCACGGCTCTTGCGGCTACTATCGGCACGGGTAACATTATTGGTGTGGGTACGGCAATAGCCCTTGGCGGCCCGGGAGCGGTGCTATGGTGTTGGATAACGGGTGTTCTCGGTATGGCCACCAAGTATGGCGAGGGGCTGCTGGCAGTGAAATACCGCCGGGTGTCTGACCGCGGGCACATGATTGGCGGCCCGATGTATGCTTTGGAGTATGGGCTTCATGCCAAATGGGCAGGCGTGTTGTTCTGCATTTTTACCTGTTTTGCGGCTTTGGGCATAGGCAGTACTGTGCAGGCCAATGCTATTACCACTCTTGCGACGGATGTCGTGGACATTAATCAATGGCTGTCCGGCACCATTATTACCGTGTTGGTTGGCCTTGTGCTGGTTGGTGGTATTAAAAGCATATCAAAAGTATGTACCGCTTTGGTGCCAGTTATGGCGGTGTTTTATGTTATCGGATGTATCGTTTTGCTGTGTTTGAATGGCAGTTATGTCTGGCCTGCCATAAAACTGATATGTGTAGCCGCGTTTACTCCGGAGGCTGCCGGAGGCGGTTTTGTCGGTAGTACTATGATGATAGCTGCGCGTTACGGTATAGCCAGAGGCCTGTTCTCCAATGAATCAGGATTGGGTTCGGCACCGATTGTTGCAGCTGCCGCAAAGACCAAGAACCCTGTTAGGCAGGCTTTGGTCAGCTCCAGTGGTACGTTTTGGGATACTGTTGTCATCTGTGCAGTCACAGGTATTGTCATAGTCAGCAGTGTATTGAGTTACGTTGACGTGAATGTTACTGACGATGCGGCTTTAGGCTCTATGTTTGGCAGTATGCTTGAAAGATATTCTACCAACATGGACGGGGGGACGTTGACTAAAATGGCCTTTAACAAAATACCGTTTATTGGCGGACCGTTATTGTTTTTCGGACTCACCACATTCGCCTTTACCACAATTCTTGGTTGGAGTGTTTATTCAGCCCGTGCCGTAGAATATGTGTTCGGATACAAAGGAGTGAAATATTGGGTGTGGATTTTTCTTGTGGCCGTATTTGCCGGTTCTGTTATAAATCTGAATACAGTGTGGACTTTGGCCGATATTGCTAACGGATTGATGGCTATTCCGAACCTCATAGCATTGCTGTTGCTCAGCAAAGTGCTTGTGAGCGATACCGATAAGTATCTTTGGGGAGGAAAGCTCGATGAAGAAGAGAAACCGACGATGAATTGATAAATAAGACTATAAAAAAAATATAACTATGGAAATTGGAATAACGCTGATGGTTGTGGGTATGGTTACAGTGTTTGCCGTACTTATTATTATCATCAATCTGAGCAAATTGCTCATCCGTATCGTCAATAAAGTGGCGCCGGAGGAGGATGTCAAGCACAAGGCAGCACCGGTTGCTGCTGCTATTCCGCAGGACATTATGCAGGTTATACAGAAGACTGTCAGTCAGGTGACAGGTGGAAAAGGTACTGTTGCCAATGTAGAGAAGCTGTAAACCGTCAGTAAAAGAATCATCAACAATAACCAAATATTATTATAACGACAACAATGGGCAAAGAGATTAAATTCAGTTTAGTCTTTCGCGATATGTGGCAGAGCGCAGGAAAGTATCAGCCACGCGTAGATCAATTGGTAAAAGTAGCCCCGGCTATCATTAGGATGGGTTGTTTTGACAGAGTTGAAACAAATGGTGGCGGATTTGAACAGGTAAACCTTCTGTACGGGGAAAACCCGAATGTAGCTGTCCGTCAGTGGACAAAGCCATTCCATGAGGCAGGCATTCAGACTCACATGCTGGACAGGGCGCTTAACGCTCTGCGCATGAGTCCATGCCCAAAGGATCTCCGCAAGCTATTTTATAAGGTAAAGAAAGCACAGGGTACGGATATTACACGTATATTCTGCGGTCTTAATGATCCACGTAACGTAATACCTTCAATACAGTATGCCAAGGAGGCTGGTATGATAGCTCAGGCTTCTTTGTGTATAACACACTCTCCGATACACACTTGTGACTATTATATCAATTTGGCAAAGACGTTTATAGACGCCGGTGCCGATGAGATATGCTTGAAGGATATGGCGGGTATCGGACGTCCGGAGACCCTCGGAAAGATATGCAGAGGCATAAAAGAATATAAGAAAGACATCATAGTGCAGTATCATTCGCATGCAGGGCCGGGCTTTAACATGGCCAGTATCCTTGAGGTAGCACGTGGCGGCTGTGACTATATCGACGCGGCTGTGGCTCCATTGTCGTGGGGTACGGGACATGCCGACATAATAGCGGTGCAGGAAATGTTGAAGGACGCAGGCTTTAAGGTTAAGGAAATTAACATGGAAGCCTACATGGAGGTACGCACTCAGATACAGGAGATGATGGATGATTTCCTCGGTTACTATATACCGGCACTCAATCATCTTAACAATTCGCTTCTTATCAAGCCGGGATTGCCGGGCGGTATGATGGGGTCGCTTATGACAGACCTTGAGGATAACCTGAAATCGCTTAATAAGTGGAAAGTGAAGAACGGCCAACCGGGGTTGACAACAGACCAGTTGCTCGTAAAACTGTTTGATGAAGTGGCTTATGTTTGGCCTAAGGTCGGCTATCCTTGTCTCGTAACTCCGTTCTCACAGTATGTAAAGAATCTTGCGTTGATGAACGTTATGCAGATGGAAAAAGGCAAACAGCGTTGGAGTATGATTGCTGATACTATCTGGGACATGATACTTGGCAAGTCCGGACAGTTGCCAGGGCCGATTGATCCTCTCTTCATAGAGATGGCAAAGGCCGAGGGTAGGGAATTCCTGACATCTGATCCTCAGGAGAATTATCCTGATGACCTTGACACTTATCGTAAGAAAATGCAGGAAAAAGGCTGGCCGCTTGGAGAGGACGATGAGGAACTCTTTGAGTATGCTATGCACCCGCAGCAGTATGAGGCTTATAAGAGCGGTGCGGCAAAGGCTGCTTTTGAGAAGGATCTGGAGGAACGCAAGGCTAAGAAAAACGCTCCTGCCGCAGGTGCGGAACCGAAACAGATTACAGTGACGGTGAACGGACAGTCTTATAAGGTTGATATAGCGTATGGCGCTACGCCTGCTGCCGCAGCACCTGTTGCGGGTAATGCTGCTGCCGCTGCCGTTCCGGCCGGTGGTCTTGAAGTGCTTGCTCCGTTGGAGGGTAAGGCTTATCTGGTAAGCTCAAGCAGCGAGACACCGAAGAAGGTTGGTGACCATGTAAATGAGGGTGACATTATTTGCTATATAGAGGCTATGAAGGTCTTCAACCGCATAAAAGCCGAGAAGGCAGGTACCATCACCAGCATAAACTTTGCATCAGGTGACTCTGTTGAGGAGGATGATGTGCTCATGACAATAGCATGAAGTAGGGGTATTGTCGGTTGATATCAAGGTGAATGGCAAAATGTATAAGGCCTTTTGTTATTGATATTCAAACGAACAGAACACCAATACAAATAAACAAAGAATAAAAAATGGAAATATTACAGAAAATATGGGACATGACAGCGTTTGCCCAAACGGGCGGCGATTGGTCGTTCCTAATTATGATAGCCATAGCGTGTGTCATACTGTATTTGGGCATTGTTAAGAAGTATGAGCCGCTTCTGCTTATTCCTATCGGCATGGGTGTGCTGCTCGCCAATTTCCCCGGCGGTGGCATGGGTGTGGCTCAGGCTACATCTGAGGGTTATGTTACATTGCCCGATGGTAGTCAGGAGATTATATGGGATATGCCTTTGCATAAGATTGCGCATGACTTGGGTTTGATGAATTTCATCTATTACATGTGCATCAAGACCGGTTTTATCCCACCTATTATATTTATGGGTGTCGGAGCGCTTACCGATTTTGGTCCGATGTTGCGCAATCTGCGTCTCTCGATCTTTGGTGCGGGAGCACAGTTCGGTATCTTTGCCGTATTGTTGGCGGCTTTGGCTATGGGGTTCACACCGCAGCAGGCGGCCTCATTGGGTATTATAGGTGGTGCCGACGGACCTACCGCTATCTTCACTACAATACAGTTGGCTCCGGAGTTGCTTGGTCCTATAGCGATAGCGGCTTATTCCTATATGGCATTGGTACCGGTTATCATACCGTTGGTGGTGAGATTGCTGTGCTCTAAGAACGAGTTGATGATCAATATGAAAGAGCAGGACAAGAAGTACCCGAGCAAGTTGGAGATTAAGAATCTTCGTGTGTTGAAAATACTTTTCCCGATTTGTGTTACTATTATCGTGGCATTGCTTGTGCCTACTGCCGTAAGCCTTGTGGGTATGCTTATGTTCGGTAATCTGATTAAGGAACTTGGAAGTATGACAGGCCGTCTGTTTGACACTGCAAGTAATGCTATTATGAATACAGCTACTATCTTCCTTGGTCTTTCTGTAGGTGCGACAATGACGAGTGAGGCGTTCCTTAATCTACAGACTATAGGTATTGTTGTTGGCGGTTTCCTTGCGTTTGCGCTCTCTATTGCCGCCGGCATATGTATGGTAAAGCTCTTTAACCTCTTCTCCAAGAAGAAAGTTAATCCGTTGGTTGGTGCTACAGGTCTCTCTGCCGTACCAATGGCGTCACGTGTAGCTAATGAGATTTCGACAAAGTTTGATCCCAAAAATCACGTGCTTAACTACTGTATGGCCTCAAATATCTCTGGTGTTATAGGCTCGGCTGTTGCTGCCGGTGTGCTTATCTCATTCTTGAAGTAATATAGATTTGCTGGTATGATATTGTGACTTTCACGGTATTGTGTCGGTTTATATAAGAAGTTAAAGACAAATGTGTATAGGATGATAATAGAGTCGTTCATCGGGCATATTGGTCTTTAACTTCTTTTTTGTTGTAATAAGATGATGAATACGTTAGTACTGGTATTTGTTTTTTCTCTCTGTTCATTGAATGTCTTTGGTATAACATATTCCAAGGCTGACAGTATGAAGGTTGTGCGCCTGCTGAAAGAGGGGGCTGCTCAGCCGCAAGGCACCAATCTTATGCTCTATTACGGCAGACGTTTGGAAGGAGTGCCGTATGTTGCGCATACGCTTGAGGTGAATAAAAAAGAGCAGTTGGTTGTAAACCTGCGTCAGTTGGATTGTACTACATACGTGGAGACGGTGTTTGCCCTTGCTCTGACAACTCGTCATGGCTCTATACGGTGGGATGATTTCTGTCGGTGGCTGGAGACTATACGTTATCGTGAGGGTAGGGTGAATGGCTATACCAGTCGTAATCACTACTTTCTGTGGTGGGTGGAAAACAATGAACGCAAGGGGCTTGTATCGCAACCGCTTAAGAAGTTTGTCGATGTTAAATGTGGAGAGACCTATCCTTATGCTGCCCGTCAGGTCATAAACATAGATTATATGTCTGCACATCCGTCTCTTTACAAGATGCTTAAAGGCAATACAAAGGATATTGCAGTTATAGCCGGAATGGAGAAAGAGTCGTGTGGTAAGGTTATGATGTATATTCCGGCGGAAAAAACGGGATTATCTTCCGAGAAACTGAGGTATATTAAAAATGGAGATATACTCGCTATTTGTACAAAAAAGAAAGGTTTGGACACTACTCATATTGGTATTGCCGTGTGGGGGAAAGATGGTAAGCTGCATCTTTTGAATGCCTCGCAGATACATAAGAAAGTGATTCTCGAGCCAATGACTATGCGTCAATATATGAGTAAGCACCCGACACAACTTGGGGTATGGGTGATAAGGCCGTCGGTGCTTTCCGATTGAGAACTGTTAAAACCATTTGAGGTATGTCGCTGTTATGATGATATTTCAGACATCAGTAATGTAATTAATCTGATATAATATTTTCTTTATCCGCTTTATGTTAATGTCGTCAAATCCTTATTTGCAGATGCACGTGGGAATGTGTAGCCATAATTGGAATAGTAATGTTGTAACGGGTACTATTCTGGCTGATAAATATTTGTCACGTGACAAGGAATCTTGCATAAAAGCATGTACAGGAGTGTTGCATCAGCTCAAATACGTAACAGGTACGGCAGACCGTTCTTCTGACATTGTGTTGGATTATATTGGCAATAGTGCATTATTGTCAGCGGAAAAGAAGGTCAGTCTGATTTGCCATCGTATTGATGAATTGTTTTTTAACCAACAGATGGAAGCTGTACTTAATGCTGCCCGTAGTGGTAGTGTTGTCGTTTCTGCATTTGTAAGTAAGAAAGAGAATGAGATAAAGAACAGGCTTATGAGTGAATCATTGTCTATAATAGAGATAATGAGTAACGGTTTTGCTCCGCACTATCTTCCGTTTCGCTCTTGCTATGATGCTTGTGCGGCAGGTAGATATGTGCAGATCTCACCATGGGATTATAATGTTGATTCTGAACGACGGTTAACAAGGGAGATGTGTTTGGTGATGAATCAACTGGTACGCGTTATAAGTAAGACGGAGGATGACTGGTGGCGACCGTCAGAAAATAATACTATCCTGACATGAATTGTCGGGATAGTATTATGGGTATGCTGCTTTTATATAGGTAACAGCGTACTTTATCATATTATAATGAATGTTGTGACAGTGTTATTGCGCTTTTTTCTTCAGTGTCATCACAACTTTATTGTCTTTGTCGTAAATGGTAGCGTTGTCTCCTTTTATCTCGATTCTATCAGTTTTGTTAAGAGCTTGCGTGATGGCATCCTCTATATCCATTGAGGCTCCCATCATACGTGTCATGCCAATGTTTGACAATGACAGTGTGTTACCTTTCAGTTGGTATGCTCCAAAGAATCTGTTGACAGTCGCACAACCGTTCATACTGCCATCGGCAGCAAAGGAAATGGTGGCTGGATTTTCTCCGCCGGCGGTGCTTTTGTCAAGGGCTTTCTCTATTATCCAGTCGCCTGTTAATGATGTTGTCGTTACTAAAGATTTGCTACATCCGCAACTTGCGAGTAATACAGCAATGAGAGCTGCTAAAAATCCTGTTCTTAGTTTCATCTTCTTATTATTTTATGTTCGAGTGCAAAGTTATAGTTTTAATTTGAATTGAACAATAGGAAAGCCCTATTATATTAGGGAATTTCCTATTATACGTTATTCTATTGGCGACAACAGTATTTTATTTCACATAGTATCTCACGTTATTTAAGGCATTATTTTTATTGATGCAGTATGAAATCTCAAAATGATACCAAGAGAGGACGATTACTGATAATGTGGTTTTGAATATGAATAGGGGAGTTATGGTTTATGTGCCTGAAAAAAACTACCGCTCAAATTCTAATAGGCTATAGAAATTTGAGCGGTAGATGTGTATGTAAAGCTGTATAGGCTTATGGGTTTACGTTGTTATTTTGCGTAAGCAACGCTACGTGTCTCCCGGATAACTGTAATCTTTACTTGGCCTGGATAGGTCATTTCGTTTTGGATCTTGGTGGCAATCTCGCCTGATAGTGCTTCTGTCTCAGCGTCAGACATCTTGTCCGCACCAACTATTACGCGTAATTCACGACCGGCTTGAATAGCATAAGTCTTGGTAACCCCCGGATAACTCATTGCTATGGCCTCAAGATCGTTGAGACGTTTTATGTAAGCCTCTACTATTTCGCGGCGTGCACCGGGGCGTGCGCCAGAGATAGCATCGCACACTTGTACGATAGGGGCAAGGAGAGAGGCCATTTCCATCTCATCGTGGTGAGAGCCAATAGCATTGCATATATCTGCTTTCTCTTTGTACTTCTCAGCTAATTTAGCGCCATAAAGAGCGTGGGGCAATTCACTTTCCTCATCGGGCACTTTGCCTATGTCGTGGAGCAGTCCTGCGCGTTTTGCCTTCTTGGGATTTAATCCTAATTCTGAGGCCATGACAGCGCATAGGTTTGCTGTCTCACGTGCATGCTGCAGGAGGTTCTGGCCATAGCTGGAACGGTACTTCATCTTGCCTACTATTCGTACCAACTCAGGGTGAAGCCCATGGATACCAAGGTCTATTGTAGTGCGTTTGCCTGTTTCTATTATTTCCTGCTCAAGCTGTTTCTTCACTTTTGCCACTACTTCTTCAATGCGTGCAGGGTGAATACGGCCGTCGGTTACAAGCTGGTGCAGTGCGAGACGACATGTCTCACGGCGTATAGGGTCAAAAGCTGATATCACAATAGCTTCGGGTGTGTCATCTACAACAATCTCAACACCGCATGCTGCCTCCAAGGCTCTGATGTTTCGGCCTTCGCGTCCGATTATACGTCCTTTCACTTCGTCATTGTCTATGTGGAATATGCTGACGGAGTTCTCTATTGCTGTTTCTGTTGCTACACGTTGAATGGTTTTTATTACAATCTTTTTTGCTTCGTTATTGGCATTGATTTTAGCTTCGTCCATTATCTCGTTAATGTAGCTTTGTGCATTGGTGCGTGCCTCATCCTTCAGACTGTCGATAAGACGGGTTTTGGCTTCTTCGGCAGACAGACCGGAGAGTTGCTCCAATTTCTCTCTCTCCTTTTGCTGCATGTCAGATAATTCCTGTTCTTTCAGCGCTAAAAGCTTTTTCTCGTTCTCTAAGCGTTGATTCTGCTGATCAAGCTCTTGATTACGTTTCCCCAATTCTTCTTGCTTCTGGTTCAGGCTTGTCTCGCGCTGTTTTAGACGGTTTTCTGCTTGCTGCATCTTCTGATTGCGTTGTTGTATTTCACGCTCCAGCTCGCTTTTCTTATTGATGAACTTCTCTTTTACCTCCAGAAGTTTTTTCTCTTTAAGTACTTCTGCCGCCTTCTCAGCATTGGCAATCATCTCATTGTATTTTCCTTTGATTACATATCGGAAAATCAAGTAACCTCCTAACCCTCCGATAATGAGAGCGGCCGCTATGGCTATAATAGTGATAATCATAGTGTGTAGAAATGTTGTTTGTTAAATTTGTGAATATTCTCTTGTTTGATTGTACTAATTTCTGTCTTTTAACGCATCTTCTATCTCAGATGACAACATGGAGAGAATATCCGTAATTGGGGCAACATCGTTCTTTCTTACTTCAGATACACATCGCAAGGCTATATCTATCATTGCATAATAGATAATCTCCTTGTCGTTTTTCAGTCCTTTGTATGTGCTGAAATAAGCGTTGAGACGGTCGTTTATCAGAGTTCCCGCTTCTCTATATAATTGCTCTTTGTCCGTCGGGACCATTATAGAGATAGGGGTATCATAAACATTTATTGTTATATGTTGCTTTTTTACGTTTTCTTCCATTGCACCTGAATTATTGCTTCTCGCTCAAAATGGTGATACATTGGTTTACGGTTCTGATGAGTTTGTTTACTCGTTTGCGTGTGATTTCAATGTCTTCATCCGCAATGCTCAACATTTTTGCGGTCATGAGTGCTTTGTATTTCTGCTCAGCCTCATTAAGTTGCTTTTTCAGTTCCGTAATTTGTTGGTCGCGCTCGTCAATCATACCATAAAGCTCTGAGTTTTCTTGCTTCAACTCTTTGAATGCGAGTATCAGCTGTCGAACTCTGGTCGTGAATGTCTTTATGTGTGACTCGGCTGTTAACATACTATATTATATGGTAGAATTCGTGGCAAAGGTAATGATATTATCTTTCACTTGTCATGTTTTTTGCCTTTTTTACATCTCCTGTTTATTTGGATTGCGTGTCAACCGGCTTCTCTTTTTTAGCAAGCATTACCACATGGAATACAAACTCTGTTATCCATTGCTGTGAGAAACCAAGTCTTTGGTTGTACTTCCTTACTGCTGTTACAGTCTTGATTGTCCCTGCATCTGTGAAGTTATTTTTGGTAAACAGATCGTTTACCGTCTTCTCTGTCATAGCGTGTATGGCTTTTTTGAAGAATGAAGGCAGGCGCAATTTGAACTTCATCAGGTTGCCCATCAGCATCATAGTGTCCTGAGTGAAGTGCTGAAACTGCATCATGTATACCTGAACGTCCTGTATCTTGCGACAGTTTTTGGCTATACTCTTGTCTATTTCACGGAAGAATGCGTCATCATGCCCGAACAGGTCTTTAAGCATTTTGCTACAGGCTTTTTTTTCTCCAACGCCGAGACGGTTGTGCTCGCTATGCACTTTGAACGTTGATTTGAATATACGCAAATCAGGAAGCATTGCGATGTTGTTGATTCCAACCTGTACTGCTATGGCTGCCTGGAAATATACTCTTATGAGCATCATGTAGTCCTGCATTCCGCCGACTGCCATGTTGTCATCGTTTCGTTTTTTGAAATAAGAAAATAATCCCATTTATGATTTGTTTTATATTAATTGTCCGCAAAGGTACGAAAAAAAAACGATAAAATATGGTATTTGCTAAATAAATGCTACGAGCGAAAGAAAAAAAAGATTTTTTTGTTTGTATATCGAAAATATTTTTTTAATTTTGCACCATAAATTAATCTGTAATTCTTAACGTATTTATATTTGGATAGAAAACGTATGGAGGCTACAAATCAAGCTAATTACAATACTCAGGAGATTGAAACTGAAAATAGTTTCCTTAACCTGCAGTTTTTTATCAAATCTTTTATCTTGAACTGGCAATGGATCGCATTGTCGGTCTTTATTTGTTTGTGTTTGGCGGTGCTTTATGTCCGTTATACCTCACCTGTCTATCAGGTAGACGCCAAGGTGTTGATCAAGGATGATGACGATAACAAATTTAGACGGTCAAGTAATAGTATTCAGGCTTCTGCAAATCTGGGCTTTTTGTCCAGTACCGACGGCTTTGACAATGAATTGGAAGTGTTGAAGTCTATCAGCATATTGGAAGGTGCGGTGCGTGACCTTAAGTTATATGTAAATTATAAGGTCGAGGGTCGCGTTAAAGATAGGGTCATTTATAAGAATACCCCAATTCTTGTGGACTTGGATGCAGCTCATTTGGATACGTTGGCCGGTGCTGTAAGCATGGAAATCAGCAAACGTGGCAATACATATACGCTGGAAGGACAGTGTGAGCTTTATGGCTCTGACAACGCTTTTCCGTTTAAGGCTTCCGGCTCTCTGCCTATGACGATAAGAACCAAGGCCGGTACTGTGACCGTTGTGAAGAATGCGGAGTCACATTATGATTGGAGTGATAGCCGTAGTCTAAAGGTTAGCATTTTTAATCCTAAGAATGTCGCTGTCAGCTATGCCGGCGGTTTGGGTGTAGATGCGTTGTCAAAGACTACAACAATAGCAAATCTAACATATAATGATATTATTCCTGAAAGGGGAGTCGATTTGCTTAAGCAAATGATTGTGGTCTATAACAGGCTTGCCAATATAGACAAGAATGAGATTGCTGTACGTACTGAGGAGTTTATCAATCAGCGCCTTGAGAAGATTAACAGTGAACTTGGGAGTACTGACAGTAAGATCAAGGACTATAAGCAGAATAATAATATGATAGATCTGGCGGCTAATGCAAATTTGTCCGTTCAGAATACAAATCAGACAGAAAAGGAACTGACAGAAATCGGAATGCAGTTAATGTTGTTGGAGAGTATAAAGGAATACGCCAATATGCCTTCTAACAAATATCAGCCTATGCCTTCCAATGTAGGTTTGACTGACCCTGTTGCAACATCGCTTATCTCTCAGTATAATACAATCGCTCTGAAAAGAAGCCAACTTCTTTCAAGCGCTTCAGAGTTGAGTCCGAATGTCGCATCTGTTACAAGTCAGTTGGATGAACTCGTATTGTCAATAAAACGTGCTGTAGACCAGGCTATACGCAATGCTAAGATACAACAGAACACTTTGTTGGCTTCTTATAATAAATATTCCTCAAAAGTTACTAAGACACCGGAGCAGGAACGCTACCTAACAGAGATAGGACGTCAGCAGGAAGTAAAGTCAAGTCTGTATATAATGCTGTTGGCAAAGCGTGAGGAAAACTCCATAACACTTGCTGCAACCGCAGATAAGGGTAAGTTGATTGATACTCCGGTATTGAGGGGTAAGGTGCGTCCTAAGACCTCACTCGTATTGCTTCTTTCGCTCTTGTGTGGTTTTGGTATTCCGTTTGTTGTCCTTATTTTCCGCGAGATGACCCGTTTCCGTGTGGAAAGCCATGAGGATATAGCCAAGATTACAGACAAACCCATTATTGCGGATATTGCAGTGGCCAATGATTCGGCCAAGACCAAGGGTGAGATTGTTGTCAGAGAGAACCGAAATAACCAAATGGAGGAAATCTTCCGTGGCATGCGTACCAACCTGCAGTTCATGCTAAAGGATAATCAGAATGTAATAATGTTTACTTCTACCGTCTCCGGTGAGGGTAAGACATTCGTTGCAGCGAACCTGGCAGTGAGTTTTGCGCTACTTGGTAAGAAAGTTTTGTTGGTAGGTTTGGATATACGTCGTCCCCGTTTGGCAACTCTTTTTGAACTTGAAGATGATAAGAGAGGTATCTCTACTCTCCTCACTCATGATAATCCTTCTTTGGAAGATATAAAGTCTCAGATAATAAGTTCTGGCATTAATAAGAATCTTGACATACTTATGGCCGGCCCGGTACCGCCAAATCCTGCCGAGTTGGTGTCTCGTCCGTCTTTGGATCATATCTTTACCCTGTTGCGTGGGGAATATGATTATGTCGTTGTCGATACCGCTCCTGTAGGCCTTGTGTCTGATACACTGCAGATTGGGCGTATTACTGATGTTACAGTCTGTGTATGCCGTGCTGATTATACCGAGAAGTCTGCGCTTGCGGAACTGCATTCTATTGCTGAAAGCGGTAAGTTGCCGAATATGTGTATCGCTTTCAATGGTATTGATATGAGCAAGCGTAAGTATGGATATGCGTACGGTTACGGACGCTATGGTAAATACAGTAAGTACGGAAGGTATGGCAAATATGGTAAATATGGACGCTATTCCGACGGCTATGGCTATGGTTACGGCTATCATTCTTATGGATATACTTCTTATCACTCAAGTCATTATGGTAACCCGAATGATGATAGTATAAAGCAATAAAAATATGATGACAATAGCAGTAGATTTTGACGGTACGATAGTAACCGATGAATATCCTAAGATAGGGAAAGAGCAACCGTTTGCCATAGATACTCTAAAGGCAATGATTAGAGACCAGCACCGTTTGGTTTTGTGGACAGTGCGTGAAGGAAAGTATCTTGCTGAGGCTGTGGAATGGTGCCGCGAGAGGGGAGTTGAGTTTTATGCTGTCAACAGAGATTATCCGGAGGAAGAGGCAGCCAATAACAATCATTTCTCACGCAAGCTGAAAGTGGATATGTGGATTGATGACCGTAATATAGGAGGGTTGCCTGATTGGGGCACTATCTATAGTATGGTGAAAGAGCATAAAACCTGGAATGATGTGATAAGAGACCGCGTTAAGTCCGCTTCCATTGCCAATTCGTTGCCGCAGCCAAAGAAAAAATGGTGGCAGTTTTAATAAATTTTGAATAGAAAATAATGTCGCTGACGTGATAGTCAGAACAACAAAGTCAGAAGCAGGGTAAGCCTTTTGCTTCTGACTTTGTTGTTTTCAGAAGGGAGTATCATTGATTTTTGTTGTTCGTTTCTTTGATTTTATGAAATGTAATGTTTAATGAAACGTCACTTCGGTATAATGAAACAAAAATAACTGTAGAGATAATATCAGTATTTCATTAGTGACATTATTCTGCAAGACTGCGATATTTCACTCGATATAGAATAAAAAAGCGTAAAATATTGCGATAAAGCACTCTGCCAGGGTGGGTGATGCAAGCGACATACAAATATAATCACACTATTTGTGTCGCATTCTTATATTGCACCAACGTTAATTATATGATGTGTCTTCTTCATTGTGCAACATGTAATTGATGTAAACATTACCGGAAATCTGTGTGTTAAGTGTGTAATTCGTAACAGCGTAAAAATCAGTGTGTTGTGTGTTTGTTTTGTGGGTGCTGCCGCATGCTGTTGTAATTGCACTGCTTTTATGTCGTAATTGCAGTGCTTTTACGCACTGATCGCATTGAGATTACGGTGTAAACGCAATGCGTTTACTGTGGTACTGTAAATTCCTGAAAATGAGAAAGGGAATTTTGCTGATAAATACCGTGTTTTATTGGTGCGGTATTCTGTGTGTATTCCTATGGTTTTATGACGAGGTTACACGACTGTCGTGTTGCAGTGAATGCCTATTCCTCAATATCTGTTACCGTGGATATAGCTTTTACAAAACGGTAACTCAATGTTTCGAGCATGGCGACATTCATGCGTGTCAGTGTGCTGAAACTATGTTTACGGAAAACTTTGTTCACACTATGCATGAACAGGCGTTGCGCTTTGCTAAATGGACGTGTGACAAACGGCAGCTCTTCTGCCGTAAAGTGCAGGCAGGATATTAGCATGTTGCCCTCCATTGAGGCTATTTGTACCAGTCCTATACGTGATAACCATGAGCGCAGTTTGTCATAGTCTATCTTGTTTTTGTTGTCTCGTATGTAACATCCCATCGTAACGATACCTTCAACGCTTACATCTTTCGTTATGATATGTTCCGCATTCTTTATTATATAGTCTAACAAGATAAGCGTTTCGTCAGAGGTATTGTATGCGTTCATTTCCTCTTCACGCACTTCGTCAAGTGTGCTATTTGTCCAATGGTTAAATAAATACGCCGTGGTTGGGTCAAACTCCTGTTCTTGTATGCCGTTATTCTTTTCTGCCAAAGCCTCAAACAGAGCCTGATGTATGTGCTTCTCGTCTTTCAGCATTTCTGCTCCCCGTGCTATGTAACGCACAACGTTCATGTTTACGGCCGCAATTACCAATTGCCGCCATTTGTATGGCGACATCGGTAGCGGATGAATATCGTCTTTGCTGCCTCCGAATGCTCCGTTTACAAGGAGCAACATGAAATTGTGTGTTATTGATGGGTGCATTCGGTATGTTCGGATTATAACAGTTTTTCGGCCATTGCCAGATCTTCAGGCGTGTCAATGCCTACGGTCTCAATGTGTGTTTCTCCAACCTTTATCCTGTAACCGTTTTGCAACCAGCGCAGTTGCTCCAGACTTTCAGCCTTTTCCAGTGACGATTGTGGCAGGGATGTTATTTCTTTCAAGACGTCCCGCCGATAGGCATACATGCCGATGTGTTTCATGAAGGGGTATGCGCCGACCCATTCTTCCTGCTCCTTGCCGCGGATAAAAGGTATTACGGAGCGGCTGAAATACATGGCAAACCCTTTGTTGTCAACCACAATCTTGGGCGAATTGGCATTGCTTATACGCTGCCATGCCTCGTTATCTTTTGTGTTGTCGGCAATGTCGTCTTGCATAAATTTTATGCCAAGTGTGGCAATCTGCGTCTGTGTGTCGTCAAAGCAGTTGCATATAGCAGCTATCTGCTCAGGTTGTATGAACGGCTCGTCGCCTTGTACGTTCACTATCACGTCATATCGTGTCCCGGTAGCTTCTATTTTCTCTATCGCTTCCTCAATGCGGTCTGTGCCGCTTTGGTGGTTTGGCGATGTCATAACCACGTTACCGCCCCACGAACGCACATGCTCCCCAATACGCTCGTCGTCGGTTGCCACCCATACGCTGTCTATTTGTTTTCTTACCTGTTCGTAAACTCGTTGTATCACGGTCTTTCCGCCCAGCAAAGCCAGCGGCTTGCCGGGGAAACGTGTTGAGGCGTAACGCGCCGGGATGATTGCTACGTATTCCATATCCTTTTTTTACTTTGCCTGCAAAGATAATGATATTTCTTCATAGACGGTGTGTTTCTGCTAATAATTTACAGAATTATTATAAAAAATGTTGTAACATATATGTTTATTCAAAATAAATTTGTAATTTTGAACCATAATTTATCTTTTAGGACACGTGAAATATTATCTAATACGAATTATAGCATTATTAATTATTCCTATCGGGGTTTCTGCTCAGAAGATAGTTCTGGGGTCATGCAACACACATGATAACGGGTATTATCAGGGCGAGATGCTCGGAGGAAAACCCCATGGCAAAGGCCAGACGCAATTCACTAACGGTGACACCTTTAAGGGAGAATATGTAAAGGGAAAGCGACAGGGATACGGTGTGTATTCGTTCACAGACGGGGAGAGATATGAAGGGCAATGGTTTCAAGACCAGCAGCACGGCAAGGGCATATATTATTTCTCTAATAATAACCGCTATGACGGTCTGTGGTTTCGTGACTATCAGCAGGGACACGGGGTCATGTACTATTATACCGGCGACACATACGATGGCAACTGGGTACAGGACAAACGTCAGGGCAAAGGCAAGTATGTATTCAAAAGCGGCGCTTATTATGACGGCGAGTGGAAAAATGATATGAAATGGGGTAAGGGCTACTTTAATTGGGGTGACGGTAGCTCATACGACGGACAGTGGGTCGAGAACAAACGCTCCGGCAAAGGGCTATTCAAATACTCCTCCGGCGACTCGTATAACGGCATGTGGCGCGATGATCTGCAGAATGGCAGGGGCGTATATAAATTCCGTAATGGTGACATCTATGAGGGCGATTACCTGAATGGGGAGCGTACCGGCGAGGGAATATTCAAATATGCCAACGGGGATAAGTACACCGGCCGTTTCAATGACGGTGACAAAGAAGGAATGGGAACATTCGTTTGGAGAAACGGCGACAGCTATGTGGGTTATTGGAAGGCCGATAAACAGAACGGAAAAGGCCGGTTGGAGAAGAAAGGCGGCGATGTCTATGAAGGGAACTTTAAGAACGGACTGCCTGACGGTGAGATAATCATACACTATTCCGACGGCTCTAAATACAAAGGCATATACAAAGCCGGCAAGCGCAACGGCAAGGCCATAGAGGAAAATAAGAACGGTGTGCGCTTTGAAGGCTCTTATGTGGACGACTTGCGTGACGGACCGTTCGTGGAAAAAGACCGAAACGGACAGGTGACGGCAAAAGGCGTGTACGAGATGGGAGTGAGAAACGATTGATAACCGTATAGCGAAGATACCTTAACAACAAAATAACTAAACTACTAAAACTATGGTAATTGACACATTAGACAACCTGAAAAAGTACGTAGGGATGAACCCTTTGTTCGCTGACGTTGTGAAATTCATTGAGGAAAACGATCTCAACGCATTGGAACCGGGTAAACATTATATCAAGGATAATGACTTGTTCGTGAACATTACAACTGCAAAGGGCAAGATGCCGGATGAGGCCGTAATGGAAACGCACAAGAAAATGATTGATATACAGATACCATTGGACGAGGAAGAGACTTTCGGATATATTCCTTTGGAGGATATGCCGGAGGATATACCATACAATGAGGAGAAGGACATTACCAAATATCCGGATTTACCCGGCAGCAGTTACGTTACATGCCGGCCCGGTATGATGGCAATCTTCTTCCCACAGGACGGGCATGCTCCGTGCATTGCCAATGTACCTGAGATAAAGAAGGCTATATTCAAGGTGAAAGCGTAGAATTAAAAACAAACGAACATGGCTGAAACAAAACAAATGACAGCAGCCAATAAGACTGCCGCAGCAAAGAAAGAGACAAAGGTTAGAAAGGCCTGTGGGTGCAAAAAGGCCTCAAAGCCTGAACGGCCAAAGCACATAGGCATAGTAAAGAACGATTCTTGGCTTGAACCTTTCGAGGCGGCTATAGTGGGAAGGCATGAGCATGCCTGCGAGACAATGAGGCGTCTGACCAATAACGGCAAGACTACGCTGTCGGATTTTGCGTCAGGATACCTGTACTATGGCTTGCACCGCACCAAACAGGGCGGCTGGGTGTTCCGTGAATGGGCGCCGAATGCTACGGAAATATACCTCATAGGCGACTTCAATAATTGGCAGGAGAACCCGAAATACGCATTAAAAAGACTGAAAAACGGGCAGGATTGGGAGATAAAACTGCCAAAGACAGCCTTGAAGCACGGCGATTTGTACAAGATGCTTGTGAAATGGGACGACGGTCAGGGTCGGGGAGAGCGTATTCCGGCATGGGTAAGAAGAGTTGTGCAGGACGAAGATACCAAACTGTTCTCCGCACAGGTATGGGATCCTGAGACACCTTATATCTGGAAAAAGAAGAAATTCAAACCCACCACGACGCCATTGCTTATATATGAGTGCCATGTAGGAATGGGGCAGGATGCCGAAAAGGTCGGTACCTATACAGAATTTAAGGATAATGTCTTGCCGCGTGTGATAAAAGACGGGTATAACTGCATACAGATTATGGCCATACAGGAGCATCCTTACTATGGTTCTTTTGGCTATCATGTCAGTTCTTTCTTTGCCCCGTCAAGCCGATTCGGTACCCCTGAGGAACTGAAGGAGCTTATTGATACCGCTCATCAGAACGGCATCGCCGTGATAATGGATCTTGTGCACTCTCATGCCGTAAAGAACGAGAACGAGGGATTGGGTAACCTTGCGGGAGACCCGAACCAATATTTCTATCCGGGTGATATGCACGAGCACAACCAGTGGGACAGTCTTTGCTTTGATTATGGCAAGGATAACGTGATGCACTTCCTGCTCTCAAACTGTAAATACTGGCTGGAGGAATTCCACTTTGACGGATTCCGTTTCGATGGAGTGACCTCTATGCTCTACTACAATCATGGTCTTGGAGTGGATTTCGGTGGATATGCCGACTATTTCAATGGCGGTCAGGATGATAACGCTATCTGTTATCTCACCCTTGCAAACCTTGTTATACATGAGGTGAACAAGAATGCCATTACTATTGCTGAGGATATGAGCGGCATGCCGGGTCTGGCTGCAAAGTTCGAGGACGGCGGTTATGGCTTCAACTATCGTCTTGCGATGGGTGTTCCTGACTATTGGATAAAGACAATAAAGGAACTTCGCGATGAAGACTGGAAGCCTTCAAGCATCTTTTGGGAAGTGAAGAACCGCAGAGCGGATGAGAAAACCATTTCATATTGCGAGAGTCACGACCAGGCTTTGGTTGGTGACAAGACGATAATATTCCGCCTTGTCGATGCGGATATGTATTGGCATTTCAAGAAAGGCGATGAGAATGAAGTCGCACACCGTGGCATTGCGTTGCACAAGATGATACGTTTGGTGACCGCCGGAACGATAAACGGGGGGTATCTTAACTTCATGGGCAACGAGTTCGGCCATCCTGAGTGGATAGACTTCCCGAGAGAGGGTAACGGATGGAGCCATAAGTATGCGCGCAGACAATGGAATCTTGTTGACAACAAAGAGCTTTGTTACCATTATCTTGGCGATTTTGATTGTAAAATGCTTGAGGTTATAAAGGGACAGAAGAACTTTAACAAGACGCCTGTGCGGGAAATATGGCATAATGACGGCGATCAGGTATTGGCATTTATGCGTGGTGACCTTGTGTTCGTGTTTAATTTCTCACCGAACCGTTCCTATACCGACTATGGCTTCCTTGTGCCTACAGGGTCATACGATGTGGTTTTGAATACAGACGCAAAGGAATTTGGCGGCAATGGCCTTGCGGATGATACCATAACGCACCTCACTAATTATGATGTGCTTTATGTTCAGGACAAGAAAGAATGGCTGAAGCTATATCTTCCTGCCCGTTCCGCAGTGGTATTGCGTAAGAACTGACAGTGTGATAATGTAGGATTATAGCTGTTTTATGGTGCTGTCAGGCGGTTTTGAAAACCTTTTAAGCCTCCGATTGTGTCCCGTTCGTGTTCTTATGACGGTTTTTAGTAAACAGATTAGCAAAAGAAATAGATGGCAAATAGACCCAACGATAGCACCACTGCCGTGAAGGTAGTGTGTGCTATCATTTTTATAGTTTTCGTAGTTACGTATGTTTATTCCTTCCAGGGAGACCTTTTGGCCATGACTCAGCATGTATGGGCTAAGGGACAGACGCACTATCATCGTGGAATCGGGGTATCCGTTATCGCGCTTGTACTGTCTTTGTTGTCGTTGGGCGTAGCTTTCTTTGTCCGTTTGCCGCAGCGTGTCTTCTCGCTTGTCTTCTTTCCGGCGTTTGTTTTACTTGGGTTGCTGACGGCAGTACATGTTGACGGCAACAGTGTTCACACATCTTTACATTGGCTTGTGGCCGTCCCCATGATGTTCTTGGCATATCTTTTTGTCATAGGACAGATAGGACGCTATCGTGATTTCTTAACACGTCTGCGTGGTACAGGCTTTCTTTCCCATTCGTGGTGGGTCAATATCCTGCTTCTTGTGGGTATGATGTCGCTGACATATTCCATGGGTAATACTGACCGCACGCTCCATACACGCCTTAAAGTAGAGCGTTATTGTCAGCAAAGGCAATGGGATGAGGCTCTTGCCGTAGGCTTTCCGCAGTATGACAATGACTCTTCGCTGACAATGTTGCGTGCTCTTGCCTTGGCCAATGTCGGGCAATTGGGCGACAAACTGTTCACTTACGATGTTACCGGCGGCTCGCTTGCGTTGACACCGCAGCCCAATCATTCTGTCACATTCCTGTTAGGCAGTGATAAGGTCTTATGGAGAACTATAGGTATAGTGCCTCGTGACAAAGGGGAGGCATTTGCGTTATTCTTGAAAAGGGAGTTGCGCAGAGGCACGGTTAATGTCAATGTGGCGCGAGACTATCTGCTATGCTCATATCTTATGGACAGAAATTTGAAGGATTTTGTTGCTGCGTTACCGTCATATTATAATAATGCGGACTCTATGCCGGTGCATTATGCTGAGGCTTATGCCCTGTATTGTGACAGATTCAAGACACCTGACACTCTCACCACACAGGCTATGAAGGCTGATTACGCAGACTTTCTTGCCGTTTTGAGAACCTATAAAAAGCCGGTGTTACGTGACGCGGCTATAAGAGATGCTTATTTCGGCACGTATTGGTATTATTATTTCAGGAAAAAGGAATGACAGAGCGCAGGGTATTGGTTATAACTGGCGGCAGTTCCGGTATAGGTAAGGCCACGGCAGAGTATTTCTCTACCGGGAACTATGTCGTATATGAGCTCTCACGCCATGGAGCTGACAATGGAGATATACGCCATGTGGATTGTGATGTCACCGATATTGCGGCGTGTGGTGCTGCGGTTAGTGGCATTATCCTACAGTCAGGCAGGATTGATGTGCTGATATGTAATGCCGGAATGGGTGTCGCCGGTGCCGTGGAGTTTACCGGTGCGGAACAGGCCCGCAGTCAGATGAATGTCAATTTTCACGGTACTCTGAATATAGTAAATGCCGTATTGCCGTTTATGAGAGCCGCGCATGGCGGGCATATTCTCTTCGTAAGCAGTCTGGCGGCAGTCTTCCCGTTGCCTTTTCAGGGTTGCTATTCCGCCTCAAAGGCCGCTGTCAACGCTGTTGCGCTGGCCTTGCGTAATGAGGTTCGGCCTTTCGGCATAAAGGTAAGTTGCCTGTTGCCGGGCGATGTCAGAACCGGATTTGCCGACGCACGACACAAGAATATGGCGGGAGCTGATGTCTATAAGAATATGACCGGGGCTTTCCGTACAATGGAACAGGATGAACACACCGGTCTTTCGCCTGTCCTCATGGCCCGAAAGTTATACAAAATGGCCGCAACCTCATGTCCGGCCGCATATTATACCGTTGGGTTAAAATACCGTTTGTTTCTGTTTCTGAACAGAATGTTGCCAACATCGTTCGCCAACAAGGTTGTCGGTATGTTGTATTGACGCCTTGTCTCACAATTTTTCTCCAAGGTCTGACATGCGTTGCAGGAGTGTGTCACGTGTCAGGTTTGCCGTGTCTTCTGCCGGAATGTACTGCGGTGTGTCTCCCTTCTCATCGTATATGATTTCCGCAAGGAAATGAATCCTTTGTAAATCGTATAGCAATGTGTTGACTATACGCATCGGTATCTGCAGTTCTTGTTTTATCTCAAGAGCCGTAAGCGCCGGTTTTCCTTTCTTAAAGCGCCGTTCCACCATCTGCATTATGCGCCATGACACCGCTATGCGTGAGTTGAAACTCGGCTCTTGCTGCCGGATATGGAAGAAATCATCAGCATTTTGCCGGCAGTATGATATCTCAGCCCCTATCAAACATATTATCCATGAGGTCTGCATCCATAACAGTAAGAACGGAAGTATGGCGAAAGAGCCGTATATGGCATTATAATTTGAAATCCATATCTGTGAGTTTATGTAGATCTGCTGGAACAGTTGCATGCACACACCGGCAAATATGCCCGGCACTATGGCCGATGTTAGTCTCACTTTGGTGTTAGGCATGAATACGTATAGCAGGGTAAACGCTATTGATAGCAGCACGTATGGTGACGACTCTATGAGGAATGACATCATAGGGCCAATCACAAATACATCGTGCAACTGGTGATCCAGCGCCGCTATCAATATGGACAGACCCGAACTTATTACGATAACGATTGGGATAAGAAAAAGAAGAGCTATATAATCGGTAAAGGTGCGGAATATACTGCGCTGGTGTTTCACCTGCCATATATCGTTAAAAGCCCTCTCTATGTTTGATATAAGCATCAGGACTGTCCACAGCATGAATATAAGGCCTATGCCGAGAAACATTCCTTTCTGTGTGTGTTTCAGGTATGAGTTGACAAAACTGATTAGTGTCTCGGCCACTTCCGGTTGTGATTGCAGAGACGTTGTGAACCATTTCTCTATATATATGGAGTAGCCGAAGCCGCGTGCTATCGCGAATACCACCGCCATAATCGGTACAATGGCAAGCATAGTGGAATAGGTCAGGTTGCTTGCGGTGTCAATGAGGCGCTTTTGCGTTATGTCGAGCCAAAGCGCTTTGATAAACTTTTTGGAATTTTCTGTAAGACTCTTCAACGTCATGGGTCTGTGGAAGTGGTATGGCGGCTGTCGGTTTTCTGTGCGACAAAACCGTTCAAAGGTATAAAAAAGGAAGGCAGTGCCTCTATAAGCCGGGTTCTGTATTCCCCATGCGCTCTCGCATCGTGGGGATGCTCTGTCATTTATCTATTCCGTATGTCACCATACGGCTTTTGCCTTGCGGCATAGCATTCTACCCTCCATCGTGAGGTATTATCCTCTCGGGCGGACAACCCTGTCATGACGATGGTATACTTGAACTTGCAGCCTCCAGCAGACACAGCCCGTATGTCACCATACGGCTGGTGGTCTCTTACACCCCCTTCTCACCCTTACCTCCCGAAAAGAGGCGGTTCTTTTCTTCTGCCTTTTGCCTACTGTCGCCAATAGCTTGTATTTTCGCAAGTGGAGCGTCCTATGCTGCCCGGACTTTCCTCTCGCACCTATTGTGGTGCCAGCGACTGAGCCAAGGCACTGCCATCCTATATTTAACTGCAAAATTACATAAAATCTCTTTACTTGCCAAATTTTCCGTTGGATTTATTTAGCCTTTTTTCTGCTGAAAAGCTTCAAGGCCCCGCCGAATCTGCGGTATAGTTTCCATCCGAGCAACGCACCGTCTATCAGTGCCGATGCAGATGTTATTGTTGCCATGATACGTTTTGTTGGCGAGTTGAGTTCTTCGGCCGTCGGCGAGCGGAACATCTCGTTCCATATAGTGGCGAGTTGCTCCTCTGATGTGTCCATCTCTGCTTGTAATTGCGATTTATATTGCGTGAGAACCTCAAGAGAGTCGATGGTAGGTGTTACGTCTGAAACGTTTTTGTTCTTCGGCATGGCAAGCGTGTTTATTTCGTTTTGGGGTCTTCCATGAATATGGATATTAGGAAACGGACCAACGGGCGTTCTATCAGCGTGCGGCGTTTTGCCAATACTATCAATAATATAATGAGATAAAAAAGGCTTACTGCCAAAAACGCCAGCGGCATTGAGTGTATGATGTCTCCCAGATAGTAGGCGACCGCGAATGACATATAAATCAGAGCCAGCAATGTGAGCAACGCAATGACAAACGCTATCGTCAGGGCGGTGAATATAACTACCACCTTATGTATTAGGTCTAACTTGGCGTAGTCTTTCTTTAAGAGTAACCAATGCTTTGCTTCCTCTATGAAGTCCGCAATCCTTGTAATGTTCTCATCGTTTGACAGCATAGCGGTAACGTCTGTATGGGTTTGAAAAGTGGGTGGTAACGATATGTAGTTTGTGGTTGTAAAGCTAACCACAAACTACGTTTTTACAATATCTTTTAACTGTCCGCAGTGGTGTCTTGCAATACTTGCCGGGTACGTTGAATGTATCTCTTTGACAATCGCATTGAGATTGCTTTGTAATCGCAGTGCAATTGTGTTGTAATCGGGGTGCGATTATATTGTAATCGCAATGCGATTGCAGTGTAATTGTGGTGCGATTGTAATGTGTTGTCTTACAGGTGTTTGTCGCTCCCGTTATTTCTTGTGCCGTGTTTGCCTGACAATTGCGGTGTTATTCCATATATATATTGCGTTACAGAGAGGCTTAATCAAGCTCCTCTGCAATCTCGTTAATCTGCTTGCGAGACAACTTTATGTCGTGCTTGTCACAGAAATCCTTCACCGCATCCTGAATTTTGGAGCGTGTGTCAGAACCTTTTTCAGGTGCGAAGAGAAGTGCTGCTGTTGCGCCTGCAACGGCTCCGCCGATGATTGCGCCGATGTAACCTAATGCTTTCATAATGGTAAATTGTTTAAATGGTTAATAATGAAGATAAATCTTTTTGTGTTGCAAATGTAGTAAAAAAATAATTGAAAAGCCGAAACAATTATATTAAAAATAGTGAAAACCGCAAAAACATAGCCTTTTTTTTATTACCTTTGTGGCATATTTCTATGTTAGTATTAATTTTTTAACCTTGTTCAGAATGAAAAAATACGTCATGATATGCGCGGCGATATGCGCATCCATAGCATTTACATCATGTAGCTCATCAAAGGAAAGTGCTTACAGAAAGGCCTATGAGAAGGCTAAGGCTCAAGAGCAGGCTCAGGGACAGAATGGTACGCAGCCGGCGGATCAGCAGATGGTGGGACAGCAACAGCAGTCACAGCAACAGTCTCCTGTGGTTACACCGCTTGTGGAGTCACCGGCAGTGTCAAATGTCGTGGATAATAACGATAATGTGCCCGTGCGCTCAGAGAACCTGACCGTAGTAAGCGGCGCAGGACTCAAGGCATTTTCTGTCGTTGTCGGCTCATATGGGGTGAAAGCCAATGCCGAGGGCGAGCAGGGCAAGTTGAACAGAGCGGGATATAGCGCGCAGGTGGCATACAATGCGGAGCGTAATATGTATAGGGTAGTGGCCGGGACATTTGACTCTAAGGCTAACGCTGTGGAGTTCCGTAACTCGTTGCGCGCCTCTTATCCGGACGCATGGCTGTTGATGAAGTAAGCAATGGCACGCATTTTAGCGATAGACTATGGGAAAAAACGCACCGGGCTGGCTGTGACTGATACGTTGCAGATTGTGCCCGGTGCTCTTGATACCATTGAAACGAAAAAGCTGATGGAGTTTCTTGAAGACTACATCAGGCGTGAAGAGGTGGAGCGTATCATCATAGGAGAACCCGTGCAGCCCAACGGTCAGCCGTCGGAAAACATGCAACGGGTGAGGCAGTTTGAGCAAAGATGGCGCAATGCACATCCGGAGATACCTATAGAGGGATATGACGAGAGATATACATCGGCCATGGCGCACCGCACTATGATTGATGCCGGGCTGAGAAGGAAAGCAAGACAAGACAAGGCGCTTGTGGATAAAATTTCCGCTACAATCATTTTACAGGATTATTTGGAATCGAAAAGAATATGATCTTACCAATTTATACGTATGGTCAGCCTGTGCTCAGGAAGCAGGCACGTGATATTGACAACACATACCCGGAACTACAGACTCTTATTGATAATATGTGGGAAACGCTTGCCGACAGCGAAGGCATTGGTTTGGCGGCTCCGCAGATAGGTCTTGACATAAGACTGGTGGTCATAGACCTTGATGTCCTGAAAGAGGATATGCCCGAATATGAGGGATTTCGCAAGGTGTTCATAAACGCTCATATTGAGGAGTATGACGAAACGGAAAAAAACACCTCTGAGGAAGGATGCCTGTCGTTGCCGGCTATTCATGAGAAAGTTACCCGTCCCACACGGATCAGAGTGAGATATATGGACGGGAATTTCGTGGAACATGACGAATGGGTGGACGGATACCTCGCACGGGTAATGCAACATGAGTTCGACCATCTGGAAGGTAAAATGTTTATTGACAGAATCTCGCCGTTGCGCAAGCAGCTGATAAAGTCAAAATTACGCTCTTTGCTGCAAGGACGCTTCCGCTGCGGCTATAAAGTTAAGGTACCGCGCGTGCGTTGATAGAGCGTGGTGGTGGCGCCAAGATAGTACGTAAGCAAAAAACGTATAGGCTGATTGGATATTGCACAGGATAATAGTAGGAAGACCGGCTCTGTTGTTGTGCTGGCAAAAAGACTTGGGGTGAGCCTTATGTTCATCCTTGCGGCCTGTTGTTCCAATGCGCAGTATAAGGTGGAGCGCCTTATACTCAGCGGTAAGGTGGCGTTGCATTACGAGGATTATGTCCTTTCTATACAGTATTTTAATCAGGCTTTGTCGCAGAAACCGTATCTGTGGGAACCATGGCAGCTGAGAGCCGTTGCCAAATATTATCTTGAAGACTGGACGGGAGCGGAGGCAGATGCCTCAAAAGCGATAGAGCTTAACCCGTATATAACCGGGCTTTATGACCTGCGCGGTATCTCACGCATACGCCTTGGGATGTATGGTGAAGCCATAGAGGACTATACAAAGGCCATAGGCATAGAACCGGGTAACCGCAATTATTGGTATAACCGTGCCGCGTGCTATATGGAACGGAAAGACTATGACAACGCTTTGTTGCAGTTGGATACGGTGATAGCAAAATGGGAAAAGTACGCTCCGCCGTATTTGCTGAAAGCAGAGGTGTACCTTAATAAGAAAGATACACTCGAGGCGGAGCAATGGGTGATAAAAAGTCTTGCCGTAGACTCGTTTAATGCCAATGCGTGGAAGGTGAGAGCCAATCTCGCTTTACAGAGAGAGCGATGGAAAGACGCTGATACATTCTTCTCAAAGGCATTGCATATAAGGCCGAAAGATGCCGGTAGCCTGATAAACAGGGCTTTGGCAAGGCTGCGCCTGAATAACCTAAGAGGGGCAATGAGTGACTATGACGATGCGTTGGAGCACGAACCGAACAGTTTTCTTGCCCATTATAACCGGGGATTGCTACGGCAACAGGTTGGCGATGATAACCGGGCGATAGAAGACTTTGATTATGTCTTGGCGTTGGAGCCTGACAATATGATGGCTCTTTTTAACCGAGCGACGTTGCTTGACAGAACGGGCGACCTGAAAGGGGCTATACGTGACTATACAAAGGTAATAAACAAGTTCCCGAATTTCTGGACAGGACTGCAATATCGGGCTGCATGCTATCGCAAACTGGGCATGATTGCAAAGGCGGAGCAGGACGAGTTTCGCGTTCTTAAGGCGCAAATGGACAAGCATTTGGGCCGGCAGTCACGCTGGTCAAGTAGCAAACTGGCTGCGGTGAGGCGCATGAGCGATGTTGATCCGGAGAAATATAATCAGGTTGTGGTTGAAGATGAAACGGAGTCTGTGCAGGAATATAAAAGCGAATACCGTGGACGGGTGCAGAACAGGCAGGTGTCGGAGCAGTATCAGCCTTATATCGCACTTACAATATCGGACAAAAGTGGTGGTATAGGCCATAAAACGTTGTTTGATGAGGCTGTGGAGACATGGCGTACAGGTGTTCAGCCTCTTGCCAAGGCTTATGGTTTTGATGTTCCGAAGCTTGGTGGAGTGGGCGAGAGTTACGGTGTTCAGACCGATGATTTGGTGGAGCGGTTGACGGAAGAAATGCAGAAGGCAAAGGAACCGCATGATGCCGTTGTTCTGCTTATGTTGCGATCTGTGGCGTATTCGGCAACACAGAACTATCAGGAGGCGTTAAAAGACATTAATGATTATCTGCATATAGAGCCATTGTCAGTTCTCGCATTATGGCAAAAGGCCGTTTGCGGCGCTATGATAGCTGAGTATGAGAAGGGGCTTACGCCTCAGGAAACGGCCTTACGCAAGGCCGGAGTGACCGGTGATTTTGAGCAATTATGCCGCAAGGCTGGTGATAATGCGTACATATTGTATTGCTATGGAACGTTCTGTGCGAGGATGAAAGACTACGATAAGGCTGCAGAGTTGTTGACAAAGGCCTTGTCTTTGGATGCACAGATGGCGCAAGCGTATTATAATCGTGGTTTGGTGTATCTGGAAACAGGCAAAGTGCAGCAGGCGAAAAGTGATTTGAGCAAAGCGGGAGAACTGGGATTGTATAACGCTTATAGTCTGATGAAAAAGAAAAACGACAAGTAATATACGTTGGTTATGAATAGAATAATCCTTTTTATAGCGATTTTTTTGACGGTATTGTCTCTTGATTCCGTTGCCTTTGGTAAGCTAACGACTGATGAAAGGGATGGGGGGGCGCCTGAAAGCGTGCCCGTAACGAAGCCGTTGGCGGTGCAGGCTGCTGACGGAATGTTTGTGAATATACCGGATAGCATATTTCCTTATCTTACGAAAGGGCAGAGACAGGAACTCGTTAATCTTCGTAAAGTGGACGCTTCCACACCTGCGGTACTCCGTTCAGCGTTTAATTGTGATGTCGCTATGACTTATATGGACTCCAAACGGGTTGCGGTAGAGATAGACAGTGCTGTGATTGTGGAGATAGTGCGCCTTTTTGTACCCGATGGGGATAGCGTCTATTGTGTATTGTCTACCGTTGCGACACCTGAGAAGGATACACAGGCGTATATATATGACAGGGATTGGAATAAGATAGGGGATGTGTCTTTTTATGATGCCGGCTTGTTTCAACGCCCGGATACGATGAGTGAGAATACGTTTGAGGAATTAAAAAAACTGATAGAGTTTCCTTTAGTTGAGGCGCGTTTTATTGATGATGCGACAATAACGGCGGTATTGAATGTGCCTTTGGTGTCAAAGGAAGATAGAAAACGGCTTGCCGCTGTCTTGACAGAAAGGAAACTGCGGTGGGATGGCAGTTCTTTTCGGCCGTCATTTTAGTATGCTCTCGCAGAATTTGTCTTGCCACCATCTTCCGTCCATTACCGGACATTCGTTGTTCATTATGGCAAATGCGATGCGATGTCCGTCTTTTCCCGTAAAATAACCGGCCAATGTGCTGATGCCTCCCTCCCTTGTCAGAGTGCCGGTCTTGGCTTTTACTTTGCCCGTCACACACTGTTTGGTCATTCGGTCGTGCAGGGTTCCGTCCGTACCCGATAGCGGCAGGCCTGACATCACGGAGCGATACATTGCCTGATGCTTATAGGTGTAGTTAAGCAATGATATCAGTAGTTCCGGAGTCATGCGGTCATCCGGGCACAATCCGCATCCGTCATCAATGTTACAGACCTTTGACGGTTCCATGCCAAGCTCTCTCTTGATGAACTTTTTCAGTGCCGTTTTACCGTTTTCTCTAAAATTTCCTCCGGTATTCACGGTGTATCCAAGCAGGTACATGAGTGATTCTGCATTGATATTAGACGAGTTTTTCAATGCTTTTTCTATGGGATAACGCAGTGGAGTTACTGTTTGCGCTATCATTTCTGCCTTTCTTGGTATCAGTCTTCCAAACTTAATGCTGTCTTTAGGCACTCTTATATCGGTAGTAGCCTGTAGCGCATATAACATCTCCGTGCGCATCTTATCATATCCGCGATAGATAATTCCAATCCTGCTTACTTTCAAGTCGCCTATAATCCAATGCTGTTCGTGGTCCATAGGTCCTGTAAATGCCATGTCGAGCTTTACCGTTCCTTTTATGGCTTTGATGTTATTGGCTTTCAGTATCTTTGTGAGTGTGTATAAACTGTCCCGGTTGAAGCTTGGGTCGAATTGGGTTTTTAGTACAATATTGCCGTGTAGCGTGTCGTTTATCACCTTACCTTCAGTGTAAAGGCGGGTGAGATATTTGTATCTTGGGCCTACATAGCGCAAGGATGCGATACAAGAGAGCAACTTCATGCATGATGCCGGCCTCATAGGGACATCAGCATGATAAGCGTATATCATTTGTTGTGCTGTCAGATCATATACCGCCAGTCCGAGAGAGCCTGCCGCAGGTCTTGCCGATATGAATGAGTCTATGCACTGTTGCAGTTGCTTGTCGATTGTAATCTGTGCTTTTCCCTTATCGGTATTAGAAACAGTATCGTCTCCGCTCCAACATGTGCGTAGAGCGGAGACGATAATAATAGATGTGATAATGATAACGGGTATAATCCTTTTCATTCAGTTTTGTGATGCGGTTATGTGTCAACCGCATTGTTATCTTACTTGAAATAGCGGTTGTAAAGACCCTCAAAACCCTTGCCGTGGCGTGCCTCGTCCTTGCACATTTCGTGAACTGTGTCGTGGATAGCATCCCAATTGTTGGCCTTTGCGTTCTTTGCTATGCGGAATTTGTCTTCACATGCTCCGGCCTCAGCGTGCATACGTTTCTCAAGATTGGTCTTGGTGTCCCATACAACGTCGCCAAGAAGCTCTGCAAACTTAGCTGCATGCTCCGCCTCTTCCCATGCATAACGCTTGAAAGCCTCTGCTATTTCAGGGTAGCCTTCACGATCTGCCTGACGGCTCATGGCGAGATACATGCCAACTTCGGTACATTCTCCGGTGAAGTGTGCATTAAGATCCTTTATCATCTCTTCGTCAACGCCGTATTCTTTGGCAATGCCGATAACGTGCTCTTGCACGAACTGTATACCGTCCCCCTTCTCTTCAAGCTCTTTGAACTTTGAAGCGGGAACATTACATTGCGGACAATGCTCCGGTGGTGTTGTACCTTCGTGGATGTAACCGCAAACTGTGCAAATGAATTTTTTGTTCATAATGACTCTAAGATTAAATGTTTAAGATAATGTTTTTTGTGTATTGTTTTTGTTTTCCTGATGTGTTTCTGATGAGATTACTTGTCTCTTTCTGCCTGCAAAGATACTAAAAAAAATCCGTTTGACAAGAGTGTTGTGCGAATATTAGTGCTATTTATCATGTGATTTACATTTTTTACCATTTCAATAGCGCTGCGATTGTAGCGGAAACAAATAAAAGCCGAATCAAGAAATCCTTGATTCGGCTTTGCGGTGCGTACGGGACTCGGACCCGTGACCTCCAGCGTGACAGGCTGGCATTCTAACCAACTGAACTAACGCACCATGCTTTCGGAAATAGTTTGCGGTGCGTACGGGACTCGGACCCGTGACCTCCAGCGTGACAGGCTGGCATTCTAACCAACTGAACTAACGCACCGTTTATGAGGATTGCTATTTCCTAATTGCGGTGCAAAGGTACGTTTTTTTGCCGGAACTGCCAAATTTTTTTTCGATTATTTTTCGTTTTAGTGCGTGTTTTCCACCTTATTGGTCTTTGAGGCTGTTTTTTTATCCTGATTCTCTCTATCTTGTGAAACGGAGGGCAAACCGTTATAGGGTGCCCTCCGTTTCTTTTTCAACTTTATATTGTGCCTTATCCGTCTTTACTTGTTATTCATTAGCATCGGCGTTTTCGCTTGTTTTCTCGGTTGTAGTCTTCTTTCGCAGTGGTTTTCTCCGTTGTTGCGACTTCTGTTTAGGCTGTGTTTCATTAGTGTTAGCCTGCTCCTGTGTTATGGTGTTGGCGTTTTTCTTCTGTTCTTGTTTCTGTTCCTGATTCTGTTGTTCTTGCTTTTTGGGTGGCTGCTGTTTCTTTTGCTGTTGTTGTTTCTGTTGTTTGTCTTGCTCAATGAACAGGTTGTCGCCTCTGTGTTTATCGCCCGGCCTGAATGCTTCCTGACATAATGTCAATGGTTCCGGTCTGTTGCGCTGCATTTTCCTTTCGATATCCTGCATCCATTGCACTCCCGCCGCCATTTGTATATAATGGTATTGACGTGTATAGAAGTCCAGTTGTTTCAGGTCGTCGAATGTGAACACCATCGGACGCAGTGGCGCATACCTGTCATCCCACACGTCATCCGGTATGTTGTTGCTTCGTTGCAGGTCGTCACATACCCCCATTGCCCTTATAGCCACAGAGGCATCGTTTGTCATAAGCAGTACTTTCTTGCCACAAGCAAACAGCTCCGCCACCTTTTTTATGATAGCGGGGTCGGCAAAGGATGCGTGATGTGACTCCGCTCCTATGCCGTCTATGCGCAAACGGTTTTCCCTTTGCTGTGCCAATATGAGCCTTTTGGCCAGTCGTGCCGCCGTGTTCAGGCACACGATGTTGTCAGTAAAGTCGGCATCACGATGGTTTGTAGGGTCTTGCATGGCTGCAAACCTGTCTATTTCCTCGTATGTCTCGCCCAATATCATGAAGCGTCCGCCCCGGTAATAGGTCAGTTTGGATATAAATTCCAGTTGCCTTTCAAACTGCAGACGCGCATTATATCTCGGATCGGAATGGTTTGACGTGTAGCCGATAAGCAGTTCCAGCCATATATTGGTATCGCTTATTACGACATCATAGTCCAGAACGTTTGCCAATGTCTCCTCCAAAAAGCGGTGTCTCCTCTCGATCTCATCCAAAGATAACTGCTGTATCTGTTGATCTGTGAGTACTATACTGCGTAATGGTGCCTGCATCAGTTCCACAATGTTGTTTATTCTGATGTTCGGCAATGCCGGAATCTGTTGCGCTTTCTGTGTCTGCGCATCGTTTTTATGTACGTTTTTCTCCGCTTTCGGCGCAGTTGTCTCAGACTTTTTCTGCTCGTTGTCAGAACTGTTGTCGCCTGCCTCGGCGTTGTTTTCCGTCCGGTTCGTTTGCTCTTTTGCTGTTTTTACCGCACCTTGTTCCTGTTCCGGTGGTGCCATTACAGTAACTTCAGTCTGTGTCTCCGTTGTTATTACGGCTGTTTCTTCCTTTTCCGCAACCCGCTCTTCGTTCTTTTTGCCTTTCACAGACTTGGGAGTTCTTGTCTTTCTCACAGGTCTTTTGGTAGTCTCTTGGCTGTTGCCCGTCTGCTTTCCTGTTGTCCTGCGTGTTGTCTTTGCCTTTTTCGGCGTATTTTCAGGATTCTCTTTTTGTGTAGTTTCCTGAGAAATGTTCTCGTTGTTGTTCATTAAATAAGTTCGTTGTTGTTTGGTTACATCCCCAATCTGTAAATTTCCTCACTTACATCGGGGGTGATAGGGTAGAAGAACCCAAACTGCTGTCCTTTGTTTTTGTGCAGTCTGCCAACCATTTCCGGTATGTCCGGGTTCTCAATACCCAATTGCTTGAATGTTACGGGCAGCTTCAATTCGTTGTGCAAGAAATCCTTGAAACGTCTGATTCCCTCAATGGCCACTTCTTCTTCCGTGCCCATTGTGCTGTCTACGCCCATTACCCGTTCCGCAAACTGCGCTATACGTTTCGGGTGATGTTTAGCCATAAATGTCATGTATGCCGGTGTTACCACCGCAAGACCCGCTCCGTGTGTCACGTCATACATTGCGCTTACCTCGTGTTCCATCTGATGGCTGCTCCAATCCTCCACGCATCCCACTCCGCATGTGCCGTTGTGCGCAACCATTCCGCTCCACATTATGTTTGCGCGAGCGTCATAGTCACGCGGATTCTGCATTACCTTGCGCCCTTCGTTTATTATGGCCATGAGCACTCCCTCGCACATACGGTCTCCTATTTCTGTGTTCTCCGTGTTAGTGAAGTACCTTTCCAGAATGTGTACCATCATGTCGCAGATGCCCGATGCGGTTTGCCATGCCGGTAATGTCATTGTGATTTCTGGGTTCATTATGGCAAATTTCGGTCTAAGCGTCATAGGATGCTTTATGCCCAGTTTCTGTTGCGTTGATGCTTTGGTTATGACGGCATTGCCTGAGCCTTCCGAGCCTGCTGCAGGTATTGTTAACACCACTCCCACCGGCTGCGCCTCCCGTACCTGAGCCTTGCCTATGAAGAAGTCCCAGAAATCCCCGTCATATTTTACTCCGCATGCCACGGCTTTGGCTGTGTCTATCACTGAGCCTCCGCCTACGGCCAGAATGAAGTCCGCATTCTCTTTTTTTACTATGCCAATGCCTTCATATACCTTGTCATCAGTAGGGTTTGGCCTTATGCCTCCCATTGTCACGAAGTCTAATCCCTCTGCCGCAATGGCACTTTTTACCTTTTCAAGCAGTCCGCTTTTAACGGCACTGGCTCCTCCGTACATTACGAGCACTTTCTTAGCGCCGTATTGTCTTGCCATATTTCCGGCCTTTTCTTCCGTGTTCTTACCAAATACAAATTCCGTAGGGGAATAAAATGTAAAGTCTATCATTGTTGATTGTCGTTTAATATCCGCTCCACGTCCTTCAATACCATTTGGTATTGCGGTGAGTCCATGTATCCCATGTTCTTCTTTAACATGGAGGTTATGTCACTTTGTGATTTGTTATATGCCGACAACTCATTCTGTAATTGCAGAATGTGTTGTGCTTTCTTTCTTATTTCTCTCTCCCGTTCTTTTCTCAACTCGTCGCATACGGTCTGCATTGTCGGTGCCACGATATTGTCGAAGAGATGGTGTCCCTGCATATACAGGTATGTAGTCTCCGGTGTTACCCCTAACTTTATCAGGCTGTCCTTTGTCTTCAGGTAGTCGCTCTTGCGTCCCGGATAGCTTTTCTGCATCTCCTTCACTTTCGCCCTTACCCTGTTTCTCACCCTCTCCACATTGCCCATTATGTCGTTTATGCGTGAGTGTCTTATCGTGATAACCTTGTTTAGGTCTGTTATCGAAAACTTGTGGTATTCCCTTTTCCTGTAAAGCATTATGCTCCATACGAACAATGGGAACACCGCCTTGCTGTATTCCGCCAAGTATGCCTCAAAGTCAAATATCGGATTGTCGTTCAATGTCGCCATAACGCATACGTTGTGCAGCGAGCGGGCATAGCATTGAAAGTTGTCTATGGCGTAAACGTATGTGTGAATGACATATCTGTTGTTGAGCATAAAGTCAGACATGTATGTCATTCCCTGCATCAGGTAGTCGTAGTCGGCGTCCACACAGGCAAGCATGTTGTTGCCAACTCCATTTCTCATTAATGACAGCAGAGCCTGTTTCTTGCCTTTGTTCAGCGAGGTCCTGCTCGGCAACATCACCTCAAAGAACCTTGTCTCGTCCTCAAAACGGCTCAGTACCATTCTCCAGAACAATATATCGTCGTAGCTCTCCACGTAAGCCACAATTCGTCTTCGTGCCTTTTTGCCCTGCAGTTTGTTTGCCGCGTTGACATAGTCGCTGGATATGTAGTCTTTAAGTGCCATCTATCCGACCTCAATTTCTCCAACTTCCGTTACTTTGTCGGTCCATCCGTCCATTATCACGGCAGGAGAATGCGTTGTCAGGATAATCTGCACGTTGGGGTTCAGTTGCATTATTATGCCTATCAGTTTCTTCTGCCATTCTATATGCAGGCTAACCTCAGGCTCGTCCATGAAGAGCACGTAAGGTTGTCTGTCCTCCACCAGTACAGTCAGCAATATCACGAGCATCTGTTTCTCTCCGCTTGATAGCTGGTATGGCAGCAGCACCTCGCCCATCTGCATGAAGTGTATCTCGTTCTCCGTGCGTATTATGGTTTTCTTGGTGTCCTCAAACAGGTTGTCCACAATGTCATGAAACAGTTTCTTGCTTTCAGACAGCCTTTGGGCGAGCAGCGGTGCGTCCGGTTTACCGCTTTGCAGCATCTCTATTATCTTGTTGCCAAGGTTCACCTGATAGTCCAGATAGCGTCTTTGCAGATTAAACAACTGCAGGTCAAGTTCCGTGCCAATCTTGAAATCCATGCGCGATACTATCTCGGAGTGGATGATAGGACGGTCAAAAGACCTTATAACGTCAAACCGTAGTGTGTCCGCATCCTCCTCATGCAGTGTCAGGTGCACCCCATTCTCGTCTGTTATACGCCCTTGCTCTATCAGGAGCGGTGCCACCACCTTATTCAATATGGTACTCTTTCCTACGCCGTTCACCCCGCTGAGTATGTTGATGTGCCTGTCCAGTTGCCACACTATGTGCTTCCTTCCTTGCCACAGGGAGTCTATTTCTATCTGTTTTATGTATTCCGCGTATTTCATGAGTCCGGGTTAAAAAGGTTGTTTACACAAGTTTGCCGCAGTGCCGGCATACCGTCTGCCATCGTATGCCTGCCGGTGTTGGCCGCATGGTTGTCATAGAAGCGTCCGTCCGGCATATCTGCTATGTGCAAAGGTAGTAAAAAAACTGTAACCTCCAAACTGTTTCATATATTTTAACTAACCGAAAGTGCTGTGCCAATTTCTGAACACCTCAATGCCTTCAGCGCCGAATTTCCTTAACGAGCGCTCTGCGTGTTCCACCGTCTTGCGGCTGTCGAGTCTTGTCTTGGAGAAGAATTTGTCAGCATAGCATATTATCTTTTCCTCGGTCGTTTCGGGTATGAGGTCTTGTTCCGGTAGCGGCAGGTTCTGTTCTTTTATCGCCTTGGCTGTAAGACCGGTGCCGGTATGCCGCGCGCAGACTCTGGCGTATGGCGTTATGTCTATGTCCGGCATGTGCCTTTCAGCATATTCCGTCAGCATCTGCGCCCCGATCATGCCGTGGCGTATGTAAGGCTCGGTACCATGACAATGTATTCCGGCCGCATTGCATCGCACGATGCCTATGTCGTGCAGCATTGCCGCTTCGTAGACAAAAGTCTCGTCGGCTTCTAACTCAGGATGTCGGTGGCATATCTCCAGTGCGGCTTCGGCCACACTGCGGCTGTGTGTCATGAGGATGTCCCTCAATTCTTTGTTCTCCTCCTGCGGAAAATAGTGGTCAATAATCTTTTGGTAGTTCATGATAAGAATGTGTTTTGTTGACGTTTATGAAGTATGTGATTGTAGGTGTGTTGTAATCGCACTGCAATTACGATATAAACGCACTGCGATTACAACACGATTGCACTGCGTTTGCATGGTAATCGCACTGCGTTTACTGATGGAACACTGTGGGGGTATGTCCCGCTCCCTTTGGATTTGTTGTTTGGACCTATGTAATGTGCTTGTAAACAGGGTGTTTTGATGATTATACCGTGGACTTTCCTATTTAAGGAAAATGCTCTTGACCACTGTAGCTGAGGCTCCGGTGGAACCGGTGTGTTGCAGATGGAAACCGCCAAAGCTGTTGGGGTGGGGCATGGCGGCGGTCAGTGACTGGCATTTTCCTACCGCCTGCTCGTTCTCTATTGTAGCCGTCAAGGTTTTGTTATCAGTTGTTAAGGTGACTTGACACCCCCTTTTGAACAGGTCGCATCGCTGTGGTTGGCTGATGCGTGTCACTGCTCCGTCGGCATACTCCACAAGGTATGTCTCCACGGCGCGGTCATATTCGGGTGTGCGTATGAAACGTATGCCGTATCCTGTCAGTGTTCTTGTGTTGAATTTTATGCAGATGTCCAGGTATTGTCCGGTGGCAGAGCCGAAGCCTTGCCCCGGTCCCTTGCACGGGTCGAGTGTTATCCGGCATGTCTGTTTGCCTACCGGCACGCTTTCATCCTTTGGGGTGAACATCATGCGGGCACCTTTTTGCAGTTGTACCAGTCCCCATGAGCCTTCCGCGCCGTCCATTCCCTCTGCGTATCCCCATGCGCTACGGCTGTTGTCGGGCTGCCATTCATATTCCATGGTATCCAAAGGCTTGTAGCAGTCCATCGTCCAGCCGCCCGGCACTATCGTCGGTTGTATCTGCAAGGCCATTGGCGGTAACGCTACGGGCAACGGTTCTGTTGGAGTGGGCACGTGTAGCGGTTGTCCGTTCAGAGTGCAGCCTGTCATCAGACACAGGTGTTTTGGATCCGCTTTCTTGCACCATTCAATTTTCAGTGTGGGGTCATCGCTTGTCCATCGGCAGTTTTCTATTCTTATAGGGCCGCTGACCTTGGTCAGATATTGTGTGCCTGAAGTCTTGGAATGTATGTCGCAGTCGATTAATGTGGCTCCGATATTCTTGTCGGTGGTGTAGAATGGCTTGCCGCTGAACAACGTAAAGCGGCAGCGACGGTAAACACCCGTTCCGCATAACGCGTCGTCTGTGCATTCAAAGTAGCATTCGTTGAACTCCGTGTGTGGCGCGCCTACAAACGGACATAGGTTAAGGCGTGATATGAAGCGGCAGTTGCGCATCTTATAGTGGTCGCCCTCGCATATCGCTATTTGTGCCTGTACGATGGCTTGCTTACGCTTCGGGCGGCTCTTGCTTGTGTCTCTTGCATAGACAAGATCAACATTGCAGTAGTTACCGAATGTGATGTTTTCGGCCTCAATGTGGTTTCCTCTGAAACGGAACATGGTAAAGTTGCCGTAGGCGCCTTGGGTCTGGCCACGGTTGCAGGCCAGCACCACGTCTTCGGCGTTGTCACTCATGCCAATCATTCTTAAACGGCTGATGTTTACGGTCATGGCAAACGGCGTGCTCTCACCCTCCAAGGGCTTGCGCACGGTATCGTCGTCGGGATTGTCCATCCAGTAAACCGATGGCTTGATGTATATCTCAGTCCATAGGGTATCGCTACCGCTGTTGCGTTCTGCGTACAATAGCGCGTCTTTCATTGTGCGGAAAGTATGGTTGTCGGGGTGTCTGGCGGTGTCGTCCACCAGCAACCGTCTGCTGTCGGTTGTCAGTTTGCTGCCATTATATGTGAAACTTGTTTGCGCCAAAGCTGCTGTTACTTGCAGCAACAGCGCCAGAATGTAAATCGGTTTGGTCATTATCGTATGGTGGTATATGGGTTGACGTATAAAGAAAATGCCCCAAAGGAACCATGAATGCGGTCTTTGGGGCGCTGTATCGTATGTTGGTCTTTTATGCAAAGTGCAATATGTCTGTGCGTCCGGCGTGTGATTGTGACGGACTACACTAATTTTACGGTTGCGATGTTTTGCTCCTTGTCGCAATAATGACAACGCACTGTGCACGACTGCTTGTTTACCACACGGAAAATGGTTTGCATCGGCTCGTTGTTGGTGATGCACTTGGGGTTGTTGCAACGTATGATGCCTTTAAGAATGTCCGGTGTCTCTACGGTCTTCTTCTCCGTTACGTGGTAGTCTTTGATTATGCTTAGAACCACTTTGGGAGCCACTACCGACAGGCGGGAAATCTCTTCATCGGTGAAAAACTTGTCCGTAACCTTGATAATGCCTTTCCTGCCGATTTTCTTTGACGGGTAATTGTTGCCTATGGTTACCGACTCCTGACACTTGTCGAGTTCTAAAAGCGATACGACCTGATAGGTCTTCTCTACCGGTATGTGGTCGATGACGGTGCCGTTTTCTATGGCTGCCACGAGTCTTTCTTTCTTATTCATGATGTGTTTGCGAGGATTGGTTAAATGATGGACTTGTCGGCCTTTATCTCGTCGAGTGTTATGCCGAGACAATAGCAGAATATTGCCTGACGGGCATACAGCCCGTTCTTGGCCTGTTGTATGTAATAAGCGTGTGGATCGTCATCCACATCGTATGCGATCTCATTGACACGTGGCAACGGATGCAGTATCTTCATGTTGTCTTTGCTGAGCGACAGCATGGCGCGGTTGAGGATATAGACATCTTTTACACGCTCGTATTCCATGAGATCGGAGAACCGTTCTTTCTGTACTCTGGTCATGTATATTATGTCTGCGTCGGATATTGTCTGCTCGTTGAAGTCTGTATGCTCCACGTATCTTATGTTATGTTCCTCGCAATAGATCTTATACTCCTGCGGCATGGCCAGTTCTGAGGGGGCAACAAAATGGAATGTGGGGTTGAAATGGCGCATGGCGGTGATAAGGGAGTGTACGGTGCGGCCGTATTTGAGATCTCCTACGAGATAAATGTTCAGGTTTTCCAGTGTGCCTTGGGTCTTATAGATGGAGTATAGGTCTAAAAGGCATTGTGATGGGTGCTCGTGTGCTCCGTCTCCGGCGTTGATTATTGGTATAGGGGCTACCTCGGAGGCATACTGTGCCGCTCCTTCTATGTGGTGTCGCATAGCGATGGCATCGGCATAGTTGGATACCATCAGTATAGTGTCTTTCAGAGTCTCGCCTTTGGTGGCGCTGGTTACTTTCGCGTCGGAAAAGCCGATGACTCTCGCACCAAGGCGGTTGGCGGCTGTCTCAAATGACAAACGTGTGCGGGTGCTTGGCTCAAAGAACAGCGTTGCCACTACCTTGCCTTTAAGAATCTCACGATTGGGGTGGCGTTCAAATTCCTGTGCCATGCTGATAAGGTACAGTATTTCGTCTTTCGAGAGGTTGGCGATAGTAACGAAATTTTGTTTCTTCATAGGTCTTGTGGTTTATATAAAGAAGTTATTGAGTGCGAAGTTAAGAATTTTTTTTCAATAAAAGAGCTTTTTCTCAAAGAATTATTGTATTTTTGCATTCAAATAGTGAAAAAAACACACGATGAGAAAGAAATTAGTACTCTGCTTGTGGACATTTATTGTATGTCTGGTGCTCGCCATTGCCGCCGCAATTACAGCGATATGGAATGGCTGGATTGGGTATATGCCGGACATGGAGGAGCTGCAAAACCCTATAGACAGGTATGCAACGCAGGTGTATAGCGCGGACGGTAAGGTTATAGGTACGTGGAATATGAACAAGGAAAACCGCATACATGTGGATTTCCGTAAAATGAGTACATCGCTTGTGCAGGCATTGGTGGCTACGGAGGATGTGAGATTTTATGATCATTCGGGAGTGGACTTTATTGCCTTGACACGCGCTGTGGTAAAGCGTGGACTGCTGGGACAGACCAGTGCGGGAGGTGGAAGTACCATAACGCAGCAGTTGGCAAAGCAATTGTACTCGTCGCAGGCTCACAGTACGGTGGAGCGACTGATGCAGAAACCTATAGAGTGGGTTATAGCCGTGAAATTGGAGCGCTTCTTCACGAAAGAAGAGATAGTGACGATGTATCTGAACCAGTTCGATTTCCTGCACAATGCCGTTGGCATCAAAAACGCGGCGAATACATATTTCAGCAAAGAACCGCAGGATCTGACACTTGAGGAATCTGCCATGCTGATAGGATTGTGTAAGAACCCGTCATATTTTAATCCCGTTCGTCATGAAGAGCGGTGCCGTGAGCGGCGTAACGTGGTGTTGCAGCAGATGGCTAAGGCCGGATATATAACGGAAACGCAGTGCCGGGAGGCATCGGCCAAGCCTATAGAGTTGCGTTTTCACCGTGCGGATCACAAGGAAGGAATGGCTACATACCTCAGGGAGTTTCTGCGTAGGTATCTTATGGCTAACGAACCGGAACGGAGCAACTATCCGGCATGGCAACAAGTGCAGTATGTTATAGACTCAATAGCATGGCAACAGGATCCGCTGTACGGGTGGTGTAACAAGAATTTGAAAAAGGATGGTACACCTTATAATATATATAAGGATGGTCTGAAGGTGTTTACTACTATAGACTCGCGCATGCAACAGTATGCTGAGGAGGCTGTTTTTGCCCATGTCGCGAAGTACTTGCAGCCGGCGTTTGACCGTGAGAACCGTAAGAAGCCTAATGCTCCATTTACCAACCAGTTGACGCCGAATGAGGTGAGGCAGATATTGAACCGCTCAATCGTGCAGAGTGAGCGCTATCGTACGATGAAGGCCGCGGGGATAAGTGAAGAGGATATAAGGCGTTCGTTTAAGGAAAAGACCGAGATGACAATCTTTACGTACAACGGAGAGGTTGACACTGTCATGACACCGCTTGACTCCATACGTTATTACAAGGGCTTCTTGAGAGCCGGTTTCTGTTCTATGGAAGTGAAAACGGGTGCCGTTAAGGCTTATGTCGGAGGGCTTGACTTTACTCATTTTCAGTATGATATGGTGATGGAGGGCCGCCGTCAGGTTGGTTCCACTATCAAGCCGTTCCTGTATTCTCTTGCTATGGAAAACGGTTTCACGCCTTGTGATCAGGCACCCAATGTGCAACAGACTTATATTGTGGCGGGTAGGCCGTGGACACCACGTAATGCCTCACGCTCACATTATGGAGAAAACGTATCGTTGAAGTGGGGATTGGCGCAGTCTAACAACTGGATTTCAGCATATCTGATGTCAAGACTTGACCCGTTGCAGTTCGTGCAGCTTCTGCATGAGTATGGAATCAATAATCCTGACATTCATCCTTCTATGGCTTTGTGTCTCGGTCCGTGCGATATAACGGTGGGAGAGATGGTGAGTGCCTATACGGCTTTTGCCAATCATGGCATACGTTGTGCGCCGATGTTCGTGACCAAGATAGAGGATAGCAACGGAACTGTCATAGCAAAGTTTGAGCCTCGTGTTAATGAGGTTATCTCTGAGGAGTCTGCATTCAAAATGCTTATACTGTTACAAGGTGTGGTAAATGGCGGTACGGGTAGCAGAATGCGTTTTAAATACAACGTAAACGCACAGATGGGAGGCAAGACCGGTACGACAAATCGTAACTCTGACGCTTGGTTCATGGGCGTTACACCGGATCTTGTGTCTGGGGTCTGGGTAGGAGGTGAAGACCGTGATATACATTTCGACTCTATGGCTATGGGGCAGGGAGCTACAATGGCGTTGCCTATTTATGCATATTACATGAAGAAAGTGTACCGGAACACGTCGTTACCGTATCGGGAGGATGCGGTGTTTGATATGCCTGCCGGCTTTGACGGGTGCAGTCAGGATATGGAACAGGATGATATGATGGATATAGAGGATGTCTTTGAGTGATTTTTTATGAAAAAAAGTGCTGTAAAGTTTCTTCGTGTGAAAAAAAAAACGTACATTTGCATTCAGTTACCAAATACTATTAAATCTAATAATAAATACAACAATGAAACAGTTTAATGACGAAAACTTCCTGTTAGAGACTAAGACTGCGCAGGATCTCTATCACAATCATGCAGCCAAGCTGCCTATTATAGACTATCACTGTCATCTTATTCCGAAGATGGTGGCTGAGAATAAACGCTTTGATTCTATTGCGCAGATATGGCTTATGGGTGACCATTACAAGTGGCGCGCTATGCGTTCTAATGGTGTTGACGAGCGTTTCTGTACAGGAAAGGATACAACTGACTGGGAGAAGTTTGAGAAATGGGCGGAGACTGTGCCTTATACATTCCGTAATCCTTTGTATCATTGGACGCATCTTGAACTGAAAACCGCTTTTGGCATAGAGGAAACTCTGAATCCTACCAATGCAAAGGCTATCTATGATAAGTGCAATGACCTTATCGCCAATGACCCTAAGTTTACTCCACGTGGCTTGATGGCTCACTATAATGTGGAACTTGTCTGCACAACTGATGACCCTGTGGACTCTTTGGAGTATCATGATGTGGTGGCGGCAGATGCTACTTGCAAAACGCGTATGATACCGGCTTGGCGTCCTGATGCAGCAATGAATATTGAAGCGGCTACATTTAAGGCTTATGTTGAGAAGCTGTCAGAGGTGTCAGGCGTTGAGATAAGGAAGTTTAAGGATATGGTTGACGCATTACAGAAGCGTCATGACTTCTTTGCAAGCAAGGGATGTAAGCTCTCAGACCATGGTATTGAGGAGTTTTATGATGAGCCATACACCGAGGTTGAGGTGGATGCGATACTCGATAAGGCCTTGACAGGCAAGGAAGTTACCGTAGAGGAACAGCGTAAATATAAGCATGCGTTCCTGAAGGCTATGGCAGTAATGGACTATGAGGCCGGATGGACACAACAATTCCACTATGGTGCTATACGTAATAATAACACTTTGATGTTCAATAAGCTCGGTGCAGATACCGGTTTTGACTCTATCGGTGAGTTTACGACAGCTAAAGCAATGAGCCATTTCCTTGATGAGCTGAACATGGAGGGCAAGCTTACAAAGACAATCCTGTACAATTTGAATCCTTGTGCCAATGAGGTTATAGCCACAATGCTTGGTAATTTCCAGGACGGTTCATGCCCCGGCAAGATACAATGGGGCTCAGGATGGTGGTTCCTTGACCAAAAGGATGGCATGGAGAAACAGATGAACGCTCTGTCTTTGCTCGGTTTGCTGTCACGTTTTGTTGGTATGCTTACCGATTCACGTTCATTCTTGTCTTATCCTCGTCATGAATACTTCCGTCGTACCATGTGTAATCTCATCGGTAAGGACATAGAAAACGGTCTCATTCCATTCACAGGTTATGAGGAGCAGCGTGTACGTCAGATGATAGAAGACATCTGTTATAATAACGCTAAGAACTATTTTAACTTCTGATTAGAATGTTGTTATATGCAATTATAGTGTGATAGAATCATTATTGCATTATAATTGCATGCGTTTTATAAAATGATATGCTTACAAGACCATTCTTGCAGGCATATCATTTTATGTATATTCCACGTGTTTTTTGGGGATATACCATACGTTCGCAATCCAATATTAACGATGTTGTCGTAAATTTCAGAGTTTGATAGCATTGCTATACCACTCTGTTTATGTTGTGTTTATAAGGCTTTTTACATGGTATTACATTATTTATATATACAAAAGCGCCAAAACTATGCCTTATTTAGTGAATAATAAAAAAAACAATAGAAAAATTTTGTAGAATAAAAAAAAGTTAGTACCTTTGCATCGCATTTGAGAAACGATGTCGTTTCTGACGAATGTATCGGGGTGTAGCGCAGTTGGTAGCGTTCCTGGTTTGGGACCAGGCTGTCGCAGGTTCGAGTCCTGTCACCCCGACATAATAAAGGAAGCATCGATATTTTTCGGTGTTTCCTTTTTTGTTATGACACAAATTTTATAAAAACAGAAATATTTATGAAACTGAACATTGCAGTATTGGCCGGTGATGGCATCGGTCCGGAGATTATGGAACAAGGTGTGGCTGTTATGTCTGCGGTAGCAGAGAAGTTTGGTCACGAAGTAACTTACAAGGAAGCACTCTGTGGTGCGCATGCCATTGATGAGGTAGGGGATCCTTTCCCTGAAGAAACCTATCAGATTTGCGAGAATGCAGATGCTGTCCTCTTTGCCTCTGTGGGTGATCCTAAGTTCGACAACAACCCTTCTGCCAAGGTTCGTCCGGAGCAAGGCCTGCTTGCTATGCGTAAGAAACTGGGGCTTTTTGCCAATATTCGTCCTGTTACTACATTTGATTGTCTCATCCATAAGTCACCTTTGAGAAGCGATATTGTTAAGGGTGCTGATTTCATTTGTATCCGCGAGCTTACCGGAGGTATGTATTTCGGCAAGAAACAGGAGCCTGCAATGAATGAGGAAATAGGCACAGAAGACGCTCTTGACACCAATTATTATTCTCGTCCGGAGGTAGAAAGAATTCTGAAAGTGGCATATCAGTATGCCCGTCAGCGCCGTAAGCACCTGACAGTGGTTGATAAAGCCAATGTTCTTGCATCTTCTCGTCTGTGGCGTAAGATTGCCCAGGAGATGGCACCGCAGTATCCTGATGTCACAACTGACTTTATGTATGTAGACAATGCCTCCATGCGCATGATTCAGGAGCCTACATTCTTTGATGTAATGGTTACCGAAAATACTTTCGGCGACATCTTGACTGACGAGGGATCTTGCATCACCGGTTCCATGGGTCTGCTGCCATCAGCGTCTACAGGCACCTCAACACCGGTCTTTGAGCCTATCCATGGTTCATGGCCACAGGGTAAAGGACTTAACATCGCCAATCCTTTGGCTCAGATTCTCTCTGTTGCCATGCTCTATGAATACTTTGATTTGAAAGAAGAAGGTGCCCTTATCCGTAAGGCTGTCAACGCTTCTCTCGATCAGAATGTCCGTACTCCTGAGATACAGGTAGATGGTGGTGAGAAGTATGGCACAAAGGAGGTCGGTGCATGGATTGTTGATTATATCAAGAAGGCATAATAACCATTGCCGCATGGTGCTCTTTGCCGGCAATGAAGGTACTTCTTTTGCACTATAAAAACAAAAGAAACAAAACGGTGTTTGCTGTCTTACATCATTGTTTTTATGCGCAGATGAAAAAAAACATTATTATAGTCACGCTACTTTTGTTTGCTATGGGCATTAATGCCCAGACGCAACAAGAGTGGCGTGACTCTGTTTCTACACTGTCAGCCCTTATAGAACGCAATCCCCACAATGTCGATTTGAGATTACGTAAGGCTGCTGCAAATATAGAGTTAGGGCAGTGGGGATATGCATTGGACGAGTATTCCAATGTGTTGGAGATAGAACCGCAGAACCTTACGGCCCTTTATTACCGTGCTTTCGTAAACCATCATCTTGGCAGATATTCCTTTGCGCGGCGGGATTATGATGAGATAATAAAGAGCGAACCGCTCAATCAGCATGCACTTATGGGGCTTATACTGACCAATCTTGCCGACAATCATGTGACAAAAGCCTTTGATGATGCCAACAGACTTGTGGATATGGCACCGGAAAGCGCTGAGGCATGGGCCGTAAGAGCAGAGGTTGAGGCGCAACTCGGAATGCTTGATGCAGCCATTGGCGATATAGAAAAGGCAATAACTATAGAGGATGTGTCGGTAAAACAGAAATATCCGACAACGATGGACGACAATATTACCAGCTATCAATTGTCCGCCTTTACGATATATATGAAGCAAGGGCGTAAAAATAAGGCTCGCCAAAGCCTCGATTATCTTACTGGTAACGGTTTGCCAAAGGCTTATCTGAAAGACTATTATGATGCTTTAGGCAAATAAATACCCGCCAAGACTTTCTAATATGCAGAACGGTCCGGCGGGTATTGTTTTTTATTTTATGCGGTATTTATTCTTTGTAATGTTTTGTTCTTGTTGAACCCATTGCTTCCGCACAGTCTGTTTACAATGCCAGTTTTTTCCTTATATCCTTTGGCAGGGCGTTTTTGTTCAGGAGAATATCCATTGTTTTGGCTATGATGAAGTTTTTGGTCATATACCAAATACCCTTATATTTCCCCGTTTCTCCCCATGAATTCTTTACCATGTAGTACTCACGTCCGTTTTGATCCTTTGCCTTTCCGTAGATATGCATACCATGGTCGTCGGTCAGTTCCCAGTTATCAAACTCTGTTTGCCTCTGTTCCTGCGACGGGGTCAGTTCCGGTACATCCACACCAAGGTTCTGTAGTTCCTGTTTCTTGTCCGCTGCAGGTAGCTTCAGCCATTTAGCCATGTCTGAACCGACAATGCCCGGAACCTTCTGCTCGTCTGCAAGCACAGCTATGCCGTCACGTGTAAATCCGTTTTCCGATACATCACCGCCCCACATTACGGTATATCCGTTGTCTATTGCATAATCTATAATGCGTGCCAGGTCATCCATCGGCACGTTCCATGACATTCCCTGCCTCCAGTTGTCCTGTACCTCCACCGGAAACTCTGTCCAAAACGGGTGGTGGGTGTATGATGTTATAGACACATAGTCGTCCCAGTTCAGACCAAGACTTGCCGCAAACGACTGCGGGGTGTATGTCTTGCCTTCATAAACGAATGTCTCCGGCACTTTGCCAATGTACGCATCAATTATCCCTTGCAGTCCGTTTTTCCATGCCGGCGACAGCTTTTTCTGTTTTGAAGAAGCGAGAGCCTTTACGTATGACGGCATAACTATGAAAAACTCAGAGAAGTTATTCAGCGTATCCCCATACATACTGCCCGGTAATGCCATTGCCTCTTCCGGGCAGATACCGTAGTTTTTCAGTATGTATTGTACATCGTATGCCGCCCCTCCCTGCTCAAACTGCATGTCACCGTGCAACCTTATGGTATTGACAGCCCTGTCCATGTAGTTCTTGTTGCACACGAACATCTCGGAAAGGTCGTATGTCTTACCGGATTTTTTCAATATTTCCGACTCAAAGAACGACAGGGTGGAGTAGTTCCAGCATGTGCCTGAGTTGCTTTGGTTCTTGATTGATGTAATCGGGTTCTCCTTTATGACGGTGAATACCGGAGCTTTGTGGGTCGTAGTGTCCTGCTGTATGGAGTCATTCTCTACCGTTGCGGCCGGTTGGGCCATTGATGTCAGGCAACATCCTAACAGAAAAAGTGTTATAATTCTCATGTTTTTGTCAATTAAATGCTTATAGTTCAGTGTTCGTTATGGATATTATATGTGTCTTTTCAGGTAGATGCTGTCTGTGATACACTGCGGAAGATTTTCCTTATAGTGCGTCACTATAATCAGCGTCTTGTTCTTACGTTGGCAGAATGTGTTTATTATCTCTTTCACCAACTCGCCCCTTGCGGCATCAAGGCCATGCAACGGCTCGTCGAGAATCAGCAGTTCCGGATCTTTCACAAATGCCCTTGCCAGCAATACCATGCGTTGTTCGCCGCTCGACAGTTTTAAGAATGTGCGGTCAGCAAGCTCTTCTATGCCGAAGAAACGCATCCATTGGCGGCATGTCGTGTAGTCGTCGGCAGAAGGCTTGACATATAATCCTACAGAATCCTTAAGCCCTGAAGCCACTATCCGTATTGCCGGCATGTCACGATTGTATGCCCTGTGCATTTCAGGAGAAACATAACCGATATGTTTTTTAATGTCCCAAATGCTCTCCCCGTGTCCGCGTTGGCGGTCAAACAGCACAATGTCGCAGGCATAGCTCTGTGGATTGTCGGCACAAACCAGACTCAGCAATGTCGATTTTCCCGCCCCGTTCTGTCCGGATAGCGCCCAACGCTCACCGTTGTGTACTGTCCAATCCAGCTCCGAGAGTATGGTTCGGTCGCCATAACGTATTGAAACCTTGTTCATACGTACCACCTCTCTGGTGTTGTATTCGTCGTTGCGGTATGGAAGATTTATTATCTCGCGTTTTGTTTCCTCCGACAGTGTCGCAGAAACCGGTTGCGGCATTGCCGACATATATTCCTCCCGTGTCATTTTCTGCATGACAACCTTGTCACGAACGGGTACCACATGAGTGATGAACCGTGGTATATCCTCGTCTTTTGCCAATACAAGTATTATTTGTAACGTGCGTTCGCGGCTTATGGTTTCCAGCACTTCACGCAGCTGTTGCCTTGTTTCCTTGTCAAGACCAATGAACGGGTTGTCCATTATCAGTACTCTCGGTGCGGCCATAAGCACCTTGCACAGTTGCAGTTTCCTTAGTTCTCCGGATGACAACAGTATGATATACTTGTCCAGCAGAAACCGCAGGTTGAACATATCGTACAGATGTTCCTTGAATATCTGTCGCTCCGGCGTGTCTTCCCCGGCGTGCCTGTAAGCGTCCTCCAGCACCTTATCCACAGTCGGTGTGCTACTGTCTATCTCCATTTGGTTCCATCTCTGTTGCAGATAGTATGTGCGGTCGTTGTCGCCTCCGTAGGTATCGCGGAACGTTATGTATTTTATATTGTCGGATGTCAGTTTCGATGTGTTGGGCGAGAAGTCATATTGCACATCTTGCATCAGCAGCGGATGACTGCCGGTCAATATGTCTACCAACATGGATTTGCCGCTTGCGTTGGGGCCTACTATGGCAATGTGCTCATTGTCGTTCAACTCAAAGTCTACCGGTTGCGCCATACGCCATTCCGGCATACGTGTAACGCCGTTATGTACAGAAATTATCATGTGTCGTTTTTGTATTGTATCGTAGCACGGTTATTATGTTACGATATGAATATTTTTTTGTGTCGTGTTCCTTGCTGCGTTGTTTCCGCTCCGCTCTCAGCCCCTCACCTTAGACGCGTTGCGTCTTGCGAAGTCTTTCCAGTCGGTATATTTCTTGCCGGTTACCACTGTGTTCTGTTGCAGAAAATGGCAATATGCGGCTCCCAAGGCATCGGTTGCGTCCATGAATTGCGGCATATCCTCCTTGTTCAGTTTCAGGATACGCTGCAGCATCCCGGCCACCTGTTCCTTTGAGGCTGTTCCTATACCTGTTATGGCCATCTTGATTTTCATCGGAGCGTATTCATGTACAGGTACGCTATGTTGTATAGCTGCGGCTATCGCCACGCCTTGCGCCCTGCCAAGTTTTAGCATTGACTGCACGTTCTTGCCGCAAAACGGGGCTTCTATGGCTATCTCGTCGGGCAGATACTCGTCTATGATACCTCTTACACGCTCATATATATGACCCAGTTTCAGGTAGGCGTCTTGCTGTTTGCGCATGTCTATGACTCCCATCGCCACCATTTCCGCCTTCTGTCCCGTACACCTGATGACACTATAGCCCATTATGTTGGTGCCGGGGTCAATGCCCATTATTATGCGTTCTTTCTGCATTCCGTGGTAGTTAACGGTCAAGGTAAGGGTTAGAAGCCAGTTCGTAGCCTATGGTTGTTTCCGCTCCGTGTCCCGGCAGCACACGGGTATTGTCGGGAAGTTGGGTCAACGCGCGCAGCGACTGTATGATCTGAAACATGGAACCGCCCGGCAGGTCAGTCCTGCCGATACTGTTACGGAACAGAGTGTCGCCCGTAAATGCCAGCGATTCTTCGGCGCAATAATATACAACGCAGCCTTTTGAGTGTCCGGGTGTGTGTATTACCTTGAACGTATTGGTGCCGAAAGACACATCGTCGCCATCGTTTACGCACCGGCCTATGGCGGGCATGGCGCCTTCTGTCTCTATACCGAAGTCGCCGGCCAGCTTCTTTGCATCTTTATACATATCTGCGTCGCGCTCACATATAACCGGTTTCAGACCGTATGTGGAGTGAATGAACTCGCTGCCCATTACGTGGTCAAAATGACCGTGGGTCAATACGTGCAGCACCGGTTTCAGCTCGTTCTGCTTTATGTATTGCTCTATGGCTGCTTTTTCAAACGGTCCGTGCGCTCCGCAGTCCACTATCATACACTCTTTTGTCTCGTCGTTCACTATATAGCAGTTTTCCGAGAGCATATTGCATTGAAAAGTCTTTATCGTTAACATGGCAAATAAATGATGTTTTTTTCCTTAAACCACTCTTCTTTGAACCATACTGTCAGTTCCATTTGCTCCACTATGTTTTTGAATGGGCGTGTCTCTGCCTGCAGATTGCCGCCTTTTAGGCATAATATGCCGTTGGGCATGGCGTTCTTCTGTTTCTTCGATATGTTCTTTTTTACGATTTTGACCAAATCGGGCAGTGGCATTACGGCGCGTGATACGACAAACTCATATATGCCTTTCTCCTCTTCGCCCCTTCGCTGTTCCGCTATAACGTTTTTCAGGCCTAAGGCTTTTATCACTTCATTGCACACAAGTATTTTCTTTGCCGTGCCGTCTATGAGCTTGAAACTGCATTGCGGGAACATGATGGCAAGGGGAATGCCGGGGAAACCGCCACCGCAACCAAAGTCGAGAACTGTGGTGCTGGGAGCAAAACGCAGGGCTTTGGCTATGGCTAAGGAGTGAAGCACGTGGTGTTCGTATAGGTTGTCAATGTCCTTGCGGGATATTACATTGATCTTGGAGTTCCAGTCATGGTACAACTCGTCGAGCATTGCAAACTGTCGTTGCTGCTCTTCGGTGAGTTGTGGGAAATATTTGAGTAGTAAGTCCATTCTGTTTGTATTCAGTTTTTTTGTGGTTATTGCGTCGGTAAAGTTTTGATGCCGTAACAACTTATTTTGTAGCGCATTGTAATCGCACTGCCTTTGTGCTGTAATCGTAGTGCGATTGTATTGTAATCACGGTGCGTTTACGGTGTAATTGCGGTGCGATTGCGCAGCCTTCGCTGTCCGGTTGTGTTTGTGTGGCCGTAAGTTGCTTGCGCTTAGGCGGTAAGGACGTTTGCGGCGGTATATAGTCTCGGGCTATCGACTTATTCCTTTCGCCATTTGTTTTTTTTGCTGGCGCGATGGTGGGGCAGTCCGTTTGAGTGTGGCGGAGGCGCCATGTCGGGAGTCGTTATCGTGACCTTGGAGTCTATTTTCCTGCCTGTTCGCAATGCATGCCGGTATTGTGACCATCTGACCATGATTTTATCGACATAGTCTGCCGTCTCGGAGCCGCGCATATATCCGTTTTTCACTATCGGGTCCCGATAATACTGCGGGTCGGACAGTGCAAGGATATAACGCCTGACATCACTCCATCGTTGCCAGATGCCGCCATATTTCTTTGTCAGGGACATGGCATCGCGCACGTGGTTGTAACCGCCGTTGTATGCCGCCAATGCGAACATCAGCCGCTCCTGCGGATTGTTCACGTCGCTAAACAACTCTTGCAGCTCACGCATATAACGCGCTGCTGCGGCTATATTGGGTTCCGGCTCATAGATTTGTGAGCGGGGTAGCGACAGATGGTCGGCCGTTGTGGGCAGTATCTGCATCAAACCGCATGCTCCCGCCCATGAGTGGGCTTTGGGGTCGAAGCATGATTCTTGGTATGACTGGGCTGCCAACAGGCTCCAGTCAACACCGGCTGTCGGTGCATGTCGTTTGAACAGGGCGTCATATTGAGATATTGTTCCCTCTTTGGCTGACAGCATGAAAGGATAGACATGGCGTGTTACGCTGCCGGTGGTAAGGAGATAATGTTGCTGCTTCTCTGTCTCGGCGAACATTTCCGGCTTGTACCAGGCGTTAACGGCCTTTGCCAGTTCTGTGTTGTCTTTGGCTACGAGCCACGAGCCGTTTGCGGTGGTCTGGTTTTGTGAGGGCTTGCCTTGCGTGGCTTTGCTGTTGCTGGTTTTTGTTTCCTGCTTTGTACCGGTAACATTGCAGGCGAAGAAACCCTTTTGTTGCTCTTTGTTCACGGGAAAGGCTATGATGTCGCCCTCTCCGTTGCGAAGCCTGTTGAGCATGTCGAGTGTGTCCCGGCATACGTCAACACGTAAGGTGACCCCCAAGGCGGTTGCCAGTTTTTCGCATAACAGATAGTGTATGCCTAAGGCTTTGCCATGATACTCGTAGTATGTATCTGGGCCGGAGAGCGTTAGCATAATCATTTCGCCGGCCTGCTGAATGTCACGCAACGAATAAGTGGCACAGTCATGAACCGTACTGTCACCCTCTTCCGTGGAGGGGCAGTTGATTGTGGTGCCCCAAGGCGTTGTTTCCACAGGTGGCTTTTGGCTACATGCTACTGCCAGTAACACCGGAATGCTTAATGACAAATATCTCATCGTTATGGCTTTGGCAGGCTGTCAAACTCCTTACCCATGTTTAGATTGAGGTAAACATCGTATAATATAGGGCGCCACAGTGCCTTGTCAGACGGATTTTGTTGGCGGTACATCTCAATGTATGGCTTGCATAGTCTGTAATATTGCTGTGATTGTTTGATACGTTGCTTTAATGATTTACCCAATAGCTTCATGGCATCTTGCGCTTTTTGGAAATATATGCAGGCAACGTTATAGTTCGGTATGGAGAGGGTATCGTTTATGGCCAGCAGATTGAGCCCGTCTTTTAACGCTTCGTCATATTGTTGGCGCATCATCTGTACGTTGTGGCGCGCTAACAGGAATGTGGTGTTGAGCGAATCGGTGGCTAATGCCTTGTTGGCATAGTCCAAAGCTTTGTCCAGATTCCCCGCTTTACTGTAATAATCTATGAGGTTTGGGAAAAAATAACCGGAGTGGGGAAATGCTTTGTAGCCCTCATCGAGATAGGTAAGGTAATGGGTTGTGTCGCCCTTTGCGATGCTAAGGTCGGCAAGACGCTGTAGGGTCATCTCTTTTCTGGGCTTGTATTCTATTGCCGCATCGGCATATTTAAGTGCAAATGGCATATCGGAGATATTGTAAGCCGACATGGTTGCGAGAAAGGATGCAAAGTTGTATTGGGTGGAATCCAACTGGATTTCGCTGAAAAGTGGTTGGCGGTGGCAGTCGAGATAGGTGTCAAAGCATTGCCATGCCTCCTTCCAGTTGCTGTGAGCATAAAAAAATATTCCGCCTTTCAGCAGGTTTGCCCGGAACGGAGCGATGTATTCGGCGTGTTTCTTGCGATATGACGGTGATACCGTGCCTTTATGATCAGGCATGGCATCAATGGAATCAAGGGCCTCTATGGCAAGAAATAGCCTGATGTTTGTGCGGACGGCATTGGCCGTATCCACCTTTTCCTTTAGGTACATCTTTTCATTTATGGCGTCATATTGCTTGCGAATGCACTCCGTAAGCAATACGTGCAGGCTTTTATCTTCGGCATATAGGGAGTCGGAAAGATATTGTCGCAGGGTGTTTTCGGTTTTAGTCAGATCCTTATTGTTCTTGATATTGGCCCTAACCGTGGATATATCTTTCTTAAACTGCTTCTGCGACAACTTGGAGTTGTCGGCAGAAGCAGCTGTAAATAACGTGTAAAATATGAATAAAAATAAAAATCGCATAATTATATATCACCAAGCATTTTGCTTATTTCGTCAGCCTTCGCCTTCTCACCAACGGCGTTATAGAGCATGCGAAGCTGCATAGGCCAGTTTGAAATCTGCTCATGGTTGGGGTCAAGTTCACGCACTTTCTCGTAATAGCCAATGGCTTCCTTGAGACATTCCGTAACTTCCGCGGCTTTGTCTTGTGCTATACGGCCGTTCTTGTCTGTATATTTCTCGTTGAGGTCGAAACCTTTCTGTGAGCAACATACGCCGAGGTTGAACCAAGCCTGTATGAAATCCGGGTCGATTTCTGCTGCTTTCAGGAAGTCTTTCTTTGCTGCGTCGTAGTCTTTCTTAATGTTATTCATGCTACCACGGGTAAAGTATGCAATCTTGTTTTCCGGGTTCTTGGCTATAGCCTCGTCAACAAGTGTGGTGACTTGGTCTTCCATACCCATGTCTTGATACATGACGCATATCTGATTGAAGTACTTGTCGAGATTGAGTTTCCTCAGTTCGTTAATGTATTCAATGCTATCCTCGCGTGTTTTCAGGTTCTGTTCAAGGGAAACGCGGTACACTTGCTCCGCCTGTTCCTTGACACGGTCATCTGAAAGGGCGTTCTTCGCATACTTGGCGGCATTCACAAAGTCCTTGGTCTGATAAAAAGCGTAGCCCGCAAAGTAGTAAGCCAACCCGGCATTGGCGTCATCTGCTTTTGCTGTGTTGGTGTAACAGAGACTGTAAGCCAGTTTTTCCTTGTCATCGCTGGTTGTGTTTGCGGCGTTAATGAGTGCCGGACGGACTGGAAAAATTTCCTCAACGTTCTGCTTTGCGTTCTTTGATGCGTATTTCTCGCTGTTTGCAGCGGCCTCAATGGCTGCCATAATAGCCTTGTAGTCAATGTCCCCTCCCTGGCCACCGGTCAGCACGGCGATGCTTGGGTCAGCCTGTGCCTTGGCCAGTTTGTACAGTTCATCGTAGGCTTTGCCCTTGTCTTCGTCTGTCAGGTTAGCAAACTGCTCATCAAGTATTTTCTTTCCTGCGGCGTAATCCTTGGTGGCTTTGATTTCCTTACCGATCTTTGGGTTTTGTGCGAATGATGTTGTAGCGGCAACCACTGCAAGCATCGTAATGAAAATCTTTTTCATAAAAAGTTAAATAATTAATGTAGTCGTTTTTATAGTAATAAATTTAATCAGTTGTTTGTCTGCTCCTCACCGTTGTTATCTTGTTCGGTTTCAGGGGCAGTTTCCTGTTCTTCGTCCTCGTGAGGCACAACACATACGCTTGCGATGGACTCGTTACGCTTCTTCAACTCAATGAGTTTGACACCTTGTGTGTTTCGTCCCTTTGTGTCACCGGCGTCTGATATGGCAAAGCGTATGGCTATTCCGCTCTTGTTTATTATCATAAGGTCTTCTTCACCGCTGACACATTTCACTGCAATGACTTTGCCTGTCTTCTCAGTTATGTTCAGTGTCGTAACACCTTTTGAGCCACGTTTGGTAAGACGGTAACCGCCATCCTCTACCTTTTTATATGTGGTTCCGTCCTCACGTGTGGCTTCTGTCAGCACACCTATCTTAGAACGCTTGCCATAACCCTTTTCACTTATAACCATAAGCGACTGCTCCGGGTCATAAGCTACTACCATTCCGATTACGGCATCAGTGTCATCGCTCAGTGTCATGCCTCGTACACCGGTCGAAACACGTCCCATTACACGAATATCGTTTTCGTCAAAGCGTACGGCGCGGCCGTTTCGGCTGGCCAAGATAAGCTCATCACTGCCATTTGTCAGCATAACGTTCACCACTTCGTCGCCTTCGAGTACGTTAATGGCACGCACACCCTTGGTTCGCGGACGTGAATAGTCGGCGAGACTTGTACGCTTTACTATGCCGTTCTTGGTGGCAAACACCACATAATGGGATTGGAGGAACTCCTCACTGTTGAATTTATGGCTCTGTATTCCAAGGAAAGCGTTGATGGAATCATCGGGTTCAAGCTCCAACATGTTTTGGATTGCGCGGCCTTTAGAGTCTTTTGCTCCCTCAGGTATTTCAAAACATCTCAGCCAGTAAACGCGTCCTTTCTTGGTAAAGAACAATATCATGTCGTGAGCGTCGGCCGCATACATGTATTCCGTGAAGTCTTGTTCACGTGTTCTGCTGCCTCTGCTGCCGACACCGCCGCGTGACTGTGCCCGGAAATCAGCCTGTAAGGTGCGCTTTATGTATCCCAAATGGCTCATAGTGATAACGACAGGGTCGTTTGCGAAGTAGTCTTCCGGATTGAATTCCGCACTGGACAGCTTTATTTCGGTTCGTCTTTCATCGCCGTATTTTTCCTTTACTTCCTGCAATTCGTCCTTCATTACCTTCTTGCAGAGCTCCGGATCGTCAAGTATAGACTGTAGATAGTCTATTGTTCTTAATAGCTCTTCGAGTTCATTGTGCAGCTTTTCCTGTTGCAGGCCGGTGAGTTGGCTCAGTCGCATGTCCACAACATACTTGGCTTGTGCCTCATCGAAGTTGAAACGCTCTATTAATCGCAGTTGAGCCTCAGACGGAGTCTTTGACGATTTGATTATCTGTACCACCTCATCAATATTGTCGCTCGCTATGATAAGAGCCTCTAACAGGTGTGCACGCTCTTGAGCCTTTCTCAAATCGTACTTTGTACGGCGTATAGTCACATCGTGACGATGTTCTATGAAGTACTTGACGCACTGCTTGAGGGACAGCAAACGCGGTCTGCCTTTTACCAATGCTATGCAGTTAACAGAGAAAGAACTTTGCAGAGCCGTCATCTTAAACAGTTTGTTTAGAATGACGTTGGCGTTGGCATCGCGCTTCACATCGACTACGATGCGCATGCCTTGTCTGCCTGTTTCGTCGTTGACATTGGATATACCTTCCAGTTTTCCCTCTTTTACCAAGTCGGCAATGTTCTCTATCAGCTGTGCTTTGTTAACGCCGTATGGTATCTCCGTGACTACGATCTTGTCGTGTTGCTCATGTGACTCAATCTCGGCTTTTGCACGCATTACTATCCTGCCGCGTCCTGTTTCATACGCATCCTTAACCCCTTGCAGTCCGTATATGTATGCGCCTGTAGGGAAATCGGGTGCTTTAATATACTGCATCAGCCCGTCAGTGTCTATGTCCGGGTTATCAATGTATGCGCAACAGCCGTCTATCACCTCTCCGAGGTTATGCGTAGGTATGTTTGTTGCCATACCTACGGCAATGCCATTACCGCCGTTTACGAGCAGGTTCGGAATCTTTGTCGGCATGACTGTCGGCTCTTGCAGGGAGTCGTCGAAGTTGTTTGTCATGTCGACAGTCTCTTTTTCAAGGTCATCCATTACGTGTTCGCCCATCTTGCTGAGGCGACATTCTGTGTAACGCATGGCGGCAGCAGAGTCACCGTCAACTGATCCGAAGTTGCCTTGGCCGTCTACAAGCGTGTAACGCATGTTCCAATCCTGTGCCAAACGCACCAGTGCACCATACACTGACGAGTCGCCGTGGGGGTGATACTTACCCAATACCTCACCAACTACACGGGCACATTTCTTATATGGGGAGCTGCTGGTGTTGCCAATGCCAAGCATACCGTATAATATACGGCGATGAACCGGCTTGAAGCCGTCCCGAACATCAGGCAGTGCTCTTGCTACGATTACCGACATAGAGTAGTCGATGTAGCTTGACTTCATCTCCTCCTCAATGTTAATCTTGATTATTCTGTCGTGATCGTAAGTCTGTGTTTCGTCCATTTCTTTCTTGTTGTATATTTTGTTTAGTCTTTGTCAGTACTTATGCTTTTTTTGATAATATCCGTTTTTTGCCGTTTTTTATGGTTTCTGACGGCATTAGCCACTTGATACTTGTGCGCAAAGTTACTAAAAAAAAACGACAAAACATACACCTCTGCACAAAAAACGACAATTTTAAGGCTTTTTATGTGTAATAATGTTAGCGCGAGTTTGTCAATACGGAAAATATGTTTATCTTTGTCTGTTGAATATGGAAGAATATATAAGAATAAAGGGAGCGCGTGTCAACAACCTGAAGAATGTGTCTGTTGACATTCCGCGTAACAAGCTTGTTGCGGTTTCCGGTGTCAGTGGTTCCGGAAAGTCATCGCTTGCTTTCGATACACTTTATGCGGAAGGCCAGCGGCGCTATGTGGAAAGCCTTTCCTCTTATGCCCGTCAGTTCCTTGGTCGCATGAACAAACCGGACTGCGATTTTATCAAAGGCTTGCCCCCCGCTATCGCAATAGAACAGAAAGTCATCAGCCGCAATCCGCGTTCCACCGTGGGTACGAGTACGGATATTTACGAATATATGCGCCTTTTGTACGCAAGGGCCGGTAAACTCTTTTCTCCGGTGTCCAATCTGGAAGTGAAGAAGCACACACCGGATGATGTTGTCAACTGCATGCTGTCTTTCTCAAAAGGCACTCGCTTTATGTTGTTGGCTCCGTTGTACCCTGTTGAGGAGCGTAGCATACGCCGCCAGTTGGAGATGGAGATACAGCAGGGCTATTCCCGTATATGTCTTAATGATGAGATATTGCAGATTGAAGACTACCTTGAGTCGCATGATGATGATGATATGAGCCTGGAAAACATGTTCCTGCTTATAGACCGCATGACGGCGGACGACTCTCAGGAGACGATATCACGCCTTACAGACTCTGTCGAGACTGCTTTCTATGAGGGACGCGGAGCCTGTCGCCTGTTGTTCCTGCCTGCCTGTCTGGTTTATGATTTCTCAACTCGCTTGGAAGCTGACGGTCTTACGTTTGAGCCTCCGTCAGACGGGTTGTTCGCTTTCAACTCGCCTCTTGGCGTATGTCCTACCTGCGAGGGCTTCGGCAAGGTGATGGGGATAGACGAGAACCTTGTTATCCCCAACCCGTCGTTGAGCGTTTACGATGGTTGCGTGCAATGCTGGCACGGCGAGAAGATGGGGGAGTGGCAACAAGAGTTCATACGTCGTGCGCAACGTGATGACTTCCCGATATTCAAACCGTATTTTGAACTGTCAGAAAAGGAAAAGGGATGGTTGTGGCATGGCCTGCCTTCTGATGCGAAAGCCTCTCAATATGAGAGGGTTTGCATAGATACATTCTTCAAAATGGTAAAGGAAAACCTTTATAAGATACAGTATCGTGTCATGTATAGCCGTTATCGTGGCAAGACAATGTGTCCGGATTGTCACGGTACCCGTTTGCGCAAAGAGGCCAACTACGTCAAGGTTGGCGGCAAGAGCATCACGGAATTGGTTGAGATGCCTGTTGCCGAGCTTGCGCAATGGTTCTCTTCTCTTCAGCTTGACGGGCACAATGCCAAAGTGGCCGAACGCCTGCTTGTCGAGATAAGAAGCCGTCTGCAATTCCTTCTCGATGTGGGTTTGGGATACCTCACGCTCAATCGCCCGAGCAATACACTGTCCGGCGGTGAGAGTCAGCGCATTAATCTTACCACATCGTTAGGCTCTTCACTTGTCGGGTCGATGTATATTCTTGACGAACCGTCTATCGGAATGCACAGTAGCGATACGGAGAGGCTCATTGCCGTATTGAAGAAACTGCGTGACATCGGTAACACCGTGGTGGTGGTGGAGCACGATGAGGATTTACTTCGCGCTGCTGACTATCTTATAGATGTGGGACCTGACGCCGGAGTGAATGGCGGACGGATAATATACAGCGGTGATATACGTAACGAGGAATTCGGAAAACAGACAGACTCCTATACCTTGGCATATCTGACCGGTGCGGAGACGATAGATATACCGTCTTCACACCGTCCGTGGAACCGTAAGATCGTGTTGAAAGGGGCGCGTATGAATAACCTTAAAGGAGTGGATGCGGTGTTCCCGCTCAATGTCATGACGGTGGTGACCGGAGTCAGCGGCTCCGGCAAGTCATCGCTTGTCAAGGGCACATTGTACCCGATTATGAAGCGTCGCCTTGATATGGCAGCCGATATGCCGGGGGCTTACTCTTCAATAGAGGGGGACTACGATGTGATAAAGCACGTGGAGATGGTTGACCAGAACCCGATAGGCAAGAGTACCCGCTCCAACCCTGCCACATATATCAAGGCTTACGACTATATCCGCCAGTTGTTTGCCGATCAGGCTTTGGCCCAGCAGCTTAATATCACGCCGCAATATTTCTCTTTCAATGCCGAGGGCGGCAGATGCGAGGAATGCAAAGGAGCGGGCGTCGTTACGGTTGAGATGCAGTTTATGGCAGACCTGACGCTGACATGTGAGGCATGTCACGGATTACGTTTCAAGCGTGAGGTGCTTGATGTGCGTTATGCCGGAAAGAATATCAACGATGTGCTGTCCATGACGGTAACGGAAGCTGTCGCGTTTTTCTCAAAAGAGCTTGACGAAACAGAGAAATGTATGGCGAAAGCGGATGTCAGACAGAGAACGCGTGTCAAGGCTAAGCGGCAGTTGCTCAGTGCGATAGTGTCGCGTTTGCATCCTCTTGAAGAGGTTGGCCTTGGCTATATACAGTTGGGGCAATCCTCGTCAACGCTGTCAGGCGGTGAGAACCAACGTGTGAAACTTGCCTATTACATAGGACAGGAGAAGCAGGAGCCCACATTGTTTATATTTGATGAGCCGACAACCGGACTGCATTTCCATGACATCAAGCGGTTGTTGCACGCTTTTGACGAGCTGTTGAAACGTGGGCACACCATCATTGTTGTAGAGCATAATATGGATGTGATAAAATGCGCTGACCATATTATAGACCTTGGGCCGGAAGGTGGAAAGAATGGCGGCGAGATAGTTGCCGCGGGTACTCCTGAGGACATAGCGAAGGCAGAACGGAGTGTGACAGGACGTTTCCTTGCTGAGAAACTGAAACAATAGGACACCTGAGTGTAAATATCAGGAACCGCCTTTATTCCTTTTAAGCAACAGGAATAAAGGCGGTTCCTTGTGGAGCTGGAGGGAGTCGAACCCTCGTCCAAACGGTGTGACCGTACGCTTTCTACATGCTTATTCCGGCCTTCGGTTTTCGTGCGTCAGCAAGACCCGGACCACCAACAGACGCCTTAGTCCCGTAAAGACTTCGCCACAGGACCGGAACAAACCTGCAACTATCCCCGATATTATAGCACCGCTATGACCAGTAAGCCTCTGGGAGTCGGCTCTGAGCGATGTCCCGTTCCCTCGCCTTGCAAGGGAATAAAGTTAATCTACTGTACTTCGATTAAGCAGCGAGAGCGTAATTGTTTTCGCCAATTAAATTGTTGACCGACATGATTATGGAGTTCACAGTCATTACTCCGCATGCTTACGCACCATCCCGGCCCGCTGTCAAATCCAGTCAGCCCCTCAGAGCTTTTGTCCTCTGAAAATGAGAATGCTGCAGCAAAAGACGGAAGCGCGTGTGCAAAAAAGTATTGCATTAACGCCCTTTTTCCGCCTTTGCAAGTGCAAAGTTACTACTTTTTCTTCATTTACGCAATACTTTTTGCTATTTTGACTTAAAATTTGAATTGGCGTGTGCAAGAAAATTTTGCACACGATACTATTTTTCATAACTATTCTAACATACCCCTACTCCATTTGTCACGTTGCGGTAATTATCACTTGCACTTAACAGAAAACAATCATCATACTTAATATATATAATAAGGTGTTAAAAGATGAACGAGATAAAAAAACTTAAGAATCCATTTAGAAACGCACAGTTTTTGTAGTTCTGCCATGAACATCATCCCTCTCCCCCTCCTCCCTCCCTTTCGGGCATGCCCGAAAGGGAGGGAGGAGGGGGAGAGGGATGATTTAGCAGGGAAAAACAGCAATACAAAAAGAAAGGAGGCCGAAGTCTCCCTGAGATTTACTAATTTTGTATTGCGATATGGCAAAACATTTAACCTCGGAGCAAAGGTGCGAGATTTACCTTGGAAGCAAAAGAAGATGGAGCAAAAGTCGCATAGCCCGTGAAATCGACGTCCATCCCTTAACTGTAAGCTGCGAGTTGCGTCGCAACTGCAACACCAACGGCAAGAGGTTCGGGGACTGGGAGATGGACACCATCGTCGATTCGTACGGCCACGCCATACTCACCCTCACGGAGCGCTCCACCAACTTCATCATCATGGAGAGGCTGAAGCACGGACGGAAAGCCATGCCTGCGGTACTGACCGCGGCGAGGATGCTGTACCCCTACCGCTCAACGCTCAGGACCATAACCACGGACAACGGGTGCGAGTTTGCGGCACATCAGGAGATAACAAGAAGGCTCTCGATGAGGAACAGGGAGCAGGTGATCGCCTATTTTGCCGACTCGTACTCCTCATGGCAGAAAGGAGCCATTGAGAACGCGAACAAGTTTATCAGAAGGTACATCACCAAAAAGTCCAATTTTGAGGACTTCACAGACAGACGAATCAGGGAGATACAGAAGAAAATCAACAGAAGACCAAGAGAGAAACTAAACTTTGATACGCCGCTCAAATGCTTTTTCAAGCATTTTGAGTAACTTTGCATTTGCTGTTGGACTCTACAAGATTAAAAAAACAATTGGCAAATACAATAATTAGAATAAAATCCTTGCGCAATCAAAATCTTTGTTGTAATTTTGCAAATGCTAACTCTGCTGAAGTTGAGAAAGAAGCGAAAAGAGTTAACCTAAAAATCATCAAGACACTCGGTTTTAATGTGATTTCTGTTAATGGTTATCCTGGATATTATATATGCTACCTTAGAACAGGATGGAAAAATGCTCCGCCAGTAGTAGTTTATCAATATATGATATTCAATCACAATGAACTTTGCCAAATATCTTTTTCATATCGTCAAAGTGAAGCACAAGATTGGGCAAAGATTAAGAATGATACTGAAAAAAGTTTTTTTTGTTAAGACGAAGAAGTAGAACTTGACAATATTCATCCAAACGATGCAAGTAGCACCCCAACAGACAATGAAGAATCCAATGAGAATAAACTGATTCTTTTGGCTGTAATAGTTTGTTGCATAGCAGTTTTAATCATATTAAGGAAAATCAAATAACAATAGATATGGTAAGGTTGAACAAATTATCATTGTTGAGTTTAATTCAATTCATTTTATTCTTTGCTCTTTTTCTGACTGGTTGTCAGAAGAAGGGAAGTTTTAGTGGGTATATGTACCCAGTAAAAGAGAATGGTCTATATGGTTATATAGATTCTGTCGGTACCAAAATCATCGAGCCGCAGTTCCTCTGGTCTTCGAACTACAGAAACGGATTAGCTTTGGCGGTGATAGATACGATATACAAAGAGTATAAAGACAGTGTCACGTTTGATGCAGGATTAGATGATAAACTAACAACAAGAAATGGATTGTTCGTAAAATACGGATTCATCAACAAAGCTGGTGATTTTGTAATACACCCAGATTTACAATTGGTTATTGATATTGAAGAAAAAGGAGTTAGGGTTGAAGACTTGCAGGAATGCTCAAACATAATGCTGAGATATACATTTTCCAATGAAAGAGCTCTCGCCTATGACACTATAACCTGGAAACAAGGATATATAGATAAATCTGGCTCATGGGTTATACCTGCAAAGTATTCCTATGCAAGAAGATTTTCTGAGGGATATGCTGTGGCATTCAGCAATGTTGCTAAGCCTTTATATACAAATGGAGCTTGTATCACGAAAAGTAAACTACGTTGCGCTTATATTAATACAAAGGGAGAAGCTATAACAAAATTCAAGTATGAGGATCTTACAGATTTTTCATGTAAACGTGGAATTGGCACATTAAAAATTGTATCAAAAGAAGAACCATACGAAATGGAGGTGTATGGTGAGCCTAATCTCCTAATTAACGAAAAGGGAGAAGAAATTGATACATTAAACTGTATGTGGGATTTTTACCCATATAATAAGTCGGGTATATGTGTAGCAAGACAGAGATGGATGTACTCTAGATTGTTTAATGAAAATGCACCTGACCGCTATGCATTCTTTGATACCAAAGGAGAGTTGTTAAAATCATTAAAAAATCTAACAGATGGACAGATTGAAGTGTACAATTCGCGAAAAGATATTATGGGATCATTGCCAGAAGATGTTTATCTCACAAATGTAACCTTCTTTAATGATGGTCTGGCTGGTGTATCAGCTGATGGCGGACATTGGTTTGTTGTTGACAAATACCTCATTATACATGGTTATGGAGATGAATCTATTTACGAGAAAGTTAAGGGGTTTAACAATGGATTGTGTGCTGTTAAGAAGAATGGGAAGTGGGGGTATATAAACAATAAGATCAAGGAGGTTATTCCATGCAAATATGATTCATGTGGCGGTGCTTATCCGTATTTGGAAGAGGTATTCGACCTCAATTCCGATGGACAAGTAAAAGGAAAGAAACTGATAAACAAGAAGGACAGTGTTGTATGGTGTAACGATGAAATAAATAAAATCGACAGTACAACTAATCAGTATAGTCAGAAAAATAAGAATGATTATGGAAAGTGGATGTTTAAGTCGGAAGGAACATCTAAAAATATTGCTATATACATTATAATTGCATGTACACTAATTCTGTCACTTGTAATAATTACAATAATAAGAAAACGCAATAATTAGTTATGATGAACTTACCTCTTTGGAAAAGATTTATAGCAAGCATATTAGACAAGGTCTGTATTCTCGTCTTATGGTTTGTTCTTTTAAACTATGTTGCCTATACTCCATATACGGCAGCAGGGAAATTGGGTACCTATAGTTATTTGGTAACAATATCTCCCTCTAATTATGAGTATATTGACATCGGTAGTAAGAACAGACAGGGTGCATCAGAAAACAATTATGGAGTATCTGAATGGTACCGAGCATTACAAGAATTAGATCTTGCAAGCATGAAACAGGAAACAACAAAAGATGTAGATATAACTATCACTTTCTGGTTCATATTGGCAAATCTCATATATTTTCTCTTAGGTGAACTACTTTGTGGTGCTTCTTTCTTTAAGTCACTATTCGGTGGTGTTGTTGTTGATGACGATGGTTGTAAACTAGAAAAAAATCGATACTTGGTTAGAAATATAGCTTTCGTTATAATACTTACAGCTTGCGTATTATTGCATTTTTTACTGAATATTAGTTATTTATTTGTTGTAGTAGTATTCTTTATCGTCTTCGAATTTTCACTTTTCAAGAATCGTCAGAATTTACTAGATAAATTGTTTGATTGCTATTTAGTAACAAAGAAATCCTTAAATGGAGAAGTTGGTGATACCAATAGGGTTACAACAAATCAACAAAAGGAAATCGTTTCTGTAGTTAATAGCAAATTGGTTAAAACTATAGCAGAGGTATCGGAAAAAGTATCCTTGATTGATGAACCCAAAAGTAAAATTACACCACAAACAGATGTTGTGGATTCTCTAAATCTTGATGCAGTAAATAGTCTGGAAGTAATTAAACAAAACATTACTAAGAAGGAAACCCAATGCCCTCCAAAGCATAAGTTTATCAGCAAGTTATTGTTGATCATGATTGTCATACTCTCATTTTTCTGTGTACACCAGTTGCTTAATTACTTCTTAGGAGATTATTTTAACACAGATAATTATAGTGCCAACACTCAGACAAAGAATCTACAAAGAAAGCATCAATTATCTCGTAATTTGATTACATATGATGCAGAAAGAATTTTGTCGTCAGAACAACTTGGAGACACTGTTTCTAGCCAACAATGGTTAGACAACGATTTGGGCAATCTTCCATCTGGAAAATACATATCCTCGTATTATGGAACAAGGTCAGATTATTATTATGCCGGAAACAGAAAGGTAACCAGATATTATTCTGAGAGAGTACCACGTTATAGAACAGTAGATTATGGTTATGGTTTTAAAGAACGTTATCAAGACGGGTGGGATTGGAAGCAGGTTCCATATACTGACTACGAACCTGTTTACAAAAATTATTATTGGTCATATGCATTAAGTTCGTTCGATATTTCTGCTCAAGTGTCTTTATTTGAGAATGAAGATTCTACTTATTCAAAGTATTTACGAAATATAGAACAACAAATTACGGCTAATTATGATTTCAAAAATCATTATACGAAGGTTGGAGGAGTAAAAGCCTTCGCATATTATACTACGAATGGCTTACCTATCAAAAGAGTTATATTTTGTGCCAACAAAAGAGCTTACATATTAGAGACTAAATCAACACACGATTTGGATAAGCATTCTGGTGAAATTGCCGGAATAATTAATATAAAAAATTACAATATCAATGAAAATGATAGAAATACTTTGTTGACATACTTTATTTGCTTTGTTATATGTATAACCATACTTTGTGTTTGTTTCGCAAATCACAAAAAAGAATTGATTCGTAACAAATATAGCAATATACTAAGTAAAATTGCCATCTTGTCTGCGTGTATTAATTGCTTGATATTTGCATGGCAAATGTATAGCCTTTTTACAGTATACTCGGTAAACTTCGAAGCTGCCATTGTACTTATATTAAGTTCATTCAGTGTATTGCTTATAGATATACCATTATTCTGGTATTATTCCAAGAAATCGGCAGAGGATTATAAATATGACTTTATTATTCCGACTTTTATTAAGAAATACATTTATGACAAGATAAATAACGAAGTTAACAAAAAAATATATCTCACATTTGTTGGTTACCCCTTGATGGTTGTATCGCTGATTCCTTTGGGATTGGTGCTTCTACCTTATGTTATATTGTCCTTATTGGTATCAACATTAGCAGTTTATTTGTCTAAATGGTCTGCATGGTTAGGGGGAACTCACAATACTGTTAGCGCAGAAAATATAAGTTTGCTGAATTATTACTCAATCTTAGGCATTTCAAAGGATGCAAATGTTAATGATATTAATATAGCGTATAATGCTCACATGGCAAAACTTAATATGTCATTAAATACGCCATCTTTCAATTCAACATATTTCTCACAAGTACAAGAAGCATTTATTATACTTAGCGATACAGAGAATCTTAGAAAATTATACGATGAAGAATTAAAATGTTTTGAAACATGCGCGAGCCCAGCTGAATATGTGATAACAAATAGTACTTTATTGGAAATAATAAAAAAGAACAGAAGAAATAACAATGTTCCATCCAAGCAAGTAAAAAACAATGATCTTTTAAATAAGATATTCTTAATAATCGTTGTGTTAATATTTTTTATTGTTGCTATTGTTAAGTGTTCATCGGTCTCCGATTAACCTGATGTTGTGATGCTAGAAATAACATTTTCGTAAATACATTTATTAGTATGGCAGTAGCAATTAATAAATAAGAAAACAAAATCTAAGAAGAATCAAAATATAAAGAACGAGATTTTTAAACCAAATGAAATTATTATCATATATTGAACTAGTATTAGCATTGCTATTAGCTTTATGCATATTTGATATGCCTTATGCCTATTATGAAATGGTACGTTTCATGGCAATGGGTGTATTCGCTTGGAAGGCTTTTACTTTTTCAAAAGAGCATAATGAGACAATGACTTTTTGCTTTTTACTGTTAGCTCTACTATTTCAACCTTTTGTAAAAATCTCTATAGGAAGAATACTTTGGAATATAATTGACATCGTTGTGTCTGTATATTTAATTGTTAACTACATAAAGGAAATGAACTCAAAAGGATCAAAATAGAAATCTGACGAAACAAAAAGGGTTATCAAATGGCATACAAATACAACAGAACCATAATGAATGGTGCGGAGAAACTGATTGATGGCATTGAGAACATCGAGATGTTTCTTGGCGACGATGATGCGTGGAACTTCCATGATTATGAAATCTATTCATTTAATTGGGATAGATATACTAAAACGCTTACCGTTACCGTTGAACCTATAGGATTTCTGCCAGACATTGAAGGATGGGACGGAAAATCAACCATCCTACTTGACTTCCACTTTGAAGGATGTATAGAGTATCACATGCCACATGTTGATACAATGGCACCCTATCTTAACGTGAGTTCGATGTAAGAAAGTAGCTCAAAAAGTTGTAGGAGTGGAATATTCTTTGTACCTTTATAGGTGAAACTCAGGAAGTTACAATTAATATCCACTCCCAATGACAACTGCAAATTTAATAGAAATTTTCTGTATTCTCGACGAATTCTGCAAATATTTTGCTCCCGAGCTGAAAAAACATACATTAGGTGCCCCTGACAAGCGTCATCGCAACATCGACTCCACACCGCTTGTCTCCTGCCACATCAAGCGTATGCACATGCACAAGACAATGAAGGGTTGGGCTGCAAAGGGCAAGTGTACCATGGGGTGGTTCTACGGCTTCAAACTGCATCTGGTCATCAACGACAGGGGTGAGATCATACAGTGGCTGCTTACGCCGGGCAACGTGGACGACCGGGCACCACTGAAAGACAAGCACTTCACCGAAAGGCTTTTCGGAAAGCTCTTTGCAGACAGTGGATATATCAGCCAGAGCCTGTTCGAGCAACTTTTTGTGGACGATATACACCTTGTCACGAAAATCAAGAAGAACATGAAGAACTCGCTGATGAACCTACATGACAAGCTGATGCTCAGGAAGAGGTCTGTCATTGAAACTGTCAACGATGAATAGAAGAATGTGTGTCAGATTGAGCATACAAGGCATCGCTCCATTGACAACTTTGCAACTAATCTGTTTGCTGGGATCATTGCATATAACCTGTTGCCTAAGAAACCATCAATGAACATTGAGATCATTGACAAAAGCAGACTTATTGCATAATTCTTACATCGAACTCACGTTAATTTTATATCGAATTCACATGTTTTTATTTATGTCTTACGTCTTTTGGTATGACAAAAAAATAATCGGGGCAAATGCCTGTTGGCATCTGTCCCGATTAATGTTATATGAATGATTATGCTTTTTGCTTAGTCAAGCCACTTGATATAGCAGAAGTCTTGGCGGTGAGGCAGCAGGTCATTCTTAGGGAACATGCGCACGCATGTCTTGTAAGCGCCGGCTTGGTTAGCCTCAATCTTGCACTCGAAGGTGTAAATGTTGCCCTCTTGCTTGACAAGCTCAAATGGAGTAACCTTGTGTATCTGACGGTCAGAGGTGTTTTGGTCGTTGTTAAGCGTAACGAGTTCGAGACCTATTGCATCGTTGAGTCCCTGCTCATCAATAGAGTAAGAGATGGTATATGTCTTACCTGTCTCTGCTCCGGTGGTGAGAACGTTTGTGTCTGAGGCTACAACCTTGATACTGTCCCAACGCTCTGCTATGCTTTCCTTCCACTGTGCTATCTCTTTCGCTATGCGATAGTCGTCGGCGTTGACCTTGGCTGAACGCTCAGCGAGTTTGTGGTAGAACTTAGAATAGTAGTCGTCGAGCTGACGTTTCATAGTGTAGTGTGGAGCAATGGTAGCAATAGAGTTCTTCACAACCTTGATCCAATCCTTTGATATGCCATTCGTGTCCTTATCGTAGTAGAGAGGTACGATCTCGTTCTCAAGCATATTGTAGATGGTTGCGGCGTCAAGCTGATCCTGATAGCCCTGGTTCTGATAGGTACGCTCCTGCTTTAGTGCCCAACCGGCACCCTCACGGTAGCCTTCTACCCACCAACCGTCGAGGACGGAGAGGTTTACAACACCGTTCATCTCGGCCTTCTCGCCTGATGTACCTGATGCCTCAAGAGGACGGGTAGGAGTGTTCATCCATATATCCACACCTGAAACGAGGCGGCGGGCCAACTGGAAGTCGTAGTCCTCAAGGAAGATTATCTTGCCAAGGAACTCCGGACGCTGTGAGATCTCAAAGATACGCTTGATGAGACCTTGTCCTGCACCGTCGGCAGGGTGTGCCTTACCTGAGAAGAAGAAGAGCACCGGACGCTCAGGATTGTTTACAATCTTGGAGAGACGGTCAAGGTCTGTGAACAGCAGGTGGGCACGCTTGTATGTTGCGAAGCGGCGACAGAAGCCTATCATCAGTGCATTAGGGTTGATACGCTCAAGGAGTGACACCACACGGGCAGGGTCACCTTGGTTCTTGAGCCATGACTCTGTGAACTTCTCGCGGATGTATTTCACGAGTTTCTGCTTCAAGGCCATGCGTGTTTCCCATATCTCAGAGTCCGGACAGTCGTAGATTCCATGCCACAGTTCTTCGTTTGACTGGTCTTCGTAGAATCCTTTTTTGAGATATTTGTCATATACCTTGCGCCATTCTGTTGCACACCATGAAGGGAAGTGCACGCCGTTGGTTACGTAACCCACGTGGTTCTCCTCAGGATAGTAGCCGTTCCATATTGATGAGAACATCTTCTGTGATACCCATCCGTGGAGCATTGATACGCCGTTGACCTCCTGACAGGTGTTGCAGGCGAATGTGGACATACAGAAACGCTCGTTGTCGTCATCGGGATTGATGCGTCCCATACCGATGAACTCGTTCCATGATATGCCGAGAAGCTGCGGATAACCGCCCATATATTTGCCGAAGAGGTCTTTGTCGAAGTAGTCGTGGCCTGCAGGTACCGGTGTGTGTACGGTGTAGAGTGAAGAGGCACGTACTATCTCCATGGCCTGATTGAAGGTGAAGCCCTGCTTGACATAATCGACAAGGCGCTGCAGGTTGCAAAGGGCTGCGTGACCTTCGTTGCAGTGATATACCTGCTTGCTGATGCCAAGCTTCTGCAACATGAGGATACCACCAATGCCAAGGAGTATCTCTTGCTTAAGACGGTTCTCCCAATCGCCGCCATAGAGGGCGTGAGTGATAGGACGGTCGAACTCTGAGTTCATCTCGTTGTCGGTATCGAGAAGGTAGAGTTTCACGCGGCCTACATTAGCCTGCCATACAAGGGCATGAACCATGTAGTTCATATAGGGTACGTCTACAACCACTTGGTTCCCGTTCTCGTCGAGAGTCGGGGTGATTGGCAGTGAGTTGAAGTTCTGGGCGTCGTAGTTCGCTATCTGCTGGCCGTCCATTGACAGGCTCTGCTTGAAATAACCGAAACGATACAGGAAACCGATACCGCACATATCGACGTTAGAGTCTGAGGCCTCCTTGATGTAATCGCCGGCCAACATGCCGAGACCGCCGGAGTAAATCTTGAGCGAATTGTGGATACCGAACTCCATAGAGAAGTATGCTACGGATGGGCGTGTGCTGTCCGGCTTTACGTCCATGTACTCCTTGAAATGCTTATAGACAGCCTTTACGGTTGCCATTATCTTCTCATCCTTTACGATTTGCTCCTTGCGCTCGTAGCTGAGCAGCTCGAGAAGCTGTACCGGATTGTGGGCTACCTTCTCATAAAGCTCTTCATCAAGGCTGCGGAACATGTCGCGGGCATCGTAATTCCATACCCACCAGAGGTTGTGTGCTATCTCATCGAGGCACTCCAGTTCCTTTGGCAGAGTGGATTTTACGTTAAACTCCTTCCAAATCGGAGTATTAGCATAATCTGATTTAATCTTCATAATGGTATAATTTATGATTAATAAAGAATCGTTGCGTTGATATTTGGTGTGTCAGAGTGTTTTGTTTGTCCGTACATGGCATGCTGAAAGCGGTGGCGCATGTGGCTTTCACTGACGGCAGACGGCTATGTCTTTATACCGGGTTATGCCTTTGACTTTCCTTTCAAGGCAAAATCGTATGCCTGCCAGTAATATTTTATAAACTCACTCCATAGCGCTTTCTTTGATAACTTGTCGGCAGCGGCGCGCGCTTTCTTAACTTGTGCGTCCGTGAAGTTGGAATATTCGCAGATGGTGTCTTTGATAGCATCGGCCACTTCTGAATAGTTGTAGTCAGTGCGGTGTACCGTTTTTACGCCATCGGCAATCTCACTGTATGCTCCTTTCTCTGTGTTTGCCCACAGACCGAAGCCGGCAAGGTCGGTTGTTATGCACGGAACCTTGAAAGCTACCGCCTCCAATGGGGTGTATCCCCAAGGCTCATAGTATGATGGATAGACGTTAAGGTCGTTGCCTATGATGCAATCGTAATAGGAAAGGTTTAGAATACCGTCGTTGCCGGTGAGGTAACATGGTACGAAGATAACCTTTACCTTGTTTTCTTTTTGGTTGTACATATTGAGACTACGCATCATACCGAGTGCTTTGTCTTCGTTCATGTTGTGCAACCAATGTGTTATCATAGGTGTTTCAAGGGCGGTATCGAATGTCTTGCCGCTCTCCATGCGTTCTATCAGGTCTTGACGAGGATCGCCAACCCATGCCGGTACCTCTATGAGTGCAAGCACCGGCTTGTTGAGACGTGGGTCGTAGTTGAGACGATTCATAGCCTCTATGAAGACATCTATGCCTTTGTTGCGGAACTCGTAGCGCCCGCTTGTTGCTACGATGAGCGTGTCATCTGGGTAATCGCAACCCGTTAGGCAGTTGGCCATTTTCAAAATCTGCTTGCGTGCAGCCTTGCGCTTGGCGGTAAACTTGGTGCCTTTGGGTACGAAATCATTCTCAAAGCCGTTAGGCAGTACCACGTCTACAGGCTCAATGAGTTCCTTACACTCTGTAGCTGTAATGTCGCTGACCGTCGTAAAGCAGTCAACGTTGAGCGCAGTCTGCTTTTCTATAGAGTGTTTTGACTGCATATTAAGCTCGTTTGCCATCTGATCGCCGTTGTATGCCCACAGATACTCGTACAATGGCTTGTTGTTGCCGGCGATAGAGCGGCCTATTGATGTGGCGTGCGTGGTGAAGACAGTACCGATGGCAGGAATATTCTTGCGTATATAGAGTGCTCCAAGACCGCACATCCATTCGTTTGCGTGATAGATGACTTTCTTTTTCTGTAGTTTCAGGAAGTTATAAAGGCTTTCAACCACAAGGGCTGCGGCGTAAGAGAACATGCTTGCCTCGTCATAGTCACCATAAGCGTGCAGGGAGTCAACCTGAAAGTCTTCCCACATCTGAGCGTATATATTGTCTTTCTGCCCGAAATATGGTTGGAAGTCAACAAGAATGGATATTGGTTGCCCCGGAATATCCCAACGGCCAACCTTGACGTTGAGTCCCTCCTGGGCGGCTTTCTTCTGCCAGTCGGCCAAAAGAGTGTCATCTTGAATAAAATAAGGGCTGCTGTTCTTACCCCAACAGTCCGGGCCTATGAATATAATATGGTCTGATAGTGCGTTTTGCAGAGTCTTGGCCCGTGTAGACAAGACGGCGTATATGCCGCCTACTTTGTTACATACTTCCCAGCTTGATTCGAAAATGTAATCTGGTTTAATTAATGTCGTTGCCATAGTTTTCTGAATTAGTGATGCAAAAGTACCAAAAAAAACTTAAAAATTAGGGCAAATGTTAGTTTTTCTTGTCTGTAAACATGAAATAATTGATTTATATTGTGTAAATTTGCATCATCATGAAAGGAATAATTGGAAATGTGCTTATTATGCTATTGCTGCTGGTATCCTCAGCAACTTGGGCACAGGAAAGGTATTTTTGCGGAAAGGTTTATAACTCAGAATACGGCGTTTGGCTTGACATCAATTTGTATGAAGAAACGGTTGACATACCGGGGCAGGATGTTTTGGGCAAGGTATTCGGTTATTTGAAGAAGGCGACAGACTCACGTGTGTGGATAATTATGTCGGTCAAGTTCTCTGATAACGATAAGAAAGCCACCCTTGAGATGGTGAACGATTATGGTTCTGAGGAACTTGTGGCTACATTGACATTGGGATCGGACGGCTCTTACACCTTGAAGCAAGAGGAAGGGAGCGCTATCAAGGTGGCGGATAAAGGGAAATGGCTGAAGCTACCGAAAGTGATGGTGTTCAGAAAGCAGACAAAACAATGACAGACAGACATTAAACGTTTTGTACAGTCTGTTTTTATACCTTTAGTAAAGTGATGACATTGAAATGCTTTAGGGCTGTCAATATTTTACTATGTATTGGCTGTTTGTTGTTGAAGTCTTTGCCTTGTGAGTGTTAAAGGGATGTGATGATACAGTTATGGCCTCCTGAAGTGTAATGAAATACATCAGGAGGCCATAATTATTGTATGCACATTCTGTTATTGATAGTATTCTTTCTTGCCCGCCGCAAGTGTGTTTTTCATCAGTGAGCAGATGGTCATGGGGCCTACACCACCCGGTACCGGTGTGATAAAAGAACATTTTTCCGCAACATTGTCAAAGTCAACGTCTCCGGAAAGGCGGAAACCGCTTTTGCGAGTGGCATCCGGTACACGCGTGGTGCCTACGTCAACGATTACCGCTCCGTCCTTAACCATGTCTGCGGTGACAAATCCCGGGCGTCCGATCGCTGCTATAATGATGTCAGCCTCACGGCATTCTTTTTTGAGATCGGCGGAATGTGAGTGGCATACTGTAACCGTAGCGTCGCCGTATTCTTTCTGCATCATGAGCTGTGCCATTGGTTTTCCGACGATATTGGAACGTCCAAGGACTACGCATTTCTTGCCTGAGGTTTCTATTCCGTAACGTTTCAGCAGGGTTATTATACCGAGAGGCGTTGCAGAGATAAAGCAAGGCAGACCGATTGCCATACGTCCTACATTGATAGGGTGGAAGCCGTCCACGTCTTTTGTGTAGTCTATGGCTTCTATAATCTTCTGTTCATTGATGTGCTTTGGCAGTGGCAACTGCACTATGAAGCCGTCAATGTCCTCATCTTTGTTAAGGCGATCAACGCATTCCAGTAGCTCTGCCTCCGTAATGTCGGCCTCATAGCGTATCAATGTGCTTTTGAACCCACAGGCCTCGCATGCAAGCACTTTGTTTTTAACGTAAGTTTCTGAGCCTCCGTCGTGTCCTACAAGAACGGCAGCGAGATGCGGTTGCTTGCCGCCGGCCGCCATAATAGCCTTCACTTCTTCCGCTATCTCGGCCTTTATAGCCGCTGCTGTGGCTTTTCCGTCTATTAGTTGCATATTGTAATGTGTTATGTTTCTATTGTTTTATATATGTGTCCGGAGTGTCTGATTAGAACTTTGGCATTCCCTTCATGTTTCCCATCATGCCCGCCATCTTTGCCATGTTAGCCATATTTCCGCCCGATATCATTTTCATCATCTTGCGCATCTGGTCAAATTGCTTGATGAGACGGTTCACATCCTGTATGTTTGTGCCGGAACCTTTGGCGATACGCTGCTTGCGGGACATGTTCAATATCTCCGGATTGGTACGCTCTTTCGGGGTCATGGAGTAGATAATAGCCTCTATACCCTTGAAAGCGTCATCGTCAATGTCTACATCTTTTATCGCTTTTCCAACGCCCGGAATCATTGATGCAAGCTCCTTGATGTTGCCCATCTTCTTTATTTGCTGTATCTGGCCAAGGAAATCATTGAAGTCAAACTTGTTCTTTGCAATCTTTTTTTGCAGGCGTTTCGCTTCTTCAAGGTCAAACTGTTCCTGTGCCCGTTCTACAAGTGAGACGACATCGCCCATGCCTAATATCCTGTCGGCCATGCGTTCAGGATGGAAAACATCGAGGGCTTCCATCTTTTCACCGGTACCAATAAGCTTGATAGGCTTGTCAACAACGTTGCGAATAGACAGCGCCGCACCTCCGCGTGTGTCACCATCGAGTTTGGTTAGGATAACACCGTCAATCTCAAGGCGCTCGTTGAAGACCTTAGCCGTGTTCACAGCGTCCTGACCTGTCATTGCATCTACAACAAGCAACGTCTCGTTTGGCATTATCGCAGCCTTGATATTCTCTGCCTGTTGCATCAGCTCTTCGTCAATAGACTGACGGCCTGCCGTATCTATGATAACCACATCATATCCATTGGCCTTTGCCTCTGCAATGGCATTCTTAGCTACCTGCACCGGATCTTTGGCACCTTCCTCCATATATATTGGGACATTTATTTGCTCTGCCAATACACGTAATTGCTCCATGGCAGCCGGACGGAATGTGTCGCAGGCTGCAAGTAGCGGCTTTTTGTTCCGCTTCTCTTTCAGCATTTTGGCGAGTTTGCCGCTCATTGTCGTTTTTCCGGCACCGTTAAGACCTGCCATCATTATGATTGCCGGTCGCCCGTTGAGGTCAATGTCTTTGCTTTCGCCGCCCATAAGGGTTGCCAGCTCGTCGTGAACCAGCTTGACCATTAACTGTCCCGGTTTGATTGCTGTTAGCACATTCATGCCCAAAGCCTTCTTTTTTACTGTATCCGTGAAGGTTTTGGCTACTTTATAGTTTACGTCAGCGTCGAGAAGGGCGCGGCGTACGTCCTTAAGAGTTTCAGCAACGTTTATCTCTGTAATTTTCCCCTCACCCTTTAAGATTTTGAATGAGCGTTCAAGTCTGTCGCTAAGATTTTCAAACATGTTTATAGTCTTTTTGCTTTTGTTTTGTAAACGTAATGTTATCGGCCTTTGTACATATTCTCATAGTACTTCTCATAGTCTCCGGAAGTAACGTTGTCCATCCATTCTTGGTTGTCCAAATACCATCTAACGGTTTTCTCTATGCCCTCCTCAAACTGCAGAGAGGGTTCCCATCCCAACTCCTTTTGCAGCTTTGTTGAGTCTATTGCGTATCTGGCATCGTGTCCCAAGCGGTCTGTTACGTATGTAATGAGGTCAAGATCCTCGCCCTCACGACGTCCGAGCAGACGGTCAACCGTTTTTATCACCACCTTAATTATGTCTATATTCTTCCACTCGTTGAACCCGCCAATGTTGTATGTCTCCGCAATCTTACCTTCATGGAATATCACATCTATCGCGCGGGCATGGTCTTCAACAAACAACCAGTCACGCACATTCTCTCCTTTGCCATAGACCGGCAGCGGCTTTCTGTTGCGTATGTTGTTTATAAAAAGCGGTATCAGCTTCTCAGGGAATTGATACGGGCCATAGTTGTTAGAGCAGTTTGTTACTATTGTGGGCATGCCGTATGTGTCGTGATATGCCCTTACAAAGTGATCGCTTCCGGCTTTGCTGGCGGAATAAGGGCTATGCGGGTTGTATTTGGTCGTTTCATAGAAGAAATCGTCGCCGTATGCCAGATGATGTTCCGCGGAACTCGCTGTTGTTGAGAACGGAGGCTTCACACCCTCCGGTTTGTTCATGGCCAAAGCTCCGTATACCTCATCAGTGGAAATGTGGTAAAAGCGTTTTCCTTCGTATTTCTCCGGCAGGGACTCCCAGTACAGTTTGGCTGCCTGTAGCAGGCTTAACGTTCCCATAACGTTAGTCCTTGCAAAAGTAAACGGGTCTTTTATGGAACGGTCCACATGGCTTTCTGCCGCAAGATGTATTATGCCGTCTACCTTTTCGTCTTGCATAAGTTTGTAAAAGGCATCAAAATCGCATATATCCATCTTTACAAACTTATAGTTTGGCTTGTCTTCTATATCTTTAAGGTTTGCGAGATTGCCGGCGTATGTCAGTTTGTCGAGGTTTATAATGTTATATTCCGGATATTTGTTTACGAACAAACGTACTACGTGGCTACCTATAAAACCGGCTCCTCCGGTTATGACTATGTTGCGTTTCATGTCTTTTGGGGTTGTTTTGTCGTTGTGAGTGTCGCCTGCTTTCTATACATTATTAATATAATGATATATTAAAGTCAAACGGAGAGTCAAACTCTGCGAGTGTGGAATGTTTCATATCCTTTTCTGACAGAATAGCCTTGTCCACCGGTATGCGCCAGTCTATGTCGAGAGACATGTCGGTTATGGATATGCCGCCGTCTGCCTCCGGATGGTAAAACTCGTCACATTTGTATTGGAATATGGCGGTTTCCGATAATACCGCAAAGCCGTGGGCAAAGCCACGCGGAACGAGGAACTGCCGATGGTTGTCTTCCGTCAGTTCAACTGCCACGTGTTTGCCGTATGTCGGTGAGCCTTTGCGAATATCCACTGCCACGTCCAACACGGCGCCTTTTACGCATCTTACCAGCTTTGACTGTGTGAACGGCGGGCGTTGAAAGTGTAATCCTCGCATAACACCGTAGGCTGACATTGACTCATTGTCCTGTACGAAGTGTATTTTATGCCCAAGTATAGGCGTAACTTTCTCGTCAAACTCCCGTTGTGAGAAACTTTCAAAGAAGTATCCTCTCGCGTCTTTGAACACGCGCGGCTCTATTATGAGTACGTCGTTTATTTCTGTTCTTTTAATTTCCATTGCTTTTCTTGTTCTATGGTAATCCGTCTGTCGTGGATAGTTATTCCAGTCCCGGTCCGAAACGTCTCACTTCGTCTATAACTTTTAAGAGATATTGCCCATATTGGTTCTTAAGCATGGGTTGTGCCAGTTGGCGCATCTTATCCTCGGTTATCCATCCCTTACGGTAAGCTATGCCTTCAAGACATGCAACCTTCAGCCCCTGACGTTTTTCAAGTACCTCAATGTATGTAGAAGCTTCCGATAGTGAGTCGTGTGTGCCTGTGTCGAGCCATGCAAAGCCTCTGCCGAGAGTCTGCACCTTCAGTTCTCCGTCTTCAAGAAACCTTTGGTTGACGGTCGTTATCTCATATTCTCCACGTGCTGACGGCTTGATGCGCGCTGCAATGTCAACTACCTTGTTGGGATAGAAGTACAATCCCACCACGGCATAGTTGCTTTTCGGTTCTTTCGGCTTTTCTTCTATAGACAGGCAGTTGCCTGTTTTGTCAAACTCCGCAACGCCATATCGTTCCGGATCATTTACCCAATAGCCGAAGACCGTGGCTTTTGACTCCTCTTCGGCAGTGCGCACAGCCTCTTTAAGCATCTTGGTGAAGCCGGTACCTTGAAATATATTGTCGCCAAGCACAAGGCATACGGAGTCGCTCCCGATAAAATCGGCACCGATAGTAAATGCCTGTGCCAATCCGTCCGGTGACGGTTGTTCCGCATATTCAAAGTGAACGCCATAGTCGCTGCCGTCTCCAAGCAGGCGTTTGAAGCCCGGAAGATCGAAAGGTGTTGATATGATTAGAATCTCACTGATACCGGCCAGCATCAACACTGAAACCGGATAGTATATCATAGGTTTGTCATATATAGGCATTAGCTGTTTGGATATGCCTTTGGTTATAGGGTAAAGGCGTGTACCACTACCGCCTGCGAGAACTATTCCTTTCATCTTTGCTTGTTCTGATTGGGGTGTTGATATTATATTAATGTGTAAAATGGCGGCTTATTTCATGTTGTTCATGCACTTTTGCAGCGAGTCAGTCCAGTATGGTACCTCTATTTCAAATGTCGTCTTAATCTTTGTCTTGTCCAATACACTGTATGCCGGACGCTTGACGGGTGACGGGAACTCATCGCTATGGCAAGGTTGTATGTCACAACCGGTGTTGCCGGCCATCTCGGCAATCTTCTTTGTGAAGTCATACCACGAACATACACCTTCGTTGCTGTAGTGATATATGCCGTAAGGGAATTGCTCTGTCTCTGTGGTATTTGTTATATTGTATTGGTTTATTATCTGCCTTATAGCCTCGGCAAGGTCGCCAGCGTATGTCGGCGTGCCGCATTGGTCAAACACCACATTCAGTTTAGGCTTGGTTGCGGTGAGCGTCATCATTGTTTTGACAAAATTCCGGCCAAACTCTGAATATAACCATGCTGTGCGTATTATGATATGCTTTACGCCTGAGTTGATAATATTCTGTTCTCCCTCCAGTTTTGTCTTGCCATATACTCCTGTTGGGGTGCCCGTCTGGTCTTCTTTGCATGGAGTGTTGTAAGGGTCTCCGCCAAATACGTAATCGGTGCTGACGTGTATCAGCAGACCGTTCACCTCTTTCATTACCTGTGCCAGTAATTGCGGCGCTGTGGCGTTGAGCTTGCGGCATAGCGCCTCATCGCTTTCGGCCTTCTCTACGTTGGTGTATGCGGCGCAATTTACAATACAGCCCACATCATTTTTGGTTACTGTCTCACGGATAGCGTCAATGTCCGTAATGTCAAGTCGGATGGTTTCCACACCTTCTTGCTCTGTGACATCAGTAAAAATGTATGTGCTTTCCAATCCTTTGGTGATAAGACGCATCTCATTACCAAGTTGTCCGTTGGCACCGGTTATCAGTATTTTCATTTTGTTGTTCGTTTAATGGCTATATGTGACCCGACAAGAGCTGGATAATTTACAGGCGATAAAATCATATCTTCTGGCCAAGACCGTCATTTATCCGTATTTTATCTGTTGGTTCTGTTTTGGGTTCCGTGTCTGTATGTTTTACAATCGCGGTGCAATTACCTTGTAATCGCATTGAGATTACGTTGTGATCGCAGTGCTTTTGCATGGTAATTGCACCGCGATTGTTTCGGTGTTTGTAAGCCGTTGAAAAATAATGCGTTGTGAATGCGTCGTATTTGCATTCTTGCACCTCTCCTTCAATGCTTGGTTTGCGAACCGCAGGTTTCGCTCTTATTCCACGGCCTTAAAGCTCATGTCGAGACCTTTAACGCTATGTGTGAGTGCACCGAATGATATGAAGTCCACACCGGCCTTTGCGTATGGAATCATATTGTCGAATGTTATGCCTCCGCTTGACTCCGTCTCACATTGATGGTTTACCATCTGTACAGCTTTCACAGTGTCCTCAGGCGTGAAGTTGTCGAACATTATGCGATCAGGATTTTCCGCCAATGCCTCTTCCAGCTCCTTGAAGTTACGCACTTCAATTTCTATCTTTAAGTCCTTGTTCTTCTCTTTGCAATATGCCTTGGCGCGTGAGATTGCGTTGTGTATGCCTCCGGCAAAGTCAACGTGGTTGTCTTTCAACAGAATCATGTCAAACAGACCTATGCGATGGTTCTTTCCGCCGCCAATTTTTACCGCTTCTTTTTCCAGCATACGCATGCCCGGTGTCGTTTTGCGGGTGTCGAGCACACGTGTTTGGGTCCCTGCGTCAATGAGTGCCTGCTGATATTTTGCCGTCATGGTGGCAATGCCGCTCATGCGTTGCATGATATTGAGCATAAGACGCTCTGTTTGCAACAGGCTTTGCACTCTGCCTGTTACTATCATGGCAATGTCTCCTTTCTTTACCTTAGAGCCGTCGCCCATCAATACCTCAACTTTCAGGTCGGAATCAAATCGGCGGAAGACTTCTTTCGCCACTTCTACGCCGGCGAGTATGCCGTCTTCTTTTATTATCAGCCGGCTTTTTCCCATGGCATCTGCCGGTATGCAGCACAATGTAGTATGGTCTCCGTCACCTATATCTTCTGCAAAACTCAGATCTATAAGTCTGTCTGTCAGTTCTTCTACGCTAAGCATGTATCTTGGTTGTTAATATTTTTTGTTGTATTGAAATGTTCCTGAGTGCTTATGCCACGTTAGAAATACACTCCCAAACCCACTTTCAAACCTACGGTAGAGCAGTTGGAGTGGTCTTTGAGGCTCTGGTCGTAGTATACGGCGGGTTCTATAGTAATTTTATCATTGATAAAGAAAGTATATCCCAGTTCTATTCCGGGCATCAGGTCATTGTAGCCGCTACTGAATATGGCCTTGGCGTTGACACCGCCATACAGCCCGTTCTGCAGTATGTAGTAGCGACCGCCTGCACCTATCTGAACCACTCCCTTGGCATTTTTGCCCGCTTTCTCATAGCCGGCCATGGCATTTAGCTGCCAGCAGTCCTCAATGAAGTAGCCGACTTTGGCTTGTACCCCGAGGCTTATTTCCTTTGCTCCGTTGTAAGACAGGTCTAATCCGGTAAGAGAGGCACCGATGTACTTCGTGTCTTTCTCAAACTGTGCGTTTGCTGCCAGCGTCATTGTCAGCATGGCGAGCGCAATTATTATTTTTTTCATATTCAATATATTTAAGGGTTGTGCTATGTATGCCGTGTTTGTCGTTTGTTTTTGGTGTCTTTTTCAACGTCCTGTGTGCCACAACCTTATTCCTGTGTAACCATCTTTTTCTTCCACAAGAAGAATCTTGCCGTCAGGATTATGGTAGCGGCGATGCCCACGCCATAGCCTATCGGCAGGGGAAGTGCGAGTGCTATCTTGCTTACCATGATGAAAGAGGTGCAGATGAAGGTCATGAACATGGCCGGTATAAGCATTATAACGTACAGTTTCTTTTTCAAAGCAAGGTAAACTGTTATTGTCCATAAGGTGAATACTGCTAACGCTTGGTTGGCCCATCCGAAGTATTTCCATATCGTATTGAAGCTGTCCGGATTGCCTAACTGCCATATCAGCAGTGTAATGCTGGCAAGAAACAATGGGGCGCATACATAAAGGCGCTTGCTTATGGGCTTTTGGTCTATGTGCAGTGCATCGGCAATGATAAGGCGTGCGGAACGCAAAGCGGTGTCACCGCTGGTGATGGGGGCTGCGACAACACCCAAAACGGCAAGTATGCCGCCGGCAACTCCAAGCCATCCCTTGCACACTTCCATTACAACCTGAGGGGCAGAGAAGAATTGTGTTACTGTTTTCTCGTTTTGTGCGAGGAAAGCGTCGGGGCAAAGCTCACGCCAGCCTTGGTCGTAGAAGAACCAACTGCTTACGGTTGCCCATATCAGGGCAACGATACCCTCCGTAATCATGGAGCCATAGAAAACAGGACGCCCCAGTTTCTCGTCCTTTATGCAACGTGCCATCAGCGGACTTTGCGTGGCGTGAAAGCCGCTTATAGCACCGCAGGCAATGGTGATGAATAAGGCCGGTACGATAGGCTCTGGGTTCTTTATACCCAATTGCTGTTCGCCAAGATTACCGAATCCGTCCCATAATTCCGGAAGTGTGGGCCATTTGATGAATAATGTTATCATTAATGCCACTGCCATGAATATCAGTGAGAATGCGAATAGGGGGTAAATCTTGCCTATAATCTTGTCTACAGGCATCATTGTGGCTATGACATAGTAAATGAAGATAACGACAATCCACAATAATATGCTGTCGAAACCGCTTCCGGCGGGCATCATGTCTTTTAGAAGTGTGGCGGGACTGAGTACAAATACCGCTCCGACAAGAGCCAAAAGTATTATGGCAAAGACAAGCATTACTTTGCGATAGCCGGGGCCAAGGTACTGACCGACCATATCAGGCAGCGATATTCCGCCTTTTCTCATGCTTATCATGCCTGAAAGATAGTCGTGTGTGGCACCGGCAAAGATGCAACCTAATACAATCCATAGGTACGATGACACGCCAAACCACATGCCCATGATGGCACCGAAGATAGGGCCGGTACCGGCAATGTTGAGGAATTGGATCATGAAGACTTTCCAAGAAGGGAGAATAAGGTAGTCAACACCGTCAAACTTACGAATGCCCGGTGTCTTACGTTTGGACTGCGGGTCGAATATTCGCTCCACAAAACTACCATAAACGAAATAGCCTAACACCAAAGCTGCAAGACATAATATAAATGAAATCATCGTATTGTATATATATAATAATGTGCAAAATTACAAAAAATATTTGTTATTGCAAAAAAATAGCACTAACTTTGCATGCGAAATGAGGAAAATCATAATTTTTTTGTTGTTTATTCTGAGTCTGCTAAGAGAAACTTCTGCTCAGGAAATATTTAGCATTAATACTCAACCTCCTGCCATTGAGCCGTTACATGAAATGCGTGCCGTATGGCTTACTACCATTGGGGGGATTGATTGGCCGCATTCTTATTCACAATCAGCGTATTCAGCCGCTAAACAGAAGCGGGAATTGTGTGATATTCTTGATCGCTTGGCGGCTGCCGGAGTTAATACCGTGTTGCTTCAGACGCGCGTTAGGGCCACGACTATATTCCCGTCGGCAATGGAACCGTGGGATGGGTGTCTGTCGGGGGTACCGGGACAGTCGCCGGGGTATGATGCTTTGGCGTTTGCGATAGAGCAATGTCATCGCAGAGGCATGACGCTTCATGCGTGGGTGGTGGCTATACCTGTTGGCGGATGGAACAAAAGCGGGTGTGCGGCTTTGAGGAAATCCAATCCGTCATTGCTTAAAAGGATTGGTAATGATGGCTTTATGAATCCGGAAGCTGATGGGACTGCTGATTATCTTGCAAGGTTTTGCAGGGATATAACAATGCGTTATGATATTGATGGTATCCATCTGGACTATATTCGTTATCCGGAAACATGGAAACTGATAAAGAATCGTGACAAGGCAAGGGAGAATATAACCCGTATAGTCAAGGCGGTTCATGATGCGGTGAAGGCAGAGAAACCGTGGGTCATGATGTCATGTTCGCCTATTGGGAAATATGCTGATACCAAGAGACAATGGAGTAGGGGATGGAATGCATGTAATACGGTGTGTCAGGATGCTGCCTTGTGGTTGAAAGAAGGACTGATGGATGCTGTTTTCCCGATGATGTATTTCCGTGGAGAGAACTTTTATCCGTTTGCTATTGACTGGATGGAACGCTCATCCGGCAGGATTGTTACGCCGGGGTTGGGCATATACTTTCTCGATGCGAGGGAAAAAGACTGGCCATTGGGGGATATTACGCAGGAAATGAATGTCTTGCGGCAGTATGGCATGGGGTATTGTATGTTCAGGTCTAAGTTCTTTACCGATAACACTAAGGGTATATACGATTATACAGCAAATGCTTTTGCGCGCTATCCGGCTTTGCAACCGGCTATGAAATGGTATGGATCCGGATGCCCGAAGCCTGTTGACAAGTTGTGGTTGACGGAAAGAAAAGACGGAACATCGTTACTTTCGTGGCGGTATGATACGTTGGCTGTCTCGGAGACGGATACATTGGCCGGCAGGATTTTGTTTAATCTATATGGTTCGGACAGTGCCCCTGTTGATACGAAACGTGCGGAAAATCTGTTGATGGCGGCGTATAAAGGAGACTCTATAATTGTTCCGGCGAGTGGAAGGATAAGGTATTATGCTGTTACGGCAACGGATAGGTATGGTAATGAGTCTGCCGCATGTCAGTTGTATAGTGGTGAGAGTGTTGGTTGTGAGGTGAACTCGTTGCGAAAGGCCGGTGCTGTGATGCTGCCAACAGATGGCGGATATGTGTATTTGGACGGATGTGATGTGGAGAACGGACAGTTATTGGAAATATGTACCATAGCGGGGAATGTGCTGACATCATATTTTGTGCGAATGAATAACGGACGATTGGCGATAGATGTATCGAATATTGCTGCGGGATATTATGTGGTATATCTTATAAATAGAAAGAGGTATCGCCACAAAGTTGGTGTGTTTTCTATAAAACCGAATATATAGTGTATAGTCGGCAGGCTGTATATATTGATTTGCAATAGTTGCCTTTATATTGGAAAGGGATGTGAATATGCCGACTTCATTCTTGGTATATAGTGTAATCCCCCTATAACATCAGTACGTTTTATTATGTATCCGTCACTGATGGTATAGGGGGATTGTTCTATTGTTATTATGGTTCTACGTTAATAATGTTGGGCCGTTATATGCTTTTTGTTGCGTTGTCAGTAGAAAGGTATTGTACTTATTCTAAAGAGGCTATGATATCCTTTAATACTGTCATTGACGGCAGTACCATATCGGCCTTGGCATCGGTAAGGATGGAGTCGGGGAGCGGCCCTGTGTTTACTGCTATGGTGAAGCATTTTGCCGCTACTGCCGCTTGTACTCCTAACGGTGCGTTTTCCACTACTATTGTTTGCCATGGGTGAACATTGGCCTTTTGCATGCCTTTTATGTATGGATCCGGACATGGTTTGCCATGTTCTACATCTTTAGCACTGACAAGTATGTCCGGTGACACAAGGCCTTTGAAATCATGTAGTATTCTATCTAATAGGGATTGTTGCCCGCTTCCTGTAACTATGCCTATTTTCCAACCTCGGCAGGATATTGCTTCTTGGAGCTCGTGTATGCCTTCTATCATTGGCGCCGGTGCGAACTGAGAGTATATATCTGATTTCTTACTGTATATATCTGCTGCCTCTGTATCGGAAACGGTGCGCTTCCATTGCTGTTCTGCTATGAGCTTTATTGTTTCTACGCCTCGCATTCCTTCATAAAGGTAGGCTTCTTTTTCTGACATTGTCAGGCCTTGGGACTCCATACACTGTCGCCATGCCTTGGCATGGTTGGGCATTGAGTCGTATAACACGCCGTCCATGTCGAACAATACTGCTTTGGGTTCAAAGCTTTCAAACTGGGTTCTTGTCAAATATTCTTTTATTGCTTGTTTCATTTAATGTGTGTTGTATATCTTGGGGCTGCTTGCTCGTTTTTCGTTTTAATATGAATTGCGGAGCATTGCCTGTTGGTCTGTCCTGATATTATATAAATATAGTTGTGTAAATCAATCATCTGTGCAAGCTTAAACTTACCGCTACACCTGACATTCTATCAATATAGTTGTGCAAATGCAATCAACAGATAACCTATGCACTTTATGAAAAACGGATATTATATGAATATGGTTGTGCAAATGCAACCTGTTTACGATAAGAAGCAAAAAGAGACACATTATATTATGTGTCTCTTTTTGTCTTTATGGCTATCTATTCTTGTTTAGAAGAACAAATATCTGTTGTCCGTTATGTCAGCATTGATATAGAGTTCTTGCATGAAGTTGCCTGCTGCCTGCATGTATCTCTGTGCCATACGCTGCTCGTATGATTTTTCATCATACTTTTGTCCGCGGTTCTTTTTGGAAGAAACCTGGAAGAGATATACGCCGCCGTTACCCTTGATGGCATGAGAGGAGAACTGACCGGCCTTCGTTGCTGCCACAGCACCGCTGAGTGCAGGCTCTGTTGTGCCTGTAATGCTTACGAAAGTAGGGGCTGCGAAGGTTATCTGTGGTATAGAAACAATCTGGGCACCCTTTGCCTTGGCGTTCTTGAGATCCTTGACTCCCTTAGCTTTTGCCATGAGAATCTCGGCCTTTTTGTCTTTGGTTACTTCTGTTTTCACGAACTCTTTTACCATAGCGTCGTCAAGAGAGCGGTAGCCTTTATCGTGAATATTGGTTACAACGAGTACAAGGAAACCGTCGTTGTTGCCACATTCGTAGAGCGGTGATACTTGATTTTCCTTGGTCTCATAAGCCCATTTCAGTGCCTCATGAGTGCCCGGAATGTTTGCTATGAGATGTTGTGCGCTACGAACATCCTGTAACTCCGATACGGTGTAGCCGTATTTCTTTGCCGCTTTCTCCAAACCTTCAAGAGTTTGGTTCTCTGATACGTACTGTGAGAACTTGTTGTAAGCCTTGCTTTGTGTCTCGTCTGAGAATGTAATCTTTGTCTTTATGACTGCAGCTACATACTTAGGCTGGAAGTTTTTGCGGTCTGTGACTTTCAGAATAATGTTACCTGATGCGGTCTCAAGATTGCGAGTCTCGCCGGAAGCCATTGTGTTAAGGGCGGTTAAGAATGTCTTGTTCTCTGCATTAATGCTGTTGGCATGCTGATATTGCTCTGAAGTCATCCACTGTTTTGCACCGGTCTGGCCATATTTCTTTGCTATAGCATCCCATTGTGTGGCATCGGCGGTGATGGCTTTCATGATAGAATCAGCACGATTGTGAGCTTCCTCGATAGTCTCCCCACCAACTTGTATAGCTTGGAATTCTACAGAATCGGGCAGTTCTTGCTTGGAAATGAGTTTGACAACATTCAAAGTGTTGTCCATTTTGTTCTCTCTCAAAGCGGTTACAGAACCCACTGCAATAGAATCCATTTGCTGAGCGATGTCTGAAGGGAATGCAGACTTCAGAACAGGAATGCCAAGATATGCTACCTGACTGTTGGATTTGCGCACGATTTCAGATGGATCCTCTACCGTAGCAAGTTGGTTTGCGTAGTCTTGCATTTGCTTATTGAGTGCTGCACGGTCTTCGGGAGAAGCTGTAACCTGTACTGCTACATACTTAATGTCACGTGTTTCCTCATACTGCTTGAAGCGAGGCTTTAGCTCATCGTATTTCGCTTTCAAGTCAGCGTCAGTGATTTTAACGTCCTTATCGGCAACGCTGTTGTATGTAAATGCTGCGAGTTGCACGTCAGCCTCGGTGTTCTCTTCCTCAAAAGCCTGCTTAGCCTCAATGGGGTTTGACAGGAAGCATGATGCGAGAAGAGCCTGATACTTCTGTGCGAGAGTCTGCTGACGCAATGTTTTTTCTATGAATGTCCAATAATTGTATATTGTACGGTATTGCTCAGCTTGCTGTGGGCTGGATGTTTGCATCTTTTTGTAGTCATTGATGAACTGCTTTAGCGAGTTGGCATCAAAGCGTCCGGTCTGTTGATTGACGAACGGAGTCTGCATGAGCAATGGGTTTGTACCCTGATTGAGGATGTCTCGAATCTCGTCGTCAGTAACAGCGAGTCCCAATTCCTTTGCCTCTTTTTCTATAAGTGAGGTCTGTACGTAGGTGTTCCACACCATATCACGTACCTGATTAAGCTCTGTTTCTGTAAGATTCTCTTTGTTTTGCGTCATTTTCATGACATCAGTGTACTCGTCTACGAGTGCCTGAAATTCCTGATAGCTAATTTTTTCGCCGAGTATTTTAGCTATTTGCTGACGCTCGCTGTTCTTGGTTGACTCACAAGAGCGTACGGCTTCTTCGGCGATAAAAGCGAAGAGACCGAGGCCGATAATACCGACAAGCAGGGCACCCTTGCTTCTGATTTTTCCTAATACTGCCATTTTTGAATTTTATGATTTTAGTTTTATTTGTTTTTTCTGTTGTTTGTGCCGTCTATACACAATTACGGTACAAAGGTACTTCTTTTTTCTTGAATGAACAAATTTTGTAGAATAAAATTTGTTCGCTATGTTAAAATAACGTATATACAATAAGCACACATAACATTAGCATCGTGTTAAAACTGCGTTTTGCTAACATTATGTGTGAAATTGTATTGATTTTATGACCGGTACATGTTGTGATGCGCCGGTGCCGACTGTCGTTTCGTTCCGTGGCTATTCCTTGTTGCCGTTCATGAACTTTACGAGTTCTATTTTTGTTTCAGTGTTTTTCAGGATTTTGCACTTCCATTCGTCTATTTCTATGACCTCGTTTAACTTGGGGAAACTTTGGTGACGGTCCAGTATTAGTCCTCCTACTGTCTTGTAATCATCGCTTTCCGGCAGGTTCAGCCCTAATGTCTCGTTCACTCTTTCTATCTCCAAACGCGCGGAAATGAGATAGCCTCCGTCGCCGGTCTTTCTGCATTCATATTTGGAAATGTCGTGTTCGTCCTCTATTTCGCCTATAATCTCTTCGACAATATCCTCCAATGCCACTATACCGCTTGTTCCTCCGAACTCGTCCACGACAACAGCAAGGTTTGTTTTCTGCATGAGCATGTTCTGCATGAGCTTTCTTGCCGCCATAGTCTCAGGCACAAACTGCATCTGTCTGATGTGTGAGTACCACTCTTCCTTTATCCTGAACAGCTCAGACGAGTGTATATATCCTATGATGTGGTCTATATCCCCTTCAAAAACAATAATTTTTGAACGCCCGCTCTCAACAAATTTCTGTCTCAATTCCTCAAGTCGGGTGCCCTTTTCCACAGCGTTAATCTCTGTCCTTGGTATCATGCAGTCTCTAACCTTGGTGTCAGAGAGATCCAATGCGTTCTGAAATATGCGCACTTCTTCTTGTATTTCATCCTCTTTTCCCGCCTTGTCTATGCTTTGTTGTACCAGATAGTCCAAATCAACCTTTGAAAACTCTTCTTTGTGCTCCTCCTTACCGATGCGTACCCCTAATGTCCTTAACAATATTCGTGACACCATGGTACAAAAACGCGATATAGGGAAGAGTATAAGATAGCATAGTCCCGCCGGTAAAGCAAAGAAATACAGCAACGTATTGGCGTTGTTCTTGAATATTGTCTTTGGTAAGAACTCACCGGTGAACAGCACTATTATTGTGGAGATAATGGTATCGGCCGTTACTGTGAACGCCTCCGGCTGCCCGGCGAATATGGTTGTGTCAAAAAGCCTGGCTATTAAAATACCATAAATGACCAGTGATATATTGTTGCCGACCAGCATTGTGCTGACAAATGTGTTTGGATGCTTGTAGAAAAAAGAAACAATACTGTGGTTTATGCTTCCGTTACTGCCGGTCATCTCGGCAAGCATACGGTTACTTGATACGTATGCTATCTCCATTCCTGAAAAGAATGCGGAGAATAGCATCGTAATTATTATGGAAATTATAAGGTCTATGTCCATTTTCTCAATTAGTTAAAAGGCTTTTATGGCTTTCCGCCATTTCTTCTCAGTGTGCTGTCGCCGCTGCCTGAAGCCCAATTAACTATTTATGTCTTGTTCTATTATTTAATAATGTCAGTCCTTCTGTTACGGTTTCTTTCTTGGGACTATCGGCTCTCTCTTCGGCACCGTGTCTGTTTTTGCGGTATCTCCCTTTGCCGTTTCGTTCTTTTTGTTGTCGTTCTCTTCTCGGTTGAATGCGCCAACGGAGTTGGATACCGTGTAATGCTTCATCTGTTCATCGCTTATGAAGTATGTTCCCTCAAGCTGTCTCTCCGGTGTCGTAACCTTAGAAAAGCGATATGAGTACAGCTCATGCCTGTTCTGATCCCAATAAAGTTCCTCGCTGTTAAAGCGTAATCCGTCCACAGTCTTAACCCTTACGTTGCCTATCAGATGCCATAGCTTCTTGATGTTATAGTAAAAAGCCGTATCAGCCTGAATATATGCCTCCGCATGGAATTTCTCGTCAAACTGTTCTATGAATATTCCTCTTTTGAATATCCATCTGGGTGGATTGAGTACTTCGTTCACTTCCCAGCGTTCGGCAATGATACGGTATTTCATTACGCCGGAATCACTTATCAGTGTGCTTATACCGTATGATTTCATCATTGAAACCGAGTCACGTTCGTTTATGGCCGGTGCTGTGTGTTCCTTCTGATTGTTGCAGGCATTGAATGTAATGACACCCAAAACCAACCACAATATCCATATATTGCGTGTTATTTGAATTTCCATTTGGCAAACCATGTTTCGTTGAATGTTATGCCGATGTTAATGAGGAATGTGTTTTCTGTAAGCATATTTTTGCCGGAGAAGTTCTTCCATTGCACGCCGATATTCACTATTGAGCGGTTGTTCCAGCCGTTAATGATAGGTATTCCTATTCCGGCACTCATGGTGATTTCCTTTGGTCCGTCTGTCCCGTTTACCTTTATATAAGGGGAACTGTACCCCACGCCGAAGCGGTATCGCAGCATGTCGGCGAAATTGAAGCCGTGTTTGTCACGGCAATATTCGGCTCCGGCGTTGATAGAGTGCCTGTCTTTGAATCCCCCCGTGATGCTTTTGTATTGCGTCTGTCCGTCAAAGTCGCCGTAAACGGGGTACTTTACGGACGACCACTTTTGCAAAGTGTAGTCCAGTCCTATGAGCCATTTGTTTTTATGCTTCCATGATGCGCCTATACCTAATTGCGTAGGTATAGTGCTTCCGTCTTCGGCAATCAGTTTTGTGGTGTCGTTTACGGCGCTCTGCGAGTTGGATGCGATTATGAGGCATTCCGGTTTGGTGTTCAAACTGTGTCCGGGACTGTATGTTACACCAACCGTCGCAATATCATTGTTCTTTAGCTTGAGTGTATATTGGGCGCCGAAATCCAGTTTGTAACTGCGTGCCGTGATAGAATATTGCTTTGCCAACGCTTTGACATAAGTGTCGCTGTATGAGCTTGTAACGTAATTTGAGACCGTACCCCACAGATACCCCATGTTCATACCTATTGACAGTCCCTTGATTGGTGTTTGCCAACCGGCGCCGATGAATAGTTGTCGCAAACCGCCTTCGCCATTGTATGACTGTGTGTTGGTTATGCTTGACGATGTGGATGGGGCTATGTTGTAGTTGTTTAGCGGCTCTTTGCTCGAGAAATTGTAGCCGACATTGGTATATGGCAGTATGCCGAAACTCATGCCCACATGCCTTATCAGCCTGAAAGAGCCTACCGCGTATTCAAAATCAGCGTTGTTAGCGTTCTTGCTCTTGCCGTTTTCGTTGAAATGTGTGGTCTGTAACGACATGCCTAAGTCAAAAATGAACGACATAGAGTCCACTGCCGAGTAAGATGCCGGATTTATATAGTTAACCTGATTGCCTTCCCTGAATGCCAAACCAACGCCGTTCATGCTACGGTTCATGCCTTGTGTCTGGTCTGCCAGCCTGCCATATCCGAACTGTGAGTAAGGTGAATTGGTGCCGCTTTGCGCCATTGCCGATATGAATATCACACTCAAGGCGGTGGTGGTTAGGAGTTTTTTCATTATATTCTTTATGTTGTTATGCTGTTTTCGGTGCGGTTTACGCTGTTTTTTCACTATTTGGTGCAAAATTATTGAAAAAAAATGAAATAAGCGAACGTTCTCTCGGAAAAATAAGTTATTTTTGCATCGTGAAACGAAATATTTGTCTTTTTAAGGTTTTTCCAACGTGTCTGTTGCTGCTTTTTGCGAGTGTGACGGGTGTTTTGGCGCAGGAACGCGCGGAAAATGCCGATGATGCCGCTCTGGACAGTATAGATATATTTTTGCTTACCTGCCAGCCGCATGACGAGGTGTACAGCCTTTACGGGCATACGGCAATCAGGGTGCGGGACAGACGCGGCTTTGCCGATTACGCCGTCAACTTCGGTGTGTTCGACTTCTCATCGGATTATTTCGTCTTGCGCTTTCTTTTTGGCCTGACAGATTATATGATGGGCCTGACAGACTTTAACCGTTTTCTCAACGAATACAGGCATTACGGCAGCGGGGTTTACCAGCAACGCATCAATATGAGTCGTGGTGAGAAAGCGGTTTTCCTTGCCGCGCTGTCAGAGGCCTCCCGTCCTGAGAATATAGTCTATCGTTATGATTTCCTGAACAATAACTGTACAACCAAGGCTCGTGATATTATTGTAGGCGCATTGGATGGCGATGTGAAATATTCCACAACGTCATTGCAGAGCGGCGACAGTACCATGCGCGAACTGATACACAGTAAGAATGAGCATAACAGATGGGCCAGACTGGGTAATGACCTTGTGCTTGGCGTGGCAGCCGATACTACCCTTAGTCATGCGGCGCGCCAATTTCTGCCTGACGTGTTAAAGAACGATTTCGACAGTGCCTCTATAGTTTCTGTTGACGGTAAGCAACGGCCGTTGGTGGACGATGCGCAATGGGTGCTTTCGCCCGGTGTTCCTTTCGGTACGGAAACGGGATGGCAAAGTTCTTTGTCTCCGAAAATGATGGCGGTGTTATTCTTTTGCGGCATATTGTCACTCTGCCTTGTGCAGCTTCTGTTGCTGAAACGCGCGTTGTTGTGGCTCAACTATTGTGTGGTCCTTATCTATGGTGTGACGGGTATTGTCTTGGCCGCCATGATTTTTTCAAAACATCCGACGGTAAACTTTAATCTTCAGATACTCGTATTGAACCCTTTATATATATTATTAATGTATCCGCGATGGCGCATCAGATGGCGTTACCATGTGGTGTATGCATGTATCGCGCTATTTTTTGCGGGTAATGCCGTTCAATCGTATGCCGAGGGCATGAATATTATGGCATTATCGTTGCTGTTGATAGTTACAAACAACTTTGTGTTTGAGCGCTACGGCCATCGGATAACACGGATTTCACGAGTATAGGGGAATCCTTGCAATTTATTGGCCTATAGCGTGTTCCGGCAGGTTGTGATGTGATAGATGATGCACTGTTTCATTATGCCTCTGTAAAAGCACCCTGATTGTGTCGCAATCGCACTGCGATTGTATTGTAATCGCAATGCTTTTACATGCTAATTGCAGTGCGATTGCAGCGCCATCTCTGCATGCCGCTAAAATGGTACCGTAACATTAACAGCCGAAGCGTGGAAAGTCCGTCGAATGGAAACGGGTTTGTCGCAACCGGATATATGGCATAAAAATAATGTTTTTTGATTATATATTTGGTTGTAACGAAAAAAATTGCTACATTTGCAAATTATTTGTGTGGGGCATTTCCACGATATAATCATATTAATAAAGAATATAAATAAACAAAATATAACATGAATTTCAATTCGATACTTTCCGCATTGTTTGGCAACAAGGCCAGTCGTGACAGGAAAATGATTCAGCCGCTGGTAGAAAAGGTTAAGGCGGCATATCCGGCTATACAGGCTTTGTCAAACGACGAGCTTCGAGCCAAAAGCAAGGAAATACAGGCTTATGTGCAAAACTCGGTTACTGAGCAGAAAAAGCAGATAGCCGAGTTGAAGGAGCAGATAGAGAAAACTCCTATCGACGAACGTGAGCCTATCTTCAACCAGATAGACAAACTGGAGAAAGAGGCTCTTGATATTCTTGAGAAGGCTCTTGACGAGGTGTATCCCGTGGCATTCTCTATAGTGAAAGACACCGCACGCCGTTTCACGGAGAATGAGGAAACCGTGGTTACGGCAACGGATTTTGACCGTGAACTGGCCTCAGACCCCTCACATGACTTCATTACCATTGACGGCGACAAGGCGATATATCACAACCATTGGACTGCCGGTGGCAATGATCTGAAATGGGAAATGGTGCATTATGACGTGCAGCTCTTCGGCGGTACGGTGCTTCATCAGGGCAAAATATCCGAGATGGCGACCGGTGAGGGTAAGACTCTCGTGGCTACGTGTCCGGTATTCTTGAACGCTCTTACGGGAAACGGTGTGCATGTGGTTACTGTTAATGACTATCTTGCCAAGCGTGACTCCGAGTGGATGGGGCCTCTGTATATGTTCCACGGCCTTTCTGTGGATTGTATAGACAAGCATCGCCCTAACTCCGAGGAGCGTCGCAAGGCATATCAGGCAGACATCACTTTCGGTACGAACAATGAATTCGGCTTTGACTATCTGCGAGACAACATGGCTATGCAGCCGGAGGATCTCGTACAGCGCAGACATAACTACGCTATTGTGGACGAGGTGGACTCCGTACTCATTGACGATGCCCGTACACCTCTTATAATAAGCGGCCCGGTACCGCAGGGTGATGTGCAGATGTTTGAGGAATACCAGCCTTTGGTGGAAAAGATTGTTGGCGTACAACGTAAGCTTGCCACGCAGTTGCTTGCTGAGGCCAAGCAACTCATTGCCAAAGGAAACGAGACAAACGACAAGCAAGTACTCGCAGACGGTTTCCTTGCTCTCTATCGCTCATACAAGGCAATGCCTAAGAATACCCCGTTGGTGAAGTTCCTTTCAGAGGAAGGTATCAAGGCCGGAATGCTTGCGACAGAGGAAATATACATGGAGAACAACAATCGCAAAATGCCTGAGGCCATAGAGCCGTTGTATTTTGTTGTTGACGAGAAACTGCATTCTGCCGATCTTACCGACAAAGGTGTGGAATGGCTGTCGCATCAGGTTAACGACAAAGAGTTGTTTGTGCTTCCGGACATAACCTCTGAATTGTCGGCGCTTGAGAATGAGAAGGAACTGACAGACGAACAGCGTCTGGAAAAGAAAGATCAGCTCATGAACCATTACTCTGTGCAGTCGGAGCGTGTGCATACCTTGCAGCAGTTGCTAAAGGCTTACAGCCTGTATAACCGCGATGACGAGTATGTAGTGATGAATGGTGAGGTGAAGATTGTGGATGAACAGACCGGCCGTATAATGGAGGGGCGTCGCTGGAGCGACGGGCTGCATCAGGCGGTAGAGGCTAAAGAGCATGTTAAGGTAGAGGCGGCTACACAGACTTATGCCACGATAACACTGCAAAACTATTTCCGTATGTATCATAAGCTGTCCGGTATGACAGGTACAGCGTCTACGGAGGCCGGAGAATTCTGGGACATTTATAAACTTGACGTGGTGGAGATACCTACCAACCGGCCGGTATTGCGCAAGGATATGGATGACCGTGTGTACAAAACGGCGCGAGAGAAATATAAGGCTGTAATAGAAGAGGTGGAGGCTATGCGTGAAGCCGGACGTCCGGTGCTTGTCGGTACCACTTCTGTTGAGATTTCAGAGCTTATTTCTCGTATGCTGAAGATGCGCAACATACCGCACAATGTACTCAATGCCAAGGAGCATGCGCGCGAGTCTCTGATTGTTGCTGAGGCCGGACGGAGCGTAGATGGTAAAGGCGCCGTGACCATTGCTACCAATATGGCGGGTCGTGGTACGGATATAAAGCTGACACAAGAGGTTAAGGAGGCAGGCGGTTTGGCTATCATAGGCACCGAGAGGCATGAGAGCCGGCGTGTTGACAGACAGCTGCGCGGACGTGCCGGACGACAGGGAGACCCCGGTTCTTCAGTGTTCTATGTATCGCTTGAGGATAAGCTGATGCGTCTGTTTGCTTCGGAACGTATTGCGAAGGTCATGGACCGTCTGGGCTTTGAGGAAGGGGAGCGTATAGAAAGCCCTATGATCTCAAAGAGTATAGAGCGTGCGCAGAAGAAGGTTGAAGAGAATAACTTTGGTATACGTAAGCGTCTGTTGGAGTATGATGACGTAATGAATAAACAACGTACCGTTATCTACGAAAAACGACGTCATGCCCTGATGGGAGAGCGTATAGGAATGGACATTACCAACATAGTATGGGATCGTGTTCTGTCTATTCTTGCAAACAATAACTATGAGGGTTGCAGAGAACGCTTCCTGAAAGTATTCTTCATGGAATGTCCGTTTAGCGAGCAGGAGTTTGCTACAGTATCGCGCGAGCAACTGGAGGAGGAAGCGTTCCAAAAGGTGATGACACAGTTGAAGGCGCGTATTGAGGCTATAGCACAGGAGGCACAACCTGTGGTGAAAGAGATATATGAAAACCCTGATGCTAACTTTGAGCGTATTCTGATTCCGCTTACGGACATGCACGTGGTATATCGTATGTCTTTCAATCTGAAAGAGTGTTATGATACCGAATGCAGGAATATCATGAAACAGTTTGAGAAAATGATAATGCTGCATAATATTGATGATAACTGGAAAGAAAATCTGCGACAGCTTGATGAATTGCGACACTCTGTGCAGAATTCAAGCTATGAGCAGAAAGACCCGTTGCTTATCTTCAAACTTGAGAGTGTGAAGTTGTGGGATGCTATGATCAACAGCATGAACGATTCGGTATGCTCCACACTGTCTCGTATTCGCATCTTCAAGGATAATGCCCCTGTGCAGATGCCGCAGGAAATGCCTGAGCCGGAACCTGAGAAGAAGGAGCCGGAGTACGAGACTCATAAGCAGGAACTGAACGCAGACGGTTCTGCTGTGAACACTGATATGCCTGATGGCATGGATCGTCCGCGCTATAATGACCCTACAGCTCCGCAGAGACCTCTGCGTATTCCGGTTGTGAATGCGAAGACACCGCGTCCTAATGACCCTTGTCCTTGTGGCTCTGGAAAGAAGTATAAGAACTGTCATGGAAGGGGATAATTTGTAAATAAGAAGAGATTTGTATGCCGTGTTCCGGCTGAATGGATTTGATAATTGCGGAAAGACATTGCTTTGACACTGCATACAACTCTATATACCGAAGTTAATACTTGTAAAATCTATGACCGAGAAAACAAAACATCAGGTGTCACGCTTCCTTGATAAGGTGGCAGACAAGTTTCCTTTGGTGGAAACACCTGTGGTTCTGACTGATATTCATGTTCGTGTGTCACAGGACACGGGAGACCTTATGGCGTTTGACGACGATTGTAAGGAGGTGACACGGTGCGTGGTGGACGAATGGATAGATAACCATGACAACACCGCGAGGTTTTATAATGACGTGGAGGAGATTGTACGCTCTGTGATAGTCTCCAAGAATGTTACTCTCGGTGTGATAAGGCCGTACTCGTTCATATTGGAAAACGAAGCCGGAGAGCATGTGGCGGAATTGTATGTCGTGGATGATGACGAGACGGTTATATTGCCTTCTTCTTTTCTGGAGGACATGGATAAGGAACTTGATGACTTTATCGAGAAGTTGTTAAGTGAGGACTGAGGTGTTTGTGTGATTTGACAAAGTCGTTATTATATGCGCCCTCCCCTGCAATATGTAATTGTTGCAGGGGAGGGCGTGATGTTTTATACAGGCGTTGTGTGTATTGGCACAACTTGATATGGCTTTAATTGTGTGCTGTTATGGATATGGTTAAGATAACGCAGTATTAGAAATTCTTCATGGCACGATCCATCTCGCGGCGGTCTTGTTTTTCTTTTAATGTTTCTCGCTTGTCGTATTCTTTCTTGCCACGGCACAGGGCGATGTCAACTTTTGCCCTTCCTTTATCATCTATAAAAATAAGTGTTGGTACAATGGTGAAGCCTACCGCCTTGGTGTCTTCTTGGAGACGGTGTATCTCACGGCGGTTGAGTAGCAGTTTGCGGTCGCGTTTGGCCTCGTGGTTGTTGTATGAGCCGTAGAAATATGGCGAGATGTTCATGCCTTTTACCCATATCTCACCATTGTGTATGTAGCAGAAGGCATCCACTAACGATGCCTTGCCCATACGGATAGACTTGATTTCTGTGCCGGTGAGAACAATTCCGGCGGTGTATGTGTCAACGAAAAAAAAGTCAAAGGCCGCTTTTTTGTTTTTGATCTGTATCGGACTTTTCTTTCTTAGTAACTCTTGTTCTTTATTCATTGGTTGTCTATGTAATGTTTTGTCTTCGTTGTTGGCTTGTCTTGGTGCTTTGATAGAAGGCCGCAACAGGCTGAAACGAAATGGATCTGGTATTGTAAACTGTGGAGAAGGAACGTTTTATTGATATATTATATTACAAAAATCGTCCATGTGTTCGTCTACGAAATGGGCAACAATGTCGCTCCATTGCTCCTCGTTGCTGACAAATTCATCATCAAGGGCATCAAAATCTTGCATCGTTTCGTATATGCCCATGAACTCTTCGTCCGTCATTTCCGTTTCAAGGGCAATGCGATGGCGCTGGTATTGCTTTTTAGCCCTGCGCATTAGGCGGCATAATTCCACAAGACCCCACTCACGTACCGCCGCGTCAAAGGGGTTGCGGAAGAAGAATGGGCCGTAACCGTTGTGTATAAGTTGTACGAACCCGCCGTCCATTACTTCGTCTCGCAATGTGGCATAGCCGATAAGAGTGATTTGTTTTGATGACATAAGAGGCATATTCTCTGCGGATAGCTCGCCGCCAATGGCCTCACGTGTTTTGGCTATTATTAACTGGAGAAAATCATCCGTGCCATGTGCTGCTGCTAAAGCTAAATCTTTGTCTTGTATGTTTACCTCTACCATATTTGTAATTTCTACTTTGCAAAAGTAATAATAAATGCCGAAAAAATACAAGAAATATATGGAAATGTAGTGTAAGCATAAAAAAAACGCGCTAAAAGGCTGTCATTGTCAAACTTTTTTTGTAATTTTGCAAAATAAAAGGCAATTGTATAATGTCGTTTTCAGACAGGATAATGTGTGATGTTCAATGATATTATATATCGTGATTTGCTCTTTTAGTAGCTTGGCAATTTGGTATCGGATAGAACTGATAAACAGATTACAATTAAACAACAACATCAATAAAACAACTAACAATGATTTACACAAAGGAAATCAACGACATGTGCGTCGTTGCGAAAGGTCCTAATCATGGACCGGCTCCAATCCCGGAAGAGGGTAAGTGGATTCAGGCAAAGGAGATAAAGGACATCTCTGGCATGACACACGGTATTGGATGGTGTGCTCCACAGCAGGGTTGCTGCAAATTGTCGCTCAATGTGAAAGACGGCATTATCGAAGAGGCGCTTGTAGAGACCATTGGTTGCTCTGGTATGACCCATTCCGCTGCTATGGCTTCGGAGATTCTTCCTGGCAAAACAATTCTTGAGGCTCTCAATACAGACCTTGTTTGTGACGCTATCAATACTGCTATGCGTGAGCTTTTCCTTCAGATCGTTTACGGTCGTACACAGTCTGCATTCTCTGAGGGTGGTCTTGCTATCGGCGCAGGTCTTGAGGATCTTGGTAAAGGACTCGTTTCACAGTGCGGTACTCTCTACGGTACAAAGGCTAAGGGCACACGTTACCTCCAACTTACAGAGGGATATATCACCAAACAGTATCTGGATGAGGATAATGAGGTTTGCGGTTATGAGTTTGTTCACATGGGTAAGTTCATGGATGCCGTAAAGAAAGGTGTTGATGCCAATGAGGCTCTCAAGCAGGTTACGGGCACATACGGACGTACAAAACCTGAACAGGGTGCCGTTAAGTTTATTGATCCACGTAAAAACTAAAATAAGGAGGAAAGAAATATGATTCGTGAAGTAAAATTTGAGTCACAGGACCGTCGTATCAAGCAGATTCTCGCTGCGTTGAATGAGAACGGTATTTCCTCTATAGAAGAGGCAAACGAGATATGTGAGAAAGCCGGTCTTGATCCTTATAAGACATGTGAGGAGACACAGATGATTTGTTTCGAGAATGCAAAATGGGCTTATGTAGTGGGTTCTGCTATTGCAATCAAGAAGGGTTGTAAGACTGCAGCCGAGGCAGCCGAGGCTATAGGTATAGGTCTTCAGGCTTTCTGTATACCTGGTTCTGTTGCTGATGACCGCAAGGTGGGTATAGGTCACGGTAATCTTGCTGCCCGTTTGCTCCGTGAAGAGACTGAGTGTTTCGCTTTCTTGGCAGGTCATGAGTCTTTTGCTGCTGCCGAAGGTGCAATCAAAATTGCTGAGATGGCAAACAAGGTGCGTCAGAAGCCGCTCCGCGTTATACTTAACGGACTTGGTAAGGACGCTGCTATGATTATCTCTCGTATAAACGGTTTCACATATGTTCAGACACAGTTCGACTATTTTACTGGTGAGTTGAAGGTTGTAAAGACAAAGGCTTACTCTAATGGTCCTCGTGCAAAGGTTAACTGTTATGGTGCAGATGACGTTCGTGAAGGCGTTGCTATTATGTGGAAAGAGAACGTAGACGTATCAATAACCGGTAATTCTACTAACCCGACACGTTTCCAGCATCCTACCGCAGGTACCTATAAGAAAGAGCGTATCCTTGCTGGTAAGCCTTATTTCTCAGTGGCTTCTGGTGGTGGTACGGGACGTACACTGCATCCAGACAATATGGCTGCCGGTCCGGCTTCTTATGGTATGACAGATACTCTTGGCCGTATGCACTCTGACGCTCAGTTCGCAGGTTCTTCATCAGTTCCTGCACACGTTGAGATGATGGGCTTCCTCGGTATTGGTAACAACCCGATGGTAGGCTGTACTGTAGCATGCGCTGTAAATGTTGCACTCGCTGCGAAGTAATTTAAGGCTCTGGGGCTTTAGCCTTTAGTATATAAAAATATCCCGCATCAACCTTATTTGATGCGGGATATTTTTATTCTTAATATATATTTAGTATAAATGCTTTTTATTTTTTAAGAAGTTCTCTTTCGAACCATGATTTGCCTATGGTTAGGAATAGGTTGTGCCCATTGTCGTTTAGATGTGCGGTGTCATTAGGTTTTTGAAAATATTTCTCCCTGAACTTACTGTCTCTCACTTTGATTATGCTATTATCGTTGTAGTTATCGAGCACTGGTACGTTATGCCTTTGGCAGACATCCCTTATTGCTGTAACAACTTCTGTAAAGCCGTCACTATCTACATACCATGGGGTTACGTAGCCAATGCGGGCTTGTGGGCAATGTTTTTCTATGCCGCAGAGCAGAACTTCAAGGGAGTCACGGAACATTTGGAGTGTATCTTTGCTTGTTTTCACCTTGCCGGCATCATTATGTCCGCCAATAATAATTACGTAATCCGCATTGGAGGCCATGTCTTTATAGCGCATCCATAATGCGGGACCGAAATTATATTTGCCATCGTGTGTACGATCGAAAGCTACGCATGAACCGTTCCTGCCGTAGTTGTTGTATATCATGCCTAATTGTTGGGCCATCTTGTAGTGCCATGTCTCTTCGATTGGGCGACGGTGATTTGCTACATACGAGTCACCTATAATGTTTATTGTTTGTTGTGCAAATGCAGTGCTTATCATGCCGACACTCATTAGTATTGCGGTAATGATATGTTTCATGTTAATTTCGGGTATAAAAAAACAGAAGTCGTTAATGACTCCTGCCTATTAATTGTTGAGCGGAAAACGGGACTCGGACCCGCGACCCCAACCTTGGCAAGGTTGTGCTCTACCAACTGAGCTATTTCCGCAATGAAAACGTGTCGATGTTACATCAAGTGAAGAGGAGGAGACTCGAACTCCCACATCGCAATTGATACTACCCCCTCAAAGTAGCGCGTCTACCAATTCCGCCACCTCTCCAATGATTGGTACTCATATCACATTGTTTGTTATTGTAAATGCAATCATCTTGTTTTTTATTGATGTGGCTTTACAAGAAACATTCAAATGTTTTTTGAGTTTCTAACCGTTTGGATTTTGCGAGTGCAAAGTTACGAAGAAATATTGATACCTGCAAATTTTTATGGCTGTTTCTGTATGATAACAGTTATATTGGATAGATTGTCTGAAATATTACAGATGAATAGAGTCTTCATTACTTTTTCTGTCAGATAATAATAAAGATTATATGTTATTATTATGTGTATGTTTGATGGACTTGTTTGTGCTAAATTTGTGTTGTGTTTTTGTTGTTATTGTTCTACTTTCTTCATGAATTTGATTTCGTCTATGATAAATCGCACATGCTCCCCTTCGCCAATCGCCCCGTTTTTATCAGCAGCATATACTTTGAATGTCAGTTTCTTTCCATCCTGCTTTATTAGTTCTGCCGTTGCTGTTATGGTTTGTCCCAATCCTGTTGGCTTGATGTGTGAAGAAGAAATAAAGCCTCCTACGGTACTTTCTCCTTCTTGTAATATTTCTTTGGCGGCCATCATTGCGGCGTTCTCCATTAGTGCCATCATCATAGGAGTTCCAAGAACCGGTAGTTCTCCACTACCGATGTTGCATGCCAAGTGTCGTTCTTCAACTGTCAGTGTACTTGTGTAAGTCATATACTACGGGTTAAGTGTAAAAGCAAAAAGTATGATTATATAATTGTGTCAACCATGTAATCATACTTTTTAGCTTATAATAAGTCGTTATATTTATACTATTGTTTATTCATACCCTTTCGGGTTGTTCTTCTGGAAGTTCCAAGAATCGCGACACATGTCCTCGATACCGAATTGTGCCTCCCATCCCAGTTCTGCTTTCGCTTTGGCCGGATTGCAGTAACATGTTGCTATGTCTCCCGGACGGCGTGGCTTTATGGAGTAGGGGACTTTCAGACCGTTTGCCGTTTCAAATGCTTTCACAACGTCAAGCACTGAATATCCGTGTCCGGTGCCGAGGTTATATATAGCGAGGCCGGCTTTCTTCTCTATAGCTTTCAGTGCTGCAACATGTCCCGTAGCCAAGTCACATACATGTATGTAGTCCCGTACGCCAGTCCCGTCCGGTGTGTCATAATCGTTACCGAATACTCCCAGTTCCTTGCGTAGGCCTATTGCTGTCTGTGTAATGTATGGCATCAGGTTGTTAGGTATGCCATTAGGGTTTTCACCAATCAAGCCACTCTTGTGCGCTCCTATAGGGTTGAAATAGCGCAACAATACAATGTTCCATTCGTTGTCAGCCTTTTGAACATCAATCATCACCTCTTCAAGCATGGATTTCGTCTGTCCGTATGGGTTGGTACACTTGCCCTTCGGACACTCTTCCGTAATAGGTATGATGGCAGGGTCTCCATAAACTGTAGCGGAAGAGGAGAAAATGATATTCTTACATCCGTTGTTCCTCATCACATCCAGCAGTACGAATGTCGCATTCATATTGTTTTCGTAATACTCCAACGGTTTTGCGACAGACTCTCCCACGGCTTTCAGTCCTGCAAAATGTATCACAGCATCTATCGTATTCTCCTTGAATATCTTGTCCATGGCCTCTCGGTCTCTTACGTCCGCTTTGTAAAAAGGAATGGCTTTGTTTATAATCTTCTCCACTCTGTGCATCGCTTCCTCTTTGGAGTTTACAAGGTTATCGACCACAACCACTTCATGTCCGGCTTTGTCAAGTTCAATGGCGGTGTGTGAACCGATGTATCCGGCACCGCCAGTCAATAAAATCTTCATGTTTTAATAGTATTTTGTGTTGGTTATATTTTTCGACAAAGGTAATAATTTTTTTCAAGAAAAAAGAAAAAGAAGGTCTTTTTTTCTATATAAAGCTATTTATACCTGTTTTTATGTTGTATAGTTTTTATTATAGATTCTAATTATAAACAACGAAACTATATCGTGTTTCTAATGCAACAATAAGTTATGCGTTGTATGCTTTTGCTCCAGTTCCATAAATATTATAATATGAATAAAGTCTGAAATGCTTGCTTTCGCATTCCAGACTTTATTCATGTGCGCCTGACAGGACTCGAACCTGCACATCGCAAGACACCAGATCCTAAGTCTGGCGCGTCTACCAATTTCGCCACAGGCGCATGGCTACACCCCAATTGTAATTTTGAAATGTGGGTGCAAAGGTACAAAAAAAATATGAGAGGGCAAAGAAATGTATGTTTTTTTGAAAAAAAAGTTGTGGAAATTTGGTGGGTTCGGAAAAAAAGTGTACCTTTGCACCGCATTTAAGAGATAGGTGCCCGTAATCATTCACGGCGGAAGATATTCTTAACGGGAATATAGACTGATATAAATGGTGCGTTGGATGAACGGTTTAGTCTCTGGTCTGCAAAACCAGCTAAGGCGGTTCGACTCCGCCACGCACCTCTAATGTAGAGTTAATATAGCCGAAACATAATGTTTCGGCTATATTGTTTTTGTCATAAGCCACAATGCCTGATGTGCCTTTATGGTAGTATATGTAATGTAATAGTGGCTAAATATTACAATAAACCGTAGATCAAAGCGTATCTTCCTTCAATACAAGGCCTCCGTTTGTTCTACGGTTTATTATGTATCATTTAGTTGTGTACCAACGTACCGATTTCTTCCCCATCCATAACGCGTTTCAAGTTGCCCACAATGTCCATGTTAAAGACGTATATAGGCAAATCGTTTTGCATACACATGGCCGTTGCCGTGATGTCCATCACTTTCAGACCTTTTGCTATTACCTCCTGATAAGTAATGTCATGGAACTTGGTTGCTGTCGGATCTTTTTCCGGATCAGCCGTATATATGCCGTCAACTCTGGTGCCTTTCAGCATAACGTCAGCTTCAATCTCAATACCCCTCAGTGACGATCCCGTGTCAGTAGTGAAATATGGTGAACCTGTTCCCGCACTCATTATAACTACTTCTCCCTGTTCCATAGCTTGTATGGCCTTCCATTTAGAGTAGAACTCGCCTATAGGTTCCATTCTAATAGCTGTCAGAACACGGTTCTTTTGTCCTGCGGCATCCAGTGCGCTTGACAATGCAAGTGAGTTTATTACTGTGGCACACATACCCATTTGGTCGCCTTTCACACGGTCAAAGCCTTTTCCCGCACCGCTGAGTCCACGAAAGATGTTGCCGCCTCCTATTACTATTCCGATCTGCACACCCATTGCGGCCACCTCTTTTATTTGTCGGGCATAATCGTTAAGACGCTCCACGTCTATTCCATAGCCTTGTTTCCCTTGCAGGCTTTCACCTGAAAGCTTTAATAAAATACGCTTGAATTTCATGTCGTTGTTCTATTTTTATTATTTATTTGTATTATTCTTGTCCGGTCTTTCAATCACCGTTTCAACCTCTTTGAACATATATTCGTGTATAGTGCCGTCTTTTTTCCGCAGACGCAGTATGCCGTTTGGTAACACCTCCGCTATCTCTGCCTCAAATTCTCCGCCGGCATCACGGTAACGATAGAACCCTTCACGCCTGTATAGACACCGATGATACTTGTTAATGACGGTGCCCACATCTCCTTTTCGTAGTATGTTGACATATTGCTCAAATGTCGCAAGTACCGCTTTCAGAATCTCAACCCGTGAATGTTCTTTGCCGGTGATTTGCCATAGGGATATAGGATTGGGGGCATCGCTATAGAAATGCTGCTGATTTATGTTGATACCGGTGCCTATAATCATATCAGTTATTCTGCTCCCGGCTATATTTGTATCTATTCTTGTGCCGCTTATTTTGCTGTTCCTATAGTAAATGTCATTAGGCCATTTAATCGTTATGTCCTCTGCGTACTCCGACAATGTATCTTTTATGGCGATTGCTGATGCCATTGACAATAGATATTGGTTTGATACCGGCATCCATTCCGGGTGAATAAGAATGCTGAAAAGCAGGTTCTTGCCCGGTTCGCTTTCCCAAACATTATTGCCCATGCCCTTGCCTGCCGTCTGAAAGTCACTCATTACACAACCTTCCCATTGCGATTGGCGGGTATCGAGGCTCATCAGGTAATCATTTGTAGATGTTGTCGAGTCAAGGCTTATGATTTGCATTGCCATTTCTGTCTGAATAGTTTCTCTTTTTCTCTTGCATTGGAAATAAATGCTTTGTATTCCTCGCTGTCAGCGTTGAATGGACGGTGTGACAGCGCACGCCTAATAGGTTGCCATTCCTCCATGAACCGCATGGCATCGCTTGAGAAAAACATGTCGCGGAAGCGTGAAAAGATATATTCTACGGCCTGACCGGAAGGGTGTAGCATATCCGGCTGGTAGAAACGATAGTCACGTAATTCATCGTTCATTATCTCATAAGCCGGAAAATAAGCCGTAGTCCCTTTATGTTCTCCTGCCGTTACTTTTTCTGTTGCCAGCAATAGCGTTGCTTTAGACAACTGGCTACCGTGAAAACCGTATTTCGCATAGCGTATAGGACTTACGGTTATGATAGTTTTTGTGTCAGTGTTGTATTGTTTCAACAACGCTATAGCCCTGTTTATGTAATCAGCGCATTCGTCAATAGTAAGGCTTTTCTCCGTGAAAAGCTGTTGCGGCCGTTTCCTGCAGTTGTCAACAATCTCCCCCGTCTCGTTCAATATATATACCCTATTGGTGCCGAGAGTAAACACAACCGTGTCGAATCCCTCTTTCGTGTCGTCATCTTTAACAATACGTTCCACTGTATGGAGAACAGATGCGGGATTATACATCACCCCGTATGGATTGACCTTGGTGTGAAACATATTGTCAATGAATATGCGTCCGATATTATCCGCAAAGCAAGAACCTACGAACAATAGCCTGTGCGACGGTTCTATGAGAAACCCGCCACGTTGAATATCTACCGGAGTCTGAAGTTGTAACATGATAAATAATGGCTTGCTGGTATTGTCGTCAGGGTGGGGTGTGACTCTTATGAGCGGCTTACCTGCAACCCTTTGTCTGATAGTGTCATGTCAACAAAACGCGCGTTGGCGTTGTACGGGTTGGATGACAATATCTGTTTTATGCGTGCTGCGGCCTCAGGGTCCTTGGCTACCATATACAGATAACCGCCTCCGCCGGCTCCCGGCAGCTTATAACCAAGGCAAAGGTCATCTATCATGTTCGTGAGTGCTTTTACCGAGTCCGGGTTAGTGCCCTTGTCCATATATTGGTTCTGTTGCCATGTGCGCCTTATCGCTTTGCCCATGCCTGTGAAATCGCCGCGTTGTATCGTGTCATACAATGCCATAGTATGCTCCTTCATTTGGCGTAGCATTGTTATCTCGTCATGTTGGTTCAGGAACATACGCCGCACGATTTCTGCCAGAAGGGTCTTTGCGGTACGGGTTATGCCGGTATAATATAACAGGTGACACGCTGAATACTCCGGTTGTGTGTACAATTCGCTCGGCAACCACCTTACCAGCGGGTTTTGCTCAAACCCTTTCTCTGTGTGCAGGAGTTTTATTCCTCTGAGCAGGCCGCCAAACTGGTCTTGCCATCCTCCTCCTGTTGTGAGCAATTGCTCCAACACAAGTGTACGCCGGCCAATCTCGTTCTTGTCCCATGTCAGTCCGCAGAAATCATTTAATGCCCCCAATACCGTGCTTGCAAGAATGCTACTGGTGCCAAGTCCCGAACCGGCCGGTATGGCAGACAGCATTGTCAGTTCTATGCCGCAACCGAAATCACGCAACTGCCGCTCCAGACTTTCATAGCGTTCTGTGCAGAAATTCGGATGAAAGCCTGCCAAAGCCAATGCCGCTTTGGGTATGGAGAACGGGGAACCCACTTTCATAAAGTCCGCCAGTTGCTCAAAAGTGTATATATGTTCCTCCGCTCCAAGATCAATGCTTCGTATTATTATGTGTGCCTCCTTAGATGGTTTGATATACGTTTGCAGTGGCGGCTGACCGTTAAGTTCTATTGCGAGGTTTATCACATCGCCCCCCTCCATCAGGCAATACGGCGGGGTGTCAGTCCATCCTCCCGCAATGTCAATACGAACAGGTGAGCGTCCCCATACAATTTGGTCCTCATAGACTGACATCTGCGGGCATTGGCGGTTTGCGAGCAATGGGGCCGTTAGTCCGTGGCGCAACAAACGGAAAGCTTCCTGGGCTTCCTTGCCTCCGCCTTCTCCTTTCATGCGCATCACTTCCGACCGGAACATATTGTCGTGTATGCGCAGTAACAGGCTGTTGTCATCGCTGATAGGTGATGGTGTCGGTAGGTTGTTATCAGCAAATGATTTTGCCGCGTCCTCAAGGTCTATCTGAAAGAATACACTATAACGGTAGTTGTCCGCCAAGTCCACCATGTTTTGGTTGCGCAGTGCCTCACGTTGTGCGCTAAGCCGTCTGAGATTGGCCGCAGCCGAGATCTCGTCAGCACTTGTTTTCTTTGCGTTCCGCCATATAGTACATGCTTTCTCGTCAGCGGTATTGCCGAGCATCCATCTTAATACCAATCCTATTTCGTCAATGTCTGTCAGTATCGGGAATATGCGTGCGGCCTGCAAGTCATGCCCGCCCTCAATAAGAGCAATGTCAATATTGTGTGTTGCCGCCCATTGCGGGAACGGTGTTGCTATGAAATCTGTCGTGTTGTCGTCTATTGGCCCTCTGAACTTGTCATTATAGCCGTATGGGCGCACGGCAAACGCATTCTCCCCGATAGGCACTATGTCTATACACTGCCCGTCCTGCACCTGTATCTGCCAATCGTTTACGGGAACTCCCGTTATGACATTATGGCGTGCCAACTGCCATTGTGCCCCTATGTGGCTGTTTTCTATCCATAAGTTCTCATTGGCAGCGGTAATTTTAATGTCCACACGGCTGTTTTGTATGAACATGGCTGGGTGTGGCTTGCGTGAGTTGTGCATTATCTCACGCTGGTCGTTAACAATGTTCTGTACGGCCAATGTGCTGGAGATAATCTCGTGTGTGGTGCCATAATGGTAGAACTCACCGCCCGGCAGTGGCAAAATAGCCACTGTCAGTTCGCCTATCTCATCGTCAGGCATGGACGGGGCGGTTCCCAATGCGCAACCAAAGTCCGTGTACATGTCATAGTTGCGTATGTCACCGTTGTCCGAGCGTGACTTTTTCATCATCAGTTTCAGTGCCCGGTCTGACAGCAGCCAAATGCCTATGTCTGTGAGATAATACCCTTTTTCCAGTACTTCCGACAATTTCTGTATGGACGGTTTCTGCAACATACATTGCATTTTGGATGGTTCCTCGCGCGAAGACACAAAGACACCGTGGTCTTTTGCTATGCTTGAGTCCAGCCAAAGGCCGTAGCATACCACGTCGGCATCGGGGATATTCCCTAAAGGTTGTGTGGCGCGTATGTAGACATCGCCGCTTACAATCATGGTGTTGAGCTTTTCGGGTGCCGCTGCCATGATATTCTCGTACAGTGGTATTTGCAATGACAGCAAATCCTGCCCCAAACGTTGTCCTCGCTCCCATCTGAACACCGGTATCGGGGTTAGAATCTTGCCTGAGGGTGCGTATGCCGGCAGCCGTCTGCTTTGTCCTCCCGCATGGAGTATGATGCGACGGTCGTCCTGAAGCCATTCATCAAATGGCTTGTTGGCACCCCATGCCGCATGGCATTGTTCCAACAGCCATGTCGTTCCGCCGCCGGAACCTAATTTTTTGTCTGCCGGGTCGTTGGTACAAAACCATTCTTTGTGATCCAGACCGGTAATGTCATGAAAGCAATCTACAAGATTCGGTGGGAGTGAGAGTAACTTTTTCATTGATATGATAGTGTAGTATAGGGTTCCCGATACCTGATGTTTTGGTTAATTAGTCTCTCCTGCTGCCGAAAATGCGGAGGAGGTAAATGAAGAGGTTGATAAAATCAAGATACAGTGTCAGCGCGCCGATCAGTGCCAGCTTCTGTGCTCCCTCGTCGTTTACGTCCTGCTCCATGAGCATCATCTTTATCTTCTGTGAGTCATACGCCGTCAGTCCCACGAAGATAAGCACGCCAATATAGCTTATTATAGTCTGCATGCCTGTGGAACCTACAAAGATATTCACTACCGAGGCTATGATAAGACCTATCAATGCCATGAAAAGTATTTTACCCATAGATGTCAGGTCGGTTTTGGTCGTGTAGCCTATCAGGGCCATTGCTCCAAAAGTGCCTGCCGTTATGAAGAACACCTGTCCTATACTCTGCATGGTGTATAGCAGGAATATGCTTGACAGCACGGCGCCGTTGATAACGCTGTAGGCGACAAACATCATGGTTGCTGTGGCGATACTGATGCGGTTCAGCATGCCGGAGATACCGAATACCAGTGCCAGCTCCGCTATTACCAATCCCCAGAACACTATCTGATTTCCGAAAATCATACTTAGTATTGCCGGAGAGGTGGCTACACCGTATGCCGTTACGCCTGTTATGGCCATTGCCAATGTCATCCATACGTACACTTTGCGCATGAGAGCCGGAAATGTTATGGACGGTGTGAAACTACGACGAGACTTTCCCTCCGCCTCGTTTACCATACGATCAAATTCTTTGTATTCCATCTTTCTATGTTTTTATGTTCTTTGTTATTAAACTAACGTAATTGGATACGACAAATTATGTGCCATACGTAATATTTTTGTCATACGCTGTTTAATATGTTTGTGTGGCGCTGCCAAATGACAGTATGCTGACCCTGACACCGGATATCCTGAGAATTTCCTTTGCGCATGATGTCATTGTGGCACCTGTGGTTATCACATCATCTATGAGCAGGCAATGGCAATTCTGTAATTTGTTCGCTTTCTTGGTCAGACAGAAAATGTTCTCAGCGTTTTCAAGCCGTTCTGTCATGTCAAGTGTTGTCTGTGTCACGGTGTTGACATTGCGTATAACGGCGTTGTTTATAACGGGTATCCCGGTGACGCCGGCTACGCCCCGTGCCAGACACTCGCTTTGGTTATAGCCCCTTTTTCTTATTCTTTTCCTGTTCAGCGGCACTGGTATGATGCAGTCAATGCCTTCAAAGAATGTTCCGCCCATTTCCTTGGCCATCATCTTTCCCATTTCCTTGGCAACGTATGGCTCTCGGTTATATTTGAAAGCATATACCATATTGGCCGCTCCGGAGTGGGAGCGATAAAAGATATATGCCGCGGCCCGTTCTGTCTTAATTCTCCCCCAAAAGATTTTGGCAATGTCATTGTCATACGGATTATTCCAGTAGAATGTTCTCGGCAATTCTACGTTGCAGTGAACGCATAGTGTCTGTTCTTGCGGTAACAGTCTGTTGCCGCATACATGGCAATATCGTGGAAATAGAAAGTCGAGAACAATGTTTATCATCAGTATTTCGGGAGGCTGTTTGGATGGTGTCGGTATGACACTTTTGTGATGTGTTTGTAAAAGCATTGCGATTGCGTGGTAATCGCGGTGCTTTTATGTCGTAATCGCACTGCGATTGCAGTGTAAAAGCAGTGCAATTATAACGTGTTGTTATATAGTGTATTACAAGGGTGCTTCTGAATTGCTGAATTTAAGGCTTTTGACAGTACCGCTATACTCCGAGTTGTGATATAGCTTTTTCCGCCAACTCGTATGTAAAACCTCTTTGCATGGCGTAGCGTATCAATTTCATACGTATCTCATATTCCGAGTTTCCTTTGACGCTCCGTCGTTTGTTCTGCAATAATGGCAACAGGGTCTCCATGTACGCATCGTCTTCTATGTCGTCCAACAGTGGCGTGTAAACCTCTTTTGGGATGTGTTTCATGAATAACGCCTGCTCTATTTTTCTCTTGCCCCAACGGTTATATTTCACTTTGTCGTTGATAAAGAATCGTGCATAGCGTGCTTCGTCTATGTATCGCTCTGCCAAAAGGTAGTCAATTACACGTTGTTGTGTCGGCGTGTCTATCTGCCAGCGTTCCATTTTCTGCCGCATTTCGTGCAGGCAGTGTTCGCCTCTTGCGCAGCATGCGGTGAGTTTTGCGAGTACTTGTTCGTAGGTCATGGTATTGTGGTTGTGTCTTTGTCGTGCTACCGGTGGTTAATGGCTGCAGAGATTATCTGCTGCCGGTTATAAATCTCTCTCTTCCCTCAAAGTCTTTTTGTAACATTATGCCTCTGAAATGATTGGATGATAGTAGCATCATCATTTCTTTTGCGTATTCGGGGTTTATCTCAAAGAACAGCTTCCCGTTGGGTTTCAGGGCTTTGGCGGCGTATAATGTAATGTTGCAGTAAAATAACAACGGGTCGTTGTCGGGTACAAAAAGTGCCAGATGAGGCTCATAGTCAAGCACGTTGCTTTCCATACAGGCCGCTTCTTTGCGGCAGATGTATGGAGGATTGCTTGCTATTATGTCCCAAATGGCATTGTCGGCGGGTGGTGTCAGAGTGTCCTGTTTCTTGAATGATATGTCGGCATTATGTGTCACGGCGTTACTTTGGGCTATGCTTAACGCCTCGTCGCTGATGTCCCATGCCGTGACCGTGGCCTCCGGCAGTTCCTTTTTCAGTGTTATGGCGATGCATCCGCTACCCGTGCCGATGTCAAGTATGGCGCTTTTCGGGTGAGCCTGTTCCACAATCGTGCGGCACAACTCTTCCGTTTCCGGTCGTGGTATAAGGCAACCGCGTTGCACCTCGAACGCCCTGTCGCAAAAATAAGCCTTGCCTGTAATATATTGCACAGGCTCTCCCTGTTCCAAACGCTTCATGTAGGCCTCAAGCCTTTCACGCTCCGTGGCCGACAACGAATCGAGAGCACCTCCGCATATATCGGCGAATGTGAAACCGAACGTGTCGTTTAAGAGCACCCTCACGATGCTTTGCGCCTCGTGCGGGTCGTATAATGAAAGGCGTGAGGTCAGTGAACGCATATTATTTCTTGCTCTTTATGTACTCGATGCACTCCTCGAAGGTGGCGAATGTCTGCTCTTCTTTGACCAGTGCGGGTATTATGTGCATCTTGTGCATGATGGTGCTTGGCTGCGGTTGTATGATTGTCAGCAGCACCTCTTTGCCCATAGCCTGCAAGTCCTTGATGCAAGTCTCCATGGCGTATGCTCCGGATTGGTCCATAAACGTTACGCGGCGCATGCGTATTATGACGGTTTTGATGTTCGGGTCGTTGGGAACGCTGTGCATAGTGTTCTGGAAACCGGTGACAGACCCGAAGAATATAGGGCCGTCGAGACGCTCGATGTATATCTGTCGCTTCATCTCGTCTGTGACATCGTGCTCGTCTTCCCATGGTGTGTGCTTGTCAAAGCCCTCTGACAGGAGTCCAGCCTCGTATTGTTTCTCTACAAGGTCGCCGGAACGCTTCATGAACAGCACGCAGGCTATGACCATACCAATGCCTACCGCCGTGAGCAGGTCGACGAAAACTGTCATGAGGAACACTACGATAAGCACAAATGCGTCAGCCTTCGGAATACGTATAAGGTCTTTGAAGCCACGGAAGTCAATGATTCCATAGCCCACCGTTATAAGAATGCCGGCGAGTACTGACAAAGGAACGTACTGTACGAGGCTGCCGAGACCGAGGAGTATGGCGAGAAGGAACATGGCATGCACCATGCCGCTGATCTGGCTGCGGCCGCCTGACTTGATGTTTACTACCGTACGCATGGTAGCACCGGCGCCGGCAATACCGCAGAACAGTCCGGAACAGGCATTGCCTATGCCCTGACCGATTAGCTCACGGTTACTGTCGTGTTTCGTTTTGGTTATATTGTCGGCCACAACAGATGTTAGCAACGTGTCGATGGAGCCGAGTCCGGCCAAGGTGAGACCAGGAACAAGAGATGTCTGGATGATATTCCACCAGTTAATGGAAGCAAGGTCTATGCCTTCCTTACTGAAAAATGGCATTGGCAGTCCTGCCGGGATGTTGCCGATGGTCAATGCGGCGTCAAAAGAGCAAAGTATAGATATGACGGTAAGCACTATCAGTGCCACGAGAGTGGCCGGCACTTTCTTGGTTAGGTAAGGGAAAGCGTAGATTACGGCAATGGTACCAAGGCCGTACAACAGTGCTTGAACGCTGATGCCGTTGGCTACTATCTCCGGGAAATCAACAATCATGTCTATAACCATAACCGGAGACTTCAGACCCAGTAGCGGGTAGATCTGCTGAAGGATAATGATCACACCGATACCGCTCATGAAACCGGATAATACCGGCTGCGGAATGTAACGCACATACTTGCCGATGCGGATGATGCCGAATAATATTTGGAACAGACCGCAGAAGATACCGGCGAACGCCATGGATAGAATTACTGCGCTGAAGTTGCCGGACGAGGCTGTCCACGCAGCGCTGACAAGAGAGGCGGTGATAACGGTCATAGGACCAGTGGGACCGCTTATCTGTGAGTGTGTGCCGCCAAACAGCGACGCGAAGAACCCTAATAATGTGGCACCGATAAGACCTGCCAATGCACCCATTGCCGCCGCACGTGGGTCGTTGATACCTCCAAAAGCCTGAATGCCGAATGCTAATGCCAAAGGCAGGGCTACAATACCGGCGGTGATACCTCCGAAGATGTCACCTTTGATGTTGTCTGTTTTGATAAATGACATGAGATGTTGTTTTGTTTTTGTTGTTTACTTGATTTGTTTTTCTATTTTTTTGTTACCTGAAAACAATGCAAAGGTACTGATAAAATGGCAAATAATCAGTTAAAATGCTAAAAAATATGATTTTTGCTATGATTTCTTGCTTTACTTAAAGAAAAAGTATTAATTTTGCATTCGGGTCGTACTGGTTCGATTGGGATACTCATCAATTAAAACGAAAAACCGGGGGACGCTTCCTTTGCCTATGGCGGGCCATGATAATAAGAATGTGGCATGATCGTCGGATATATGGCTCCAGTTGGTCATCGATTTGATATCTCACTTCAAAAGCTGAAAAAGCCGGTGGATTACAAAAGCGGGGAGCACTCTAATCTTCAATTCTCGGAGTTTTCATCACATCACCGGTACGGCCTTTCTTTTGTGTATAGGTAAGTGAAGCGGATTTGGGTGCTTATAAGAGAACTGTTGGCTTTAAGGCTATGTTGCCATGGCACAAAGGGACATACGGGCGTATGCGGCTGAGCGACAAGGTGGAAACGGCTGATAAAAGCAGGCTTTATTCGTGCAAGATGTAGCTCCTCGCTTCCCGTAACTTACTATCGCTTGATTTTTGTTACTTACTAAATTGTCTGATGGAAAGACTCATAACGATATTAGGCCCTACGGCTTCGGGTAAGACGGATATTGCGACAAGGCTGGCAACGAGGATTGGCGGCGAGATAATATCCGCTGACTCAAGGCAGGTTTACAGAAGAATGGATATTGGTACGGGTAAGGATCTTGCCGACTATACGGTGGATGGCAAACGGATACCTTATCATCTTATAGATATATGTGAGCCTGGGACGAAATATAATCTGTTCAGATACCAGCAGGATTTTCATGATGTTTATACGGAGGTGTGCCATAGGGGGGCGAGACCTATACTGTGTGGCGGAACCGGTTTGTATATAGAATCGGTGCTGAAAGGCTATGAATTGTCTCCGGTGCCACAGAATGAGGTGTTGAGAAGTGAACTGGAAGGAAAGAGTTTGCAGGAGTTGACAGATATGCTTACGGAGCTGAAAGCGCGTACCGGGAGTAATATGCATAATAAAACAGACGTGGATACCTGTCAGCGGGCTATAAGGGCAATAGAGATCGAGACATATAATCTGAGGCATCATGCGGAACTGCGACACCAAAACGCCATACCTTCTATTATAATAGGTGTGCATGTAGACCGTGAAACAAGAAGGCGGAAAATATCAGCAAGGCTGCGTAAGAGACTTGACGAAGGCATGGTGGATGAGGTTAGAGGGCTGCTCACTGAAGGAATAAAGCCTGAGGATTTGGTATATTATGGCCTTGAATATAAATTTCTCACGCTATATTGTATCGGAGAGTTGAGCTATGACGAGATGGTTGAGAAGCTTGAGATTGCTATTCATCAGTTTGCCAAAAGGCAGATGACATGGTTTCGGGGAATGGAAAGAAGAGGATTTGAAATAAATTGGGTGACGGCACCACAGAACAAAGAGCAGATGGACGCTGTGTTGCGACAAATAATGAGTATAGCAGGTGTATGAAAAATATTGGTATAATATATTGTCCGCAACGCAGACCGTTTGTTTCCGTAGCCAAAAGGCGGGAGAAGATAGTGGAGGCTTTGGAAAAGTATGGGGTGCGGTATGATATGATTCAGAGCGAAAGCGCGGAGAGTGTCGGGCGACTGGTGAATATGTTGCTGAACAATGGCTATGAGACTATTGTCATTGCCGGAGGGGATTTGGCTTTGAATGATGCTGTGAACTGTCTGATGAAGGCTGAGAAGCGTGTAAGAGAACGGGTGGTCTTGGGGGTAATACCAAATGGCGTGATGAATGATTTCGCGTCTTTTTGGGGGCTGTCGTATGATGATATTGACCATGCCGTGGCTTCTGTGGCTGCGAGGAGAATAAGGAAGGTGGATGTTGGGTGTATATATTATAAGGATAAAACGGAGACGGAACGGAACAGGTTCTTCTTGAATTGCGTTAATATTGGACTGCTTGCCGGGATACAGAGGTTGAGACAGCAGACCAGAAGGATGTTGTGGTCAAGGAAATTGTCGTTTCTGTTGTCGGCGGTGATGATGGCTTTTATTAAAAAAATCTTCAAGGTCGCTTATTGTATCAATTTTGTTAAGGAAACGCATAGGATAAGTACAATGTGTATAGGCAGTGCGCACGGATATGGACAGACTCCAAATGCGGTGCCATATAACGGTATGCTTGATATAACGGTGGTGAGACACTCGGCTATGTCGGAGATAATGGGCGGACTGTATCTGTTTGCCAGAGGGAAAATATTAAATCATAAACGTGTAATGCCATACAGATCGCATTGCGTGGAGATTGATATACCGAAAGGGATACCTGTGAGTATAGACGGTCACCCAATGGAAATGCAGCGTGGCAGTGTCAGTATTTCTGTGATACAGGAAGAGGTTAACTTTATTATCGAGAAATGATAATGAGGGCAGGTTGATGGGATGGCACACTATTTGTCTGTTATGTCTGTAACAATTAAATTAGGAGGATTAATAGTGCAGAATAATTTTTCGGATAGAGTATCATCCCTTTTGGATGAAGGTAGGACAGAGGCAAAGAGGCACAGGAGCCGCACGGTAAGGCCGGAGCATTTGCTTATGGCTTTGCTTAAAAGGCGAGATACCATTGCAGACAGGATAATGCGGAGACTGAATGTTAGCAAAACCGATATAACAATAGACTGTGAGAGCGAATTGTTGAAGGATGTTGAACAGAAAGATGGACAGGAAGTCGGTGATTCTGCTCCGGAGTTGGATGAGAAGACCAACCAGCTGATGAAACTGGCGGCATTGGAAGCGAGAATGGATAAGAGAGACACAATACGGGAAGAGCATTTGTTGTTGGCTATATTGCATGACGTTAACAATAATCAGGCACGGAATATTTTGGAACATAATAACGTGAATTATGACAATGTGTCGCAGTGTCTTGCTGATGTCAGTGAACAGGAGAACACGCAAAGTGCTGCTGTTGATGATGCAAATGTATCGGAACAAAACTCAACTAATATAACACCACAAAACGCAATGAACCTTTCAGACGATGATTTTGATGACATAACGGATGACGGACAGGCGAAACAGACGGACAGTCAGCCAAAGAATACTCCGAATACTCAAGGTAAGACACCTGTAATAGATGCTTTTTCTATTGATTTGACCAATGCGGCGGCAGAGAAAAAGATGGATCCTGTGGTTGGGCGTCAGACGGAAATAACGCGTCTGCAGGAAATATTGGTCAGGAGAAAGAAAAACAATCCTATCCTGATAGGTGAGCCGGGAGTAGGCAAAAGTGCTATAGTGGAGGGATTGGCGCAGATGATTGCCGAGCACAAGACATCGCCGGTGTTGTTTAATAAACGTCTGGTTGCATTGGATATGGCAAGCCTTGTGGCCGGTACGAAGTATCGCGGACAGTTTGAGGAGAGGGTAAAGAACCTTATAAAGGAACTGGAGCAGAACCCGAATATAATAATCTTTATTGACGAGATACATACTATTATAGGTGCCGGGAGTGCGGCTGGCTCTATGGATGCGGCTAATATGCTAAAGCCGGCGTTAGCAAGAGGAACCGTACAATGTATAGGTGCCACGACATTGGATGAGTATCGTAAGACAATAGAGAAAGATGGCGCATTGGAACGGAGATTCCAGAAGATTATAGTGGAGCCTTCTACTGCGGAGGAGACATTGCAGATACTGGAGAATATAAAGGAAAGGTATGAGCAACACCATCATGTGGCTTATTCGGATGAGGCTGTAGACGCCTGTGTAAGACTTACAAAGAGGTATATAACGGATCGGGCTTTCCCGGATAAGGCTATTGATGCCTTGGATGAAGTGGGTGCGCATATACATTTGTTGCATGCCGATGTTCCGGAGGAAGTAACGAAATTGGAGGGTGAGATACAAGAGGCCAAGAAGAAAAAACTTCAGGCTGTGCAGAACCAGAACTTTGAACAGGCTGCGAACTGTCGTGATTTGCAGATAAGGCTTGAAGAACAGTTGGCTGCTTTTAATGTTAATTGGCAGAAAGGTAATACCGGACAGCGTGAGATTGTATCGGCTGATGATGTGGCGGACGTTGTGGCTCGTATGACAGGTATACCTGTTCAGAGGATGGCGGAAAGCGAAGGCGAGAAGTTGCGCAATATGTCACATAGATTAAAAGGGCATGTTGTTGCGCAGGATGCGGCCATAGAGAAGATGGTGAAGGCCATTCAGAGAAACAGGGTGGGGCTTCATGACCCTAATCATCCTATCGGAGTATTCATGTTTCTTGGTCCTACGGGTGTTGGAAAAACCTACTTGGCCAAGAAGTTGGCAGAGGAAATGTTCGGCTCGGCCGATGCGTTGATACGTATAGATATGAGTGAATATTCTGAGGCTTTCAATACTTCGCGGCTGGTTGGAGCTCCTCCGGGATATGTAGGATATGACGAAGGCGGACAGTTGACGGAAAAAGTGCGTCGGAAACCTTACTCAATCGTTCTGCTTGATGAGATAGAAAAGGCAAACAGCAAGGTGTTTAATCTTCTGTTGCAGGTGCTTGACGAGGGACGTTTGACTGATGGTAACGGGCGATTGATAGATTTCCGCAATACAGTTATAATCATGACATCCAACACTGGCACCAGACAGCTAAAGGAATTTGCGCATGGTGTGGGCTTTACTGCTGCCGCAGGCAATGGCGTTGATATGGAAGAGAAGGACAGGGAGTATGCCCGTTCCATCATACAGAAGAGTCTTAGCAAGCAGTTCGCACCGGAATTCCTGAACAGACTGGATGAGATTATAACGTTTGATCAGCTTAATCAGGAAGCGATACGCAAGATAGTGGACATAGAACTGGCTACATTATATAAACGTGTGGCAGAGCTTGGGTTTACACTTACGGTGACAGAGGAAACCAAAGATAAGCTGGCTAAAGAAGGTTATGATATACAATATGGCGCACGTCCGCTAAAACGTGCTATACAGGCACATATAGAAGATGTCTTATGTGAGAAAATTCTCTCTGGAGAGTTACAGCCTGAGACAGAAATCACTATATAATCGGAGTGTATATGTGACAAACTTGACGCACGGGCACTGACAATACTGTCACTGTCCGTGCGTTGGCATATTTTTAGTAATTTACAGTGCAAACGTAAACGTATAACATATTAATTATAAAACTATGAACATTCAACCATTAGCAGACCGTGTGCTGATTAAGCCCGCGGCGGCAGAAGAGAAGATTGGCGGTATCATTATCCCGGATACAGCAAAGGAAAAACCATTAAAGGGTGAGGTTATTGCTGTGGGCAATGGCACGAAAGACGAGGAAATGATATTGGAAGCTGGGCAGACAGTGCTTTATGGCAAGTATTCCGGTACGGAATTGGAATATGACGGCGACAAGTATCTGATGATGCGTCAGTCTGATGTCCTTGCAATCATTAAATAGTTTGTATTATTAGTTATTGCTATTATATAGCTAAAGTAGTTTTATATTAAAACATTATCATTATGGCAAAAGAAATAAAGTTCAATACCGATGCCCGTGAGTCACTGAAACGTGGCGTTGACCAGCTTGCTAACGCAGTAAAAGTAACTCTTGGTCCTAAAGGCCGCAACGTGGTTATCGAGAAGAAATTCGGTGCACCGCAGATAACTAAAGATGGTGTGACAGTGGCTAAAGAGATAGAATTAGAGGATAAGTTTGAAAATACCGGAGCGCAACTTGTTAAGAGTGTTGCCTCAAAGACTGGCGATGATGCCGGTGATGGCACTACAACAGCAACAATACTTACACAGGCTATCGTAACAGAAGGCTTGAAAAATGTCACCGCAGGTGCTAACCCTATGGATTTGAAACGTGGTATTGACAAAGCTGTTGACGCTGTAGTGAATTATATTAAGGCCAATGCAGAACTGGTAGGGGATAACTATGACAAGATAGAGCAGGTCGCTACGGTATCGGCTAATAATGACCCTGAGATCGGAAAGCTGTTGGCTGACGCTATGCGCAAGGTGTCAAAGGATGGCGTTATCACAATTGAAGAAAGCAAAAGCCGTGATACAAGCATAGGTGTTGTAGAGGGTATGCAGTTTGATCGTGGTTATCTTTCAAGCTATTTCGTTACAGATGCAGAGAAACTGGAGTGTGTAATGGAGAATCCTTACATCCTTATATATGATAAGAAGATTTCAAACCTGAAAGAACTGCTTCCGATTCTGCAGCCGGCTGCAGAGAGTGGCAGAGGATTGCTTATCATAGCAGAGGACGTTGATTCAGAGGCACTCACCACTTTGGTTGTAAACCGTCTGCGTGGTGGCCTTAAAATATGTGCAGTTAAGGCTCCGGGATTCGGCGATCGCCGCAAGGCTATGCTCGAAGACATTGCGGTTCTTACCGGAGGTCTTGTCATTTCAGAAGAAAAAGGCTTGAAACTTGATCAGGCAACACTGGACATGTGCGGAACATGTGATAAGGTTACAATCTCTAAGGACAATACAATTATAGCCGGTGGTGCCGGTTCCAAGGATGCTATTGCCGACAGAGTAATCGCAATCAAGAAAGAAATAGAGAACACTACCTCTTCTTATGACAAGGAAAAGTTGCAGGAACGTCTTGCAAAATTGGCCGGTGGTGTTGCCGTACTTTATGTAGGCGCGAACTCAGAGGTTGAGATGAAGGAGAAGAAAGACCGTGTTGATGACGCTCTTTGTGCAACACGCGCGGCTATAGAGGAAGGTGTTGTTGCCGGTGGCGGTACAACCTACATCCGGGCTCTTGACGCTTTGAAAGACATAAAAGGTGCAAACGCAGATGAACAGACTGGTATTAATATCGTAAAGCGTGCCATTGAGGAGCCACTTCGCCAGATTGTAAGCAACGCAGGTGGTGAAGGTGCTGTAGTAGTGCAGAAAGTACGCGAGGGTGAAGGGGACTTCGGTTACAATGCACGTACTGACATCTACGAGGATTTGCGTAAGGCCGGAATCATAGATCCAGCAAAAGTGAGCCGTGTCGCACTTGAAAATGCAGCTTCTATAGCTGGTCTCTTCCTGACAACGGAGTGCCTTATCTGCGACAAACCGGCTGCTGAGCCGGCAATGCCAATGGGCGGTGCGCCGGGAATGGGCGGAATGATGTAATCATACCGGCCTTTTTATAACAATATAACATTATTAAAGCAAAGGGACTTAATCTGTTTTACTCAACAGGTTAAGTCCCTTTCTTTATTTTGTCAGTGAAAAAGTTGACTGTTTCAGAAAATATTAGTATCTTTGCATCCAAACAATTATACATTCGCCGTTATGTTATTTCGTTTCAATATTAACATGACGGCATTACAAATTAAAGCATAAAAGATGGCAACAGTAGATGACAAGAAGATTATCTTCTCTATGGTTGGGGTGAGTAAAATAATCCCTCAGAATCAGAAACAGATATTAAAGAATATCTATTTAAGTTTCTTTTACGGGGCAAAGATAGGCATTATAGGTCTTAATGGTGCCGGTAAGTCCACTCTTATGAAGATAATCGCCGGATTAGATGAGCAGTATCAGGGCGAGGTTGTATGGAGTCCGGGCTACACTGTGGGCTATTTGCCGCAGGATCCTCCGCTTGACGACACAAAGACCGTAAAGGAAAATGTGCGTGATGGCGTTAAGCATGTATACGATGCGTTGAAGGAATATGATGAGATAAACGAGAAGTTCGGCTTGGAAGAGTATTATGGTGACCCTGACAAGATGGACAAGTTGATGCAAAGGCAGTCTGAAGTGCAGGATATTATAGACGCTACCGATGCATGGAATATGGATTCGCGTCTTGAACGTGCTATGGAGGCTTTGCATTGTCCTCCGGGTGATTGGCCTGTAAACCATCTTTCCGGTGGTGAGCGCAGGCGTGTCGCATTGTGTCGTCTGCTGCTTCAGAAGCCAGATGTATTGCTGCTCGATGAGCCTACCAACCATCTTGACGCAGAATCAATAGACTGGCTGGAACAACACCTGCAGCAATATGAGGGAACAGTTATAGCCGTCACTCACGACCGTTATTTCCTTGATGATGTCAGTGAATGGATACTTGAATTGGACAGGGGCGAAGGTATTCCATGGAAAGGTAACTATTCTTCGTGGCTTGAGCAGAAAACCAAGCGTATGGCACAAGAGGAGAAAACAGCATCAAAGCGTCGCAAGACTCTTGAACGTGAGCTTGAGTGGGTGCGTATGGCGCCGAAAGCACGACAGGCTAAGGGTAAGGCGCGTCTTAACTCATACGATGCAATGCTTAATGAGGAGCAGAAAGAACGTGAGGAGAAGCTCGAAATATTCATTCCTAATGGTCCGCGACTTGGCAATAAGGTCATAGAGGCACAGCATGTGGCCAAGGCATACGGTGACAAGGTGTTGTTCAAGGACCTTAATTTCATGCTGCCTCCAAACGGAATAGTAGGTGTTATCGGTCCGAATGGAGCCGGAAAGACTACACTTTTCCGGCTTATTATGGGGTTAGAGAATGCCGATGCCGGCACTTTTGAGGTCGGAGAGACTGTAAAAACGGCTTATGTCGATCAGCAACATAAGGATATTGACCCTAAGAAGACTGTATATGAGGTCGTTTCTCAGGGTACGGAGTCGTTCCGTATGGGCGGAAGAGACGTTAACGCAAGGGCTTATTTGTCTCGTTTTAATTTCTCCGGCAATGACCAGGGCAAATTGTGTGAGGTACTTTCCGGCGGTGAGCGCAATCGTCTGCAGTTGGCATTGGCATTGAAACAGGAAGGCAATGTCCTGTTACTTGACGAGCCTACCAACGATATTGATGTCAATACCTTGCGTGCTCTTGAAGAAGGTCTTGAAGCATTTGCCGGCTGTGCCGTCGTAATATCGCATGACCGTTGGTTCCTTGACCGTATATGCACTCACATACTTGCTTTTGAAGGCAATGGAGAGGTATTCTTCTTTGAGGGCAGTTATTCTGAATATGAGATAAATAAAGCGCGGCGTCTCGGAACAGATGAAATCAAACGCCCAAGATACCGCAAATTGCTTGAAGACTGATTTTGTTTGTTATATATGCAAAACCATACCAAAAGGGGAGGGAAGTGTTACTTCCTTCCCCTTTTGTATACATATATACCGTCATTATTCTCAATGGACAGACTGTCCGGGCCGAGTGATAATACAGAGAAGGTGTCTGCATTTAATATAAGGTTGGCATTGGCCATATCCCAATGCGTCAAAGGGTGTGATTCTGTTGTTATGTTACTTGCTATCACACCGTCCTCCTGTATCTCGAAGTTACGGTCCAATGATGTCCATTTACCCAGCAAAGATGTTATGTTGACGAGTTTCACAACTTCCGGAGTGTCATCGCTTCCGGGGCGTGTTACCAATGTTACTTTGTCTCCGGCGAATATACCTCCCTGCACATCCGAGCAGCTATCTTGGTTTACGGCAATGCTCATCGTATTGCCATCCTCCGTAATTAATTCGAGAGTGTGCATGGTAGAGCCTTCTCCAACAATGCCATATATGGCACTGTCAGGTATGTTTACCGCAACGGTGTCAGTGCTGTCTGTGGTGTTCTCATTTTTCTTTGATTCACATCCGGCAATGAACATTGCCATAGCCGCGATAAAACATAGGGGTAACAGTTTTTTCATAACTTATTGCTTGTTTGCGTTATACATGACAATATTACAGTTTGTTCTCTTTTGCTTCGTTCCACAAGGCATCCATCTCGGCAAGTGTAAGGTCTTTAATGTCACGCCCTTGTTCTTTGGCTTTAGCCTCAATGTAGCTGAAACGCGCTATGAATTTGCGGTTTGTATGCTCCAAAGCGGTGTCTGGATTGATGTGATACAGTCTTGAGGCGTTGACGATAGAGAACAAAACGTCGCCCAATTCCTTCTCGGCCTCTTGCATATTCCCTTTTTGCAGTTCCGCCTTCAATTCTTCTATCTCCTCAAATACCTTTCCCCATACATCCTCCGGCTTGTCCCAGTCAAAGCCAACATTACGTGCTTTGTCCTGTATTCTGTAGGCTTTTATCAGCGATGGCAGCGAACGTGGCACACCTGACAGGACTGTTTTGTTGTGATCTTTCTCTTTTTGCTTTACCTGCTCCCATATTTTGCTGACCTCGTCCGGGTTGTCCGCTTTCTGTTCACCGTATATATGCGGATGGCGGAATACCAGTTTGTCGGCCTCTTTCGTCAGTACATCAGCCATGTCGAAGCGCCCTTGCTCACGTCCTATCATGGCATAGAATATCAAATGCTCCATCACGTCGCCCATTTCTTTCTGTATCTCTGTCGGGTTATCGTCCATAATGGCATCGCACAGTTCAAAAGCCTCTTCTATTGTGTGAGGTCTTAATGACTCATTGGTTTGTTTTTTGTCCCATGGACACTTCACCCTCAGTTCTTCTTGTATGTCAAGCAGGCGCGAGAATGCCGCCAAGGTTTCTTCTCTTGTGTGCATATTTTAATGGTTCTGATTTCCAGTTCTATATTGTTGCAAAGGTAACTATTTTATTTTTCATGCGCTAATCAAATGCGTATAATTAAAGAAGTTTAAGTAAAAAAAGAAACAAACATTTCACTGTATGGGAAATAATGACTATCTTTGCAAAACTTTTTTAGAGAGGTAAGCGACAAACATTAATGTGAATACATGAACACTGTTATCTTTGTTGCCTGCTTATTCGTTTAACTCACAATACCTGCTGTATTCTGAATAAGTATAATCACATATTGTTCTCTGTCGGATGCAATACGGAGCGTGACGCTCAGATGTCCAAGATAAGACAGCGGCTTGCGGTGCTGTTTCCGGAAATAAGACTGACTGACGTTGTCGTTTCCGCGGCATACGGACGTTCTGAGGATGCGGAACCATACGCCAATATGCTTGCCGAGTGTGATACCGCATTCACACAGTCGGAGATTGTGACATGTTTTAAGACGCTGGAGAGGGAAATGGGCGACAGTGTCGGGTTGCGGGCAGAAGGTTGTGTGATGATGGATTTGGATCTTTTGGAATACAATGGCGTCAAATGTCATGCCGATGACTGGCAGCGTCCGTATATCAAGACACTCCTCAGAATGCTCACCAAGGTATTGTTTATTGTGATTATGTTGCATGGCAGTTCCGTAGCAATGGCACAGACGTCTTCCGGCTCCCGTGGGGCAGACACCGAACTGTTGGGCAAGGCCATAGAGTATTATAATGGCGCTAAATACCATGAGTGTGTTTTGGCATTTGAGAAACTGTCTAAAAGCTATCGCCTGTCGTCACGTTTTATGGCGTATCTTGGGTATTCTTATTATAAAGAACAGAAATATGCGGAGGCAGCCGATTGCTTGCGCAAGGCCATACCGGACTTGTCGGTCTATTCTCCCAGAGAACGTTCGGTTTATTACTACTCATGTGCCGAGAGCTTGTTTCATCTTGGCAACTATAACGAGGCACTGGAATATTATAATTTGTCCTTGCCGCTGACGGAAGGCAATGACAAGGCCGATGTGTTGTTCCATACGGCTTTTGCGCATTATTTTCAGAATGGCATCTCTACAGCTGTTGAAAATGTTGATACGGCACTATTATATAATGACAGTACGATGCTGAGGAATATATATGAGTTGTTTGGTGAGGCTCTTGCATTGTATCGTGACAATAGCAATTCGGCCACGTCTTTGCAGGTTGCGAGGCGGCGGCAATGTCAGTTTATGTTAAAAGGCTTTGATGATTTGAAACTGTATTATCTTCGGAAAAGCAATACAATATTACCATAAAACTGCCATTTTGTAAAGTTCTTACTCAAAAAAGTATAAAAATATTTGGTGGACCCAAAAAAACTTACTACCTTTGCACTCGCAAAAACAAAGGGGATGTAGTTTATATTCATTCTAAAAGAGTATAAAAGGCTCCGTAGCTCAACTGAATAGAGCATCTGACTACGGATCAGAAGGTTACAGGT